>NZ_JAFRGN010000046.1 GCF_017433805.1 Butyrivibrio sp. | reverse complement strand
GAATTCAGATATTTTATGGAAAGTTGGCTTAATTATATCAGCAACGTCAAGATTAAGCCCTATAAAACTTTAAAAAATCACAGAATTTTAAAAGTCGATGGAATTTACTGTTTCACTGGAATTTAAAATTTCAAGTCAGCACTAAAATTTTACTTCAAAAATTTTACACATTTTTAGTATATTTATTTCAATATATTTCGTAGATTTCCACAAAAAGAAGCACCCATCCTTTGGATGAATGCTTCCTCGTCTACGTATGTTAATATTCAGGCCTGATTTGGCCTGTTTTTCCTGATACTGCCTCTTTCCATAAGTGTAGTAGGTATCAGTGTCGTAAATGGTACATTGACATAGCCATTTATAAGCTTGGTGAGCGCTTCAACTGCAGCTCTTGCCATCTCGTCCATGTAGATATGGATACTTGTTATTGGTGGCTGCATGTATGACGCAAGGACCGTGTCATTATAACCAAGAACGCTGATATCTTCCGGAACCCTTAACCCTGCATTCTGAACAGCCTTGATAGCTCCGAGAGCTGTAGCTTCATTGTATGTGAAAAGAGCTGTAACCTTCTCTTCCTCTGGTCTTAAATTATTATCTCCTACAATAAACTTAACTATCTTGTCTGTAGCATCTCTTGCTGTACCAGTTACATCGATAGTCTCGGGATGAACCTTGCCCTGATATTCCTTGGTAATAGTCTTAAAGATTCTACGTCTGTCCTCAGGAGCTGAGATTGCCCTTGAATCCTTGGAATTTTCTGGTCCTACAAAAGCAATGTTAGCGTGACCAGCTCGTACCAGATAATCGACTCCCTGTCTTACTCCTGTTTCATAATTAGTCTTGATACTGCAGAATTTCTGCTCATCTGGGGAAGAATCAACGAATACGATCTTCTCAGTTCTTTTTTTCATGGCAGCAATTCGCTCTTCTGAGAACTGTCCTATGGCGATTATTCCATCTACTGGTCTTCCCATGTTCCTGTATTCAGAAAGCTCCTGATCAAACTGCATGGGAACAGCCTCGATCTCTTCCTCCATACATACCTTCTCAACATTGTTCTTAAGATACATATAGTAGGCATCCTCTATCTGCTCTCCAACACTGAGCATCTCCACAATTCCAACCCTTGAGAGCTTATGAAGCCCCTTCTTTTTGGCAGCTTCATATTTCTTTCTCTCAGTTTTGGTCTTGTAGTTAAGACGTCCGGCGGTCTCTATTATGAGCTCTCTCGTTGACTCTGGTACGTTTAAGGTATCATCCTCATTGAGAACTCTTGAAACCGTCGCTATGGAAAAGCCGCTCTCAGCCGCAATTTCTTTAAGTGTCGCCATGTATCCCCCTAAATCACTTGATAATAAATGTAGTGATTGAACTTCCCTTCATAAAGCTTGTGAATTTATTACCTTCCATTGTAATTCCACAAGACTCAGTAACATCTGCCCAGTTCTCGTCCTGACTGGTTCTGATAACTGTTATCTCACCGCTTCCAACTTCAAATTTGGACAGATCAAATTCCCACTTAAGGTCATCTGAATTGGTGTTAAGTGCCACTATTACGATGCTGTTATCAGCCTTGTTTACAGCAGCAACTGTGCAGTCTGAAGAGCCTACAAGTGTGTAACCTGGGCGGATATATCTTGAGAACTGTCCGAAAGCATAATATTTTTTGCTAAGAAGGAGCTCTCCTGTATCGTGGTCTGCAATAGCAATTCCCCAGAAAGGAGTTCCCTCTTCTATGATCTTATCTGCCTCTGCTCTTGTGCAGGTGTCGAACTTATTGTTGGAATCAACGTGAAGATCAACTGCATCCCACATGATCCATGCGCTTGGCATAAGGCCGTTAAGGTCTGTCATGATAGCTTCTGTAAAGCCAAGAGCCGCGCTCATTCCAGTATTCTTTTTTCCAATAGAATAAGTTCCATCAACCTCACTCATCCAGAGGTTAACGCCTGCTTCCTGAGCTGTAGAGCGAAGCATACTGCGCTGTGTTCCCTGATAGGAGTGAGTATCAATTCTTGTCACTACCTCTTTTGCCTCAGGTGTGAGCTGCTTATAAGACATAATTGCTGCCTCGATGCTGGTCTCATCAGAAGCGCAGATGATAATGTCTATTCCCTTATTCTGAAGCTCTTTGTTAAGCTCCACGAGAATCCTTGACTGTGACTCGCCCTGACTAAAGTGGCAACCTTCCTGCTTGTCGCTCCACATCTTCCAGTAGCTCGTAGCAGGCTCGTTCATTGGATCAACGCTCTGGAAGTTTATCACTCCCTCTTTTGCCCAGTGCTCGATAACATCTGCCATGTAGCAGGCAAAAGCTGTGTAGGAATCTTCCCTTAAGTTATCTACTGAAGGATCCTCTCCTCCGGAAGTACAGCCGGATACTGTCATGAAATATGGTGGTGAGTTGGAAAATGCTTCACCAATGAACTCATCGCCAGCTGCCTTAGCTGCAGCCATTAGGATATTCATCTGGTTCTTGTCAGCTTCCCAGTCGTAGTTCCAGGCAAATCCGCAGTCGAAATCTGCTCTGGCAAAATTAGTCTCGTAGTATTCCTTATTATTCTTGGATAAATCAATCTTAGTTACATCTGTCGCATAGCCAGGCACTACAGAATCTGATCTTCTGATGTGTTCCTTGTGAAGAAATGGACTTTCTTCCTTCATCTGAGCTGTAACATCCTTGCTAGTAACATTATCTCCGCCGCCTACGTTGTAACGGCCGATTGTCATTCCTAGGCCTGTTTCCTTATTGTAGAAAGCCTCTGCAGAGTCTGCTGTCAGCTTCTCACTGTATCCACACCTATTTGCCCACCAGCAAAGGCTTGTTCCAAAGCCCTGAAATTCGCCGTATCCATCTCCATTTGTATCATTAAAGGTCTGAATATCACTGGTATCAAGCTTGATTGTTCTCGAAATATCCATATTTGCTACCATTTCCTCTATATTTGTACTTGTTTCTCCTGCACCAGTCTCATCTGACTCATCCGCCTGTGATGTAGCTTCTGCAGCTTCAACAACCTGCTCTTTGCCACCAGAAACCTCTGAGCTCGTTGCGCCACTTCCGCATCCTACAAGCTGACTGCAGATCATGATTCCTGTCAAAAGACCTGCTGATAATTTCTTACTTAAAAATCTCTTTTTCATTTCTCCTCGCCTTGCATTAGTTAATGCCTGTTTCTTTCAAAACAATGATAATATATTTGGTTTTACAATAGAATTCATTTTTTTACTAAATTTTTACTATTATTTATGTGCATACTCATATAACGCTATTTCAATTATACACAAAAAAGACGATACTATTGCTTTGCAATAATACCGCCTTAGGGTTCATATTCTATTTGCTGATATCAGCATTACTCAAGCTCTTTGGCCACTTCCTTGAGGAAGTTTCTGATCTCAATATGCTGTGGGCAAACACCCTCACACGCTCCGCACTCTATGCAGGCGCTAGCCTTTCCATGGTCACCGGATGTAATGAATGCATTATAATGCCATTTCTGACTATTGTCCTTAAATGCCTTGTACATATTATATGCCTTGAAAATCTCAGGAATCTTAATATTCATAGGGCAATGGCTCTGCTCAACGCAATAGTGGCAAGAAGTACATGGAACTGCCTTAACTTCCTTGACTATTGAAACCACCTTGTCAATGGCCGTAAATTCCTGCTCGGTTAGTGGCTTGAAATCCTTCATGAAAGAAACATTATCCTTCATCTGCGCCATATCACTCATTCCGGACAGAACTATTCTGATGCCCTCCTGGCTTGCTGCAAATTTGATTGCGTAGCCGGCGTTAGAAAGATCGCCGCCCAAGTCGTCAAATACCTTCTGTGCCTCATCTGGAAGATTTACAAGGGTTCCACCCTTAACAGGCTCCATGACGATCATTGGCTTGCCATGCTTACGACAAACCTCATAACACTTGCGGCTCTGCACTCCAGGGTCCTCGTAGTCCAGATAGTTGAACTGGATCTGAACGATCTCAACATCAGGATATGTAGTAAGGATCTTATCAAGAACCTCAGCACTGTCATGGAAAGAAAGACCAACATGCTTGATCTTGCCTTCCTTCTTGAGCTCAAAGGCTGTCTCGTATGCTCTGCACTCTTTGTACTGCTCAAAATTTCTAGCATTCTGAGCGTGCATGAGATAGAAATCAAAGTACTCAACTCCACAAGCCTCAAGCTGGCTCTGGAAGAATGGTCTTATATCCTCTTCCTTGTGGAAATAGGAATCTGATAATTTGTTTGTTAAAAGAAATTTCTCTCTTGGATATCTATCTGAAATAGCTACCTTGATAGCCTTCTCTGACTTGCCATCGATGTATCCGTGAGCTGTATCAAAATAGTTGAAGCCATTATCAATGAAGTAATCAACCATATCCTTGAACTGCTCAATGTCTACCTCTGATCCGATCATTGGAAGTCTCATACATCCAAAGCCAAAAAAGGTTTTAATCTCTGGAAAAGAATTGTCCATCGCTTGCCCTCCGAATCACGCAAAAAACAACTGAACGACAATCAGTCATCAGTTGTGCGCAATAATATGTTATTAAACCTACCTATCAGCTATTTTACCACAAATCTTGCCAGCTAAATATATGGCAATTTATCCGATTATTCCAAACTGTTGTTGTGGATTTTTATGATGGTGTTTGCCAAAAGTTAATCATATTTTAATATTATAAAAACATTTATATAACGTAATTATGATAACATTTAAATAGAGGATTTTGCCCATTAAAGGAAAAATATGGACCTGAATAATTCTGATATTCTAAACAACATATTGTCCATTATACCCGTTGGAGTATTTTGGAAAGATAAGGACAGACGATTCCTTGGAGCGAATCAGATGTTTTTGGATTACTATGGCTTTAATTCAGTGGAAGATATCATTGGAAAGACAGACGAGGACATGGGCTGGCACATCGACCCTGAGCCCTACAGAGCTGTTGAGTACAGAGTTATCCATAATGGAGAAGTGGTAAAAGATGTTCCTGGTCAGTGCATAGTTCAAGGACGAGTTCGCAATATCCGTGCTTCCAAATCTCCCCTTAGAGTCAATGGCGAGATTGTTGGCCTTGTAGGTTCTTTTGTAGATGTCACAGATGACATGGCAGAAAAAGATCGTCTGTCTGTACTGTCTCAGACCGACGAATTAACTGGTGTATTCAACAGAAGAGCCTATGGCGAGATTGCCAAAAAATACGAGGAGCAGTATCAGAAAGACAAAACTGACTTTGCACTATACATGATGGATCTTGATGATTTCAAGAGAATAAATGATGATCACGGTCATGAGTATGGTAACCTTGTACTCCAGTCACTGTGCAAGAGCCTGACTCTCGTGGCTGCAGAGAACTGCGTTCTGTTCAGATATGGAGGCGACGAATTCGTACTGCTCCATCAGATAAATGACCCTTCAGAAGCTGAGGAGATGCAAAAGAAAATCCTCAAGGCTGTTGATGCTCCCAGAAATATTGATGGCATCAACCTCTCAGTTCGTGCATCTATCGGTTATGCACTATACTCAGAGACCACTTATCTATCCACACTTATCGAAACTGCCGACCAACGTATGTATGAAATGAAAAAAGAGCATAAGGCAAATACGTGAGTATTGCCCTACACTCTTTGTTTTTGATTGTCAGTCGGCCCAGCCGAGCTTAATTCTTAGATAATGCACAAGCTCCTTGGATGCATTCTGATGAGATTTAACACCAGGATGCATATGTGAACCATAAGTGTCCATAGTAGTATCTGGAAGCTGGAAGAATGAGATTTTCTCATCTCCGGCTTTTTCTTTGTATTTATTGATGCCTTCAGTTATCACAAGATTAAGATCTGAACCCAGCATTCCATAGCACCATACAATCTGTGCATTTGGATTATGCTTTCTCAGCATAGTAAGGAAGCCCACGATGGCATCAACAATCTTGAGCTCATCCTCTCTGTTCCTTGTGCCGTCGCTGTTCAGTCTCATCTTGTAAGTCTTACCATCATCAGGGTTAACGAACTCTGGCTGGTTAAAAGAAGTAACATCATTAGTTCCAAGATTAACGATGATAGCATCTGGCTGCCAGCTTGCAAAATCATATTCCTCTGCAGCACCAAGTTCTTTATTCATCTCTCCTGGAGCAAGTCCGCACACCTTCTCGTACACAGAAGGAAGGTTATGTCTTACGTCATTATCCCATCCGGTGAATACTCCCCAGCCACCCTGAGAAATAAGATGGTAATCAGCGTTAAGTGCCTTGGATGTCATGGTCGCATAGTTAGCAGAAGCGCTCATGTACATTGGAATCCAGTCTACATCGTCAAATGCACCGTAGCTTCCTTCTCCGGAAGTTATACTGTCTCCAATAAACTCGAGCTTTCTCTCATATTTAGGAACGCTCTGGAACTCGCCATCATGCTTAAAGCCTTTAATAAGGAGCTTAACCTTAACGTCATCTCCCATGGCCTGAAGTTCTCTGTAGAATCTAACTCTTTTTGCTACTGTTGGATCCATGCTCCTGAAAAGGCACAGACTGTGCTCTCCTGGAAGAAGCATCTGTCTTGATATAAAGGCCCCGTTTATCTCAAGAGCTATCCACATCTCATGGAAATCTGAATCTGTCTCAACATCGATCCAAAACTCAGAACCAGTAACAACTACCTCAACACCTCCTCCGTTGAAAAAGATAGGAAGTGGCTGACGCTGACGTCCCATTCTGCCAAGGACGTGAATCTTATCTGAAGCTAATGAACTTACCTCTGTGTATTGTAAAACACTCATAATAATCCTCTTTTATTATTTGTTAGGCAGAGTCTCTGCTCTGTGCTCAATGTTCTGCTGGAAATTAATAACGTCGTGATTGTACTCTTCTTCCATAAGTGAAGAGTTGATAAGAAAGTCTGCTGTTGCTTTGTTGTTGGCAAATGGAATGTCATAAACCTGTGCAATTCTCATAAGAGCCTTAACATCAGGATCGTGTGGTGCTGCTGTAAGAGGATCTGAAAAGAAAATAACAAAATCAATCTTGCCCTCTACAATCTTGGCACCAATCTGCTGGTCACCACCAAGTGGGCCTGAGTTATAGCCTCTAACTGGCAGATCTGTAGCATCAGCGATCATTCTTGCTGTTGTTCCTGTTCCGCACAGGAAGTGCTTTTTAAGGATTTCTGAATTCTCCTTGCACCATCTGATAAGCTCTGCCTTTTTGCCATCGTGCGCTATAAGTGCGATGTTTTTCTTTTTAGGTATTGTAAGTGTAATCTTTTCTTCCATAGTTCTTCCTTGTAGTTTTTATATTTTAATTTGTATTACTTCTCGTTGTCGGCTTCTCTTTTATCAAGAAGATATCCGATAATAGCGCCTGATAAAACGCCAATGATTGTTCCCATGAACAGATTGGAAATTGTAAGTCCAATGACAAAGCCCGCAATAAGGCCGATCATTACATACAAACCTGTCCAGGATGTCTTTTGCTTCTTCATGGAATAATAATCAGAGCCGTCCTTGTTCTCGCGATAAACATATCCGGCTTTCTCAAGACCTCTAACTCTGTGATCATTCTCATGTCTGCAATGGGTGCTGATTTCTCTGATTTCCTTAAACTGGAAAACAAATCTGGCCATTGAATAAAACAGTTCCTGAATGTATTTGGACTTCTCGTATTCAGGATTTAGGTCAGCTGCCATTCTGACCTCCCCATGAAGAACACCATCTTCAAAATGGATGCTTCCTACTTTGGTCTGATCACCATTGTTAAGAGAAACACTCCACTCATCTTCCAGGACATTTTTCTCATTGCCTGGTGATATTAAAAAATGCTTAGTCACAAGCGGAAAAAGACTCTCTCCCATAATTCCCCCGCTCCTTTCTCAGATATTCCCGTCAATATATACTATCACATGATCGTCCTGCTGGTACTGTCTATCTTCCAAAACTTTGAATGGATGCTGCTTGCAGACACCGCCAAACCACTCATAAGGCTTATCGTCCAGTGTCTTGCCATCGACAATTTCTTGAATTCCATCTCTTACACAGCGCATAAGTGAGATATCATCAAAATCTCTGGCGTGTCCGTGAAGGATGTAATCTGCCTCTTTTTCCAAAAAGAGAACATCATCAATTGCCTTAACGCACTCTCTGTAAGTGATAGAGTGCGGAACCTGAAGCCATAGGTGATGATTGATCGCATCTCCTGTAAAAAGAATTCTATCTTCCTTGAGAAGTAGCAGGATTCCGCCTGGTGTGTGTCCTGGAATGTCATATACTTCAAGCGTTTTACCCCCAAGGTCCACAACATCGCCGCCCTTAATCTCTTTAAAAGGAGGCATTGATGCTCCTCTTTTCTGACATTCTGCGGCAAACTCAGGATTCTCAATAAATTCTTTGGTAAGCGGAATATCTTTTGGATTAATATAAGCCTCGTCAAAATAGACATTTCCATAGATATGGTCCGGATGACCATGCGTGTTGATAACTATGACAGGCTTGTCAGTAATATCTGCGATTACTTTCTTATAATCATGATAACCCATCATTGTGTCGATAAGACATGCTTTCTTTTCCCCAATAACAAGAAAACCTGTGCACTCGTGGTTTTCATCCAAAAGATACAGATATGGTCGCAGTTTCTTAACTATCAGTTTTTTGCCTTCTTCCATACGTTTACCCTCCTAAATACCATAGTAATGGATTCGCGAAATAACCTCTACCTAATTGTTGCGAGTATAGGAAAAAGCTAATATTTTTTTGCAAAAAAACAGGACGACATCCACTCATGCCGTCCTGGAAATATCATATATACTTAGCTTTTTTCACAGATTCTTGGTAACAGTCATCTCTACAACGCCGCCCTTGATAGAAATCTTAATATCATCGGCAATTTTCCTAAGGACTGACTGCTCGTAGTGATCCCACTCAGGATCTTCGATATATCTTCCAACCACATCAGAAGCTACATCATCAGGAAGTTCATAATAGGTCTTGTCGCTATCGGAGAGCATTGCTTCCTCAAAAGCATCTCGCAGCATTCCTAGGAAGGTTGTTGCTGCCTCATTTTTCTTGGAAGATGCGGATGAAAGAAGAAGGTGTCTCTTTTCCTTATCCATTACAGTCTGAGTAGTCATCTTGAGGTCATACCTGGCATCCTCGCACTCAACCCAGAATGATGCCTTGATCTCGCCGGTTATACTGCGGGCCATGCTCAGCATTTCCTCAGCGCACAGCTGAAGTTTCAAGGAATCCTTAGCATCAAGCCCGTTGAAATCAGCAACTTTCTTGGTGGCCTCAACTGCCTCTTTAAAACCAGTTCCTTTATTATCAATTGTAACAACATCTGACTTCATATAAGGCACCTCCTACGCACGTCACTCGATATCCAGCAAGTTATCAAAACCTGTAACCTCAAATACCTCTTTTACAATATCGTTGGCGTTAATGATCTTAACATTTCCTTTATTGTGCAACGTCTTCTTGGCTATAAGAAGTGTTCTAAGGCCAGCTGATGAAACATACTCAAGATTTTTCATATCTACAACCAGGTCCTTAACGTTATCAAGGCTGGTCCTTATCTCCTGCTCCAGATCAGGTGCTGTCATAGTATCAAGTCTTCCTTCAAGTGCAATTTCAAGCTGGTCGCCATTAAGATTCTTTGTAATAGTCATTCTCGCCCTCCTTGCTATAATTGTATTACGCATCACGCTCACTTACTATTTTGCATCAATTATTTTAACATAATTGAGTATATTTTTATAGTAATCAAGCGCTTCGCTTTATTAACTTTTTCTAATATTTTACCCATAGAAAAAGCGATAAGCTCTTAACTTACCGCTTGTCACCATTACTTTTTCTTAGCAACTATGAGATATCTGTGGATAGTTCCTTCTACCTTACCGTCTCTATCGATAATCTCCTGCATCGCAAGGAGCTTATCAAAGCACTTATCTACAGAAAATCCTGGGAATTCCCACTCGATGATATGAGCAAACCACACAAACGCTCCAATATCAAAGAATCTGATAGGTCTGAATACCTCTTCTGCACGGATAATCTCAAATCCAGCCTCTTCAAATTTCTGTCTCTGAATAGATAATTCAAGATCAGGGAAAGGCATAGGCTCGTCAAGAAGGACCATCTCTACAAGGTCTCTGTCATTTTTAGAGCCAACCTGCTGTGTTATGAAAAGGCCTTCCGGCTTAAGAAGTCTGTGTGCTTCCACAGGGTCAAAGCTTCCGTGTCTGTTTATCATCATGTCAAAAGAGCTGTCGTCAAAAGGAATATTTGACTCGTCATCACAAGCTCTAAAGTCAATTCCAAGAGGTGCAAGTGTCTCCTTGCAAAGCTCCACGTTTGGTGGATAGCCTTCTGTAGCTGCAGTATTCTGATAAGGATGTTCCAAAGACAAAAGGAACTCTCCGCCGCCAGTATCAAAGTCCATAAGCTTCATATCTGGAAGAAGATACTCATCAATGATCTTCTTGTAATCCCATGGAAGATCGTCCTCTTCCTCATATCTGTCGTGGATGTGAGAGAAATCCCAGCCGTGGATATGAGCTATTTTCTCCTCTGCTTCCCACTCTTTTCTAAGTTCACTAATTCTTTCGTCTGTCATTATGTCTGCTCCTTTAGTTAGTCATGTTTACCATTCTACCAAATCCAAAGGAGCAGTAGAAGTCTATATTTCTCAATCTTTCTTAAGAGGAACCCAGATGTATACTGACATTTCGGATGAACCTTCCTGTGGTGGAAGATAAACTTCAATATCATACTCTCCTGCAAGTGAGTATCCCTTAAGCGTTGGAAGCCACTCTGACCATATCTTGGTGTTAGTATCCTGTAGTGTTTTCATTGTGCATGGAAACTCTGCCCACTCGCTCTCAGGAATCATTCTTGTCTCGCATCCTTCAGGAATCTTCTCCCATGGGAAGTACAGATCTGCGATCCAATAGTCAAACTCTTTTCCTTTCATATCAAGGCATACGCCAAAGGTTCCCATAATAGGGCGCTTCTCACCCTGAGCAAGCAGTTCATCCCAGAACTTAGGAATCTCCTGATAGCTTGTATCTGAGTTAAAAGGTCTCTTAACTCCAACAATTGTAAACGGTGCCTTCTTAACAATACGATAATCCAACATAGTACCACCCTCCATCGTGATTTTAATATGCAGCGGTGCAAAAGAGCGAAGCGGCGCCCCAGGCTCCTTGGCCTGAATAGGCGTAATTCCATGGAACTTCTGGAAAGCCTTGGTAAAACTATCCGGTGAATCGTAGCCATATTTAACGGCCACATCGATTACCTTAACGTCCTGCCTACTAAGTTCCTGTGCTGCCAGAGTCATTCTGCGCGCCCTGATGTATTCTCCGACAGTCACACCACAAAGTGCTCCAAAAATGCGCTGATAGTAGAACGGCGATAAAGCCGCCTTACTGGCTATGACCTCAATATCCAGCTCATCCGTCAAATTCTCTTCTATGAAGTCGATGGATTCCTGGAAGCCTTCGATCCAACCTTGCATCACGTTCACTCCTTTCCTTCACTGTACTATCAGTATATCTATCTGCTAAAAGGTGCACCCGACATTCTGTGCACTCTTAGTAGGGGCGTAATATTCTCACAATTTCCTTGTAGTATGCCATGCACAGGAATCTCGATGTTTCTCTTTTTAGCATACTCATAGAGCTTCTCGGGAACAAGGAGATATTTCGAAGATCATGTCAAAAAAGTTCTCGTAGCACTGCTCGAATTCCTCAGGTGTTACCTCACTTGCTTTTCTGCCCTTTGGGCTCATCTCTATCTTTTCTTTTGTCAAATTTCTGATAAAAATATCTCTATTCATTTTCATACCCTCTCTTGTGTCTGTTCATGTTGTCTGTTCAAAGCGCTTTTACATTTTCAATAATATCAGCGCCCTATAGGTATTCAAATAGATAGAATAATTATAATAAAGTTTACCCTAATACCTCTTTTCTAGTCTATTACATCGTTCTGGAATCTGGACAGGTGCTCAAATGGCAGAATGAGCCTTCCTCTATATAGTCCGCAGCCATCATTTATGAGGCTGTTATTGATTGCTCCGAACATGTTTACATCTATCTTAGACAGCTCCAGCTGCTGAAGTAGCATTCCTCTTTCAAAGGCTTCATCAAAAAAGATGCATTCTCCCTGAGGAATCTTGTTTCTCTTTGCGCGCTCTTTTTGCTGTCTCTTTTCATAGCCAAGATGATTGGCTGGGCCTATCTCTGCGTAGTCATCCATGTCTTTTGTGCGGAGCTGAACCTCGACATAGCTTCTGGATTCGTTGTCATAAAGAGTTATGTGAAGAGACTCATAGCCATAAGGACTTGGGTTACTGATGTAGTCCTTAAAATATGGTCTTACTGATTCGCTTAACCTTTCTGAGGTTGATGAACTGTTTATGGAGGACATTTCTGGACTAAAGCCTCTTTGCTCCAAGAAGTCCGGCAGCATATTTGCTATTTCATAGAGGTACTTAAGCTCAATCTCCTGACGCTCTTTTGGGTCACTTACGTGGCACCTTGGCATGGATATTACAATTCTATAGGCGATGAGATCCCTGAAATGCTCTATTTTACTCTTCACTTCATTTGCCTCAGGAAAAGAGCCATGTTCCTTGTAGTAATTGTAGACAGTCTCTACGATATAGGCGTTAAATTTCTCTTCAGCTCTGATAAGCGATTTAATTCGTCCCTTGAAGGTAAAGGCCAGCTGAGGATATTGTCTTGTCATGTACTTGTAAAGTTCGCGAATTCTCTGAGACTGGGATGTGAGGAAGTCATTATGAACCAGTAACTCCTCCATTCGCAAAAGGAAATTGCTATGGAACATATCTACTGTATTGCCAGTCTTAATCGAGGATTCTTTTAGATCCCTGGAATACATCTGCAATATCTTGAGCACAGTGTCCCCGTTGTATAGATAATCATTTAATGTAACCATTCCATACCTCCTCCAAAAAAATAAGCAAAGATGCCCTGTTCAAGCACCTTTGCTTTCTTTGTTACTTATATAGTAACCCTAATTTTACTTTTTCCCAAGCTGTTTTTTATGTTACTGCTTTTGCGTTAGTCATCCTCGTCATACACAATTACTTTATCCGTAAGCTTTCGGCTCATTTCATGCCTTGCCTTGCGATTTGCCACAGTATCAAAAACTATGGAGAAATCATAGTTTTCTGGATAGAGCTGGTCTGCTTTCACATGGAGTTTGACGCGCTTATGGTTGATGTAAATCTTTTTGTTCGGAAGCTGTACTCTAAGAATCCCCTTTTTATTTATTGGCTCACAAACAATTCCTATCTTCTTGTCAGGATAAATCATTACGCTATCACCAATGCTGAATTTCTGCTCCAGTTCTGCTGTAGAATGAATTTGCTTAGTCTTAACAATCCTGCTTCCAGATGTCTTTTTACTGCGTTTATTCCCGATAGCAAAAACATAGTCCTTAGCAGCATCTTCTCCGTAAGCGGCCTTTGCTGCAACTTCCAGCATTTCAGCTGGCATGCCGAGCCTTTCTGCAATGTAAAAAGCACAACTGTTTCCAGCTTCTCCAATGACCATCTCATAGGTCGGACGAAGAGTCTCTTTATCAAAGGCCATTCTCGCGTTCTCAATGTGCTCTGTCCTGGCTGCATAATCCTTGATCTCTGGATAATGGGTTGTTACAAGGAAATTGGCATTACTTTTCTTAAGTTCTTCAAGTATGGCAACCGCAATTCCCATGCCCTCCGCAGGGTCTGTACCTGAGCCAAGCTCGTCCATGATAACAAGGCTCTCATGATTAATTTGGCTCAGTATATCAAGGACATTTTTAATATGAGCTGAAAATGTGGACAGATTCTCAGACAAGTTCTGGCCATCTCCTATATCAGAAAGAAAATTACTATTCATGCAGATATCGGCTTCCTTGCAGGCTACATGTAGTCCGCACTGTGCCATGTAGCAACTAAGCATTACAGTCTTGATGGCAACTGTCTTTCCGCCTGTGTTGGGGCCCGTGATGACTATTCCTCGCACGTCTCCCTCTCCAAGAGTAAAATCCAGCGGGACATTAATCTCTTTATCCATCAGAGGGTGTCTTGCCTTCACAAGCTTAATACGCCTTTCCAGATTTATGAAAGGCTCCGCGCAATCCAGCTCGATACTGAGCTTTCCCTTGGAAAAAATATAGTCCAGCTTTTCAAGCATCTTTATGTTTTCTTCCATGATCTGGGCATCGTCAGCCACCATGACTGTGAGGGTATAAAGGATTCTGTATACTTCATTTTCCTCATCGATACGCATTAGCTCCAGCTCATCATAACACTTTGCAAGCCCCTCAGGTTCCACAAAAAGTGTGTTTCCAGTTGAGGATTTATCGATCACACTTCCAGGAATCCTGAATTTGTATTCTTTCTTTACAGGAACGCATACTCTACCATTTCTCACAGTATGATATGAATCAGCCATGAAATCCTTATTTTTTCTTATGATCTGATCAGCCTTCTGCTTCATGTTTTCTTCCATGGCAGCTATATGGTTTCGGAGATCATACAGCTCTTTTGACGCCCTGTCATCCACTTCTTCGTTTCTGATCTGACTTACTATCTCTTCCCTGAGCTCAGTTAGAGGATTTAAGTTTTCATCATAGTAGGCAAGGCTGTTATTGTACTGCTTGCCGCGTGACAGATAGTCCATCATCCTCTCAACAGCTACCAGAGCTTTTTCAACTCTCTCAAGTTGGTATGGAGTCAGGCACTTGCCCTTTTCTGCTATAGTCAGGACCTCTCGCACTTCTGTTACGTTCTGAAGTGGAGGATTTCCAAGCTTTTCTATAAATGCCCGGCTATCTGTCGTATCCTGAAGTGCCTTTCGAAGTGCACTTTCACTTAGTATAATTTCTGTCTCACGTATCTTTTCCTTGGCATAATCTGTACTTGTGAGCCCCGCCCATATTTCTTTTATCTTATCAAATTCAATTTGTGTCTCTGTGTTCATCTGTATTCTCCAAAACGAAAAAACCATGATACCTTACGCCAAGATATCATGGTTCTAAAATCAGACACATCAAACAATAACCTCATAAAATGCGGTTCTTACCATAATATTATTAAGCGTAATCTAATAAGCCAGTAGATTTCACCACTAACCCATAAGTATTGATTCATTGAATCCTTATGCTCATTGCAATATCGTATATCCGTATTGCAATGAATTATCTTACAACACTTAACATAAATTTCCTCTTTTTTATATTATGGTTAACACATCTTATGTTAATTCGACTATATTACCTATACAGTTTCCTGTCAACTTAGAATCTCTTCAGAACCTCAAGCCCCAGTAAAAGAGCTTTCTCATGGGAACTTGTACCGAAATCTCTCTCGTCATACTCATGGACATTTGCAAGTGAATCTGCTGTAAAGAGGAACTGTCCAAACTTGGCACCTCTCTTTTGACAACAGGCAGCAAGGGCTGCGCATTCCATCTCTACAACAGAGCAACCTTCTTCAAGCCTGTGCTTTACCATGTCCTTGGTCTCTCTAAAGAATGCATCTGTAGTCCAGGTAGTACATGCTACAAATGGCAGTCCCTGCTCAGTAAAGCTCTTTTCTATTGCATTTATTGCCTCGCTATCAAGATCGATATATCTTGATGCCGGAACATAATGATAGGACGTTCCTTCATCCCTAAGTGCTCTGGTTGGCACAAGGAAAGCATTCTCAGGGATTTCATCCAGTACGCCACAGGAGCCAACTGCAATAACCTTTTTGCATCCGCAGCTGACAACTACGTCCATTAGCTGCACTGCTGCCGGCGCACCGATCTGTGACTGCACAAGGCAGAAATCCTCTTTTTTCCCATGGACCACATATATCTTGGTTGTGTGAGAAACGTTTATCATTTCCTCAACAACTTCCGCATTATTCCTCTCAGCGTACTCATGAACCACGTCTCCTAGAAATGTAAAAAGACATTTCTCAGGAAGCTTTAAATCCTTGCAGTCATGGTCTGGTGGAATAACTTCCGCAGAACAATCATCATATTCCAAAACTGGAAATTCGTTTGTAATTATCATACGTTATCCTTTCATTAATTCTTCTTTACCATTAGGTATCCATCATAATGTGATCCAGTATCTCTCAAGGTCCATATCTTCATCTGGCTCATGAGAAGTTCCCTCATAAACGCCGCCGTTAGCCAGAATAGTTCTCCTTGAACCCTCATTGTCGACATTGCAGCTTATCATAACTTTATCAAGACCAAGTTCCCTGCAGTATGGTAGTACAAGACTCAGCATCTTCTTGGCATAGCCTTTTCTACGCTCTGATGGTCTTATGGAATAGCCAATATTTCCGCCGAAGTTCCTCAGATAGTCATTGAGTCTGTGGCGCATATCAAGCATTCCAACTATTCTGTTATCGTCCTTACGTATGCACATGAAAAGCGTGCTTGGAACCTTTCCTTCAGGAACTGTTTCTTCAGAATTGAACTCTTCGCAAACCCTGATCCACTCATAAGGATCTTCAATTCTACGGAGCATTCCTGTTCCATCCATGGAACTTCCCGCATCCAGGAATTCCTGCCTATATTCCTTGATCTGCTCAGCGTACGCTCCATCTGGTCTTACTAACACTAACTCTTCCATACTACAAAACTCCTTCCCCTTTTTGATAAAAAATAGCCCCATCAAACATATTGTCTGATGAGGCTAATATCTAGCTATAAATGAATTATCCCAAATTCAATTCATAATGCGCTTCGTCTCATCGTAACATATCAAAACAAACCCATGAAAATTATTCATGAGATTATTATCGACATTATTTAAATCGACGAGATTTCTGTTCATCATGATAATTGCTGCTTCCTTTCAAATATTAAGTGAAAGTATAATCGTCATATTCTAAGTTGTCAATCATTTTATCAAATTGTTGTTCAATCTTGTTGTTCAATGGGCCAGAGGGACGGGGTCAATGTCATTTAGATAAGAAAAAGATGTGACAGAGCAACAAGCATGATATTTATAGCGTTTACGTGAGATGCTGCTCTTTATTAACGGGGGTGTATCACGTAGAATGCCAGAAAATCATTGCGAAAATACGTGATAACAGTCTAAAGATAAAGCTGTGTCACGTAGATATCCACGCTACTGTGTAATCTGAAGAACGTAGCGTGCCTATTTCGCATTTACTGCATTTTCTTATCTAAATGACATTGGAACCGTCCCCGTGACTTCCCGTCCCCGTGACTGCCCTGACCGGTATTACATTATTTCAGCCTCTGCGCCTGATCATATATCCCCTTCAGCAGAATATCAAACTCATCAAATTTCTCCACCGCTGTCCTTGCTCCCTCTTCGTTCATACTGGACAAAGATGCCACCTGCTCACTTGTGGCGGCGAGGCTCGCAATATTATTATTGATCTCCGTTGCACTTCTTCCTATAGCTTCTATGGAAGTACCAATATCATTAAATCTTCCTATAAGGTTTCCAACGTTCTCCCCGATCTCTTCAAAAGTATCTGCGGTCTCTCTGATAAGAATGTCCTGAGCCTTGACAGACTCAGCTGCCGCATTGGTAGAGTCTACCGCATTCTGAACATCAGCGGAAAGCTCCTGCATGATGCTGGTGATCTGATTTGAAGCACTGCTGGTCTGCTCCGACAGCTGCCTTATCTCATCGGCAACCACAACGAAACCTTTCCCGGCTGCTCCCGCACGCGCTGCCTCAATTGAAGCATTGAGCGCAAGAAGATTGGTCTGCTTTGATATCGATATGATGGAACCGACAATCTTCTCAACCTTTTCGACCTTCTCAGTGACAGCTTTTGTGGATGCCACCGTCTTATCACTCATCTCAACAACATTTGCGGTCTTGTCCTTGAGCTGGTCGATGACCTTAGTCCCATCAATAACGGCTTTCTGCGTGCTCTCGGACATCTCAACCATCTGATTTCTCTTGGCATCAGCCACTTCCGTTTGCTCATGGATATCTGCTATCTGATGTGACTGCTCTGTCACGGCAGCTGCGGTATTTCCTGTGCTGCCCGCAATTTCCCTCATGCCATCGTGGTTTCTTCCTATGATGCTCTTTAACTCATCGACTTCCCCATGGGCCTCATCAAACAGCCCCGTAATTTCCTTGGCAATCTCCACCATCTGGATACGGGTCTTTTCCTGGGTCTCCTGCCCTTTCTTGATGGCCTCGTCGTCCTCTCTTACCAGGGCCCGCCTCATCTTAAGCGACTCTATTCCGGCAATTCCCGCAAGAATGATTATGAAACCGGCCACAAAATGGTCCCTGGGTATCGAACCTGTAGCAATAAGATTTCTGACCAGGACAATAAGTCCGCCTATGGTCATAGTCATCTGTCCCACCACATAGAGCCTTAAGTCCAGATAAAGAATACACGACAGCATTACCGGTATCGCGAATGCATAAAAAATCATATCATTTTGTATTATCATGATAATGATATAGTAAAGAGTCGGACCTCCCAGAATGACCACTGCGCCAAACCTGGTCTCTCTGAATTTGATAAACCCAACCGTCATCTGCAGCACACCTGCCAGGACAGCGACAATCTCGATAACAAGCCCCAGACTCATTCCGTGTGTTGCAGCATCCAGCACTACCATTAAAAGCGCAGTAAAGGCAATAATAAGGTTGATCTGAAATACTTTTTTGTTTGATCTTGCATACTGGTCAGGTGTCATATAATTATCTCCTTTAGCCATGAAAACAGAATTTAACTGTACAATAACTGACAAAATAATTATATACTATTACGTTGTGAACAATTATTAAATAACGCTAAAATCAATCTTGCATCCGGTTATGAAGTCAGTCATGGGAAAACTATCGCCTGACCGTATGCAAGATTGGTTTTAGCAGTATCGCCCTGATCTTTACTACGGCTCAATTGTTGTATTATTGACAGGAACAACATAGAATTCTGCCTAAGACAGTACAGTAGTGCTGTCCTTGCCATCAAGAACCTTAAGACTTACATGAAATTTTTTCCCATCCCAACTGTAATTGGACCTGGGGGACGGGGTTGGTGGTCCATTTTCAGGTTCCAACTAATCCGTAATTGACGATTTTAATAGGCAATGTTATTATAAATCCGTAATTAACGATTTCATAGAGGTGTTTCGATGACAATTGGACAAAGAATTTTCCATCTGCTTGAAGAAAAGCATATGACTCAGAAAGAGTTTTCAAATAAGACTGGCATTGCAACAACTACTATAAGCGACTGGAGAAAAAAGAATACAAATCCAGGATCTGACAAGGTAATGGTAATATGTGCTGCGCTTGGCGTTACTCCTGAATATCTTTTGTCAGGGGTCACGGAAGATAGTAACAGAGGAAGGGACGTGGATTATATGGTTATTCCTCAGGGAACTGAAGAGCGAGAACTAATAGAACTATTTAATGATTTGGATTGGCTAGAACGCGAACACTTACTGGAATATGCTCGAAAGGCCAAAGAAAAGTCTCTTCTCTCTGACTATGTCGACAGAACTGAGAAGAAATCCATGGTGAAGATTGCTGAGTTTTGCGATGTTGAGGTATTTATGGATTCTGAATTTGAAGGTGCCCCATCAGTAGATATAAATTACCTCGATGATAACATTCAAGGAAGTTTACGCTTAAGTGAAGGCACTATAACAGGAAGCTTTTCAAAGTACGTTCTTCCTGTTATAGAAGCCTGGTATAAAGAGCATAAGTCACAGCTTATTGCTATGTGGAATAACAAAAAAGTTGAAATGATACCAGCGTGGGAGTAACTTGTAATGGCTTGCATCGTTATTAAAAAGCTTTTAGGTTATGAGCTGTGTGTCTTAGAAAAAGAAGGGACTTTGTTTTATTCCGACCCTATCATGCTGATTAGAAAAGAAGGATTTACTGAAATATATAATCTTCAGAAACACGCCCATGAAACTGGGGATGTGATAAGCAAAGAGATAACTCGTAAGATAATATATGAGTTTATTGAAGAAAACATGCATATGTTCACATAAATAAGAACTGTCCAGATTTCTGAACAGTTCCTTTCTTTGTCTACGCATGAAACCGATGGAGTCTTCCCTTAATCACTAATAAAATGAGTGAGATTATACAAGCATAAAGGGCAGTAAGCACCATCACTGCAAGGTTTGGACCGATGGTCGCGGGATCAGCTATGTTGTGCATGAGAAGTACAAAACCTATCAGAGCTACACATAAGGCTGCTAAAAGAGTAGTTCTAATACCGAACGTTATGGCATACTCTGATTTTTCTGATAACAGCATAAGCTCTTCATCGGAATATCTTTTAGAGAAAAAAAGCAGTTTGAAGCTTCTGAAAAACTCTGCAAAATGCCCTGAAGCGCCAAGGATAATAAGCTGAATTCCAAGCAGTGAGATTAAGGATGGAGGATCGATGAAGTAAATTACCATCCCTACTCCGCCGGATACAAGAGTAATCAGATAAATAAAAAGACACAGCAAAATAATACCTACAACAGTTCCAACAACGGCTTTTCTGCTTTGTCTTTTAACATCTTCATTTGTTTTTATAAGCTCTACCATATTTTCTTCCGCCTTTCCGCAATAATCATCGCTGGATAGGCGCTGTCCTGACAAAAGATCATTAATACTGATATCAAGAACTTTGCATAGATCTGGCATTATAGATGTATCAGGCATACCACGACCTGTTTCCCATCTGGAGATTGCCTTATCACTTACTCCAATCTCTTCTGCTAGTTGTCTCTGAGTAAGACCTTTTTCTTTTCTGATATCTGCTATGAACTGTCCTGTCTTCTTTTGATTGATCATTTTCTGCTCCTATCAGCTCACTAATAGTTACAGTTAAAGCGTAAGAAATATTTAAGTATATTGTAACCTCATAAGCGTAGAAATAAGTATATTTTAGCATAGTACTGATATCTACGATTCGTAGATATCTCTATTCACAGTGACATAATCCAGAACATTCAAGATTTCTTTATTATAACTTTATGCCGTTATAATATTATCGTATTAGGTCTCGAATGGCTGCTTATGAAAAAGAACAAGCAGATTGAGAAAATTGTCACCCAGTGTCACCCACCTTTTGGGTGAAAATAAAAAATAGGAAGCACTACAAATGTGCTTCCTTACAGTGTTCCCGATGCGATTCGAACGCACGACCTTTCGCTTAGGAGGCGAACGCTCTCTCCTGCTGAGCTACGGAAACATGACAAATAGTATATTAGCACAAGAGCTTACTCTAATCAAGTAAGCTCCGTTCTTGCTGATTATTACTTATCAAAATTCATCTTCTCTTTTGCTATGTTCTCAAGATGGCGCATATCATTGAAAATCTCAAATCTTGGAATGACCATATCTCCTTCGCATCCATCAAAAGCAAGCACAGATACTGAGCAAACACCATAAGGAAGCATGGTAAGTGCAACTGGAAATGGAATGTTTAATACGTGCGAGAACATTACTGCACCTGATCCACCGTGAGCAAAAAGAGCTATGGTATCCTGATTCTCTTCTTCGCATAGATAATATCCGTTGTGGCGCTTAAGTCCGTATCCAGACAGAATCTCGTCTATACCTACTGAAATCTTATCAAAAGAGTTCATGCATCTATTGTTCTTGAAATATGGATGCTGCTCCCAATTGTTACCACCGATGTATTCCTGATTCTCAGTAAGAAGCTTATATCCAAGAGTCCATGGATGGCCATCAAATGGGATAATGTCAGAATCATCATTTGAGATTTCTCTCTTATCTCCCCAGTCGATTTCATGCATGAAATCAAGAGTTGTAACATCTAGGTCATGATCTTCTGCTGTAAAAGAGGCAGTCTTAACTGCTCTTCCCATTGGGGATGAGTAGATTTTCTTTATATTTTCTTTTTCAAGTCTCTTAGCTGTCGCTTTAGCCTGAACTATTCCGTTGTCTGTGAGACAATCGTCGGCGTAGTTTGGCTCTCCGTGCCTTACAAAAATGAGTCTCATATAATAAATAACTCACCAGGAAAAAGAAAATTCTTTTTCCTGATGAGATCCTTTCTTAGTTTTCTCTAAGATTAAAGCTGAATTGCTGTCTTGAGCGCAATCTCCATCATGTCTGTGAAGCTTGTCTGACGCTCTGCTGCAGAGAGTTCCTCTGACTTGTAGAGGTGATCAGATACTGTGAGGATTGTAAGCGCGTTCTTCTTGGCCTCAGCAGCGTTCATGTAAAGAGCTACTGTCTCCATCTCAACTGCAAGTGTTCCGAGGTTTCTATAACGATCAGCCTCGTCGCAGTTCTTCTTGTAGAAAGCATCAGAAGCAAGAACGTTACCAACGTGGTATCTTACGCCCTTATCCTTAGCGATGTTAACAGCCTTCTCAAGAATATCGTAAGTTGCTGTTGGGCAGAAGGTTCCTGGAAGTCCAAACTGGAATCCATAGTTAGAATCTGTGTGTGCGCCCATAGCAAAGATGATGTCCATTACATTAACATCGTCCTGCATACCGCCTGCTGAGCCAACTCTGATGATGTTGTCTACATCATAGAAATTGAAAAGCTCGTATGTATAAATACCGATTGAAGGAATTCCCATTCCGTGTCCCATAACAGACACTTCTTTTCCCTCATATTTACCTGTGAATCCGAGCATTCCTCTTACTTCGTTAACGCACTTAACATCTGTAAGGAAATTCTCTGCGATGAATTTTGCTCTTAATGGATCTCCTGGCATCAGGACGGTCTTTGCGAAATCGCCTTTTTCTGCACTATTGTGTGGTGTTGCCATAATATCCCTCCTTATTTGACTATCTTATTTTCTCTTCGCATCTGGATAGTTTATAAATCCCTGCATCCAGATATTACCCTTAAATCTCCTGCCGACAGCTGGTTCACCAAGAAGATCAATTTCATTTATACCCAGATCAAACTCCAGGTCATTGCAATTGATTCTCATGATAAAGACATTCTCGCCAGTAAATCTATTAGTAACTTTTCTGGTCGCAGTTATTTCTCCAAGAATTGAATAATGGTCACACTCTACGCCAAAAGGCATAAAGTATGAATCTACAAGACTATACACATCCTGCTTCCTGATTTTTTTGGAAATTGATGTATATAAGTCCATATCATCCAGTGTCAGAGACTCGATTGCTGTGTCGTCTCCTTTTCTGGCGTTATTTATGAGTTTATTACGATAATTGTTTTTCTTACGAGCTACCTCTTTTTCCTCTTCCGTCTTGGCAATGGGCATCAGAATCTGTCCCTTTGTAGAAAGAGCTGAAAGACTGAGTGTTGTTCCTCTGATTGGGAACTTGTTCTCATTCTCATACTTCATATATGGAATCATATTGAGAAGATAGAAAATGAGTGTTACACCAACCCTCGGTTCGTTACAAACTCCCTCGTAGGAAATTGTAGCTGCGTGTCTCTCAACATTGAGGTCTTCCTCAGTACTAACCTGGGATGGAATCAGATAAGGATAATAATATTCGTAGATGAATTTATCTTCCTCATCAAATTCCCCGCAAACAGCTAGTCCTATATCATCAGCAAAATCTCTGGCAAATTCTGCTACCATTCCATCATCTTTGGTTGAAACGTAGCTTCGTCTCGTAGCATCCTGAATACAGGCAGTGATAAGTGCCGTCAGTTCTTTTCTGTCTTTAATTTTTGAAAAACCTACGCAACGTAAGAATTTATGCACTAGGATTTTACCTCACTAAATCAAGCCTTCTTCTTTGGAACAAGAACTTCTTTTCCACCCATGTAAGGACGGAGAACTTCTGGAATACGAACGCTTCCATCAGCCTGAAGGTTGTTCTCAAGGAATGCTATAAGCATTCTTGGTGGAGCAACAACTGTGTTGTTAAGTGTGTGAGCAAGGTAGTTGCCATCCTTACCCTTAATTCTGATCTTAAGACGTCTAGCCTGAGCATCTCCAAGGTTAGAGCAGCTACCAACTTCGAAGTACTTCTTCTGTCTTGGTGACCAAGCTTCAACGTCGCATGACTTACACTTAAGATCTGCAAGATCTCCTGAGCAGCACTCAAGAGTACGTACAGGAATATCCATTGATCTGAAAAGATCTACTGTGTTCTTCCAGAGCTTGTCATACCATGTCTTAGAATCTTCAGGCTTACAGATAACAACCATCTCCTGCTTCTCGAACTGGTGAATTCTGTAAACACCTCTCTCCTCAATACCATGAGCACCTTTCTCTTTTCTGAAGCAAGGTGAATAGCTTGTAAGAGCCTTAGGCATCTCTTCTTCTGGAACGATCTGATCAATGAACTTACCGATCATTGAATGCTCACTTGTACCGATGAGGTAAAGATCCTCTCCCTCAATCTTGTACATCATAGCTTCCATTTCTGGGAAGCTCATAACACCTGCAACTACGTTGCCGTGGATCATGAAAGGAGGTACGCAGTATGTGAAGCCTCTGTCGATCATGAAATCTCTAGCGTAAGAAATAACTGCAGAATGAAGTCTTGCGATATCACCCATGAGGTAGTAGAAACCGTTACCTGCAACTCTTCTAGCTGCATCAAGGTCGATACCATCAAAGCTCTCCATAATATCTGTGTGATAAGGAATCTCGAAATCAGGAACAACTGGCTCACCGAACTTCTCGATCTCTACGTTCTGTGAATCATCCTTACCGATAGGTACTGACTC
Source organism: Butyrivibrio sp. (assembly GCF_017433805.1). Classification (GTDB taxonomy): domain Bacteria; phylum Bacillota; class Clostridia; order Lachnospirales; family Lachnospiraceae; genus Butyrivibrio. The sequence continues at coordinate 50,265 of NZ_JAFRGN010000046.1, read as the reverse complement.
GTCGATGATCTGAGGAATGATCATCATCTTGTTTGTAACTTCTTCATCAAGCGTCTTCTGATTCTCCTCAAGCTCCTCAAGTCTCTTAGCTTCCTTAGCTACTTCATCCTTGAGTGCCATAGCCTCATCTTTTTTGCCCTGTGCCATAAGGCCACCGATTTCTTTTGAAATCTTATTCTTATGAGCTCTAATTTCATCAGCTTCCTGCTGGTTTAATCTTCTCTGCTCATCCAACTTGATAACTTCATCTACAAGAGGAAGCTTCTCATCCTGGTATTTCTTTTTGATGTTCTCTCTTACAACATCTGGATTCTCACGTAAAAATTTAATGTCGATCATCTTGATCTCCTCCAAGTAATTATTTATTTCCAGATATCAAACTACTTTGATATCCTAAATTAGCATTTTAATTAAATATCATATGTTATCTTATTATCTGTTTGTACTTTCTAATGCCTTGTCCAATGCTCTTCTCTCATCTTTACTGAGTTCGACATCTGCAACTCCAGCATTAATCTCTTTAGAATAAGAATAATTCATTCCGTCTGAGTTGTGAACTGAATTTAAAAGGAATCCGTTATCCTTCTCGTCAAGCATACATAATGCAAAACTTAGTTTACCACCACCCTGACTAAATGCATCATATTTTTCAAGACCAACCTTCTGGAAAGAATTGTTAAGTCTTCTATTTATGTCGATGATATCTTTTCTATTCTTCTCGTTCTCGCTTCGGATCATTCTGTTGTCATGAAACAGACCTATAATTTCATCCTCAAGAGACTCTGCCTCTTTGCCCTGCATAAATTTGGAATACTTACGCTCGAGTTTCTTAAGCTTGCTCCCCTGAACAATTATAAATACGAATGCAAGAATTAAAAGAAAAAGCATTACAAAAAATAAGATTGCAGGATCAAGTCCTGACATGCCCATTGCACTAAAAATGTTGCTATTCATATTTGCTCCCCAACGATATTATTTAGTTTTCTTTACAGATTCTGTCGATAATCTTCTCAAGATCATCATTGTTGTAGAACTCGATCTGAATAAGACCTACGCCATCACCCTTAGATGTGATATCAACCTTTGTTCCAAGAGCCTGTTTGCACTTTTCAGAAAGACTTCCATAAACTGCATCGATGCTCTCCTGGTTTTTTGCTTTAGTCTTCTTAGGTGTTGTCTTACCAAGATTCTTGACAAGCTTCTCGGTCTCTCGAACACTAAGCTTCTCATCAAATACTTTCTGGGCAAGTTCATACTGCTCAGTAGCATCCTCTACAGGAATAAGTGCTCTTGCATGACCTGTTGATAACTGACCATCAATAACCATCTGTCTTACTTTCTCACAGAGCTTCAAAAGACGAAGTGAGTTAGTAATTGTTACTCGGCTCTTAGATACCTTATCAGCTACAACATCCTGAGTATATCCAAACTCATCAATGAGTTTCTTATAAGCAAGTGCTTCTTCAATAGGGTTAATGTCTTCTCTCTGAATATTATCGATAAGAGCTACCTCAGCGATTTCCTGTTCAGAAAGATCCTTAATGATTACTGGTACTTCCTTGAGTCCAGCCTTCTTGGCTGCTCTCCATCTTCTCTCACCACCAACGATTTCAAAGTGGTCACCTCTGTCTTTTACAATAAGAGGATTGATGATTCCAAACTGCTTGATGGAATCTGCAAGCTCTATAAGCTTATCTTCATCAAAAGTTTTTCTTGGCTGATTTCTGTTAGGCTCAACCTTTGTGATATTTACCTTTTCTACCTGACCTTCGATATGCTTTTCTTCTATCTTACTCTCTTTAGAAGAACTAACCTTCGCAGGTATTATTGAATCAAGGCCTTTACCAAGACCTCTTTTTGCATTCTTTGTTGCCATTATCTCCTCCAACTATTATCCCAACATATATATTTAGAATTCTCTATCTATTACTTCATCTGCCAGGAGTCTGTATGCCTCTGCTCCGGCTGACTTGGGTTCATAAATATTTATTGGCAGACCATAACTTGGTGCCTCTGCCAATCTGATATTTCTAGGAATAATTGTCTTATAGACATTTTCCTGAATGTGTTCCTTAACGTTCTCAACAACCTGAAGTGAAAGATTTGTTCTGGAATCAAACATGGTAAATACCACGCCTTCCATTTCTAATTCTGGATTGAGTCTATCTTTAACGAGGTTGACAGTATGTACCAACTGACTAAGTCCTTCCAATGCATAATACTCACACTGAATAGGAACAAGTACTGTGTTGGCAGTTGTCATTGCATTAACTGTCAGCATACTAAGTGATGGAGGACAATCAATAATAATAAAATCATAATCATCTTTTACACTCTTGATTGCTTCCCTTAAGATGTATTCCTTCTGCTCTGCATCGATAAGTTCTATTTCAACAGCAGCAAGATTTACATTTGATGGAATGATATCCAGCTTATCGAATACTTCATCCTGAATTGCTTCCTTGACATCACATTCTCCGATCATCAATTCATAGATAGTATTATCAAGCTCATTCTTATCAAGACCAAGTCCACTAGTTGTATTACCCTGTGGATCTGTATCGATAACTAATACTCTCTTTCCTTTTTCTGCCAGAGCTGCAGACAAATTAATAGAAGTCGTTGTTTTACCGACTCCTCCTTTTTGGTTTGCTATCGCTATTACTCTACCCATTTCTCCTCCACATCATTAAACACTAATATGATTTTAGCACAAAACTAAAACTAAACACCAAGTTTTTGAGTTTCTTTTTAATTTTTCTTCTAGAAAACTATATGTTGTGCTGACTATTATCTGTCTTTCTTGGACAATTTTGTGGCAAAATTAATGTTTCACATGAAACAATACTATATTTAGTATTCCAATGTTTCATGTGAAACAATTTTTAGTAAGGTGAATTTAATGTTTCACATGAAACATTCACACCGATAAAAAGTTATCACCACAAGATATATTATAGAGGTTCTTTTGATGGAACTCCGGCTTTACGAGGATACTTTTTTGAGGTAGGTTCTACCTTATTAACAATACATATTGTTCTACTGATATCTGTATCAGGTAACATAAATTCATTAGTACTAATTAGCTTACCACCAAGAAGATGAATGGCTCCCTTAGCTTTCTGTAATTCATCGGAAGCTTTTTCGCTCTTGTAAGCAATAAAGTGACCACCGACTTTAACATATGGTAAACAGTATTCACTAAGCGTAGACATATTAGCTACTGCTCTGGATACAGCAATATCAAAAGTTTCTCTAAGAGAATCTTTTTTAGCGGAAGCATAATCCTCTGCTCTTCCATGAAGAGTAACTATAGAACCTTCTTCATTAAGACCAAGTTCATCTATTACTTCATTAAGGAACTTAAGTCGTTTGTTCAGAGAATCAAAAAGTGTTACATGAAGATTAGGAAAAACTATCTTAAGAGGAATACCTGGAAATCCAGCTCCAGTTCCAATATCAATAAGTGAATAATCCTTTGCAGCAAAATCAAAATATGGACTAGCTGAAATACTATCAACAAAATGAAGCTTACAAACATCTTCAAATTCTGTTATAGCAGTAAGGTTCATTACTTCATTCCACTTAACTAGTAATTCGAAATAAGTATTAAATTGTTCGAGCTGTTTATCACTAAGTTCTACATTAAAAGATTTCAGATCTTCTAACATATTTGCATACTTACTTCTCATCATTTTTTCCTCTATACATAGAATCAAGGTAAATTAATAGTACTGATACATCAGCTGGATTTACTCCACCAATACGTGAAGCCTGTCCAATATTTGTTGGTCTGAATTTCTCGAGCTTTTGTCTTGCTTCCAATCTAAGACTTGATACATCATTGTAATCAATATCAGCAGGAATAAGTTTCTTCTCAAGTTTCTTAAACTGTTCAACCTGTCTTTCCTGTCTATTGATATATCCTTCATATCTAATAGTTATCTCAACCTGTTCGATAATATCTTTTGAAAGAGTTGGTCTCTCTGGATCAATAGGAGCTAATGTTTCATATGAAAACTCTGGTCTACAAATCAGTTCCGCAAGAGATGTTGCTGTCTTAAGAGTTGAACTTCCATTCTCTTCCATGAATTTCTGAATAGCTGCATTCGCACCAACAGTTGTAGTCTTAAGTCTTTCTACCTCATGATTGATCTCATCTATCTTAGTAACTAACTTGTTGTATTTTTCCTCACTGATAAGTCCAGCTTCATAACCTTTTTTACGAAGTCTGATATCAGCGTTGTCCTGTCTGAGTAGTAATCTGTACTCTGCTCTTGAAGTCATCATTCTATATGGTTCAAGATTTTCTTTTGTAACAAGGTCATCAACAAGTACACCAATATATCCTTCAGATCTATCTATAGAAAGATATGGCTTACCCTGAATCTGCATCGCTGCATTAATTCCAGCATAAAGTCCCTGAGCAGCAGCTTCTTCATATCCACTACTACCATTGAACTGACCAGCACTAAAGAGACCATGTATATTTTTGATCTCAAGAGTTGGCTGAAGCTGACCAGGACAAAGGCAATCATACTCAATAGCATAAGCACTCTTAACAATCTTACAATTCTCAAGTCCAGGAACTGTTCTGTACATTGCAATCTGAACATCTTCTGGAAGTGAAGATGACATACCATCAATATACATCTCGTTTGTGTAAGTTCCTTCTGGCTCAACAAATACCTGATGTCTCTCATGATCTGGGAACTTAACAACCTTATCCTCAATAGATGGACAGTACCTAGGGCCAATACCTTCGATAATGCCAGCATATATCGGTGATCTATCTATGTTTTTTCGTATTATTTCGTGTGTTTTTTCATTGGTGTATGTCAACCAGCATGAAACCTGAGGTCTCTGCACATCAGCAGGATCTGTATCAAAAGAAAATGGAATAACTGGAGAATCTCCAAATTGCTCAGACATCTTGGAGTAATCAATTGTGTTACCATCCATTCTGGCCGGAGTTCCAGTTTTAAATCTGCGAAGTTCAATACCTGCATCGATAAGTGACTGAGATAACAGGTTAGAAGGTAGTAGACCATTTGGTCCGCTATAAGTAATAGCTTCTCCAGTAAGACATCTACTCTTTAAGTATGTACCGGTACAAAGAATAACAGCCTTAACATCATATGTGATTCCAGAGAAAATCTTTACACCAACAATCTTCTTGGTGTACTCTTCTTCCTCTGATTCAACCTTATAATCTTCAACTAAAATTTCAGATACTTCTGCCTGCTTAATAGAAAGATGCTCCTGAGATTCGAGAACTCTTTTCATCTCCTTGGAATATTCCATCTTATCAGCCTGGCATCTAAGAGAATGAACAGCTGGTCCCTTAGATGTATTGAGCATCTTGGACTGAAGGAATGTTTTATCTATTGCTTTTCCCATCTGTCCACCAAGAGCATCAATCTCACGAACAAGATGTCCCTTGGAAGATCCACCAATATGTGGATTACATGGCATGAATGCAATATTGTCAGCACTCATTGTAAATATAATTGTCTCAAGTCCAAGTCTGGCACAAGCAAGAGCAGCTTCACAACCAGCGTGACCAGCACCTATTACAGCAACATCATATTTTTCTCTAACATCTATCATAAATCACTTACCCATACAGAACTTGGAGAAGATTTCTTCAACAAGATCATCTCCAACTTCCTCACCTATAATTTCACCTAAACTTGCATAGGCATCATTTAAATCTACAGTATAAAAATCTTCAGACAAATCTTTACTGATACTATCTCTTACAAGCTTCAAACTATCGTAAGCATTTTGTAAAAGAGCTTTGTGTCTGAGATTAGTTATGTAAAGTTCCTGCTTTGGAACAATCTCTCCATTTAAGAACAGATCAGATACAGCTTTTTTCAGATCATCAATACCATTTCCTTTAAGCATTGAAGTCTTGATAATAGGTAAATTATCATTTGAAGCATCTGAAAAACGCATACGAACGATATCTTCTGTTATTTTAATTTCATCACTCAGATCGTCCTTATTTAAAAGAACTATCGTCTTCTTATTCATGCAAAGATCAATAATATCACCGTCTTCATCATCAATCTCAGATGTAGAATCCAGGATATAAAGAACAAGTTCAGCTTCCTGAACCATTGATTTTGCTTTATCCACACCAATCTTTTCTATGATGTCATCGGTGTTTCTGATACCTGCAGTATCTATAAGATGGAGAACTATATCTCCAAGTCTTACTGTCTCTTCTATAATATCTCTTGTTGTACCAGCAATATCAGTGACTATTGCACGATCATCACCCGTCAAAGTGTTGAGAAGAGAAGACTTTCCGGCATTAGGTTTACCAACAATTACTGTCTTAATACCATCTTTTCTAATCTTACCCTCATCAGCAGTAGAAATCATGTGTCCAATTTCATCTATAACCCCTGCTATAATTCCATCAAGCTTATCGGAAAAACCTGTAAGGTCATAGTTCTCAGGATCATCCAATGCAGATTCTATAAAAGCCATCTGATAAATAATTATCTCTCGAAGAGCTTTGATCTTACTATAAATCTTACCCTGAAGCTGGTTTCTTGATGCCTCAAGTGCAAAGTTATTCTGAGCACTGATTACATCCATGATAGCTTCGGCTTTAGTCAGATCAATTCTACCATTAAGAAAAGCTCTCTTGGTAAACTCACCAGGTTCAGCAAGTCGGCAACCAGACTTAAGAAGTAGCTCAAGTATCTGATTCATAACCAGCATTCCACCATGAGAGTTAATTTCTATAACATCTTCCCTAGTGTAACTATGAGGCGCTTTCATGAAAGAAATCATAACTTCATCAACAATCTGATTTTCTTCCTGAAGAGATTCATCAACAATATATCCATAAGTAATGGTATTTGGTTTATGTTCTAAAAGATTATGTTTCTTACCAGCAGAAACATAAACCTTATCACAAATCTCCACAGCTCTAGGACCACTAACTCTGATGATACCAATACCAGCATCACTCATCGCAGTAGCTATCGCACAAATTGTATCTGAATTTAACCTATTCAATAAATTCGCCATACCATGCTTTACCTGTTAACAAAAAAGTTTTCCACTAACTATAATATATCACACAAAAAAACAAGAATCTGCTGACTGTCTTGAACAACGCTGAAAGGAAGCAGATTCTTGTTTTAAAATCTTAATGAATTACGACGCAGACGAAAACAAGCATTTTAAATGCTCACCTTTGTAAGATCATAAATTACATTATTTCTTGAGTGTTACTACTACGCGTCTGAATGGTTCGTCACCTTCACTGTGAGTTGTAACATATCTGTCATTCTGAAGTGCTGAGTGAATAATTCTTCTCTCATAAGGATTCATAGGCTCAAGAGCAACTGACTGTCTTGTCTTTCTAACCTTATAAGAAATATTCTTAGCAAGATTCTCAAGAGTAGCTTTTCTTCTCTCTCTGTAGTTCTCAGTGTCTACCTTAACATGAATGTAATCAGAAGACTCTTTGTTAACTACAAGTGAGATAAGATACTGAAGAGAATCAAGTGTCTGTCCTCTCTTACCGATGAGTACACCCATCTCAGCGCCACTAAGCTCTACATCAAGAATGTTGTCTTCTGCATTGAACTTAGTATTTACGTTAACTTCCATGTTCATTGCACCAAAGACATCTTTAAGAAAATCATTAGCCTTCTTAACAAATACATCGCCATCAACTGGATTAGTGTTCTTAACCTCAGCCTTAGGAGCTTCCTTTTTAGCTTCTGCCTTAGGGCTCTCTGTCTTAACTTCAGCAGCCTTAGGTGCTTCTTCCTTAACCTCAGGCTTATCTTCCTTAATTCTAGCCTTGATCACAGCAGGCTTAGCATTGATTCCAAGAAATCCTGCTGAACCATTAGAAACTACTTCATACTCTAATCTATCACTTGTAACCATAAGCTGTTCGCAAGCTTCAGTAATAGCATCATCTACATTCTTAGCTGTAAATTCCTTAAAGTCCATTACAATCTCCCCTATCATTCTTTTGTATAGTTTTCGTTATAGTCTTTAACCATATTTGCCTTAGCTAAAAGAGAATCCTTACGAATATTATTCTTCTCGTATACCTCTCTAGACTTGGCTACCTTCTTCTCTACATCTACAGATGCTACTGCCTCTTTCTTGGCAACAGAAGAAATATTTCTTGTGGACATGTTAGCGTACATGTTCATCTGAGGAGATGACTTCATCTTCTCCATTTTCTTCTTGTACTTCTCTGTATTCTTGGCAATCTCTGCATCGATATCTGTCTTATCAATGTGTCTGTTGATAACAATCTGCTGAATAGATCTGACAACAGCACCGGCAATCCAGTAAACACCCATACCTGCTGGAAGACTTAAACAGAAGAATGCTGACATAATAGGCATCATGATGTTCATAGTCTTCATAGACTGCTGCATCTGAGCTGCTGGATCGTTAGGATCAATCTTAGCATTAGGATCTGTGTTCTGTGGCATCAACTTAGTGTTAACCCACTGAGTAAATGCTGCAAGAGCAGGAACTAATACACCACCAACAAGTAAAAGGAACTGTCTGTTGGCAAATGCAGTCTGAATCATGTACATTGGGCTATCAGCGATATTAAGTCCAAGGAATGAGTTGAAAGTATTAAGAGCAGTGTGTGTCTTATCAATTGAAGATGAAAGATTTGTAAAATGCTCTGAAATATTAGCCCAATCAGATGTTGATGTCTTATTAAGAATATCGATATATGTATTCTCAATAAACTCTACGTTACCTGAAGTAAATTCCTCTGCTGTAAACTTACTTGTAAATGTAGTAGCACTCTTAAGTGTCTGGAAAAACTCAGCTGCGCCTTCTGTATTACGAAGTTCCTCAACAAGAGGATAGAAAGCATTTCTTACTATAGTAACGTAAGCTGGAATATTATTGATAACTCTGTAAAGAGCAAACAGAATAGGCATCTGAATGATAAGCTGCAAGCAGCTACCAGTCTGTGAAACGCCATATTTTGCATAAAGCTCTTTTGTTTCTGCCTGCATTGCAAGCATTGAATCGTTATCTTTCTTGCCTTTGTACTTATCCTGGATAGCCTTAAGCTCTGGGCTCATCTTGGCCTGAAGCTTAGAGAATTTCTGCTGCTTGTAAGTTAAAGGAAGAAGTAACAGATAAATAACAATAGTGAAAATAATGATAGCAAGACCTATATTAGGTATTCCAATAGCGTTAAGAACGCTGAAAATACCATTCATTATGTGACCAAGAAGCCACGCAACAGGTCCTACAATTTTACCTGTATCCTTGGTTAACAAAACTCCTATCAAATTGTACCTCCTCTGAAAGCTTACGGAACTGGATCATAACCGCCACTGGAAAATGGATTACATCTAAGAATCCTCCACACGGCTAAGAGTCCCCCTTTAATAGCTCCGTACTTTTCTATTGCTTCTAGTCCATACTCCGAACATGTTGGAATATATGGACATTTTGTTCTCTTTAATGGAGACAAATACTTCCTATAAAATTTGATCAAAAAAATAAGTATTTTTTTCATTGATCACCGCCATTTTTCCTTATGCGGGCCTTCCCTGCCAGGCTTAAAAGAGATTCCTGAATATCAAAAAAGCTTGCATCTCTTGCACAGGCTCTGGCTACGATTACTATATCCAAACCACTATTGAATACATTTTCCTGTAATCGGTATGATTCTCGAACAAGTCTTGCAAATCTGTGCCTTACAATACTGTTCCCTATCTTTTTACTACATGATATCCCAAGTTTATTGTCTGAACGGCCATTTTCCCACACATATAACACAATAAATTTGTTAGCATAACTCTTGCCATTCTCATAAACATTGCGGAAATCACTTGTTTTTTTCATTGATTCTGAAAAAAGCATTTTTAATTTTCCTTTAATTGAAGAAAAAGGCCACAGTTACTGCGGCCTTTAAATCATGCTGATAATCTCTTTCTTCCCTTTGCTCTTCTAGCAGCAAGTACTTTTCTGCCACCCTTAGTAGCCATTCTTGCTCTGAAGCCGTGTACTCTGGCTCTCTGAAGCTTATGAGACTGGATTGTCATCTTCATAGTGGACACACCTCCTTCTTATACAAACTAAAATGGATCTCAAATTTAAAGTACGTAATCACCCAAATACAACATTAAGTTCCATTCAAATGATTAATGATTGCATCCTTGTGTGGAAAAAATCTTTATAATTATAATAAATAAAAACACGTCAGTCAAGCCATAAACTCCCCGAAAAAACATTATAAAAATCTAAAAATATTTTTAAAATTAATTTAATCTATATGTGGTATTTTAAAAAATTATCCACAGCAAAATGTTGATTTTGTGGATAACATGTTGATTAATTTTTTTCCAACTATTTTATCCACATTTTTCCAAATTTTTGTGGATAACCTTGTATATAATAGGTTGATAATTAATCGCAAATGCCGTATTTAAGCGATTTATAACGGTAGATAGTTTAAAGTGGAAAAAGAGAGGTTTTTCCACAGACAATTTTTCTGGTTGTCTTTTTTTACTCCGAAAAAAAAGTTTTCCACATAACCACAATGGAGTCCTTGTGGTTTGATATTTAAACCCAATTAATATAAAATAGTTAAAGTCTAAAATTATGCCTAGTTGGGGAGTTTTTCATGCAATCATCAGTAGAAATCACAAAAAAACTTAAATCAAATTGGGAAGAAATCAAGAAGAGTATCAGAATTGAGTCTGGTATTACAGATATTTCCTATAGAACTTGGATTGATCCTCTTACAGTATATGGAGTGCAGGGCAATACTGTCATGATCCTTATTCCACAGGATAACCCAGTAGCTCTTTCTTATATTAGTAAGAACTATATAGATTTCTTCAAAGTTTCAATCTCAGAATTTCTTGGAGAAATGATTGAGATTAATTTCATGTTAAATAAAGACATTATTAATAATGAAGAAACACATGAAGAAAAAAATGAAGTTAACGATCAATCCCAGTATTTAGGCAATTCTAATGCGGATCACTCTAATCTGAATCCTAAATATAGATTTGATACATTTGTAGTAGGTAGAAATAATAACTTTGCTCACTCAGCATCTCTTGCTGTAGCTGAGGCTCCAGGTATTTCATACAACCCTCTTTTCCTTTATGGAGGCCCTGGACTTGGAAAAACTCACCTTATGCATTCAATTGGCCATTTTGTTATGGAACATAAACATAATGCCAAAGTTCTATATGTAACATCTGAGCAGTTTACTAATGAAGTTATCGAATCAATCAGAAGTGGTAAAGCCGAGAGTATGTCCAAGCTGCGTGAGAAATATCGTACTGTAGATGTTCTCATGGTCGATGACGTTCAGTTTATTATAGGTAAAGAATCAACTCAGGAAGAGTTCTTCCATACCTTCAACGAGCTTCACCAGGCTGGTAAGCAGATTATTCTTTCATCTGATAAACCACCTAAGGAAATGGAAACTCTTGAAGAGAGATTCAGATCAAGATTTGAGATGGGACTTATCGCTGATATCCAATCTCCTGACTATGAGACCAGAATGGCAATTCTGCGTAAGAATGCTGAGAACTATGGTAAGCACATCGATGATGAAGTAATCAATTACATTGCTACTAATATTAAATCAAACATCAGAGAGCTTGAGGGAGCTTACAACAAGATCATCGCTTACTCAAGACTTAATAATGTAGATATTACTCTTGAGAATGCTATGGAAGCTCTCAAGGATATCATTTATCCAGATAAGTCCAAGGTTATCACACCTCAGCTTATCATTGATACAGTTTGTGAACAGTATGGATCCAAGAAAGAGGATATCTTCTCCAAGAAGAGAAATTCAGAGATTGTACTTCCTCGTCAGGTCATCATGTACCTCTGCAGAGAACATACTGATGCTTCTTTAGAAGAAATCGGTAAGCTTCTTGGCAAAAAAGATCACACTACAGTAATGAGTGGTATCAATAAGATTAAGAAGCAGATCACTTTTGATGAAGAGCTCAACAAGAATCTCGATATTATAATGAAGAAACTTAATCCTTCTTTATAATAAGTAATTCACAAAAAATAAAAAGTTATACACATTTGTGGATAACTATCTTGATAACTTGTGAATTGTCAGGGGATTAATTGTTATTTAAGGTGGATTACCTTTTTCATATCTCATTTGTCAAAATTTGGCTTGTTTATAACTTTTTAATTTTCAACATCAAATTTTTTGTTTTCAACAACCAAAAATTTGTAAAAAAGCCGCATAAATTGTATAATAGAATAGGTTTTACACTTATCAACAGCTATTATTAATTCTTTTATTATTTATTAATATTTATTTTATACTTTTTGGCCAGTGAAGGGAGTATGTGGTTAAATGAAATTCGTTTGCTCTAAATCAAATCTCGTAAGTGGATTACAGATTGTTTCAAAGGCAGTTCCTTCAAAAACAACAATGTCCATTCTCGAATGTATCTTAGTAGATGCTACAGAGGGAATCATTAAATTCATTGCCAACGATATGGAGCTTGGTATACAGACTGTAGTAGAAGGCAACATCGTAGAGAGAGGATATATCGCATTAGATGCTAAGATCTTCGTAGATATAGTTCGTAAACTCCCTGACAATGATGTAACTATTGAATCTGACAGCAGTAATAAAGTTACTATTAGTTGTGAAAGAGCTAAGTTCAATCTTATTGGTAGAAAGGGTGATGACTTCACCTATCTTCCATCAATTGAGAAAATTGATGGTGTAACAGTATCTCAGTACACTCTTAGAAATGTTATTCAGCAGACTATCTTTTCAATAGCAGAGAATGATGCTAACAAGATGATGGCTGGTGAGCTCTTCGAAGTTGATGGAGAGAACTTAAAGCTTGTATCTCTTGATGGACACAGAATCTCTATCAGAAAAGTTAAGTTAAATGGCATTTATCCATACAAGAAAGTTATCGTTCCAGGTAAGACACTTGGTGAGATCAGTAAGATACTTGGCGATAGCATTGAGAAGATGGTTAACATCTACTTCACAGACAAGCACGTTCTCTTTGAGTTTGATAAGACAACAGTTGTATCAAGACTTATTGAAGGTGAGTACTTCAGTATTGATCAGATGCTCTCAAGTGATTATGAGACTAAGATCAGCATCAACCGTAAAGAGTTTCTTGAATGTATCGACCGTGCTACTCTTCTGGTAAAAGAAGGCGACAAAAAGCCTGTAATCATCTCAGTTACAGATGGCAAGATCGAGCTTAAGATCAATTCTGCTATTGGTAGCATGGATGAGGAAATTGAAATTGATAAGCAGGGTAAAGACCTTATGATTGGCTTCAATCCTAAGTTCCTTATCGATGCACTCAGAGTTATTGATGATGAACTTGTTGATATTTACATGGTTAACCCTAAGGCCCCATGCTTTATCAGAGACAAGGAATCAACATACATTTATCTTGTTCTTCCAGTTAACTTCACAACAGTTGACTGATAGTATCAGTTTGGAACAAGGATTTTTAGTAAGGATTTATAGATGGAAACAATCAAATTACGTGAAAACGATGAATTTATAAAGCTTGGCCAGGCTCTTAAGAAGGCTGGGCTTGAAGGTTCTGGTGTGGATGCCAAGAATGACATCCAGGCCGGACTTGTTAAGGTTAACGGAGAAGTTGAGGAAAGACGTGGCCGTAAACTGTACGATGGTGACATTTTTGAATACGATGGCACACAGGTAAAAGTTGAGAAATGATAATTAAGTCATTAGAGCTAGCTGATTTCAGAAATTACGAGAATGTAAAAATTGATTTCAGCAGTGGTACAAATATACTTTATGGTGATAATGCCCAGGGAAAGACTAATATTCTTGAGGCAATATTTGTTTCGGCTACGACCAAATCCCATAAAGGTAGCAAGGATAAAGAGATAATAAGATTCGGTAAGGAAGAAGCGCATATCAGAACCATTCTGGAGAAGGATAATGCTGAATACCGCGTAGATATGCATCTTCGTAGCAGCAAATCCAAGGGAATTGCTATAGATGGACAGAAAATCAAGAGAGCATCTGATCTGATTGGAATGCTTAATGTAGTTTTTTTCTCTCCGGAAGATCTTAGTATTATTAAAAATGGTCCTTCTGAAAGGCGCAGATTCATGGATATGGAGCTGTGCCAATTAGATCAGATATATCTTAATAGTCTTTCTAAATACAACAAACTTGTTGTAGAGCGTAACAAAGTTCTTAAGGATTTGTATGAGCATCCGGAGAATAATGTTCTCTTAGATGTACAGGATAAGCAGTTATGCGAGTATGGATCCGTCATTATCAAGACTAGAGAAAAATTCATCAGAGATCTTAATGAAATAATAAGACCTATTCATGAGAAATTAACAGGACAAAAAGAGCTCCTGTCGGTTTACTATGAGCCAAATGTAAGTGCTGATGAATTTGAAAAGAAATTAAGAGCAACAAGAACAAAAGATACTTACGCCAAACAGACCACAGTTGGCCCTCATAAAGACGATTTTTCTTTTATCGTACAGAAGAAAAAAGCTGACAGCGATGAGTTTGGTGAAGGAATAGACATCAGAAAGTATGGCTCACAGGGCCAGCAGAGAACAGCTTCTCTCTCACTCAAGCTTTCTGAGATAGAAATTGTAAAAAGAGCTAAAAAAGAAAATCCAGTATTACTCCTAGATGACGTATTATCAGAGCTTGATAGTAACAGACAGAATTACCTGCTGAATACTATCGGTGATATACAGACAATTATCACATGTACTGGACTTGATGAATTTGTTAATAACAGATTTGAGATAGATAAGCTATTTAAGGTTACCGAGGGAACAGTAAGTAGCGAGAATTAAAGAAATGGAGCATAACATGAGCGAAGAAGCAGTAAATTATGGTGCCGATCAAATTCAGATTCTTGAAGGACTTGAGGCTGTTAGAAAAAGGCCTGGTATGTATATTGGTACTACTGCCAGCAGAGGTCTTCACCATCTTGTTTACGAGATAGTTGATAACTCAGTTGACGAAGCGCTTGCAGGATTCTGTGATCACATCGAAGTTACAATCAATGAAGACAATACAATTGTAGTTCAGGATAATGGACGTGGTATCCCTGTTGATGTTAACCACAAATCCGGACTTACAGGCGTTGAAGTTGTATTTACTATTCTTCACGCAGGTGGTAAGTTCGGCGGTGGAGGATACAAGGTATCTGGCGGACTTCACGGCGTTGGTGCTTCAGTAGTTAACGCTCTTTCTGAGTGGCTTGAAGTTCAGGTTACAAGAGGTGGCAAGGTTTACCAGCAGAGATACGAAAGAGGTAAGGTATGCTACCCTCTTAAGGAAGTTGGAACAGCTCCTGATAACGTAACTGGAACAAGAGTTTATTTCAAGCCTGATGCTGAGATATTCAGAGAGACAACAATCTTTGAATACAACATTCTCAAGCAGAGACTTCGTGAGATGGCGTTCCTTACAAAGGGACTTAAGATCACACTTACAGATAAGCGTGTTGAGGAAGGCGAGGATCCAGTTCAGCAGACATTCCACTATGAAGGCGGAATCAAGGAATTCGTTCAGTATCTCAATAAGAGCAAGACAGCTCTTTACGAAGGAATCATGTACTTTGAAGGAAACAGAAACAACGTACAGGTTGAGGTTTCTTTCCAGCACAACGATTCTTACAACGAGAGCATTTATACATTCGTTAATAACATCAATACTCCTGAAGGTGGTACACACCTTGAGGGCTTTAAGGCTGCTCTTACCAAGACATTTAATGACTATGCAAGAGCTAATAAGATGCTCAAAGATAACGAAGAGAACCTCACTGGTGAAGATATCAGAGAAGGTCTTACAGCTATCATCTCAGTTAAGATCGAGGATCCTCAGTTTGAAGGACAGACCAAGCAAAAGCTCGGTAACTCAGAGGCAAGAGGCGCTGTTGCTGGTATCGTAGGCGAACAGCTTACATATTACCTTGAGCAGAATCCTAATGTTGCCAAGCAGATTCTTGAGAAGGCTATCCTTGCTCAGAGAGCAAGAGATGCTGCCAGAAAGGCAAGAGACCTTACAAGACGTAAATCAGCACTTGATGGAATGGGACTTCCTGGTAAGCTTGCTGACTGTTCAGATAAAGATCCTAAGAATTGTGAAATCTTCATCGTTGAGGGAGATTCCGCCGGTGGATCAGCTAAGACAGCTAGAAGCCGTGCTACACAGGCTATTCTTCCACTTAGAGGTAAGATCCTCAACGTAGAGAAGGCAAGAGTAGACAGAATCTATGGAAATGCCGAGATCAAGGCTATGATCACCGCCTTTGGTACAGGTATTCATGATGATTTTGATATCAGCAAACTCAGATATGACAAGATCATTATCATGACCGATGCCGATGTAGATGGTGCTCATATCTCTACTCTCATGCTCACTTTCCTATACAGATTCATGCCGGAGCTTATCAAACAGGGACATGTATATCTTGCACAGCCACCACTTTATAAGCTTGAGAAGAACAAGAAGGTTTGGTACGCATACTCAGACGAAGAGCTTGATAAGATCCTTACAGATGTAGGTCGTGATCAGAACAACAAAATCCAGCGTTATAAGGGTCTTGGAGAGATGGATCCTGAGCAGCTTTGGGAGACAACAATGGATCCTGAGAGACGTGTACTTCTGCGTGTTAACATGGATGAAGAATCTTCATCAGACATAGATGTAACATTTACAACTCTTATGGGCGATAAGGTTGAACCTAGAAGAGAGTTCATCGAGAAAAACGCTAAGTTTGTTAAGAATATCGATATTTTCTAATCTAGTATAAAGTCAGGAAAAAGGAAAAGATAATGGCAGATAATAACAACATCAATAATAACGAAATGCCAGATGACGTTTTTGACAAAACAACCACTGACAGAATAAAAGAGGTTGATCTTCAGAAGACCATGGAGTCAGACTATATTGACTACGCCATGAGTGTTATCGCATCTCGTGCTCTTCCAGATGTAAGAGATGGTCTTAAGCCAGTACAGAGAAGAATTCTCTATTCTATGATTGAGCTCAACAATGGTCCTGATAAGCCACATCGTAAGTGTGCGCGTATCGTCGGTGATACAATGGGTAAATATCATCCACACGGTGATAGATATATTTACGGATCATTGGTAAATATGGCTCAGCCATGGTCAATGAGATACTGTCTTGTAGATGGACATGGTAACTTTGGTTCTGTGGACGGCGATGGCGCTGCTGCTATGCGATACACAGAGGCTAGACTTACCAAAATCTCAATGGAGATGATTGCCGACATCAACAAGGATACAGTAGACTTTGTACCTAACTTTGATGAGACAGAAAAAGAGCCTTCAATCCTTCCAAGTAGATATCCTAACCTTCTGGTTAACGGAACTACTGGTATCGCTGTAGGTATGGCTACTAATATCCCACCTCATAACCTCAGAGAGGTTATAAATGCTGTTGTTAAGATGATCGACAACAGAGTTCTTGAGGACAGAGAGACAGAAATTGAGGAAATCCTTGAAATCATCAAGGCTCCAGACTTCCCAACAGGCGGTATCATTCTTGGTACTAGAGGCGCTGAGGAAGCATATAGAACAGGTCGTGGTAAGGTTATAGTAAGAGCCGTTACAAACATTGAGCCAATGCAGAATGGCAAGAACAGAATCGTTGTAACAGAGCTTCCATACCTTGTAAACAAGGCTAACATGATTGCCAAGATAGCTGATCTTGTTAAGCTCAAAAAGCTTGATGGTATCACTGCCCTTCGTGATGAATCAGACCGTGAAGGTATGCGTGTTGTTATTGAGCTTCGTAACGATGTTAACCCTAATATCATGCTCAACAAGCTCTACAAGCATACACAGATGCAGGATACTTTCGGTATCATCATGCTTGCTCTTGTTAACAATGAGCCTAAGGTTCTTAGCATCACAGAGATGCTAAAGCACTACATTGCTCATCAGGAAGAGGTTGTAACCAGAAGAACAAGATACGACCTCAACAAGGCTGAAGAGAGAAACCACATCTTAGAGGGATTACTCATCGCTCTTGATAACATCGATGAAGTAATCAAAATTATCAGAGGTAGTGAAACTGTAGCTCTTGCTAAAGAGCAGTTGATGGCTCGCTTTGGACTTACAGATGTTCAGGCGCAGGCTATCGTTGATATGAGACTTCGTACTCTTACAGGTTTGGAAAGAGACAAGCTTGAACAGGAGCACGCAGAGCTTCTCAAGAAAATCGAGGAATTAAAGGCTATTCTTGCAGATAGAAAAATACTTCTTGGAGTAATCAAGACAGAGATTACTGAGATTTCCGCTAAATACGGCGATGACAGAAAGTCTCAAATTGGTCACGATGATTCAGATATTGATATGGAGGATCTTATTCCTAACGTCAATACAGTTATCGCTATGACAAATCTTGGATACATCAAGAGAATGTCAATTGACAACTTCAAATCACAGAACCGTGGTGGTAAGGGAATCAAGGGAATCACAACAATCGATAACGACTTTGTTGAAGATATCCTCATGACAACAACTCATAACTATGTCATGTTCTTTACTAACACTGGACGTGTATATAGACTTAAGGCATATCAGATTCCAGAGGCATCAAGAACATCAAGAGGAATGGCTATTGTTAACCTTCTTCAGCTTGCTCCTGGTGAGAAAATATCTGCTATGATCCCTGTTAAGGGCTTTGAGGATGAGGAAAAGAGCTTATTCATGGTTACCAAGAAAGGAACCGTTAAGAAGACTCCTATCACTGACTTCTCAAATGTCAGAAAGACAGGACTTGCAGCTATCACTCTTAGAGATGATGATGAACTTATCGAAGTTAAGACAGTTACCAAGGATGCAGAAGTATTCCTTGTAACAAAGAACGGAATGTGTATCCACTTCGATGAGGATGATGTTCGTTCAACAAGCAGATCTTCTATCGGTGTTCGCGGAATGATGCTTGATGATACAGATGAAATCGTAGGAATGCAGCTCAATACACAGGGCGATTCACTTCTCATCGTATCTGAAAAAGGTTATGGTAAGAGAACAACTCTTGATGAATTCCACAGCCAGTTCAGAGGTGGTAAGGGCGTAAAGTGCTACAAAATCACTGAGAAAACTGGTAACGTTGTAGGCGTTAAGGCTGTTAATGATGACAACGAGATCATGATGATCACAAATGGTGGAACCATCATTCAGCTTAGAATGGATGAAATAACTGTTCATGGCAGAGTTACATCTGGTGTTAAGATGATCAATCTTGATGAGGGCGTAACAGTAGCACAGATTGCCAAAGTAAGAGAAAAGATTTCTGATGGAGATCACGATATCGATAATATCGATGATGTACCAGAAGAAGTTGATGAAGATATTGTTGATACAGAGAGCGACGACGAGTAATACATAACAGACACAGTTAGCAGCTTGGATTCATCAGGAAATGAGGGCCTATGAACATCGGACTGTTGGTATCGGAACTGGAAGACAGAGAAGTTAAAAGAATATGTATAGGTGCTAGCCAGGCAGCGAGGGATAAGAAAATTACCCTCTGCATAATGCCGGGCAAGTACCTGCTCACAGAGGCTGAAGATGGGGATATATATGCATATCAGTATGCTGCACTTTTTGATTATGCCAGGGATTTTGCTTTTGATGCTCTGATAGTAGATATCGACAGAATAGGTAAAAAAGTGCCTATTCTAAAGAAGGAAGCATTTCTCAAAAAGTTCAGTGAGATACCTCTTTTAACGCTTACCAAGCAAGACGGCTTTACCTGTGTCAATACAGTAGATACTGACAGAGACCAGCTTGAGCAGCTTGGTTATGAAGCAGTTTGCGATGCGATTTCTTTTGCAGAAAAAGGTACTCTTCCATCACCTGAAGCTGCCAAGACATTTAACTACGTAGAAAAAGAGGCTTCTGAAGCGCTTAATGTATTATCGAGGATCAGTAATCCTTTGCTTCATAGGAAATATCCTACAGAGAAAGCTTATGAAGTAATGGCAGAAACTGTCGCAGCAGAAGGCATCAAGAGCTGCTCAGTAATGCTCTATGATAAAAAAATCAGAAATACCATCAAATACTGGTGGGAGAAACCTGAAAAGATAACAGTTAAGGCTAATCTTGTAAATGGTATAGTTACTGATTACGAGGAAGCTGATAAGAGAACCAAGTCCAGTGATATCATTGCGAATATCACAAATGGTAAGCCTAACGTACTTGTTGCAGGACCTTTGTATGTAGGCGAATATCAGCTTGGACTTCTGGTAACTGAGTTTACAGCAAATATCCTTACTGATTATTTCTTTGACAATGTCCTAAGCGTTATAACTGGAGTATCCAGAGTTTCATATTTGGAAAAAGAGCTTAAAAAGACCAATGAAGAGCTCTATGAAGTTCAGGAAGAGCTTGCAAGGGATGATTCAGTTCTTGATCATATTGGAGATCAGGATTATCTCACAGGAGGTCTTAACAGACGAGGATTCTTTGCCAAGGCTTATGATCTTCTAAAAGAAAACTTTGGACCAGGAAAATGCGCTATTGTAGCCTATATTCACATGGAATCCCTCAAGGGAATCAATGACATGTATGGCCATGAAGAAGGCGACAGAGCAGTTAAAAAGATTGCTGCAATTCTTGAGGAAGTATTCGAGGATTGTATTTATGGCCGAATCAGAGGCGATGAATACGCAGTAATAGAAATTACTGATGAAGAAGGTAAGGCTGAGAGCTTCAGACAGGAAATGTCTACTCAGAACGCCAAACTACTTTCTGAGTCCAGTAGATATATCAATCATTTGCAGTATTCTATCTGTGAATTTAGCTATGATGATAATCTCTCACTTAGAGAGATGCTCAAGGAGACTGATGACAATCTGCAGAGAATCAAGCAGATGCAGTAAAACTTATATGAATAAATAGAAATCCGGCGAATTACTAGATAATAGTAATAGCCGGATTCTTTGTATGAAAAAGGAATTATGAAGAAAACAAAGTGAATTATTACATAGCAGCTTTCATTGAATGAACGTATTCTTCGACATACTTAGGAGCATCTTTGCCATGCTTTTCAAGGAGTTTGATGATAGCAGAGCCGACAATAACACCATCAGCTATCTTAGAATACTTGGAAGCCTGCTCTGGAGTCGAAATACCAAAACCGATTGCGCAAGGTACATCAGAACTTTCTCTGATGAGCTTAACAATTGAATCAAGGTCTGTTGTAATGGAACTTCTGGTTCCTGTAACACCAAGGCTTGATACAACATAGATAAAGCCCTTAGCTTCTTTTGCTATCATAGAGATTCTCTTTTCAGAAGTAGGAGCAATGAGAGAAACAAGGTCTACATCGTATTTATTACAAACCTCCTCAAATTCCTCTTTTTCCTCAAATGGAAGGTCTGGGAGGATAAGTCCGTCCATTCCAATCTCGTTACATCTTTTTATGAATTCCTCTGAACCATAGGAAAATACAACATTAGCGTAGGTCATGAAAACCATTGGTACTGATACGCTCTTTCTAAGATCTACGACAAAATCAAAAATCTTATCAGTTGTAACGCCGCCAGATAAAGCACGTAGGTTTGCGCCCTGAATAACAGGGCCTTCTGCTGTAGGATCAGAAAATGGAATACCAAGCTCGATAAGATCAGCTCCTCCATTCACAGCAGCTATAACAGCCTCTTTGGTAGTTTCTAAATCAGGATCGCCACAGGTTATGAAGGCGATAAAAGCTTTGCCATTTGTAAATGCATTCTTTATTTTGCTCATGACTAGTCTCCTTTACTCTTCAATAATCTCGCCTCTGTAGCGGGCAATGGCAGCACAGTCTTTATCACCTCTGCCAGAAATAGTTACAACAATGATCTTATCTTTATCCATAGTAGGAGCAATCTTCATAGCGTGAGCAAGAGCATGTGATGACTCGATAGCAGGGATGATACCCTCTGTTCTGGATAGATATTCAAAAGCATTAACGGCTTCATCATCAGTAATAGCAACATACTCAGCTCTGTGAATATCGTGAAGGTAAGCATGCTCAGGACCAATTCCTGGATAATCAAGACCAGCTGAAATTGAGTAAACTGGAGCAATCTGACCATATTTATCCTGACAGAAGTAAGACTTCATGCCATGGAAAATTCCAAGTCTTCCCGTGTTGATAGTAGCTGCAGTTTCAAAGGTATCAATTCCTCTTCCTGCTGCTTCACAGCCAATAAGCTGAACAGATTCATCTTCAATAAAATTGTAGAAGGTTCCAATAGCATTTGAGCCGCCGCCAACGCAGGCAATAACTGTATCTGGGAGTCTACCCTCTTTTTCAAGCATCTGTTCTTTGATTTCTTTGGAGATTACAGCCTGAAAATCACGAACGATAGTTGGGAAAGGATGTGGTCCCATTACAGAACCAAGGCAGTAATGAGTATCATCAATTCGGGAAGTCCACTCTCTCATGGCCTCTGATACTGCATCCTTAAGAGTAGCAGTTCCTGTAGTTACAGGAATAACCTCTGCTCCAAGAAGTCTCATCTTGTAAACGTTAAGAGCCTGTCTCTTGGTATCCTCTTCGCCCATGAAAACAACGCATTCCATACCCATGAGTGCAGCTGCTGTAGCTGTTGCTACGCCGTGCTGACCAGCGCCAGTTTCTGCTATAAGTCTTGTCTTACCCATCTTCTTGGCAAGAAGAGCCTGACCGAGAACGTTGTTGATCTTGTGAGCGCCAGTGTGGTTGAGATCCTCACGCTTAAGATAAATCTTGGCACCGCCGAGATCCTTAGTCATCTTCTCTGCGTAGTACAGTCTTGAAGGACGACCAGCGTACTCATTCAAAAGCTCAGTGAGTTCTCTGTTAAACTCTGGATCATCCTTGTAGTGGTTGTAGGCTTCTTCAAGTTCTATTACAGCATTCATAAGAGTTTCTGGAATATACTGACCGCCATGAACACCAAATCTTCCTCTTGAGTTACTCATTTCTTTTCTCCTCATATTTCTAATTACTGATTATTTCTAACTAATGATGCGAACAAACGCATCTTATCAAAATCTTTAACCTTATCTGTCTCTATTCCAGAGCTTACATCCACTGCATAAGGCTTAACCAGTGAAAGAGCTTCTGTGATATTCACTGTGTTAAGTCCTCCAGCCAGGAATATTGGAGTTTGTAAGTCCTTAATAAGGTTCCAGTCAAAAGAACTACCGCTTCCCATTCCTGAATCCAGTAGATAATAATCTACAGGTTGATTTGAACTACCATTAGATTTATAAGTATCAAACTTCATTAGTTTTTGTATATCGGATTCGTTTTTAACTACAATAGCTTTTATGATTTTTGTGTAAGACTCACCTAAAGTATCTCTGAGCTCTTTGATATATTCCTCATCCTCATGCCCATGGAGCTGAACTATATCAATTATCTTTTTATCTACCAGTTCTTTTATAAGAGAAATATCTTCATCAACGAATACGCCAACAGTCTGAATACCATCATCGAGCTTTGATCGTAGCCTACTGGCTGTTTCCATACCAACATAGCGGTGACTCTTTTTGTAAAAGACAAATCCGATGTAGTCAGGATTAACTTCATTAGCGTATGTAATATCTTCTTCTCTAAAAAGACCGCACATTTTAATCTTAGTCACAACATACCTCATTATTATCTGATTGTTGCTCTATACTCATGCATTCTTAAGTTCATTTAAAAGAGCTTTTTTATCTATTGCTCGCATGAGCATTTCACCAATCAGTACAGCATCAGCGCCAAATTCTTTGATAGCCTTTATATCATCTACAGACTGAACACCGCTCTCTGAGACAAAGACGATATCACTCGGAACAAGACTTCTAAGGT
Organism: Butyrivibrio sp.; assembly: GCF_017433805.1. Classification (GTDB taxonomy): domain Bacteria; phylum Bacillota; class Clostridia; order Lachnospirales; family Lachnospiraceae; genus Butyrivibrio. The sequence goes on along the minus strand of NZ_JAFRGN010000046.1, from coordinate 26,387 downwards.
TCTTGCTATTTGCTGTATCAACCTTAAAATCCTTGAGGTTTCGGTTGTTTACACCAATTATCCTTGCTGATACATCAAGAGCTGTCTCAATCTCTTTTTCATCGTGAGCTTCAACTAGTGCGGATAGACCAAGACTATCGCAGATGTCGATGTACTCTTTTATCTGACCTTTATCAAGGATTGAGCAGATAAGTAGAACTGCCTTAGCGCCAAGGACCTTTGCTTCATAGATCATGTACTCATCTACTGTAAAATCCTTCTTGATACATGGGATACTCACATTTGAAGCTATTTCTTGTAAATATGAATTGGATCCCAGAAACCATTTTGGCTCAGTCAGAACTGAGATACAGTCTGCTCCGGCTGCCTCGTAATCCCTTGCTATATCAAGATAAGGAAAGTCCTGTGCTATGATCCCTTTTGAAGGAGAAGCCTTTTTGCATTCGCAGATAAAAGAGATACCTGGCTTTTTAAGTGCGTTTTCAAATTCGAAAGTCCCTAATGGAAGTTCCTCAGCCTGTCTTCTTAAAGCTTCTAAAGATATTTTTTTCTTTGATTCTGATACTCTGAAGCTGGCGTAGGATGCCAGTTCATCGAGAATAGTTGCGCTCATATTTTTACCAAGCCTCTATTATGAATTACTTACTTCAATGAGTTTGTTAAGTGTCTCTGTAGCCTTGCCTGAATCGATAAGCTCTGCTGCAAGCTTAACACCTTCTGCCATGGAATCAGCCTTGCCACCGATGTAGAGGGAAGCACCTGCATTTAAAAGAACTGCATCACGCTTAGGTCCTCTTTCTTTTCCTGAAAGGATGTCTCTTGTGATCTGAGCGTTCTCTTCAGGAGTTCCACCAACAAGATCAGCCTTAGTGCAGGTCTTGAAGCCAAAGTCTTCAGGACGGATTGTGTAGGATTTGTACCAGCCATCCTTAATCTCACATACAGATGTTGGAGAGCTCATTGAGATTTCATCAAGCTTATCCTGTCCGTATACAACCATTCCTCTCTTGATTCCAAGGTTTATAAGAACCTGTGCAAGTGGAATGATGAGATAATCATCATAAACACCAAGAAGCTGCATTGAAGGTCTTCCTGGGTTTGTAAGAGGTCCGAGGATATTGAACACTGTTCTAAAGCCAAGCTCTTTTCTGATTGCTCCAACATACTTCATAGATGTGTGATATTTCTGAGCAAAGAAGAAGCACATTCCGGCTTTCTCAAGGAGCTCTACGCACTTTTCAGGACTCTGGTCGATATTAACGCCAAGAGCTTCGAGGCAGTCGGCTGTTCCACACTTAGAAGAAGCTGCTCTATTACCGTGCTTGGCAACCTTCATTCCGCCTGCTGCTGCAACAAGGGCGGAAGTTGTTGAGATGTTAAAACTCTGAGCGTTGTCTCCGCCAGTTCCAACGATTTCGAATACATCCATATTTGTCTCAACCTGAGTAGCATGCTCTCTCATAGCTGTAGCACAGCCAGCAATCTCATCTGTTGTCTCTGCTCTTGCACTCTTTGTAGAAAGAGCTGAAAGAAATGCTGCGTTCTGAGTAGGAGTTGTCTCACCACTCATGATCTCATTCATTACTGCATAGGCCTCATCATAAGTAAGGTCCTCTTTGTTTACGATTTTTACGATTGCTTCCTTGATCATAGTCTTTTCTCCTTTTGCTATTTAGGTATAAAAAAAGTCCCTGGCAGAATATTCTTCTGCCAAGGACGAATGTACATTTATACTATCCGCGGTGCCACCTTGAATTCGTAGTAAATACGCGCTTTGTCAGGATACCAACATATCCCTGGCTACTAACGAGAGCCTTCCGTTGCAGAATACTCTGTGGGAAACCACATTTGACTGCACCCTCTGCGGTCCATTTGAATATGTGTTTCTTGCCCGTTCTCAGCTACTCGGACTCTCTGTGAAGGCATCATAGACGTTATCTCCGCTTCATCGGTTTAAAGTATTAAGTTAGTAAAGATAATACTCCAATGAAATTACATTGTCAACAATTATTTTCTTTAATAGTCAAATTATGCAAACTGGGCCATGTAAAGGTCGTAGTAAGCTCCGCGCTTAGCAATGAGCTGGTCGTGACTTCCAGCTTCCTGAATACCACCGTTATTGATAACAAAGATCCGGTCTGCATTCTTGATAGTAGAAAGTCTGTGAGCAATAACAAAGCTTGTTCTGCCCTTGAGTAGTGCCTGAATACCTTTCTGTACAAGCATCTCTGTATGAGTATCGATACTACTTGTAGCCTCATCAAGGATAAGGATCTTAGGCATTGATATCATGGTGCGTGCGAAGGCAATGAGCTGTCTCTGACCAATTGAAAGGCCTGCACCACGCTCTTTTAACTCAGTATCATAGCCATTTTCAAGGTTCATGATGAAGTCGTGGGCGTTAACAGCCTTGGCTGCAGCGATCATTTCTTCCTCAGTGGCATCAAGCTTACCGTACATGATGTTCTCTCTTACTGTGCCGTGGAAGATGAAGTTATCCTGAGTCATGACGCCCATCTGACGGCGAAGGCTGTTGATAGTAACATCTGTAAGGTCGTGGCCATCAACAAAAATCTTACCCTTCTGGATATCATAGAATCTGCTGATGAGGTTAACAATTGTTGTCTTACCAGCGCCTGTAGGGCCAACAAGTGCAATTGTCTCACCTGGCTTAACCTGGAAGTTTACATTATCAAGAACCTTGGTCTGTGTCTCAGTTCCTTCATCGTAGGTAAATCCTACATTTTCAAAGGCTACACTTCCTGCGATATCTGGAAGTTCATCTGCTCCCTCTTTATCTACGATTTCAGCCTCTGTATCAAGAATATCGAATACACGCTCAGCAGCTGTGATATTGGTGATCAGCTGATTGTAGTAGTTTGAAAGACCCATGATTGGGCTCCAGAACATGCTGGAATAGCTTGCAAAAGCAGTGATAAGACCGATTGAAGCTGATGTATAGCCAAGAAGTCTGATAGCAACAAGGTACAGAACCATGTTACTGATAGCCCAGCTCATATCGATTGAAGGCCCAAAGAGGTCAGCTGCTCTACAAGCTGAGATGTAGGCATCTCTGTGAGCGTTAGCAAGCTCTCTGAAAGTTTTCTTGGTCTCATTTTCTGCATGGAAGCTCTGAACTACAGAGATTCCTGCGATATCTTCGTGAACGTAGGCGTTCATGTTAGAAGATTTCTTACGTACATCCTGCCATCTCTTGTGGTTAACGTTCCTTATCCAGAAGATGCTCACTACCATGATAGGAAGTGAAGCAAAGCATCCAAGAGCCAGCTTCCAGTCTTTTACCAGCATGATGATAACTACACCAAATACTGTGATAAAGTTAGGAATCAGGTTAGTGATGGTGTTGGCCATTACATCCTTCATTGAGTTAACGTCACCGATGATACGGGCAAGAATCTTACCTGTAGGTCTGTTGTCAAAGAAAGTAAATGACAGTGTCTGTATGTGTTCATATAATTCCTGCCTGATATCAAGCAGAACTTTGTTAGCAACCTTGTTCATCATGTACATACGAAGCTTAACGAAAAGAATGTATGTAACACCAAGGAATACTATGATTGTAGCGATTGTCAGAAGGCCTCTCACGTTCTTATTAGCCACATGTATGTCAATTGCATACTCGATAAGAAGTGGACTAACAAGGCTGATTCCAACGGTAATTACCAAAGAGATAAGAACCGGTATTATTTCAAATATGTGAGGCCGCAGATAGCGGATCATTCTGACAAATATCTTTTTACGGTCCGTATTGGACAGGTGCTCATCTTCACGAAATGAGTTAGCAGCCATTACGCACTCACCTCCATTTCTGTAGGAGCGCCGTACTGAGCAATGTAGGTCTCGTAGTACAGGCCCTTTTTCTTGAGCAGCTGCTCGTGAGTTCCTCTTTCTGCGATGCGTCCGTTCTCAAGATAGATGATCTCGTCAGCATTTCTAACAGCAGATATTCTGTGAGCAACGATTACACGGGTTGTGCTCTTAATGTCATCAAGTGTTTTCTGAATCTCAGATTCAGTCTCCATATCAAGTGCTGATGTGGAGTCGTCAAGTATAAGTATTGGAGCGTTCTTGGAAATAGCTCTGGCAATACTGATTCTCTGTTTCTGACCTCCGGACAAGCCAACACCTCTTTCGCCAATGACTGTTTCGTAAGACTCTTCGAGCTTTTCGATGAAGTCAGAAGCCTTTGCCATCTGGGCAGCACTCTTAATCTCGTCCATGGTCATGTCATCTTTTCTACCCATGCGGATGTTTTCTTCAATTGTGTCAGAGAAAAGAAATACATCCTGCATAACAACAGCAGTGGCGCCTCTTACCTGATCGAGCTCCATCTGTCTGATCTCGTTGCCATCAAGCATGATATTTCCGCTTGTTGGATCATAGAATCTCTGGATCAGGTTGATGATAGTGGACTTACCAGAGCCTGTCTGTCCCATGATTCCAAGAGTCTTACCTGCTTTAACAGAAAAGCTGACATCTGAAAGAACTTCTTTTCCGCCAAGCTCAAGTGATACATGATCAAATTCAATCTCTCCCTTGATACCATCAACATGGATAGGATCAGCAGTTTCAGAAAGAGTTGAGTGCTCGCTGTAGATCTTTTTGATCTTCTTGAGTGAAGCAATTGAGCTTGAGAATTCGTTGGTGATCCAGCCAAGCTCCTCCATTGGCCATGTGCAGTTTCTGGTGTAGATGATGAACGCTGTAAGACTACCAAGGTTCATGTGTCCGTTAATTACTGCAATTCCGCCGAGTACGGCGCAGGCAACAGGAAGAAGTGTTCCAGCCAGCATAAATACAGGGTAGAACTTGATAAGTGCCTTAGCCTCCTCCATGTTGAGATCATAGTATTTCTTGTTATGCTTAAAGAATTTTTTTATCTCGTAGTCTTCTCTGGCAAAGGCCTTAACTGTTCTGACACCGGCCAGATTCTCCTCTGCAGTAGTTGTCATCTCAGCGTTCTCTTCACTGATAGCATCGTAGACTTTATCGAGCTTACGCTCCATAACAACGGCTGTTGTGCCGCATATTACCATAAATGTAAGAGGTAAAAGAGTCAGTGGCACATTTATTGAGAACATGAAATACAGGATGAGGACTGAGTTTAAGGTAACTTCCATTCCTCTCATGGCTACCATGCCTACAAGCTGGTAAATCTTATCTATGTCATCTTTTACACGAGCCATTAGTTCGCCTGTGCTGGAATCATCGAAATAATCAAGAGACAGGCTCTGAATGTGATCAAAGAGATCCTTTCTCATCTCAGTTCCGATGGTTATGCAATTCTTATCAAAGGTAAATTCCTTGTAGTATCCAAATACGCTTCTGCCTACTCCGATAAGGATTATGGCAAGGAGCAGATATGGGAAATAGGTGAAATCCTGATCTATAAGTACTTCGTTTACTATTCGTTCTGTTACTTTCGGGAACATCATGTCAAGGGCAATAGCAATCAACATGAAAACAATTGCCATTGTGTATGTTGCCCAGTGCTTTCGCACATAACTTCCAAGTGTATTCATTGTCCCTCCATTTTGTAATAAATAGATTGTTTCGTTTCTGTTACTCCTCTAGCCTCGGGTTTTGTGACACTAGGAAACGGGCCCGGTTTCCTAAAGGCATAAAAAAACCCCAGGTAAATCACAAGAACTTACCTGGGGAACCCATGTCACAAAAAATATTCAGATGCAGGTTGAAAAATCCTTATCCGAACAAGATATCCCGAGGTAAAGTCTGTGCATAATGATTCGCTTTAAAAAAGTTCGCCACTGTAAATGTCATTTCTTTTACCTCGCTTTCTTGATTATTTATCAGTCGTAGCAAAACTGATATGATTGATAATGGCACACAAAAGTTTCACTGTCAACCTTGTTTTCAGAAATTTTATTTTTGATATAATAAATCTGTTGACAATAGGCAGTAAGAGAAATGGAGAGATTATGGGAAAAAAGTTAGTGTCATGGAATGTTAACGGACTACGCGCCTGTGTATCCAAGGGATGCTTTCAGGAGTTCATGGATAAAGAAAATCCTGATGTGATCTGTCTTCAGGAGACCAAGCTTCAGGAAGGACAGATTGAGATTGACCTTCCAGGATATGAGGAGTACTGGAATTATGCTGAAAAGAAAGGCTATTCAGGTACTGCTATTTTCACCAAGGAAAAGCCAATCTCTGTAACCTACGGACTTGGGATAGAGGAACACGACCACGAGGGACGTGTGATCACAGCTGAATATGAGGACTACTACCTCGTAACAGTTTATGTTCCCAATGCCAAAGAGGACCTTTCAAGACTTGAGTACAGACAGGTCTGGGAGGATGATTTCCTTGCATATATCAAGAAGCTTGAGGAGAAAAAGCCAGTAATCTACTGCGGTGATCTCAATGTTGCTCACAAGGAGATTGACCTTAAAAATCCTAAGCCAAACAGAGGACATGCTGGATTTACTGACGAAGAGAGAGCTAAGTTTGATAATGTTGTAGGTGCTGGACTTGTTGATACCTTCAGACATTTCTATCCAGACCTTGAGGGAGCATATTCCTGGTGGTCTTATAGATTTAATTCAAGAGCCAAGAATGCTGGCTGGCGTATAGACTACTTTGTAGTATCAGAGAGCTTTATGGACAAGGTTGAAGATGCCAAGATTTATGCGGATGCTCTTGGTTCTGATCATTGCCCTGTTGGTCTTATTTTGAAAGATTGATCGGGGTTGAGGTTATATGGAAAATCTAATCTTTAGTTTAAATGCTACTTTGCCAATTTTTCTTTTGATGGTGCTGGGCTATGTTTTTAACAAACTTCACATTATCGATGAGAAGGCAGCAAGCTGGATGAATAAGTTTGTTTTCAAGGTTGCGCTTCCTGTGCTCTTATTTGAAGACCTTGCAGAGCAGGATTTTGCAGGAACCTGGAATGGCAGATTTGTACTGTTCTGTTTCCTGGTCACATTACTTAGTATTCTGGTGATCACACTGATATCCAAGCTGATCATTAAGAATAAAGCAGAGCGAGGTGAGTTTATTCAAGGCTCCTATCGCAGCAGCGCAGCACTTCTTGGAATAGCCTTTATTCACAATATCTACGGAACAGGTAGTACAGGAATGGCACCACTTATGATCATCGGAAGTGTGCCAATTTACAATATCTTTGCTGTAATAATACTGATGCTGACAGCTCCTAAGTCAGCAGTTCTTGGTAGATACACAAGCGAAGACAATAATTCAGACGATGTACAAAAAGAGCTGTTTAAGAAAACACTCATAGGAATAGCCAAAAATCCAATTCTGATTGGAATTTTCTGTGGCCTTATGTGGTCACTTCTAAAGCTTCCTGTGCCCAAATTTATGGGTTCAATGATCTCCAGTGTCGGAGGCCTTGCTACTCCACTTGGACTTATGTCCATGGGTGCAACCTTTGATTTTGCCAGGGCTGTAAATAAAATAAAGCCCACATTACTTGCGAGCTTTATCAAACTATTTGCGCTTGTAGGCGTGTTCATGCCTCTTGCTGTAGCTCTTGGCTTTAGGGATGAACAGATAATAGCGATTCTTGTTATGCTTGGCTCAGCTACAACAGTTTCAAGCTTTATAATGGCCAAGAACATGGGACATGAGGGAACACTCAGTAGTAGTATCATAATGATGACTACCTTTGGATGTTCATTTTCATTAACATTCTGGTTGTTCGTTCTTAAGACATTTGGAATTATATGATAACGAAGGGCTATGTTAATTCAAATACAAACCTCCAATGATTCACAGAATCAAATCGGTTTGTATTTAAATTAAACATAGCCCTGCTGTTTTTATGTCTTTTTCAAATTATTAAGAACTCATGGCGTTTATAATGATCAGAAATCAGTTTTGCTCAGGAAGCTCTCAATTTTGCCCCAGTAATTCTCAGGATCAACAGTTACACATTCGATGTGGCCTGCGCCGAGGATCATGCAATACTGCTTGGGACATTTAGCTGCTTCATAAAGTCTTGAGCACATATGTGGATCAATGAAGGTGTCATCATCTCCATGAATGAAGAGTGTTGGTGTTGTAGAATTCTTGACCGCTTCAATTGGATTAACTTCATTGATGTCATAGCCAGCCTTCAGGTAGATAATAACCCTTGCCAGGAAAAGAGCTATAGGCGTAGGAACAACAGAGCCTTTGAACTGTTTGTAGGTGTGAGCAAACTGTTCTCGAAGTGTAGCGTAGGCACTGTCTGCAATTGCTGCCTTAACATTTCTTGGAAGGTGCTCTCCTGTTGTCATAAGAGTTGTAGCTGATCCCATGGACATTCCATGAATTAGAATCTTAGCTTCAGGATCTCTTTTGACAATCCAATTTATCCACTCGATGATATCAAGTCTGTCATCGTAGCCGTATCCGATATAATCACCTTCGCTCTGACCAAAGCCTCGAAGATCAGGAAGAAGGCAGTTAATGCCCTTATCAAGATAATATCTGGCGTAAACACCGTTGGCTTCGTGGTTATCCCAGATTCCATGGATGACAATCGCATATCTGTGGCTGTCTTCCTTGGCAGGAATGAAGGATGCGTGTAGTCTTAACTGATCTACAGAATCAATATACATATCCTGTCTGTCAGGATGATTTCGTACAAAGCGTCTGCCTTCTGTGATAGCCGGGTCAAAATCCCTTCCATCATCTGCATCTGTGTGCTGCTTGGGCACCATAGATATCTGATAAATATAGTTAGTAAAAGCATAAACCCCACCAAAAACAGTAGAGAATATGCCAAGCTTAAGTAGTGTATTTTTCTTGCTCATAATATTTCTCCTCTAACCTACATCTTAACATTTTTTTAAGAAATAAATGAGTATTTTCCATTTCCTTTTTATAAAGAATGTATTATATTATTCATGTGACTGTAAATTATTTTAGGGGTATTTAAAATGAAAAAAGCAAAAATTGAAAACAAAGTACAGGTTTGTATCGATCGTGACTTTACTATCAGTAAGGTAGATGAGCGAATCTTTGGATCTTTCATTGAGCACCTTGGACGTGCTGTATATGAAGGAATTTATCAGCCAGGCAATAAGTTTGCCGATAAAAACGGATATCGTAAGGATGTCATGAAGCTTATTCAGGAGATCAACGTTCCTATCGTTAGATATCCTGGTGGAAACTTCGTATCATCTTTTAACTGGGAAGACAGCGTTGGTCCTAAGAAGGACAGACCTCGTAGAATCGAGCTTGCATGGGGCGTTGTTGAGACTAACCAGTTTGGTCTTGATGAGTTCATGGATTGGTGTAAGAAATGCGGAACCAAACCTATGTATGCTGTAAACCTTGGTACACGTGGAATCGATGATGCCAAGAATGTAGTAGAATACTGCAACAGCAAGGGCGGAACCAAGTATGCTGACATGAGAATTGCAAACGGAGTTAAGGATCCTTACGGAATCAAGCTCTGGTGCCTTGGTAACGAGATGGATGGTCCTTGGCAGACAGGACACCTTACAGCTGAGGAATACGGACGTAAGGCTGACCTCGCAGGCCAGATCATGAAGCTTGTTGATCCTACAATCGAGACTGTAGCATGTGGTTCTTCAGGACTTACAATGCCTACATTTGGTAACTGGGAGAGAACAGTTCTTGAATGTGCTTATGACAACATCGACTATCTCTCACTCCACCAGTACTACGGAAATGGCGAGCATGACACACCTAACTTCCTTGCAAGCAGCGTAGCTATGGATCAGTTTATCAGCCAGGTAGTTAGCATCTGTGATTATGTTAAGGCTGTTAAGAGAAAGAAAAAGGATATTCACCTTTCATTTGATGAGTGGAACGTTTGGTATCACTCAAATGAGCAGGACAAGAAGCTTGAGAAGTGGGTTGAGCATCCACATCAGCTTGAGGATATTTATAACTTCGAGGATGCACTCCTTGTTGGTTCTATGCTTATCACAATGCTTCGTCATGCAGACAGAGTTAAGATTGCATGCCTTGCTCAGCTTGTTAACGTTATCGCACCTATCATGACATCAGATACAGGTGCATGGAGACAGACTATCTTCTATCCATATATGCAGACAAGTGTTTATGGACGTGGAGAGGTTCTCAACACAGTAGTTAAGGTTCCAACTTATGAGTCCAAGCACGGCGATGCTCCTTACGTTGATTGCGTAGTTGTTGCTGATGATGAAAACGATGCAGTAACACTCTTTGCAGTTAACAAGAACCTTGAGGATGACTTTGAGCTTACTTGCGATCTCAGACAGTTTGCTGATTACAAGGTTGTTGAGCATAGCGTACTCACACACACAGATCTTGAGGCAATTAACACAGAGAAGAACCCTGACAATGTTAAGCCTGTAGATGCAACCAAGAATTCTAAGGTTACTAAGGGAATCCTTACAAGCACACTTCCTGCTAGAAGCTGGAATGTAATCCGTCTTGCTAAGTAATTCTTTTTAGAAAAAAGACAATAAAAAAGGTATGCAATGTAGATGACAAATGCCATTTACATGCATACCTTTTATTATGCTCTTAAATAATTAGCAAGAAGCTACAAGGTTGTTGATTGCATCCTGAGCGATGATGTAGTTTACAAATCCAAGACCAAAGATGCTAAGGATAAGGAACAAGATTGAAGAGCTTCCGTTAGGTGTGCCCTTGATCATGTCAACCTTCTCACCAAGCTTGTATGACCAGTAGAAATAGTAAATACCGCAAGTAATGATTGTGAACAGGAATGCAAGTCCGCCAGATGCGCCTTCTGTCTGGTTTGTGATGTGGTTAGTCTCATCTGTAAGAACGATGAACCAGTAAATACCATAGATACCGCAAGTTACGATTGTAAGAATGATCGCAAGTGCAAGCTCTCTCTTCTGAATACCAGTAACATTAAGGTAGTAAGGTGATCCCTGCTGTGGATTGCCCTGCTGACCAAAGTTCTGCTGATAAGCATTGAAATCAAAACCAGCTGGCTGACCCTGTGACTGAGCTGCACCAGCATCAGCTGTAGGTGCTCCGTTTCCATCTAATGCTGCGCTTACATCTGCACCGCAGTTAGGACAAAACTTTTCTTCCCCTGTAATTTCTGTTCCGCAATTTGGACAAAACATGATAAATCCTCCTCTAAAAAATAAACTATTAACAATATTATCACATGTGCGTCTGTTTACAAACATATAACACTACATAAAAGAAAAAAGTTGCATTTAGTTTCTAATTTGGTAACATGGTAGAATTGAATCAAAAGATTAATTGCGTACTATTTATTTAACGGGAGTCTAGTAATAGTGCGGAAACTACAGGAGATTTATTAGTGGAAACAAAAATTGATAATAAGCTTTTTTACAAGAACCTTATAAGGATAGCATTTCCAATTGCACTTCAGAGCCTGATGCTTGCTATGGTGGCAGCTGCAGATGCTCTTATGCTTGGAAGAGTAACACAGGAGCAGATGACAGCTGTTTCTCTTGCAACTCAGATACAGTTTGTTCAGAACATGTTCCTCTTCTCTTCTACTACAGCTGGTGCTATTCTTGGAGCTCAGTACTGGGGCAAGGGAGATAAAAAAGCTCTTGAGAATATTTTTAACCTGATGCTTATTTCAAGTGAAGTTGTTGCCGTGGTATTTTTTGCCATGTGCGAGCTTATCCCTGGACAGCTCATGCACATATTTGCATCAGACCCTGAGCTGATAGCTATTGGTACAAGTTATCTCAGAATTGCTGGCTGGTCATATCTTATTACAGGTATTTCCCAGAGCTACCTTTCTATTATGAAGGTTACTGAAAACGTCAAGGCTGGAGCTCTTATCAGTACTGGTGCGGTTCTTTTGAATATAGGGTTTAATGCTGTATTCATTTTTGGACTTTTGGGAGCACCAAGAATGGAGGCTCGAGGCGCAGCCCTCGCTACAACAATCTCAAGAGTTATAGAGCTGACACTTTGTATTGTGATATCACTTAAGCCCTCATATATCAGACCAGCACTTGGCAGAATGTTTGCTGTTCCTCTTCAGTTGTACAAAGACTTTATGAAGCAGTATTTACCGCTTCTAGGAGGATCACTTTGCTGGGGAATAGGATTTACTTCGTATACAGCTATCATGGGTCATCTTGGCGTAGATGCAGCAGCTGCCAATTCTATCGCTGCTGTAGTAAGAGATCTTATCTGCTGTCTCTGTAACGGAATAGGAAGCGCAGCGGGAATTATAGTTGGTAACGAGCTTGGTGCTGGCAGACTTGAGCTTGGCAAGCAGTATGGAATCAAGCTCAAGAACATATCCTATGTAATAGGCTTTGTTTCTACAGCACTTGTTCTTGCTGTTACGCCTATAGTTGTTAACGGAGTAATCCTCACGGATACAGCAAGACATTACCTTGTAGGGATGATGATCATCATGTCTGTTTACATGATAGGAAGAGCTGTGAATACAGTAACCATCAACGGAGTACTTGATGGCGGCGGAGACACACTTTTTGATATGTACAGTCTTATCGTTACTATGTGGTGTATAGCGATTCCGCTGGCTCTTGCTGGTGCGTTTGTATTCCACTGGTCTCCTCTTTTAGTTTATGCATGCACCTGTCTTGATGAAGTTGGTAAGATTCCGTGGGTTATGTACAGATTCAGGAAGTATAAGTGGGTACAGGACCTCACAAGATAATTCGCGTAAAAAAGTGAGAGTATTTTTAGTTAATATTTTATAAAATATAATTTTACAAAATGTGAGTTGAATAATATAATCGGCTTGTAGGATAGTTGTTTTTCAAATAGGGAGAAACATATGGAGTACAGGCAGAACAGAAATGGTGAACCAATTTCAATCCTTGGCTATGGATGTATGCGTTTTACTACTAATGGACGTGGCATCGATATAGACAAGGCAGAAAAAGAGATAATGAAAGCCTATGAGATGGGCGTCAATTATTACGATACTGCTTATGTTTATTCAGGAAGTGAAGCGGCTCTCGGAGAAATTGTGGAGAGAAATGGCATCAGGGAAAAGATAAACATAGCAACCAAGCTTCCACAGTATCTTGTAGGAAGCAGAGCTGCTCTGGATAAGTATTTTGAAGAGGAGCTTAAAAGACTTCGTACCACCTACGTGGACTATTATCTGATGCACCACATGACAGCTCTTAATCAGTGGGATAAGCTTGAGAGAGTCGGCATCAGGGAATGGGTTGAGGAAAAGAAAAGAACTGGCCAGATCAGAAATATCGGCTTTTCCTATCATGGAAATACAGAGGATTTCATAGGAATTCTTGATTCCTATGACTGGGATTTCTGCCAGATTCAGTATAACTACATGGATGAGCACACTCAGGCCGGTAGAAAGGGCCTCGAGCATGCAGCTAAAAAGGGAATTCCAGTAGTTATTATGGAGCCTCTTAGAGGAGGTAAGCTTGTTAATCTCCTTCCTAATAAGGCAAAAGAGCTTATAAATGCTCAGGACACTGGCTACACACCAGCTGAATACGGACTTAGATGGCTCTGGAATCAGCCAGAAGTTACCTGTGTTTTATCGGGAATGAATTCTATAGAAATGGTTGAGGAGAACTGTCGCATCGCATCCAGCGCTACAGCAGGCTCTTTTACCGACAAGGATTTCGAACTTATAGATCAGGTTAAAAAGATCATTTCTGAGACAGAGCTTGTGGGATGTACAGGCTGCAGATATTGTATGCCTTGTCCTAAGGGCGTTGATATTCCTGCCCTCTTTAGATGCTACAATATGACAGCGCTTGAGAGTAAGGCAGAAGCCAGAGGTGAGTATTTCCAGACTGTAGCTCTCAAAAAAGAGCCAGCCTTTGCAACACAGTGTATTGAATGTGGAAAATGCGAGCAGCACTGCCCTCAGAGTATACCCATCAGAAAAATGATTAAAGAGGCAGATAAGGTTGTCCGCCCTCTCCCATACAAGGTTGCTATTGGAGTAGCTAGGAAATTCATGTTAAGAGGATAATTAAGCTTCTGCGCTATCAGGTTCAATACTGATGATGTCATCGATAGCTATGGTGGATTTATCCATCAGCATTACGCTTCGGCTGACAGAATCAATCTTGCGGATATTGGCAGAAATGGTGACATATTCGCCACCAGCTTTTACTTCATCAGGCACAAAATAGGTGATTGTAGCCTTAGGGTGCTCTGAAATAACTAAATTAAGATTAGATAGTATTTGGTCGAGCTCAGCCTTCTTTTCTTCGCTGAGCTCGATTTTGCTTTCTGTAAGACGGGCAGTTTCAGTGACAGCATCGTCGTAGCCAGTTAACGCTGCAAAAGGCGCAAACTGAGCGGCCCTGTTCTCAAGAGGCATTGGCTTATGCTTCCTGGAAACCGGTCTGTCCATATATAACATATCCTTGTATTTATCAATACTCATGCCTTGTGTCCGCCTATCTGTCTTGCTCTGTCCATGCCTGTTGCGCCCTCTTCATAGGAGGTTCCACGGACAATAGCAGTCTTACCAAATTTCTTTTGTATCTCCAAGGTCGCCTTCTGAAGGGCTTTAGCCTTGGCATTCTTAGCTTCCTTTTCCTTCTTCTCCTTCTCTTTTTCATCATAATCAACAAAAAGAGAAAGCTGCTCGTAGGAGGATTCTACAGTTTTCTCAGCTTCTGTCTCACTAAGAACACGCGTTGCAACGATAGTTACGCGTCTCATCAAAAGATTCTCATCAACCTGAGAGTCGTAGATATGTAGGGCTGCTTCTATAATGTTGTCACTAAGATTAGTAAACTCCTCAAGATTGTAGCTACCGTGAGCATGCACCGGAATAAGTCGACCGTAGTAATCCTTGCCGATATCACCGTGATATTTCCTACGAATCTCAGGGTCATTAAGGCTCTCTGCGTCGTAGCCGATAGATAGAACTATCTGATCTGTGACCTTCTCCTCTTCCATCAGCTGAAGAGCTAGTGCCTCTGCCATCTCTTTGACAATGATGCGGCATTTATCATAGGTATACGGACAGTGGAGAACCTGTCCCAGACTTACGCTGTTGTTGTCAGGCTTGTAGGATTTGACCATCTCCATGGTGCAGGGCTCATAGCCCCAGGCGTGGTCTATAAGGAGCTCTGCGTTTATTCCAAAGTTCTTGTACAGAAGGTCTTCGTTAAAGAACTCTCTCTCGCCGCCAAGGCTACATCTGGCGATATCTCCCATTGTATTAATTCCAAGAGCCTTAAGTCTTCTGGTATAGCCTCTTCCAACGCGCCAGAAGTCTGTAAGCGGCTCATGATCCCATAAGAGCTGTCTGTAGCTGATCTCATCAAGCTCAGCCATGCGAACGCCGTTTTCGTCCGGATCGGTGTGTTTGGCAACAATATCCATGGCTACCTTGGCAAGGTACATATTGGTACCAATGCCAGCAGTTGCAGTGATTCCGGTCTCTTCCATTACCTGCTTGATCATCATCTGGGCAAGCTCTCTTGGAGTCTTGTTGTAGATCTTAAGATACTTTGTTACGTCCATGAAAACCTCGTCAATCGAGTAAACATGGATGTCTTCAGGTGCAACGTACTGCAAGTAGATATGGTATATAGTAGTGCTGATGTCTATATAACGAGCCATTCTGGGAACGGCAGCTATAAAAGAGAGCTTGAGAGAAGGATCTTTTTCCAGAGCCTCTTCATCATCGGATTCTCCTGTAAATTTATGGCCAGGTGCCTTGCGAAGCCTTTCGATATTTATCTCTTTTACCACCTGAGTTACCTCGAAAAGCCTTGGCCTTCCAGGTATACCGTACTTCTTAAGA
Source organism: Butyrivibrio sp. (assembly GCF_017433805.1). Taxonomy (GTDB): domain Bacteria; phylum Bacillota; class Clostridia; order Lachnospirales; family Lachnospiraceae; genus Butyrivibrio. The sequence continues at coordinate 10,630 of NZ_JAFRGN010000046.1, read as the reverse complement.
GATGGGGAAACGGCAAGACAAATAGTCTTTTCAGTTCTGCTCCTGTCAGCAACTACAAGATTAGTAGTAAGCGGATTTCTATCCAGGTCCTGACATTCAACAGACGCATAAAAAGACTTAAGATCAATAGCAATATAATAATTTTGTCTTTCATTACTATTTGTCATATGCCTATTTTACCATGAAAAGGGCCCGTAAAACATATGTTCGCAAGCTGAATTTTGCGCGAAAACAACTAAGAGAGTATTATAATTGTATGTGAAATTGCATAAACAGGAGAAATTATGAGAAAAATACTTATTACCAATGATGATGGAATTGAATCTGATGGTATCAGAAGACTAGCAGAGGCGGCAAAAGAGTTTGGTGAAGTCTGGATTGTTGCTCCGGAAAGTCAGAGGAGCGCAGCTTCTCACAGCATCACACTTCGCCATCCAATTGATGTTCATCCCTATAATTTTTCTGTAGAGGCAGTTCATGCTTTTTCCTGCACAGGAACACCAGCGGACTGTGTAAGAGTGGGAATCTTGAGCATCATGCCAGAGAAACCTGATGTAATCATGTCTGGAATTAACTTTGGCTACAATGTAGCCTGCGATATTCAGTATTCTGCAACAGCAGGAGCAGCTTTTGAAGGCGAGTTTCAGGGAGTTCTGTCAATCGCGTTCTCAGAAGGAATGACAGGAGTTCACGAGGTTACTGATAAGTATCTTAGAGAAATAATGGCTGAGCTTATTGAAAAGCCATATGTTCCAGGACAGATATGGAATGTTAATTTCCCTCATTGTAAGGCAGATGAGTGTAAGGGAATACTCAGAGACAGACTGGTTTCCAGAAAGTCTTTTTATACAGACAGATACAGACCTGTTGAGGAATTTGCCAATGGCGGAGTAAGCCTTATGGTGGATGGCATATTTAACCCTCAGTCAGAGGAAGGTACAGATTACGGCGCAGTTCTTGATAATTATGTTTCAGTTGGAACAGTCAGAAACGTATGCTGATAACAATATGAGGAGGATGTTATGAAAAAGAAAGTGTTGGTAATAGTCTTGTCACTGGCTATGCTCACAGCTTGTGGAAAAGCAGGATCTGTGAGTACTGAGCAGCCACAGAATGCTACAAACGATGCATCACAGACTGTAACTAGTGAAGAAAAGACAGATGTGTCAGAAAAAGAAAGTGCTGAAACTCAGGTGGTTCCATTATCTTCTAAGGCTTCTATCCTTGGAGATGAGGAGATCATCTATTATGATCCAAATCTTGTTCCATCAATTCCAAGCTATACTGTGGAGCCGGATTTATCTAATGTTGTGATCCATCCATCTTTGGATTATACGTTCAATATGGAGCATGAAGATGAGTATAACAAACCCAAGGAGCGTATTGAACTTCTATCCAAAAACGGTTTTGTTATCACAGGCTCTGCTGGAGATGAGTTTTTTGACGTATATGAAGGGAACAGATATGGAATGGTTCCTAACTTCATTACTGTTGATTCTCTGATGCACACATACCATCTGTATTTTGCATATTTGATGAAGAATTCAGAAAAAGACTATCTTTCTGAGGAACTTAAGAGCCTTAGCCTTACTATGTATGAGACCTCCAAGACACAGTACGAGGAGCTCAAAGGCTCGCAGTGGGAGAAGGCAGCGCTTGATAATCTCATCTTTTTCTATATTGGAAGTAAGCTCCTTGATGACAGCGTAGCACTTCCGGATATAAGCAGTGATGTTACAGCGGCTGTTGATAATGAAATGCAGAAGATCAAGGCTGCAGAAGGTATTGATTTTTGCGTTGTTACAGACAAAAGAGAAGACTATTCTCAGTACAAAGTAAGAGGCTACTACGAAGGCGACGAGAAGCTTGAGAGATATTTCAGAGCTATGATGTGGTATGGTAGAATAGCCTTTGAGCTTGAAAATGAAGAAATGGTTAAAAGTGCTATTCTTCAGACAAGCGCCATTTCTCCGGTTCAGGATAAATGGAACAGTATCTATAAAATCACCAGCTTTTTTGCTGGATCATCAGATGACCCTGGCTATATCGAGCTTAGTGAGATTATCTCAGATGTCTATGGCCAGCTGCCAGATACTCAGACACTTACTTCTGACGAGGCTTCCTTCAAGGCAGTACTTGAGAAGGTTAAAGACCTCAAGATGCCTGAGATCAATTCAATCCCTGTAGAAGACGGAGATAATCCAATCATTCCATCCTACAGATTCATGGGACAGAGATTTACTATTGATGCTGCTATTATGCAGAGACTCATCTATAGTTCGGTAAAAGAAAATTCAAAGGGCGAGTTCAGATATCTTCCAGATGCGCTGGATACACCAGCAGCTCTTGGCTCAGAAGCAGCCATGAAGATATTAGAAGAAAAGGGCGCTACAGACTATAAGAACTATACTGATAATATGACAATTGTGTCACAGCGCTTTAATAATGATGATCCTCAGTTCTGGAATGCCAGCCTTTATGCTGGATGGCTCAATACCTTAAGACCACTTCTTGAGGAAAAGGGCGAAGGTTATCCTTCATACATGCAGAATAGTGAGTGGACCAAGAAGAACCTTGAGACTTTTGCCGGCTCCTACACAGAGCTTAAGCACGACACTGTTCTTTACGCCAAGCAGAACATGGCAGAGATGGGAGGTGGAGAGGAAGATTTGGATGACAGAGGTTACGTTGATCCTCAGCCTGTAGTTTACAGTAGATTTAAGTTCCTTTCAGAGAAGACCAAAGAGGGACTTGAGGGATACGGAATGCTCAGCGCTTCATCCAAGGAAGACCTCGACAGACTATCTGAGATAGCTGGAACTCTTTTGGCAATATCAGAAAAAGAGCTAAGATATGAGGACTTAAGCGATGATGACTATGAGTTCATCAGAAGCTATGGCGGATATATAGAGCATTTCTGGAGAGAAGCAAACAAGGAAGAAAACGGCGAGAGCCCAGTCAGCAGTGACCAGGCACCAGGATCAGTTGTGGTAGATATTGCTACAGATCCAAATGGTACTGTGCTCGAGATTGCAACAGGACATGTTGATGGAATATATGTTGTTTTCCCTATAGATGGTGAGCTTCACATTGCACATGGTGGTGTTTACAGCTTCTATCAGTTCGAGCAGAATATGAATGACAGACTTACAGATACCCAGTGGAGAACAATGTTAAGCGGCGGGTATCTTGACGACGACTGGAACTGGGTTGCAGTTGAGAATAATATCGATAGAGCAGACTGGACAAAGAGTTACAGAACTGAAAGATGGTAAAATGCATTCCTGACAAAAACAAGATAACTAAATGGCTACTGCTATCCTTAGGGATAGTGGTAGCTTTTTGTGTTGCTATATTTATTGGTAAAAGAAATTACATCCCGAGTTGGGTTGACTGGACAGAGAGGGAAGTATCCTTTGAGCATGGGAAAAAAGGCAACGAAATATTAAGATTAACAGTTGGCGGTAAAAAGTTTTCAGTTAGTGATGAGTGTGGCGAAATACTCTTTGAAACTAATATAGATATTAAGGTTCAGGATGCCATAGCTACAGACGTGGACGGTGATGGGCTACAGGATATCATCGCAGTTGTCTGGAAGAGAGGACTTTATGGTAAACACAGGCCCTTCTGGGTAACGTCTGATGAAAAGAATTATTCCCAACATGTCTTTATATATGGTGTAAGTGAAGATGGCGAAGTCTCGCAAAAGTGGTTTGCCTCGGAGACGGGAATACTTATAAATCGCATGAAGCTGATGGATAAGAAGCCGCAGATTGTCATGTTTGAAGATATAGATGGCGACTGCACTTTGTGGCAATGGGAGAGCTTTGGCCTTAAAAATATTGAAAACAAAGTAAAGATTGTAGCTTTTGGAGATAATCTGATTCACGATGCAATCATAGATGCGGCTAATAAAGAACATGGAAGAAATTATGATTTCCTGTATGAGCCATTTCTTGATGATATCAGAAGCGCTGATATAGCTGCGCTAAATGCAGAGACAGTGTTGGTTGATAAAGAGAGTATGGTATCGGGGTATCCTTCCTTTGGCTCACCTGTTGCTGTGGGCGAAGCTATAGCAGATGCTGGCTTTGATATAGCTGTTTGTGCAAATAATCATGTGCTGGATAAGGGAATTGATGCACTTGAATATACCAGAAGGTTCTATGAAGCTAAGGGAATAAAGTGTCTTGGAATTCAGGACAGGGCAGATACTGAGAAAAGGCCTTATGAAGTTATCAAAAGAAACGGTATCTCTTTTGCTCTGTTTGCATACACCTATGGCACAAATGCAGGTGATATATCTGATAGGTATCCAAATGCTGTTCATTATCTTCCTAGAAATGAGGAGCAGGAAAAAGAACTGCTGGAGGATTTACAGAAAGCCAGGGAAGAAGTGGATATTATAATCGTATTTGTTCACTGGGGAGAAGAGTACGAATTAAATGCAAGCAATGAGCAAATGAAGATGGCAGCTCTTTTTGCAAAGGGCGGAGCAGATGCCATTATAGGAAGTCATCCTCATGTAATGCAGGAAGTGGAAGAGTTAGATAGGCCAGATGGCGGAAAAACAGTGGTGTACTATTCACTTGGGAATTTCAGAGCCGATCAGGGAAAGGATGAGAATACTAAGACTGGCGGAGAGGCAATTTTAACGGCTTCACATACTTTTGATGGTGCAGGAATAGTGAGCTTTGAAATCAAGAAAATTGACTCCTATTGGATGGCTGATAATAATTCTAAATAAAATATAAAAATATTATAAAAAATTGCAAAATCTAGCAAGTGGTTAGCATTTTTTGATAGGCATACTGTGCGAAAATACTAAATAATCATAATTAGCGACATTGTGCTTTGGGGATTTGCACAAAAATAATTATTTAGACAGGAGGAAAAGCAAAGGTATGCACAAAAGATGGTTGGGGTTATCATCGATTGTTATGGCAGGACTTCTGACCGTAACTAGCGTTGGTACCGGTGTAACACAGGTCTACGCTGCAGAAGCAGGCGCAGAGAGCTCTCTTGTAGTTGAGACAGATGAAGCTACTGCAGAGGCAAGCAAGGATGAAGAAGTTGTAGTAGACGCAGCAGCTGAAGGAAGTTCAGCAGAAGTTGTAGAGGGCGTAGTAGACGAACCAAAGGAAGAGGTTAAGGATGAGTCTTCAGAAGAAGCTTCAGACGAGGCTTCAACAGGAGATACAACTACTCCAGTAGAAGAGGAAGTTAACGGCCTTGTATTCTTTGACAGATGGTCACAGGGCAACAAGGTCTCTAACAAGCTTGAGTTTGAAAAACAGTATCAGGAATTCTGTTATGATCTTGGACAGGTTTATGATACAGCTAATGTAAAGAGCGTTACTATTAAGGTTGCTGACCAGGAAGGTAACGTATGTATTAAGTTCTATGATGATGGATTTAATGAGGTGCAGCCTAATTATTCCAACAATGGCAGCAGCAAATATATTATTGCTCCTACTTATGATGGAACATTAAGGTATATCGGCGTTATGTCAATGCTGGAGGGTGCTGAGAATTATCCATATCATATTACAATCAAGGATGTTGTAGTTGATGCTCAGGCACCAGCAGAAGAGAAAAATGAAGAGACTCTTGTACTTGAGGGCGATGCTCTTAAGTTTACAGAGGCTTGGAATGGTACAGCGGTTGAAGGCAGAAAACTTAAGTTTGATCAGGAGTGGCGCGAGTACAGAGTTTCTCTTGGCAAGACAATCCCTGGCGAAGATGTTAAGGCTGTAAAGGTTACATTTGCTGAGGCAAATAGCCAGGCTATCTGTATCAAGACCTATGGTAATGGCAATGAGCTCAAGGCTGATTATGGTAAGAGCGGCGCATCCAGCTACACAACAAGCCCTAGCGTAACTTCTGATGTTGATGCTATTGCTATCATGGCAATGAACAACCAGACATATCCATTTGAAGTTACAGTTGAGAAGGTAGAAGTTGTTATAGATGTAACACCAGAGAGTGAGAGACCTCAGAAGGGTGTTGAGTATGACATCGTTGACCTTCGTGACCCTGTAGCAGCTCTTATGGGTGATGATTTCATCATTGGTACAGCAGCAAGTTATGATGAGTTCGCTGATGAGCTTGATATGGAGCTTGTATTCAAGCACTTCAATGGTGTAACTCTTGGTAACGAGCTTAAGCCAGATGCAATGCTCAAGAGCTCAGCGCCTATCATTACTTACGAGCTTAATGGTGAAGATGTTCCATTCCCAGAGCTTAGCTTCACAACACCTGAGAGCCGTCTTGATCTTTTTGTTGATTGGAACGAGAATCATCCTGACAAGCAGATCAGATTAAGAGGCCACGTTCTTGTTTGGCATTCACAGACTCCAGAGTTCTTCTTCCATGAGGACTATGACACATCTAAGCCATATGTAACTCCAGACGTTATGAACAAGCGTCTTGAGATCTACATCAGAGAAGTTGCTCAGCACTTCACTGCTCCAGGCAGCAAATATGCAAGCCTCTTCTATGGATGGGATGTTGTTAACGAGGCAGTTAGTGATTCTACAGGCACATACAGAAGCGGAAGCGAGAATTCAGCTTGGTGGAGAGTTTACAATTCACAGGAATTCATCACAAACGCATTCGTATATGCTAACAGATACATGCCAGCTAATATAGCTCTTTTCTACAACGATTACAATGAGACTGGCACAACTAAGATGAAGGGTATCTGCCAGCTTCTTAATGACGTTAAGGCAACACCTGGCGCAAGAATTGATGGTATGGGAATGCAGGGTCATTACCAGATCGCCAACAATTCACCAACAATGGATCAGTTCAAGACAGCAGCTAAGGCTTATGCTGAGATCGTTGACCAGGTTCAGGTTACAGAGCTTGACTTCAAGGGCGCTACAAGTGCTAAGGATGAGAGACTCTCAGAGAGATATAAAGCAGTATATGACACAATCAGAAGACTTAGAAATGAGGGCGTTAACTTCACCGGTATGACAATCTGGGGAGTAACAGATAAGCACTCATGGCTTCAGACAGCAAACAACAACGGTGGCGGTTCAAACGGAAGCTCCAGACAGTATCCACTTCTCTTTGATGATTACTACAAGGCTAAGGATTGCTTCTGGACACTTGTAAATGCAGGTGAGCTTGAGCCAGAACTTAAGAGCGTAACACTTGTTCAGAATGCAACTGGTGACTTCTCAGGTGGACAGGCTTATACATTTGGAACAAATACAACTGCTACAGTTGTACCTATGTGGAGAGAAGGATTCCTTGATCTCAAGATTTCTGTAAATGATCCTGTAAACTTCAAGATGGATGAGGTGAATGTTTACGTAGATGCAGGAAACGGTATCTACCTTGAGCATATAAACAGATCTCAGGTTGACTCCCCCGAAGTTCGTATTGAGCAGACAGAAGCAGGTTATGATGTTACTGTTAGTGTAGCAGTCGATAACGATGTACTTCAGGCTAATAAGGTTAAGTTTGATGTTGTTGTTTATAATCAGGATTTAGATGAAACAATCGCATTTGCTGATACAACCTTCAAGCAGGCAGAGAGCAGCAAGTACTATGCTGAGACAGTAGTTAAGCCACTTCTTGCAGTTAAGAAGGGCACACCTGCAGTTGATGGTGATGCATCTGATGCTGTATGGGCAACAGCTAATGAGATGCCTCTTCTGATCAACATTGGAGCTAAGGCATCAGCTACAGCTAAGGTTCTTTGGGATGAAGAGAATCTCTATATTCTTGCAGATGTTAAGGATTCAGTTCTTAATAAGGATTCTGGAGATGCATGGCAGCAGGATTCAATAGAGATCTTCGTAGATGAGAACAATGCTAAGACAGGTGCTTATCAGGACGACGATAAGCAGTACAGAGTTAACTATGTAAACGAGCATAGCTTCAATGGAACAAAGTGCGTTGAAGAAAACTTCAATACAGAAGTAACTGTTACAGAAGAAGGATACGTTGTAGAAGCAGCTATTAAGTGGACAGACATTACTCCTGCAGTGGGCGCTTTAGTAGGTCTTGAGCTTCAGGTTAATGACGCTGACGAGTCAGGCAAGAGAGCTGGAACACTTAGCTGGGCTGACAACACAGGTAACGGCTGGTCATCAACAGAGGTATTTGGAACAATCATCCTTACAGATGGATCAAATGTTCCTACTCCAGGTGAGCCAGATCCAGAGACTCCTGTAGAGCCAGAGGGAACACTTGTAACTAAGTATGGTAAGACATACTATGTTGATGCTAATGGCACAAATCTTACAGGAATGCAGACTATTGACGGTGAGATGTATTTCTTTGATCTTAGCAGTGGCGTAATGAAGAAGAACGCTATGTTTACATTCGAAGATAAGAAGTATTTTGCTAAGGCAGATGGTAAGCTTGCTGCAAACGAGAAGATCACAAGATATGGTGCAGATTATATCTTTGATGCAGATGGAGCTATGGTGGTTGGATTTACAGAGCTTGATGGTAACCTCTACTACTGCAAAGCTGATGGTAAGGTTTCAAAGAATGGACTTATCACAGCTGATGATGGCAGAGTATTCTGCTCAGGAAGCGATGGCGTTATCTATAAAAATGCTAAGGTAGAGAAGTACCACAATGAGTACATCTTTGGCGAAGACGGCATGGCTAAGACTGGTTTCGTAACATTCGAAGACAAGGATTACTATGGTAAAGGCAATGGAAAACTTGCTAAGAATGAGCTCTTTACAGAAGGAGAATACAAGTACTTTGCTAAGGAAGACGGAACACTTGCTAAGAGCGAAGTGATCGTAAGATATGGCGTAATCAGATATACTTTCGATGAGTTCGGTCATCTTGTTAAGACAGAAAAGGGAATATTCTTCTAATCGCAAATATGTAATACAGATTTATTCAGGAGAGAGGCAAAATCTTGCCTCTCTCTTTGTTTTACACTAAACACCTTATTTGGTATACTCTTCATGATGTTTATTAGATGGAGATATTTATGGGTTTTAATTCGTTTACGTTTATACTGATATTCCTGCCTATTTTGCTATTTGGCTGGAACGTTTTAAATAAATACGAGAAGTACAGATGGGCAGATTTGTTTCTGCTTTTTATGTCACTGTATTTCTACCAGACCTTCGGTATGGAATTTATGTTGGTGCTGGGAGCAAGTGCTATGTGCAACTATCTGCTCAGCGCTGTTATAGATATAAATAAAAAAAGTGCAAATATAGTCAAGGTTATCGGAGTGCTGTTTAACCTTGGTCTTTTATTCTATTTCAAATATCTTGGATTTTTCCTGGACAATGTAAGTGCTCTTACTGGAGCTACCATTACGATTAAAGAGATAATCATGCCTATAGGAATCAGCTTTTTTACCTTTGGTCAGATTTCTTTTATTGTGGACAGAGCAAATGGGAAGACAGAGAATTACAGCCTTTTAAGGTACCTTATGTATTCCTTCTATTTCCCGAAACTGATTCAGGGACCTATAGCATTTCATAAGGAAATGATAGACCAGTTTGATGATACAAGCCTTCGTAGATACGACGCTGACAAAATGGCAAGAGGCCTTATGTCTTTTATCATTGGTCTATCCAAGAAGGTTCTGCTGGCAGATAACCTGGCCATGGCAGTTAACTACGGATTCCACTACACTTACTATCTTGATACACTTACCGTTATTTTTGTAATGCTGGCATATGCCTTTGAGATTTACCTTGATTTCTCTGGCTATTGTGACATGGCAAACGGCGTCAGCCTTATGCTTGGCTTTGAGCTTCCAATGAACTTCAATTCACCATATAAGGCAGCTTCTTCCAAGGAATTATGGCAGCGCTGGCACATGACTCTTTCAAGATTTTTTATTAAATATGTTTACATTCCACTTGGAGGCAGCAGAAAAGGCAAGCTTCGTACTATGATCAATGTCCTCATAGTATTTGTTTTAAGCGGACTCTGGCACGGAGCAGGCTGGACCTATGTTTGCTGGGGCCTTATGCAGGGACTTTTGGTTGTATGGGATAACCTTGGAATAACAGGTGTTAAAGAGACAGTGGGTTCCAAAAAGAACCGCTATCTGTTGAGAGAAAAGCCTCTCATCGAAGTTCCAAGACCAATCGGAAATGCCATAACCTTTATCATGTTTGTGATCTCCCTTGTGTTCTTTGGATCACAGAATCTTGAGTATGCGTTCGAGATGTTCAGAAGATTTACCTTCTGGACTTATCCGGGATTTCTTTATAAGACAGCAGAGAATTTCAAGATTTCTGAGAACTACATTTTCAGACAGCTCTTTACCCAGCTTGGAAGAGACAACATGAATAATATTGTTTATCTTGTGACTTTTGTGATTCTCCTTGTTATTAGCGCTATTGTTATGACCAGGAAGAACACTGCCGAGATTGTAAAAGAGACTAATTTTGATAAAAAGACAATTGCAGGACTTACGGTTCTGTTTATCTGGTCCTTTATATCACTTTCAAATGTAAGTACATTTATTTACTTCCAGTTCTGAGTGCGAGCTGAGAAAATCAGCCGCAAAGCGGTTGATTTTCCCCAGCGAGCACGGGGCGCCGTGCAAACTGGGAAGCTGCTTTATATACAGTAGGAAAATCCTATCGGGAAAGGACTGGCTATCCACCCGTACCGAGCATTT
>NZ_JAFRGN010000045.1 GCF_017433805.1 Butyrivibrio sp. | reverse complement strand
GCCTGCTTTAGTAGAAGAAGTCCTTGCTGAGGAAGTAAAGACGGAGAATACTAAGGAGCAATGATTACAACCTGCGGAAATCACGAACGAGAAGCGGAATTCTTCAAAGAGACTGGGCGGCTAAAACAATTACGAGAGCAAGGAATAAAACCTCGGCCAAAAGAGTGGTAATGTGCTATGTATATCAGATCATTTTCTTTACCCATTAATATAGATGAAACAATTATAGAAGAACGGATGGAATATAACGGCGGTATCTACGGCTATATAGACAACATCTATCCGTGCGGATTGTTTTCAGGCAGAAAACTGGAAACAATTACATTTTCACCAATAACTATATTCTATGGCGACAATGGTTCCGGTAAGACTACGCTTCTTAACCTGATATCACAGAGGTTAAGGCTGAAGCGCATCGCTCCTTTTAATTCAAGTGAGCTGTTCGATTCATATGTGGGACATTGCGAATACACAATGTGCGATGACGATGAAGGCTTTGAACACCGTGTTCCTAACGGCAGCAGGATCATCACAAGTGATGACATCTTCGACTACATGTTGACTGTCAGAACTAATAATCAGGATATTGCTGAGAACATTGAGAATGCCAGGAGTAGATATGGAGAGCTTAAGTTTGGCGAGACTGTCAAGTTGCAAAGCATGGATGACTATGAGGCGCTTCGACTCCAGATCCAGGCTAGAAGTAAGACCGTATCTAGAAGACGGTTTATTCGCCAGACTGCTGGTTCGGAAGTCAAACTGAGCAGTAACGGAGAGACCGCTCTGGAATACTTCAACAGCAAGTTGAAAAATGACACTTTGTACTGCCTTGATGAACCTGAGAACAGCCTGTCACCAAAACTGCAGATAGAACTTAAAATGATCATTGAAGAGAAGGCTCATTATTGTGGCTGTCAGTTTATTATTGCAACACACTCACCGTTCTTGCTGGCGATGCATGAGGACTTCACCAAGATATATGATTTGGACAGCACTCCCGTTATGGAGCGGAAATGGTGGGAGCTAGAAAACACCAGAACATACTTCCAATTCTTTGAGGAAAACAGAGGATTGTTTGTTAAGCAAAAAATAGATGAGATCGAAGAAAAACAAGCGGACTCATCTACGGATGCCGCCTACTATATTGACGGGACCGATTATGGAGATGTTACGCCAGAGCTGTCTGACCGCATAGATGAAATAATAGACAAAATTGCAGCAATGGACCCGGAGTTCAAGCAATGGCTTGAGGATGTATAGATCCCAAAAAGAGTGAAGAAATACTAGGATAAGAGGAGAGCTATGGACATTAACGAGATGCGCGATTTCATCAATAAGCAGTCTTGGATATTTGCGAAGACTTATGTAAATAAGGCTCCGCATGAATACGTGGTGAGAGGAAGGATCAACGGCACAGATGAAGAGTTCTTGGCGGTAGTCAATTATATCCGCGAGAACGGTATTACAATGCATTTCTGGGGTCATCCGAATAAATACATATTTGTAGGCAGACATCAGTACTGGACTATGAGTGACACTAATGACGATCCTACGATGATTCTTAACCGCTGTAATGTGGATGAGTATAAATATTCCATTACCTGGAAGGGGACGAATCCGGACTAAAAAAGAAAGCATAAGTTTATCAGAAACTATTTGAATAGCTCTCAGAGGTTTAATAAATACGCCGTGATGATTTATTACAACAAGAGGACTATAATATAAAGCAACAAGAATAGTATTTTTACCACTTAATACGTATTTGCACGGAGGAGACTTATGGCTGAGGATAACAGGATAAAAGAAGTGTTTTCCGAAATAGTTAAAAAGCTTGACTATAACAAGGATGGCAAGGTGGATATTCAGGATATCATAGTGCTTGCTATTCGTACTCCTGGAATACATGTATAGACTTTCGGAATTGAGAGCTAAATAACGGCAAAAATGACAGATATAGCGGGCATCCCGCTGAATGAACATTGAAAACTGAATATTATCCTGAAGAATGCGACAGAGCAGATCAAAAGAGTAGCTTCGCAGGAAAGAATCGGAAAATAGCGCAATTTAACACAGGCACCTGCATTTTCAGGTCATCAGTATGCTAAAATGTTACTGTTGATCAACAAATCAGGAGGCTTGTGCTAAATAATCCCTTAGTGAAGTTGTGGAGGAGGCCGAGCCCCAGGCATCAAGATGCTGACACATCATGATGCAATAGAGACGGCAGTACCACATCTTAGTAGAGCGGTGTCTGCCGCTTTCTAATATGTAGTCATCTTTCTC
>NZ_JAFRGN010000044.1 GCF_017433805.1 Butyrivibrio sp. | reverse complement strand
TCGTAGCTGCTGATATCTTCCAGATCCAGACCGTGGAAAACCAGCGGACTTGTAAAGAAGATGTCGCCACGTTTCATTTTGAAGATTTCAGGCTCTATCATGATATTTACATCTCCACGAAGGAAAAGAACTATTTCGTAACCATCGTGATTATGCACAGTTTTGATGTCTGCAGGTGTAACACGAGCGGTTTTATGCTCGCAGATGTATGGCCTGTCGATCATACTGTACGGATATTCAAGATTTTTTTTCATACTATTCCCCCGAAAAATGTATGTGAAAAATAAAAAAGATCAAACAAAATAGAAATGTACAATATTTATAAACAAAATTCCCCAAATGCACATCTCGTTGTGCAACATTATATCGGAAAATGCAAAAAAATGCCATATTTTTGTGTATTTATGTATAATTCCTATACTTTATCATTAAAGAATCTTATATTAAGCGTTTTTCGCTCAGGGGGAAAGAGTAAAAAGGTTTAGGAGGAGAAAATGGCTAAAAAATCGGGGATAAAGTCTAATGCCAAATTTGGCGTCTATATGAAAAGATATTGGCAGCTATATGCTATGTTATTTCTGCCTTTACTGTATCTTTTAGTATTTAAGTACGCACCTATGATCTATGTTCAGATCGCATTCAAAAAGTACAGTCTTGTTAAGAGCGTTTGGGAGCTTCCTCTTGCAGACAATCATGGTTTTGAGTTCTTTATAAAAGCTTTCAAGAATAATGACTTTAAGTATGCGCTGAGGAACACGCTTACACTTAATTTGCTTGATCTGTTCTTTGGTTTCCCAGCACCAATTATTTTCGCACTTGTTCTTAATGAACTTTGCTTTACACGTTACAAGAAGGTAGTGCAGACAATTGCTTACATGCCTCACTTCCTTTCATGGGTCATCATCTACAGCTTGGCACTTCAGCTTCTTGCACCTAATGCGGGTCTTGTTAACATGATCATCAAGGATCTTGGCGGAGAGGCAATTCCATTCCTCAACGATGAAACACATTGGATCGGTAGCTATATCGGATTTGGTATCTGGCAGAACTTTGGATGGGGATCAATCATTTATCTTGCAGCTATTGCAGGCATTAACCCAGAGCTTTACGAGGCAGCTGCTGTAGACGGAGCAGGCAGATTCCGTAAGATGTGGCACATTACACTTCCTGGAATCAAGCCTACAATCGTAGTACTTCTCATCATGAGCCTTGGTAACATCCTTGGCGGCGGTTTTGATAGACCATTTGCATTCCAGAACAACCTGGTAATGAGAGTTGCAGATGTTATCGCAACCTTCGTATATAGGGTAGGTATTAAGGGTCTTCAGTTCTCGCTGACAACGGCGGTGGGATTATTCCAGTCGGTAGTTGGTGTGTTCTTCCTGTTAATGGCAAACTTCATCTCACGTAAGCTTGGTGAGAGAGGAATCTGGTAAGGGAGGACAAGAGAAATGAAAGTTAAATCAAATGCAGATAAGGTGTGGGATATCGTATTCGTTATCATCTGCCTTATCGTAAGCGCAATGTGCGTTATTCCTATGTTAAACCTTCTTGCCAAGTCACTTAGCTCAACAGATTTCCTGGTAAGAAACGAAGTTTACATTATTCCCAATGGCTTCAACTTTGATGCCTATGCAACTGTACTTAAGGATCCCAAGTATATCAGAGCATTTATTTGGACAGTATTCCTTGCAGTTATCTGCACAATCCTGTCACTTACTATGACAACACTTTGTGCATATCCTCTTATTTTTGAGAACCTTAAGGGAAGAGGATTTATCAACGTATTTATCACTATCACAATGTTCTTCAACGCAGGTACTATTCCTAACTACCTGCTGATGCAGAAGCTGGGACTTCTCAGTAACCCACTGGTTCTGATCATCCCAGGTGTGATGAGTGTTTACAACATGATCATTATGAGGAGTTTCTTTTACGGAATTCCTGACAGTTTGAGAGAATCAGCTGAGATTGATGGAGCATCCTTCTTTAAGATCCTTGTGCTGATCTACCTGCCACTTTCCAAGCCTGTTATGGCTACACTGGCTCTTTTCTATGCAGTAGGAAGATGGAATGGTTACTCAGATGCCCTGATGTACATGAGAGATGATAAGTTCTATACATTGCAGCTCCTTCTGTACAACATCATCAACAACATCAATCAGGTAGAAGTAGCAACACAGGAAGGTTTCTCAGCACCTGGTCTTGCTGAATCACTTAAGGCAGCTATCGTAATGTTCTCTACAGTACCTATCCTTTGCATTTATCCGTTCCTTCAGAAGTACTTCATCCATGGAGTAACTCTTGGTGCGGTAAAAGAATGAGAACCTAACGAAGTGTTTTTGAGTTTGGTTCGAATTCTTGTTCCGGCGAGTCTGTAACACAGACGAGATCGGAACTTCCTTATTGGTAGTAATTAAATTTACACATATATTCAAACGGAGGTATAGTTATGA
>NZ_JAFRGN010000043.1 GCF_017433805.1 Butyrivibrio sp. | reverse complement strand
TGGCGCTGCTATCAAGATTCCTGCATCTGTAGCACCTAAGTTCAAGGCTGGTAAGGCTCTTAAGGATCTTGTAAACAAGAAATAATTTATTTTACTAATGATAATGAGAGAGCTGCGTCATATGACGCAGCTTTTTTCATGTTCAAAATAATAAGATTATATTGTGTAAAATATTTCCAATATCGTTGAAATATGGCGGATATTTTCGTACAATAATAATATATGACACTGTTGACAACTTTTTATTCCAGCGAGGATGCCTCATGACATTTGAAAGAAGCTTCATGAATTTTGTTCAGATATTGTCTGAAGAAGAGATTACACCCGAAATAGCTCCCAGTGCGCTTGCAGATGTTTCCAAGGAGTACGCACTGCGCTCCATTGTGGCGATAATTTCAAGCATAAAAGAATCTGACCAAGCAAGTGAGCCGGATGTCATTGTGCCTTTGTTTGGCCCGGTTCCTGAGAATGAGGCACCGTCATATTTATTTAAGCATACTCTGGCTGGTCGTAAGACTGTCACTTTGCATATCTATACTCATGATAACAGAACCTGGAACGAAGAAGAGTATCAGGGCTTTGCTATTATCGTGGATATTCTTACTATGCATACAGAGAGATTTCTTTTGGGCAAGGTTGTTAAGGACAGCGCACTTACCCAATATCTCACTGGTCTTCCTAATTCAGGCGGTTTCATCGCATATGCTACCAAGCTTTGTGAGAGCAAGGAAATAATGAAGTATGATTCCTTCTTCTTTAACCTAAAGAGCTATGGCCTTATCAGTAGACGCTATGGTCTTGCTGAGGGTGATGAGATTATGAAACGATACTCACAAAAGCTCCGTGAGTTCTGCGAGCAGGATGAGATGGTCGCTCATTTCGGAGGAGACAATTATACGGCTCTAATCAAAAAGGAGAGAACTCAGAAGTTTCTTGATTATATAGCTTCTATTCCGGTATATGGAATGAAAAATGGCAAACAGGAAGAAGTAAAAGTGTCTGCAGTTACAGGCGTTTATGCTGTGGATGAATCACTAAAGGAACCTGGACAGCTTATTTCCAGAGCTGCAATGGCTCTAAACTATGCTAAAAATGTTGCTAATAAGCCTTATGTATTTGTCAATAAGGCTATGAGTACTAGAATATACAGACAGAAGCAGATTGAAGACAGATATGAAGAAGCTCTTGCTAACGATGAATTCAGAATTTATCTGCAGCCCAAGGTAGATATTTTTACAGGCGAGATTATTGGTGCAGAGTCACTTGCCAGATGGTTCTGCAATGGCGTTGTACTATACCCTACAGAATTTGTTCCGATTCTGGAGCAGGAGGGAATGGTTGCCACCCTTGATCTCTACGTACTCAAGAAGACCTGCGAGTTTATAGTTGGCTGGATGAAGGCTGGAATAGAGCCTGTGCCTGTATCTGTTAACTTCTCCAGAAGAGATCTTAATTACAAGCATTTGGCAAAAGAGGTAGTTGAGATAATTGATGGTTACGGTATAAAGAGAAACCTGATTCAGATAGAGGTTACAGAGACTGCCAATGAGGATGAGCGTATCCTTATGACAAACTTCCTCAAGAATCTCAAGGAAAAAGGAATTGATACTGCTATTGATGATTTTGGAACCGGTTACTCTTCACTGTCAAACCTCAGAGACTTCCCGGTTAACATGATCAAAATAGACAGATCCTTTATAAATAATGAGAATGTAAGTGACAATGATGAAATCGTTCTCAGAAATATCATTCACATGGCAGAAGATCTTGGAGTAAAAGTTCTCACTGAGGGAGTAGAAAGACAGGAACAGGTAGATCTTTTAAAGAGCGTTGGATGCCATTATGTACAAGGATTCTTGTACGACAATCCGATGCCCGAGAACGATTTTCAGAAACGCTTAATCAAACGCAATTATTCGAAATAGCCCATTGTAAGCGGTTTCACGGAAACTATTTTATATTTTTTTAATAATTTTTTTATACTTTCCATGTTAACAATTTGGACACATAGTGTTAATATTATCTTTGTCGCCGGTTATAACCTGCGGTTTTCGAGAGAGGGAAAGTATATGAGAAAAGAAGTTAAGGTGTCGTTGGGATGCAAATCCCAGATCATCCAGTTCATTAACATGAACTCTAAGTCTTCTTGCGAGATCGACGTTCAGGATGGTCACAGTTTTATCGATGGAAAGTCAATTGTTGGCCTTCTGTCACTGAATTTATTCAAACCACTTGATGTTACAGTAATAGGAGAGGATAGTAAAATCACAGATCTTATTCAGAATTACGGTACACATCAGCTGCTTATAAGCTGATCCGAAGTTTATGGCATAACAAAAGAGGTTCGCAGGTGCGAACCTCTTTTTTGTCTACAAGATAATTATCAATCTATTCTCTGGCTACCCCAGAAGAAGAGTGCTACAGTTCCTGGGCCTGTATGGCTTCCGATAGTTGTTCCGATGCTGTAGATCTTAACCTTACCCTTCATCTTAGGGAATTTCTCTTCGATAAGATCTGCAACAGCTCTTGCATCATCGTAGCAATCTGAATTGGAAATATAGCAATCTCCGTCGTAATCAATACCACCCTCAGCAAGCTGAACCATCTTTTCAACCTGAGCCTTAATAACAGCACTCTTACCACGAACCTTGGATCTAACAATAAGTCTTCCCTGATAATCTACATTCATAAGAGGGCAGATGTTGAGGACATTACCGATTGTGCCTGCAACCTTAGAAACACGTCCGCCTCTTATCAGGTACTTGAGATCTGATACAAAGAACCAATGCTGGCACTCGAGTCTGTGCTCTATTGCCCACTGATACAGATCATCAATGCTCATTCCATCATCTCGAAGATCTGCAAGCTTGTTCATAAGAAGTCCATAACCAGCAGAAGCTGCAAGAGAGTCTATAACATAAAGTTTTCTGTCTGGATATTTTTCTTTAAGCTGGTCTCTTGCGATAGTAGCTGAATTAAGGGTTCCAGAAATTCCAGAACTGAGTGTTGCGTGAAGCACATCCTTACCATCCTTGAGGAAGGACTCAAAATACTCAACATACTCACCAACACTAACCTGTGAAGTCTTGGTCATAGCGCCCTTAGCCATGCTATCATAGAAGTCCTTAAATGAAATTGACTTACCAAGATCATCAGGATAATCATTGCCATCAAGTTCAAAATGAAAGCAAATATAATTAATATCACGTGCGTTAAGATGCTGCTCATCAAGATCTGCAGTAGAGCAGCAGCTAAGAATATAATTACTCATGATTCTCCTCTTTTCTAAAACATTCCACATAAAAATTACCCATTAAATAATACAGTATATAGCGCCTGTGGGCAAATATTTATTTTGTGTCTGAATTGTATATAGGTAAAATAAGGAATTGGTTGAAATGTCTGAAAATATAAACAATTCGCGCAAGGTGATTGACAAAAGAATTGGTGGATGGTATATTATATATACAATCACATTGTAGATAAAACCTACGCAGTCCAAGTGGCATAAGCTTCACGGAAGACGAGCAACGGTTATCGGAGCGGCTGACATTTACAGCGAGGGTGGCGATGCTTCATCGGAGCCAGGGAATGTCAAAGAGTCGCTGTAGGATGTGATTTATATAAATAAGGGTAGCTTACAAAGCTACAGAAAGACGAGGATCAGTCCCTTGGAAAAATACTTATAAGAATGGGTGTTCATTGATACAATGGATGCCCATTTTTATTGCTTATTTTTAATTTATATTCTTTTAGAAGTATTTGTGATAATATGGTTCTAGGCTCGAGTCGTTTTCAGATATTATATTTGGAAACAGCTTTTATTATGTTTTTAGGAGATTTTGAGTAATGACTTTCATACTAATATTTAACAGCGTTATGCTTGGCTTTGGCCTTGCAATGGACGCCTTTTCTGTGTCACTTGCTAATGGTTTTGCTGATCACAACATGAACAGAACCAGAAAGATACAGATTGCTGGGTGTTATGCTGTTTTTCAGTTTGCGATGCCTGTAATTGGATGGTTTCTGGTTCACAATGCAGCATCCTTTTTTACCGGATTTCAGAAGTTTATCCCTTGGATAGCACTTATTCTTCTGGCTTTTATCGGTGGCAAGATGCTGATTGAGGGTATTCTCGACAGAAGAGCTGAGCTTAAGTGTAAAGGTGGTCATGAGTGCCACGAATGTGACATTAAGGACTGCAGGAAATATGGTATCGATCCTGACGCAGGAGTAATATCCAACAAGCTTCTTTTCATGCAGGGAATTGCTACTTCAATCGATGCTTTGTCAGTTGGATTTACCATTTCTCAGTACAGAACACTTCAGGTTCTTCTGAGTGCTTTCATAATCGGCGGTGTTACGTATGTTGTTTGTTATATAGGTCTTAAGCTTGGAATTGTTTTTGGGACCAAGCTGGCCAGTAGAGCCAAGATAATTGGTGGTCTGATACTTATAGGAATTGGAATAGAGATTTTCTTTAGCTGAGGCTTTAGAAAGTCTCTTTTTTTATGAAAAAAGGTCAGAATTGCTAGGAAAGATGCGGATTTATTGTTGATAGAAAATGACAGTTTTTTTATGATTGATATAACGGAAATAATCCATGAATAGAGATAGAAATTGGGGGCAAAAAAGTGGAAAGAGCACGAATCTGGGAAGAACTGGTTACGATACCTACTTATGAAGTTGGTAAACCCGATAAGAATCCGATGTTTCTGGAAAAGAGAGTATATCAGGGAAGTACTGGCAAAATATATCCTTATCCTAATATAACTGAGATCAGCAGGAAGAAGACTGATCATGACTGGAAGGCAGTTTATCTTGAGAATGAATATATAAAAGTTATGATTCTGCCTGAGCTTGGAGGCAGGATTCAGAGAGCCTACGACAAGACTAATGATTATGATTTTGTTTATTACAACAAGGTTATTAAGCCTGCTTTGGTAGGACTTACTGGCCCATGGATATCTGGAGGCATTGAATTTAACTGGCCTCAGCACCATAGACCAACCACCTATTCACCGGTGGACTATAAGTTATCAGAGAATGAAGACGGCTCAGTAACTCTTTTAACTGGGGATGTTGACCAGATGTATGGCACCAAGGAGGTAACGAAGTTTACGCTTTATCCGGGGAAGGCTTACATCGAGATCACAGGTCAGCTCTACAACAGAACGCCTCTTCCACAGACTTTTTTGTGGTGGGCTAACCCTGCTGTGTCAGTTAATGAATATACTCAGTCAATCTTTCCACCTGATGTACACAGTGTTTATGACCATGGTAAAAGAGCTGTTTCAAGATTTCCAATTGCCACAGGGGAGTACTATAAGCACGATTACAGCGAAGGTGTAGATATTTCAAGGTATAAGAATATTCCTGTTCCAACTTCCTACATGGCTGAAAAGTCTGATTATGACTTTGTTGGCGGCTATGACTATCAGAAGAAGGCGGGGCTTTTGCATGTTGCTGATCACCATGTATCACCAGGTAAGAAGCAGTGGACCTGGGGATGTGGCGATTTTGGAAGGGCGTGGGACCGAAATCTTACAGACAAAGATGGACCATACATTGAGCTAATGACAGGTATGTACTGTGATAATCAGCCTGATTTTACATGGCTTAAGCCCTATGAAGAAAAGGTGTTCAAGCAGTATTTTATGCCTTATAAGGCTGTTGGTCAGGTCAAAAATGCCAGTATAGATGCGGCTGTAAATATGGAAGTAGTAGATGGAGGTCTCCATTTAGTTATTTATGCAACAGCATTGTATGAGAACGTGTCTGTTGTTATCGAGAACGATGGCGATAGCGTAGTCATGACTTCGATAAAAAAGCTTTCGCCAGTAGATGTATATGATAGGTTGTTTGAGCTTAATTTAAGCGAATATGACTACTACAAAATGAAAGTTACTGTCAGTGCAAGTGGAAAAGAACTGATTTCTTATCAGCCAAAAGACCAGGGAATTCCAGAGCTTGCAGAGCCAGCCAAGGCTGCAAGGGATCCTGAAGAGATTCAGACTAATGAAGAGCTTCTTTTAACCGGTCAGCATATAGAGCAATACAGGCATGCGACCTTCCTTCCAGATCCTTATTATCTTGAAGGGCTTAAAAGAGATGAGGGTGACATCAGAATAAATAACGCATACGGAATGCTGCTATTTAGACGAGGCCAGTTTGAAGCTTCTGAAGGGTATTTCAGGAAAGCTCTTGAGAGGCTTACAAGGATGAATCCTAATCCTTACGACAGTGAGACTTACTATAATCTTGGCCTTTCACTCTTTTACCAGGATAAGATGGATGAAGCCTATGATGCCTTTTACAAAGCTACCTGGACAAGTGCGCAGCAGGAGATGTCTTTTTATTACCTGGCTGTTATTGTAGCGAGAAGAGGTGACTATGAAGAGGCTCTTATGCTTGTAGATAAGGGACTTGTTAAGAATGCTCATAATGTTAAGGCTAGAGGGCTTAAGGCACTTATTCTTTATGGAATTGAGAGCAAGTACAACAGGATTTATTTAGATCGTAAATGTGATAGTAAGATACTAGATTTGATCCAAGAAAACTTATCAATTGATCCTTTTGATTTTGTATCTCTTTATGTTAATGCAATTATCAAATGTAAGGCCGGATATGATGAACTAAAGGCTATAGCAAGAAACTTCCATGAAACCTACCTTAATCTGGGAAGAGATCTTGCTGAAGCTGGATTCTATAAAGAGGCTATAGAGGCACTTTCCCTTTATGAGGGAGAGCACCCGATGATCAGTTACTACCTTGGAGCATACAAGGCAATCCTCGGAGATGAGGATGGAGCTAAAAGAGAATGTGAAAGGGCAGAGGCAATCAGCCCTTATCTGTGCTTCCCAAACAAGCTGGAGGATATAGCAGTTCTAAAAAAAGCTATTGAACTAAATGAGTGTTGCGCAAGAGCATGCTATTATCTGGGATGCCTTTACTATGACAAGCTTCAGTATGATGAGGCTATAGATCTTTGGAAGAAGGCACTTGAGCTTGATGCTTCCTTCCCGACTGTGAGTAGGAACCTTGCTATAGCTTATTACAATAAGCGTGGCGATGATAATGAATACAGGACTAAAGCTCTTGAACTCATGGAGAAAGCCTTTGAACTTGATAAGAGTGATGCAAGGGTATTCCTTGAACTTGACCAGCTGTATCAGAGAATGCAGGTGAGCCCTGATAAGAGGCGAGAGGCTTTTGAAGAAAATATTTCTCTCATAGAAAAGAGAGATGACCTGTATACAGAGTATGTGACTCTTTTAAACAATATGGGCGAGTATCAGAAGGCTTATGAGCTTATTTGCAGTCATGATTTCCAGACCTGGGAAGGTGCTGAGGGTAAGATAACAACTCAGTTTAAGGTATCCCTTCTTCAGCAGGCTATTTCTGATATTGGCGAAGGTGAGTTCTCTAGAGCCAAAGACAAGCTCCAGGAAGCTCTTAGCTATCCAGAAAATCTTGGTGAAGGAAGACTAGAAGGCACTAAGGATAACCATATTTACTACAATCTTGGACTTTGCTACGAAGCTCTTGGAGATAAAGTGAATGCACAGGATTCTTTTGAGAAAGCTACCCTTGGAGCTCAGGAGGTTGCGGGAGTTATGTACTACTACGACCAGCCTGCAGATATGATCCTGTATCAGGGCCTTGCTCTTATGAAGCTTGGCAGAACCAAGGAAGCAAATGCAAGATTCTATAAACTCATTGATTACGGCGAGCAGCATTTAAGGGATGAGTTTAAGATGGACTACTTTGCAGTTTCTATGCCTGATATGTCCGTGTTCGATACTGATATGACTCAGAAAAATGAGATTCATTGCTACTACCTTATGGGACTTGGCAATCTCGGACTTGGCGATAAGACTAAGGCGGAAAAGTGGTTTGATAAGGCGCTAGAACTTGATGTTAACCACCAGAATGCCCGTATTTATAAGGATATGTGCCTTTCTAAAACTTATGATATCTGGAGAACAAGATGAAGATAGATCTAAGCGGTAAGTGGAGAATAACGCTTCCTGATGGAAGAGCTAAAGAGGATGGTCTTTTCCCTGGGACTCTTGATGAAAACAAAATAGGAGATCCTGATAAGGTAGCCAAGGCCTGGCATCCGGATGTAGAAGAGCGCAACGAAAAGCTTGGCAATACACAAGAAGAAGATCAGAGAATTGCAACAAGGCTTACCAGAAATTATACCTATGAGGGTAGTGTAACATTCACAAGAATATTTGACGGCGAAGTTAAGGAAGATAAGAGATATTTTCTTTTTGCAGAAAGAGCCAGAGCAATGACTTTAAGGATTGATGGCAAGGATGTGCCTGTTAGTATTGATTGTCATGGAATCCAATCCTATGTAGGAGGGCTTTCTACTCCTTATGTATTTGAAGTTACAGGACTTTTGCATAGTGGCAGCACAATAGAGATTACGACAGATAATACTTACCCTGGACTTCCATATAAAGACATTACCTTTTCATCTGCAGCAACTGACGAGACTCAGACCAACTGGAACGGAGTAGTAGGTCAGCTCTATATAGAGGAAAAAGACAAAGCGTTTATAGAGAGAATCAGAATAAATCCTGAAGCAGAAGACGTGGATTCACTAATAGCAGAGTCCGCTATAAACTACGGCGACATAGCTGACAAGAACAGAGTGAAGCTGGAAATTGATTATATTGAAGGCTTTGAAGATAAGTGGGATGAAGGAGAAGGAAGGCTCCATAAGCTTACTGCAAGACTCTATCTTGATGATGAGTTTGTAGATGAAAAAGAAGTAACCTTTGGCCTAAGGAAATTTGGGTACGATAAGGACGGACGACTTACTCTTAATGGCAGGCGTATTTTCCTAAGAAGCGAAGCTAACTGCGGTCTTTTCCCTGAAACAGGGTATCCACCTATGGATAAAGACGGCTGGCTGGAAATAATGAAGACTTATGCTTCCTATGGAGTTAACTGCGTGCGCTTCCATTCCTGGTGCCCGCCGGCGGCAGCTTTTATTGCGGCAGATGAGCTTGGAATGCTGATTCAGCCTGAGCTTCCAAACTGGAATCCAAGAGATGCTTTTTCTTCTGAAGAGAGCAGGCTCTTTTACGAGAATGAAATTAAGCAGATAGTTAAAACCTACGCAAATCACCCATCCTTTGTAATGCTAACTCTTGGAAATGAGCTTCATACGGACGATGCGGGAGTAGAATTCATGCATCATCTGATGAACGTAGCTAGGAATATTGACAATACAAGGCTATATGCCTGGGGCTCCAACAATTTCTATGGGGAGAGAGGAACTGACAAAGAGAGCGATTTCTATACCTCATCGAACTGCGGAGAAGATGTCCTAAGGCTGGCTGTTGCTGGCAATCAGGGCAGGATCAACACAGAGCAGCCAAATACTAAGAGAAACTTTGATGAGCCTATGAAGAGACTCAGAGAAAGCTATCAGAAGCCTTTTTTTAGCTTTGAAGTTGGTCAGTATGAAGTTTTACCCGATATGAATGAGTTGGAGCAATTTAAGGGCGTTACAAGGCCAGATAACCTATACATAGTAAGGGACAGACAAAGAGCAGCCGCCCTTTCCGATGAGGAATATGAAAAAAGAGTTTCTGCGACCGGAGAGATAGCTCTTTTGACATATAGGGAAGAGGTTGAGGCAGTTCTCAGGACGCCTGAAATGTCTGGAATATCTCTTTTGGGACTTCAGGACTTTACTGGTCAGGGTACAGCTCTTGTTGGAATGCTTAATTCACACTTAACTCCCAAGGTATATCCTTTTGCAAGACCTGACAGGTTTAAAGCTTTCTTTTCTGATCAGGTAGTGCTGGCTCTTTTTGATAAATACACCTATGAAGCCGGGGAAGTGCTAAGAGCCGAGATTAAGGTTGCAAACTACGGCAAAAATGAGCTGCCAGGTTCCTTTAGTTATAAGCTTTTTGAAGTTGATAGGACAGGAGCAGCTACTCAAAAGGTCTTTGTCAGCGGACAAAAGAAAAATGACTTTAGCAGTCCTGTTGGAGAACTGACAAGTCTTGGTTTTATCGAGATTTCTTTTGCTGATGTTGATAGAGCAAAGCGCTTTGACCTTGTTGTCAGTTTGAGTGATACAGATGAAGATTCTCTGAAGACTATGTATCCTATCTGGGTTTATCCAGATGTGCAGCCGGTGTGTCCGGAGGGCATATATGAAGCAAGAGAACTGGATGATAAGGCTCTTTCTATTCTAAGAGAAGGTGGAAAGGTTTATTATTCCCCGGATTCTACCAGAAAGGCTATTCCTAATTCGATTCAGGCCCAGTTTTCTACAGATTTCTGGTCAGTTGGAACCTTCCCGGATCAGGAGGGGGCTATGGGACAGCTTATTGATGCCAAGCATCCGGTGTTTAAAAACTTCCCGACTGAGGAATACACTAACTGGCAGTGGTTTAATATGGCATCCCAGAGAGCTTTTGTCCTTCCCTGGTATATGAAGACTATTATTACAGAGATGGACTGCTATGTTTCCCTGCGTTCCATGGCACAGCTACTGGAAGCTAAGGTTGGCAAAGGAAAAATAATGATGTCGTCCATGGGACTTCATAACCTTATGCAGTATCCAGAGGCTCAAACACTACTTGATGGTATTTATAAATATATGATTTCTGAGGACTTTGAACCAGAGACGGAGCTTACTGAATGCGAACTTGAGAGTATTTTTTCAACTTTTTGACGATTTTCTGAAAAAAGTTTAGCCATAATTAAGATTTGTTCGTATAAAAAGATAGTAAAATAATTATGTGGATTCATCTGATTAGTACGGAGGTTAACATTATGGATAACGAAAAGATGGTTATGCTTACTGATGACGACATGGAAATGGTCACAGGTGGAAAAAATATTAGTAAGAAGGCTAGCAGCCTTGTTATGAAAGACAGTTCCAAGAAAAAGGCAGCTAATACGCTTCAGACTGGCGCCAAAAAGCAAGCTGGCGATCTTGTGGATAGAGAAGAAAAGACATCTATTGATGGCAAGCTTATCCTTGGCGATTTCCCTGGACCAGGAACTATGTGCTGATATTTTTTAGAAATAATAAAATAAGTGTGTGAATAATTAGCTGTAGTATGCTATTATGTACTAGAAATTTATCGCTTTAGAGAGGTAAAGATATGACCATATTACAGCTAAAATACATTATAGCTATTGATGAAGAATGCTCCATGAGAAGAGCTGCTGACAGACTTTATGTATCTCAGCCTGGACTTTCAAGTGCAGTAAGAGATCTTGAGAATGAACTTGGGATTCAGATATTTGAAAGAGTTCATAACGGTGTTGTCACAACTCCCGCAGGAGCTTCTTTTATTGCATACGCAAGAAGCGCTGTTGAGCAGTTTGAGAAGGTTGAGGAGAAATATCTCAATGCTAGTGGACACAAGCCTACGTTTTCTGTATCCATGCAGCATTACACAATTGCGGTTAATGCATTTATAGAGACAGTTAAAGAGTTTGATCTTGAAGAGTACCAGTACTACATAAGAGAAACTCAGACAAGCGAAGTAATAGAGGATGTTAAGACTCTTAAGAGTGAGGTTGGCGTTATTGCTCTTAGTGATTTTAACAAGAATACCTTCAAGAAGATATTTGCCGATGCTTCTTTGGAATTCCATGAACTCTTTACCAGAAATACATATCTTTATCTTAGCTCACATCATCCTCTTGCAGACAAGGAAGTAATATCTCTTGATGAGCTGGAGGATTACCCTTGTATGGTATTTGATCAGGGCGACAACACCTCTTTTTACTATAGAGAGGAAGCACTTGCTACCTACGATTACAAGAAAATAATCAGCACCAACGAAAGAGCTACTTCCATAGAGCTCATGCTGGGACTTAACGGATATGCTGTCGGAGCAGCTATGCTGGGAGATAGTCTAAACTCAAATGAGATCAAGGCAATCAAGCTCAAAGAGGAAGAGAATCTTACATTTGGCTACATCATCAGAAAGGGCGCTCACCTTAGTGAAATGGCTCAGGCCTTTGTAGATAAGCTCAGCGAGAATGCGTAATAGAATCGAAAAAGTGTTGACTTTTATTAATATGACACATAGAATATGTAAGTAATTAAACAAAAGAAATGCGTCGATGGTGTCAGGCATTTGCCTGAAGATGTGATAGCATCCATTCCAGAGAGAGAGGTCACTGGCTGAGAGCCTCTTATGGCAATGATATATACGGAAATTTCGCACCGGAGCAGTCCAAGTGAAGGCTTATTATGACTGGTAGCTTGGAACGGAGGTCCCCGTTATGGATCAAGTGGAGCAGCTTATAGCTGCAGAAACTAAGTGCATGTTTCTTTTTACGAATATGAAACATGAACATGGGTGGTACCGCGGAAGATTATTCGTCCCATAGCATTTTAAATGATGCTATGGGACTTTCTATTATGCGCACTCGTGCGAAATGAAGATGATGCTAAAGCATCCGCACTCGGCGCAGGAATGTCGCTAGCGACATTCTGTTTTATTATTTCCATAGCAGAATCGAAGGAGGAAGGAATTTTGGAAAACAGCGCATTACGTCAGAAAATTGAAGCAATCCGTGAAGAGATCAAAGCTAATTCTGAAAAGCTTGATAGCTCCAAGCTCGTTTACGAGATGAGAAAGACCTTCATGGACAACAAGAACGGTAAGATCAGTGCTCTCATGAAGGAAATGAAGAACATTGCAGCTGAGGATCGTGCCGAGTACGGCAAGAATGTCAATGAATTAAAACAGTGGGCTCTTGAGCACTTCGAAGAACTCGACAAGAAGATGAAGGAAAAAGAGCTTCAGCTTCGTTATGAGAGCGAGAAGCAGGATGTAACAATGCCTGCTAAGATTCGTTACACAGGTAATCTTCATCCTGTAACACAGATGAGAGAGACACTTATCGACATCTTCGCAGGAATGGGATTTGAAATTTATGAAGGCACTGAGATTGAGAATGATTACTACAATTTCACCGCCCTCAATACACCTAAGGATCACCCTGCAAGAGATATGCAGGATACATTCTATCTGAGCGCTGAGTATCTTCTTAGAACTCAGACTTCATCAGGTCAGATTCATGTTATGGAGAATTCTAAGCCTCCTATCAAGATTCTTTCACCTGGTAAGGTTTTCCGTTCAGATGATGATGCTACACATTCACCTATGTTCTCACAGATGGAAGGTCTTGTAGTAGACAAGAACATCACACTCTGTGACCTTAAGGGTGCGCTTGAACTCTTTGTACAGAAGATTTACGGAGAAGGTACAACAACAAGACTTCGTCCATCATACTTCCCATTCACAGAGCCTTCTGTAGAAGTTGACTGCAGCTGCTTTGCATGCGGTGGTAAGGGATGTAACCTTTGTAAGGGTACTGGCTGGATCGAGGTTCTCGGTGCTGGTGTAGTTAACAAGAAGGTTTTAGAGAACTGCGGAATAGATTCTAACGAATATAGTGGATTTGCATTTGGTATCGGTATTGAGCGTACAGCTATGCTCAAGTACGGCATCAATAACATCAAGCACTTGTTTGAGTCAGACCTTGATGTTCTCAAGCAGATCGATCACTACGAGTAATTCAGGGTTTTCTAAAACTATAGGAGGAAAATGAAATGTTAGTACCTTTAAGTTGGCTTAAAGATTTTGTAGATATAGATATTGAACCAAAAGAATTAGAGAAAAAGCTCTTTGACTGCGGATTCGAAGTTGAAGAGTGCTGGGAAGTTGGTAAGGATGTATCTAAGGTTGTAGTTGGTGAGGTTCTCACATGTGAGGCTATTCCTGATACACATCTTCATGTTTGTACAGTTAATGCTGGTGAGCATGGAACATTCCAGGTATGCTGTGGTGCAGACAATGTTCAGGCCGGAGGCAAATATCCTCTTGCTCTTGTTGGCGCAACAGTTATCGAAACTGAGAAAGACCATGTAACAGTTATCGGTGTTGCTACTATCAAGAAGGGTAAGCTTCGAGGATATGATTCAGAGGGTATGCTTTGCTCAGGTGTTGAGCTTGGTGTAACTGAGGATATGTATCCAGGTGCTGGTTATAACGGACTTCTTGTATTCCCTGAGGATACAGAGGTTGGTATTGATGTTAAGCCTCTCCTTGGTCTTGATGAGTGGATCTTCGATGTTTCTATCACAGCTAACAGACCTGACTGTCAGAGCATCTATGGCCTTGCAAGAGAAGTAGCAGCTGCTCTTGATAAGCCATTAAAAGAGATTGATCTTAGCTACACAGAGACAGAGGTGGAGAACGAAGGCTTCAGCGTAACAGTAGAAGCTCCAGAGCTTTGCCCTAGATATATTGGACATTATGTTTACGATGTTAAGCTCGGCGAGAGTCCTCTTTGGATGAA
Organism: Butyrivibrio sp.; assembly: GCF_017433805.1. GTDB lineage: Bacteria > Bacillota > Clostridia > Lachnospirales > Lachnospiraceae > Butyrivibrio. The sequence continues at coordinate 122,468 of NZ_JAFRGN010000043.1, read as the reverse complement.
GAGAAGACTTGCTCTTGTTGGTAACAACTCAATCAACAACATCGTAGATATCACTAACTACATTATGAGAGAGCTTGGTCAGCCAATGCATGCTTTCGACGGCAATTTCCTTGAGGGAAATAAGATCGTAGTAAGACGAGCAAAAGATGGTGAGAAGATCGTTACTCTTGATGAGAATGAGTTCGAACTTACATCAGAAAACCTTGTTATCTGTGATGGACAGAAGCCTGTAGCTCTTGCTGGTATCATGGGTGGTCTCAATTCAGAGATTCGTGATACAACAACTACAGTTACTTTCGAGGCTGCTAAGTTCATGCGTGACAACATCCGTAAGAGCTCAAGAGCACTTGGTCAGTCATCTGATTCATCAGCAGCTTTTGCTAAGGGTGTTTACGAGTACACAACAGTTATCGCTATGAAGAGAGCACTTCACCTTATCGAGCAGCTCGGTGCAGGTAAGGTTTCCAAGACTCATGTTGATGTTAATACAGGCAACAGCATTGAGAAGAAGGAAATGAAGGCTTCTATCAAGAGAGTAAACGGCGTTCTTGGTATTGAGGTTCCTGAGAATGAGATCATGAGAATCCTCACAAACCTTAATTTCGAGCCAGTTATAAATGGCGATGAGCTTACAATCAAGGTTCCTGCTTATCGTGAGGATATGGAAGATTATCCTGATATTGCAGAAGAGCTTATCCGTATGTATGGCTATGACCACGTTAAGCCTACATTCCTTGCTAACGCTAACGTAACAATGGGTGGCAGAAACCTTAGACAGAAGACTGAGCTTAAGATTAAGAGAGCTCTTTGTGCTCAGGGCGCTTACGAGGGAATGCACTATTCATTCTTCTCACCAAGTGACCTGGATCTTCTGAGATTCCCTGAGGATGCAACTGAGAGAAATGCTATCAGAATCCTCAACCCTATCAATGAAGATCTTTCTCTTATGAGAACAACACTTGCAGCTCAGATGATCCATGCAATTGCAAGAAACCAGAAGAAGGGAACTCTTGAAGGAAGAATTTTCGAGCTTGGTAACAGATTTGTTCCTAAGTCACTTCCACTTACTGAGTATCCAGAAGAGAAGGCTACTATTTGTATCGGTATCTTCGGTGAGGATGAGGATATCTTCACATTGAAGGGACTTGCTGAGAATGTTGCTAAGGCACTTCATATCAGTTTCAAGTATGAGCCTACAACTAAGACATTCCTTCACCCATACAGAGCAGCCAAGATCACATGCGAGGGTGAAGAGGTTGGATATCTTGGACAGATCACATACGAGATTCAGGATGATACAGATATGAGAATTCCTGCTTATATCTGCGAAATCGATCTTTCTGTTCTTGAGAAGTGGTATGGCAAGACTCCTTCATTCGAGCCACTTCCCAAGTTCGCTCCAGTTAAGCGTGACCTTGCTCTTATCATGGATAAGACAGTTACATGTGGCGAAGTTGAGGATGCAATCTATGGTTCATGCAAATATGTAACAGATGTTAAGCTCTTCGATGTTTATGAAGGACTTCCAATTCCTCCAAGTAAGAAGAGTATGGCATTTACAATTACATTCACTCCTAAGGATGAGGAGCTTACATATGACGCTGTTAGCGGATATGTAGATAAGATGCTCAGAAAGCTTTCATTCACTATGGGAATAGAGATTCGTAGCTAAGTTTGATTGTATTCAAAACAAATGATATAATAGCCATTGCTAACAAAAAGTAATGGCTATTTTATTGCACCTAACTGACATTAAATATGTCAGTAGATGCTTATTATTAAGAAAGAAGGTAAGTATTTATGAACAGAAAAAATGTTTGGACTACTTATAGCGCAACACAGCTTAAGGCTGTAGACAAATTCGGTGAGGACTACAAGAACTTCCTTGATAATTCCAAGACTGAGAGAGAAGCGATTGATACTATCGTCAATGAGATTGAGGCAGCAGGCTACAGAGAACTCAATACACTTATTGGTGGTAAGACTAAGCTTAAAAAAGGCGACAAGGTTTACAGTGTATGGATGAACAAGTCCATCGTTATGTTCCAGCTTGGTTCTGAGCCACTTGAGCAGGGACTTAATATCCTCGGAGCTCACATTGATTCTCCTAGAATTGATGTTAAGCAGAACCCACTTTATGAGGATGGCGGTTTTGCTTACCTTGATACTCACTACTATGGCGGTATCAAGAAGTACCAGTTCGTTGCTATGCCTCTTGCTATCCACGGCGTATTTGTTAAAAAGGATGGCACAACAGTACAGCTTAATGTAGGTGAGGATGAGGATGATCCAGTATTCTTCATTTCAGATCTTCTGATCCACCTTGCTGCTGATCAGATGAGCAAGACAGCTGCCAAGGTTATCGAGGGTGAGGCTCTTGATCTTATCATTGGTCACAGACCATTTGTTGTTGAGTCTAAGGAAAAAGAAAAGGCTGAGAAGGCTGATCCTAAGCTTTCAGCAGGCGAGAAATATGCCCTTGCAGCTGAGAAGGCTGAAAAGGCAGAGAGCGGAAAGGTTTCAGGCGCTGTTCGCCGCGGAATCCTTGCTCTTTTAAATGACCTTTATGGCGTAGAGGAAGAGGATTTCATCTCAGCTGAGCTTGAGATTGTACCAGCTGGTAAGTCAAGAGATGCTGGCTTTGACAGATCAATGATCCTTGGCTATGGCCACGATGACAGAGTATGCGCATATCCTTCAATGAGAGCTCTTCTTGAAGCCAAGAACCTTAAGAGAACTGGTTGCTGCATCCTTGTAGACAAGGAAGAGATTGGTAGCGTTGGTGCTACTGGTATGCAGTCTAAGTTCTTTGAGAACGCTGTTGCAGAGCTTATGAATCTTACAAAGGAAGGCTACAACGATCTTGCACTTAGAAGATGTCTTGCAAATTCCTGCATGCTTTCTTCAGACGTAAGTGCCGGCTTCGATCCTACATATGCATCAGCATTTGAGAAGAAGAACGCAGCATTCCTCGGCGAAGGACTTGTATTCAACAAGTTCACAGGTTCAAGAGGTAAGTCTGGTTCTAACGATGCTAACGCAGAGTACATTGCAGAGATCAGACGTGCCTTCGAGAAGGATGGAATCATTTTCCAGACAGCTGAGCTTGGTAAGGTAGATGTAGGTGGCGGCGGAACAATCGCTTACATCCTTGCACTTTATGGAATGAATGTTATCGATTCCGGCGTAGCAGTTCTCAACATGCACGCACCATGGGAAGTAATCGATAAGGCTGACCTCTTCGAAGCAAAGAGAGGCTATGTATCATTCCTTCAGAACGTTGATTTCAGAAATGAATAATTGAACACCTGTGAAAGAGGTAGACCTGTTGGCCTACCTCTTTTTTTATGCTAATTGAGAAGTGGTGCGCATTAGGTAGGTAGAGGAAAGTTGGTGAGTAGCGTTATCCTTATGAATAGGCTGAGTATACAGCCTATTTTATTGGAAAAAACTGACATAAGGGGAATGTTATGGCTAAGTTTGTTTTATGTGATGGGAAAAGAGTAGCGGACATCATTATTGAAGAGTCTGCGTTTGCGGGAGTTAAGGAGATTGGTAAGACTGTCGCAGAAGATATATGTCTTGTAACTGACAAGACACCAAGGATTGTTAGTAGTTTGGCTGATGCTGAGACCGAGGCTACAGTTGTTGCTGCGACAGTTGGTAAGAGCGCTCTGCTGACAGAGCTTGAGGGTGCAGGACTCGTTGATTTGAGTCAGGTAGCTGGTAAAAGAGAAGTATTCATAATGAAGACTTTAGAATATCAGGGAAAGAGCGTGCTTGTAATCGCAGGTAGCGACAAGAGGGGCACAATCTATGGAATGCTCCATTTATCTGAGTTGTGCGGAGTATCACCTCTTGTATACTTTGGCGATGCTTATCCTGAGAAAAAGCAGGTTGTAGAACTTGAGATAAAAGAGAATGATAAGGGTGCCTTTGTTTCTAAAGAGCCTTCCGTTTATTACAGAGGCTTCTTTATAAATGATGAGTGGCCAGCTTTTGGTAATTGGGCTTATGAGAAGTTTGGCGGCGTTAATGCCAAGTGCTATCGCAAGGTATTTGAGCTTCTCCTTAGATTTAAGGGCAATTATATGTGGCCTGCCATGTGGAATTCCAATTTCCCAGAGGATGGACCTGGCATTGAGAATGCAAGGCTTGCTGATGAACTGGGGGTTATCATGGGAACATCGCATCATGAGCCACTGTTCAGAGCTGGTAATGAGTGGCAGCAGCAGTACAAGGAATATGGAGATGACAATTCCTGGAGTTTTCTTTCTAACGAGAAGGCTATCACTAAGTTCTGGGAAAATGGTGTTCTTAGAAATAAGGATTTTGAGAGTGTTATCACTATAGGTATGCGTGGAGAAGCAGATTCTAAGCTTCTTCCAGAAGATGCTACCATGAAGGATAATATCGAGGTTGTTAAAAAAGCTATCCTCGCTCAGGATAAGATTCTTAAGGAGCATATTTCAGAAGATTTTAAGGCTGTTCCGAGAATGCTCGCCATCTACAAAGAGGTTGAGGATTATTACTACGGAGACGAGACCTGTGAAGGACTCAAGGATTGGGCTGAGCTTGAGGATGCGATTTTTCTTTTAAGTGATGATAATCATGGAAACCTTCGCAACCTTCCTACAGAGGCTGAGAGAAATCACCCAGGCGGATATGGTATGTATTATCACTTTGACTATCACGGAGCGCCAATCAGCTATGAGTGGACTAACTGCAATCGTCTGACCAAGACCTGGGAGCAGATGACAACTGCTTATGAGGCTGGTGTTACCAAGATGTGGATTGTAAACGTCGGTGACCTCAAGGAGATGGAGTATCCTCTTAGCTTTTTCATGGAGCTTGCCTACGACTATGATACCTGGGGCTTAAATGGTCTTAATAAGGTAAAAGAGTTCGCATACAAATGGATAGATCAGCAGTTTGGAAAACGCCTTAGCGCAGAGCAGAAGGCTGATCTTTTCAAGGTACTTGAGGGTTACACAAGACTCAATGCCATGAGAACACCTGAAACGATGAACGAGAGGATTTATCATCCTGTTCATCTTGGAGAGGGAGAGAGAATACTTGCTGAGGCAAGGGACATTCTGGCTACTGCAGATAAGCTCAAAGAGGAGCTTTCAGGAGAAGCTCTTTTAACTTATGAGAGTGTTGTTTATTATGCAGCTGCAGCTTCTCTTAATCTTGTGATTGCATGGATACTGACAGGAATGAACCATGAGCTTGCAAGAAAAGGAAGCCTTTATGCTAACACTTACATAGATGAGATTGAAAAGAGAGTAGCTGAAGATAAGAGACTCGTTGATGAGTTCCATCACATCGCTGACGGCAAGTGGAATCACTGCCTTAGCTCTGCACATACAGGCTTTAGAAGCTGGGATGACAGAGAGTGGTCATATCCAGTTGTAAACAAGGTGGCTCCACTTTCTGTAGCCAAGGCTATGGTGAGCTTCAGAGGTCAGGACAGATACCATCTGGGAGCATATTGGCAGGATATGGCACCTATTATCTGCGAGGATCTGGCTGTTGCAGGTAATGATGTTGCTGGAACAGTATCTTCTCGCAAAACACTCCTTGATATAGATACAAGAGGAGAGATTGGCTTTGAATACAAGATCACGCTGGAATCTGACGCTATTACCTGTGATAAGGAAAGCGGAAGAGTTGGTTTAGAGGCTTGCAGAGATACAGTTGTATTTAGCCTGGGCAGGAACAATGGCGTATCAGAGGTTAAAGGCCGCGTAGATATTTCTTTTGACAATGGACAGAAGACCTATGTGGATCTGTTATTCAAATTGGGTGAAAGAAACAGACCATATTACTGCATCAATGCTGCAGATTTCACAGATAATCATAAGGCTAATGGTAACGGCTTTGAAGTTGTTGAGTTCCTTGGAAGAGAAGGCTCTGCGATCAAGGCATTCCCACCAATGAAGAGTTATGAATCTGGCGACAATGCAGGCAATAAAGCTGATATCCCATATGTAACTTATGAATTTGGTGTAGATGAAGCTGGAGAATATGACGTTCTCTTTTACCTGATGACCAGAAACCCTTCTGTTAAAGGCGGCAGAATGAAATTCTACGTATCAGTAGGCGACGATAAGCCACAGACTGTTTATTCAGTATCAGACCATTACTATACTGAATGGCAGGATGCTGACTGGGCGCAGGGCGTGCTTACTGCAGGCAGACAGGTTGCAGGCAGTGTTAACCTCGAGGCGGGGAATAATACTATAAAAGTTTATGCCGGAGAGCCAGGCGTGATAATTGAAAAGCTTGTAATAAAACGCAAGAACTACGAGCTTCCAACAACATATCTTGGCCCTGTTAAATAAGCCGGAATCAATATTTTCAAAAATATCAAATAATTTTTTTGCCACAGTAATAATTTGATTCGTATAAGTAAGTGTCACAAACAAAAACACAAAATCTTTAAAATATACGAGGAGAATTTATTATGAAGAAGAATTTAATGGCAAAGACAATTTCAGTATTCGCAGCAGCAGTACTCACGATGGGAGCACTTGCAGGCTGTGGTAAAGTAGCAGACGAAGTTCATGCAGCAGAGATTACTGATACAGTGATCATTGATGAGGATGTGGCTAAGGCAGATACAATTCCAACAGAGTCTTTCTTTACAAAGGGTGTATATGTTAACTACGCTGAAGGCGCTGTAACAAGAGATTACTTCTATGTATTCTACAATGAGATCGCTGGATACACAGAGGATGGCAACAATGGAATGGGAGTTCCATTCTGTTGCGAGCAGGAAGCTGGAAAAGTAGTATTTACATTTGGCGGAGAGGGTGAAGAGCCTCAGGTATTCACAGTTGAGTCTGTTGAATATGGTGTTATGAAGGGCCACTTCGATGATGGAATAACACTTTACTTCGAGCCTGTATTTGATGCAGATCATGAGAATTTTGATGCAGTAGCATTTGTTGACCAGCACGGCAGAGTAGACTATCAGCAGTACGATGATCCTAATGGATGGTCAGTAACCTATAACGCAGCTTATATCAACGTAATGCAGCAGGACGACGAGGTATTCTTTGTTTACTCAGGTGATGGCGCTGGAACAAACGTTATCGAAGCTTATTATGAGCCAGTATTTGGTGCCAAGGATGTAGTTGACGCTACAGCTAAGAGCTGGGGTGGTGAGAATACCATTCAGACAGAGAGTACATTCCCTGGAACAGATAATGTAACTGGCTACTGGGCTATACTTCCTTCAGGAGATGAGGGTTCAGGACTGTATGAGACAATTATTGCAAGGGATTACAAGAACGGATGCCTTGTTTTTGAAACAACAGGACACAACACAGATGATGATGAGCTTGATATGCAGGTAAGTGATAACCTTGCAATGATCATCGATTCCATCACATTCTGCTAATTTGATAATAGAGCAAATATAAATAAAGAGCTGTGGCATCATCTAATGCTACAGCTCTTTTTTATGATTATTGTATTTACTGTAATTTCTGAATCCAAGCCCAGGCAAGATCAGTCCAAAGACCTACATCTTCCTTGAGACTTAAGTCAATGCCCATGGCAGGCTGCTGTTTGCCGCTAAAGAACTGCTCGATAAGTTCTTCTTTACGCTTTTCAGAAACATTCACGCCTTTTCCCTCTTTTACAGAGAATGCAGCTCGCATAGTCTGTTCCATGGAATATTCGCCGCCAGACCAGCCTGAAAAGAATTCGTCATTGGCAACGGTAAGTCCGTGGAAGCCTCTTGGGAATACGTAGTGCGCAAAAGAAATCTTTTTATCTCTAAGTGCCTTGGCAAAGAGGTAGCTGTTCTCTACAGGAACTACGGCGTCTTCCTCTGTCTGCCAGATAAAGCAGGATGGAGTATTGTCTTTTACCTGCTTCTCTAAAGAAAAGTACTCAAGCTCTTCTGCAGTAGGATCATTACCAAGCAGCGCTCTGACAGAATCTGCGTGTGTGTACTCGCCTGTTGTAATAACAGGATATGAGAGAATGACACCGTCTGGTCTGTTGGAAATATCAGCATATTCAGGATTATTATCCTTAACATCATCGAAATGAACGGCAAGGCTTCCACATACGTGAGAACCAGCAGAGAATCCCATGATCACAAGCTTTTTGCCATCAACATTGTACTTTTCAGCATTCTTTCTGATGAATCTTACTGCTCTTGAAATATCTTCAAGAGGCTGCTTCTTAAGTGGAACAGACATGGTAATATCTGTGGTATAGCTGAGTACAAAGGTGTTCATTCCGCGGTTGTAGAATTCCATAGCTGCAAGCTCGCCCTCGTGAGAACAGCACATGCAATAGCCGCCGCCAGGGATAACAAGCATACAGTCGCGCTTAACGTCATCGTTATGAAGATAAGCAAAAACATTAGGTGTAAAGCCATAGGAAGCAGCGTAGTTGTATTCGCCTTCTTCCCAGATGTTTTCTTTGAAGCGCTTTATGGTTGGAGCAGGCATTCCCTGAAGCTTGTAATCTTCCTCACTGTAATCAGGCTCCCACTTATCGATGGAATCAGCTGGTACAGCGGCTTCAAGAACTGCGTAGTAGGCTTCTTTTGCTTCGCATTTACCCTTAAATACAAGCGGATAGCTGGTTTCTCTTCTAAAGCCTGAGAGCCAGCTGTTCTCATCAAGAAGGTTCCAGAAGGTCACACTTGTGATATTAGCTTTGCCAGATTTCTTGGCATCAAGGTATATCTTGAAGAATTCCTGATATCTCTGAGCCAGGGCATGCATTGATTCTTCGCCAGGATCAGCGTTGTGCATATCAAGCTCTGTGATGTGAACCTGAAGTCCTGTTGCACCGTACATCTCAAGAGCTGTGCGATAGTCTCCTAGGTCAGGATGATCCATGAGAAGATGTGACTGCATTCCCATACCGTCAACAAGACCCTTATCCATAAGAGGCTTAAGGACATTGGCGATTATGTAATCTCTTTTCCATGGAAGAGCTGTCTCATAGTCGTTGTAGAAAAGAGATACCTCTGGAGCAGCATATTTTCTGGCAAATTCGAAGGCCTTGATAAAGAAATCCTCGCCAACCGTCTCAGTCCAAATTGATTTTCTGAAGGCACCCTCGTCAACAATTTCATTCACAACATCCCAGGCGTAGATGACTCCTGGATAGTTTGTTTGCACGAAATCAAGAACCCCGTGAATATAGCTCTCAAGTCTTGCGAGGATAGTCTCTCTATCCGCCATAGGGAAGTTCTCATTATATCTTTCGCAGAAAAACCACTTAGGAGTCTGGTTGTGCCAAACGAGAGTGTGACCTCTCATGGCAATGCCATTTTCCTTGGCAAATTCAAGATAAGGAGCGGCATTTTCAAAAGTAAGAGCAGGAGAAAGATTGTATTTCTCGGGATCTTTTTTGTTAGCCTCCTTGTCCAGATAGTACATAGGCTTCATGTCATTTTCGCAGGTGAAGCTGCTAAACTGCGCTGTAAGAAGCTTCATATTAGCTGGTGTGTGCAGATTCCATCTGGAAATTGCTGCGCCTATTTTAAAATATGGTTCATAAGCTGTTTTAAGATTCATAGTGCCTCCAAGGCTTTTTTGTTTTATTATTAGTTGTAGATGTCAAAAGGAAGTTTTGACATATTTCATCATATATGATGTGAGATTATTAAAATACTCAATAGTTGCGCAGTTTCTATTGAAAATTGGCTTTTTAATATGATACCCAGTAAATAAACTGGGTAAAAAGATAGACTTTTTCGCAAGTCGGAAATATGGAGAAATAGCAGATGTTTGAAGTACATGTATCAAAAGAAAACGGAGATTACTCCGCAATTACTGAGGCAATTCAGGCCGTTCCATATGAGGAACAGGCTGTTATTCATATCGGAGAAGGAATTTATCACGAGAAGCTCTTTTGCGAAAAGAGTGATATCACCTTTATCGGAGCTGGCATAGATAAGACCATTATCGAATATAACGACGGCGCTTTTGATCTAATGGAGGATGGCTCAAAGAGAGGTACTTTCCGCTCCTACACAGCCTTTTTTGGTGGTAAAAGAGCTGTAGTAAAGAACATGACTATAGCTAATACAGTAGGAGATGGCTCAGTTCATGGACAGGCTCTTGCAGTTTATGCTGATGCAGACGTGTGCCTTTTTGAAAATGTTAAGCTGACAGGCCATCAGGATACTCTTTTCTGTGCACCACTTCCTCTTACAGAGAGGCAAAAGAATGGCTTCATGGGCCCAAGAGTACTTAATCCGAGAAAGAAGACCAGGCAGCTGTACAGAAACTGTGAGATTTACGGCGATGTGGACTTTATCTTTGGTGGAGCAGATGCTGTGTTTGAGGATTGCCTTATTGTATGTAATAACAGACAGAAAAATGAGGCTTCAAAGGATTCTAACGATGGTGACAAGGCTGACAGCAGATTTATCAACGGCTATATTACTGCCGCCTGCGGAACTAAGGACGACCTTGGCTTTGTGTTCAGAAACTGCACGATCAAGGGAGAAGAGGGCTGCGCAGAAGGCTCTGTGTTCCTTGGTCGCCCCTGGAGAGATGAAGCCAGAACAGTATTCCTTGACTGCAAGACAGATAAGTCCATTGCGCCAGAGCGCTTTTCAGGCTGGGGAGCTATCGGTAAGGATCAGCCAGATACATATTACGGCGAATATGGCAGTGTGAGTCTTGAGAGCGGCGAAGCTATAGATCTGAGTAAGAAGAACTCTTTTGTAAGGGATATTACTGAGGAAGAATACAAGAGATTGAAACAATTGAAAGTTTGACTTTCACAGGGTGTGGTTTGTGAGAAAGTTAATATAAATAGTTGTTCCAAAAGCAAATAGTTGAGAAAAGAAGAGGTTTGTAATTTCGTTAATTCTTTAAGATTTTATTAATGTTGAGAATATTTATTGTGTTTTGAAAATGCATATGCTATCCTAACCGAGCTGTGATTTATCTGTCATAGCTCTTTTTCCAATCTGGAAAGGCTGAGCAGTTCTTGCTGATGCCGATTTCAACGATGGAAGAAATAATTATTTTGTAGGAGGCATAGATATATGCAAGAGAATGCACAAGACAAAGATGAAGTAAGCACAGCAGATAGTCAGCAGATTACTAACAGTAAGGTGGAGGATAATGGAGCCAAGCTGATATTTGAAAATCCAACGCTATGCGCGCAGCTACTAAGGGATTATTCGAACATTGATCTTCTTAGGAATGTTCAGGCAGAGGATATTACAGATGTAACAGAGCGCTATATTCCTATGTTCACAGAAGAGAGAAATGCGGATGTAGTCAAGCAGGTAAGGGTAGGCGAAAATGATGAAGTTTTTGTAACACTAATTGAACACAAATCGCAGGTGGACTATAATGTATGCATGCAGATACTGCGTTACATGGTCTATATTTGGGAAGACTATGAGAAGAGGCAGGAGAAGAAGATTCCTGGCGTGAGCAAGCTTGCAGGGTTCAAGTATCCTGTGATTTTTCCCATAGTATACTACACTGGCAAGGATAATTGGACAGCAGATAAATCATTTGTTAGCAGAATTGCTATGAGCGAAGTGTTTGCACCATATATTCCGGATTTTTGCTATCATTTGGTTAATATTGCAGATTATGGCAATGATGAGCTTATTAAGAAAAATGATGGATTGTCTTTTGTCATGATAATTAATAAGATTAAAGAAGCTGCCTCGCTTAATTCTATTGATCTGCCAAAGGATTATCTTGATAATCTATCTGCCAATTCTCCGGAGGATGTACTTGATGTACTAGCCAAGGTGGTAGCAGTTCTGCTTAGAAAGCAGTTTGTTCCAGAGAATGAGATTCAAGACTTTGTGAGTCAGATAAAGGAGCGTCATATGAGTGATCTGTTTGAAGGCTTTAGAGGTATCAATGTCATAGAGGAAAGAAAAAATGGCGAACTGATCAAGCTTATAAAGCAGGTTTGCAGGAAACTTGCCAAAGGAAAAGATATTGCTGTTATGGTAGACGAACTTGAGGCAGATGATGCTTCCGAAATTGAAAATATAGTTAGAGTGGCACGTGGGTTTGAACCAGATTATGATATCGATGCAATATATGATGAGATTGTAAGATCTAAAATGGTGGATTCATCAACTGATTGATCTGCTATGTTCCGTCATCCTTTTTTAACTTAAAGTTTATCGTTATTTTAGCACATTAATTCGTTATTAAATGTAGAATTACTTTATGGGATTAATTGTGTTTTAGAAATAACGATCAAGTTAGAAAGGGGTGTATATATGAGCAGAGTTTCAGAGGTAACTAACCTTCAGCAGCAGAGAATCAAAGAGATGCAGGATAGATTTAAAAAAGAGGAATTATCTGATGAGATGAAAATGCAGCTTATGGTTCAGAATATGACCCAGACTCTTAATGATATCTCACATACGCTTGCAATCATTGCTGATAGAAAGTGACCTGAATAAGGTAAACTTGCCTTTATGAATTAGAACTGTTATACTCTTTTTCTTGTAAAAAGAGTGTAACAGTTTTTATGTTTATTTATAGGAAGTATAGAAATGAGCGAAAATAGAGAAATAGGTCTTTCAACTGCAGATTATTACTTTGATCTTCCAGAGGAACTGATAGCTCAGGATCCAATGGCCAAGAGAGATGAGTGCAGACTTTTATATATGGATAAAGAGACAGGTAAGGTTGAGCACCACGTGTTTAATGAAGTGATCAACTACCTTGAGCCTGGCGACTGCCTTGTACTTAACAACACCAAGGTTATTCCAGCAAGACTTCTTGGAGTTAAGGAAGAGACAGGGGCAGCAGTTGAGATCCTTCTTCTTAAGAGAAAAGAAGCAGATGTATGGGAGACACTTGTTAAGCCTGGTAAAAAGCTTAGACCAGGAGCAAGAGTTTCTTTTGGAGATGGAATACTTAAGGCAAAGATCCTTGATATAGTAGATGAGGGAAATCGTCTTGTTAAGTTCTACTATGATGGAATCTGGGAAGAGGTTCTGGACAGACTCGGAGAGATGCCACTTCCTCCATATATTACACATAAGCTTCAGGACAAGAACATGTACCAGACAGTTTATGCCAAGTTTGAGGGCTCAGCAGCAGCTCCTACAGCAGGACTTCATTTTACAGATGAGCTTCTTGAGAAGATCAGGGAAAAAGGCGTAGATATGGCTTTTGTTACCCTTCATGTCGGACTTGGAACCTTCAGACCAGTTAAGGTCGATAATGTCAAAGAGCATCACATGCATACTGAGTGGTATCAGGTAACACAGGAAGCAGCAGATAAGATCAACAAGGCAAAGGAAGCAGGCCACAGAGTCATCTGTGTTGGAACTACAAGCTGCAGAACTATTGAAAGTGCTGCTAGTGAGGATGGCAAGCTATCTGCCAGCAGCGGAGATACATCAATCTTTATTTACCCAGGCTATAAGTTCAAGCTCATGGACGGTCTTATTACTAATTTCCATCTTCCAGAGTCTACACTTGTTATGCTTGTTTCAGCTTTTGCTGGAAGAGAGCATGTACTTGGAGCTTACGAAGAGGCTATTAAGGAGAGATACAGATTCTTCTCATTCGGAGATGCGTGCCTTTTCATTTAATAAGATATACAGGCAGTTACAGTTTGCTGAATGCAGATTGTAACTGCTTTATTTTTTGCTATATAGCTTTGGACATGTTTTAACTAATGCCAGTGGTTATAGGTTTACTATACAAATCTTACAAAAACGTTTCCGAAAAATATCAAATTTTGAACAATTGACGGTATAATCTGGGAATTCTATAATCAAATTATCACAGTTAATCGGTTAACGCTAATTTGATTATTAGCACAAATTGTTACTATTGTCAGGCGGCTGATCAGCTGCCAAATTCAGTACCGTTCTAGGTTTGGAGGTTGTATGAGAAAGGGAAAATTGTGGGGCAGATTATTATCTGCGACAAGCCTTAGCTTGTCTATTTTTTTGGGCTCCTTTGGAAACGTTACCGGAGTTCAGGCTATGGAAAGCAACTCTACTGTACTTGTAGAGGAAATTAAGGCATCAGAAGACGCATCAGCTGAGGCATCTTCTGAGGATTCAGTTACAGAAGCTGCAACTGACAGCAGCTTAGATGATAGTGCTGCAGAAGAGAGCACGGTAATCATTGATGAAGAAGTAGCAGAAGCAGCAACTATAGCTACTACAGATGAGACAGATGAAACAAATGTAACAGCTGAGCTGGAGACAGAAGAATACACAGTTACATTAGCTGATGCACCTAATGCTAATCTTGCTCCAAGAGAGCAGAAGGCTGCAGATAACAGCCTTGTAACAAGAGAAAATGTTCATGATGGAGCTATCCTTCATGCATTCTGCTGGAGCTTTAATACAATTGCAGAGAATATGGCTGATATTGCAGATGCTGGATACACTGCAGTTCAGACATCTCCTATAAATGAATGTCTTGCTACTAATCCGGGAATGAATCTCCATGGCCCTGATGGAATGTGGTATTACCACTACCAGCCAACTGACTGGGTAATTGGTAACTACCAGCTTGGAAGCCGTGATGAGTTTAAGCATATGTGTGATGTTGCTGATGAGTATGGAATCGCTATCATCGTAGATATCCTTCCTAACCACACAACACCATCATCAAATCAGATAGCAGCTGCTCTTAAAGAAGCTGCTGGCGGAAGTGATGCTCTTTATCATGCTACAGGTAAGATCGGCGGCGGATATACAGACAGACTTGAACTTACTTACTACTCAATGGGAGGACTTCCAGACGTTGATACAGAGAACACTGGATTCCAGCAGTACTTCTATGAGTTCCTCAAGGACTGCGTATATCTGGGTGCAGACGGCTTCAGAATTGATACTGCCAAGCATATCTCACTTCCAGATGATCCTGTTCCATCAGATTATTCAGATGCGGGCAGAAACACCTTCTATCCCAATATGAGACAGGCTCTCAATGAGTACTCTGCAGAAGTTGGAACAAAGAGCTATGACGAACTCTTTGTATATGGTGAAGTATTACAGGGAACAAACGACAGACTTGCTGCTTATCAGCAGTATATTGGCGGAACAACAGCAAGTAACTACGGCTCAAGCCTTCGTTCAGCTCTTTCAAGCGGAAATCTCTCTGTAGACAGACTTCTCGACTATCAGATCTATGATGACACTGCTTTTGGAACAACTTACACAGCTGACACAGAAAAGCTTGTTACATGGGTTGAGTCACACGATAACTACATGAATGATTCAGAGAGCTGCTGGAAGTCAATTGACGATGACATGATCATCATGGGCTGGTCTATCATCGCAGCAAGAGATGCTGGAACACCACTTTTCTTTAGCAGACCAAATAACAGCTCATCAGAAAATCCATATGGTGACAACCTTATCGGAGAAGCAGGAAGCCCTATTTACAAGGCTCCTGAAGTTAAGGCAGTAAATCTTTTCCGTGAAAAGATGGGTGAGGCAAATGAATATCTGTCTAATCCAAACGGCGTTCAGACTCTCATGATAGAGAGATATGACGACAGCGTAGAAGGTGCTGTAATCGTAAATGCAGCCCAGACAAGAACAACAATTAACGCAGAAACTCACCTTTCAGATGGTATCTATCCTGATCAGGTTGAGGGAAGTGATGCAGTATTCCTTGTAAAGGACGGTGTGATCAGCGGTACTGTAGCTGGAGAAGGTGTTGCAGTTCTTTCTGAGAGAATTGATGGAACTGGAACAGTTGTATCTTTCTACAACCACCAGAACTGGAACAGCGTTGTTGCAAGAGTAGATAATGCAGAAGCTACACTTAGTACAATAAATGAGAATGATGGATGGTTCCAGGTAACTGTACTTGACGACGAGTTCACTATTAGATTTGAAAGTGCTGACGGCAGCCAGGTTTCACCAGAGTATGCTATCACAGCAGGAAGCGGAACTTTCGTAACTCCTGACAGCAATGAACTTTTCTATTCTAAGGCAGCTGCCGAGGAAAGTCTTGGAATCAATACCTACAGCGTATATTTCTTTAATACAGAGAACTGGGATACAGTTTATGCGTATGGATGGCTTGATGGCGGAGAGCAGATCTTTGGTGGATGGCCAGGAACACCTGCAGTTAACGAAGGTTCAGGCTGGTGGAGAGCAGACGTTAAGACATATGCTAAGCTTCCGGTATTTAACATCATCTTTAACAATGGCGCAGGAACTCAGACAGTTAATATCGAAGGCTTTACACCTGCAACAGAAGATATCTACTGCACTGTAGATGCAGAAAGCTCAAATGGTCAGCTTGTAGTTAAGAGATTTACAAGTAAGGAAACTGCAGAAAAAGCACTTGGCGTTTCAGGCTCCTTTACAACAGCATACTTCTACAATACAGAAGGCTGGGATAAGGTTTGCGTATATACATGGGGCGGAACAGCAATGGGCGAGTGGCCAGGAAAAGAGCTTACTCAGGATGAAGATGGCTGGTATAGCGTAGTTCTTCCTGCAGGCCCAAGCGAAGACCTTAATATCATCTTTAATAACGGCAACAATGGCAAACAGACTAATGACATGAAGATTTCTGATATGAAGTACCGCTTTATTCTCAACAACGGAATCGCATATCAGAAGTATGGTTCCAAAAAAGAAGCTATGGCAGCTATTGCCGGAGCAGAGGAAGTTACATACACAACAGTTAGCTACTACAATGAGATGGCTGATGATGCTAACTGGAAGAATGTATATCTCTATGTATTTGGTGGCAACAATGGTGAGTACAATAACCTTGTAGGCACATGGCCTGGTAAGCTCATGGAGAAAGAGGAAGGAACTAACTGGGTAACAGCAGAGGTTCCAACTAAGGCTCTTGAGACAGGCACACTTACATACATCTTTAACAACGGCAACGGCACTCAGCTTGACGATAACAAGAATATCACTAGCGATAAGAACTTCTTTACATATAGCAGCAGAGACAGTTTTGCAAGTAAGGATGAGGTTTATGCCTTCCTTGGAATCTCTACTGATGAGCCGCAAGAGCCTGAAGAAGGTACACTTACCAAGAAATATGGCAGATATTATCTCATAGATGAGAATGGCGATAAGCTCAAGGGCTTCCATAAGGTAGAGGGCATTCTCAGATTCTTTGACGAAAATGGCGTAATGGCAATCAATAAGTGGGTTACAAGAGGCGATGACAGACTCAGAGCTTTAGGTGATGGTAGAATTGCCAAGGATGAGATGGTAACAATCTATGGCGCAGACTATTACTTTGGAACTGATGAAGCGCTTGTAACAGCATCAGTTTTCGATTACGACGGTAATAAGTATTATGCCAAGGCTGACGGCAAAATCTCCAAGTCTGGACTTCTTACTATAGGAGATGATATCTATATCTCTCTTTCAGATGGTAAGCTTGCCAGAAGTATCAAGATGGAAAAATACTTCTCAGAGTATATCCTTGGTGATGATTGCAAGGCTATCAAGGGCATTACAACATATGAGGGACAGAAGTATTATTGCAAGGACAACGGAAGAGTTGCCAAGGATGCAATGTTCACTATCGATGGTGATACATACTACGCCAAGAAGGATGGAACACTTGCTGTTTCTGAAACTATTACAAGATATGGTAAAAAATATACCTTCGACGAGAATGGTAAGTTAATTAAGTAATACAATCTGATTAGATGAGGCGGATAGATTGGCTTGTTATGCTGATCTATCCGCTTTTTTTGTGCATAGTCATCTTTTTGATATTAAAAGAATTAACGATTAAACAATTATTTTATTTATTTAAAATAGAATGTTTACTGTATATTTATATTTCTTTTGTATACTGATTTCATGGCAATATGTCTATAAATGATAAATACATTGAATTGTGATTAAACAATATTCAAGGAGGGTTTTATGGGCGCAAAAACAGATAAGAAGAGCGGCGGAGCTCCAAAGGCTATTAGTGCAAAATTGTCAATTTTGTTCGTGGGTATGCTTCTTGTGAGCATACTTGTTGCTGAGGTGCTTACCTTCACTCTTGCTTTTGGCATGATGAAGGATCTTATCTACACATCACTGTTAAATGAGGTTTCAGCAGATGCCAGTGATGTAAACAAAGAGCTTACTGCTACATTCTATTATTTGAATGGTGTAGCGGATGCTATTGAGCAGAATGAATATGACAACAATCAGGAGATCATGGATTATTTGATGGGTACAGTAGGTAGATATTCGATGATCCCTACTGGTGCGTACATGATGCTCAGTGATGAGACTTTCCTGTATCCTAGTCAGCCTGACTACGTAATGGAGAATGTAACCAACAATGTTATGTATAAGGAAGCTGATACCTATACTAACAGCTGGTTCTATTTCTATGATGAGCCTTACTTCGATACAATCACTGGAGGCCTTTGTTCATCTGTTATGCGTAAGGTTACTCTCAAGGATGGAAGAACAGGATGCTTTGCTGCTGACCTTATGCTTACAAAGGCTCAGGAGAAGCTTGATAAGATTCAGCTGTATGAGACTGGTGGAGCTATGATGGTTACTGCTAAGGGACAGATCCTTACATACAGAGATGATCCATCTATTTGTGGAACAAACGTTGCTGATTACCCAGATGATGCCTTCCTTGCCAAGATGGGTGAATTTGCTGCAGCAGAAGCAGTTGCTGAAGAGCATAATGTTACACCTGTAGTTGTTGCTGGAACAAAGTATTACTTTGTATCTTCTGGGGTAAGTGGAACTGACTGGAGCGTTATCGTATACGCTAAGCAGGGTGAAGTTCTTGCTACAATGCAGAAGATCGTTGTTATTCTCATATTTGTAGTTCTGATAGCAGTAATAGCTACTATCGTTGTCATGAATGTAGTCCTTAAGAAGATGATCAAAGTACCTGTTACAAGTCTTACCGATAATATCGAAAAGATTTCCGGTGGTGACTTCACTGTTGATATTTCTTCAAAGGGTAACGATGAAATTGCATACATGAACAATGCAATGGGAGATTTCGTAAGTGGAATGAGATCATCTCTTAGTGAGATCAAGACAGTATCTGGCAGACTTCTTGGAGATGCACAGACCTCCAAGACTACAGCTGAAGATCTTGAGAGTGCAGCAAATGACCAGTCTGCAAGTATGACTCAGATTCGTGAGAATATTGATAACATGGCCAAAGCTGTTAATGAGGTTGCTGAGAATGCAACAGTTCTTGCCCAGACAGTAGCTAATGTTACTGAGCAGGAGCAGGATATTGAAAAGACAATGAATGAGCTTGTTTCTAAGGCTGATTCAGGACAGCATGATATGGCTAACGTAGCTAACGGAATGGATGATATCGTTGATTCCATGAAGGATATGGCTGATGCCGTAGCAAGTGTTGATGAAGCTGCAGACAAGATCAATCAGATCGTTGATCTTATTAACTCCATTTCTTCACAGACCAACCTCCTTTCACTTAATGCCAGCATCGAGGCTGCAAGAGCTGGTGAGGCTGGTAAGGGCTTTGCAGTTGTTGCTCAGGAAATTGGTCAGCTGGCACAGAACTCAGCAGATGCTACACAGCAGATTGCAGAAATCATCAAAGAGATGTCTGCAAGAGTACAGCAGCTGTCACAGAAGTCAGAGTCTAATACTCAGCTTATCAATGACAGTGCAGAGTCTGTAAATACAGCAGCTACAACCTTCAAGGAGATCACACAGCAGTTGTCAGAGGCTAATGAGACTCTTGCAACTATGGCTGAGCAGATGAGTAAGGTTAATGACGTTGCAACTAACATGGCATCTGTATCTGAAGAGCAGTCCGCATCTACTCAGGAGATTGCAGACAACGTTGAAAGAGTTACAGAGGCAGCCAAGGGCGTTGCTTCCTCATCTGAACTTGTTGCAACAGCAGCTTCCTCAGTATCTGAGGCTGTTGATACAATCAACGACAACCTGGAGAGATTTACAATCCAGTAATAATTTACTAATAACAGTTATATCTATATAACTTATAAAAGAGGGCTCACTGCGCAAG
Organism: Butyrivibrio sp.; assembly: GCF_017433805.1. Taxonomy (GTDB): domain Bacteria; phylum Bacillota; class Clostridia; order Lachnospirales; family Lachnospiraceae; genus Butyrivibrio. Next base: position 102,492 of record NZ_JAFRGN010000043.1, on the reverse strand, counting down.
ACCGCGGTGGGCTTTCTTTTTGTCAGGTATTTATAACGGATTAAGCTCCGCTTATACCTTGCGATAAGGTTTGTTTAATTTCGCTATAAAAAAAGCTATGCTATAGTTTAAACATCAAAACAAACAACAAACAGATAACAACTAAAAATACAAAGTCAAACGGAGGAAAATATCATGGCAGACATCAAGCAGAGCGCACTTGAACTTATCGGGGGAACACCACTTCTTAAACTTAACGGATACAGCAAGGCAGCAGGAGTTACAAATGCTAACATCCTTGCCAAGCTCAAGTATCTTAATCCAGCTGGTTCAGTAAAAGACAGAGTTGCACTTAGTATGATAGAGGATGCAGAAAAGAGCGGTAGAATCAAACCAGGAGCAACAATCATAGAGCCAACAAGTGGCAATACAGGAATTGGTCTTGCAGCAGTTGCAGCAGCTAAGGGCTACAAAGCAATCCTCACACTTCCAGATACAATGAGTGTTGAGAGAAGAAATCTTCTTAAGGCTTACGGCGCTGAGATTGTTCTCACAGAAGGTGCCAAGGGCATGAAGGGAGCAATCGCCAAGGCTGAAGAGCTTGAAAAAGAAATAGAGGGAGCTGTAATTCTTGGACAGTTCGTTAACCCAGCTAACCCAGAGATCCACAGAAAGACCACAGGTCCAGAGATCTGGAAGCAGACAGATGGACAGGTTGATATCTTCATCGCTGGTGTTGGTACAGGCGGAACAATAACTGGTGTAGGTGAGTTCCTCAAGGAAGTAAATCCTGACGTTAAGGTTATTGCAGTTGAGCCAGCAAGCAGCCCAGTTCTTTCACAGGGAACAGCAGGCGCTCATAAGATTCAGGGAATCGGTGCAGGCTTTGTGCCAGATACTCTTAACACCAAGGTTTATGATGAAGTAATCGCTATTGAGAATGACGATGCTTTCGCAGAGGGCAAGAAGTTTGCAGTTTCTGAAGGAATTCTCGTTGGTATTTCATCAGGTGCAGCACTTAAAGCAGCTGCTATCGTTGCAGAAAGGCCAGAGAATAAGGGCAAGAATATTGTAGTTCTGCTTCCTGATTCAGGTGACAGATATCTTTCTACACCTCTTTTCGCTAACTAATATACAGTACTCGGCAAAAGAGAATTTCTCATTTGAAATTCTTTGAACATATTGAATAAGAAACCAGTGCCAAAACAGCTTGGACTGGGGATAGTAGGATGCTCCGTAGCTCATTTGCTTCGGGGCATCAATTTATAAAAGGGTGACTAATATGGGCAGATATAACTTTGATGAATTGATAGACAGAAAAAATACAGCAAGCCTTAAATATGACTTTGGAATTCAGCGAAAAGGACGAGATGATCTTCTTCCTCTTTGGGTAGCAGATATGGACTTCAGGTTACCTGATGAGATAATCGAAAGAATAGTTAAAAGAGCTGAACACGGCATATTTGGATATACTGATCCGGATTCCTCTTATAAAGAAGCTCTTAAGTCATGGCTGTATAGGCGCCACGGCTTTGAGATATATGACGAATGGAACACTGTGGAGCCTGGAATGGTTTATTCCATTGCACTTGCCATTAAGGCTTTTACAGAACCGGGGGATGGAGTCATCATTCAGCAGCCTGTTTATTACCCTTTTATGGAGACAATTAAGCTTAATAACAGGAAGGTTGTAAATAACCAGCTTGTCTATAAGGACGGCCACTACGAGATAGATTACGATGATTTTGAGAAAAAGATTATTGAAGAGAAGGTTAAGCTATTTCTCTTATGCAGTCCTCACAATCCTGTAGGAAGAGTATGGACAAGTGTAGAACTACAGAAAGTGGCAGATATATGTCTAAAACATAATGTGCTTATATTTGCAGACGAGATACATGCTGATTTTGTCTACAGTAAATACAAACATACATCCCTTATAACTCTTGGCGAAAGATATGCTCAGAGCCTCATACTTGGCACATCCCCCAGTAAGACCTTTAATCTTGCAGGCCTTCAGATTGCCAATATCATTATTCCTAATGACGAGCTTAGGAAGAAGTTCAGAAGAGAAAACGATGCTTCTGGATATAGCCAGCCCAATACTCTTGGACTAACAGCAACAAAGGCCGCATACACCTATGGTGAAGAGTGGCTTGAGGAGCTAAAAGAATACCTTGAAGAGAACCTTTCTTTTGTAAGAGATTACTTGAAAGAAAAGCTTCCTAAAGTGCATCTTATTGAGCCAGAAGGCACTTATCTTATATGGCTGGATTTTTCAGAGATCAGTGATAATCATAAGGAACTTGAAAAACTTATAGTCGATGAAGCCAGGTTATGGCTTGATCCTGGCATTATATTTGGCCGGGAAACAGCTCTTTTTGAGAGAATCAACATTGCATGCCCCAGAAAAACGCTTGAACAGGCGCTTGTTCAGCTCTATGAAGCATTAGAAAAAAGTGGTAGACGGCTATAAGATTTGCTTAATTGTGCTGGCTTTAGCCATGCTGTAACATTCTAGAAAACAAAGAAGGGCAGGAGATAGCAAGATGGCAGGGGAAGTTAATAAACAGAAGGATAGCGACAAGATCTGGGAAGTTATAAAGAGCCAGGTAAGTAATCTTAAATATGGAAATGTGATCATCACAGTACATGATGGCAAGATCACACAGGTTGAGACCAGTACCAAGATCAGATTCTAAATTGCCTTCTATGGTATGAAACATTCAGGTAAGGGGACAGGAAGATGGCTAGAAGTATTCAGGAACTTGAGAGAAACCATCCATGCTTTGGTGGATGCAAATTTAATGCAGGGCGAATTCATTTACCCGTGAGCCCGGGCTGTAATATAGCCTGCAGATTCTGTGACAGATCAATAAATGATGTGGAACAAAGACCAGGTGTAACCTCCAAGGTAATTTCACCAGATGAGGCTAATACATTTATAGGAAGAGCACTTGAACTGGTGCCTAGCATAAAGGTTGCAGGAATTGCAGGACCTGGAGATACACTGGCAACAGATTACGCCTTTGAGACTTTCAGGAAAATAGGTGGAGAGCATCCAGAACTCCTTAAGTGTATGAGTACTAACGGACTCCTACTATATGAAAGAGCAGATGAACTGATAGAGACTGGTGTAGATACTCTTACGGTGACAGTTAATGCTGTTGATCCGCAGATAGAAGCACAGCTTAACGACTTCATTATATATCATGGCAAGAAGATAGAAGGTACTGAGGGTGCTGCAATACTCATTGAAAATCAGCTTAAAGGTATCAGAAAAGTAGCTGAAGCAGGAGTTACTATTAAGATAAATACAGTGCTTGTTCCAGGAATAAATGACCATCACATAAGTGAGATCGCAAGGACAGTCAAGGAAGCAGGTGCACTTATCTACAACATAATACCGTTGATTCCACAGCACAAACTGTCAGATGTTCCTAAGCCTACCTGTGAACAGATTGAGAAAGCAAGAGAGGATGCTGAAAAGTACATCAAGGTCTTTAGACATTGTGCGCACTGCCGTGCAGATGCTGTTGGTGTTCCAGGTCTTTCTGAATACAGCCAGCTTGTATATCAGAATAGGTTAAATGTGAAGAATACTTTTTCACATGGCTGACGGAGGAAAGAACATGGGAAATGGAGCATACAGAGTAGCACTTGCATCAACTGATAACAGAAACGTAGATCAGCACTTCGGACGAGCTGAGAGCTTTTTGATAGTTGATGTTGACGATAGTGGTTCATATGAAGAAATTGAGCAGAGATTTGTTGTTCCTATATGCAATGGCGGATCTCACAACTCAGATAAGATGAAAAGAGGCGTTGAAGCGCTTCTTGATTGTAACTTTGTTCTGGCAGCGAGGATAGGCCCAGGGGCTGTAGATGAGCTGTCACAGCACGGCATAGCAGCCTTTGAGATGCCGGGAACAGTAGGAGATGCACTAAAAAAGCTTGATGGATATCTTAATCTTCTTGCAGAGATGCAGAGCTTTTGAGGAAAAGAGCTACAAGAAATACTTATACCTGGCTATAAGTAAAGGCTGATTCTACAAACTAAGCACTTATGCTAATATCTTTTTAATTTAATACTTTAATTCGTTAAACATAATCGACCGGACAACTGGAGATTAGTTCTTAGTACTACTTAAGGACTAGTCTCTTTTTTGTTAAAAAGAAAAAAGAGGAGAGTTGAAAAAAATGGCAGGACTAAGACAGATCGCAATTTATGGAAAAGGTGGAATAGGAAAATCTACTACCACTCAGAACCTGACAGCAGGACTTGTAGAGCATGGCAAGAAGGTCATGGTAGTAGGCTGTGATCCTAAGGCAGATTCCACAAGACTTCTTCTAGGGGGACTTGCTCAGAAGACTGTTCTGGACACTATCAGAGAAGAAGGTGAAGATGTAGAGCTTGAAGCAATCATGAAGGACGGCTTTGGAGGAACAAGATGTGTTGAATCAGGCGGACCCGAACCAGGCGTCGGATGTGCCGGACGAGGAATAATCACATCAATCGGACTTCTTGAAAACCTCGGGGCTTACACAGATGATCTTGATTTTGTATTCTATGACGTTTTGGGCGACGTTGTTTGCGGAGGTTTTGCAATGCCTATCCGTGAAGGTAAGGCCCAGGAAATCTATATAGTAGCTTCAGGTGAGATGATGGCTCTTTATGCAGCCAACAACATCTCCAAGGGTATTCAGAAATACGCTAAGAGCGGCGGAGTAAGACTTGGCGGAATCATCTGTAACAGTAGAAATGTAGACAGAGAGCTTGATCTATTAAGAGCCTTTGCAAAAGAGCTTGGAACACAGCTTATCTACTTCGTACCTAGAGATAACATCGTTCAGAGAGCTGAGATCAATAAGCAGACAGTAATCCAGTACAAGCCGGATTCCAACCAGGCTCAGGAATACAGAAACCTTGCAGAAGCTATCATCAACAACCAAAACTTTGTTATTCCTACACCAATGAAGCAGGAGAGACTTGAAGAGATTCTGTCAGAGTTTGGTCTCATGGCAGATGATTACCAGATTTGATGGGGGTATGGAGGAGCAAAGATGAGTAATAGCCTTACAACAGAAGTAGAAGTAAGAGAAAGAAGACTTAAATCAATAATATCTTTTGCTGGAAAAGCCAGTGAACTTCAGGCTGGCGCAGTTTCTCAGAAAAAGGTCGAGCAGCCAAGATGCTTTTCACAGTGTAGTGACTGTGCGCAGATGAGAGCTGGAACTATCTGTAGCCACATTAGAGATGCAGCAGTAGTTGTTCATTCACCAATGGGATGCTTTGCCAATAATCCGGCAAACGATGAGATAAATAAAAGCGGATCTCTTGGAAGAGGTCAAAAGCCCTTTAAGACAAATGTTGTATGTAGCAACATTTCAGAAAAAGAGACAATCTACGGAGGCCTCAAGAAATTAAGAGAAGCAATTGATGAAGCCTATAAGAGATTCCATCCGTCAGCTATATTTGTTCAGTCTTCCTGTGCAGCTGGTATCGTCGGTGACGACATCGAGAGTGTTGCAGATGAGAAACAGGCTGAATATGGAATTCCAGTAGTTCCTGTCTACTGCGAAGGCTTTAAATCAAAGGTATGGTCATCAGGTTTTGATGCTGGCTACCACGCTCTTTTAAAGAGAATAGTCAAAGAACCTGAAAAGAAACAGCCAGATCTTGTTAATATCTTTAACTTCATGGGATCAGATACCTTTTCAGAAATTCTTGGGAAAATAGGACTCAGGCCTAATTACCTGGTTCCTTTGGCAGATATTGATACCATAGCCAGAATGACAGAAGCAGCATGTTCTACAAGTATCTGCGAAACACTTGGAACATATATTACAGATGTCCTTGAGAAACAGTACGGTGTGCCTCATGTACATGCTACAGCTCCTTATGGAATAAAGTGGACTGATGCCTGGTATAGAGAAGTGGCAAGGCTTACAGGTAAGTCAGACATAGTTGAAGAAGTTATTGCCAAGGAACACGAGAGAATAGCTCCTAAGCTTGAAGAACTTAGAAAAGAGCTTAAGGGACTTAGGATATATATCTACGCTGGTGATTCCTACGCTCACAACATGGCCAGCATAGCTTCTGATCTTGGAATAGAGATAGCAGGTATCACAACTCTTCACCATGATATGAAGACAGATGGAGAGCCTGTAGAGCACAGTTCTCTTCAGGAGATGATAAATGTAGCCGGAGACATAGAGCATTTTTCAGTATGTGAGAAACAGCCTTATGAAGTTATCAAGATACTTAAACAAGTTAAGCCGGATGTTGTAATCATCAGACATATGCATTTGCCGGCGCTGTCAGCTAAGCTTGGAATTCCATCAATTCTGGAAGGAGAAGTAAATGTATCTGCTGGATATGACGGAATCATAACTCTTGGTGAGAGACTTAAGAACATCAGAAAGTTTAAGAGAGTTCTGACTACACTTGAAGAATACAATGAATTCCCATATACCAAGCAGTGGCTTGAGGATGAAAGACTATTTATTTAACTGGTGAGGAGATAACGCGATGGGCGGAATTATACAAGAAGCTAAATATTCATGCGCGCTTGGTTCGCAGCAGTCCGTGCTTGCAATACCACGTGCCATACCAATCATACATGCAGGTCCTGGCTGTAGTGCCAGACAGTTCTCATATCTGAGTGCAGGAGCTGGATATCAGGGAGAAGGCTACGCAGGTGGAGCACAGATTCCATGTACTAATTCAACTCAGAATGAAGTTGTATTTGGAGGAGAAAAAAAGCTTGGCAAGCTGATTGATGCAACTTTGGATGTCATGGATGGCGATCTGTATGTCGTAATGTCAGGATGCACTGCAGGAATTGTCGGAGACGATGTAAAGCAGGTAGCTGAGGATCATTCTACCAAAGAAAAAAAGGTAATTGGAGTAGATACAGCCGGCTTTAGAGGCAATAACTACAAGGGCCATAATCTTGTTCTTGAGGCACTCATAGAGCAGTTTGTAGGCGACGTAGACGAAGAAATAGAGCCGGAAAAAGGACTTGTAAATGTCTTTTCAGTAGTACCTTATCAGGATGTTTATTGGAGAGGCGACCTGGAAGAAATAAAGAGAATCCTCACTGGAATAGGACTTAAGGTTAATATTCTCTTTGGATATGGTTCAGAAGGCGTTTCAGAGTGGAAGAATATTCCAAATGCGCAGCTTAATATAGTTCTTTCTCCATGGGTTGGTTTATCAGCAGCCAAGCTCTGTCAGAGAAAATATGGAACACCATTTCTTCATGAGCCGGTGCTTCCTGTTGGACTTAAGGCTACAAGCGCATTCCTTAGAAGAGTAGGAGAGGCTCTTGAGCTTGATACTGATAAGGTAGAAAGTTTCATTAAGTATGAGGAAAAGAGATACAAGAAGTACTTCGTTTCAATCGGCGATTTCCTGGCTGACTATTCTTCTTATATTCCATTTGATGCGTATGTATCCGCTGATGATATTTACGGTGTTGGAATATCAGATTTCCTTGAAAATGAACTTGGAATAGAGGTAGTTAAGTTCTATGACAGCTCAGAACCTAACAATGCATCCAAGGATCGGATCAAGGAAAAGCTTGAGAGCATCAAGGAAGGTCTTGGAGAGAGAGTTGTATTCGAAGGAGATAATGCTCTTATCAAAGAGGATATCAAAAGGAACATTGATGAGAGAAAAACAAAATCTGTAATCTTTGGATCCAGCTGGGACAGAGAACTTGCTTATAACACCAAGAGCGTTCTGATCTATCTGAGTGTACCGATTCTTGAAAAAGTAATCGTCAGCAAATCTTATGTTGGATATAACGGAGGCTTACAGCTCATAGAGGACCTATATTCCGGAGTATTGAATAAAGGCTTCATAGCACATACAACAGTTGAGAAATAAAGCTTAGGAAGTGTGTAAATGTGGAGAATACATTAGTTGCAGTAGGATATGACAATGACCCAAATACAAAAGTTTCTTTTAGAGAAATAAAGAATGCTGCCATCTATGAATTAAGCGATGACAACATACAGCAGATAGATAACAGAACACTTCCTGATGTCGCAGCTTATCCGGTACCGGATGGAGGCGGATGTGCAGGAAGGAATGATGAATACGTAAACGCTATAGCCGACGTCCTTCATGATTGTGAGTATCTTTTGCTAAAAGAGGTCGGTGCATATCCATCAAGAGTCCTCTTAAGGAGAGGAATACAGACTCTTGAACAGGAAGGTGATATAGAAAGCCTCCTGATCAAAATCCAACAATACTTAAAGGCGAGACGTTAAATGAGAACAATAAACCTATCAAGAATACTGGAATATTTTTTAAAATCACTGCCTAATCTACGGGTTACATTAACTTATGTTTTCTTCTCATTGATTCTGGGCTTTGCTCTTGGAGGACTGATAGCAAAAGGAAGAATGAGCAGGAACAAGGCGATATCGGCACTGGCGCAGGGTTATGTAACATTGGTCAGATCCACACCTTCGATCATTTTGCTGTTTCTGGTGTTTTATGGACTGTCAGCAGTTACTACAGGCGCGTTTAACATATTTTTAAACAGCCTTCCTACGGTGGTATTCGTCATTATTACCTTTACTATCAACATTGGGGCATCTTCATCTGAGATTATCAGAAGTGCTTACAACTCAGTCAGTAAGGGACAGCTGGAAGCAGCTTTATCAGTTGGAATGACTCAGCTTCAGGCTTTTAACCACGTTTTACTTCCGCAGATGTTCAGGAACTCTATTCCTAACATCGGTAACACAATCATCTTCCTGATAAAGGAAGGAGCTCTGGCTTATGTAATAGGTCTTCGTGATGTGCTGGGGCAGGCATATTTCCTGTCAGCTCTTGATATGAATGCATATGCTCTTGATATGTGTGTTGCACTAACACTCATTTACTGGCCGATTACAGCTGGCCTTGAGAAGCTCTTTTCCGTTCTGGAGAAAAAACTTGAATATAAGCACGTCGTAGTCTTGGAGCAGAAAACATGAATGTAGATTGGAAATTTGTTATTGAAGCTTTCCCACAGGTTCTGGCATATTTGCCGGTGACCATAGAATTAACAGTTGTGGCTATGACCATTTCACTGATAATAGGGACCATATTTGCTTACATCAATTTCAAGAAGGTTAAGGTGGCATCACAGATCATCAGGACGTACATGTCACTTATAAGAGGAACACCGATTGTACTTCAGATATTTGTTATCTTTCACTTTGGACCATATCTTCTGACTGAAATGTTTCAAAAACTAAATATCCAGGCGGATGTCTATTCAATAAAGCCAATATATTATGCGTTTCTTGCACTATCTCTTTCAACAACCGTATCAATAGCTGAAGCGGTAAGAGCAGGACTTGAGAGCATAGATAAGGGACAGTTTGAATCGGGATTATCGGTTGGCATGACAGAGGGACAGGTGCTGTTTAACGTCGTTTTCCCTCAGGCATTTACAACAGCCTGGCCGGTTCTGGGAAATATTCTGGTAGGACTTATTAAGTCATCTTCCCTGGCATTTATGCTCTCTGTAGTGGAGATAACGGGTTATGCCAGAATTCTCGGAGGAGGAGTGCTCAGGTACTTTGAATCATATATATGCGTATTTTTCATCTATATAGTGGTCATTAAAATTACTGAGCTGATAATGAAAAAACTGGAAGAGACCAAATTGGTATATAGGAGAAGACAATGTTAAGTGTATCGAATGTACATAAGGCGTTTGGGGATAATGAAGTATTAAAGGGCGTTAGCTTTAGCGTTGAAAAAGGAGATGTGGTTGCGATTCTGGGATCGTCGGGATCAGGTAAGACAACACTTCTAAGGTGTCTTGAATTCTTTGAAAAAGCAGACCAGGGAACAATCAAAATAGGTGAAACACAGGCGGATCTGCACACGGCATCAAGGCAGAAGATACATGAGTTAAGGCAAAAGACATCCTTTGTATTTCAGAACTACAACCTTTTTAATAACAAGAATGCAATTGAAAATGTAGAGCTTGGTCTTACTAAAGGCCACGGAGTAAGTAAGGTTAGAGCCAAAGAAATAGCAAGGCGTTCACTTGAAGAAGTTGGTCTGGCAGACAGATTTGATTATTATCCAAGTGAATTATCAGGAGGACAGCAGCAAAGAGTCGCCATAGCAAGGGCGCTGGCCGTAGAACCTGAGGTGATATTTTTTGACGAACCTACATCAGCTCTCGACCCGGAGCTTGTAGGAGAAGTTCTTGAGACCATCAGTAAGCTGGCTAAAAAGGGTGTAACGATGGTAATCGTAACCCATGAGATGGCCTTTGCAAGAGACGTAGCTACCAAAGCTATTTATATGGACAAGGGAGTGATTGTTGAACAGGGAGAAGCCAAAGAGCTGTTCACACACCCAAAAGAAGAGAGAACTAGGCAGTTCCTATCAAGATTTCTTGAAGGATATGACTATGTTATATAAAAAATCATCACATCAAGAGGAGGAAGAAAAGATGAAAAAAAGAGTTTTAGGATTTGTTTTAACAGCAGCTATGACAGTGGTACTTGCAGGATGCGGACAGGCATCAAGCGCTTCTGCTACAGAAAAGGCAGCAGAACCAGTAAAGGAAGAAACTGCGCAGGCAGAGAATAAGACAGAAGATGCAGCTGGAAGCGGCGAGGTTCGCAAGATAAGAATTGCATCATCATCAAGCGCTGTTCCATTTTCTTACTACGATGAAAATGGTAACAAGACAGGATATGAGATTGAAGTGATTAAGCTTGTCGATGAAGCACTTCCACAGTATGAGTTTGAGTACTATGACGGAGAGCAGGAGGCTATTTACACAGGTCTTTCTACAGGTAAGTATGATATAGCTCTTACAAACGCTTACTATACAACTAAGAGAGCTGAGAACTACGAGATTCCAGAAAATCCTATCGGAGCATCACCGGCCGGACTTATCGTAAGCAAGGAAAATGCTGATATCACATCACTTGAGGCAGCAGCTACAGCAGGCCTTAAGCCGGCTCCATACCTGGCAGGTGATGGTAACACATATCAGTATCAGAAGTATAACGAAGAGCACCCTGACAATCAGCTTGAACTCTCATATACAAGTGATGAGAATGCATTTTCAAATGCGATTGTAGCTGTTGCTGAAGGAAGATATGGATGCCATCTTACACCTGTATCTAGATGGACTACAGTTATCGAGCCTGAAGATGGAGCACTTCATGAGTATTATGACAAGCTCTCATACACACCAGTTATCTCTATCAGTACTTTCCCAATCATTGCTAAAGGTGAGACACAGCTTACGCAGGATATTTCAGAGGTACTTGGCCAGCTTAAGGAAGATGGAACTCTTGAGAAAATCGCAACAGAGTTCTATGGATTCAACCCATTTGATCTGAATTCTACTCTTACAGAAGGATGAGCAGATTTAGATAATTAAGGAAGTGTTCGTATGAAGGACTACACCAAACTTTTTGAAAATTACGAAACTACGGCTGTTCCGCCCATGGATTTCAGACGTAAGGAAAGGGAGAGAGTCAGCTACTACAAGAGCGGAAGACTAAAGAGTATTTACCTGAATGAGCAGACTGACATTGAGACACCATGCGGAGTCATCCCTTGCGAGCTGATAACCTTTTATGAGAGCGGAGCTATCCGGAGAGTATTCCCAAGATATGGGGCAATAAGTGCATATTGGAGTTCCAAGGACGAAGCTTCTATTACCGAGAGGATGCGACTACAGATTGGAGACGCATCCTTTCTGGTTAAACCACAATGCATTCATTTCTATGAGAGTGGTGAATTATTGAGCTTTACAATATATGATCACGAGAAGCTTTTGGTGGATACCAGATACGGACAGATAACAACAAATGTAGGAGTCTCTTTTTACGAAGATGGTAAGATCAGATCTCTTGAGCCTGTGTTTGGTACGACCATCATGGTGGAGGGGAAAAAGATAGCGCCATTTAACTTCTTTGCCAATCATATGCATGCTGATAATAATTCGCTTGTTTTCGATAAAGAGGGGAAAATCATTTCTTATATTGGAATAGAAAAGAGGTAACAATAATATGTCGGAGCTAAATGTTGACTGTAACTGTAGAGAGAATACTTTGATAGCAAGAGGAAGTGGAATTTTTGATGAGACTGGTAGCATAAGCGTTCCTGTTTATAGAAGTGCAACTTACGTACATAGTTCTTTGGAACATGATCCAGAGGATTTTTCCTATGCCAGATGCAATACACCTACAAGGAGAGCTCTTGAAAAGCAGGTGGCATTACTCGAACACGGAGCAGATGCCCTTGCAGTAACAAGCGGTCTTGCAGCACTTGATGCGGTACTCAGACTCTTTGAACCAGGAGATAGGATAATTGTGTCCAGCGATCTCTATGGCGGAAGCTACAGACTATTTGATCAGGTGTACAGTAAGTACGGCTATCTGTTTTCATTTGTAGATACCTGGGATATAGAGGCAGTACGAGCTGCAGCTACAGATGATGTAAAGGGCTTTATCATAGAAACACCTTCCAATCCGATGCTAAGGATAAGTGATATCAAGGCTATTTCTCAAATAGCTCATGACAAGAATGCTCTTTTGATAGTAGATAATACATTCCTGTCACCTCTTTTACAAAAGCCTATAGAGCTTGGTGCAGATATTGTGATCCACAGTGCTACCAAGTTCCTGGCAGGGCACCACGATGTGCTGGCGGGAGTAATCGTAACAGCAACCAAAGAACTTAGAGAGAAATTATATTTTTATGTATTTGCTACAGGTAATCCATTATCTCCAGATGATTGTTGGCTGACTCTCAGAGGCATGGAGACTCTTTCTGTAAGGCTTGAAAGGCAGCAGCAAAACGCTAAGGTTTTAGCAGAATATCTTAAGAGCCTTCCAAATGTGAAAAGAGTTATCTATCCAGGGGATGAGGAGCACCCTGACCATGAACTTGCAAAGAGGCAGCAGGCTGGCTTTGGCAGTATGATCTCTTTTGAGATAAAAGATGCTTCTAAGGCGCCTTCATATTTTGGAAAATTCAAACTCATATATCAGGCTGGAAGTCTTGGAGGAGTTCAGTCGCTGATTAATCTTCCAAATGCTTCTCTTCAGCGCCCGATTCCTGAAGAACAGAGAAAGAGAACCGGGGTAACCGATGGAGTATTCAGATTATCTGTAGGAATTGAGGACGTGGAGGATCTGAAAGAGGATTTGAGACAGGCACTGGCATAATACAACTAGGGGAGAGGCATATGGCTAAAATTTTTTATCCGGATTTTTTTAATGACGTATTTGGACCTATAATGCAGCCGGGATCATCAGGAGGCTTTGCAGGCCCGGCAAGAATAGGTAATGTGGCAAGACATCTTATCAAGGAAGAGCCTAAAAAGGTTGTATTCTCGCTTCAACAGGAGGATATAGGCCGATTTAAGTCACTGGGGAATTTTATGACAGACAGAGGGTATCTTGGTGGTGTACAGGGCTTTGCCACAGATGATAAGAGACTTTTTGATGCTCACAGACTTGCCCAGGAGAAAAAACTATCCTATGAATTCAGACTTGATGATGGGAATTTTGGTTACTTTAGGGCAGTTAAGATAAATGTCTATGGAGAAAGCAGTCAGGGCGAGCTGATTGGGGCATCTGTAGGCGGAGGAATGATCAGGATATATGAAGCCTATGGTTATAAGCTTAACTGGCAGGCTGATACATTCGGAACATTGGTTATAGGTACTGATACAGATTTGGATAACCTGGTCTCCAAGTATATTGAGAAATTTGGTGATCATGTTGTAGAACATCGCATAGTCACAAATGCTGATGATAGAGAAGCTCTTTTCATAGAGACTGATATTGATATTTCTGATGTCGACGATATTCTGGCAGGAGGCGCTGGACAGACAGTGCATCTTCCAGCTGTCCTTCCAGTAGTTACTACTAAGGCCAAGAAGAAACAGCTCTTTACAACTGTTGAGGAGTGGAGGCAGGTTGCCAGTGACAGGGGAATATCTTTTCTTCAGGCTGCAATTGAGTATGAAAAGGATGCCTCTGGATGGAGTGAAGAAGAGATCTGGGCGTTCTTTATTAAGATAAGGGATATATTTGATAAGCAGATTCACAGCCTTGAGGAGCTTGACTACGATGCGGAGGATACACCTACACTTCCTATTTATGGCAAGCTGTGGAAGAAATATCTTGATGGAGGTAAGGTAATATCTGACTCTCTTACAAGACACATTTTAACTCATGCTTATGCCACCAATGCCAAGGTCCCCGGCTTTAAGATTGTTCCGGGCCCAATGGGAACTGGCGGCGGATATTTGTATTCAGCGCTTGATGCAGTAAGAGAGGACAGGGGCTTTAGCAGGGAAAGAGAGCTGGAAGCACTTGTGATCGCTGCGGCCCTGGGAGCATTGGCCTACACTCATACTAATGCTTCCGGTGACAGAGGCTGTATTGGAGAATCAGGAGTATGTAATGCCATGGCAGCTGGAGCAATTGCCTATCTGATCACGCCGGATGATCCACTAGTAGACGTTGGCATAGCAGTAGAGCGTGCAGCATCCATGGCTCTTCAGGCGAACATGGGACTTGTCTGCGATCCAATTCCAGGCGGCCTTGAATTCCCATGTATCACAAGGACTCTTAGGGCAGCAGTGACAGCTCCAATGTATGCTGAGATGGCAATTATCGGTATTGATCCACTGATTCCATACCATGAATGCCTTCAGGCAATGGAGAGACACTACAGATTGACACCTCCAGAGCGCCTGTGTGGTTCTGACTGCGGAACCTGCACAACACCTGCAGCTCAGAAGTGCAAGCAGTTCCTGAGCGACCTCATGGCAGATAATCTTAAATTTGAAGCTGTATAATCTTCATAGTACTTGCTGATGTGCATATATTGCGTTATTATGAATATAGATAACGAAATATAGTTGATTATCTATCATATCAGCGGGGGTAATTATGGAAGATAAGAGAAAACATAAAAGACTGGAACTTTCCGGAGAACTTCTTTTGAAGGAACTGGGCGGACCGGATAACGGTGAAGTGGCCGATATCGAAATCCATGACTGCTCGAGGGATGGAATTGGCTTTTCAACTGATAAGGCTCTTACCATTGGCAGCAACTATGAGGCTAACTTAACACTCTGGAACAAGGATAAGATACATGTGTTCATTCAGATCGTAAGAGCTGATAAAGAGGGTGATATCTTCAGATATGGCGGTATCTTTATTGGAATGCCAGATGCAGACCAGATGAGAATTCAGGTATATGAGACAGTTACTGATGAGCTTGAGCATCAGGGACATTAAGCTAATAAATATAAGGCTTTAGGAAATTTCTTCCTAAAGCCTTTTATAATTCATTACAGTAATCTCTGAAGATCTGAGAAGAAGGTAGGATATGAGATACCAACGCAGGCGTCATCCAGAATTCTTGTGGTGCCTTCTGCAGCCAGAGCAGCGATTGCAAAGCACATGGCAAGGCGGTGATCGTTATGAGTGTTGATATCGGCCCCGTGAAGAGGCTTACCACCATGAATTATCATACCGTCATCTGTTGCCTCAAGGTCAGCACCCATAGCCTTAAGGTTCTCAACAACAGTAGCGATTCTGTCTGATTCTTTTACCTTGAGCTCTGCTGCGTCCTTGATGATAGTATCACAGCCAGCTGTAGCAGCAAGAACTGCAACCATTGGAAGCTCATCTATCATTGTAGGGATGTCTTTACCACCGATCTCAAATTTATTGTTCTGATTGCCGTGGAGCTCACTGTGCTTAACAAGAATATCAGCACGAGGCTCACCGTCTTCATTGATGTTCATAAGAGTGATATCAGCACCCATCTGCTTGAGAATAGTCAGAATACCGCATCTTGTATTGTTAATGCCAACATTTCTGATAAGAAGCTCAGAACCAGGAACTATAAGGGCTGCAGCAATGAAATATGCGGCGGATGAAATGTCTCCAGGGACATTTATCTTGATGCCATGAAGTGGCATTCCAGGATTAAGTATAGCAGCAGCGCTACCATCTCTGGCTATTTCATTATGTACATCTGCACCAAAGGCAGAGAGCATTATCTCTGAGTGGTTTCTGGAAAGAGCTGGCTCATAAACTACGGTTTCTCCATCTGCATAAAGGCCGGCAAGGAGAATAGCTGATTTAACCTGAGCTGAAGCTATAGGGTTACGATAGTTGATTCCACGAAGCTTACGGCCTCCACCTATGTGAAGCGGAGCACAGTCATTACCAAGTACAGAGGAAATATCAGCGCCCATCTGAGAAAGAGGCTTGATGATACGGCTCATAGGTCTTTTCTCTATGGAGCTGTCGCCTGTAATGTTAGAATCAAAAGGCTGAGCAGCCAGAATACCTGACATAAGCCTTGTGGTGGTTCCGCTATTTCCTGTGTACAGAGTGGAATCAGCGGCTGTAAGGCCGTGGAGACCTCTTCCGTGAACAGTGATAGTTGGAACACCGTGAGTTGGTCTCATAGTGTGATCGATGATGATTCCAAGCTTTTTGAAGCACTCTATTGTTGAGAGGCAGTCTGCACTTTCAAGGAAACCTGTTATCTCGGTGGTGCCTTCTGCAAGGGCACCAAACATGATGCTCCTGTGAGAAATGGATTTATCTCCAGGAACGAAAACGTCGCCTTTTAATGGATGTTTAGCTTTTTCTAGTGATATCATTTGTGTTCTCCAATTGTCATCCCTGTGTCAGAACAACAGTGTATTCATTGCTTGTCAGTAGCTTAGTGGCCTGTTCCAGGTCTTTTCCGCTATGGAACTCAATTCGTAGAGTTCCTCGCTCATATTCCCTGTTATGTACAATTCCGATGTTTTTGATATTCACATTGTGGTCAGATAAAAGAACTGCAACGGCAGCCAGACGTCCAGGCTGATCGTCGATTTCTACGTGGAGCACATAAGTCTTCTGAATAGGACCACTTGTAAAGTCTGAGAAGGATTCTCTGTAGGTTCTGGCGGATGTAAAGAAATCCAGGAGCTTGTCCGGATCATGATCCTCTACAGCCAGTTTGATCTCTATAAGTGAATCAATAAGGTGCTCTAAGAGCCCTGAAATATTCTCTGAGTTGGTATTACAGATCTGCTGCCACATGACAGGAGAGGAGGAGGAAATCCTGGTGATATCCTTAAAGCCTCCAGCTGCAATTGTCTTCATCAGATGGTCCTCGTTGTCGCTGTTTTTGACAAGATTAACAAGCGCTGCTGACAGTACGTGAGGAACATGGCTGATGGCGGCTGTAGCATAGTCGTGCTGAAGATATGGAACAACAAGAGGAATAGCTCCCATTTTTTTAACAAGCAGGTAGTAATCCTCAAGACGCTCTTTCTGACATGAATCAGTTTTGGTCAGGATATAATAGGCATTTTCCAAAAGAGATGCCTTGGAGTTCTGATAACCGATTCGCTCTGTTCCAGTCATTGGATGACCACCTATAAACTGCTTCTCGATTCCAAGTTCTCTAACTTTTTCATGAATGCTGTTCTTGACACTTCCGATATCTGTAACAGTAGTTTTAAGACTAAGATAGGGCATCAGAAGCTCTAAATTATCATTGTTGATCTCAACAGGAGCGCACAGGAAAATGTAATCGCAATCTGTAAATTCTGGTCCGATCCTGTCAAGCGCTACATCAATAGTTCCTTCTTCCTTGGCAGCATCAACAGTTGATCTGTGAGGCGTGTAAGCAATAATCTTACAATCAGGCTCGGCATTCTTTATTGCTCTGGCCATAGAACCGCCGATAAGTCCCAAGCCAACAAAACCGTATATTCTAGTATCCATAAAGGTAAAAATCCCCTTAACAAAGCATATTTGTGCAACATCAACTATAACACTTCAAAGTGTTAAAGTCAACGCGTAAAAAGGTTAATTCGTGAATGAATATTTAATATTAAAATAATAATTTAACGTAATATTGCATGTTAAAATGATATATGAGTGGTAGTATGCATAGGAGTATATTATGCAGGAAAACAAAAAACATTTTGGGATAAACAAAATAGTAGGCTGTGTATATGCGGCTTTTGTTCTTATTGTTTCTGTGGTTTCGCTTATCAATTCGGATGCGTTCAGTCGCAGTTATTTGCCTGAAATGACTGACTATAATTCTGAATGGCTTGATGAGTATGGAAACGTTTATGAGATAGACGATCTCAATGTAAAAGACTTTGAGAACAGTATTATTCTAACAAAAAAACTCCCGTATTACATTTTTGATGGAGATTGCATCTGTTTTGAATCCAGAAACGTAAATATAAAGGTTTCTGTTGGTAAGAGAAGAGTATATGATTTTAATTCTGTTGAGAACATAACAGGAAAAGGCTATGGAGTAGCTTTTCATGCTGTGGGACTTTCCAGAGAGGATGCTGGAAAGACTATAACCATGCAGATTGAAAGACTTGTAGATAGAGATATATCAGGACAGATATATAGAGCATATCTGGGAAAACCAGCTGATTATATCAGGCGATTTATTTATGACAGAGCTTCGCTTGTTGTGACTTCAACACTGATCATATTCTTTGGATTGCTGCTGGTTGTTTTGTGGATGGGAATTCCAGATAAATCCAGGTCTCCATATAATGTTCTGGCTCTAGGTGCAGCCGCATTTGTAGTAGGTATTTGGTGCCTTATTAATTCCAATATTGTTCAGCTCCTGTCGGGGCATTATTATTTCTGGCGAATCGTAGGAACACTCTCAATTCCTATGTTGGGCTATCCTTTTGTCGTGTTTGTAAATTCCCTCACTAAGTTAAATAGGAGTAGATACAACGTGGTATCTGGCTTTATCTCCATATTATCGCTGATAGCTATGGTGGTGCTGCGCTATGTAGCAGATCTGGATATGATGAGGTCAGATGGCTGGTTTGCTGCTGGTGGCGTAGTGCTCGATGTTTCTATTCTGGCGATACTTCTTATTGAAAACAATATATATTGCAAGAAGCTTGAAATCCCTTCGGGTCTTCAGACCTTTAAGGTGGCAACCTGCATTCTTTTAGTGATGATGATATTTGACGTCATCATGTGGAGATATAACACGGAAATGCAGGATTCTTATGGCGCCTTCATGCGCGTTGGAATAGTAATCTTTATAGTTATCATGATCCTTCAATTTGTAAAATGGTGGACCAACGATCAGGTTGCTATCAACAGAGACAGATTCATAAACAGATCGCTTCAGTTTGCTGCCAATTCCAGAAATCCTATAGAGAGTATCAAGCTTCTTTTGGAGTATTTAGGTAAAGAACTACAGGCTAAGAGAACTTATATTTTTGAAATGAATGAAAATGGTGGTATGTCTCAAACCTATGAGTGGTTCAAGGATGGACTTACTCCTATGGAAAAAGAGATTGAGACTTTACCAACGGATAAAGAAATGGAGCAGCTTCATCAGAAGATTATGTCAGCTGCTGGCAACTGTTTTGTTATAAACAACGCTGACGAGGTTAAAGAATTGTCACCATTTTTGTATGACATGATGCAGAAGGGTAATCTATCCAATGCAGTTTTCAGTCCGATCAAATCAGGTGATACTTCTATTGGTTTTGTCGGTATCAGCGATATTCCTAAGGATGCAATTAGTAGCGTATATGAGGTTATGAGGATTCTGCCGTATTTCATGGCTCAGTTTATAAATCAGCGCAAAGAGCAGGATAGGATCATCTATTTCAGCTATCATGATTCTCTTTCGGGAGCCAAGAATCGTATTGCTTTAAAAGAATTTACGGAAGAAAAGCTTGATATGGCCCAGACCTTTGGTTATGTCCTCTGCGAGATAGAAAATCTAAAGGAAATAAATACAAAAATGGGACATGATATCGGAGATGAGATGGTTAGAAATACAGCTCAGAGCCTGATTGAAGCCTTTGGCGATGAGAATGTATACAGACTATCTGGTGAAACCTTTGTGGCGTTTGGTTTTGAAAGTGATGAGACATACTTTGACAATGATGTACAACGGGCTAAGCGACTGCTTGGTGAGAAAGAATGTCAGGCAACGGTGGCAGCTGTCTTTTGCTCTAATGGTGCAACTGATATTCAGGTAGTTATAAAGTATACCTTTGAGCTTTTGGAAAACGAGAAAACAGAGTTGGATAAAGGAGTATAAGTTTGGAAGAAAGCAGGCAGGAAAAAAACAGAGTTCATAGCATGGCGATTTTCATAATATCCATATTTTGCACTGGCGCCATTGTTGAGAACATTGCCATGGGGTGGGAATTCTGGATGCCACCTCTTATTGGCGTGAGTGTTCTTGCCATGTGGTGGATGCATATTGTTCAGTACAACAGGAGTTCTTTTAGAGAGAACTTCTATCTGATCTTTTCCATGGTTATAACTTTCTACCATGGCATACATAGCTCAAGCTTTTTTGATGTAATAGTCATTTGTGCTCTCTTAATGGGAATAGCAGCGCTTCTTGACAGAAGAATTTTTTTAAAGCTCGTTCTCATTGAGTTTTTTGTGATCATAGGGATACAGATAGTTCTTTCAGTCAGAAATTCATATTACCAGCTTACTTCGTTAGTTGTTTCAAGACTGCTCTTACATGTTGTAGCTGCTTTGTTTATCTATTTGATACTAAGTTGTCTTCTTGAAAAAAGGCAGGATGATGAAGCACAGATAGAAAAGCTAAGTAAAGAAAAAATGAGCCATGACAGTGATATGGAGGACTTTCTGGTTAATATTTCTCATGAGCTCAGAACTCCTCTTAACGTTATAAATGGACTTACAGATCTGATTCTTAGAAAAGAAGCAAGAGAAGATATTATACAGATCAGAAATGCTGGTCTTAGAATGGCTGGCCAGATCGAAGACATCCAGGACTACAGTGAAATCCAGCAGAATAACCTTACGCTTGAAAATGGCAGATACATGGTAACTTCCATTATCCATGATATTCTGGCCAATTATAACGCCATGCACGTTAAGACTCATCTGGAATTTATCGTGGATGTAGATCCTACAGTTCCAGCAGTCCTTAGGGGTGATATCAGAAAAATACAGAAGATCATATCTCACCTTCTGGATAATGCCTTTAAATTCACTAATGAGGGTGGTGCATACCTCAGAATTTCGGCCCTAAAAAAAGACTATGGAGTAAACCTGATTATCGAAGTTACAGATACAGGTATTGGAATGACAGCCAAGGACATTGAGAGTGTCCAAAAGGGTGTATACCAGGCCAATATGACAAGAACCAGGAGTACTGGCGGTATTGGACTTGGTCTTTCTATAGTATACGGCGTTGTAAGAGCTATGAATGGCTTTGTCAGGATTGAGAGCCAGAGGGGAAAGGGAACAACTGTAAGAGTCAGTATCTTCCAGGAGGTTATTGATCCGTCACCTTGCCTTGGAATCAGTACTGATAAGTTTATTAACGTTGTCTTTTACGATATGGGCGATAAGAACAGACATCCGGCTCTTGGTGAGATGTACAGAAATATGGGCAAGAATCTGGCAGCAGGCCTGAGGGTTAACCTGTATTTTGCAACTTCTTTGGATGATCTCAAAAAGCTTGTGGCTAAAGGCAAGATTACCCATGTGTTTATGGGCCACAAAGAATACCAAAAAGATAAATCCTATATCAGAAATCTGGCAAATGGAAATATCACTGTAACCATGATATGTGCAGATGATAGCCAGCATGTTGATAATTCAAATATTGTTTGTATAAACAAGCCATTCCACGGCCTTACAGTGGTTCAGATACTCGATGGAAATATTGAAAGGGCGACAGATGTCCTTACTAAAGACTTCAAGAAGCCAGTACTTGATGGTGTCAAGGCGCTTGTAGTAGATGATGAACAGATGAACCTTGTTGTGGCAAGAGGTCTGTTTGGTGAATACAAGATGATCGTTGATACTGCAGAAAGCGGAAAAGAAGCAATTGATAAGTATAGTAAGAATGATTATGACGTTATTTTCATGGATCACATGATGCCGGGGATGGATGGAGTAGAAGCTATGAAGTTCATAAGAGGTATGGCTGAGCGTGATAACAGTAAGATCAGGATTATTGCGCTTACTGCTAATGCTGTCAGCGGTGCCAAGGAGATGTTTATTAGAGAAGGCTTCGATGGCTTTATAGCTAAGCCAATAAATATAGGTGAATTTGAAAGAGTTATGAATCGCGTAATGGCAGAGAAACGCTGATCGTGATGGAGGTACATATTGAAGAAAGGTCTTTTTACCAGAACAATTGAAAGGTTAAAGGATCCGTCAAGGACACTGAGAGAAAGAGTATTTATTGCACTTACTCTTTTGACGGACTTTGGCGTATTTTTTGCGCTTATCAGTAACCTTATTCTGGGAGAGAATATAGTGGAGATCATTACTTTGACCATCACTATTATTCTTGTGCCCATTATTACGAGTGTTTCTGTCAGAAAGAATAAAGTTCAGGTAGCTGTCCGAATTATAGTTATTGGCCTTGTAGGTATCATTCTGCCTATTTTGTTTTATTTTGGTGGTGGTCTTTCTGGTGGTGGTTATCTCTGGCTTATTTTTGCATATCTTTATACAGGTCTCGTTCTTAACGGTATGTGGAGACCGTTCATGCTGATAGTTCTTACTATAGAATCAGGTCTCATGTACTTTGATGCATATATGCATCCTGAGAGGGTAACAGAGCACAGTAGACAGTTCTTTTTCATAGATTCACTGGTTTCAGTCATCATGGTAGGCACCATCTGCTGCATCATGGTATGGTTCGTTGAGTGGATGTTTATAGAGGAGAACAAAAGAGCCAAAGAAGAAACCCAGAAATATGAGGAACTGAACAAATCTCAGAACAGGTTCTTCTCCAGCATGAGCCATGAGATCAGAACGCCTATTAACTCTATTCTGGGACTTAATGAGATTATTCTCAGGCAGGAGGATGCTTCTGAAGAGATCAAAAAAGATGCAGGAAATATCCAGGGCGCAGGTAAAATGCTGCTGGCTCTGGTCAATGATATCCTTGATATTTCCAAGATTGAAGCGGGAAAGATGGACATTATTCCTGTAAATTACAATGTCCCATCCATGATCTCTGAGATTGTCAATATGATCTGGCTTAGAGCCGAGCAAAAAGGTCTTAAGTTTAATGTTGAGATCGATCCTACGATTCCGCAGGAGCTCTTTGGTGATGAAGTCAGAATCAAGCAGATACTAGTAAATCTCTTGAACAATGCGGTCAAATATACCAGCGAAGGTACAGTTACTCTTCATATAGAAAAAGAGGACATCAAGGATGAGAAGGTACGAATTATCTTCTCTGTTTCTGATACAGGAATGGGTATTAAGGAAGATGCTATTCCTTATCTTTTTGATGCCTTCCAGAGAATTGATGAAGAGAAAAACAGTAAGATCGAAGGTACAGGGCTTGGCCTTTCTATAGTTAAGCAGCTCGTGGAGCTGATGAATGGCGACATCTCAGTAAACAGTGTATACACGCAGGGGTCTAACTTCACAGTGGCTCTGTGGCAGAAGGTCAGCAATCCTACAGCAGTTGGAAATATCAGTATTACTAATTATGGAAGTGTCAGAGATGAACAGAAGTATGAGGCGAGCTTTACTGCTCCTGAGGCAAGAATCCTTATTGTTGATGACAATGAGATGAACCTTGAGGTTGAGAAAAAACTTGTTGAAGGCACTCAGATAACTGTAGATACGGTAAGTAGCGGAGCTGATGCACTTGCTCATACCATCGCTACAAGATATGACATTATATTCATGGATCATCTAATGCCTGTTATGAACGGTATCGAATGTTTGCAGGCTATCAGAAAGCAGCATGGTGGCTATAATAACCATGTTCCTGTTATTGTTCTTACTGCTAATGCTGGAAGTGAGAACAGGGCTCTGTATAGTTCCAGCGGTTTTGACGGATATCTTTTAAAACCGGTATCTGGAGCTCAGTTTGAGGAAATGCTTCTGGCTCACCTCCCTGAATCCAAGGTTACTATCAGTAAGACAGCAGACTTTAGCAAATCCAAGCTCAATACTGCTAAGGGCTATAACAAGAAGATTCCACTTATCATTACAACCAACAGTATGTGCGATCTTCCAGTTAGAACCCTCAAGGAACTGCAGATCGATACTATTCCGTTTAAGGTTCATGTGGATGGCAAAGAGTATTACGATGGCCTTGAGGCGGATACAGATGAGATCATCAGATATATGAGGGCTGGCAAGGAATTTACCTCTGAGCCTCCAACTATTGAGGAATTCGAACAGTTCTTTGCAAAAGAACTCAAGAAGGCCCACCAGATCATTTATATCACTTTGGCTCCAGGTATCAGTGAAGAGTATGAAAGAGCGAGACAGGCAGCCAAGGCCTATGGCAATGTATTCGTCTTTAACTCAGGCTTTAACTCAAGCTCTATGGGTATGATCGCGCTTATGGCCTATAACCTGTCTAATCAGGGAATGAGCCCCGGAAATATCATCAAAGAGCTTACTGCTATCAAGAGTAAGGTTAGGTGCAGCTTTGTTGCCAGTGATCCTATGGTTCTTATGAAGAGAGGAATTATAGGAAAAAGACTTTGCGAGCTTATGCTGTCAATTGGCTTAAAGCCATTTGTTGTTGTTAAAAATGATACCTTTAAGGTAGACCGGGTACAGATAGGTAATAAGACAAGAAGCTATGACAGATACGTGGATTATGCTGTTCCAAGAAGGGCAGGGCATGATCTTGATGTTGTGATGGTGACACATTCTGATGTTCCGGAGGAAGTTCTTGAGAGAATTGAGAAGAGGATACTTGCCAATGCTCCATTTAAGAACGTCATATTCCAGAAGGCTTCTGCAGCTCTTTCTGTGAGCTGTGGTCCTGGCGCTTTTGGAATAATGTATATGGAAAAGTCAGAGCATCCTTATAATCTTCAGAAGCTTCTGGTATTCCCTGAAGAAGAAATACTGGTTGCAGATAAGCATGAAGAAGAGAAAAAGACAGATGCTGAGGCAGTAACAGAAAATATTACTGAGAATACTGTTGAAGCAGCGGGCCAGACTGCATCTGATAAGTGGTATGACCAGATTGAGGGACTTGATTCCAAGGTGGCGCTTGAAAATAGCGGCTCTGAGGAGTCTTTTAAGAGTGTCCTCAAGATATTCTATGATTCCATAGATAGTAAGAGCCAGGAAATTACAGGCTTCTATGAATCTGGCGACTATGAGAACTACACGATCAAGGTCCACGCTCTAAAGAGCTCAGCACGTCTTATTGGCGCAATGGAGCTGTCAAAGGGCGCTGAAGCTCTGGAAATGGCCGGCAAAGAAGGAAATATTGATTATATCAGGGAACACAATGATGAGGTTATAGCTGAGCTTAACAGATATAAAGAGCCTCTTTCTGCGATATATGCTGCAGCAGAAGCCGAAGAAAAGGCAAAAGAGCAGGCCAAGAAAGAAGAAGTAAATAAAGCTCCATCTGTAAACTACAATGAATTCCTCATTAAGAGTATGTATGAAGCTCTTAAAGAGGGTATTAATCAAAAAAACGTAGGTTATTTGAGTAACCTTTTCAAGGAGATGGAAGACTATGATCTTGGCGAACATAAGGATAGATTTAAACGCTTATACGAACTTTTTGAAGCGTCTGATTTTGATGGAATGACAGAGGTATTAAAAGAGGTTGAATAGCATTGGGGAATAGTTTGTGCAAAAGGCCGAAAATGCTTGTGTTTAAACACTATATTTAGTAAAATGTTCTTATGAGAATTGTTTGGGGCGAGTGTCTATATTGTTCAAATAGCATATGAGCGGCGGTAGCGTTCTGCTACGGCTGAATGTGCGTCTATTGTCCCTTGTATTTCTCAAAAATACCCAATTTATTGCAACTGGAGGACATTGATATGAACGTTTATACGACTGACAAAATTAGAAACGTAGTGCTGCTGGGCCATGGCGGAGCAGGTAAGACAAGTCTCTCTGAGGCAATGGCTTATTTAGCAGGTATTACATCCAGAATGGGAAAAGTCGAGGATGGAAATACTCTTAGTGACTTTGATAAAGAAGAGCAGAAGAGACATATTTCAATCAGCACTTCTACTATTCCGCTTGAGTGGGATGGACACAAGATTAATCTCCTTGATACTCCTGGATTCTTTGATTTTGTCGGTGAAGTTGAGGAAGCTATGAGTGTTGCTGATGCAGCTATCATTGTTGTATCAGGTAAGGCAGGTATCGAAGTTGGTACCGAGAGAGCATGGGAATTATGTGAGAAATACAAATTACCACGTATGGTATTTGTTGCAGACATGGATATAGATGATGTTTCCTATAGACAGGTTGTGCAGGACATGACAGACAAATATGGTAAGAAGATGGCTCCTTTCAATCTTCCTATCCGTGAGAATGAGAAGTTTGTTGGTTACGTTAATGTAATTCAGGAGAAGGGCTTTAGATGGGAAGGTAAAGAGGTTGTTGAGTGCCCAGTGCCAGAGTACAACCAGGCTAACCTTAAGCTCTGCAGAGATACTCTTATCGAGTCAGTAGCAGAGACATCTGAAGAGTTCATGGACAGATACTTTAACGGTGATACCTTCTCAGAGGCAGAAATCAGAGCTGCTGTTCGTTCCAACGTTTGTGATGGAACAATCGTACCTATCGAGATGGGATCAAGTACTCTTTGCCAGGGTATTTATACACTTCTCGATGATATTGTTAAGTATATGCCTAGCCCAGAGAACCGTAAGATGGCTGGTATCAATACTAATACTAATGAAATCTTTGAAGCTGACTTTGACTTCTCTAAGCCAAAGACCGCTTTTGTATTCAAGACAATGATCGATCCATTTATTGGTAAGTATTCACTTATCAAGGTTCGTTCAGGTGTCATCAAGCCTGATGATGTTATGTACATCGCTAATAAGGATGCTGAGGTTAAGCTTGGTAAGCTCTATGTTCTTCAGGGCAACAAAGCTATAGAAGTTCCTGAGCTTCACGCAGGTGACCTCGGAGCACTTCAGAAGCTTGATATTTCTACAGGTGATACACTTTCAACCAAGTCTACACCTGTACAGTATGCTAAGATGGATATTTCTACACCATATACATACATGAGATATCACGCACAGAATAAGAGCGATATCGATAAGATTGCTCAGTCTCTTGCTAAGCTTGCTGCTGAGGATCAGACACTTAAGGTTGTCAATGATGCTGAGAACCGCCAGACACTTCTGTATGGTATGGGCGATATGCATCTTGAGGTTATCCAGAGTAAGCTTCAGAACGTTTACAAGGTTGCCATCGATCTTACTAAGCCTAAGGTAGCTTTCAGAGAGACTATTCGTAAGAACTCAGATGTTGAGTACAAGTACAAGAAGCAGACAGGTGGACATGGTCAGTATGGACACGTTAAGATGCGCTTTGCTCCTCTTGGAGATGTGACCAAGGCTTATGAGTTTGATCAGGAAGTTGTTGGTGGAGCAGTTCCTAAGAACTTCTTCCCAGCTGTAGAAAAAGGTATTGCAGAGTCAGTCCTTCGTGGACCTCTTGCAGCTTATCCTGTAGTTGGTGTTAAGGCTACTCTTTATGATGGATCTTATCACCCAGTAGACTCATCAGAAATGGCATTCAAGGTAGCATCATCCAACGCCTTCAAGAAGGGCTTCATGGATGCTACTCCAGTTCTTCTTGAGCCTATCGTTTCTCTCAAGGTTACAGTACCTGATACTTACACAGGTGATGTAATGGGAGATCTCAATAAGAGAAGAGGACGTGTACTTGGAATGAATCCTTCTCTTACAGGCAAGCAGGTTATCGAGGCAGAAGTGCCTATGATGGAACTTTTTGGATATTGCACACAGCTTCGTTCTATGACAGGTGGTAGTGGTGATTTCGAGTATGAGTTCAACAGATATGAGCAGGCTCCTTCAGATGTTCAGGCCAAGGAAGTTGAGGCTAGAGCAGATAAGGTTGCAGCTGCTAATTCAGAGGAATAATATAGCATATATTGAGGCTCTGCCGTCTGGCAGAGCCTCTTATTTATTGTTAATATTAATTTAACACATAATTATCGGTTTTGTGATAATATGGGAATATGGTAGAGAATAATTTTATTTCTTATAACTATATAGGTGAGATAGCCGGCCTTATTATGGCAGGTCTTATTTTGGTGCTTCTGATTTATACTAAGCCCAAAAAGTCGTATGTTTTTAAATACATCTACAGAGGTATCGTGCTGTCTATAGCAGCCATTCTGACTCAGATTTCTATTATTCACGTAGCTAATAATCCGGATCTTTATTTTAACAGATATCTTTTTATGGGACAGATTCTGGTATTCCTTCTTTTATATAATGGAATACTGTTCTGCATTTATTCCTATGTGAATATGATGTCTATAGTAAGGCGCAATCAGCGTAAAGAGTTTCTTTTGATGTATACTCTTTTGTCTATTACTTATATTACCGGAGTCATTATTGAGATTGCAGCCAGAAATTTCTATTCCTTTGAAGTGGATGGAATCGATATTACTCACTTTGTAAGATACTACTGCGGAGCTGGAATAGTGTGCGCTATCATCTGCTTTAATGCGACACTTAGCAATAAAACAAATGTAGCGAGAGTTATCTGGTATGTTGTTATTGCTATTGTTCCATTGGAAATACTCCTCCTTGGAAGCCAAATGGTAGTAGTAGATAAATTCCATTCAGTATATATGGCTATGAGTTATGTGCCGGTATTTGCGCTTGGATACATATTGTTCCATTCAAATCCTTATGATGAGATGACTGGAAGCCAGAATGTTTATGGCCTTTTATCATATGTAGAAAAGAACCTTGGTAGAAAGAAAATGTTCATCAGCTATATAGAGCTTAAGTATCCTAATGTAGAGAGCTTTGGCGATAATGTTGATGAGATATATATGAAAGCAGTATCTATGTGCAGGGCAATGGAGGCAATAAGACCTAAGGTCAAGCTGTACAGGATTTCTGAAGATAGATATATTGCTGTTGTAGAAGTAGATGACTACAAGTCCTTTGTGGCGGCAATAAATAATATAAGAGGCGTTCTTGATGGAGCAAGAGCAGATATGACGGTGCCCATCAACTATATTATGGTTTCCGGCGAAGTTCTTCCAGAGCTTGAGACTGCTGCAAAATGCAGACAGTACTTTGAGTATATTTCAAGACGCTTTAAGAGCCAGAATAGCAGTCATTTCTATGTTGTTAATCCTACAGATTACGATGATTTCCTTGAGGAATATGAGATAGCTGTAGCGCTTGAGGATATACGTAACAGGCTGGATATGGACGATGAGAGAGTTATGGTATATGCTCAGCCTATTTACAGCGTTGATACTGGAAATTTCAGAGCTGCAGAGGCTCTTACAAGACTTAAGCTTGGAAATAAGATAATAAGTCCTGAGAGATTTATACCAATTGCGGAGGAAAGCGGAACAATTCATGCTATCACCTGCATTGTGCTGGATAAGGTATGCAGGTCTATAGAGGCTCTTGATGAGTTCTATGATTTTGATTCTATCTCGGTTAATGTATCTTCCCGCGAGATTTCGCACAAAAATGCGTATTCGGATCTGATGGACATTATCGACAAATATGATTTTGATGTCTCCAAGATAAGGTTTGAGATTACAGAATCTGCAATGTTTGAGAATTACGAACAGGCCAATGAGAATATGAATTCTCTTAACAGAGCAGGAATCCAGTTCTATCTTGATGATTTTGGAACAGGTTATTCATCCTTTGAAAGAGTTATGAACTGCCCTGTTAAGACCATCAAATTTGATAAGACGCTTCTATATAAGTCCCTTGATGATGAACGAATGGATGA
This sequence comes from Butyrivibrio sp., assembly GCF_017433805.1. GTDB lineage: Bacteria > Bacillota > Clostridia > Lachnospirales > Lachnospiraceae > Butyrivibrio. The sequence goes on along the minus strand of NZ_JAFRGN010000043.1, from coordinate 72,711 downwards.
CATAATGAGCTACATGATCGAGGTGTTCAAGAAAAATGGTTTTGTTACTTTGGTTGAGGGAGTTGAAGATGAGTCGCAGAGTCAGTATTCGATGGAAAGAGGCTTTGATTTTATTCAGGGCTTCCATTATGCTAAGCCAGAGCCAATAGAAAATGTCAAAAAATATTTTACAAGAAAAAGCGCATTCTAAGTACAATATATTAATTTTTGCAGGAAAGAGGTGGGAAATTAATCCCATCTCTTTTATATTGCATAACTTTACTACGTTGACATGAATAGTATGATTGTATACAATTATACCCAACGAACAATCTTTTCGAAATAACGGGGACTTTATTATGCAGGAGAATAACACATTCCAGAACCGGCCTGTCACAATGAACAACAAGAATAATCTGCTTCAGATCGAAGAGCATATGTACATTCTTGATGATGTTGAGAGGCCTAACGTATTCAGAAACATGTTTCCTTATGAAGAGGTACCTAAGATTCCTTTCAACGACAGAATCGTACCTCACAATATGCCCAAAGAGATTTGGATAACTGACACAACCTTTAGAGATGGTCAGCAGTCCAGGGCGCCTTATACAACGGATCAGATCGTGCATATTTTCGATATGTTCCATGAGCTTGGCGGCCCTAATGGTATGATCCGCCAGAGCGAGTTCTTTTTATATAGTAAGAGTGACCGTGATGCAGCCTATAAGTGCATGGAGAGAGGTTACGAGTTCCCTGAGGTAACCAGCTGGATCAGAGCTAGTGAGGAAGACTTCAAACTGGTCAAATCCATGGGAATGAAGGAGACGGGAATCCTTGTTTCATGTTCAGATTATCATATTTTCCTGAAGCTTAAGATGACAAGAAGACAGGCGCTTGATCATTACCTTAGTGTCGTTAAATCTTGTCTTGAAGCTGGTATCAGCCCAAGATGTCATCTTGAAGATATTACAAGAGCTGATATTTTCGGATTTGTTGTTCCATTCTGCCTTGAGCTTATGAAGCTCAAAGATGAGTATAAGATTCCTATTAAGGTAAGAGCCTGTGATACAATGGGATATGGTGTTAATTTCTCTGGTGCTGTTATTCCCAGAAGTGTTCAGGGTATCATATATGCTATCAATACCAACGCTGGTGTTCCAAGTGAGCTCATTGAGTGGCACGGACACAACGACTTCTATAAGGCGGTTACCAATTCTACAACAGCATGGCTGTATGGATGTTCATCTGTTAATACTTCTCTTTTCGGTATCGGTGAGAGAACTGGTAATACACCTCTTGAAGCTATGGTATTTGAATATGCTCAGCTTAAGGGTACACTTAATGGCATGAATACTCAGGTTATCACAGACCTTGCTGAGTATTATGAGAAAGAGATAGGATTTACTGTTCCTGCCAACACTCCATTTGTTGGTAAGAACTTCAATGTTACAAGAGCAGGTATCCATGCAGACGGCCTTCTCAAGAATGAAGAGATCTACAATATCTTTGATACAGATAAGTTCCTGCGCCGTCCACCTGTCAGCGCTGTTTCTAATACATCAGGACTTGCAGGAATTGCACATTGGATAAATGTTCATTATAAGCTGCGTGATGACAAGGCAATGTCCAAGACATCGCCACTTGTTCTTAAGTTAAAAGAGTGGGTGGATTCTGAATACGCCGGTGGTAGAGTAACCGTAATGTATGATGATGAGCTTGTAAGAGAAATAGAAAAAGTAAGCAGCGAACTAGGACTAGTTGTTAAAGAGGGAGAGATAGTAAGTCACGAGACTAAAGAGGACTAATATGGGAAATAGCGATCTAAAAGAAGAAGTAACAGATAAATACTCACTTAGAGGAAGAGTCTTTCATAGAATCAGAGAAGACATTTTAAATGGCAAGTACAAGGATCATGAGGAATTAAAAGAAGTAGCTATTGGCCAGGAGCTTGGCGTCAGCAGAACTCCTGTAAGAGAAGCCTTCAGACAGCTTGAGCTTGAAGGTCTTATTCAGATTATCCCTAATAAGGGTGCTTATGTTACTGGTATCAAGGTCAAGGATATCAAGGATATCTACATGATCAGATCCAAGCTTGAAGGCTTATGTGCCAGATGGGCATGTGAGAATATTACCAAAGAGCAGCTTGAAGAGATGGAAGAAATCATCTATCTTGCAGAGTTTCATGCAGCAAGAGGCCACATGGAGCAGATGGCTGAACTTGATAACAGATTCCATACAATTTTGTATGAGGCATGTAACTCCAAGATGCTTGAGCACCTTCTCAAGGATTATCACAGCTATGTATGGAGAGTCAGACAGAAGACTCTTTCCAGCAACAGAGGTGCTGTATCCAACGTTGAGCACAAGTTTATTATGGAAGCAATTAAAGAGAATAATCCCGATAAGGCAGAAGAGCTTGCTAATCAGCACATGATCAATGCTTATGAGAACATGGTTGATAAGGGACTACTTGAAATGTACGAATAATAAAGTTTTGTAGGAGGACAGGATGGAGAAAATCAAGATGACAACCCCCATTGTTGAGATGGATGGGGATGAGATGACAAGAGTGTTGTGGCAGCTGATCAAGGATAAGCTGATTTTGCCTTATGTTGATCTTAAGAGCGAGTACTATGACCTGGGACTTAAGCACAGAGATGAGACTGATGATCAGGTTACTGTAGACAGTGCTAATGCTACTCTCAAATACGGTGTTGCTGTCAAGTGTGCAACTATCACACCTAACGATGAGAGAGTTAAGGAATATAGCCTTAAGAAGATGTACAAGAGTCCAAATGGTACAATCAGGGCCATTCTTGATGGAACAGTTTTCCGTACTCCTATTATGGTTAAGGGCATTGAGCCTAACGTAAGAACATGGGAGAGCCCAATAACTCTTGCAAGACATGCTTATGGCGATGTTTACAAGAATGTTGAGATCAGAGTTCCAGGACCTGGTAAGGCAGAGCTTGTATTTACAGGCGATGACGGAACAGAGATAAGAGAGACAATCCATGAGTTTAAAGAGCCTGGAATCATCCAGGGCATGCATAACAAGGATGCTTCTATTGAGAGCTTTGCAAGAGCCTGCTTTAAATATGCTCTTTCTGAGAAAAAGGAGCTGTGGCTTGGAACAAAGGATACAATTAGTAAGACCTACGACAGAAGATTCCGTGATATCTTCGATGAGATTTATGAAAAAGAGTTCAAGAAAGACTTCGAGGCAGCTGGAATCACTTACTTCTACACACTTATTGATGACGCTGTTGCCCGTGTTATGAAGTCTAAGGGCGGATTTATCTGGGCCTGTAAGAACTATGACGGCGACGTTATGAGTGATATGGTGTCATCAGCATTTGGTTCACTTGCCATGATGACTTCAGTACTCGTATCTCCAACAGGTGTTTATGAGTACGAAGCTGCTCATGGAACAGTTCAGAGACATTATTACAAGTACCTCAAGGGAGAGCCAACATCAACTAACCCAGTTGCAACAATCTTTGCATGGAGTGGTGCTCTTCGCAAGAGAGGTGAGCTTGATGGAATAAAAGAGCTTATGGAATATGCAGACAAGCTTGAGAAGGCTACACTTTCTGTAATTGAGTCAGGACGTATGACAGGTGACCTTGCACTTATCACCAATCTTCCTAACCCAGTTAAACTCGGTTCTGAGGAATTCCTCGACGCTATTGCAACTGAGTTATCTGAATCATTATGATTAACTGGACGTCAGCTCTAGTGGGGCATAAATAGATTTGCTCACTTCTGACTCGCAAGAATATATGGCATAAAAATAATATGACCTTCTTCCTATGGTTTAAAAATGGGTAAACCATAAACAGGAAGAAGGTCATATTTTTATATGCTCATATATTTACTTGCTCGTGCGAATGATTCGCAAATCTATTCATTGCCCCACTTTAGCTGACTGTTCATGGGAAAGCAATTATGAATCAAACATTCAACTCACTAAGTTCAGAGGAAAGGTTCTCCCACTCATCATAGAGAGCTGCAAGCTTGTCTTGAATTTCAGTCTGCTCATCGGTAAGTTTTCTGAGTTTGGCCAGATCAGTTCCAATTGATGGATCGGAGAGCTGCTCTGTAATCTCGCCGTCTCGAGTCTCGAGCTTGCTGATCTCTTCCTCACATTTGCTGAGGGAAGTCTCCAATTTACGTTTCTGGGCCTGAATAGCCTTCTGGGCTTTCCAGTCCTGGGCACCGGATGGGGCAGAAGCAGCATTGCTAGCCGCTGTAGTACTGGATGCTTCAGAAGTCTCACTTGTAGCACTCTGTGCGTATTTGTAGCTGCCGTCGGCAAGAGTTGCATTTCCAACGCTACTTGCTGTGCCGAAGAGTCTCTGCATTTGTTCGTCCACGTGCTCAATGTAGTAATCGTAGTTGCCGATGTAGTTTACGAACTGGCCGTGGGTCAGGTCGAGGATTCTGGTAGCTGTTCTGTTGATAAAGTAACGGTCGTGGCTTACGTAGAGAACAGTTCCGGTGTAGCCTGAAATTGCTGTTTCAAGTATCTCTTTTGAAGTGATATCCAAGTGGTTTGTAGGCTCATCAAGAATGAGGAAATTGGCATCTGAGAGCATGAGCTTAGCAAGACTCACACGTCCCTTTTCACCACCTGACAGATCACCGATGCGCTTGAATACATCATCACCGGTGAACAGAAAAGCAGCCAGAGTATTCCTTATCTCAGTGTTGTTGAGTGTAGGATATGCATCTGATATTTCTTCGAACAAGGTCTTTTCATCGTGGAGAACATGATGTTCCTGATCGTAGTAACCAATATGAACTTTGACACCAAAATCAATTTCTCCGGCATCAAGGCTCTCAACTCCGTTTATTATTTTAAGGAGAGTTGTTTTACCTGAACCGTTATCACCAATGATTGCAACATGCTCGCCTTTTTTGATCTCAAAATCAAGATTTGAGAAGAGGTGTTCATTACCAAATGACTTGGAAAGCCCTGTTGCAGTCAGAACATCATTACCACTTTCGCAGGAAGGAGTCAGGCTTATCTTCATACGATCATCAATTGTTATGGGCTTGTCGAGAACTTCTATCTTATCAAGCATCTTTTCACGGCTCTCAGCCCTCTTGATGGATTTTTCCCTGTTGAAGGATTTGAGTTTGGCAATTACTTCTTCCTGGTGCTTGATCTCGGCCTGCTGCTTGATGTAGGCATTCCATTCTATAGCTCGCATCTGCTCTTTTTTAACAGCATAGGTACTGTAGTTTCCGGTAAAAGAGGTAACTCTTGTATTCTCAACTTCGATTATCTTGCCTGATATCTTATCAAGGAAATATCTGTCGTGAGAGACAATAAGTACAGCGCCTTTGTAGTTGAGAAGATAGTTCTCAAGCCATCTGATAGAGTTCATATCAAGGTGGTTAGTGGGCTCGTCCAGGATGATAAGATCAGGCTTCTGTAAAAGAAGCTTACCAAGAGCAACTCTTGTTTTCTGACCTCCTGAAAGGGTGCTGATCCTCTTATCAAGTTCTTCATCGAGAAAGCCAAGACCCTTGGCAACACCTGTTACTTCGCTTTTCCAGGCATATCCAGACTTGCGCTGAAATTCATCCTGCATTCTGGTATATCTGTCCATAAGAGCTTCCAGTTCTGCTCCCTGGACATGCTTCATGTTTTCTTCTGCAAGGCGGATGTTGTTCTCAAGGTCTATAACATCTCTTTTAACCTCTACGAGTTCTTCATAGATGGTGTTATCTGAATCTATATTCTGATTCTGGGCAAGATATCCCCATGTAATATCCTTGGAAAAAGTAACATCGCCGTCGTCAGCAGATAGTTCGCCTATGATGATCTTGATAAGGGTGGTTTTACCTGCGCCGTTTATTCCGACAATGGCAGCCTTTTCGTCTTTTTCTATATGAAAAGAGGCATCTTTGAGAATATCCTTACCGTCAAATGATTTATTTATGTTATGTACTGAAAGAATCATAGTAAATAAGACTCCTGAAAATTGTTATTTTGACACCACATTTTAGCATGTAAATGGCAATATGTAAAAGAAACAAAATATGTTATTATTCTAGTTAGAATCTGAATTTGAGGGAAACGTGTATGGAATACTTAGTTGTTGTGCTGCTTTCAGCTGCTATGTTTGCTGCAGTTATACTATATTTGGCACTTAATCAGGATCAGAGGGAGAGATGGCTGGGCTTTACCTTTGGTATAGCCTCTATCGGAGGACTTTGCATCTATGGAATAACACATGCTCATGAGGCGACTAATCTTGTGGCTGCAGTTTTTGAGACTGTTGTAGATGTGGGCAGAATGTTTGCCGGAGTCAATAATGCTTCAGTTTTTGAAAAGCTTGTTGGGGCAGATTCAAAATGGATGATTTTCTTCTGGGTAGTGCACTTTATGGCATACTATTCACTTGCCAGTGCTATTCTCATGACTGTTGCCAAGGGAATGCTCAAGAAGATCAGAACATTCTTTTTACGTATAAATGATGTTGAGCTTATTTATGGAGTTACTGAGAATTCTCTTGCCTACGGCAGAAGACTTTCTGATAAGGATCATACTTCTATAGTTTATGTAGGAACCAGTTCCAATGGCAAAGATAGCCAGATAAGCCAGATGGGAGGACTTCTTTTTTCTGACAGCGAAGCTCTTGATCCTGATGTGAAATTTCTTCATAGATTATCTGTTAAGCGTGGTAGGGGCAAGTTCAGGCTTATTGCTTTTTCCGGCAATATCGATGAGAATCTGGACTATGCAGTTAAAATCATGAGAGCTCTTGAGAAAGCCAAGGTAAGGCCTGAGCAGACAGAAGTGATCCTCTATGGCTATGAGGAGCATAACGGATATATGCTCCAGGCTATAGGCGATAAGTACGGCTATGGAACTGTACGAGTCTTTGAAAAGGCTGAGCTCCTCGCAAGACTCCTTATGCAGAAGTATCCTATCTGCGACGCTATTTCTTTTGATGAAAATGGCAAGGCTACCTGTGATGCCAATGTGCTCCTTATTGGCTTTGGCAGAAAAGGACAGGAGCTTTTAGAGAAGATAATTATAAATGGTCAGTTCGAGGGCAGTAACTTCAAGGTCAAAGTGTTTGATAAGAGCGGACGCAATATAGACGGCTTTTTCAGGGCCAGGTTTAGTTCACTTCTTGATAACTACGATATTTCTTTTGAAAACCATGATGGTCGCAGTAGAGAGCTCGCGCTGTTCCTTGAGGAAAATATTGATAAGCTCAGATATATTGCAGTGGCAGTTGGCGATGACCGCACAGGACGTGAGATTGCCATGAATATTCTGGAGTTTATGAGAGGAAGAGGAGTCAATCTTCCTGTTTATCAGTGCTGTAGCGACTGCGTGACCAAGTACGAGCTTAACAGTCTTGTGGAAAGACACAGTATCTTTGATGCGAACATCCTTTATACAGGAACTATGGATGATCTGGCCAAGAAGCTTAATCATTATTACATGAACAATAGCGCTTCTCCCAAGAAGAACTGGGCTGACTGCAGCTATTTTGACAGGATGAGTTCCAGAGCATCTGCAGATTATCAGGCAGCTCTTTTGAAGAGGCTTGATCTGTGTGATGGCAGGGAATTATCTTCTGATGTGCTTGAGAATCTGGCTAAATCTGAGCATCTTAGATGGAATGCTTTTTACTATGCTGCGGGCTACAAAAAGATGGACCTTGATACCTTCAAAAAGAGGGCACTTGAGGCCTCAGAGTCAGAAGCAAAACGTATCTCCAAGGATGTAGAGAATAAGAGCCATGTATGCCTTGTAAACTGGGATGAGCTTGATGAAATCTCAGAGCTTGAGAAGTCACTTACTGGAAATGAAGCCGATTACAAGCAAAAAGACCGTAACAATGTGCTTGTTATCAAAGGACTCCTTGAAAAATAAGAGTCTGACTTATATAATAAATGAGATGTGGATTCACAATAAAGGAGTTTACTTTGAGACGTTTATATATACCACTGGCGTGGGAACTGCTTTTTGTCATCTCGACAATAATTATGCCAATGCAGGCATTTCACTTGTTCTTCGTATTTTACCTGGGACTTCTGATCTATTTTTATTATTTTCACAAGCAGTTTTCATTCCGTAAATTTGCACGAAACCTTACCAGAATAAAGAGATTCTGGCTTCCAGTGATACTGACATTTGCTGGACTGATGCTGGCTAATGACATTAAGAACAGAGTTCTTCAGCCGTATTTTGCTACAGTCAGGGATGGTACAGTCAGCATTATCACAAGAAATGATATTTTACCTACTTTTTTCTATGCACTTATGATGATAGTTATGAAGCCAGTTGCAGAGGAACTGTTCTTCAGGAAAGCTATTATTTCTTTTGGTAGCAAGAAAAGAGTATTTGTTCTTACTATAGTGAGCCTTATCTTATGTGCAGTTACAAGAGCGCATGGAGTGCTTGGAATCGCAGAGTGGATGATCATGACGATTCCTGTGACAATAGCATATGTCATTACAAGGAATATTTATATTTCAGTCATGGCGCATGTGGCGTTTGAGTTCTACGATAATATTTATTCCATAGTTTATGCTGTGGGAAGGATAATGAATAGATAGTTCATAAGGGTTTATGGTATAATACTAGCCGGTATGCTTAATTGGAAGCTGCCGGCTTTTTATTATTTAGAAAAGGGAGAAAAGGTATGCGAGTAAAAAGTAATGCACCTAAAGCCAAGTTCAATCCTACGATTGTAATTGCTGTTATCATAGCAATTGTGGCACTTACGTGTGTAGGGGAAAGTTTTTATTCTGTCAAAGAGCAGGAACAGGCTGTTCTGACAATGTTCGGTAAGGTAATCAGAGTAGATACTGCCGGACTTTATTTCAAGATTCCATTTATTCAGGATGTTCATACAATCGATATGACAACTCATGGTGTTGGAATCGGTTATGTTTTGCAGGATGGACAGAACATTACTGTCGATGATGAGGGTGTTATGATCACCTCTGATTTCAACTTTGTTGATATTGATTTCTATCTTGAGTACAAGGTAAGTGATCCTGTAGCGTTCTACTACAATTCTTCTAATCCTGAGGTTATCATGAAGAATATGGCACTTGCCTGTATCAGAAATACTGTAGTTAATTACACAGTTGATGATGTTATCACAACAGCTAAGGGACAGATTCAGGCCGAGGTTAAAGAGAAGCTTCAGAATGAGCTTACTAACAGCAACATCGGAATGATGGTTGTTAACCTTTCTGTTCAGGATGCTGAGCCACCAACACAGGAAATCGTTCAGGCATTTAAGTCTGTAGAAACAGCCAAGCAGGGCAAGGACACAGCTGTTAACAATGCCAAGAAGTATCAGAGTGAGGAGCTTCCTAAGGCAGAAGCTGACGCAGACAAGATCATTCAGGATGCAGAGGCTTATAAGCAGGCCAGAATCGCAGAGGCTGAAGGTCAGGTTGCCAGATTCAATGAGATGTATGAGCAGTACAAGCTTCAGCCATACATTACCAAGAAGAGACTATTCTACGAGACTATGGAAGAAGTTCTTCCAGATCTGAAGGTTATCATCACTGATGGTAAGACACAGCAGATGCTTCCTTTAGACAGTTTTAATAATTGATGGAGGCCTGATATGGAAAAGAAGAGATTTAGTATTGTAAAGACATTAATTATCATATTGTTAATTGCTGCAGCTTTTCTTGTTGGCTCATCAATGTATGTAGTTCATCAGAATGAGTATGTTGCAGTCAGAAGATTTGGTAAGATCGTATCTATTGCTTCTGAGCCAGGTCTTCATTTCAAGACACCATTTATCGAGGATACACAGGCAATCAGTGGCAAGATCATCATCTATGATATCCCAGCTTCAGATGTTATCACCAAGGATAAGAAGTCTATGATCACTGATACATATGTACTTTGGAGAGTAGCTGATCCTCTTAAGTATATCCAGACTCTTAATGCAGTTAGTGCCAGAGCTGATGAGAGAATTGAAGCTTCTGTATATAATGCAACCAAAAATGCTATTTCTTCCATGACACAGGATGAGGTCATTGAGGCAAGAGGCGAGACCCTTACCAAGCTTATTACAGAAGAGGCTAACTCAGATATGGCTGGATATGGTATTGCTATCATTCAGGCTCAGATCAAGGCTCTTGACCTTCCTGATGACAACAAGCAGGCTGTATACGAGAGAATGATCTCAGAGCGTAACAATATTGCTGCATCATATACTGCTCAGGGAGAAGCTGAGGCTCAGAAGATTCACAATGAGACAGACAAGCAGGTAGCCATTGTAAAGGCTCAGGCTCAGAAGAGCGCTGCAGTTCTTGAGGCTGAGGGAGAAGCTGCATACATGGAGACTCTTTCAAAGGCTTATGATACAGAGGAAAAGGCTGAGTTCTATAGCTATATCAGAGGTCTTGATACCCTCAAGGAATCACTTAGGGGAGAGAAGACAATTATCCTTGATAAGGACTCTGAACTTGCTCAGATACTGTATGGTAACTTCAATTAAATAGGGCTTTTCTCATTGACATGACGGGTTAAAATATGCTTTAATGGTTTAAATTGTTGAAGAATATCGGGGGATATAGAAATGGGAGAAGAAAAGAGAATACCTTATAAGATATACCTTAGCGAGGATGAGATTCCAAGACAGTGGTACAACGTAAGAGCTGACATGAAGAATAAGCCAGCACCACTTCTTAATCCAGGAACACTTAAGCCTATGACTTTTGATGACCTTAGGCCTGTATTTTGTGATGAGCTGATCAAGCAGGAGCTTGATGATACAACTCCTTACATAGATATTCCTGATGAGATCATGGATTTCTACAAGATGTACTGACCATCACCACTTGTTAGGGCTTATTTCCTTGAGAAGGCTCTTGGAACACCTGCCAAGATTTATTACAAATTCGAAGGTAACAACACAAGCGGAAGCCACAAGCTCAATTCTGCTATCGTTCAGGCTTATTATGCCAAGAAGCAGGGGCTTAAGGGTGTAACAACAGAGACTGGTGCTGGTCAGTGGGGAACAGCTCTTTCTATGGCATCAGCATATTTTGGCATTGATTGTAAGGTTTACATGGTTAAGGTTTCTTACGAGCAGAAGCCATTCAGACGTGAGGTTATGCGTACTTATGGCGCAAGCGTAACACCTTCACCATCTATGGAGACAGAGATCGGACGCAAGATCAATGCTGAGCATCCTGGTACAACAGGAAGCCTTGGCTGTGCTATTTCCGAGGCTGTTGAGGTGGCTACACATACAGAAGGCTACAGATATGTTCTTGGAAGCGTTCTTAATCAGGTACTTTTGCATCAGACAGTTATTGGTCTTGAGGCTAAGGCAGCTCTTGATAAGTACGGAATTAAGCCAGATATGATCATTGGCTGTGCAGGTGGCGGATCTAACCTTGGCGGACTTATTTCTCCATTCATGGGTGAGAAGCTTCGCGGAGAGAATGATTACCAGATTATCGCAGTTGAGCCTGCAAGCTGTCCTTCATTCACAAGAGGTAAATATGCTTATGACTTCTGCGATACCGGAATGGTATGTCCTCTTGCCAAGATGTACACACTGGGCAGTAACTTTATTCCATCAGCTAACCATGCTGGAGGACTTCGTTATCACGGCATGAGCCCAATTCTTTCTCAGCTGTATGATGATGGGCTTATGGAGGCCAGATCAGTTGAGCAGACTTCAGTATTTGAGGCAGCTCAGCAATTCGCAAGAGTAGAGGGTATTCTTCCTGCTCCAGAATCAAGCCATGCTATAAGAGTTGTTATTGATGAGGCTCTTAAGTGCAAGGAGACAGGCGAGGAGAAGACAATTCTCTTTGGTCTTACCGGTACTGGTTACTTTGATATGGTTGCATACCAGAAGTACAACGATGGCGTTATGACAGATTATATCCCAACAGATGCAGAGCTGCAGAAGAGCTTCGATACATTACCTAAGGTTAATATCTGATATTTGCATCAAAATAGATTATGAGGAGACGTTTGATTCATGAACATAGTATGTTTAGATCTTGAGGGCGTTTTAGTTCCAGAAATATGGATAGCTTTTGCTGAGGCAAGTGGGATTCCAGAGCTTAAGAGAACAACAAGAGATGAGCCTGATTATGACAAACTTATGAAATGGAGAATAGGAATTCTCAAGGAGCATGGCCTTGGCCTTAAGGAAATCCAGGATACTATTGCCAAGATAGATCCACTTCCTGGAGCAAAAGAGTTCCTTGATGAGCTTAGAAGACGCACACAGGTTATCATCATCAGTGATACCTTCACTCAGTTTGCAACTCCTCTTATGGAGAAGCTTGGCTGGCCTACAATTTTCTGCAACTCACTTGAGGTTGCTGATAACGGCGAGATTACAGGCTTTAAGATGAGAATTGAGAAATCCAAGCTGACTACAGTTAAGGCACTTCAGTCAATCGGCTATGATACTATAGCCAGTGGAGACAGCTATAATGATCTTGCTATGATCCAGGCTTCCAAGGCAGGCTTTTTGTTCAGATCAACAGATAAGATCAAGGCAGATTATCCTGAGCTTCCAGCTTTTGAGGAATATAATGATCTGCTAAGCGCTATTATTAAAGAATTAGATTAAGTTTTAGGAGTATTTTTGTAATGAAAGATTGTAATTGTGGATATTGTGTAGGTGGCGAGCCACTTGCAAAGTTTGGTATCAAGATCTGTGACCTTGAGGTCAGCCAGCTTATTCTTTTTAAGGAGCAGTCACATCCTGGTAGATGTATCGTTGCTTACAAGGATCATATCAGCGAGATAGTTGATATTTCCGATGCAGACAGAAATGCATTTTTTGCAGACGTTAACCGTGCTGCCAAGGCTATTCATAAGGTATTTAATCCTGATAAGGTCAACTACGGCGCATATGGTGATACGGGCTGTCATCTGCACATGCACCTTGTTCCCAAGTACAAAGATGAGTTTGAGTGGGGCGGAGTATTTGAGATGAACCCACAGAAGGTTTTCTTATCTGACGCAGAGTACGATGAGATGATCGAGAAGATCAAGGCTGCACTGTAATTTAACACAAAATGATAATGAAAAGAGTGTATCTGTGAACAGATGCACTCTTTTACGTTATAATGATATATGTAAGTGTTTTCCAGGGTATCTTGACTTTGCTTGACAATAAGAGGAACAGAAAATGGCTAATATCATAAACTACATCAAATGGCGTGGTGATCTGGAATTTAAGCAGGTGCCTTTTAATAAAGTCGATAATCTGGCGCTGGCTCTTTTGGTATATAACGACTTTACCGGGTTGATTCCTGGTAAGGGCGAGAATGGACGTGTATCTGTTTATGAAGTTGCAGAGAGGTATTTTCAGACCCACAGTATAGATGAACTGGATGAACTTGCATTTGACTGGGTTCTGTACTATATGGCCAAATATAAGAGGTTTGGAAGCCTTTATCTGTCGGATTATGTTGATGTGGACGATGCCGACAGGAACATGGTGTTTACGGCATTTACTGTACACCTTCCAGATGGAAGTCACTTTGTGGCTTTTCGTGGAACGACAATGGAGATAGATGACTGGAGACTTGATTTCCAGATAAGTTTCGAAGAGATAGAAGCTCAGAGAGCTGCAGCAAGATACCTTCAGTATGTGATGCAGAAATATGCGGGTAACATCTATGTGGGAGGCCATTCCAAGGGCGGAAATCTTGCGGTTTATTCTGCCATGCATGCTCCCGATGTTGTTAGAAACAGAATCAAAAAGATATATAGCTTTGATGGACCAGGCTTTTGTCCTGAACTTTTGGACGAAGAGAAGTTTGCTGATATACAGGAGAGAGTAGTTCACGTTGTTCCGACCTTCTGCGTAGTAGGTATGCTTTTTGAACTTCCAGTTACACACGAGATTGTGGCATCTAGTGCCAAGAAGATGGCGCAGCATTCTGGAATGACCTGGAAGATAGAGGGAAATCATTTTGTAAACAGAAGGTTTTTAACAGAGGAAAGCTCTGTATACAACAGAGCGATCGATGACTGGATAGGTAATGCTACCATGGAGCAGAGGAGAACTTTTACGAGAGATATCTTTGATTCTATGAAGGCTGCAGGTGCTGTTTCATTAAATGATATTTCAGAAGGAGGCTTCCATGATTTTGGAACCATTCTGCTATCAGCTGCCAACTCTGAGAGTAAGACTAAGATAGTTGTAGGTAAGTTCTTTGGATCTCTTTGGAGGTCTTTTGAGAAGATTAAGATTCTGGATGCCCTTAAGTCACTTCAGGGTATCATAGATATTTTCATGATGTTTCTTGGTATCGTTTTTCGTACCATTCCAGAGGCGGTTTACAGTGTTTTAGGCGGAGCTATAGCTCTGATAGTTGCAGTCTGGAGCGCGATAATGCTGGTAAAGGCAGGCATGCGTGATGAGAATCCGTTTCTTAAAAGAGGCCGAATGATTTTTCATATAGTGCTCATGTGGTTCATGGTTTTTATTATGTCGAACCTGGAGCGAATTCCTAAGTGGACCAACTTTTTGATGGCTATTGTATTCTTTTCCCTGGCATTTGCCAGTGTCAGGTACATTATCAGATATAAAGAGACTATATCAGGAAAAGCTAAGTTCTGGATGATGCTTCTGGCTGTGGTTAACCTGTACATTGGAATCATTTCTATAGTCATTCCATCTAGATTTGACTACACCAAATCAGTTACGCTTGGAAGCTATTTGATCATTATTGGCTTTGTGCGCCTGATCATTCAGTTGATGGAGCAGATGCATAACCCTAAAAAGAAAAGCCGATTCTATGAAGATGATGACTAAATATTAAAACAGCGCCGGGCGATTGCCTCGGCGCTGTTTGTTTTATGCGTTAAGTTCAGTTCCTGTAAGGAGCTTGTAAGCTTCAAGATACTTATCAATAGTCTTGTCGATTACTTCCTGAGGAAGGTTGTAATCACATTCTGGATGAGCCTTGAGATAATTACGTACGAACTGCTTATCGAAGGATGGCTGATCGTGACCTGGCTCATAGCCTTCTACTGGCCAGAAACGTGAGCTGTCTGGTGTGAGCATCTCATCAGCAAGAACAACTTCGCCATTCTCATCTACGCCAAACTCAAACTTGGTATCTGCAATGATGATTCCGCGAGTGAGAGCGTAGTCAGCACATTTCTTGTAAAGAGCGATTGTATAATCTCTGATCTTGGTAGCGTAGTATTCGCCATGACCAGGGAACTCTTTCTCGAGGACTTCGATGCTGCGCTCGAAATCGATGTTCTCATCATGATCACCAATCTCAGCCTTAGTACTAGGAGTGTAGATTGGTTCAGGGAGCTTATCACATTCCTTAAGACCTTCTGGGAGCTTGATGCCACAAACTGTGCCATCTGCCTGATAGCTCTTCCAGCCACTTCCTGTTATATAGCCGCGAACGATACACTCAACAGGTATCATTCTAAGCTTCTTGCAAAGCATGCTATTACCTGCAAAATCAGGTGTTCTGAAAAACTCAGGCATGTCAGCTGAATCAACGCTGACCATGTGGTTTGTAACTACGTCCTTGGTATAATCGAACCAAAATCTGGACATCTGTGTTAAAACTGCGCCTTTCTTGGTTACCTTGTTCTTAAGGATAACGTCGAAAGCTGAAATTCTATCGGTAGCTACCATGATAAGGTTCTCACCGATGTCATAAATCTCACGAACTTTTCCCTCTTTTACTGGCTTAAATTCCTGCATGCTATTACTCCTCCGTTTTATGTGAAATAAATAATATATAAGCGGAAAGGACAGGGTAGAAGACTATCTATCGCTTTCCGTTTAGAACTGCAATTAGTCGTCTTCCTCTTCGTCAGCGGCAGTGTTATAAACTGTACGCTTTCTGGCCATTTCATCATTTTCAAGGTACTCATCATATGTTGAACGCTTATCGATAAGTGATCCGTCTGGCAGAATCTCCATGATTCTGTTAGCTGTAGTCTGAACAACCTGGTGGTCACGACATGCGAAAAGCTCAACACCTGGGAATTTGATCATTCCGTCATTGAGAGCGGAGATTGATTCCATATCAAGGTGGTTAGTAGGCTCATCGAAGATAAGGCAGTTAGCACCGCTTATCATCATCTTGGAAAGAAGGCAACGAACCTTCTCACCACCGGAGAGAACCTTAACCTTCTTAACTCCGTCTTCGCCGGCAAACAGCATACGTCCAAGGAATCCTCTTACGTATGTTGCATCCTTTATCTCAGAGTAGCCTGTAAGCCACTCAGTAATTGTGTAGTCATTATCGAACTCTTTTGTGTTGTCCTTAGGGAAGTAAGCCTGAGATGTTGTAACACCCCACTTGTAAGTTCCCTCGTCTGGCTCTAGCTCTCCTGTAAGAATCTGGAAGAGAGTAGTCTTGGCAAGCTCATTACCACCAACAAAAGCAATCTTGTCTTCACGCTGTACAACGAATGAGATGTTATCAAGAACCTTCTCGCCGTTGATTGTCTTGGAAAGACCTTCTACAGTAAGAACTTCGTTACCGATTTCTCTGTCTGGTCTGAAGTCGATGTATGGATACTTACGGCTTGATGGCTTAATTGTATCAAGCTCGATCTTCTCAAGAGCTTTCTTTCTGGAAGTAGCCTGTTTACTCTTACTTGCGTTAGCAGAGAAACGAGCGATGAATTCCTTGAGCTCTTTGATCTGCTCTTCCTTCTTCTTGTTGGCTTCCTTCATCTGACGGATCATCAGCTGTGATGACTCGTACCAGAAATCATAGTTACCAGCATAGAGCTGAATCTTGCCATAATCTATATCTGCAATGTAAGTGCAAACCTTGTTGAGAAAGTAACGGTCATGGGATACAACTATGACTGTATTCTCAAAGTTGATAAGGAACTCCTCAAGCCATGCTATAGCATCAAGATCAAGGTGGTTAGTAGGCTCGTCCAGAAGAAGAATATCTGGATTACCAAAGAGAGCTCTTGCAAGAAGAACCTTGACCTTCTGAGCACCATCGAGTTCTTTCATAAGTTTGTAGTGGAACTCTGTATCGATTCCAAGGCCGTTAAGAAGTGACTCAGCATCTGACTCAGCTTCCCATCCGTTCATCTCAGCGAACTCAGCCTCGAGCTCACTTGCTCTGATACCATCTTCATCAGTGAAATCTTCCTTGGCATAAATAGCATCCTTCTCATTCTTGATCTCGAAGAGACGGGCATTACCAGCGATAACAGTATCAAGAACAACATTCTCGTCATACTTGAAGTGATCCTGTTCAAGGAATGATAAACGCTCACCATCAGAGATAACTACATCTCCGTTAGTGGTCTCGATCTGTCCTGATAAGATCTTGAGAAATGTAGACTTACCAGCACCGTTTGCGCCGATGATACCGTAGCAGTTACCTGGTGTGAACTTGATGTTAACTTCTTCAAAAAGAGCCTTCTTACCAACTCTTAAGGTTACGTTATTTGCACTAATCATTAAAAAATAACCTCACATATTTATTAAAAATCTATCCTTTGCAACAGTTCGTATTATATGAGAATCTTCTATTAATTGCAACAAAAAAAGAATATGGATGAAAATAGGAAGAAACCTTGTAAAACTGAGTTTCAAAGATATGACAAAGAGTTTACTATTGTGTAGTAATGAAAAATGTATTTTAAATGGGGAAGTTATGACAGAGCAAACAAAATGTAAGCAGATAAGCGTGCAAGATACGGATTCATATACAGCACTTTTTAATGGCGGATGGAATAAGCGAAGGCTCCTGAGCGATGAAGGCGTAAAGTCTGATTCAAGGAACAGAAATGTTATAGTCAGAAGCTTTAGCGTGCCTGAATTTGGAACTTATAGGGTGGAGGTTACTCTTTCAGCTAGGGTAAAAGAGCTGTCTGAACTGACTCTTTTTGCAGGAAGAAGAAACATGATTGATAGAAATATCTGCATCAAAAAGGGTGAAGAGTATCATATATCTTTTTATCAGGCTGTATTTCCCTATATTCCAGCTCTTATGGCAGATAGAATAAATGATAAGAGTATATATGTCAGCATAGCAGGAGCTGATGAGGCGGATATTGAAGAGGACTTAGAAGTAAATATTTCAAAAGAGGATGTGCCGGTCATTTGGATTGCAGGTGACTCAACACTCACTGATCAGAATGCGGGAATTCCTTACTATCCATATGGTAGCTGCGCAGGCTGGGCGCAGATTCTTAACAAATACGTCAGAAAGGATGCGGTTTGTAATCTGGCTCATTCTGGAATGACATCTAACTGCTTTAGGGATGACGGACACTACGCCATCTGCCAGGAATTCATGAAAAAAGGTGACTTCTTTATAATGCAGTTTGGACACAATGACCAGAAAAGAAGAAATTTATCAGCCTATGGAGGCTATGCAGATAACCTTGGAAGATTTGTTATAGAAGCAAGAGATAAAGGCGCTGAGCCGATCATATGCTCACCCATAAGCCGTATCCCGCTTGAACTGAGCAAGGAGGAGTCCAAGGATTTATCTATGCCAAGGCACTACTCTCTTTTACAGGCTCACGCTGATGCTGCAAGAGATGTAGCCGAGAAGCTTAATGTATGTTTTATTGACCTTCACAGGATGACCTTTGATAAATGGGTAGAGCTTGGTGATAAGGCCAGGGATTATTTTATGCCGGGAGACATAACCCATACCAATGAATATGGCGCAGTACTCATATGCAGCCTTTTTGTAGAAAACATGAAGAAACAAATGGACCAGGGGGACGGGGTTAGTGGTCCATTTTGTAGAGACTTTCTTCCGGATTCAGACACCAAAACACTTCCCAAGGAGTTACCAGGCCCGAGCATATTTGATATTGAGCCGCCATATCTGGATATTAAGGGAATCCCTGAATATGAGAGAATACGCAAGGCATTTAAGTATTGCCTTCTTGATCCTTGCGTTATGTACCTTCACCCCTATGATCAGATGCCAAGGGGACAGCTTCTGATGGTGATGTTTAACGCCTTCAGGATGGCGGGGGTCAGGCCCTACAAAAAGATATTTGCAGATATCCAGGTTGATGAGTGGATTTCGGGCTATGTTCAGGCACTTATAGAAAATAATCTGATAGATTATGATACCTACGGACGAAATGCCTATTCCAAGCTTGTGTTCAGGCCGGATGATGCTGTGACATACGAAGAACTATCTCAGTTTTTGGTTCGCAGGCTTGAGAATAAAAAGTATGAAAGCTATGCAAAAAGAGCAATCGAGCTTGGTTTAATAGACATTGACCCAGCTGATGCAGGTAAAGCTGTGAATAGAGCAGCAGTTTATTCGATACTTGCAAGGTTCATGGATAGGGATAATCTGTCTGATCAGGGCCTTCCATCAGATGCAGAAGTTCACCCAGTACATTGAAAATTTAGAATTAGTGCCCGAAAATATCATAGATTCAAGGTCTATGATATGGCATTGATAATTGACAAATGATATAATGATAACATGTACGTGGCATTGTGCTTAAGACAGTATCAATGAATCCTGATGAGAGATGGAGGCAACCAATGGTTTTTGGTTCAAACAAGATATTGGTTATAGGCGAAAAAGAGACATTTATCATTAAGGTACTTATGGGCAAGCTTAAAGATGCCGGGATAACTGCTGTTTTTTCATCCACCAATGTAAATGCTATAAATAAAGAGTGGGCAGATAGTGGCCTTGTCATCTATTACATGGAGGCGGGTGAGCATATTGCAGGAGAAGTTGCCACGTTCCTTCGTGACAAGCTGTCAGATTATAACAAGCAGCTTGCGCTTATAGGAGATATGACCGATACCAAGGAGGCAATAGATATGTTCCCTCCACATGTCATATTCAAAGCCTTCACCAGACCTCTTGACTATAATGCTTTCATTTCGGATGTCAGCCTCTACTTCAATCTGGTTGCTGAAGGTGAGATGAAAAAGAGTATTCTTATCGTTGACGATGATCCTAACTACATGGGTCTTGTAAGAGAATGGATCAAGGATACCTACAAGGTTTCAATGGCTAACTCGGGACTTCGTGCTATCAAATGGCTTGGTAGTAACAAGGTTGACCTGATACTTCTGGATTATGAGATGCCTGTTACCGATGGACCACAGGTTCTGGAGATGCTCAGAAGTGACGAAGAGACCAAGGGCATTCCCGTAATATTCCTTACGGGTAAGGATGACAAGGAAAGCGTTATGAGTGTTCTGTCCCTCAAGCCAGAGGGCTATATTCTCAAGACCAGCGGAAAGGCTGAGATAGTAAATACTATCAGCAAATTCTTTGTAAATAGATAAAACATATTTAAGGTGTGAATTTATAAATGATAGGAGACGGAAAAGAGATTCCAGAAGAACTTAAAATTCTGGAGAATATTGATGGTATATCTATAAAAGAGGGACTTGATTTTTGTGGTAGCTCCAAGGCGTTTCTGAAATTTCTTAATACTTTTTACAGTTCCATAGATTATAAGCTGGCAGAAATAAAAGAAGCTTTCGATAAAAATGACCTGACCAGCTACACGATCAAGGTTCATGCACTTAAGAGTACATCAAGAATAATAGGCGCATACGAGCTTTCGGACCTTGCTCGTAGCCTCGAAGAAGCAGGAGAGAAGAAAGATATCGCTTTTATACGAGATAATAATGATAAGCTTCTTCAGCTTTATTCCAGTTACAAAGCTAAGCTGTCTGTGGTAGCTGAAAACTTAGAAGAAACACCACATGAAGAAATCGCTCCAGAAGACCTTATAGATGCGTACAATGCCCTTAAAGAATATATTCCTAAAATGGATTACGATGCAGTAGAAGTAATTCTTGATAGTTTAAAAGAGTACAAGCTCCCCCAAAAAGATCATGATACAGTAGACAAACTTAAAGAGCTTCTTGTACAGATGAATTGGGATGTTATGAACGATTTGATTCATAATCTGTAGATCCATAGAGGACTGACTGATAAGCCAATAAATATGGCTAGAGAATAATACAATCTAAGGTATAAGTGAAAAAGCCGAGAGGTTAAATATGTGCGACCAATCCGATTTGATTGGAACAATCATCGGAGGATTGGGTGCGCATATTAATCTCTCGGCTTTTGGAGTATACCTTTTCGTTATCTTTCCTTGCCCCAGAAGAAGAGACCAAGCATTCCAGGTCCTACGTGGGCTCCGGAGAATGGCTCGTGCATGCAGATTGTGATCTGGGCACGTGGATTAATCTCTTTTACCATTTCGGCAAGCTTATTGGCATCATCAAGACAGTCACCGTGGGAGATGAAAACAATCTGCTTCTCATCCTCCATGCGCTTCTCGGCATATTTCTTGGCAAGCTCTGAAATAGCATTCTTGCGGCCTCTGACCTTATTGCAGGAGATGATATGACCTGTGCTGTCGCCAAAAAGAATGGGTTTGATGTTAAGGATAGTTCCGATGTTAGCTGTAACTCCGCTTACACGGCCTGTTCTCTTTAAGAAGTTAAGGTCGTCTACAGTAAAGTACTGGCAGGCATGAGGAACAGCCTCGTCCAGAATCTGTGCAGCGTTTCTGGCACTGATATTTTTTCTTGCAAGATCTGCAGCCTTGAGAGCAAGTATTCCGTTACCAAAGCCGCAGCCGTGTGAATCAACGATATGGATAAAGCAGTCTGGATATTCCTCCATAAGCTCATCAGCAGCGATTCTGGCAGCATTATAGGTTCCACTGATTCCTGAACTCATAGAAATATAGATAATATCCTTACCTTCCTGAGCGTAAGGAGTAAAGTGCTCAATAAAAAGCTGTGTATTAAGAAGGCTGGTCTGAATAAGATCGCCATTCTTAAGACCCTCATAGTAGGTGTGTCCATCGAAATTATCAATGTCGCCACTATAAGTATTCTGAGTGCCATTTACAAGGTAATTACATGGAAGAATTACGATTTCTTCAGCTATTTTCTGTGGCAGATTGGCACATCCATCTGCAAATACGGTAAAAGACATAAAAAACCCCTTAAAATTTTTCAAAATATTGTACAAAAGACATTATATCATACTTTATTTTGTAGTAGTATTACTATATAAAGAATCTAGGGGGATTTGGGGATGAAACTTAACACAAAAAGAACTATACTCATCGGATTTGCCTTCATGTCTATCTGCGCATTCTGGCAGTTCTACGACAACGAGATTCCTAAGATACTAAAATATACTTTTAATCTGGGGGAAACTTTTACAGGAGTAGTTATGGCGCTGGATAATGTGCTTGCGCTTTTCCTTTTGCCTTTGTTTGGCTCTGTCTCAGATAGGACTAATACAAGAATCGGTAAAAGAATGCCTTTCATCATTATCGGAACCGTTCTGGCTACATTTCTTTTAACTATCCTTATTGTTGTTGCAAGGCCAAGTGGTAGTCTTGCATTTTTCGTGGCAGTGCTCTTATTCCTTCTCATTGCAATGGGAATATACAGATCACCAGCAGTTTCTCTGATGCCTGATCTTACACCTGCTCCATGCAGAAGTTCAGCTAATGCCATTATCAATCTCATGGGTACACTTGGAGGTATCTATATTCTTGTAATGATCAAGCTCCTTCTCAAGGAAGCTGATGATCCTGCCAAGACTAACTACATACCACTTATGATCAGCCTTATTCTGTTTATGCTTATTGCTGTAGCAGTCGTGGTATTAACTATAAGGGAAAAGAAAATCAAGGATGAGATCAGCAAGGAAGGCGGACTTTGTTCTCTTGGAGATACCTTTGATGACGAAGAAGATGCTGAGTGTATCAAAAATACTGAGAGCTTCGAGGAAGGCTCAGTAACCAAGATGATGCCCAAAGAGGTAAAGAGAAGCCTTATTTTCCTTCTGGTATCGGTATTCCTTTGGTTTACAGCTTATAACGCAGTAACAACAGCCTTTTCCAGATTCGTTGGAGAAGTGTGGAATCTTCATGATAATGCTTATGCTACATGTCTTTTGGTGGCAACCATCGCTGCAACGCTGGCTTATGTGCCGATTGCCATGGTGTCCAGCAAGATTGGCAGAAGGAAAACAATCCTTATAGGTATAGCGATCATGGGAGCGAGCTACATTATTACTGGCATGTATCCTCATTTTTCGGCTTCAATCAATATCTTTTTTGCCCTGGTTGGTATTGGCTGGGCAGCTATAAATGTTAATTCCTATCCTATGGTTGTTGAGATGAGTAAAGCGGGAGATATAGGTAAATTTACAGGAACCTACTACACGTTTTCCATGGCAGCTCAGGTGTTCACACCAATTTTTTCGGGATTTTTACTAGAGCATGTTTCCTATAAAACTCTTTTCCCTTATGCGTTTATATTCTCCGCACTTTCATTCTGCACGATGCTGATGGTTAAACATGGAGATGTTAAGCCGCCCAAGAAGGAAAAACTTATTGAGAACTTTGATGTAGATGATTGATTAAATATATGATGTAAAATGTAGTCAGATGCGTAGGTGTCTGACTACATTTTTGTGTTACGATAGATGTACAGATTTAAAGGTCCGAAAGGTCAGGAGGTCTTATGATCACATACAATACTAAACTTATAGATGTTCCAAGACATAAGCCGGTGCAGATAGCTGCGGATGCTCTTAGGAGAGACATTATCTGTACCTGTCTTGAATCAGATAAAGAGGGCATCGATATTTCTTTTGTAAAGGATGATGCTGTAGTTGGCGAGTGCTATGTGATCACGGCCTTCTCTGACAAAGTGCAGATATCTGCTTCTGATGACTTGGGCTTTGTCTATGGAATCTACCATATCAGTAAGAAGTTCCTTGGGGTAAATGAATTCTGGTTCTGGAACGAGCAGATATTTGAAAAGCGTGAAGGATACGAGGTTCCAGAGGACTATCACTTTGAAGCAAAGCCTTACAGTGTGAGATTCAGAGGATGGTTTATTAACGATGAAGTTTTGTTCGATGGCTGGAAAAAAGATAAGGATGACAACAGGCCCTGGGAGATGGCTTTTGAAACGCTATTAAGACTTGGCGGCAACATGACTATCCCAGGCACGGATTTTAATGCACACATATATAAGAAACTAGCAGCTGACTACGGCTTATGGATAACCCACCATCATGCAGAGCCACTTGGTGCCAGAATGTTTGCAAGAGCATATCCGGAGCTTGAGGCTTCCTATGACAGATATCCTGAGCTGTTCGAGGGACTATGGAAGGAAGCAATAGAAGATCAGAAGGAATGTAAGGTTATATGGAATCTTGGCTTTAGGGGACAGGGAGACAGGCCATTCTGGGCCGATGATCCAGCTTACGATTCTGATGAGAAGCGTGGAGAGCTCATGAGTAGTCTCATCCGCAAGCAGTATGATCTGGTCAAGGCTTATGACAGTGAAGCCGTATGCTGCAGTAACCTTTACGGTGAGACCATGGAGCTGTACAAAAAGGGACTTTTGGATATTCCAGAGGATGTAATATTTATCTGGGCAGATAATGGCTTTGGCAAGATGGTTTCAAGGCGTCAGGGCAATCACAATCCAAGAGTTTATGCGCTTCCTGAGAATGGGGCAGCTGGCAGGCATGGAATCTATTATCATGCATCCTTTTACGACCTTCAGGCGGCTGCGCAGATGACTATGCTTCCAAACTCACCTGAATTTGTGGTAAAAGAGCTGACGAACGTCTATGAGGTAGGAGCAGATGATTTTTGGATAATCAACTGCTCAAATGTTAAGCCTCATGCTTATATACTTGACCTTATCGCCAGAATGTGGAGAGAACCTCTTATGGCGGATGAGGAAGCCTTGGCAGGAGAAGCACCTGAATATGTTAATGCGCATTTATCAGAGTACTGTCAGAATTACTATGCGGATGACCATCTTGCGCAGATACAGGAACTGTACCAGCTGTGGCCAGGGTACAGTCCATCTTATGGACCCAATGAGGATGATCATTCAGGAGAACAGTTTGCACATCATGGAGCCAGGGTTCTGACAACAGGATTTATCACGGATTTTGATAAAAAGAATCCAAGTGGCACCAGGGCGGCAGATGAGTGGCTTTGGTTCTCTGACAAGAAGACACTTAGAGAGCAGCTACTGGCTTACAGAGATGTTATAGAGCCCGCCCAGAGAGGCTACGAGGAATACCTTGTAAAGTGCAGGCAGGTACTGGCTGAGCTTCCTGAAAGCACCAGACAGATACTGGAGGATACTCTTGTTTGGCAGGTTGAATATCTTTATTACAGCTATCTTGGCGCACTTTATGCAATAAAGTCTATGGATGCATGTCTTGTTGATGCCTCGGATAAAGTGGGAACTGATGATGACCAGAAAGAGAAAGTCATAGACTGTATCTCTCAGGGGCAGGATAGGGAAGGAGAGCCTGATTATCTGACTGCGTTCTACGAAGCAGGTCTTGCAGCACAGGCTTTTCTTGCCGGTTACGACAAGATGAGAAGCCATGAGCATGGGGATTTTGATGGCTTTTTTGATAATGACTGCGAAGCTGATATAAGGCAATCTTACTATGTTATGAAGGGACTTATGTCTTTTGTAAGGTTCCATGGCGATGGACCACATTTCTATAAGTGGCAGAGAATGTTTCAGGAGGGAGCAGGAGGAAACAAGGTTCACCTGATCCTCAGGGTCAGAAAGCATCTTACAGATGATGAGCTTTGGGAATTGATGGATCTGGCTCTAAATAAATAAAGGTGTTTAATATAATATTTCATATCTATATCTAATATTCGTAATTCATAGAAAATTTAGTTGCGTAATACGGATTAAGGCTGTAAAATATTTAGCGGACAAACTCCGTTAGAATTTTAACGTTTGTCAGTATATTGAATTTGGGAAGTGGTTTGATGTTAGTTCTTAAGATTGTTGGCTTAATTATTCTTATTATATGCGTGGTCTACATGCTTATGATTATGCCTAGATTGGTGAACAAACCTTCTAGAGAACCATTTACCAGGGTGCTTTATGCTCATAGGGGACTACATGACAATAGGAGCGATGCACCTGAGAATTCAATGGCAGCCTTCAGAAAGGCTGTAGAGGCTGGATACGGCATCGAATGTGATGTTCAGCTTACCAAGGATGGGGTTCCAGTTATTTTCCACGATTTTACATTGGCAAGGATTGCCAGATATCCAGAGGGTCAGATTCCTGCAGATGCAGTAAGAAACCCAGATGGAAGCCTTGGAGTAAAAGGCAAAGTAATCGATTATACGTACGAGGAACTATTAGAGTTTCATTTACTTGATTCTGATGAGAAAATCCCAACATTTGAGGAGTTTCTCAAAATGGTAAATGGTACAATTCCTCTTATCGTCGAACTCAAAATAGAATTAAAAGATTTGTCAGTTTGTCCAAAAGTGGATGCACTCCTTAGTAACTACAAGGGAGTTTACTGTATAGAATCCTTTAATCCATTGGGTGTCAGATGGTATAGGAAGAACAGGCCAGAGGTTTTCAGAGGCCAGCTCTCAGATGAATTCCACAAGGACAAGCCTGAGGAGTTCAAGGGACCTTTGTATTTTATTCTTACTAATCTGTTATTTAACTGTATTACCAGACCGGACTTTGTTGCTTACAATCACAAGTACGCAAGTAACCTGTCCAGAAGAATTTGCAGACGCGTATATGGCAACGTTGCCGCTGCCTGGACTATCAAGAGCGAGGAAGATCTTGAGCGCGCTCGCAAGAATTTCGATATATTCATATTTGATAGCTTCATTCCTTTGAATGGGCCCAAAATGTGATTATATATAAATAATGCACAATATTGAAAGGTGTCGCTTTTTAGAGGAGCGACAGGAAAGGTAGAAAACATGGCGAACAAGTGGGTTTATATGTTCAGCGAAGGTAACATGACAATGCGTAACCTTCTCGGTGGTAAGGGTGCTAACCTTGCAGAGATGACAAGCATTGGCCTTCCAGTACCACAGGGCTTCACAATCACAACAGAGGCCTGCACACAGTATTACGAGGATGGTCGTAAGATCAACGACGAGATCATGGCTCAGGCTATGGAAGGCGTTAAGAAAATGGAGGAGATTAACGGCAAGAAGTTTGGCGATCTTCAGAATCCACTTCTTGTATCAGTTCGTTCAGGTGCTCGTGCATCAATGCCTGGTATGATGGATACAATCCTCAACCTTGGTCTTAATGATGACGTAGTTGCAGCAATGATCAAGGGTAATCCTGATCCTGCATTCGAGCGTTTCGTATATGATTCATATCGTCGTTTCATCCAGATGTTCTCAGACGTTGTTATGGAAGTTGGTAAGAAGTACTTCGAGCAGCTTATCGATGCAATGAAAGAGAAGAAGGGTGTTAAGTTTGACGTTGACCTTACAGCAGCTGACCTTAAGGAGCTTGCAGAGCAGTTCAAGGCTGAGTACAAGAATCAGCTTGGCAAGGACTTCCCTTCAGATCCAGTAGAGCAGCTTAAGCTTGCTATCGAGGCTGTATTCCGTTCATGGGATAACCCTCGTGCTAACGTATATCGTCGTGATAACGATATCCCATATTCATGGGGAACAGCTGTTAACGTAATGCCTATGGTATTCGGTAACCTTAATAATGAGTCTGGTACAGGTGTTGCATTCACACGTGACCCTGCAACAGGTGAGAATAAGCTTATGGGTGAGTTCCTTATCAACGCTCAGGGTGAGGACGTAGTTGCTGGTGTTCGTACACCTATGCCAATCGCTCAGATGGAGAAGGAGTTCCCAGAAGCATACGCAGAGTTCATCAAGGTTTGTGAGACTCTTGAGAACCACTATCATGACATGCAGGATATGGAGTTCACTGTTGAGAACAAGAAGCTCTATATGCTTCAGTGCCGTAACGGTAAGAGAACAGCTCCTGCTGCTCTTAAGATTGCTTGCGATCTCGTTGATGAGGGACACAAGACTCCAGAAGAAGCTGTAGCAATGATCGATCCTAGAAACCTTGATACACTTCTTCACCCACAGTTTGATGCTGCTGCTCTTAAGGCTGCAACACCTATCGGAAAGGGTCTTGGTGCATCACCTGGAGCTGCTTGCGGTAAGATCGTATTCACAGCTGATGACGCTGTTGATTGGGCTGCAAGAGGAGAGAAGGTAGTTCTTGTAAGACTTGAGACATCTCCAGAAGATATCACAGGTATGAAGGCTGCTCAGGGTATCCTTACAGTTCGTGGTGGTATGACATCACACGCTGCCGTAGTTGCTCGTGGTATGGGTGAGTGCTGCGTATCTGGTTGTGGCGATATCAACATGGACGAAGAGAACAAGAAGTTCACACTTGGTGGCAAAGAGTTCCACGAGGGAGACTTCATTTCAATCGATGGTACAACAGGTAACATCTATGATGGTCAGATCGCAACAGTTGACGCTCAGATCGCTGGTGAGTTCGGACGTATCATGGCTTGGGCTGATGAGTTCAGAAAGCTTAAGGTTCGTACAAACGCTGATACACCTGCTGATGCTAAGAAGGCTAGAGAGCTTGGCGCTGAGGGTATTGGTCTTTGCCGTACAGAGCACATGTTCTTCGAGGAAGACAGAATTGCTGCATTCCGTGAGATGATCTGCTCAGATACAGTAGAAGAGAGAGAAGCTGCTCTTGAGAAGATTCTTCCTTACCAGCAGAACGACTTCAAGGCTCTTTATGAGGCTCTTGAGGGATGCCCTGTTACAATCAGATTCCTTGATCCACCACTTCACGAGTTCGTACCTACAACAGAGGACGAGATCAAGAAGCTTGCTGACGCAAAGAACAAGAGCGTTGACGAGATCAAGGCTATCATTAACTCACTTCACGAGTTCAACCCTATGATGGGTCACAGAGGATGCCGTCTTGCAGTTACATATCCTGAAATTGCTAAGATGCAGACTAAGGCTGTTATCCGTGCAGCTCTTGAAGTTCAGAAGGCACATGCTGATTGGAACGTTAAGCCTGAAATCATGATTCCTCTTGTATGTGAGGTTAAGGAGCTTAAGTATGTTAAGAAGGTAGTTGTTGAGACAGCTGATGCTGAGATCGCTGCTGCAGGCGCTAAGCTTGAGTATGAAGTTGGTACAATGATCGAGATCCCAAGAGCTGCTCTTACAGCTGATGAGATCGCTAAGGAAGCTGACTTCTTCTGCTTCGGTACAAACGACCTTACACAGATGACATTCGGTTTCTCACGTGATGATGCTGGTAAGTTCCTCAATGCTTACTATGATACAAAGATCTTCGAGAACGATCCATTTGCTAAGCTTGACCAGACAGGTGTTGGTAAGCTTATGGAGATGTCTCTCAAGCTTGGTAAGCCAGTTAACCCATCACTTCACGTTGGTATCTGCGGAGAGCACGGTGGAGATCCTTCATCAGTTGAGTTCTGCCACAAGATTGGCCTTGACTATGTATCATGCTCACCATTCCGTGTACCTGTTGCTAGACTTGCTGCTGCTCAGGCTGCTATCGCTGAGAAGGCTGCTAAGAAGTGCGACAAGTGCGAGGATGCTACAAAGGCATTCGTAGATGACGAGACAAAGGAGAAGCTTAAGGAAGCTGCTGAGAAGGCTCAGGTAATCGCTAAGGAGCTCGCAGAGACATCTGCAGAGGTTGCTAAGGCTGGTCTCGCTGGTCTTAAGGCTGGTCTCGAGGAAGCTAAGAGAGCTTACAACGAGAACAAGAAGAACTAATTTGTTTAGTTAGACTTTAATAAAGGGCTAGAATCCAGAAGGGTTCTAGCTCTTTTTTTTCTTTATTTTTTCTTAATAATATATTTGTTTTTTCCTAAGTTTTAATACTTTGAAGTGTGATATATTCTAAAGGTAGATGCCGATATATCGTTAAAGTATCGGGGAAGGATAGTCATTATGGATAAAAAACGTGGTTCTTTAATGTTACCTATCGTTGGATCTATTTTTCTTGCTGTTGTGATCACTGCCATATCTATTGCAGGGTTCAACATCTATAGTACTATCAGTACAAACGCATCGCAGACAGAAGCTTATCAGAGCAGACTTAAGGAAGATATAATGACTGAGCTCAAGAACGAGACTCAGGAAGCTATGAGTATATGCCAGGTAATGTATGATAGATACTTAGCTGGTGAGATGACCATGGAAGAAGCTCAGAAAGAAGCTGCAGATATTATTAGAGAGCTTAAGTATAATGACGGATCTGGCTATTTTTGGGTTGATACTTCTAAGGGTGTAAATGTAGTTCTTCTTGGAAGAGACACAGAAGGTCAGTCCAGATGGGATAGTGTAGATCCAAATGGAACCTATTTTATTCAGGAAATGATTAAGAATGGCATGCAGGATGGTGGCGGATACACTAACCTTATGTTTGCCAAGCCAAACGAGACTGAACCTTTGCCTAAGATAAACTATACGGCATACTTTGAGCCTTTTGACTGGGTTATGGGTACCGGAGTATGGGTAGATTATATAGATACCCTTACTGCCACATATAATGAGCATGCGTCTGCAGCCCTGTCCAAAACTATCACGAGCTGTATTGTTGTTACTATTATTCTTTTGATCATTGGTATAGCTATCGCTGTATATATGGGTAAGAGAATTACAAGCCCACTTATACTGGCTACAGATCAGATGGTTCGTATGTCCAATAATGACTTTACTGATACAGAGGCAATGGATAAAGTTCGTAAGCTTCCTGCAAGAGAAAAGAATGAAATTGGCCAGATTGCTGTTGCTCTTGATCTCATGCATACAAATATCAGAGACCTTATGATGAAGATTTCTGATACAACAGCTTATGTTGCGTCTGCTTCAGAAGAACTTTCTGCAAGTGCTTCACAGTCTGCAAAGGCCAGTGAGATGGTTGCCAATTCCTGTACTAATGTTGCAGAGTCCTGTTCTGGACAGATTACGGCAGTTGCAGGTGCCAGTGAAGAGACCAAGACCTTTGTTAATAACATGCAGGAATTCCAGGATGCTATTGGCAGAACAACTGAGATGATCAAAAGCACTAATGAGGCGGCCAGCAAGGGTGCTGCTGATATGACCAACGCTACAAATATGATGGGTTCTATCAAGGAATCTGTTGAAAATACAGCAACTGTCGTAGAAGCTCTTGGAGAACAACTCAAGAACATTGATACCTTTGTTGATACTATTGCTGAGATTGCAAGCCAGACAAATCTTTTGTCTCTTAATGCCAGCATTGAGGCTGCAAGAGCGGGAGAAATGGGTAAAGGCTTTGCGGTAGTAGCCAGTGAGATAAGCAAATTGGCTGATCAGTCTAATGAGGCTGCATCCAAGATTACTGAGCTTATTGCTGAGATCATGAAGAATTCTGATGAGGCTGTTGAAGCCATGCGTGTCGGAGCACAGAACGTTGTTGAGGGTACTGAGACCGTAAATGAAGCCGGTAATACCTTTAGTAATATTGTAGACATGGTATATTCAATCTCAGAACAGTCCGAGAGAATGAGTGAGATTGTAAGCCAGTTGTCTGATGGAACAGAGACAATCGCAGATAATATCCGTAAGATTGAAGATATGAGTACAAATGTTGCTGATGAAACTCAGAATGTATCGGCAGCATCAGAGGAGCAGACAGCTTCTACCCATGAAGTTGCGGAAGCATCAGACAAACTTGCTGACAATGCGCAGGAACTCCAGGAATTTGTATCAAAATTTGCTTTATAATAACTTAATAAATATACTGCACCCTAGTCTATATGCGGGCTAGGGTGCTTTTGTGTTCCGATATAGCGTTGAGTGATAATCAACATAGTGATAAAATTACTGTGTAATACTGTATCCATTTTAATGAAGGAGCGTTTGATGGATATCGAAGATATTGATCTTATTAACGAATTGAATATCTATTCTGGACTCGAATCGTTAAGTGAAATCGCTCTGGAAAAAGAGTTGGAATTATGTAAGGGGCTGGGCGCTAATGTTGAAAAGCTGCGTAGCCTTGGTTTTAATGCGCTCCAGCTTGCTGAGATAAGAAAAGGCCTTGAGGATAAAAATGTTGATGTAAATAAGTATCTGAATCCTAAGCTTTCCTGGACGGATATGGAAGAAATGCGCCTTGAAATGTCTCAGGGCATAGATATGTCTGAGTATCGAGAGAAAGGCTTTGATAATCAGCAGCTTTATCAGATAAGAAGAGGAATTGTTGATGGACTCGATGTATCTGTTTATGCCAAAAAGGTGTATCTGGCTGATCAGATGAGAGAAATAAGACATGGACTTGCCAAGGATAATAGTGTGCCTATTATCTTTTTCCAGGATCCGGCATTCGATTCTCTTCAGATGAGGGAAATCAGGAAGGGCCTACAGGCAGGTATTGACATCTCTCCTTATGCGATGCTGGATATTCCATATATGAAGATGAGGGCTGCCAGAAAGAGTGCTGAAGATGGACTTTTCTTTACAGAGTCCGACATTCGCAGATATACAGCCAGTATATTGGAAGAAATGCATCAGGCTCATAAGGACGGCGTTAATATTGATGGATATGTTAAAAGACTTTTTGATGCTGAACAGCTTGAACAGATAAGACTGGCGCTTAAGAAGAATCTTCCTATCGACGATTTCATGACCGCTGATATGCGAGGTGAAGCGATCAAAGAGATAAGACTTGGTCTGGAAGAGGGAATAGATGTAGGTAAGTATGCTGATGTTGCCTTTAACTGGATGCAGATGCGCGAAATGCGTCTGGGACTGGAGCATCAGATAGATGTAACACCATACTGTAAGCCATTATATCAGGCTGATCAGATGCGTGAAATAAGGCTTGGTATTGAAGCGAGTCTTGATGTATCTAAATATTCTTCAATGATGTATACAGCCAAGGATATGTATCGCATCAGAAAAAAGATACTGTCTGGAGAGTTGCAGAATGTTATTGCTGATGATTCTCTGGAAGGAAGTATCCTTGACAGAACTGGAGGCGTATCAGATCAGACGGCTCTTTTATCTGATATGCTCGAAAATAGAGACCAGTATATCTCTGTTTCCGAAGATAAAATGAAATGCTGGTTAATGCTTCCTCTTAGAAGAGACGGAATAAATTATACCGAAGATGCCATTATGACGCTCTTTTTTAAGCTCAAGATAAGAAGCGGTATAGATAGAAAAGTTATCAAGGATGCTATTGCCAACCCTGAGCCTAAGAAAAAATATCTTGCTGCACAGGGTAAAGAAGTGATCAATGGCAAAGATGGCTATTACGAATACTTTTTTGACTATGAAAAGAATAATGAGATCAAGGTTGATGAAGAAGGTAACATTGACTTTTCAAACATTGAAGAGATAGAGCAGGTAAAGGTAGGAGATAAACTGGCATTATACCACAAGGCCACAAAAGGCGTTGATGGATTCAATATTTACGGCGAGATAGTAAAAGCGCAAAACGGTAAGGAAGTGCCTATTTTAAAGGGCGATGGATTCATGATCATGACCGACAGGGTTACCTATGTAGCCAAGTACGGTGGCGCTATCAGTGTGGAAGAGGGCGATATCTATATCAAGAAGATATTGATAATGTCTGAAGTCAAGATCACTGATAATAAGATAAATTACGATGGAGTAGTATTCATCAGGGGTGATGTCCATGCTGGCAGTGAGATTCATGCTACAGGTGATATTATCATCGGCGGACACATGGAAAGCTCTGAAATAGAGAGTAAGTGTAATGTTGTGATAGCAGGTGGTGCAACCTGTCCTAACAGAGGCTCGATAACAGCAAAAGGCGATATAACAGCTAAGTTCTTTGATGGAGTTACAATCAAGGGAAACAATATCTCATCGAACTATTTTATTAACTGCACTATAGAGGCCAGGGGAATGATCAGGACCTTTGGCCGCCAGGGTGTTATATACGGTGGAACGGCCTATAGCCTCATAGGAATTGAATCTGCTGAAATTGGAAACGTATCAGGAGCAAGGACAACAATCACACTTGGAGCAAACACTGCGCTTCTTGCAGAATACAGTGAATTACAGAAGCAGATCAGCAGAGAGGCTGAAGACCTTAAGAATCTGCTTAAGCAAAAAGAAAAGCTTCAGGAGATAGGTTCTGGAAACACACAGGTTATGCAGCTTAAGATCAAGATCAATGCCGCGATTGCGATTAAACAGCAGCAGATAAAGTATCTGTCAGCCAAGAAAGAAAAGCTTGAAGGAGACGTTGAGAAGGGCGGAAAAGCTACAGCGGTAGTTACAGAACAGATCTTCGCCGGAACTATAATTATTATCGAAGGTCTTGCACTTAAGATAACAGAAGACCGTAAAACTGTTGATAAAATAGTATTCAGAATCGATGCCAAAAAAGAGAAAATATTTGTATTTTAATTAAACAAAAATAAGGGGCTTTTGGGAATATAAAAAATGCCATAAAGCCCCGTTTTATCTTGCACAATCCCATACGCTTTTTTATAATAGAATATGATTGCTATGGGGGTATAAAATGGATATTAAAGAATTACTAAGAGAAGTTCTTTTAAAAGATAAGACTTTCATTCATTTGCCTTTTGGGGATGGCAAATATGATATCTATGAGTCAGTTGTGGTCATGTGGATCATAATGGCTATTATTTTGGTTGTTCTACTAATTCTTACCCGTGATTTTAAAGTTCATAATATTTCCAAGAGACAGGCGGCTATTGAGTCTTTTGTTGTCTGGATCAGGAAGATAATAGGAGGTTCCCTTGGGGAAAAGGGCGAAAGATATACTGATTATATCGTAAGTGTCTTATTATTCCTCGGCGCAGCCAATATGATAGGACTGCTTGGATTTATTCCGCCAACTATGGACATCAACGTTACAGCAGCTCTTGCTCTTATGAGTATTACGCTTGTTGAAGTGGCAGCTATCAGAGAAAAAGGACCTGTGGGCTGGCTCAAGGGCTTTGCCAAGCCTATGGCTATCGTTCTTCCTATGAATATCATGGAGCTTGCAATCAGACCTCTGTCACTGTGTATGCGACTTTTTGGTAATATCATCGGTGCCACAGTTATCATGGAGCTTATCAAGATGGTTCTGCCGGTTGTTCTGCCAGTTCCATTCTGTCTGTACTTTGATATTTTTGATGGACTTATTCAGGCATATGTATTTGTATTTTTAACATCTCTCTACATTAACGAAGCAGTAGAGTGATAGTACCACAATATAAAAACTCAAAAACGGAGGTAAAGTAATGGATTTAACAGCATTAGGAGCAGCAATTGCGGTATTTACAGGTATTGGTGCAGGTATTGGTATCGGTGTTGCGACAGCTAAGGCTACAGACGCTGTAGCAAGACAGCCAGAAGCTAATGGTAAGATCATGACTCTTTTGATCACAGGTTGTGCACTTGCAGAGGCTACAGCTATTTATGGCTTCATTGTAGCTATCATGATTTTGTTCACTTGATCAGACAGCGAGAAAGAAGGGTAATACATTGTTAGAATTTAGTTTAGTAAACATTATATGTGTCATAGTTAATCTTCTTATTCTCTATCTGATCTTCAAGAAGTTCCTGTTTGAGAGAGTAGATAAGGTTCTCATGCAGAGAAAAGAAGAAGTGGATGAGGCTACCAGAGCTGCTGATATTGCGACACAGAAGGCTCTTGATACCAAGAAAGAATATGAGGAGAAGATTGCTCTTGCTGACGAGGAAAAAGAGCAGATTCTTGCTGATATCAAGAAGCAGGGCTATGACGAGTACGAGCGCATTGTTAATGATGCCAAGAAAAAGGGTGAGCAGATCATTACAGAGGCCAAGCACAACGCTGAGGTTGAGAATGAGAGAGCCAAGGAGATTTATGCTGCTCAGCTCACAGACATGGTTATTGATGCTGCATCCAAGATTGCGGCAACCAAGCATAGTACACAAGACGATAGAGAACTGTACGATAAGTTTATAAATGAGGCTTGAGCAGAGAATGGGTGAAAAACTTTTAGCTAAACTGCGCTATGCCAGCACTGCTCCAACTACTGAACAGATTGATGGAATAAAGGCCATGCTTCGTAAGAAGTTTGATGGTGAAGACATCGAGCTGGAGGTCAGCGAAGATAAGTCTATTGGTGGCGGCTTTATTGTATCCTGCAAGAACTATGAGTATGACTGGTCGGATATTGGCAGAGCAAGGCAGCTTCGCGCAGAAATAAATAATCTCAGACGCAAGAGCGGCGATAATGACACTGGCAGGATCATTTCCATGCTCAGCACCAAGGTTGAGGACTTTAACCTTGCTGTTGAGGATAGAGAGGTTGGCAGTGTTACATGGGTTGGTGATGGAATTGCCAATATCGATGGAATTGACCACGCTTTCTACGGCGAGATAATTGAATTTGAAGATGGTACTAAGGGAATGGCCCAGGATATCAGAGATGATCATATTGGGTGTATTCTTTTTGGTAATGATACAGGAATCAGACAGGGCACCAGAGCAGTCAGAACCTACAAAGAGGCAGGTATCCCTGTTGGTGAAGCCTTTATAGGAAGAGTAATTGATGCACTTGGCGCTCCTATAGATGGAGAGGGTGATATCAAGGAGTCAGGATACAGACCTGTTGAGGGACCTGCGCCTGGTATCATCGAGAGACAGTCAGTTAATGAGCCTATGGAGACAGGTATTCTTTCTATTGATACCATGTTCCCTATTGGAAGAGGACAGAGAGAGCTTATCATCGGCGACAGACAGACTGGTAAGACATCTATAGCCCTCGATACCATCATTAACCAGAAGGGCAAGGATGTTATTTGTATCTATGTAGCTATAGGACAGAAGGCATCTACTGTAGCCAAGATAGTACAGACACTCAAAAAGACAGGAGCTATGGAGTACACAATCGTTGTGAGCTCTACAGCATCTGATACAGCACCTCTTCAGTACATAGCACCTTATTCCGGAACAGCTATGGCTGAGTACTTTATGTATCAGGGAAAAGATGTTCTTATTGTATATGATGATCTGTCCAAGCATGCTGTTGCTTACAGAGCACTTTCTCTTTTGCTTGAGAGATCACCAGGTCGTGAGGCTTATCCAGGCGATGTATTCTATCTGCATTCAAGACTTCTTGAGAGATCCAGTAAACTCTCATCAGAACTTGGTGGAGGTTCCATTACAGCGCTTCCGATCATAGAGACACTTGCAGGTGATGTATCTGCATATATCCCTACCAATGTTATTTCCATTACAGATGGACAGATATTCCTTGAAAGCGATCTGTTCTTTGAAGGAATGAGACCAGCCGTAAACGTTGGTCTGTCCGTATCCCGTGTAGGTAGTGCGGCTCAGACTAAAGCCATGAAGAAGGCTGCGGGCAGTATCAGAGTTGACCTTGCCCAGTACAGAGAAATGGCGGTGTTCACACAGTTTAGTTCTGATCTGGATGAGACCACCAAGAATCAGCTTGCTCATGGTAATGTCTTGATGGAGCTTCTCAAACAGCCACTTGAGCATCCTCTTGCAATGCATGAACAGGTTATAATTCTTGTTGCAGTTGGAGCCAAGAGACTTGATATGATTCCTGTTAATCAGGTAAGAGGCTACAAGAACAGACTCCTTGAATTCTTTAACACAGAAAAGGGAGATATCTGTGAAGAGCTTGAGAAGAGCGGTGAGATGTCAGATCAGCTTAAGAGAAGAATCATAGAAGCTGTCGATGAATTTATGGACGTCGAGAACAAAAAGCTCAAAGAAGAAGTAGAAGAACTGCATAAGAACAAGCAATGATACATCAGAAAACAGAGGTCTGATAATTGGCAAATATCAAGGAAATTCGTGACCGCATAAACAGCGTCAACGATACAAGAAAAATTACAAATGCCATGTATCTGATTTCCTCAACCAAGCTCCGTAAAGCCAAGAAAATGCTTAATGATACTGAGCCATTTTTCTTTTCCACTCAGGCAATGATTTCAAGAGTAGTCAGACATCTTCCTGAGGGAGTTGAGAATATCTTCTTGGAGTCAAGGCTTGATATTCCGGAGCAGGACAGGAGAAAAGGATACATCATCTTTACTGATGATAAGGGACTTGCAGGTGCTTATAACCATAACGTTATCAAGCTTGCTGAGGAACACATCCAGAAAGATGGTGACAAGTGGAAACTGTTCGTTATAGGAGAAGTTGGAAGATTTCACTTTTTGTCCAGAAATATGGATATTGAGGAATCTTTCATGTTCACTTCTCAGAATCCTACTCTTCACAGAGCCAGGAAAATAGCAGCTGAGATTCTGGATTACTACTATCGCAGAGAGATAGATGAATTCTACTGTATTTATACCACAGTTCATGGAAATGTCTGCGAGACCAGATATGAAAAGCTGTTGCCACTTGAAATCATTACAGATATTCAGAAGGAGAAGACAGCTCCAGGTACCATGCTGGAAGAATTCCTTATGGAACCAAGTCCTTCAGCGATTCTGGATAATATTGTTCCAAACTATGTCACAGGATATATTTACGGCGCTCTTGTAGAAGCCTTTTGTTCAGTTCAGAGTTCCAGAATGATGGCTATGGATTCAGCCAACAAGAATGCAGCCAAGATGCTGGACGCTCTTCAGAGAACCTATAACAGGCAGAGACAGGCGATGATCACTCAGGAGATAACTGAGGTAGCCAGTGGAGCTAAGGCGCTTAAAAGAGCCAAGATGGCTAAAATGCAGAAAACTCCCAAGGTGGAAATGCATGGCCAGGATGCGAAAATCATAGATGAAACGAGAAGATGAGGGAAAAGTCTTGAATAATGGCAAGATAGTACAGGTCATGGGACCTGTAGTAGATGTAAAATTTGAGAATAGCGAACTTCCATATATCAGCGATGCTCTCGAAGTTTATGTAGATGACAAAAAGCGTGTTATGGAGGTGTCCCAGCACATAGGCGATGATGTAGTACGCTGCATCATGTTATCTCCAAGTGAAGGACTTTGCAAGGATATGCCAGTTTATCCAACTGGTGGCCCTATTAGTGTTCCGGTAGGAGAAGAGGTTCTGGGAAGACTCTTTAACGTACTGGGTGATGCTATTGATAATAAAGGCGATGTAAAAAATGCCGAGAGATGGCAGATACACAGAGAACCACCCAAGCTTGTTGATCAGAGCCCTGTAGTAGAGGTTCTGGAAACAGGTATCAAGGTAATCGACCTTCTGGCTCCATATGCCAAGGGTGGTAAGATAGGTCTTTTTGGTGGTGCTGGTGTTGGCAAAACAGTCCTTATCCAGGAGCTTATTCAGAATATTGCGACTGAGCATGGCGGATATTCAATTTTCACAGGTGTAGGAGAGCGTTCAAGAGAAGGTAACGATCTGTGGTCAGAGATGACAGAGTCAGGCGTTATCAGTAAGACTGCCCTTGTGTTTGGACAGATGAATGAGCCACCAGGAGCGCGTATGCGTGTTGCTGAGACAGGTCTTACTATGGCTGAATACTTCAGAGACGTTAAGCATCAGGACGTTTTGCTTTTCATTGATAATATTTTCAGATTTGTTCAGGCAGGCTCAGAGGTTTCATCACTTCTTGGCAGAATGCCTTCAGCTGTTGGTTATCAGCCAACTCTTTCTACAGACCTTGGTTCATTACAGGAGAGAATCACTTCAACAAGACTTGGTTCTGTAACTTCCGTACAGGCTGTTTACGTTCCTGCGGATGACCTTACAGACCCGGCACCTGCTACTACATTCGCTCATCTGGATGCTACTACTGTTTTATCCAGAAAGATTGTTGAGCAGGGTATCTATCCGGCTGTTGATCCGCTTGAATCCTCCAGCCGAATCCTTGAAGAGGATATTGTAGGAAAAGAGCACTACGAGACGGCAATGAAGGTTCAGGAGATACTGCAGAAGTACAAAGAGCTTCAGGATATTATTGCTATTCTTGGTATGGAAGAGCTTAGTGATGAAGATAAGCTTACAGTTCACAGAGCTCGTAAGATACAGAGATTCTTATCTCAGCCATTCCATGTTGCTGAGCAGTTTACAGGTATTCCAGGTAAATTCGTTCCTCTTGCTGAGACGGTTAAGGGCTTCAAGGCCATTATTGATGGTGAGATGGACATTTATCCTGAATCAGCTTTCTTTAACGTTGGTACTATAGAAGAAGTAGTTGAGAAAGCTAAGCAGATTGAGGCATAAATATGAGTGAGGGAAAAGTTCCAACCTTTGGTCTTCAGGTAATATCTGTTAACGGTGTGTTCTATGATGACAGAGCAGAAGAGATTGTTCTTCCTCTGGATGATGGTGAACTTGCCATTCTTGCGGAGCATGAGGAGATGATCCTTGCTCTTAATGATGGTGTCATCAAGATCAAGAAGCCTGGCGGAGAATGGATTTACGGTGTTGTAAGTCTTGGGTCTGTTCAGGTTGCCAATAATAGATGTATAGTAATAGTTAATACGGTTGAGAGACCTGAAGATATTGATAAGAGAAGAGCTCAGGAAGCATACGAATTTGCTATGGAGCATCTTCAGCAGAAGCAGTCTATCAAAGAGTTTAAAAAGTCTCAGGCGGGACTTGCAAGAGCTCTTACAAGACTTAAGGCGGCTTCCAAATATTCTGACTGATTTTAGGAGACACAAGTTGTTTAGAAGTAAAGCATATTTTTTGACCATTATTATGACCGTTCTGGTATTTGCACTTACCGGATGCGGACAGAAGGGCTCTGCGGAGCTTGACGATTACAAGGCTAGTATGACAGAGTTCTATGACAAGCTCTCAAGCCTTGATGATTCTATGAACAATATTGATACATCATCAGATACAGCCAAGTACGAGCTTTTGGGATATCTTGATGAGATGAATGAAGCGTACAAGATGATGGCGGCAATAGCTATTCCAGAGGAGTTTTCAGGTATTTCAGATATAGCTGCAGAGGCTGCAGATTATATGCAGATGGCCAATGAGAGCTATCATCAGGCTTATGACGGTGTGTTTGATGAAGACAGTGAGATGCTAGCATCTCAGTACTACGAGAGAGCTAATAACAGAGTTAATGTTATGCTGCAGGTTCTTCATGGAGAGATTCCAGAGGGAGATGGTGTAATAGTTACTACGCAGGAGGCTGGTCAGTTCTCTACAATAGGAGCAACCGCAGAGTAAATACATGAAAGAAAACAAATTCTTATATGCTGTCAGATTTATTGCATGCCTGGCAGTTATAACAATTCATACAAGGTTTCCGGGAAAATTTGGTCAGGTGATGGATGCCCTGGCCAGATTTGCGGTACCTTATTTTTTTGCAGTTTCAGGAAGATATCTTTTGGATTCATCAAATGATGAGCCTGGATATATTCGCTTTAGAGCAATAAGAGCTTTAAAGAGACTACTTAAGGTTACTGGAATTGTTTACCTTATCCATCTTGTATATTCTTTTATCATCAATGTTTTTCGAGATCAGATGGCACCTCTCGAGTGGCTTACCAGTAAGTTTAATCTGACAGAGCTATCAAACTTTATCCTGTACAACTCAGGCAGATTTATCTATGACGGCTCATATACCTTTGATCACATGTGGTTCTTATTTGCACTTATCTATGTATATCTGCTGATCTGCATTTTTGCAAAAGTTCTGAGGAAATGGTACAAGGGGCTTATAGCGATTCTCCTATTCTTTTTATACCTTGGAATGCTGCTTCAGACCTATTATCCAATTAGGCCCTTTGGAATCAATATCTGTACCTGGTACGTAATGAGGAACTGGCTGTTTGTGGGAATACCTTTTGTTCTCATTGGTGTACTGTTTTCCGATTACATCAGGAGCAAGGTGGATATACTTGCTGACGCAGATAAAAAGAGCTGGCAAAAAAGTACCAGATTAAAGGCACTTGCTGGCCTTATAGCAGGTGTGGTTCTTACAGCGGTGGAAATAGAAATCTATGGCAATAAAGAGGTACACTTTGGATCTCTTATGATAGTTGTAAGCCTTTTGTTCCTATCAGAGTGCGACATGCCTTTAGGAAGCTTTGCCTGGAAGATTGGAAGGAGAGCATCCTCAAATATCTATTATTATCATGTACTCTTGATCGCAGTGATTGATCTATGCTCGCAAAAAGGCCTTATTCATACGCCTGCCATGTGGTTTAAACCGCTGCTGGTTATGGCTATTTGTGTGATTTTATTCTATTTGCTTCCAGTGATAACAGAAAAATGGTTAAAAATGCCATCTAGTACATGATGTAATTTAAGGTTATATTTGATAGTAAAATTGCTGAGATGAGCAGTTAGATAAGTATTAAAGGAAATAACGAAATGACAAAAGAAGAGTTTTTAAAACTTAGTAATAATAGAATACTGTTCCTTGATGGAGCTACTGGCACTAACCTGATGAAAGCCGGTATGCCTGCTGGCGTCTGTCCTGAGAACTGGATCCTTGAGCATAAAGATGTAATGCTTAATCTCCAGAGAAGCTATGCTGAGGCAGGAGCTGACATTATCTATGCGCCTACCTTTACTGGAAATCGCATCAAGCTTGCAGATTATGGTCTTGGAGACAGAATAGAAGAGATCAATACTGAGCTGGTGAGGCTCACCAAAGAAGCAGCGCCTGGAGCTCTTGTAGCTGGTGATATCACCATGACAGGCAGGCAGTTAAAGCCAATCGGTGACCTAGATTTTGAGGAGCTTATCGAAGTTTACAAGCAGCAGATCAGGATATTAGAGGCTGCTGGCTGTGATCTTCTCGTAGTTGAGACTATGATGAGCCTTCAGGAGTGCAGAGCAGCACTTATTGCAGCCAAGGAAGTAACAGACCTTGCTGTTATGGTAACCCTTACCTTTGAAGCTGATGGCAGAACACTTTACGGCTCAGACGCAGCATCAAGCGCTATCACACTGGAAGCTCTTGGCGCATGCGCTATTGGAGCTAACTGCTCAACAGGTCCAGACAAGATGGTCAGCATTATCAGTGATATGGCGGCGGTTACAAGTATTCCTATTATTGCCAAGCCTAACGCAGGACTTCCATCTGTTGATGAAAATGGTAATACTGAGTACGACATGGACTGTGATACTTTTGTTAAGGAGATGGAACAGCTTGTTAACGCCGGAGCTTCTATTATCGGTGGTTGCTGTGGCACAACTCCTGAATACATTAAGGGAATAAAAGATAAATACGGCGATGTTAAGCCTTTAGATATCAGAGATAGCGAAGGTAACCCTATACCTAGGAAAATCTGCGGCAGAAGATACCTTGCTTCTGAGAGAATGAGCCTTTCCTTTGGGCTTGATGAGAACTTCATGATAGTAGGTGAGAGAATCAATCCTACTGGTAAGAAGAAGCTTCAGGAACAGCTAAGAGAAGGCAACCTTGATATGGTATGTGATTTTGCTGCCAATCAGGAAAAAGAGGGCGCTTCTATCCTTGATATCAACGTTGGTATGAGCGGAATCGATGAAAAAGAGATGATGCTCAAGGTTATGGAAGAAGTAATGTCTATCACAGACCTTCCACTTTGTATTGATACAAGTAGCGCAGATGTAATGGAAGCTGCGCTTCGCCTATACCCAGGAAGAGCACTTATGAATTCTATTTCCCTTGAAAAGGGTAAGGCTGAGAAGTTCCTTCCACTCGCCAAGAAATATGGCGCTATGTTCATTCTGCTGCCACTGGCTGAAGCCCTTCCTAAGGACAGTCAGGAGAAGATTGATAACATTAATAAGATCTATGCTATGGCTTGTGAACTTGGCATGGACAAGGAAGATATAGTAGTAGACGGCCTTGTAGCAACTGTAGGTGCTGATCCTAATGCAGCTCTCAACACACTTGATACAATTGGGTACTGTCATGACAACAGCTATGCTACAATCTGTGGACTTTCCAATATTTCTTTTGGACTTCCTCAGAGAAGTAACGTAAACACAGCGTTTCTGACTATGGCTATAGCAAGAGGCCTTACTATGGCAATTGCCAACCCATCACAGGAGATGCTGGTCAATGCGGCCTTTGCTTCTGACCTTCTTCGAAAAAAAGAGGGCGCAGACGTAAGATATATCACCAGAATGGAGCGTTATGCCGATCAGAATCAGGCTGTCCCTGCAGGAACTAATGCAAATGCGTCAAAGCCTGTTTTGGAAAACGATAATATTCTTGATATAATTAAGAAAGATGTACTGACAGGTAACAAGAGAGGAATAGTCAAGGACACTGAGAAGGCTGTTAAGGAGGGCAATTCTCCCAGACAGATTCTGGATGAAGTTCTGATGCCTGCTATCAACGAAGTAGGAGATCTTTTTGATAAGGGTAAGTACTTCCTTCCTCAGCTCATTGCTGGTGCTGAGGCGATGAAGCTCTCTATCGGATATCTTGAACCTCTTTTAAAGGAGGGGGCAGATTCTGGAGAAAAGCTTCCTTCAATTGTTATAGCTACGGTTCATGGTGACATTCATGACATTGGTAAGAATCTTGTGGCGCTGATGCTCAAGAACTACGGCTTTAACGTTATCGACCTTGGTAAGGATGTTCCAAGGGAAGAGATAATCAAGGCTGCCAAGGAAAATGATGCCAAGATCATTGCTCTTTCAGCTCTTATGACTACAACTATGAAAGAGATGAAGAATGTGGTAGATCTGGCGCATGCTGAGAACCTTGATGCCAAGATCATCATTGGCGGGGCAGTAGT
The DNA here is from genome assembly GCF_017433805.1 of Butyrivibrio sp. Classification (GTDB taxonomy): domain Bacteria; phylum Bacillota; class Clostridia; order Lachnospirales; family Lachnospiraceae; genus Butyrivibrio. The sequence goes on along the minus strand of NZ_JAFRGN010000043.1, from coordinate 28,217 downwards.
TACACAGGACTACGCTGATGAGATCGGTGCAGATGGTTATTCATCAGATGCTGCAGATGCAGTAAGAGTTGTTAAGAACATTCTTGGTATAGAGTAATAATAGAACAAAAGAGAAAAAGCTAAGTTGGAGGCTCCTATGACAGGTGCAGAAGTAATCGTTAAATGTCTTGAAAAAGAGAACACTAAGGTTATTTTCGGATATTCAGGTGTTGCCATAGATCCATTTTGGAATAAGATACTGGATTCTAAGATCAAAAGAGTCCTTGTGCGCACAGAGCAGAATGCTGCTCATCTTGCCAGCGGATATGCAAGAATCAGTGGAGGAGTGGGTGTCTGTGCTGTTACATCAGGCCCAGGTGCTACTAACCTTATTACAGGTATTGCAACAGCTTATGCCGACAGTATTCCTATTGTAGCAATCACAGGTCAGGTCAACAGTGACATGATCGGAAGTGATGTTTTCCAGGAGGCTGATATTACTGGAGCTGTAGAGTCTTTTGTTAAGTACAGCTATCTTGTAAGAGATGTTAATGACCTTCCCAGAATCTTCAAGGAAGCTTTCTATATTGCAAGTACAGGAAGAAGAGGACCAGTACTTATCGATATTCCTTTCGATATTCAGAATGATGAGTTTAAAGATAAATTCTCATATCCTGAGTCAATCTCCATGAGAAGCTATAAGCCTACTGTTAAAGGTAATATGGCTCAGATCAAAAAGGTTATCAAGGAAGTTGAGAATGCAAAGCGTCCTATTATCTGCGTAGGCGGCGGTGTACACCTTAGCCAGGCTACGACGGAGATAAGGAAGTTTGCTGAGCTCAATAGTGTTCCTGTTGTTACAACTATGATGGGAATTGGCGTAATGCCTTCTGATCATCCACTTTTCTTTGGAATGGTAGGTAATAACGGACAGCCATTTGCTAACAGAGCGATGAATGAGTCAGATCTTCTTCTCATGGTAGGAGCGCGAGTTGCTGACAGAGCGGTTAACAGACCAGACCTTATTACAGAGAATAAGGTAATGGTACATATAGATGTAGACCCTGCTGAGATTGGTAAAAACGTTGGACCTACAATTCCTCTTGTTGGAGATATCAAGAATATTTTTCAGGATTTCCTTGAACAGGATGAGCATGCGGATGATCACAGCGAGTGGCTTGATACGCTTAACACTTACAAGAAAGAAATGGCATCAGACAGAACACCAAGAGATGATGATTATGTAGAGCCCAAAGATTTCATGATCAAGCTCTCAGCTGCTGTTAAGGATGATGCTATCTATGTAGCTGACGTAGGTCAGAATCAGATGTGGTCCTGTGCATATTACAAGGTTAAGGATGGAAGATTCCTTACATCAGGTGGTATGGGAACTATGGGCTATTCTATCCCGGCTGCGATGGGAGCCAAGCTCGCAGCTCCTGATAAACAGGTCCTTGCAGTTATTGGAGATGGAGCCTTCCAGATGTCCATGATGGAGCTTGCCACCATGAGACAGTACGGAATCAACATCAAGATAATTGTTATGAAGAATGGTTTCCTTGGCATGGTAAGAGAGCATCAGCACTATGCTTATGACGATAACTACAGCATGGTAGAGCTTAAGGGTGATCCAGACCTTTCCCTTATCGCCGCAGCCTATGAGATGAATTACGATAAAATTACAGGTGAGGATGATATAGAAGCCAAGCTTAAAAAGTTCCTTTCTGATGACAATGCAGGTCTTTTGGAAGTTCGAGTAGACCCAATGGAACTTGTGAAGTATTGATCTGCATATAGTTCCAGACAGATATATGATTCAGTGAAGTTTTCTAATGCGAACAATGGATATACATATGAATGAATTAGTTCTGTGTAGGCAAGACAAATCCAATGATTTGGCTTGTCGAAGCGTTTAGAACTACTGATTGAATATGTATATTCATGCGAGCATATAGAAAACTGGATTGGAGTAGCATGCGTAGAATTTATTCAGTTTTAGTTGAGAATAGAGCCGGTGTACTTTCGAAGGTAGCAGGTCTTTTCTCTAGAAGGAATTTCAATATCGATTCCCTTGTTGTTGGTGAGACTGCCGATAAGGGAATATCTGCCATGACCATTGTTTCCAGCGGAGATGAGCGTACTATTGAGCAGATTGAGAAACAGCTCAACAAGAAAATAGATGTCATCAAAGTTAAGACCTTCAAGGAGAGCATGTCTATCAACAGAGAGCTCATGCTCATCAAGGTCAAATATAACAAGGAAAATCGCCGCGACATCATGGAGAACTGCGAGATCATGCATGCCCAGATCGTTGACATGTCCAAGAACCTTATGATGATCCAGATATGCGATACCTCAGAGCGTATAGAGCTCTTTATAGAAATGCTAAAAAGTGTCAGCATCGTTGAGATTGCCCGCACTGGAACTGTAGCTCTTACCAAGTGTAAGGAGCAGTAAAACTTCCAAATGCATATAGTATTACCAAGTGGATTTTTTTGTCATTGGAGATGAAATGACAAGATAATCCACTTTTGTATATAGTGGCCTATTTGATAAAATGGAGCATATGAAAAAAAGTAATGTTGATATTTATCAAAAGAGAATAAACAGACAATACCTGACGCTTTTATTTACGCTTTTCTTTGTGGTAATTACGCTTATAGCCGGTTCTTTTTACTTCAGGTTCTACAGGGCGGGGATAACAAGAAGAGCCGAAGGAAACGAGTACGATCAGTACTATGTGATGATAACTGACAATTATAAGTCGGATTTCTGGCAGTCAGTATACAGATCGGCTCTTGAGACAGCCAAAGAACATGGTATTTATGTGGATTTGTTGGGAGAGAATCTTTCGGGGGATTATTCCTGTGAGGAGCTTATGCGAATGGCTATAGCTTCCAAAGTAGATGGGATAATTGTCTATGCCAGCGAGGCAGTTTCCATGACCAATCTCATAGATGAAGCGGTTAAAAATGGTATCCCTGTAGTCACCCTGTACGGGGATAGCACGCACTCTGACAGGCTGAGCTTTGTAGGTGTCGGCGGCTATAGTGTCGGTAAGCTCTATGGCAAACAGATAGTCAATATCATCAAAGATAACAGAAGACAGGAATTACTTGAATCAGAGACTATAGGAGACAGAACCCAAATACAGATTGCTGTTCTTGCAAATGCAGATACTCTTGATGCAGGTCAGAACATTATCATTTCTTCCATGCAGGATACTATCAGGCAGGAAAATGCAACAGACTCTGAGTTTGAGGTTTCTATCGTTACTGTAGATAACACCAACGCCTTTGCTGTAGAGGAATCCATCAGAGATATCTTCATGCAGGAAGAGGTTCCGGATGTAATCGTAGCTCTAAATGAGCTTAATACTGTCTGCGCTTATCAGGCAGTTGTAGATTACAACATGGTTGGAGACGTTAATGTCCTTGGCTACTACGACTCAGAAGAAATTATAAAGGCTATCGACAGAGGAGTTATCTATGCAACGGTAGCCATTGATACTGATCAGCTTGGAACCTACAGCGTTCAGGCTCTTATGGACTACTATGAATTTGGAAATACAAGTGAATATTACACTGCAGACATCACACTTATAAACAAGGAAAACGTTGGTGACTTCAAAAAAAAGGAGGAGCAGGATGAATAAACTATTAAACAGCTCCCTCCAGACCAAGATCATAAGTGTATGTGTCTTTGCGAACATGATCATCTTCGTGGTTAATCTTTTTCTTTTACTGGGAATAAATAGTATGTCCAATGACATGGACATGGTTTATCAGGACAACAGGGCACTTAACGAGCTGACTAAGGCTCTTGATGAGGTTCAGGATTCAATGACTCTTTACCTTAGCTCCAAGACCAGTGATTCTCTTGAGAACTACTATATCAGTGCTCAGAGACTTTCTAATCTTGCAGGTGACCTTGATGATAAGATAACAGACCTCTCCTACAACAGAATGGAGAGGAACATCAAGTACATGACTGGTAATTACTTAAGTGAGGTTGAGCAGACAATTGATACCAAGCGCGGCCGAAATGTAGAAAAATACCGTGCATATTACGAGAAATCAACTGAGCTCTACAAGGATATAAAGGCATATCTTACCAGTCTTAACCTTGAGCTCTTTGTATCAAACTCAGAGAACTTCAGCACACTCATCACGGCGTTCAGATATTTTGAGGTAGTTGCTGTTGCTGTTACATTCCTGGTAATGATAGGTAATGTAATCATTATCACTAAGTTTGTTAAGACCATGATCATGCCACTTAAAAAGTTGTCTGATTCTGCTGACGAAGTGGCTGATGGTAATTTCGATATCGTTCTTCCAACAGCTCATTACAATGACGAGGTTGGAATAGTTATTGGAGCCTTTAATAAGATGGTCATCAGTATCAAGGATTATATTGAAAAGCTTCGTGAGAGCCTGGAAAAAGAAAAAGACATGCAGGAAAAAGAGCTGACTATGGAAGCTCACCTTAAGGATGCTCAGCTTAAGTATCTAAAGGCCCAGATCAATCCGCATTTTCTTTTTAACACCCTTAATGCAGGCGCTCAGCTTGCTATGATGGAGGGGGCAGACAGAACCTATGAGTATGTTCAGACTGTTGCTGATTTCTTCAGGTATAATGTCAAAAACCGTGAGGATACAGTTAAGGTTCGTGAAGAGGTTACCCTTGTAGATAACTATATTCGCATTCTGAATGTAAGATTTTCTGGAGACATAGGCTATGACAAGCAGGTTGATGAAAGGCTCCTTGAGCATGAAATGCCGAGCATGATACTGCAGCCTATAGTTGAGAATGCTGTTAATCATGGTATCAGAGAGATGGCAGGAGAAGGCAGGATCCTTCTTAAGGTCTACAGGGAAGATGACAGGCTGTGCATAAGCGTTATTGATAACGGTAAGGGAATGGATAGTAAGACCATAGAAGAGATTCTCTCAGGGACCAGAAATCCTGATGAGAGCAGATATGATAATAATGGCATTGGAATGGATAATGTCATTTCAAGACTTCGTCTTTTTGCAGGAAGGGACGATGTTATCAATATTAAGAGTGACGGCGAGGATAAGGGATGTGAGATCAAATTAAGCCTTCCTCTTGAGGAGAAGTAATGTATGTACAGAGTAATGCTTGCTGATGATGAGGGAATCGTAATAGATTCTACCAAGTTCATAATAGAAAAAGAGTTTGGAGATCTGTGTCAGGTGGAATTCGCCAAGACAGGACGCAAGATGATAGAGCTTGCTGAGACCTTCAGACCTGATATAGCAATAGTAGATATTCATATGCCTGGCATCAACGGAATTGATGCCATAAGAGAAATGCAGAGGTTTAGTAGTAACACTGTATTTATCGTAATGTCTGCATATGACAAATTTGACTATGCCAAGGAAGCTATTAAGCTTGGCGTTCTTGAGTATATCACCAAGCCCATGGATAAGACCAAGGTTGTCAGCGTACTTAAAAAGGCCATGGAGCAGATTGATTCTGATAGAGAAAAGCGCAGCAATGAGCTTCTTATTAAGGAGAAGCTTGAGACTGTTGAGCCAATCATCGAAAACGGTCTTATTTATGACATCCTTTTGCAGGAGCATTTTGAGGAAGATATTGAGAACTACAGGACTATTCTGGGAATCGATGAAAGCTATGGCTATATGATGGCTATAGTATGTGGAGACTCCCAGGAGGGTAATCATATGACTAATGCCATTGGTAGTTCCGTCAAGATATCTGGCAAGTATCAGGAGATACGAGAGGGTGTCAAAAACTTTTTTAACTGTAAGATTGGTAACGTAATGGCCAACAAGATTGCTGTCCTTATTCCGCAAAAGGATCCACAGATGGAGCTCTCAGCAAGATCAGAGCTGATTGACAGAGCAAGAGAGATGGCAAGGTATCTCAGGAAAAAGACAGACATAAGCTTCAGAGTAGGTATTGGCGGAGTTAAGCCTCTTAAGGAGCTGGGCGATTCCTACAAGGAAGCACTAAATGCCCTTATAGCAACTACTGGTTCTGTAGCTCATGCGGATGACCTTACAATCAACTGTGACTATGAAGATGGATATCCCAAGGCACTGGAGAAGCCTCTGTTCGAAGCTGTCAGCAAAGGCGATCTTAATGAAACAAGGGTGATTGCTGAGCAGTATGCTGACTGGATGTGTAAAAAAGCTATGGACGGTGACCTTATGTCTATGAGGCTTAAGGTACTTGAGTTTTCTCTTTATGCTGAGCACATCGCATACCAAAACGGCGGACAGACCTACAGGTATTCCAGTAGAAACAACTACCTGCCTGAGATAATGGCACTTGATAGCCCTTCGCAGATAAAAGAGTGGTTTATAGCCAAGGTAATTACAGCCTGCAGTGATGTAATCAGTAAGAGACAGGAGAGGTCAGGCAATATAATAAAGACCGCCAAGGATTATATAGATGCGCATTTTGATAAGGACATTTCCTTAGATGACGTATCAAAGGTAGTTAATATCTCCCCTTATTATTTCAGTAAGATATTCAAGGAGGAGAGTGGTCTTAACTTTATTGAGTATCTCACAAACATCAGAATAGATAAGGCCAAGAATCTTCTTGAGAATTCTAATCTTTCTATCAAGGAGATATGCGTATCCTGTGGCTATTCCGATCCTAACTATTTTAGCCGCAGCTTTAAGAAAAACGTGGGAGTTACACCAACTGAGTATAAAGACAGGTTCTAAAACGGGGCAGGGTTTATGGGAAAGAGAAGGTTTTATATTCTAAGGGTTATCACTAGTCTTCTCATTGCAGCATTCTTGTGTACATGCAGTGGATGTAGTGCGCCAGCAATGGAGACTGATAGCAGTAATAAAGAAAAAACTGACAAAATACAGATAGGTATGTGCTTTGACTCTTTTGTTATAGAGAGATGGCAGAGGGATAGGGATGTATTTGTATCCACAGCCAAGGAGCTTGGGGCTGAAGTCAATGTCCAGAATGCTAATGGAGATCCGCTCAAGCAAAAAGAACAGATAGAATACTTTATCAAGAAGGGTATGGATATTATTGTCATTATTAGTATCGACCCGGAAAAGATAGTTGATTCAGTCAAAAAAGCTCAGGATGAAGGAATAAAGGTCATTGCCTATGACAGACCAATTACCAATGCCGGAGCAGACCTCTATATTTCTTTTGACAATGAAATGGTTGGAGAAATGATGGGAGAGGCATTTGTGAAAAGTGGACTTAAGGGCGGCAAGGTTGTAATGATATGTGGCCCTCTTACGGACAACAACGTGCCTATGGTTCGTGATGGTTTTACAAGAGTCATGGAAGAAAATGACAATGAGGTTCTGGACATATATTATGCAGACGGTTGGAAGGCAGAGGCAGCAGGCGATTATGTATATAGCAATACAGAACTCATAGAAGAAGCTGATGCCATAATGTGTGGCAATGATGATCTTGCCAGCAGAGTGGTATATGCTCTTTCAGAAAAGAGACTTGCAGGTAAAAAGCTTGTTTCGGGACAGGATGCAGATCTTGAGGCGTGTCAGAGGATAGTAGAAGGAACACAGCTCATGACGGTGTATAAGCCTATTGAGAAGCTGGCCAGAACGGCAGCAGAGGCAGCAGTTGCCATGGTAAGTGGAGAAGAGCTTCCTGTAGATGACATTGATGAATATGATGATGGCAAGAAGATTGTTCCATATCTCAAGATAGAAACAGTAAGCGTCAGTGCTGACAATATGGATGAGGTGATAATTAAGAGCGGCTTCCATTTGGAGGAAGATGTATATCTCAATGTTCCTGGGAAATGATTATCAAAAATAGTCATCGTAAATTTACAGAATCTTAATCGTTATAGCACAAAATTGTCTCAAAGCAGTAGTACTAGCAAAATAATGCTAGCACTACTGTTTTTTATTATTAACCAACCATAAAAATTTGCTTAACATCGCAAGTTAGTGCTTGTTTTTTTATGATAAGGTGTTAACTGTAGGGAGGCATGAGCGATGCTGAACTATAAAAAAACTATAAACATATAGTAAATCTAGACGGAGGAAAAGAAATGAAGAAAAAGTTATTTAGTGTAATGCTCGCTGCTGCTATGGCAGCATCACTTCTTGTTGGATGCGGTAGTGGAGCTCCTGCTAGCTCAGGCGGCGGAAATGGTAAAGTCGGTGTTGCTATGCCTACAAAGGATCTTCAGAGATGGAATCAGGACGGAGCTAACATGGAGAAACAGCTCAAGGCAGCTGGCTATGATGTAGACCTTCAGTATGCTTCTAATGATATTGCTACTCAGGTTTCTCAGATTGAGAACATGATCAGTTCAGGAGCGAAGGTTCTCGTAATTGCTTCTATCGATGGTGATTCACTTGGAACAGTTCTTGCACAGGCTAAGGAAGCTGGAATTAAGGTTATTGCTTATGACCGTCTTATCATGAATTCAGACGCTGTTTCTTACTATGCAACATTCGATAACTACATGGTTGGAACAAAGCAGGGCGAATACATCAAGCAGCAGCTTGATCTCGACAACGCAGCTGGTCCTTTCAACCTTGAGATCTTCACAGGTGACCCTGGTGACAACAACGCTAGATTCTTCTATGGTGGTGCTATCGATGTCCTTAAGCCATACATCGACAATGGTAAGCTCGTAGTTAAGTCTGGTCAGGTTGACTTCGATAACGTTGCTACAGCTAACTGGTCAACAGAGAATGCTCAGTCAAGAATGGATGCTATTATTTCTGCTAACTATGCTGATGGAACAAAGCTTGATGCAGTTCTTTGCTCAAACGACTCAACAGCACTTGGTGTTACAAACTCTCTTGAAGCTAACTACACAGGCGACTGGCCAATCATCACAGGTCAGGACTGCGATATCGCAAACGTTAAGAACATGATCGCTGGCAAGCAGTCAATGTCTATCTTCAAGGATACTCGTGATCTTGCAGCTAAGACAGTTGAGATGGTTGACGCTATCATGAAGGGAACAGAGGCTCCTGTAAACGATACATCAACATATGACAACGGCACAGGCGTTATTCCTTCATACCTTTGCGAGCCTGTATTCGCTGATGTTAACAACTACAAGACACTCCTTATTGATTCTGGTTACTACACAGAGGATCAGCTGAAGTGAGTGATATAGCAGACAGAAGTCGAAATGTCATGTGCTTGCACAAATGACATTTTGACCTCGGGATGCGAACATACATGAGGAAGTAGCAATTTGCTTGCAAATTAGCGGATTCCGAATGTATGTAGGATTGCGAAAGCGAAGCGGAGCAATCCGTATAGAACTCAAGAAATATAAGGCGGGAACTAAAAAGCCCGCCTTTACTTTGAAAGAAAGGAGGAGGGGCAAAGGTGGAAAAGATATTATTGGAAATGAAGAATATCACCAAGACCTTTCCTGGGGTTAAGGCACTTGACAATGTAAATTTGCAAGTGGCAGAAGGTGAAATTCATGCGCTGGTTGGAGAGAACGGCGCTGGTAAGTCTACACTCATGAATGTACTAAGTGGAGTATATCCATTTGGTTCATACGAAGGCGACATTATATATGATTCAAAAGTATGCCAGTTCAATGCTATCAAGGATAGTGAAGAAAAGGGTATTGTTATCATTCATCAGGAGCTGGCTCTTATTCCGTATATGACAATTGCGGAGAATATGTTCCTTGGAAATGAGAGAGGAACAAAGTTTAGAATTAATTGGAATGAAACTAACGAACTTGCTAGAAAGTTCTTGGATATAGTAGGTCTTCATGAAAGCACACAGGCGCTTATCAAAGATCTTGGTGTTGGTAAGCAGCAGCTTGTTGAAATAGCTAAGGCTCTTTCAAAGGATGCCAAGCTTCTTATCCTGGATGAGCCTACATCATCACTTAATGAGACAGATTCTAAAGCTCTTTTGGATCTGCTCCTTAGACTTAAAGCAGAAAGAAATCTTACATCTATTATTATTTCTCATAAGCTCAACGAGGTATCCTACGTTGCGGATAAGATCACGGTAATAAGAGATGGTTCTACTATAGAAACTCTTACTAAGGGCGTAGATGATTTCTCTGAGAGCCGCATCATCAAGGGTATGGTTGGTCGAGAAATTTCAGATCGATTCCCTAAGAGAGAACCTCATATCGGCGATGTTATGCTGGAAGTTAAGGACTGGAATGTATATCATCCTCTTCACAAAGATAGAAAAGTTGTTGATAACGTAAATATCAATGTAAGAAAAGGTGAAGTTCTTGGTATTTCAGGACTTATGGGAGCAGGCAGAACAGAGCTTGCAATGAGTATCTTTGGAAAGAGCTATGGAGAAAATATTTCTGGACAGATCCTTATAAATGGGGAACCTGTTGACCTTAAGAACGTAAATACAGCCATCAAACATGGACTTGCATACGTTACTGAGGACAGAAAAGGAAATGGACTTATTCTTTCAAATCCTATCAAGATAAATACAACTCTTGCTAATCTTGATGATGTCAGCAACAGGAGTGTAATTGATAAGCACAAGGAGTATTCAGTAGCGGTAGAGTATAAGGAAAAGCTTAAAACCAAGTGTCCTACAGTAGAACAGAATGTTGGAAACCTTAGTGGTGGTAATCAGCAGAAGGTTCTTCTTGCAAAGTGGATGTTTGCTAATCCGGATATTCTTATACTGGATGAGCCCACAAGAGGTATCGACGTCGGTGCCAAGTATGAGATTTACTGCATTATTAACCAGCTGGTAGCAGAGGGAAAAGCCGTTATCATGATTTCATCTGAAATGCCAGAGATCCTGGGAATGTGCGACAGAATATATGTTATGAACGAAGGCAAGATGGTAGGGGAAATGGATGCCAAGGATGCAACACAGGAGAAGATTATGGCTTGCATCTTAAGATCTGCCGATGTTAAGGAGGAGAAACATGAATAAGGACAAAGTATTTGGATTTTTGAAAAAGAACACTATGATCATAGTGCTTCTCATAGTATTGGGATTCTTCTCATGGCAGACAGGTGGAGCAATCCTTCTGCCAATGAATGTAAGTAACCTGATTTCGCAGAATGCATATGTATTTATCCTGGCAACAGGTATGCTGCTCTGTATCTTAACTGGTGGTAACATCGATCTTTCAGTTGGATCAGTTGTTTGTTTCGTAGGTGCGGTTGGTGCGACACTCATGGTTAACCTAAATGTTCCTGTGTGGCTTTCAATCCTCTCTATGGTTCTTATCGGAACAGCAATTGGTGCTTTCCAGGGCTTCTGGATCGCATTCGTAAGAATTCCACCTTTCATCGTAACACTGGCTGGAATGCTTGCTTTCAGAGGTCTTTCAAATGTAGTACTCGGCGGTCTTACAGTATCAATCAAGGATAAGACATCATTTGTTAACCTCTTTGGTGGCGGTGCAGATTGTTATATTCCTGACTTCTTTGGAAATGGAAGCCTTAACCTTACATGTCTCTTTGGTGGAATCCTTGGAGCAGTTGCCATTGTTTCACTTAGCTTATTCAGCCGTAAAAAGAAAGTGGACAGCCACTATGATGTAGAACCATTATGGGCATTTCTTGGTAAAATGATCCTCATTGCTGCAGCACTTCTTGCTTTTGCTTATAAGCTTGCTCAGCATAAGGGTATTCCTACAGTTCTTATCTGGGTACTCATCGTAGTAATCATCTATGGTTACATTACAAGCAATACAACAACTGGTCGTTATTTCTACGCAGTAGGTGGTAATGAGAAGGCTACAAAGCTTTCTGGTATCGATACAAACAAGGTATACTTCCTTGCTTACACAAACATGGGATTCCTTGCAGCACTTGCAGGAATGGTTACAATAGCAAGACTTACATCAGCTCAGCCAACATATGGTCAGAACTACGAGATGGATGCTATCGGTTCGTGTTTCATCGGTGGAGCATCTGCTTACGGTGGAATCGGTACAGTTCCGGGGGTTATCGTTGGTGCGGTTCTTATGGGTGTTATCAACCTTGGTATGTCTCTTATGGGTGTTGATGCCAACATGCAGAAGGTTGTAAAGGGTGTCGTTCTTCTTGCAGCTGTTATCTTCGACGTTGTATCTAAGCGTGGTGGTAAGATGATCGTTAAGAACTAATATTAAATATCTATAAACTATGCCAGGGAGTGCGATCTAAAGGATTGCACTCCTTGTTTTCTGTCCCGTAGCCATGCTATTTATTGGAAAAAAATATGCTGAAAATGGGATGTTAAAAAAATATCAAAAACCATTGAAAAACTAGAGAATTTGTGCAAAAATAAAAATGGTGTTCTACGGTCGGCATATAAACTGACATGTAAGAGCCATCTTTGATTGCATGTGGCATATCATAAGGCATGCGGTCATCTAATAGGTAGTAAGTAATGAAAGTTACTTTACAATACGAAAGGAGATTTTTCACATGATTTACTCAACAGAGGTAAAAAATATGTGTCCCGTAACACAAGGGGTACATCATGGCGCTGCTCCCATTCCTGAAGAGGCTAAATGGGTAAAGTCAAAAGAAATTAAGGACATTTCAGGCTATACACATGGTATTGGCTGGTGTGCTCCTCAGCAGGGTTGCTGTAAGCTTTCACTTAACGTTAAGGAAGGTATCATTCAGGAGGCACTCGTTGAGACTATCGGATGCTCTGGTATGACACATTCAGCAGCTATGGCAGCTGAGATTCTTCCAGGACTTACAGTTCTCGAAGCTCTTAACACAGACCTTGTTTGTGATGCTATCAACACAGCTATGAGAGAGCTCTTCCTTCAGATCGTTTATGGACGTACACAGTCTGCATTCTCTGAGGATGGACTTCAGATCGGCGCTGGTCTTGAGGATCTTGGTAAGGGTAACCGTTCAATGGTTGGTACAACATACGGTACACTTGAGAAGGGACCTCGTTACCTCGAGCTTACAGATGGTTACATCACAGATGTTGCTCTTGATGAGAATGATGAGATCATCGGATATAAATACGTTAACTTTGGTAAGATGATGGACTTCATCAAGGCTGGTGATGATGCTAACACAGCTCTTGAGAAGGCTAAGGGACAGTATGGACGTGTTGCAGATGCAGCTAGATGCATCGATCCTAGACACGAGTAATAGGTAAGAAGGAGGAAATTAAAATGGCTTTATTTGAATCATATGAAAGAAGAGAGCCCCAGATCCTGGCTTGCCTTAAGGAGTATGGAATCTCTTCAATCGAAGAATGTAGAGATATTTGCATGAATGCTGGTATCGATGTATACAAGCTCATCGAGGGCATTCAGCCAATCTGTTTTGAAAATGCTAAGTGGGCTTACACTGTAGGTGCTGCTATCGCAATTAAGAAGAACTGCCGCAAGGCTGCTGATGCAGCTGCTGCAATCGGTATCGGACTTCAGGCTTTCTGTATCCCTGGATCAGTTGCTGATCGTCGTAAGGTAGGTCTTGGACATGGTAACCTTGGTAAGATGCTTCTTGAAGAGGATACAGAGTGCTTCGCATTCCTTGCTGGTCACGAGTCATTCGCAGCTGCTGAGGGTGCTATCGGTATCGCAGAGAAGGCTAACAAGGTTCGTCAGAAACCTCTTAGAGTTATCCTTAACGGTCTTGGTAAGGATGCTGCTCAGATCATTTCTCGTATCAACGGTTTCACATATGTTGAGACAGAGTACGATTACTACACAGGTGAGGTTAAGGAAGTATTCAGAAAGTGCTACTCTAAGGATGCTAATTCACCTCGTGCTAAGGTTAACTGCTACGGCGCTAACGACGTACAGGAAGGTGTTGCTATCATGTGGAAGGAGAATGTTGATGTATCTATCACAGGTAACTCAACTAACCCTACAAGATTCCAGCACCCAGTTGCAGGTACATACAAGAAGGAGCGTGTTGAGGCTGGTAAGAAGTACTTCTCAGTTGCTTCAGGTGGCGGTACAGGACGTACACTTCACCCAGATAACATGGCTGCAGGCCCAGCTTCTTATGGTATGACAGATACTATGGGACGTATGCACTCAGATGCTCAGTTTGCTGGTTCTTCATCAGTTCCTGCTCACGTTGAGATGATGGGTCTTATCGGCGCTGGTAACAACCCTATGGTTGGTATGACAGTTTCAACTGCTGTATCAATCGAAGAGGCTGCTAAGGCTGGTAAGTTCTAATTATTTGAACAATAATAAAAGGTGTCATCGTTTACGATGGCACCTTTTTTAGTGGGAAAATTCATATAATTATTTGAGCATGTCAGGATTGTTGTAGTAGAAGTCTTCCTTGAACTCCTGCTCATATTCGTTTGCAAATCTCATGGCAGCGTGAAGGTTTCCTTCCGTCATGTCAGTGTAGTATCCAACTGTGAAGTAAACCCATTCTGGATCGTTGGCTTTTTCCTTCAGCTCTTTTATCTTGGCATCAAAGCCGTCCTTGGAGCTGTTGGTTGAGATGATGGCAAATTCATCACCGGATGATCTGAAGATGAAATCATCCTTGAATACATCTCTTAGGATCCTGCCGGCATCGCTAAGAAGGTTATTTCCTGCATCGTGGCCCTGCTGGATATTGACTGTACGAAGAGTGTTCAGGTTACAGAAAGCTACACTGAATGGAGTCTTACTGATACGAAGTTCCAATGCAAGTTCATCAACCTTACTGTTCATGGCATTTCTGTTCTGTACACCGGTTCTGATATCCAGCGAACTGAGAGTTTTGAGCTTGTCTATGAAGATATGGTGAGCAACTTCAGAAGCAAGGAAGAAGGATACCATTTCTATTGTGTCTTTTAATCTGGAAAGATGAGAAACGTCAAAATTCGTTATGTAAAGGTATCCGATGATCATGTTCTGATGAATGAAAGGAGCAAGGATAAGACTCCTTACGTCATTATCTCTAAGAGTCTGAACCCATTCTGGTGCCTTGGATTCGAAATCCTTCATATCCTGTTCATTGCGGATTATGATGCAGTCTGTCTCAGAAATGAGCTCTTCCCAGGATTCAACAACTTCATAAGGAATATCAGCAAATACATCATGAAGGTTTTTGAGGTTATTTCTGACGCTTTCACTTACAACCTCAAACTGGTACATGTCCTTTGAAACAGTCATAATAGATGCAGCAAAAGAATCTGTGAACTCTCGGATATCTTTGGTTACAGTTGCCATTGTTGCATAGAAATCGTCGTCCTTACGAAGATTAATGCAGGTTCTGATAACAAAGCTTGCTATATCAGGTGAAATCATAGAATATTTGCCTGATTCCATTTCTTTACTCAGGTTATACATAAACTGGCAGTAACCAATCTTATCATCGCCGCCGTTGTTCATTGGGATGATAATATCTTCAGTCCAGTATCCATAGAGTCTTGAAGTATCGATATATGCATGATAATGCTCGTTTTCCCAAGCCGCTTTGAAGAGAATATCTTCAAATTTTGGATCCTTGGGAAGCTTGGCATCATAGGTCAGCCCCTCAACATCTTCACCAGTCATGCTGAATTTACTGTTGGTTGCGGCCATACGAATCTCACCACAGGTGCCATCTGCCTTTTTCTCTACTGACATGATAGCGCAGGGCATATCGCAAAGATTTACTATACTCTTGAGAGTTGAATAATCGATACCTGACATTTCAGCCTCCAGTTATTTATATAATAAATACGACATAACGATTACAATTCTACCATTATATAATAACACATTGTTAACTAAAAAACATTTACATGTGTTCTGCGAATTATTAAATAGTTATTAAAAATGCTGAAAATATCAGATTACATCGGGAAATATGTACTTCCTTGCCAGAGGATAATGAAGTATAATAATCCTAGCTGCATCGCAGCATTAAGAGAGGAGGTATGGGGATGACAAATGTTTCATATGCAGTATTCTGGCTGCTTCTGACTGTAGTTCTTGCGGTCATTGAGCTTTCCACTATGGGACTTATAACTATCTGGTTTGCCATCGGCGCAGCTGTGACTATTATAGTGTCACTTCTTGGTGGAAATATCTGGGTACAGCTTTTTACATTTGTGATAGTATCCACGGTTATTCTTTTAACTGTGCGGCCTATTGCAGCAGCGCACTTTAATAACCACATTAAGAAGACCAATATTGATGCTCTTGTCGGTAGGAAACTGATTGTCAAAGTGGAAATTGACAATATCAAGGGAACTGGCAAAGTTGATATGGATGGTTCTACATGGCTTGCAGCTTCCAGTATTGATGAGGTTGTAATTGAGGCTGGAGCAGAGGTTAGAGTGGTTCGCGTTCAGGGAGCAAAGCTTATTGTTGAAAGGGAGGTTTAAGTTATGTCTATTTATGTTTTACTAGCTCTTATTATTCTTATTTTGATTTTATTTGCAGCAAATATTAAGATCGTGCCACAGGCTCACTCATATGTAGTAGAGAGACTTGGCGCATACAAGGAGACCTGGGATGTAGGTCTTCATATCAAGGTTCCATTTATCGACAGAGTGGCTAGACAGGTTGATCTCAAGGAGCAGTATTGTGATTTCCCACCTCAGCCTGTTATCACACAGGATAACGTTACTATGCAGATCGATTCAATCGTATTCTTCAGAATTTCTGATCCTATGGCTTATGCTTATGGTGTTAGAAATCCTATCGGAGCTATTGAGAACCTTACAGCTACAACACTTCGTAACGTAATCGGTTCACTTACTCTTGATGAGACACTTACATCACGTGATCAGATCAATGCACAGATGCAGGATGCGCTTGATATTGCAACTGATCCTTGGGGTATCAAGATCACAAGAGTCGAGCTCAAGAACATCAATCCTCCAGAGCAGATCAGAGATGCCATGGAGAAGCAGATGAAGGCTGAGCGTGAGAAGAGAGAGAAGATCCTTTTCGCAGAAGGTGAGAAGCAGTCACAGATCACTGTTGCAGAAGGTGAGAAGCAGAGTAAGATTCTTCAGGCTGAAGCTGATAAGCAGGCTACAATCCTTAGAGCTGAAGCTGAGAGAGAGAAGAGAATAAGAGAAGCAGAAGGTCAGGCTGAAGCTATTAAGAGCGTTCAGAGGGCTAATGCTGAGGGTATCAAGATGTTAAAAGAGGCTGGTGCTGATGAGTCAGTACTTACTCTCAAGAGCCTTGAGGCATTTGAGAAGGCTTCTGATGGACAGGCTACTAAGATCATTGTTCCTTCAAATATTCAGGGAATTGCTGGTCTTGCGCAGTCTATCAAGGAAGTGGTTAAATAACATTTTGATAATCCCTGCCACTAATAATGCAGAATAATAGGGATTATAATATGTCATCAAATAATAACAAAAGATTCAAATCTAATTCAGATTTGGTTTTATACTTCCTTGAGGGAAGCAAGAGATTTTTCTTTTTAAGTATTATCTTTTCTGTTCTGGTTACATTTTTTGATCTTATCAATCCAAAAATCATACAGTACACTGTCGACTTCTGTATCTCAGATGCAGAGTCGAACAGTGTTCCTGTCTATCTGAAAAGAATAATGGATGGCCTTGGAGGAAGAGAGTTCCTTAGAGGCCATCTGTATTACATTGCTCTTGTGGTGGCTGTGGTAGCTCTTTTAACTGCTACCTTCAGGTATCTCTTCAGGCTGTGTAATGCGCAGGGTGCTGAGAAGCTTATCCAGAGAATGAGAGATAAGCTTTTTGAGCATATTATGCACCTGCCATTTACCTGGCATGGAGAGAATCACACAGGAGATATCATTCAGAGATGTACTTCTGATGTAGATACTATCAAGATGTTCATTTCTGAGCAGATGCTGTCTCTTTTCAGAATTGCGATCAGGATAATTGTAGCCATGTATTTTATGATTGGCATCAGCATACCTATGTCAATTGTATCAGCTGTGTTCATTCCTATAATTGTCATATATTCAGGCTTTTTCCATAAGCGTATCAGAACCGAGTTTGAAAGAGCTGACAGCGAAGAGGGAAGACTATCTGCAACTGCTCAGGAGAATCTGACAGGTGTGAGGGTTGTACGAGCCTTTGGCCGTGAAAAATATGAAAAAGACAGGTTCGTTAAACAGAACGCAGAATATACCCAGCTGTGGATCAACCTTATGAGAACGCTGGCAGCCTTCTGGTCTTCCAATGACCTTATTTCAGGTCTTCAGGTTATGCTGATTACGGTTCTGGGTGCAGTTTATTGCGTTCAGGATACTATTACAGTTGGTGAGTATATTGCTTTTGTATCATATAATTCCATGCTGGTTTGGCCTGTAAGAGCTCTTGGCAGAATCATCTCAGATATGAGTAAAGCCGGAGTATCAATAGAGCGTATAGCCTATATCATGAACTCAGAGACTGAGCATGATAAAGAGGGAGCTGTCACTCCATCACTTAATCAGGATATCACCTTTGACCATGTATCCTACGCTTATGAGAACGGCGGAGGAGAAGTTCTAAAAGATGTATCTTTTACCATCAAGGCAGGGACAACTTTCGGCATTCTTGGTGGAACTGGCTCAGGCAAGTCCACACTTATGTACCTTATGGACAGACTCTATGGGCTTAAGGAAGGCTGCGGAAGAATTCTCGTTGGAGATACTGATATTACAGATATCAAGGCGTCATGGCTTCGTCAGAATATTGGCTTTGTACTTCAGGAGCCATTCCTTTTTAGCAGAACCTTATCTGAGAACATTGGTATAACTCAGAAGAAAACTGATTTTGCAGAGATTCGTGCAGCTGCCAGAATAGCAGCTCTTGATGAGACTATAGAAGATTTTTCCAAGGGATATGAGACCTATGTTGGTGAGCGTGGTGTAACACTCTCGGGTGGACAGAAACAGCGAACTGCTATTGCACAGATGCTTGTTTCCAAGCCTCCGGTGATGGTTTTTGATGACTCACTTTCTGCTGTAGATACGCAGACTGATGCCAAGATAAGACATGCGCTTTCTGAGAATACTTCAGATTCCACAGTAGTTCTTATTTCGCACAGGATTATGACACTGATGAACGCCGACAACATAATTGTTCTGGACCACGGCAGGATTGCTGAGCAGGGAACTCATGAACAGTTACTTGAAAAGGGCGGCATTTACAAGAAGATTTATGATATTCAGATGCAGGGAACATGAACGAGAATACTAATATTAAACTAAAACTATTTGGAATACCTAGATTGTATCCGTATATCAAGCAGTACATTCCCAAGATTATTTTTATGATCTTCTTGGGAGTTCTGAGCTCGCTTGCGGATTCGTTATTTCCAATTTTTAATCAGTATGCCATTGATAATTTTGTTGGCAAAAAAACTCTTGAAGGCCTGTCGGTATTCATAATACTTTATGTTGCAGTTCTGGTTCTTCAGGTTGTTGATAATTTCATATGTTGTTATCTCTGCGGACAGGTAGAACTGTCTGTGGACAGAGATCTTCGTAATGCGGCATTCAGCCACTTACAGACCTTGTCCTTTGCCTACTTTAATCAGAACAATGTAGGCTATATCCATGCCAGAGTAATGAGTGATACCGGCAAAATCGGTATGATGGTGTCTTGGCGTATGATGGATATTATATGGCAGGGAGCGTTCGTTATTTTTGAACTTGTTCTGATGATGATCCTCAACTTCAGACTGGCTCTTTTTGTAATAGTTCTGGTGCCTATTGCAGTGGTACTTGTAATGTATTTCCAGAGTAAGCTTATAGTGCTGAATCGTAAGATCAGAGAGATCAATTCAACTATAACCAGTAACTTCAATGAAGGTATTACCGGAGCCAGAGCAATAAAGACTCTGGTTGTAGAGGATAAGATTCAGAGAGACTTTGAAGAAGATACTGAGAAGATGAGAGCAACCTCGGTGCATGCTACTCATTATTCAGCCTTTTTCACATCTGCAATTACCATGATGTCTTCCCTGGCGCTGGCACTTGTATTGTGGCGAGGTGGAATCATTACTTTGGACGGCGTTATACAGATAGGAACACTTTCTGTTTTCCTGTCCTATGCCCTTAGCATGATGGAGCCTATTCAGAACATTATCATCACTCTTTCTGAGCTCATTGCCGTTCAGGTTAATGTTGAGAGACTTACAAGGCTTCTTGAGACAGAGTCAGATGTATCTGATTCTCCTGAGGTTATCGAGAAATACGGAGATACCTTCAATCCTAAAAAAGAGAATTGGGAGCCACTTCACGGTGATGTTGAGTTTAAGGATGTAACCTTCAAATATCCTGATGGAGATGAATATGTTCTTACAAACTTTAACCTCAAGGTTCCCCAGGGTACCAATGTAGCGATTGTTGGTGAGACAGGTGCTGGTAAATCTACACTTGTTAACCTTGTGTGCAGATTCTTTAAACCTACAAGTGGTCAGGTTCTCATCGATGGTAGAGATGCAGCAGAGAGGTCACAGCTATGGCTTCACTCCAACATCGGATATGTTCTCCAGACACCACATCTTTTCTCTGGTTCAGTACGAGATAACCTTAGATATGGTAATCCTGATGCTACAGAGGAAGAAATCTGGAAAGCACTTGAGCTGGTATCGGCAGATGATATTGTAAGGCGTATGGACAAGGGACTTGACAGCGACGTAGGAGAGGATGGTGGAATGCTCTCAACTGGTGAGAAGCAGCTTCTTTCTTTTGCCAGAGCACTTCTTGCTGATCCAAGGATTTTGGTCCTTGATGAGGCCACAGCTTCTATAGATACAGTTACAGAGAAGGCTATTCAGGACGCTATCGTGACAGTTACCAAGGGCAGAACCTCTTTTGTAATTGCACACAGATTATCAACTATTGTTGATGCAGATATCATTCTTGTGGTTAATGATGGTAAAATTATAGAAAGAGGTACTCACCAGCAGCTCATGGATCAGAGAGGTTATTACTACGAGCTCTTTACCAAGCAGTTTGATGAAACAAGTACCAATGCAGTATTTGGCTGACAGGGGATTATATGGATATAGCAGTTTTTAGTGATATTCATGGTAACTATAGCGCTTTGCAGGCGTGTATAGACTATGCAGTTGGCAAGGGCATTACGAACTTTATGCTCCTTGGTGACTATGTCACTGACTGCCCGAGCCCTCAGAAGACCATGGAAAAGATATATGTTCTCAAACAGTACTTTAATACATATATCATCAGAGGCAACAGGGAAGAATATCTTTTAAACTACCGTAATAGCGGCGCAGGGAACTGGCGTAAAGGGTCGGCTTCAGGAGCGCTTCTTTATACCTACGAGAATCTTTCTGATAAAGACTTTAAGTTTTTTGAATCTCTACCTAACTACGGCGTATTTGAGATGAAGGGCTTTCCATCCTTTGAGTATTGTCATGGATCTCCATCCAATACTTCAGAGCTCCTGTATAAGGAAAAGCGTAATACCAAAAAGGTATTAACCCATCTTAAGGGCAATTGCCTGGTACACGGGCATACGCATATTCAGGGAACTTATGTATACCGCGGAAACAAGGCAATCAATCCTGGATCCATCGGAATCCCATGGTACTATGATGGTAAGACTCAGTTCTGCATATTACATGGTAGTGCCAAAGGCTGGGAAGAAGAATATATTCAGCTGGACTATAACAGAAAAGAGATCATAAGAGATTTTAAGTCCTCAGATGTCAGCAGATATGCACCTGCCTGGGCGGCGGTTTCCATGCATACCATCAGAACCGGAGTAGACCTTAATCAGACAGTTCTTTTGCGTGCCATGAGGCTTTGTGAGCAGGAGAGAGGAACAGTAAAATGGCCCAATATTCCTGAGAAATACTGGGCGATAGCTCTTAAAGAAAACTATATTGATCTGCATGGAAAAGAGATTCCGCATAGCGAAGAATAAAATAAAGGAAGTAACCAGCTGAATGTGGTTACTTCCTTTTTGAGTGCGCTATTTATTCCAACTGAATATGAACTTTAGATAGTTGTGTCATACTCTGTTGGTGTATTTGCTACTGTAGTCTTATTTGCATCCTTATCATACTGGGTTGCTGTTTCTTTAAGCTTCTGAAGAGTTGCTGATTTCTCAACATGTCCTGAACTGCTTACGCTGCCAAGGTGGCTGTCAAGGAAACTAGATTTGGCTGTGGATGTCTTTGCTGTTGATGTACTTGATGATGTACTGGTAGAGCTGGCTGTATCAGCCACAGAAGTTGTAGAGCCAGTCTCTCTGTATGCATTCAGAGCTGCCTTGTTACCAACTTTATTGACATATGATTTCATCAGGGAACCATAAGAGCCATTTTTGATGCTGGCATAGTCGCCAAGAAGACTATTCATGCTGGACATATAATCAAAATTTCCAGATAAACTTGAAAAGAAATTAGTGCTCATGTATTCACCTCCTTGAGTATAGCGTTTGCTCAAGTTGCAAACGTCAGAAAGTCCTTTTTCTGACAAAATAACTATAGTATCTTACGATTATTATTATTCGAAGGGACCATAAATGCAATTAAGTGGCAATTAAAAAGTGATTAAAATTGTATTATTACTGGGCGGTCCGTATAATATTAGTATAGTTATGAAGTTTCTTAGCATTTCAGGAGGGAAGAGTATGGAACAAAAGAAAAATAGTTGGGTTAATGCGCTTATAATTGGCCTGTGTGTAGTTAGCAGCTGCGCTCTTTTAGCCTTTGGACTTTCACACTTTAGATCTGAGAGTTCTCATGTCATTTCCGCAACAGGTAGTGCCAGTGTTGATTTTGAATCAGATATTATCATCTGGAGAGGCTCTTTTTCATCTACAGCCTTTACATCGCAGGAGGCCTACAACAAGATCAAAAAGGATGCAAATGTAGTTAAAGAGTACCTCACAAGTAATGGTGTTCAGGAAGCGGAGATCATTTTTGACTCTGTGGATATCAGAAGAACTTATCGTGACAATTATGATAATAATGGTAATTACATTGGCTCTGAAGCAGATGGCTATCAGCTCACACAGAGTGTTACAGTATCTTCATACAACCTTGATGTGGTTGAAAAGATATCCAGAGACATTTCAAGTCTTCTTGATAAAGGAGTAGAGCTTACTTCCAATTCACCAGAGTACTATTATTCTGATCTTGATGCACTCAAGCTCGATCTTATCGATAAGGCTTCAATAAATGCCAAGGACAGAATAGACATAATCGCCAAGAATTCAGGAGCAGGTCTTGGTAAACTCAAGAACTCAAGTCTTGGAGTATTCCAGATTACAGCCAGAAATACCGGAACAAGCAGCTATACATATGATGGAGCCTTTGATACAAGCGCCAGATACAAGACAGCTTCTATAACAGTGCGTCTTGAGTATGATCTTAAGTGATATTTTTGCATCCAATGAGCTTTACAAAGTCAGTTAAAATGGGCTTTGTAAAGCTCTTTTTATATGTATTGTAGAAAATATGAGAATAATAGAGTAATATAGAGATTAAAAGAGATATGCTAAGATATATCGATGCGATAGAGGTTGCATGTGTAACCATAAACAACTAATATATGTTCTTAGAGATTAGCACTCAATAATAATGAGTGCTAACAAAAATTAAAAAGCAAAGTATTTAACATATAAAGGAGGCTTTATTATGAAGTTAGAACCACTTGCAGACAGAGTTGTACTGAAGGCTCTTGAGGCTGAAGAGACTACAAAATCAGGAATCGTTCTTCCTGGAGCAGAGAAGGAGAAGCCACAGCAGGCTGAAGTTATCGCTGTAGGTCCTGGCGGAGTAGTAGACGGCAAGGAAGTTAAGATGCAGGTTAAGAAGGGTGACAATGTCATCTATTCCAAATATGCTGGAACAGAAGTTAAGCTTGATGACGAGACATTCATCATCGTTAAGCAGAACGACATTCTTGCAATCATTAAGTGAGTGATATAGCAGACAGAAGTCAATTGATCATGTGCTTGCACATATGATCAATTGACCTCGGGATGCGAACATACATGAGGAAGGAGCATGATAATGCGGATTCCGAATGTATGTAGGATTGCGAGAGTGAAACGGAGCAATCCGTATATCACTCGTATATTATATGAATTAATTCGGAGGAAACGAAAATGGCAAAGACAATTAAGTACGGCGCTGACGCCCGCACAGCTATGGTAGAAGGCGTTAATAAGCTTGCAGATACAGTAAGAGTAACAATCGGACCTAAGGGAAGAAACGTAGTTCTTGATAAATCTTACGGTGCACCTACAATCACAAACGACGGTGTTACAATCGCTAAAGAGATCGAGCTTGAGGATGCTTATGAGAACATGGGCGCTCAGCTTGTTAAGGAAGTAGCTACAAAGACTAACGACGTAGCAGGTGATGGTACAACAACAGCTACAGTTCTTGCACAGGCTCTGATCAATGAAGGTGTTAAGAACCTTGCAGCAGGTGCCAACCCAATCGTACTCAGAAAGGGTATGAAGAAGGCTACAGATAAGGCTGTAGAGGCTATCAGCAGCATGGCTACAAAGGTTAAGGGCAAAGAGCAGATCATGAGAGTTGCTGCAGTTTCATCAGGTGATGATGAGGTTGGACAGATGATCGCTGACGCTATGGAGAAAGTTTCCAACGATGGCGTTATCACAATCGAAGAGTCCAAGACAATGCAGACAGAGCTTGACCTTGTAGAAGGTATGCAGTTCGATAGAGGATATATCTCAGCTTACATGGCTACAGATATGGACAAGATGGAAGCTACACTTGAAGATCCATTCATCCTCATCACAGACAAGAAGATTTCAAACATTCAGGATATCCTTCCACTTCTTGAGCAGATCGTTAAGACAGGTTCTAAGCTTCTTATCATCGCTGAGGACGTTGAGGGCGAGGCTCTTACAACACTTATCGTTAACAAGCTTCGTGGAACATTCAACGTAGTAGCTGTTAAGGCTCCTGGCTATGGTGATCGTAGAAAGGCTATGCTTGAGGATATCGCTATCCTTACAGGTGGTAAGGTTATTTCTTCTGATCTTGGTCTTGAGCTCAAGGATACAACAATGGATGACCTTGGAAGAGCTAAGAGCATCAAGGTTGAGAAGGAGAAGACAACAATCGTTGACGGCCTTGGAAACAAGGACGAAATCAAGGCTAGAGTAGCTCAGATCAAGAAGCAGATTGAGGATACAACATCTGATTTCGATAAAGAAAAGCTTCAGGAGAGACTTGCTAAGCTCGCTGGCGGTGTTGCAGTTATCAGAGTTGGTGCTGCTACAGAGACAGAGATGAAGGAAGCTAAGTACAGAATGGAAGATGCTCTTAACGCAACAAGAGCTGCTGTAGAAGAGGGTATCATCTTCGGTGGTGGTAGTGCATATATCCACGCTTCCAAGGAAGTTGCTAAGCTTGCTGATTCACTTGATGGTGATGAGAAGACAGGTGCTAAGGTAGTTCTTAAGGCTCTTGAGGCTCCTCTTTTCCACATCGCTAACAATGCAGGTCTTGATGGCTCTGTAATCGTTAACAAGGTTAAGGAGTCCAAGAAGGGTATCGGCTTCAACGCATATACAGAAGAGTATGTAGACATGGTTAAGGATGGTATCATCGATCCTGCCAAGGTTACACGTTCAGCTCTTCAGAACGCTACATCTGTTGCATCAAGCTTCCTTACAACAGAGGCTGCTGTAGCAACAGTTAAAGAGCCAGTTCCTCCAATGCCAGCAGGCGGCGCAGGAATGGGCGGTATGATGTAATTTGATCTTTAGTTTGGCACCTGGTCTGTAAGGCCAGGTGTTTTTTTGTTTAAAAGTTAAAGTAAATACTCTAATTGACCGATAAACAGAATGATAGAGGTGAACTATGTTTGCTTCACCCCGTGGGAGAAAACAAATGGGACAACTTATTAGTCTTAAATGCGAAAAATGTGGATATGAAGTAAACCTTGGCGTAGGTGCAGGCCTTACTTTTAACAGTCTCGATACAGTCCTGACCCTGTTTGACAAACCTACGCAGGATAAGATAAAAGCCGCTATTGAGCAGTACCCTAGAAATTTTTGGTACGTTTCAAAAGAAATAGGCGTATGCGACAAGTGCGGCAGAATATCAGGCGTTGCAGTATTTAAACTCAATCAGGAAAATGGACAGTTTATTGTATATAAGGCTAAATGTCCATGCGGTGCTGAAGTAGATATATACGATTCAGAAGAAGTAATAGAAGGTAAGACAAAGATTTCATGTCCTCCATGCGGAGAACCCTTAGAAGTAACAGTTAATGGCCACTGGGATTAAGAATCCAGGTGAATGTCTATGGTAGTTCAGCATAATATAAGCGGAATGAATTCCAGAAGACAACTGAATATCACTACCGGAGTACAGGCTAAATCATCTGAGAAACTGTCATCTGGATACAGAATCAACAGGGCAGCGGATGATGCAGCTGGTCTTGCGATAAGTGAGAAAATGCGCAGACAGATCCGTGGTCTTACACAGGCATCCAGTAATGCTCAGGATGGTATTTCCTGGTGCCAGATTGCTGATGGAGCTCTCGATGAAGTCAGCACTATGCTGAGCAGAGCCAAAGAACTTGCAGTTCAGGCAGCTAATGATACCCTTATGTCTGAAGACAGGAAGTATATTAACGAAGAGATGCAGAAGATGGCTGCAGAGATAGACAGAATTCACGCATCTACAGAGTTTAATAATATTCATATCTTTTCTGATGATGGCTATGAGCCTAACGAGAATATCAGTGTTACTGAAACTGATGGAAAGCTTATGGTCAATCTTTCCAATGGGAAATCCATAGAAATATCTGTAGATTTCATAGGCAACGATGGACTAGAGAACACTGTAAAGGAATCTTCTGCTTCAGGAAATGATACAAGCTATAAAGATTCTGATTTTGCCAAGTTCATTCAAAATGCTGCAGCAAGTGCTGTTTCTCAGCTTGCATCCAAATATGACAGACTGTTTGACGTTGCTTCCTCTGATAACATCAAGATAGGTCTTGATCTGACTAACGTTGATGGTCAGGGTGGAACACTAGCAGTTGCATCACTTAAGATGTCCTGGACCAACGACTATTCAATGATGTCATATAGCCTTAAGGTTGATACATCTGACTATAATGAAAGTAATTATGCAAGTATGACACAGGCACAGAAGTCTGATCTTGCATCTGTAATAGCTCACGAGATGACGCATCTTGTTATGTACGACACATTAACAGATGGAATGCTTAATGGTTTTCCTAAGTGGTTCATCGAAGGTATGGCGCAGACATCAAGTGGGGATAATGGATGGGTGTCAGGAAGTATTGGCCCTTCTTCAAGTGATGCGTCGGTTAAGAATTACATGAGCCAGATGACATCCATGCCTTATGGTGCAGGATATCTTGCAACTATGTATCTGGGATATGCAGTTTCTTCAAAAGCTGGTAATACAACGGTATCTTCCGCGAACATATTAGATGGTTTGGAATCACTGATGGTAGATATGGCTACCAATAAACACTCTTTGGATGAGGCTATAGCTTCTCTTACTAATTATTCCGGACTGTCAGACTTTACAAGCGGCTTTAAAAATGCTGATTCAGATGCATTTACCTTTACTAGAAATCTTCTGAATGAAAGAGGAACTACCGGAGCAGGTTCTCTTCTTGGAAATCTTGGACAGTCAGAAAATGATGTTTTTTCAGGTGCTGGTAGCGGCGGCTCTTATGGCTCATATAATGTGGATACCAGCAACACCTGGATTACTAATGCGTATGGAACAGGATATACCTTACCTGAAAAAGGAAGCATTAGTGGTGATGTTGGTAAGATGCTATATCTTCAGGTTGGTTCAGAGACATCTTCTGAGAACCAGATCGGAGTTAAGCGCTACAATATGACCATGATGTCTATTGCTGAGGGCAATACCTTTGACACATCCACAAGAGAGAATGCCCTTGAGACTATTGAAACAGTTAATATAGCAGGACGAAACGTAGCACAAGTCAGAAGCTACTATGGCGCTCTTCAGAATAGATTAGAGCATACGATCAAGAACCTTGATAATGTTGTAGAGAATACTCAGAGCGCTGAATCACTTATTCGTGATACAGATATGGCTGCCGAGATGGTCAAGTATTCCAATAACAACATCTTAGCTCAGGCTGGACAGGCGATGCTGGCTCAGGCTAATCAGTCTAATCAGGGTGTTCTGTCGCTATTACAGTAAAAAGTTAGATAAATAAAAATGTATATTCAGAGTCAGGGATTTGAACAGGGGTCTGTCAAGTAAACAAGTTAAATAAACAAATTAAGCATAGAAAAAAGGTGATCACTTCATAGGATGTGGTCACCCTTTTTGATTATCGAGATTATATTCAGCTTGCAATGATGACGGCCTTAGCTGTCAC
>NZ_JAFRGN010000042.1 GCF_017433805.1 Butyrivibrio sp. | reverse complement strand
GGGTTATTATGAATTCTCCGCAAAGGATGACCTTGTGCTGACAAACCGCTATCCGGGCTTCACACCGGAGCAGCTTAAGAAGAGTTTCCACGCTGATACTTACTGTTTCGATTCCATCCCAGAGAAGGAATGCTTTATGCAATACATCACGAGTGGTAAGGTCGCAGAGGTATACTTCACAGGGATGTTTACATCCAACCAGGGTGATCTTTCTGTACACTACTATGATCCCGAATCAGGCAGAATTCGTCAGTATTATCCTGACTTCCTTGCGAAGATGGCGGACGGTTCCTATCAGCTTATTGAGGTCAAGGGAGATAACAAGATTGATGATACCGTAGTTAAGGCAAAGCAGGCAGCAGCCGAGGAGATGGCTGTGGCAAGTGGAGTGAGGTATCTCATGTATGCTGGCAGTCTGATAACCAGTACGCATATTTTGGATGATGAAAATGTCCAAGCAAATCAATCAAAGTTCTTTTAAGGTCAAAAGTTGTTTACATTGTAAGCTGATATGCGAATGAGAGATACTCATTTGCTTATCCATGATTGTAATGGGTGATTGAATGCAGGATAGATATGCTGGAGATATCGGTGATTTTGGTAAGATAGGTCTACTTAAAGCTTTGCATGCACAAGGACTGTCTATTGGCGTGAATTGGTATCTTGTTGAACCGATGGATGCTGAAAGAAAAGCGGACGGTACATATAAGCAGGAAGATGGGAAATATCTTATCCCGGAAAAGCTTCAGATTTGTGATGCTTCACTGGCTGAGAAGCTGACAAAGATAGCAAAGTCGGATCATCGTTCCATCAAAAGTCTGGAACAGGGGAATTTCATACTGAACGCAAGATACTATAGTGAGCCGGTGACCGTTGCAGGACGTGAAGAATGGCATAAGAAGGCTCTGGATTTATTAAAAGGCTTGGATATTGTCTTTGTAGATCCGGACAACGGAATGTTAGTAAAGTCTGTTGGTAAGAGAGCTATAAAGAGTATCCAGTATACATTTTATGAAGAAGTTCGAGATTATATTCAGCGGGGACAGTGCGTCCTGATTTACAACCATAGGAGTAGAAAACAGGAAGATCAGTATTTCCATGAAATATGCATCAAGATTCAAGAGGTCACTGGTGTGCCTGAAGCTGAGGTATTAAAGATCACTTTTCCAAAATATTCCGTCAGAGATTATCTGGCGGTACCTGCGTCAGCTGAGTATCGAGAAATGATTAAAGCTGCATTTATCGGTATGGAGCAAGGAATCTGGGGAAGGACAGGTATGTGTAGGCTACCAGGAGAAAGCTGAGTCGATAAAATGCGGTCATATGACCGCATTTTTCTTGACTTTTTAGGATCCTTGAGTATAATATAAAGTACACGGAGGTGACTGAGTGAGTAATCAAGCGAGCACGTCGGACATCGCCTGTTATCTTACAGAAGTTAAGAGGCTGCTGTCCGCAGGGAAATACGATTTTGTTCCAAGAAGAAAGAATATGCAAGCATTGGCGCAACATGGTCTTACAATCGCAGATGCAAAGAATGAGATTTTAGGGCTTGTTGTCGGTGATTACTACAAAGGCCCTAAGCAGGATTTCGATCCAAATCGTCCTGGCGACATATGGGAATTCAAG
>NZ_JAFRGN010000041.1 GCF_017433805.1 Butyrivibrio sp. | reverse complement strand
GGAGCAGAGGTTATCGGCTACAACCAGCCAGCTTCTCTTCCATACCCAACAGAGAACCCATTCGCTTAATTTGATAAGTGGATACATAAATGATAATCTTAAGGCGTACACCATTTGGTGTGCGCCTTATTTAGTACATATTCAAGGAGGAATAGCATAAAGATTGTTGTAGCTGATAAAGATAGTGTAGGAAATGATATGGACTATACGCTCTATGATGAGCTTGGTGAAGTAACCTACTATGATGACAAGATAACAGAAGATAATGCCAGGGAAAGACTGGCCGGGGCACAGGTTCTTTTGATCAATAAGAGTGCCATTACAGATAAGATACTGGATGATGCACCTGACCTTAAGCTCATCTGCGAATTTGCCACGGGCTTTGATAATGCCAATATTCCTGCCTGTGACAGACATGGAGTTAAGGTTGCCAATGTAGTCAACTATTCAACGGCTTCTGTAGCGCAGCATACCTTTGCGCTCCTCTTTTATCTTATGGAGAATATGCGCCACTACGACGAATTTGTTAAGGATGGCAGCTATGCTAATCAATCACATTTCTGCTGTCTTGATATTCCTTTTCACGAGCTTGATGGAATGACCTACGGAATAGTAGGAATGGGAAACATAGGTAGGAAGGTTGCTCAGATAGCAACAGCTTTTGGTGCTAAGGTCATCTTTTACTCAGCATCAGGAAATAGTACCTGTACAGATTATGAGAGAGTAGAATTTGACGAGCTTCTCAGCCGAAGCGATGTGATCTCCATCCATTGTCCTCTCAGCGACAGGACAAGAAATCTTTTTGATAAAAAAGCTTTCGATAAAATGAAAAAGACAGCAATCCTCATAAATGTTGCCAGAGGTGCTGTCGTAAGTGAGCAGGATCTGTATGATGCCCTTTCAGAAGGAAAGATACAGGCTGCAGGTCTTGATGTATTAAATCCCGAGCCAATGGCTAAGGATTCACCACTTCTTAAGATTCAGGATAGTGGTAAGCTTGTTGTAACTCCCCATCTGGCATGGGCAAGCACTGAAGCTCGCCGCAGATGCCTTGAGGAAGTTAAAAAGAATGTAGAAGCTTTTATACGCGGAGAAATGAGAAATATCGTTAATCCTTAATATTTCTCAGGCTTTATTGAAAGCCAGCTGCGCGAAATTGTAGAAACCAAGATACCAGATGTGGAAATCATGTCCACCATCTACTTCCTGCCACATGAAGTTCTCGCCGTCCACAAGCTTGTCGCAGAGTGCAGGAAGAGTCTTGGCAGCAGCTGATGAACTGGCATAAGCTGTTCTATCCTGTAAGCCACAGATATTGTAGAAATAGTTAATAGGGTATTCGCTGTCGGCAACAATAGATGCTGTCTTGGAAGCTATGTTACTTGTAGGAGCAGCTGAGAATGCACCAAAGTAACTGAACATATCAAGACATTCTCCGATACCGATATTGATTGTCTGCATACCACCCATAGATAAACCTGCGATAGCTCTGTGATCGCGGGCTGCAGAGATGTCATAGCCTTCTTCGTAATCGGCATAGGTGCTGTAATGTGAGTCGATATATGGGATCAGATCATTTCTAAGCTCCTGACCAAACAGGTAGAAGGACTGATAACCAGAACCTTTCTCGCCGCCTTTTTTACCGGCTCTTCCGTTTGGGGTTACAACAATGAACGGTTCAACATCACCGTAGTATCCAAGGTTATCCATGATAGCTTTTACTCTGGAAGTGCTCTTGTTCATGCCCCATTCATCTTCACTTCCGCCGATTCCATGCATAAGGATCATGACGTTATATTTTTTGTCCGCACTGTAGTCTGCAGGAAGGTATACGTTAGCTTCCTTGGTGTACTCACTTCCATCACCAGCGTAGTCATAGGTTGTGTAAGTGATTCGCTCGATTGTACCAGAGCCTTCACCGGTTCTAAGGGCTGTATATTTAGGAAGGACCATTTCTCCAACTTCTGCATGTTGCTCGGAGGCTTCAGCCTTAGCTTCTTCCTGACTGCTATCAGAGGATGAAGCACTAGAAGCATCTTCTGCTGAAGCTTCAGTTGTACTTTCTGTAGCTGATTCACTGCTAAGATCTGCTGAATCTGCCTCTGCAGAATAAGAAGTTTCCTCTGCAATTGCCCTTTCTATATCATTTCCGCAGGCGGTGAGCGATACACAGGTGAGTATCATCGCCATTAATAGTTTCTTTTTCATGTTACAAAATGTGTTTCCTTTCATATAATCTTCCTTAGAATTGTAAGCTTTTTCGCGGGAAAATGCTTATCACTTAGTTGCCAGTTGTTCACATATTTTGCTAATATTTCTCTTTATAATGTGGAGACTGGGTGTTACTATTATGATAGATAGTGGTCGTACAGATGAGGCCACAGAATACGGGGGTTACAGATGAAAAGACAAATGATCAGAAGATCCTTAGGGATTCTTTTAGCTATAGTAAGTATAGTGTCACTGGATTTCACAGCAGTATCAGCACAGGCTACAGAAGGAATCGCAGCATCTCTCCAGTCCAAGGTTGCTAATTCAGATAGCGCAGAAGCTGGAAAGGGTGCTCCATCAAGCGCAGGCGCGGCAGCAGCCCTGGCTGCTCTTGAGGCAGATACAGCGACTACAATTACTACAGAGGTAGTGGAGGAAGAGACAGCTGTAGTGATTCCTCAGAACAATACGGTAGTTGTTAACGGAGTTATTACTAAGACCACTCTGGATGGACATTATTATGCCTACAGCATTCCTGGACTTGCAGTGGTTTCATCACTTGCTGATCTTCAGAAGCAGGCAAACTTCATGGTCCTTGAATATTTCTTTGTGTCAACATGGGATCTGTACAAATACACAGCACCTCAGGCAGTTGAGACCATGGATATAATTGCTAAATCTCAGAATGCTGAGCTTGGAGCTACCTTCCAGATGACTGTCAGCAGATACTTCTCAACTAAGGTATATCCTTATGAGAATGATGAAATGCAGGTAACTACCAAGGTTTCAATTCCTACTGCTTTTAGAAGCGAGAATAATACTTACGCTATGGTTTATGTTAAGAACGGAGGAGCATATGAGATCCTTCCAGATCTTGATGATGAACCAACAACCATTACTTATAATGCTCATGCAGGAACTGGAGCATATGGAATAATCAAATATCTGGACAGATAAAATGCTCAAAGAGGCCTATATGGCCTCTTTTTTCTTGCGTTGACTAGTAAACGGCTAACCCTTATAATTTACATGTTAAGAAAAACTTAAAATATGAGGGGAAAAGTATGTTTAAAAGTTTAAAGAAAGCCTTACTTTCTGTAGGTGCGCTTATCGGGGC
>NZ_JAFRGN010000040.1 GCF_017433805.1 Butyrivibrio sp. | reverse complement strand
CAGAATACCAGAAAGTCGCTCAAGGCCGTAGATGTACTTGGAGTTACAGATATCGCAGGCTATCTGGGACTTAAGGTGGATGAAGCTGAGGCTGTGAGATTAAATGGCCTTACTGTTTCTAATCTGTTAAAAGAGCTGAATGACCTCAAGAAGGATGCTGATGGTAAGGTAAAAGAAGCCCAGACCAAGGCTGATGAACTTGAAGGTAAACTGACAGCGGCTGCTAATGACCTTAAGAATACAATAGGAAGACTTACGCCGGTAGCGATGAGTATC
This sequence comes from Butyrivibrio sp., assembly GCF_017433805.1. GTDB lineage: Bacteria > Bacillota > Clostridia > Lachnospirales > Lachnospiraceae > Butyrivibrio. The sequence continues at coordinate 159,762 of NZ_JAFRGN010000040.1, read as the reverse complement.
ATAGAAGATGCTATAGAGCAGGGTGAAACTGGTGGAGGCCAGAGGGATGCTCAAGGCGGTGGAACAACAGCAGCAAGTGAGATAGCTAGCGCAGCAACGGGCGCAGTAACAGCAGCTACCGCTATACAGAATGCTCGCGGAACAAATGCAGCAGACGCTGTGGCTATTGAGAATATGACCCTGGCAGATGCTGGAGATACCGGCGCTTCTTATACAGTGGAACAGACAGGATATACATCCGATGGTGCAGGAGTTGCAGGAAATACTGAGGAAGCTGTATTTATCGAAGAAGAGGGCGCTCCACTTGCATCTGAGGCACAAGATGTTTCTGTAAAAGAAACAACGCAGGTTGTATCAGATGAAGAACAGCTTGTTACTATAGAAGATGAAAATACAGCACTTGCTGTGTCAGCAGAGTCTGATACTATTCCACAGAAGAAGAGCTGGTGGTGGCTTCTTATCATAGCTGTCCTTGGAGCAACTGGCGAAAAGATGTACAAAGATCATCTTAATAAAAAGAAAGAGTTTGATGATTTCGAAGAGTGAGTTATACTATAAAAAAGATTTGCCATAATTCTTTTGCATTCGTATAAATAGTTGAAAAAGAAAACAAGTGCATCTGAATTATATCAACAGGAGGCATATAATGGAGAAGAAATTATCAAGACTCTTTGATTTTCAAAAATTTGCTGGAAACAGTGAACTTGCAGATATTATTGCAGACGTTGACTCGAGATATCCCAAGGCACAGGTCTTGTCAGATGATGATCTGATGGATGTTGCAGCTGCGGGAACCTTCACTAGTGAGACCAAGAAGTTCACAGATAGAGACTGATCAAATTATAATAACGACATGATGATAAAAAAGGACCTCTTTTAAAGAGGTCCTTTCGTGTTATAATAGACCGCAAATAAAAAGGTAATGGAGGAAGGGTATGATCAACGAGAGCTACAAAAAGATGTTGGGAGCTAAGTCGGTTATCCGAGAACTGTCAGAGTATGCTACAGCAAGGGGCAAGGAAATCGGCTATGAAAATGTTTTTGATTTTAGTTTAGGTAATCCAAGTGTTGCTGTTCCACAGGAGTTTACTGATGAGATGATAAGACTCCTTGAGAACGAGGATACAATGACACTTCACGGATATACACCTAGTCTTGGTAATCCTCTTTATAAAGAGAGGATAGCAGAGTCTTTAAATGAGCGCTTTGGAATGAATTATGGTCCAGAGCATATCTTTCCTACTACAGGAGCTGCAGGTGCAATAGCTCATGCTGTCAGAGCGGTTACAGAGCCAGGAGATGAGGTACTTGCTTTTGCACCTTTCTTCCCTGAATATGGCCCATATATCACAGGTGCTGGTCTGAAGCTTAGTGTGGTTCCAGCTGATACAGAAACTTTCCAGATCAATTTTGATAAATTCCTTGAGATGATGAATGAGAAGGTTATGGCTGTTCTGGTCAACACACCTAACAACCCATCTGGAGTTGCTTATTCTACTGAGACACTCACAAGACTTTCTCAGATACTTACAGATAAATCCAAGGAGTATGGCCATACAATTTATCTTTTGTCTGATGAACCATATAGGGAAATCGTATTTAAGGGCGCAGATGCTCCTTATGTTTCCAAGTTCTATGACAATACACTCAGCTGCTACTCTTTTTCCAAGTCATTATCTCTTCCTGGAGAAAGAATTGGCTATGTAGCTGTTAATCCTGCTTGTGACGGTGCTGAATTCATCGTTCCTATGTGCGGACAGATTTCCAGAGGTACAGGACATAACTGCCCACCTTCAATCATACAGCAGGCTGTAGCCAAGGTATGTGGCATGACTGCAGATCTTTCTGTATATGAGACCAACATGAACATTATCTATGATACTCTTGTTGATCTTGGATTTACTGTTGTTAAGCCAGGTGGAACTTTCTATATCATGCCTAAGTCACTTGAGGAGAGTTCGATTGAATTCTGTAAAAAAGCTAAGGACTATGATCTGATCTTCGTGCCCACAGACGGTTTTGGAGCACCAGGCTTCTTTAGAATGGCTTATTGCATCGATACAGAGAAAGTAGAGCGTGCAATGGTGAGACTTAGGCAGTTTGTGAATGAGGTGTATAGATAAACCGCAATATTGCTGAATGAATCTTCTACTTTTGGACGAGAATGCGTTGACAATGCGGATTAAGGGGTGTAAACTCTATTTCGTAAACCACTTTATTGTTTTAGCGAGTCACATTACTTTTTAGTGATTTTTTTCTGACGAGGAGGAGAAGAGAAAATGGCTGAGATCAAGAAAGCAGTAGCAGCGGTTAAACCTGTTGCAGCAATTAAGACACCAGTAGTTACAGAGGCTAAGAAGGCTGAGGTTAAGGCTGAAGTTAAGACAGAAGCTAAGGCTGAGGTTAAGAAGGCAGTAGCACCAGCTAAGAAGCCTGCAGTTAAAAAGGCACCAGCTAAGACTGCTAAGAAACCTGCAGTTAAGAAGGCTGAAGATAAGAAGACAGCAGCACCAGCTAAGAAGGCACCTGCCAAGAAGACAGCTACAGCAGCTAAGAAGCCTGCAGCTAAGAAGGCACCTGCTAAGGCAGCAACAGCAGCTGTTAAGACTAACATCGTACTTCAGTATGCTGACAAGAATGTTACATTCGATACTCTTAGAGAGAATGCTGAGAATGTATATCAGTTCGATATGGGCAAGAACATTGCAGACATCAAGAAGCTTGACCTTTATGTTAAGCCTGAAGAGAACACAGTTTACTTTGTAGTTAACGACAAGGAACTTGGTAACTACGGTTTATAATTTCTGAAAAATATTTAGATGATAAGCCCTGGGTGGTTGCACAGCAACTATCTGGGGCTTAATTATTTGTTATAGACAGCTATAATATTTTAAATTTAGAATTTCTTTAGAATCTGTTAATATTTTCTTGACTTAAATTAATATGGCTTTTAAACTATAGATACGCTAGACATATTAATATATGTCTACTTTTTTTAGTCAAAATGCTTTACCACTTAAAAGCGATAATGGGGCGGCGCTTTAAACCAGATTAGTTTTGTCAGACATTTACGGAAAGCTGATAAAAACGTACTTTTTTATAAGTGCTTTTTATAAATAATGAGTGGAGGAAACGTGTATGAAAAGAAAAGTTGGACCCGCTAGGGTGCTCGCAGTGATCTTAAGTGCATCTTTTGCATTTACTAATGTTATCACTGCTGCAGCTACTTCTGGGGACGATGCAGCTTCTCTTTCTTCTAGCGAAGAAGAGGTGGTTTTCGAAGTAGACGAGCAGGAAGCTTCTGAAGAAGCAGAAGCCGCTACAGATGAAGCTACAGAAGATGCGTCTGTAGAAGAAGCTGAGTCAAAGGATGCGCCTTTATTTGAGAAGGTTGATCCTAAGGAAGAAGGACTTGAAGATCTTTCAACAGCTCTTGATGGGGAAGTAACAGAGCTGCCTGTAGAGGAGAAGGATCCAGAGGAACAGACTCGTGTCATCATCGTTATGGAAGGCGATGCTGTCCTTGATAAGGGATATGACACAGAGAACCTTGCTGATAACAGTGAGGCTATGAATCTTTCTGAGAGTATCATTGCTGAGCAGGAAGAGACAATTGAGAAGATTTCAGAGGAAGCTCTTGATGGAGAAGAGCTTGATGTCAACTACAACCTGTCTATCATTACAAACGCTGTATCAGCAGATGTTGCTTACAAGGATATTGAAAATATCGTAAATGTTGACGGTGTAGCAGCTGTTTACGTTGCTCAGAAGTATGACCCACAGGAGACAGTAGAGCCTATGACTATCACTTCTGGTGATATGGTAGGAAGCTACTCTGCTTGGGCTACTGGTTATACAGGAGCAGGCACAAGAATTGCTATCATCGATACAGGTATTGATGCAGATCATCCATCTTTCGATGCTGGTGCTTTTGATGCTCACTTAAGTGAGACAGCAGAAGCTGCAGGTAAGACAGTTGCTGATTATTCACTTCTTACAGCTGAAGAGATCGCAAATGTTCTTCCTAATCTTAACGTTTCACAGAGAAGCGCAGGCGTTTCTGCTGAAGATCTTTATCTTAATGAAAAGATTCCATTTGCATTTAACTATGTAGATAAGAACCTTGATGTAACACATGATAACGATGACCAGGGTGACCATGGTACACACGTATCTGGTATCTCAACAGCTAACTACTATGTTCCTGACGGAAGCGACGAAGGTGGCTACGGAAGACAGCAGGTTGGCGTTGTAGGTATTGCTCCTGATGCACAGCTTATTACCATGAAGGTATTTGGCTCAAATGGTGGCGCATACAGTGATGACTACATGGCAGCTATCGAGGATGCTCTCCTTCTTAAGGCTGATGTAGTTAACCTTTCACTTGGTTCAAGTGCTGCTGGTTATTCTTCAGATTCTGAGGATTATATCAATGATATCTTCAAGAAGCTCGAGGGAACAAGCACAGTAGTATCCATCTCAGCTGGTAACTCAGGACGTTGGGCTGATGACTCATCATTTGGAGTTAACCTTAGCAAGGATGTTAACATGGATACAGTAGGATCACCTGGATCTTACACAAATGCTCTTACAGTTGCTAGTGCTGTTAATAACGGAATGGTTGGTAACTACTTTGCAACAGCTGATGGCAAGAAGATCTTCTATTCAGATGGTAGCGATACATACGCTCCTAAGTTCGAGACACTTGATGTAAACGGCAATGGAACTGAGTATCCATTCGTTCTTATTTCAGGTAAGGGTCTTCCTGAGGACTACGAGGGTATCGATGTTACAGATAAGATCGTATTTGTTCAGCGTGGTGAGATCACATTTGGTAACAAGCAGATGAACGCTGAAGCAGCTGGCGCTAAGGCTTGCGTAATCTACAACAATCAGCCAGGTACAATCAGCATGACACTTCAGGGAAGCACAGCTGTTATCCCATGCGTGTCCATCACACTTGCAGATGCTGAGAGCGTTGCAGCTTCTTCTGAGCAGATTGCTGAGAAAGCCTTTGCTGGAACACTTACAGTAACATCTCAGATCGGTGTTAAGGTTGATACAGCTGATGGCTATACAATGAGTGACTTCTCATCATATGGTGTACCAGGAACTCTTGATCTTAAGCCAGAAATCACAGCACCAGGTGGAAACATCTATTCAACAAGAGACAATGGTACATATGGCCTTATGAGTGGAACATCTATGGCTGCTCCTTCTATTTCAGGTCAGAGTGCACTTGTAGAGCAGTATATCCGTGAGAATGGTCTTGCTGACAAGACTGGTCTTTCAGTTCGTACACTTGCTCAGTCTCTCTTAATGGCAACAGCTATTCCTCTTCACGAGGGTAACGATGCAAGCGCTCCTGAGTTCTCACCTAGATCGCAGGGTGCAGGTCTTGCAAATGTTTACAATGCAGTAACTTCTCCTTCATATATTCTTGTTGGCGACAAGGCTGGCAACGACGGTAAGGTTAAGGCTGTTCTTGGAGATGATCCTGAGAAGACTGGTAACTATAGCTTCTCATTTGATGTTTATAACCTGACAGATGTTCCTCAGTACTATGTACTTGACTCTTCTGTATTGACAGAGGAACTCTATAATTCATCAGGCGTAACATTCTTCATGGGTAGATCACATGAACTTAAGCCATCAGTATCATTTACATCAAGCGATGCAGGTCTTGTATACGATGTTAATGAGGATGGTGCCGTAGATGGAGCAGATAGAAAGATCTTCCTTCAGGCAATCAATGGTTCAGTTGATGTTCCTGTAATTGAGCAGAACCAGGAATACTTCGACCTTAATAAGGATGGTGTTCTTAATACTAAGGACGTATATCTCCTTGGAAGACAGCTTCATGGTAAGGCTAATGTAGCAAACCTTGATCTTAAGCTTGTTAAGGTTACTGACAGCACAAAGATCGATGTTCAGATCACACTTTCAGATTCTGACAGAGCATATCTTGCAGGATTTGAAAATGGTATTTATGTAGACGGTTTCGTTTATGTAAATGGTAATGTTGACCTTTCAGTTCCTTTCCTTGCTTTCTATGGAAGCTGGATGGATTCATCAATGTATGATAACTTCGACTTCATGGAAGCAATGCACAATGATAATTACGGCGGACAGTCTTACGTAGGAATGGCTAAGACTAACTTCCTGTCAATATACCCATATGGTGATTTCTCTGATGATAACGAGATGTACTACATCCCTAACCTCTTCACAGATGATGACCAGTATATTCCAGACAGAAATGCAATTAGTTCAGTTAACGGAACAGCACTTGGTAGCATGTACTACTCACTTATCAGAAATGCTAGCAGAGTAATCATGACTATTACTGATAGAAATACTGGAGAGAAGTATTTCGATCATACAGAATATGAGAACTATGCAGCATTCATTTACCAGGGTCAGTGGGAGAACTACATTCAGTGGCAGGATCTTCACTGGGCAGGTACTGATGCGGAGGGTAACCCTCTTGCAGACGATGTAGAAGTTGACGTTACTATCGAAGCAGTTCCTAGTTACTATGATGATGTAGAAGATGCTTCTACACTTACAGGTAAGGGACTTTACATTACAACACCTCTTACTATCGATAACACTGATCCAGAAATTACAGACGCTTACATGTTAGAAGATGGTAAGTTTGAGATTGTTCTTCAGGATAACAGATATACTGCTGCTGTACTTGTACTTGATAAGGATGGAAATATCCTTGGCAAATATTCTGTAAATCAGACAGAAAAGGGTGCTGAGGTACCTGTAGCTATCGAAGCCCCAGCAGATGTATTCTATGTAGAAGTATTCGACTATGCTCTTAACGGTTCAGTATACCGCTTCAACAACACAGGACATGCTGATACCAAGTATGTATCAGAGATCTCTGTTGACCAGTCAGAAGTTACTGTAAGAGAGCGTAGCAGAGTTCAGGTAAATGCGACAGTTGGTCCTAGATGGCTTGAAGAAGGCTATGATGAAGTTGAGTGGTCATCTGAGGATACAAAGATTGCTACAGTAAACCAGAGCGGTGTCATCACTGGTGTTAAGGAAGGCGAGACTGTTGTTAAGGTTACAACAGTTTATACTGATGAAGAAGGCAACCACCTTACAGCAGAAGTAAAGGTAACAGTTACAAAGCGTGGTGGCAGAAATGATGAAGAGGATCCAGAGGATTCTGCAACAGTTGAGAGTTCAGAGGATGCTTCAACAGTTGAGGCTAGCACAGATGAGACAGTAGATGAGGCTGTTGAGGATTCAACAGAGGAAGTACTGTTTGATATCACAAATGAAGAAGAGAAAGAAGAAGCTGTAGAGGCTTCTTCAGAAACTAATGTAGAGGATTCAGAGGCATCTGCAGAGGCAGCTTCAGAAGAGGCTACAGAAGGAGGAGAGAATGATGATTAAGACTATTAAAAGAGCATTCGTTCTCGGAATGACTTCACTTATTCTTTTTACTGGACTGCCTGCAACAGCTGTACATGCGGCTGACAGTGCACCAGTTCATACAGTAGCAACTGTTTCAGGTAAGGAAAGTGATCCTGTTGTTACATATGAAGTTAAGCTTGATAAGACAAGAGTAACTGATGGAAGATTGGCAGTTACATATGATCCAGCAGTACTTACACTTGTTAAGGCTAAGGGAAATGTCAATTTCGAAGAAAAGGATTTCAATAAGGATTACAAGGAAGGCGAGCGTGCAGGTGCTTCTTACGCATTCGTACACGATATGGGCAAATACGTAAAGGGCGATCTTATCACTATTACATTCAAGGTTAATGTAGGTGTTGAGAAGCAGGAGACAGCTCTCAGAGCAGAAATATTCCAGCTTAGCGATGGCGAGAAGGATGTTGTTTCTGATCTTTTCCTTGAGGATGTTGTTGAAGTTGGAAGACCTGAGCTTAAGGCTCCTCAGAATGTAACACTTTCACAGTCTGTTCTTGGCGTAGAAATAGAATGGGATGAGGATCCAGCTGCTGACGGTTACACAGTTTATCGTTCAGCATCCAAGGATGGAGAATACGGAGTAGTTGGTTCAACTAAGGGTAACAGCTATACAAACGTTTGGGTAAATAAGAATAGAACTTATTACTACAAAGTTGTTGCTTACCAGCAGTATGAAAAGAACGAGAAGGTATACTCAGAAGCATCTGAGCCTGTATCTATCAAAGTTCAGAGCTTACTTGCAGCTGTAATTGGTAACTAATATTCAGAAAAAGATGGGAGTCTGTTCATTTTGAGCAGGCTCCTATTTCTTTTTTATATATAAGGAAAAGAAATTAACAGTTATTTTACAAATGTAATGTTGACATGAGAGCTTCATAGTGATAATTTATGATACAGAAGATGTTAGCACTCAAATGAAGTGAGTGCTAACACTCCAAAAAATATACCATTCCAATGAATTTACCGGTGAATGCAGAGGAAGGGCTTATGGAATTAGACGAGAGAAAAAGAAAAATTCTTCATGCTATAGTTAAGAACTATTTGGAGACAGGCGAGCCAGTAGGCAGCCGCACAATTTCCAAGTATACAGATCTTAATCTTAGCTCAGCTACTATCAGAAATGAGATGGCAGACCTTGAGGAAATGGGGCTTATTCTTCAGCCTCATACATCAGCTGGTCGTATCCCTTCAGATCAGGGCTACAGAGTATATGTAGACGAGATGCTCAGGGATAAGGAACAGGAAGTTGAGAACATGAAGGAGATGCTTCTTGATAAGGAAGCGAAGCTTGAGAATCTTCTCAAACAGGTAGCCAAGACACTGGCGATTGATACTAATTACGCCACAATGATCTCAGCGCCTCAGATCAGGAAGAACAAACTTAAATTCATACAGATATCCAAGGTTGATGATGAGCACCTTCTTGCTACTATCGTAATAGAAGGCAACGTAATCAAGAACAAGATCATTCCAGTTGAGGAAGTTCTGGATGATGCCACAATGCTCAAGCTCAACATTCTCATGAATACAAGGCTTGATGGTCTTGCAGTTGAGGATATTAACCTGGGACTGATTGCTGCAGTCAAGCAGGAAGCGGGAATACACAGTGAGATCATTGGTAATGTCATTGATGCAGCTGCTGAGTCCATAACAGCTGATGAAGATCTTCAGATCTACACAAGTGGCACGATGAATATCTTCAAGTATCCTGAGCTTACAGATTCTACCAAGGCAAGCGAACTGATCAGTACCTTTGAGGATACCAAGGATCTGTCCAGTATTGTAGAGGGAACTCTTTCAGCTGAGACAGAGGAGACAGGCATCCAGGTTTATATCGGTAATGAGACTCCAGTTCAGGCTATGAAGGATTGTAGCGTGGTAACAGCTACCTACGAGCTTGGAGATGGTATGAAGGGAACCGTTGGTATCATCGGTCCTAAGAGAATGGATTACGACAAGGTAATCTCGACACTTAAGAATATGAGACATGCGCTTGATGACTTGTACAAGAAGAACTAGCTTATGGAGCGCAAATTGATATAGAAAGTTTTTTAGGAGGCAGTTGATTTGAGTAACACAGAGAACAAGAAGCCAGTCAGCGAGCAGGACAAAGAGGTCCTTGAGAATATCATGGAAGAACTTGAGGAAGAAGCCAAAGAGAAAGCTGAGAACGAGGCTGCAGAGGCTGAGAAGGCCGAAGCAGAAGAGTCTAGGGCTGAGGAAGCTGATACAGAGGAAAATACAGAAAAAGCTTCTGATGAAAGCGCTGAAGGCAAGGAAGATAAGGAACACAAGAAAAAGAATCCTTTTGCCAAGAAGGATAAGAAAGATCCACTTAAGGAAAAAGTTGACGAACTCAATGACAAAGTTCTTCGTCAGATGGCTGAGTTCGATAACTTCAGGAAGAGAACGGAAAAAGAGAAGGCTCAGATGTTTGAGCAGGGCCAGAGTAATGTCCTTGAGAAGCTCCTTCCTGTAATAGATAATTTTGAGAGAGGTCTCGCAGCAGTTCCAGAAGAAGAAAAAGATGGAGCTTTTGCAGATGGTATGAACAAGATATACAAGCAGCTTGTTAAACAGCTTGAGGATCTTGGAGTAACCCCTATTGAAGCTGTGGGTAAGGAATTCGATCCTAATCTTCACAATGCAGTAATGCAGGTTGAGAGTCAGGAGTATGAATCAGGAGTAGTTGCACAGGAACTTCAAAAGGGATATATGTTCCACGACACCGTGCTCAGACATAGCATGGTAGGTGTTACCGCATAAATAATACTGGAGAGATCCAGCGACATGAATAATTGATAAGTTAAACGGAGGAAAAATAATATGAGTAAGATTATCGGTATCGATCTTGGTACAACAAATAGCTGTGTAGCAGTTATGGAAGGCGGACAGCCAACAGTTATCGCTAACGCAGAAGGCGCTAGAACAACACCTTCTATCGTAGCTTTCACAAAGAATGGTGAGAGAATTGTTGGTGAGCCAGCTAAGCGTCAGGCAGTTACAAATGCTGACAACACAATCGCATCAATTAAGAGAGACATGGGTACAGACAACGGTCGTACAATTGATGGCAAGAAATATTCTCCTCAGCAGATTTCAGCTATGATTCTTCAGAAGCTTAAGGCTGATGCAGAACAGTATCTCGGCGAAAAAGTTACAGAGGCAGTTATCACAGTTCCTGCTTACTTCAACGACGCACAGCGTCAGGCTACTAAGGATGCTGGTAAGATCGCAGGTCTTGAGGTAAAGAGAATTATCAACGAGCCTACAGCAGCAGCTCTTGCTTATGGTCTTGATAACGAGAAAGAGCAGAAGATCATGGTTTATGACCTTGGTGGTGGTACATTCGACGTATCTATCATTGATATCGGCGATGGCGTTATCGAAGTTCTTTCAACAAACGGTGATACACTCATTGGTGGTGATGACTTTGACCAGGCAATCATCAACTGGATGGTTCAGGATTTCAAGAATAAAGAGGGCGTAGATCTTTCAGGCGATAAGATGGCTATGCAGAGACTTAAGGAAGCTGCAGAGAAGGCTAAGAAGGAACTTTCTTCTTCTACAACAACAAACATCAACCTTCCTTTCATTTCAGCAGGCGCTGATGGCCCTAAGCACTTCGATGTAGACCTTACAAGAGCTAAGTTCGAAGAGCTTATCCATGATCTTGTTGAGAGAACAGCTATTCCTGTTCAGAACGCTATGAAGGATGCAGGTCTTACAAACTCAGATATCGGCAAGGTTCTCCTTGTTGGTGGTTCAACACGTGTTCCTTGCGTAGTTGAGAAGGTTAGACAGCTTACAGGCCAGGAGCCTTCCAAGAACCTTAACCCTGATGAGTGCGTAGCTATCGGTGCTTCTATCCAGGGTGGTAAGCTCGCAGGAGATGCAGGCGCAGGTGATATCCTTCTTCTTGATGTAACACCTCTTTCACTTTCTATCGAGACAATGGGTGGTGTTGCTACAAGACTTATCGAGCGTAACACAACAATTCCTACCAAGAAGAGCCAGGTATTCTCAACAGCTGCTGATAACCAGACAGCCGTAGATATCAACGTACTTCAGGGTGAGAGACAGTTCGCTAAGGACAACAAGTCACTTGGACAGTTCAGACTTGATGGAATTCCTCCAGCAATGAGAGGAGTACCTCAGATCGAGGTTACATTCGATATCGATGCAAACGGTATCGTTAACGTATCAGCTAAGGATCTCGGAACAGGCAAGGAGCAGCACATCACAATCACAGCTGGTTCTAACATGTCTGACGAGGATATCGATAAGGCTGTTAAAGAGGCTCAGGAGTATGAGGCTCAGGATAAGAAGCGTAAGGAAGGAATCGATGCTCGTAACGATGCAGATGCATTCGTATTCCAGACAGAGAAGGCTATTCAGGAAGTTGGCGACAAAATCGACGCTTCTCAGAAGCAGACTGTAGAAGATGATATCAAGGCTCTCAAGGATCTCCTTGAGCAAACTAAGGATAAGGAGCTTTCAGACTCAGAGATTGATTCACTCAAGAGCCAGAAAGAGAAGCTCATGAACGATGCTCAGGCACTGTTCGCTAAGATGTATGAGAACGTTCAGGGTGCAGCTGGTGCAGGCCCAGATATGGGTGCAGGCGCAGGTCCTGATATGGGTGGTGCTTCACAGAACACTTCATCAGATGACAACGTTGTTGATGGAGATTACAGAGAGGTATAACTCTTTTCACATTTCATTTTACTGATGATGGTATTATACTGTTACTATCCACTGCGAAGGTGTGGTGGGTAGTAGCAGTATGCTTATTATTTAGATATATTCAGGAGTAATATGGCAGAACAGAAGCGTGATTATTATGAAGTCCTTGGCGTCAGCAAGGGTGCCAGTGAGGACGAAATTAAAAAGGCATACAGAGTGCTTGCCAAGAAGTATCATCCAGATATGAATCCTGGAGATGCGGAAGCGGCCGAGAAATTCAAGGAAGCATCAGAGGCATACGCTGTACTGAGTGATCCAGAGAAGAGACGTCAGTATGATCAGTTTGGTCATGCTGCCTTCGATGGTGGTCAGGGCGGCTTTGGCGGCTTTGATTTCAATGGAGCTGATTTCGGAGATATTTTTGGTGATATCTTTGGGGATTTCTTTGGCGGTGGCAGATCCAGAGGCGGAGCAAGAACAGGCCCTTCCAAGGGAGCTAATTTGCGTGCCAGCGTGAGAATTACATTCCTCGAGGCTGTATTTGGATGTGAGAAAGAGCTTGAGCTTACTATCAAGGATCCATGCCCTACATGTCATGGTACAGGTGCTAAGCCAGGAACTACTGCTCAGACATGTTCTAAGTGCGGTGGTAAGGGACAGATTGTATATACACAGCAGTCATTCTTTGGAACAGTCAGAAATGTTCAAACATGTCCAGAGTGTGGTGGTACTGGTAAGGTTATCAAGGAGAAGTGCGTAGATTGCCACGGAACAGGATATATTGCCAGCAGGAAGAAGATCAAGGTTACTATTCCAGCAGGTATAGATAATGGCCAGAGTGTCAGAATCAGAGAAAAGGGTGAGCCAGGAATCAATGGCGGACCTAGAGGAGACCTCCTGGTTGAGGTTGTTGTATCAGATCATCCTATCTTCCAAAGAGAAGGCTACGATATCTATTCTGTAGTTCCTATGTCATTTGCTATTGCTACACTTGGTGGCACAGTTATCATTGATACAGTAGATGGTAAGGTTGCTTATGACGTTAAGCCTGGAACTCAGACTGATACAAGAGTAAGACTTCGTGGTAAGGGTGTTCCTTCACTCAGAGACAAGGATACAAGAGGAGATCACTATGTAACTCTTGTAGTTCAGATTCCTGAGAAGATTTCCAAGGAAGCCAAAGACCTTCTCAAGCAGTTTGATGAGAAGACAGGAGATTCCCTTGGCGCAGCTGACAGAGTTATGGGTAGCAGTGATGATAAGGGCCCAGACAACGGCGGCAAAAAGAAGAAGGGATTCTTCAAGTAAAATTCATAATTAATTGACAGATATGTTATACTTCCGTAGTTAAAGTAGTGTATATTTAACTACGGAAGTATTTGTGCGTTTATAGTATAGAGGGCTGATTATATGAAATGGATGAGATTTAGAGTACGTACTAATGAGGAATCTGAAGATATCATCATAAGTTATTTAGAGGATATAGGCTTAGAGGGAGCACAGATTGAGGATAATGCTCCTCTTTCAGCTGCTGACAAGGAGCAGATGTTCATTGATGCTCCAGAGCTTGAGCCAGATGAAAAAGATAGCGGAATAGAGAGTGGTGTGGCTTATCTTAATTTCTTTGTTGAGATTGATGATGAGAACAACCTTACTGTTGAAGTTCCAAATGAAGACGGTGAATACGTCAAGGAAAAGAGAACCCCAGAGCAGATGCAGGCTGCTATCAGAGAGAAGCTTGATGAACTTAAGAGCTTCTCGGATATCGGAGATGGCACTATTTCTGTAGATGTTACAGAGGATATAGATTGGATCAACAACTGGAAGCAGTATTTCCACAAGTTCTATATAGACGACATTCTTGTTATTCCTTCCTGGGAGAAGGAAACACAGGACGACAAGGATAAGGCTGAAATGGTTCTGCATATTGATCCAGGAACAGCTTTTGGAACAGGTATGCATGAGACAACACAGCTCTGCATCAGAATGCTCAAGAAGTATGTAACTCCTGAGACAGAGCTTCTCGATGTAGGAACAGGAAGCGGTGTTTTATCAATCCTTGCTCTTATGTTTGGTGCCAAGCACGCTGTGGGTACTGACCTTGATAAGTGCGCAGTTCCTGCAGTTAAAGAGAACATGGAGAACAACGGAATTCCAGCTGATAAGTTTGACATGATGATCGGTAATATCATCGATGACAAGAAGGTTCAGGATACAGTTGGCTATGACAAGTATGATATTGTAGTTGCCAATATTCTTGCCAATGTCCTTGTTCCTCTTACTCCAGTTATTTTGAATCAGCTCAAACAGGGTGGTATTTACATAACATCTGGTATTATTAACACCAAAGAGGAAGAGGTTAAAAAAGCGCATCTTGATGCTGGACTTGAGATTCTTGAGATCCATCATCAGGGAGACTGGGTTTCAATCACTTCGAGGAAAAACTGATGTATCACTTTTTTGTTGAGAACAGTCAGCTCACACCTGACTTTAAAAATGTTGAGATTACAGGAAATGATTACAATCATATAGCTAATGTTCTTCGAATGCAGAAGGGAGAACAGTTTTCTGTCAGCATAAGAGACGATGACGAGGGTAAGGAGATCTTTTACGAGATCGAAGAGATTACTGATTCCAGCGTTATAGGTAAGCTATGCTTCATCGAGAAGGTTGGTAACGAGCTTCCTTCCAAGATATATCTTTTCCAGGGGCTTCCCAAGGTGGATAAGATGGAGCTTATCATTCAGAAGGCGGTTGAACTCGGTGCATTTCAGGTTATTCCAATGTCTACCAAGAGATGCGTTGTTAAGCTTGATGAAAAGAAGGCAGAGAACAAGATAAAGAGATGGCAGGCTATTTCCGAGGCTGCAGCCAAGCAGAGCAAGAGGGCTATTATTCCGGAAGTTACTATGCCTATGACTATGAAGCAGGCAGTAGAGATGGCAAAGAGTATGGATGTTAAGCTCATTCCGTACGAGAATGCCAAGGGAATAGAAGAGACTAAGCGACTTATTGAGGCTATTGAGCCTGGACAGAGCATTGCTATATTTATCGGACCGGAAGGTGGCTTTTCTGAGCAGGAGATTGACCTTTGCATGGAAAATGGTATAATGCCAATTACGCTTGGAAAGAGAATTTTGCGTACAGAGACAGCGGGATTTACGATTATTTCATGGCTTATGTATCATCTTGAGAAGTGATACAATGCCATATCAGCTAGTAATTATGTAATTTAAGGTAATCAGAGAAATGGAAGCATATTTAGACAATTCAGCTACAACCAGAGCCTTTGATGAAGTGGCAGCTGCTGTAGTTAAGACAATGACAGAAGAATACGGAAATGCCTCAAGTGTTCATCACATGGGAGCAGTTTCCACTGACAGAGTAGCAAAGGCAAGAGAGACGATAGCTACTACACTTAAGGTTGATCCACAGGAGATAATCTTTACTTCAGGTGGAACAGAATCAGATAACCTGGCTATCATAGGCGCTGCAAGAGCCAACAAGTGGCGCGGACAGCATATCATCACAACTTCAATCGAGCATCCTGCTATTCAGGAGACAACAACCTTTTTGGAAAAAGAAGGATTTGAGACAACCTACCTTCCTGTTGGACCAGACGGAGTAGTAGATATTGAAGACCTCAAGGCTGCCATCAGACCAGATACTATTCTTGTATCAATGATGTTTGTTAATAACGAGATCGGTGCCATAGAACCTATTGAGGAAGCTGGACGCATTATCAAGTCTATCAATCCTAACATTGTATTCCATGTAGATGCGGTTCAGGCTTATGGTAAAGTGCTTATCAGACCCAGGAGCATGAACATAGATCTTTTATCTGTGTCTGGACACAAGATTCATGGACCTAAGGGAATCGGATTTTTATATATCAAAAAGGGAACTAAGATCGTGCCTATATGCTATGGCGGTGGTCAGCAGAAGGGAATGAGATCTGGAACCGAGAATGTGCCTGGTATCGTGGGCTTAGCGCTCGCTGCCAAGATGTGCTACACAGACTTTGACCAGCATATTGCGCAGTTATATGAACTCAAGAAATATCTTGTTGACTCTTTAAATGAGAGATTGACTGATATTCAGATAAATGGACCTGAGGTTTCCAAGGGTGCGCCACACATTGTGAGCGTATCTATCAGAGGTCTGGCGGCAGAGACTGTCCTTAACATGCTCAGCAGCAAAGGAATTTATGTTTCTGCGGGAAGCGCCTGCACTTCTAATAACCCACACATTTCTGATACGCTCAAGGCTATTGGACTTGATAAGAATCTCCTGGAGTCAACGATCCGTATCAGTATGTCGGTTATGACAACCAGAGAAGAGATAGATTATTTATTGGATACACTTTGTTCACAGGTAGACACTATGAGGAAATTCTACCGCCACTAACCATTAGGAAGGAAAGTTTTATGCAGTACCATGCTTTTATAATCAAGTATGCAGAGATCGGAGTTAAGGGTAAGAACAGATACATTTTTGAAGAAGCCCTTGTTAAGCAGATAGAGAGAGTCCTTGCTAAGTGCGATGGCTCTTTTAGCGTATCTAGAGTTGCAGGAAGAATCTACATCGAGGCTGAAGGCTTTGATTTCAATGAGGTTGTAGATCAGCTTGGAACAGTATTTGGCGTTACTGGAATCTGCCCAGCTGTTACTATCAACAGAGATGGAGAGAACCACCTTCCTGATATCGACGGTGTTACTAAGGCAGTTCTTGATTTCATCGATGGAGTTTACCCAGACAAGCACAAGACCTTTAAAGTTAAGGTCCGCAGAGTAGATAAGAGCTATCCTATGGATTCAATGGAGATGGGCGCTGAGCTTGGCGCAAGGATCCTTGATGCATATGAGGATATGAAGGTTGATGTGCATAATCCTGAGATCCTTTTAAATGTAGAGCTTAGAGAGAAACTTAATATTTTCTCTGAGATCATTCCTGGACCAGGTGGAATGCCAATTGGAACAGCTGGTAAGGCAATGCTTCTTTTGTCAGGTGGAATCGATTCTCCTGTTGCCGGATACATGGTTGCAAAAAGAGGTGTTGATATAGAGGCGATCTATTTCAATGCACCACCATATACTAGTGAGCAGGCTAAGCAGAAGGTTGTTGATCTTGCCGGAGTTGTAGCTAAATACACAGGTAAGGTAAGACTTCATGTTATCAACTTTACTGACATTCAGATGTACATTTATGAGAAGTGTCCACATGATGAGCTTACTATCATCATGAGAAGATATATGATGAAGATCGCTGATATCATCGCAGGCCAGACTGGCTGTATGGGACTTATCACAGGTGAGAGTATTGGACAGGTTGCATCTCAGACAATGCAGAGCATTATGTGCACAGGCGAGGTTGTAACTGATATGCCTGTTTATAGACCACTTATCGCTTTTGACAAGCAGGACATTGTTGATATCTCTGTTAAGATCGATGCTTACGAGACATCTATCCTTCCATATGAGGACTGTTGCACAATATTCGTTGCCAAGCATCCTGTAACCAAGCCAAGACTTGATATTATCAAGAAACACGAGGAGAACCTCGCAGAGAAGATTGATGAGCTTATGAAAGTGGCTCTTGAGACTGATGAGATTATCACAATCGAGAAATAAGGAAACGAAAAGACCATCTTAAACCGAAGTTTAGGATGGTCTGTAATATCTTTTTGAAATGGATCTAATCCATTAAGAATTAGATCATATAAGGCTTGAGAATCTCAAGAACCTCATCTGCTCCGTCTTCTGCATGGATATTGAGATCGATTGGCTTAGAAAGATCCAATGAGAAAATACCCATAATAGACTTAGCGTCGATAACGTATCTTCCTGAAACGAGATCGAAATCGTAATCGAACTTCGTAATATCGTTTACAAAAGATTTAACCTTATCGATAGAATTTAAAGAAATTTTAACGGTCTTCATTGAGCAAATACCTCCTTCTTTTACATTTATAGTATACGTAGAAAAGATAAAAGTCAATGACTTAAGACCCAAAAGAAAATGAGTTTTATATAAAATTACGAGAGATTAGGTAAAATGTTAAACAATACACCAAATAACGTTAACGGAATGAGGGTTGCACTACACAACCTTGGCTGCAAAGTTAATAGCTATGAGATGGATGTAATGTCCATAAGACTTAGGGAAGCTGGCTGTGAGATTGTTCAGTTTACCGATAAGGCAGACATCTATATCATCAATACTTGCACTGTAACAAATATTGCGGACAGGAAATCTCGCCAGATGCTTCACAAAGCCAAGAAAGAGAATCCTGATTCTATCGTAGTAGCTGTCGGATGTTATGTTGAGACTGGTATCGACGGAGTCAAGAAGGATGAATGTGTTGACCTTGCTGTAGGTAATAACAAGAAGGCGGAAATTGTTGAAATATTGAACACTTTCCTGGAAGCCAGAGGAGAGTATGATGACAAGACTATTGGCGGAACTTCTATCATAGATATCAACCACACCAATGAATACGAGGAGATGCAGCTGTCTGAGATGCCTGAACACACAAGGGCATATATCAAGATTCAGGATGGCTGTAATCAGTTCTGCTCTTACTGCGTTATTCCTTACGCTAGAGGAAGAGTCCGCAGCAGAGAGATGGAGGACGTTCTTGCTGAGATCAAGGGACTTGTTCAGAAGGGGTGTAAAGAGGTTGTTCTGACTGGTATCCATATTGGCTCCTATGGAGTTGATAAGGGACAGCCAATGCTGGTAGATCTTGTTGAAAAGATTGCTGATATATCCGGAATTGAGAGAATAAGACTTGGATCCATTGAACCAAGGCTTGTTACACCTGAGAATACCAAGAGACTTGCTGCAATAGATAAGCTTTGTCCACATTTCCATCTGTCACTTCAGAGTGGCTGTGATTCTGTCCTCAAGAGAATGAACAGACATTATACAGCTGCAGAGTTTGAGGAGGGTGTAAGACTTCTTAGAGAAGCCTTTGACAGACCGGCTATAACAACTGATGTTATCGTTGGATTCCCTGGAGAAACAGAGGAAGAATTCGAGGAGTGCAGAGCCTTTGTAGAGAAGATCAACTTCTACGAGATGCACGTGTTCAAATATTCCCCTAGAAAGGGAACAGTGGCAGCAGGCATGAAGGAGCAGCTTACAGACAGAGAGAAAACTGCCAGAAGTGAAGTGCTTCTTAAGCTTACCAAAGAACAGTCTGAGATCTACAGAAACTCTTTTATCGGAGAAAAAGTAGGCGTTCTCTGGGAAGACTGCGAGGAAATAAAAGGAAAGCGATATATGATCGGACATACTGACAGATATGTCAGAGTTGCTGTTCTCGAAGGAAGTGAGAGATTTGAGAGTGCAGTTTCCGGAAACCTCACAACAGAGGCTATTCGCGGCTTCATCAATTCGGATACGTTGCTTATTTAAATTTGTTAGTGTAGAATTAATGTGTATATGCAATTGGATGTTAAGAGAGCAGATGAGTTTACTCTCTCAAAATAAATAACGAATGGAGAATAGATATGGCAGATCAGGATTTAGGAAATACCCAATATTTTAAGGTTGAGGTTGAACCAGAAACTGGTGTTAAGAAGGTTCTCTCTGTAGTTTATGATGCTCTTTTAGAGAAGGGATATAATCCGGTTAACCAGATTGTTGGATATATTATGTCTGGAGATCCTACATATATCACAAGCCATCAGGGAGCAAGAAGCCTTATCATGAAGGTTGAGCGTGATGAGCTCGTAGAGGAGATGCTCACAGAGTACATCAAGAGCAACGATTGGGCTAGGAAGTAATATGCGTATTATGGGTCTTGACTACGGTTCCAAGACAGTTGGAGTCGCTATTAGTGATGAGCTTTTATTGACAGCTCAGGGGCGAGAGATTATCCGTAGAAAAGAGGAAAATAAATTACGAAGAACTTTAGCGCGCATTGAGGAGCTTATTGTTGAGTATGGGGTTACCAAGATTGTTCTGGGGCTTCCACTCAATATGGACCAGACTCCCTCTGAGCGCTCACAGTTATGCCTGGAATTCAAGGACAAGATCGAGAGAAGAACAGGTATACCTGTTATTATGTGGGATGAACGTCTCACAACGGTAGAAGCTGACGAGATTATGGATGAGGCCGGTATTAAGGGACGAGACAGAAAAGAATACGTAGATATGATAGCAGCGCAGATCATACTTCAGGATTATCTGGATAATGCTGAGGACAAGGGTAAATAATCTGTGATTGCTGACAGATTTATATGAACGGAGAATATTTTGGAAAAGATTATTTTTAGTCCAGATGGCGAAGAGCCAGTAGAATTTTATTGTTTGGAACAGACTGTTATTGGTGCCAAGACTTACCTTCTTGTCACAGATGAGGAAGATGGTGACGGAGAAGCGCTTATTCTGCGCGACGACTCCGATATTAAAGATGAGCAGGCGCTTTATGCGATCGTAGACGATGACCTGGAACTTGAGGCAGTTGCAGGTGTATTTCGCAAGCTCCTTGCTGAGGATGATATAGATCTGGATATTTAACGGGGACTTTGGTTAATATCCTGTTCTACATCTCCGCCTATTATTTATGGAGGAATAAATTTGAGTAAAAAGAAAATTGAAAATGAGTCCAAGCTGCAGGTCATCCCTTTAGGTGGCCTTGAGCAGATTGGAATGAACATCACTGCCTTCAGATATGAGGACAGTATTATTGTGGTGGACTGCGGTTTGTCTTTTCCTGACGACGACATGTTGGGAATTGACCTTGTAATCCCTGATATCACCTACTTACAGGAGAATATTGATAAGGTTAAGGGTTTTGTTATCACTCATGGACACGAGGATCACATCGGTGCGCTTCCCTATGTCCTTCATGAGCTGAACATTCCTATTTACGCCACAAGACTGACTATGGGTATCATCGAGCACAAGCTTGAGGAACATAATCTTCTTAAGACAACCAGAAGAAAAGTGGTTAAATTTGGGCAGTCCATCAATCTTGGACAGTTCAGAGTTGAGTTTATCAGAACAAACCACTCTATTGTTGATGCTGCAGCGCTGGCAATCTATTCACCTGCTGGTATCGTTGTACACACTGGAGACTTCAAGGTTGACTACACTCCTGTTTATGGAGATCCGATCGATCTTCAGAGATTTGCTGAGATTGGTAAAAAAGGTGTTCTGGCACTTATGTGTGATTCAACAAATGCAGAGAGACCAGGATTTACAGCTTCTGAGAAGACTGTAGGAAGAGCTCTTGCATCTCTTTTTGATGAGCACGAGAACAATCGAATCATAGTAGCTACCTTTGCGTCCAATGTTGACAGAGTTCAGCAGATCATCAATACTGCTCATAAATGTGGCCGTAAGGTTGTGGTAGAAGGCCGTAGCATGGTCAGCATTATTGATATTGCTCAGAAACTTGAGTGTATTCAGATTCCTGATAATACGCTTATAGATATTGAACATCTCAAGGATTATCCTGAGAACAAGACGGTTATCATTACAACAGGAAGCCAGGGAGAGAGTATGGCTGCTCTTAGCAGAATGGCTAACGGACAGCACAGAAAGCTTTCTATTGGTGCTGGAGACACTGTTATTTTCTCGTCTCATCCTATTCCAGGTAATGAGAAGGCTGTTACTAACATCATCAACGAGCTTCAGATGAAGGGCGCTGATGTTATTTTCCAGGATGTACATGTATCAGGACATGCATGCCAGGAGGATATCAAGCTTATTTATACTCTTGTTAAGCCTAAGTATTCTATTCCTGTCCATGGTGAGTACAGACATCTCATTGCTCAGGCTAATATTGCAAGAGACCTCGGAATACCCAAGGAGAATATCTTTATTCTTCATTCCGGAGAGGTTCTCGAGATGGATGAAGAGAGTGCCAAGGTTAAGGGTAAGGTTCCTGTAGGAGCGATTCTTGTAGACGGACTTGGCGTTGGCGACGTTGGTAATGTTGTACTGAGAGATAGACAACATTTGGCTGAAGATGGTATTGTAATAGTTGTATTTGGAATCGATAAGGAGAGCGGACAGCTCGTATCCGGACCAAGTATAGTTTCCAGAGGCTTTGTATATGTAAGAGAGTCAGACAAGCTGATTGATGATGCTACTGACCTTGTTCTTGATGATGTTACAGAGGCACTGGATAAGGGTATTACAGATTGGGGTAAGCTCAAGAGCATTGTTAAGGATGCCCTTAGTGATTATATTTGGAAAAAGACAAAGAGAAGACCTATGATCATGCCTATCATTATGGATACTAACTATTGATAGACTGGCTAGGTCTGGGAGAGACCAATGAGTGTTAGAAAATTCGTTCTTGGTCTGCTTGACGCAGCGGTTAAAATTGCATTTGTTATTATTGTTGTTATGCTGATCAGCAGATATTCCAAGATGGCCTACGAGTATGG
This sequence comes from Butyrivibrio sp., assembly GCF_017433805.1. GTDB lineage: Bacteria > Bacillota > Clostridia > Lachnospirales > Lachnospiraceae > Butyrivibrio. The sequence goes on along the minus strand of NZ_JAFRGN010000040.1, from coordinate 137,215 downwards.
ATATCACATTTTTAATCAGGTTCCTGTTTCTTCCGGAACAGGCAGAGCTGTGACTGTGACTATTTCAGAAGGCGACTCTGCAAGTACAATAGCAGATAAGCTTGCAAGCGTAGGACTTATTACAGACAAAAACTTATTTAAGCTCCAGGAGAAGTTTTCAGATTATCATGGACTTGAAACTCCTGGCACATATGAACTGAGCACTGCCATGACTCCGGAGGAGATGCTCCAGATAATGGCTGCAGGCTCTATCGGAACAACAGAAGTAAGTAGCCAGGCAAGTGAGGAGTCTTCTGAAGAGACAGAGGGCGCCGAAACTGAGGCTCAAGAGGAAACAAACGGTGGTTGAACAGGACAGAATGACGGCTTTTATTAATTCACTGGATCCGGGCAATGCGCCTTATCTTGATGAATTGGAAAAGAAAGCCAAGGACGGAGACGTTCCCATTATTCGTAAGGATACACAGGCACTTTTGAAGTTTCTTATGGCTCAGTCTAATCCCAAGAACATTCTTGAGGTTGGCTGTGCTGTTGGTTTTTCTGCACTTCTGATGGCAGAATATAGTAGCGATGATACAAAGATTACGACCATAGAGAAATTTGAAAAGCGTATTCCTGTAGCAAAACAGAACTTTATACAGTACGACACTAATCATAAAATCACACTCTTGGAAGGTGATGCGACAGAAATTCTCAAAACGCTATCCCCAGGGTATGATTTTATTTTTATGGATGCAGCAAAAGGGCAGTACATAAATTTCCTGCCTGATTGTCTTAGGATTCTTAATAAAGGTGGATTATTAGTCTCGGATAATGTTCTTCAGGATGGAGATGTAATAGAGTCTAGATTTGCTGTTACCAGAAGAGATAGGACTATTCACGCAAGAATGAGAGAATATCTATATGAGCTTAAGCACAATGATGCTTTGAATACAGTTATTCTGACTGTCGGAGATGGAATGACGCTCTCAGTAAGGCTTTGATATATAGTTAAATGATGTATTAATTTGTTTTAGAAGTATGGAGAAATCAATGAGAAAACCAGAATTATTAATTCCAGCAAGCAGTTTGGAAGTTTTGAAAACAGCTGTTATTTTTGGCGCAGACGCAGTATATATCGGTGGAGACGCCTTTGGACTTCGTGCCAAGGCCAAGAACTTTAGCCCCGAAGAAATGAAGGAAGGTATCGAGTTTGCGCATGCTCATGGAGTTAAAGTGCATGTAACAGTTAACATCCTGGCTCACAACTATGACCTTGATGGTGTGGATAAATACCTTCATGAACTCAAAGAGCTCAAGCCTGATGCCCTTATCATTGCTGATCCGGGTATTTTCATGAAGGCCAGAAAAATCTGTCCTGAAATTGATATCCATGTATCTACACAGGCTAATAACACTAACTACGAGACTTATAATTTCTGGCATGATCTTGGAGCTAAGAGAGTAGTTGCTGCAAGAGAATTGTCACTTCGCGAGATTAAAGAGATTACTTCAAGGATTCCTGAGGACCTTGAAATGGAATGCTTTATTCATGGCGCTATGTGTATCTCTTATTCTGGAAGATGCCTTCTTTCCAATTACTTTACAGGCAGAGATGCCAATAAGGGAGCGTGTACTCATCCATGCAGATGGAAGTACTCTGTAGTAGAAGAGAAAAGACCTGGAGAATATCTTCCTGTATATGAGAATGAGAGAGGAACATATATCTTTAACTCCAAGGATCTGTGCATGATCGAGCATATTCCAGAGATGGTAGATGCAAGGATTGACAGCTGCAAGATCGAGGGCAGAATGAAGACTGCGCTCTATGTTGCTACAGTTGCAAGAACCTATAGAAAAGCTATTGATGACTTCTTTGAATCTGAGGAAAAATACAGAGAGAATATGCCTTGGTATCTTGATCAGATTTCAAAGTGTACTTATAGACAGTTCACTACAGGCTTCTACTTTGGTAAGCCTAGTGATGAGGCTCAGATCTATGACAATAATACATATGTAAATGAGTACATTTATTTGGGTATTGTCAGCGAAATAGATGACAGAGGCTATGCTAAGTTTGAGCAGAGAAACAAGTTCTCTGTGGGTGATGATATAGAGATCATGAAGCCTGATGGAACAGACGTTAATGTTAAGGTTGAGGCTATGTTTGCAGAGGATGGAACTCCTGTAGAATCATGTCCTCATTCCAAGCAGACTCTTTTTGTCAAGTTGTCAGAGACACCTGAAAAGTATGATATTCTCCGCGTAAAATCCAAGGAAGCTCCTTTAGAGGATGACGTTCCTGATTGTTGCATGTGATTTTTACGATAAAAAAGTATTTGAGTTTTTTCTATCTTGTTGTAATATGAAATTGTTTTTTTAGCTTTTAATCTAATAAATCGTGCGAAAGGAATGTGGAATTACATGGGGAACAATGTAAATGTTGAAGAGATATTCGGACAGAATGTCTTTACACTTGCCAAGATGAGAGAGCGTCTGCCTAAGAATGTTTACAAGGAAGTTGTAAATGTTACAGAGCATGGCGGAGAGTTGTCCAAGGAATCAGCTGATGTAGTAGCTAATGCGATGAAGGAGTGGGCTGTAGAACACGGTGCTACTCACTATACTCATTGGTTCCAGCCACTTACAGGTATTACTGCTGAGAAGCATGACTCATTTGTTGGCAGCGCTGACAAGGACGGACGAATGATCACATCATTTTCGGGCAAGGAGCTCATTAAGGGTGAGCCTGATGCTTCTTCGTTCCCTTCAGGAGGACTTCGTGCCACATTCGAGGCAAGAGGTTATACAACCTGGGATATTACTTCACCAGCTTTCCTCAAGGAATCTGGCGCAGGTGTGACACTTTGCATTCCTACAGCTTTCTGTTCATATACAGTAGAGGCTCTTGATAAGAAGACTCCGCTTCTTCGTTCCATGGAGGCTATTAACAGAGAGGCTCTTAGAATCGTAAGACTTTTTGGCAATACTACAGCTACAAGGGTCAACGTATCTGTTGGTCCTGAGCAGGAGTATTTCCTTGTGGACTGGGATAAGTCCATGAAGCGTGAAGACCTTATCTTCACTGGCAGAACACTTTTTGGTGCTCAGCCACCTAAGGGTCAGGAGATGGAGGATCACTACTTTGGTGTAATCCGTGAGAGAGTTGGAGAGTTCATGAAGGATCTCAATGTTGAACTCTGGAAGCTCGGCGTTCCTGACAAGACACAGCACAATGAGGTTGCTCCTGGACAACATGAGCTTGCTCCAGTTTATGAGACAGCCAATATTGCAGTAGATCACAACCAGATCATCATGGAGACTATGAAGCGTGTAGCTGAGCATCACCACATGAGATGTCTTCTTCACGAGAAGCCATTTGCAGGTGTAAATGGTTCTGGTAAGCATGATAACTGGTCTCTTTGCACAGATGACGGAGTTAACCTTCTTGATCCAGGTGATACTCCTAATAAGAATATTCAGTTCCTTTTTGTACTGGCTTGTATCCTCAAGGCAGTTGATACTCACGCAGATCTTCTCAGACAGAGTGCATCAGATGTTGGTAATGACCACAGACTTGGTGCTAACGAGGCTCCTCCAGCTATTATTTCTGTATTCCTTGGAGAGCAGCTTGAGGATGTAGTAAGACAGCTTATTGAGACAGGTGTTGCCAAGTCCAGTAAGAGAGGTGGCAAGCTCAAGACAGGTGTTTCTACACTTCCTGAGTTTGAAAAAGACGCTACTGACAGAAACAGAACATCACCATTTGCTTTCACAGGTAATAAGTTCGAGTTCAGAATGGTTGGCTCATCTGATTCTATGGCCAGCTCCAACACAACTCTCAACACTATTGTTGCTGAGGCTTTCTGTGAGGCAGCTGATAAGCTTGAAAAGGCCAAGAATTTTGATGAGGCAGTACATGATCTGATCAAGGAATACCTTACAGATCATCAGAGAATTATTTTCAACGGCGATGGATATTCAGATGCATGGGTAGAAGAGGCTAAGAGACGTGGACTTCCTAACATCGCATCTACTATTGAAGCTGCTGATACACTTACTACCAAGAAGGCTATTGAGCTCTTTGAGAGCTTTGGTGTATATACCAAGACAGAGCTTGAGTCCAGAAAAGAGATTATTTTCGAGTCATATGCCAAGACTATCAATATTGAAGCTCTTACTATGATCGATATGGCATCCAAGCAGATCATTCCAGCTGTTATGAAGTATGCTGGAAGACTTGCTGGCGATGTTAATGCTATCAAGGCTGCTGGAGTTGATGCTTCAGTTCAGACTGATGAGCTTAAGGAAATTCAGAGTAACCTTAGCAAGATGAAGAAGGCTCTTGATGATCTCAAGAAGCTTGAGGCTAAGGCTGCTAAGATTTCAGATCAGAGAGAACTTGCTTTCTTCTATAAGGATAAGGTTAGACCTGTAATGGCAGCACTCAGAGAGCCTGCTGATGCTCTTGAGATGCTTGTAGATAAAAAAGATTGGCCATTCCCAACTTATGCTGATCTTTTATTTGAGGGTTGATCATACTTTTTTGAAAATGTTAAAAATGGCGAAATGCGCTCTGGGAGCGTGTTTCGCTATATAAATTATAAATAAAAAAATTAATTTAAAAATTTTTTAAAAAAATACTTGCATTTTTAAATAAACTTCCGTATAATCATTTCTTGTCGATGGGCTATCGCCAAGCGGTAAGGCAACGGACTCTGACTCCGTCATTACGTAGGTTCGAATCCTACTAGCCCAGCTTTGAAACGAGATTGATTCCAAACAATCTCGTTTTTTTTATACCTAAATTAGCGTGGAGGGGACTATGTATTCTTTTGATTCCAGGATCAGATATAGCGAAGTAGATAGTAGCGCTGTTTTAACAATAGAATCTCTGATTGATTACTTTCAGGACTGCTCAACCTTCCAGACTCAGGATGGTCCAGCCACAATGGAGTATCTTAAGGAAAGAGGAATTGCCTGGGTGCTTAATTCCTGGCAGATAGAGATAAAGAGACTTCCAAAGCTCTGCGAGGAAGTGACTATCGGAACCATCCCTTATACACTAAAAGGCCCTATGGGACTTCGTAATTTCTTTATGAAGACCAAAGAGGGTGAAATGCTTGCTGTGGCGAATTCGGTTTGGACATTGTTTGACTTTGAAAAGGGTGTTCCTACAAGGGTTACGCCTGAGATAATAGCCGCATATCCTGTTGAAAATAAGATTGAAATGGACTATCAGGATAGAAAGATTGCAATTCCTGAAGGTGAGAGCTATAGCAGCGAGGAAATTGTTGTAAGAAAGCATCACCTCGATACCAATAATCACGTTAACAATGGCCAGTATATCAGAATGGCCCTTGAGAGCCTTAGTGACAAGAATAGAAATGTGGTGTCACTTAGGGCAGAATACAAGAAACAGGCTCTTTTAGGGGATGTTCTTTATCCGGTTGTGATTAAGAGTAATATGGGGGATAATAAGGTATATACAGTCAGCCTTAACGATAAGGACAAGGAACCGGTATGTGTGGTTCAGATCAAGGTGGACTGAGTTATATATAGTAATAATCTGTAGTATGTTTTATGCATGTGTAATACATGCCCAAAGAAAGGACGGAAGACATTATGATTAAGCTTGGAGAGAAACAGAAATTATCAGTAGTTAAGAAGGTAGACTTCGGTGTTTACCTTGCAGAAGAAGGCTCAGAAGAGAAAGTTCTTTTACCGATCAAACAGGGTCCACAGAATACTGAGATTGGATCAGAGATTGAAGTATTTATCTACAAGGACTCAGATGACAGACTTATTGCCACAACCAAAGAGCCCAAGATTATGCTGGGCGATGTGAGAGTGCTCAAGGTCAAGGAGACCAGTAAGATCGGAGCATTCATGGATTGGGGTCTTGAGAAGGATGTCCTTCTCCCATTTAGAGAGCAGACCAGAAAGGTCAGAGCTGGAGAGGAAGTTCTGTGCGCGCTGTATGTGGATAAGAGCAGCCGTCTTGCTGTAACTATGAATGTATATCCATATTTGAAGTGTAACAGCCCATATTCCAAGGACGACAAGGTTATTGGAACTGTATATGAGCTCAGTGATAATTTTGGAGCTTTTGTGGCTGTAGATGATATTTATTCAGGACTTATTCCTAAAAAGGAGCTCTTTGGCAATGTCAAGATTGGTGACAGCGTTAATGCCAGAATCACTTCTGTTAAAGAGGATGGAAGGCTTAACCTCAGTATTCGTGAGAAGGCTTACCTTCAGATGGATGCTGATGCAGAGAAGCTCATGGGAATGATCGAAGCTGGTGGTGGAAAACTTCCATTTACTGACAAGGCTTCACCAGAGCTTATCAGAGAGAAGACTCAGATGAGTAAAAATGAGTTCAAGCGTGCGGTTGGACGTCTTCTCAAGGAGGGCCGCATTACGATAGGCAAAGACAGTATAGATAAGATTTAATACAGATAATATTCGAGGTAAGGCTGGATGGATTACAGAAGAGCAAACAGAGCATATTTGTATATGATTCTTGCGACGATTGGTCTCGTTATTGTTCTTTCTTTGTGGTATCTCAACGGCGGTGCAGAAATATCTATTCTGATGAATAATGTTCTGAGTGAGGCTGTTGTGTTGATACCGGCACTTGCGGCGGTTTTGTACAGCGGAGAAAAGCTTTCTGTGCTGATCCCATTTCGCAAATTGCAAGCCAAGTCGGTGTTTTTTATAGTGATTTATGTGATCACTCTTTTCCCACTTGTGGCCTTTGTGAATTCGGTTTCGATGCTGTTCGTGGAGAATACTGTAACGGCTATAAGTGATGATGTACTGGCTATGCCAATGTGGGTTATGCTGCTTTCAATCGGTATTCTTGGACCGCTGGTAGAAGAGGTGGTGTTCAGGGGAGTTATCCTTCAGAGCTACCAGAGAACAGGAAGAATCGTGGGATCCATAGTATTGTCCTCTATTCTTTTCGGCATGATGCATATGAACTTCAACCAGTTTGCGTATGGAGCAGTTATGGGCGTTATGCTGGCTCTTTTGTATGAGGCCACAGGAACAGTGCTTGCATCCTTCATAGCTCACGCTGTGTTCAATACCATAGAAGTTATAATGATGTTTGCTAATAGTGATGCGATTGATGAGGCTACAGAGCTTGCTAATGATTACATCGGAGAACTTGGGGGGACGGCCACTGCGATTATCTATCACGCATATCTTTTCCTAGCAGCCGTCATGTTTACAACGCTTGCGGTTCTGATAGTCAGGAAGATTTCTGATCTGGAAGGAAGAAAAGAATTTCTTGTTAATATTCCGCATACCAGGAAGCAGGGATACAAGCTCGTTACTATTCCGTTGATCATTGCTATGGTCATAGCTGTGGCGTTCATGTTTTTTTCTGCAGGAATTATCTAAATAAAAATGGAGATCCCCATAACCACGATGGCTATGGGGATCTTTTGCTTCTCAGATTCTGATATCGAAGTTTGCGCCGACATTGGGGTTCACAGACAATTCAGCTGCGGAGTCTATTGTTGATACTAGCGCTTCTCCAGCGCTCTCCATAGTATCAAGACTCTTAGACAACATCGCTACGCCGAAATCGTTCAGAACTTTGTTCTGAGATAATGCCATTGATAAAGCGGGTATATCCATAAGCACCTCCTGTGCAGTTGCAATGTATCTCCAGATCCCGATGGGACCTGTGCACATATACACTTTATCCTATCTTTTATATCGGTCATATATCTGAAAGCTTAAGTGAGCATCAGCATTCTTCCCCACAAAAAACATGGTCTGTTTTTGTTAGTTTTGACGATGAAATTGAAAAAATGAACAAAAAACGCCTATAAAGTTGTAGATTTTTTTGTACATTTATATTAAAATATCTTTAGTTTTTATTATCGCAGCGTATTATCTGGTTGCAGAAAGAGTGATAAATGATTTCTAATCAAATTCTCCAGAACACAATTGATGGATTAAAGACTATCGCACACGTAGATTTATGTGTGCTTGATATTGATGGCAAGGAGGTTGCTTCTACATCTACTGATATAGGCAATGTTTCAGTGGCTGCAAGGAATTTCGTGGATTCTCCAGCTGATTCCCAGGAGATCCAGGGACATCAATATTTCAAAATTTATGATGAACAGCAACTTGAGTACATTCTCATCTGTACTGGTAGTGGAGAGAACACTTATATGCTGGGCAAGATGATTGCATACCAGATACAGAGTCTTTTGGTGGCTTACAAGGAGAGATTCGACAAGGATAACTTCATCAAGAATCTCCTTCTTGATAACCTTCTTTTGGTTGATATTTACAGTAGAGCCAAGAAACTTCATATACAGACTGATGCCAAGAGAGTGGCAATGATCATCGAGTCTGTTAATGGCCGTGACAACAACGCGCTGGAAATCACCAGAACTCATTTTGGAAATGGCAATGATTTTGTAACAGAGGTTGATGAGGATAATGTCATTGTGGTAAAGGATGTCACAGACATGCTCAAACCTTCCGAGATTTCCAAGGTTGCAGAGGAAATGCTTCAGACATTGGAAAAAGAGGGACTTAGTGGCGTAAGAGTAGCTTACGGAACTGTAGTAGGCGAGATCAAGGAAGTATCACGTTCTTACAAAGAGGCCAAGATGGCTCTTGATGTAGGCAAGATCTTCTTTGATGAGAGAAAAGTAATCTGCTACAGCGAGCTAGGAATTGGTCGTTTGATCTACCAGTTGCCAATACCTCTTTGCAAGATGTTTATCAAGGAAATATTCGGGGGAAGAAATCCAGACGACTTCGATCAGGAGACACTTACCACTATAGACAAGTTCTTTGAGAACAGCCTTAATGTTTCTGAGACTTCAAGACAGCTCTTTATACACAGAAATACACTGGTATACAGACTTGATAAGTTACAGAAGAGTACAGGACTGGACCTTAGAGTGTTCGATGATGCGATCACCTTCAAGATCGCGCTTATGGTTGTAAGATACATGAAGTACATGGAGAGGTTTACTTGATAAATTGAAATAAACTTTTCCGGGGGAGAGTTATTATGGAAAGAGGATATAGAAGAAAGAGAATAAACAGGCAGATTCCTGAGGATGAGGTTATCACACTCGAAAATGTGACTAAATCTTATTCTACGGGTGCGCCTGCATTAAACGGAGTCACCCTTCATATCAAGAGGGGTGAATTTGTTTTTATTGTGGGAGACAGTGGATCAGGTAAGTCTACACTGATCAAGCTTCTTTTGCGTGAGCTTGTACCTACAGATGGTGAGATAACTGTTCTGGGATACAACCTCAGGAGAATCAAGCACAGCAAGATTCCTAAGTTTAGAAGAAACCTTGGAATTGTTTTCCAGGATTTCAGACTTCTCAAGGACAGGAACGTATACGAGAATGTTGCTTTCGCGCAGAGAATCGTACAGACTCCTTCCAGAGAGATCAAGAGAAATGTACCATCAATACTTGCTACAGTTAACCTGGCAGGTAAGTATAAGAGTAAGATCAATCAGTTATCAGGTGGTGAGCAGCAGAGAGTTGCACTTGCAAGAGCGCTGGTCAACAGACCTGCTATTTTGCTTGCTGACGAGCCAACAGGAAACCTTGATCCTAACAATTCATGGGAGATTATGAAGCTCATGGAGCAGATTAATGAGAACGGTACAACTGTTATTGTGGTAACACATAACAGAGAGATCGTTAATGCCATGAAGAAGCGAGTTATTACCATGAAAAAGGGCGTCATTATAGAAGACGAGGAAGAAGGTATGTACATCGATGAGGATTAATAGTTTCTTTTACACGATTGGACAAGGTTTTAAGAACCTTGGCAGAAATAAATGGTACACACTGGCATCTATCGCAACTATAAGTGCGTGTTTGTTCCTGTTTGGATTGTTTTATGCTATCATCACTAACTTTCAGCATGTAGTTAAGACTGCAGAGGAGGGAGTATCTGTAACTGTGTTCTTTAATGAGGGCACTACAGAGGATCAGATTCTTGCAGTTAAGAGTGACCTTGAGAACAGAGCAGAGGTCAGAGAGATAGTTTATGTATCTGCTGAGGAGGCATGGGAAGGCTTCAAAGAGCAGTATCTTGGCGATTATTCAGATGGATTTACAGAGAATCCTCTTGCAGATTCTGCCAATCTTCAGATTTATTTAAGTGATGTATCCCTTCAGCCTGCACTTGTTACCTATGCAGAATCTATTAGCGTTGTAAGATCAGTCAACAGGTCAGAGGTTACAGCAACAACTCTTAGCGGAGTTAATAAGCTTATTGCTTATGTTTCCGGAGGTATTATAGTAATTCTTTTGCTGGTATCTATATTCCTTATCAGCAACACTGTTACTATGGGTATTTCTGTGCGTAAAGACGAGATCAATATCATGAAATATATTGGTGCAACAGACTTTTTTGTAAGAGCACCATTCGTGGTTGAAGGTATTCTGATCGGAATCTTCGGATCAATCATACCACTTGTTATCGTATACTTCGTTTATACCAAGGCTATTGAATATGTTGCTTCCAAGTTTACTATGCTCAGCTCCCTGCTGAACTTTTTGCCTGTTGAAGTTGTTTATAACAAATTGATACCAATTTCTCTGGCTCTTGGTATTGGTATTGGTTTCTTCGGAAGTTTTACAACAGTCAGAAAGCATTTGCATGTGTGATTCAGAAAAGGAAGTTTATTCGTTTTGAGCAGATTGTTATCAGTTAAGAAAAAGAGAATGCTATACGCATTATTGAGTATAGTAATGGTGGTTTCTCTTTGGGGCAATAACACTGTTATCTCTCATGCAGATGTAACGGAGGAGAGTATTAAGGCCAAGGAAGAACAGATATCTAACGCCAAAAAAGAACGTGATTCCCTAAAGAAGACCAAGACGGACCTTGAAAAAGTTAAGAAGGATCTGGAGACTAGTAAATCCAACCTTAATAGTTATATTACCAAGATTGATGCTTCACTTACTGATGTACAGCAGAATATAGATTCCCTCGATGAGCAGATCACCGTAAAAGAGGGACAGATAGAGACCACAACTCAGGAGCTTGCTGAGGCCGAGGAAGTACAAAAGAACCAGTACGAGGCTATGAAAAAGCGTATCAAGTTCATGTATGAGCGTGGCAATACTATATATCTGGAACTGGTGATGGAATCTGGTTCTTTTGCTGAAATGCTCAATAAGGCTGATTATATTGAGAGCTTATCAGCTTATGACAGGGCCAAGCTTGAGGAGTATAAGGCGACAACAAGGCTTATAACTCTTACCAAGGAGGCTTTGGAAGAGGAGAAGGCAACTCTTGATGAAGCCAAGGAAGCTAAAGAGGCCGAACAGGCTAATCTTGAGAGTCTTTTGAATCAGAAGAGTGCCGAGCTTAATAGCGTTCAGGCCAGCATTACAGATAAAGAAGCTGCTATTAAGGAATATGAAGCTGAGATCAAGGCTGAGAATGCAGCGATTGCAGCTCTTGAAAGAGAAGTTGCGGCTGACAAAGAGGCACTTTACAGCAGATATACCTATGACGGAGGCATGTTTACATGGCCTTGTCCTAAATATACAAGGATTTCAGATAACTACGGAATGCGAGTGCATCCTACTCTTGGAATCGAGAAGATGCATAATGGTATAGACCTGGCAGCTCCTGGTGGTTCGCCAATCCTGGCAGCGTATGCTGGAACAGTTGTTGCAGCGGCTTATGAGGGATCAATGGGTAACTACGTAATGATCAATCATGGCGGCGGACTATATACTGTTTATATGCACTGTTCAGCGCTTTATGTTTCAAAGGGACAGGATGTCTCAGCTGGAACCAAGATTGCAGCCGTAGGTTCAACTGGAAGATCAACAGGAAATCATCTCCATTTTGGTGTAAGATTAAATGGAGCTTATGTAAGCCCATGGAATTATCTCAAATAACTTATTAGAGGTGGATTAATTTGGATAGTAATAATATGCCGGAAGCTACTACTGTAGTAGTGGAAGCAGAGAAAAAAGATGACAGGCTTACCAGAAGATTTATTGCCGGAATTCTTATAGGTTTTCTGGCGTCAGTTCTGGTTGTGGCAATAGCTGTTTTTTCTCTGTTGTATGTATTTAAGACTGGAATGGCTTCGATTCTTGGAATAAGTGCTCAGAGCAAGATCCTGAATGAGGAAACACTTGGTAAGATTCAGGCTCTTGAGGATGTAATTGATACTTATTACTACAAGACAGACATTGATGTCCAGGATGAAGCAGATGGAATGTACAAGGGGCTTATGGATTCCCTTGGAGATCCATATTCTGTTTATTACACAGAAGAAGAACTGGACGAGATGATGAACAGTACCAAGGGTATTTACTACGGTATTGGCGCGTATGTCAGCTTTGATAACAGCATAAATATGGCAAGAATATCAGGTGTTATGCCTGGAAGCCCTGCGGAAGCTGCAGAACTGTGTGTTGACGATATTATTTATGAGATTAACAAAGAGTCAACTCAGGGACTTTCCCTTGAGGAAGTTGTAAGCCTTATTAAGGGCGAGGCAGGCACTACAGTTCATCTGACACTTATCAGAACCGGCGTTGCTAACGATGTAGAGGTAGATGTAGAGCGTGCTCAGATTGAGGTTCCTACTGTTAGCACAGAAGTGTTTGATGATAATATCGGATATCTTAAGATCACAGAGTTTGATGAGGTTACATATTCACAGTTTGTAGAAGGAATGGCTGATCTCAGAGCTCAGAACATAGAGGGACTTATCATTGACCTTAGGTCTAACCCAGGTGGCAATCTTTCTACTGTATGTGATATAGCAAGACAGCTCCTTCCTGAAGGTGTTATCGTTTACACAGAGGATAGAGACGGCAACAGAGAAGACTATACCTGCGATGGACAGAACAAGATCGATATACCTGTAGTTGTTCTGGTTAACCAGTATTCAGCAAGTGCCAGTGAGATCCTTGCTGGAGCTATCAAGGATTATAACCTTGGTAAGCTTGTTGGTAAGACAACTTATGGTAAGGGAATTGTTCAGAGAATCTTTGATCTGAGAGATGGTACAGCTGTTAAGCTTACAGTTAGCAACTACTTTACTCCTAATGGAATCAATATCCACGGTGTTGGTATTGAGCCTGATGTAGAGGTTGAATATGATGCCGAGGCCTATGCTGAGGACAAGACAGATACTCAGCTTAACAAGGCTAAAGAGGTTATGAAGGACCTGCTTGACAAATAAAAACATAAATAGTATTATTCATGACTGTGCTTTTTGGCACAGTCATTTTTTATTATCAGAAGATTGGGGATTCTCCCATTCGAGCAGCTCGATTCGAGCGTTTTTTCCATTTTTGTTTAGGCAATATTTGGTAAGGAAAGGAAGTTATGAAAGTAAAAGCATGTATTTATACTGATGTGGGAACAACCAGAGATGTTAACCAGGACGCGGCACTTATCAAAGTGGCCAATACAAAGAATCATGGAAGAATATCTCTTGTTGCTGTGTGTGATGGTATGGGAGGCCTGTCCAAAGGCGAAGTGGCAAGCTGTAAAGCTATCAGGACTTTGGAATCCTGGTTTCATGAGGAGCTCAGTCTTTTGCAGAATCTGTCGGAAAAAGACCTATGGGAAGCTGTAGAAGGCTCTTTTGACAGAATGATCAGAAGAATAAATGGCGACTTGAAAAGATATGGTAAGCACAGGAATGTTCAGCTTGGAACTACGCTGACAGCTCTTTTGCAGATCGGAAATAAGTACCTGTCTGTAAATGTGGGAGATTCCAGGCTATATGCAGTAAGTGCCAAGGAAGTGGACCGACTTACCAAGGATCAGAGCGTGGTTCAGGATAAGCTGGATAAGGGACTTGTTTCTGAAAGTGAAGCGGCAAGTGATGAGGAGAAGTCTGTTTTACTTCAGTGTCTAGGAACAGCACATGCGCCTGTGCCCGAGATCAAAAAGGGCGTCTTAAAAGGAAATACTACGATAGTTGCCTGCAGTGATGGCTTTTGGAGAACTCTTGAAGCTGAGGATCTAAGGACAAAGCTCTGCCCTCAGATGTGCATTACGGATGAAGAAATGCTGGAACAGTGCAGGAAGCTTGCGGACAAGGCAAAGGATAAATCCGAGGACGATAATATTACTGTGGCTGCCATGTGCCTGGAAATGTGAGGCTGATATGGAAGGATATGAGATTATTAAGCCTCTTGGCAGTGACGGAAATTGCAATGCTTTTCTGGGAAAAGAGATAGAGTCAGGGCAGCTTGTGACCATAAAGAGGTGCAAATCCGCTGAAGGCGAGCTGGATGAAATAGAGAAAAAGAACCTTTTTAATGAGAGTAGAGTTCTGGAGGGGCTTGATCATGAGGCAATTCCAAAGCTTTATAAGAGAAGCCCTGAAGAAATAGTACTGGAGTATGTGCCGGGTAACAGTCTTGAGAAAGTTCTTTTGACAAAGGGAACATTTGCTGAGAAGGATGCTCTACGAATAGCATATGAGCTTGCTGGGATTATGAGATATCTTCATGGGAGACGTTCTCCAATAATATACAGGGACCTTAAGCCTGCCAATATCGTTATGAAGCCAGATGGTCATGTTAGTCTTATTGATTATGGCGCAGCCAGGTTCTATGAAAGAGGTGAGAGGGCAGATACACTGAACCTGGGAACGCTTGGGTTTGCGGCGCCAGAGCAGTTTGGATATCTGGGACAGACTGATCCCAGAACGGATATTTTCTGCTTTGGAATGACTCTTTTGCAGCTGGTATCAGGAGTTGATACAAGGGACATGGACGCTGTGGTTAATTACAAGAAAAATGGAGTCAAAGGAATTTCACAGGACCTTTTGGGGATAGTTGAGAAGTGCACAAGAGCAGACAGAGAGGATAGATTCAGGTCTTTTAAAGAGATTCAGGAGGAACTGGGGGCGCTGCCAAAGAGAAAGAAGCTTAGAAAGATTAAGGGTGCTTTAAAGGTAATGGCGCTGGCTTCATGCTTATCACTGATCATATCTGCGGGAATCATAAAGGGTGAGGAACTGACAGATTATGCTACTGCGGATATGTCTGCAAGACTCCCTGCTGTGAGAATAAGGCTTGGCTACGCCAGGTTGTGGATTGAGAATTATTTGTTTAACGAGAATGACGAGGTTATAGATATAGAATGATGATTTTTGTTTATACTTTCGCAATCGTGATGATTGCGCTGGTGGTGATACTTGGAATTGGAAGCCTTCTGGGAAATGAAGGTGAAGAGCCTGTCAAAGCGGTTGAAGGCAAGGCAACAGCAGCTATGTGTACCACAAGGCTTCTGGAAGCGATAGATTACAGTGAGGAGTTTTCAGAGGATGATTTTGTAATTGAGCAGGATCTGGTTTATACCTATGATTCGCTGAATTTATAGTGATTTAATGATCTGCACTGAACATATGTTCCTAAAATTATAGACATATATTTTTAATGATGTTATACTTGCTCCATGACGAATTAATTGTGATTTATTGAATTGGACGTTGAACGATTTCACGAGAAAGCGGGCAAGATGGAGTTCAAGTTACATAGTGATTTTAAACCTACAGGTGATCAGCCACAGGCTATTAAGGAGCTGGTTGAGGGGTTCAAGGCTGGCAATCAGTTTGAGACTCTTCTGGGAGTAACAGGATCTGGTAAGACTTTTACCATGGCCAATGTTATACAGGCTCTGCAGAAGCCTACGCTGATCATTTCTCATAATAAAACTCTGGCAGGACAGCTCTACGGCGAGATGAAGGAATTCTTCCCGGAGAATGCTGTTGAGTACTTTGTATCTTACTATGACTATTATCAGCCAGAGGCTTATGTTCCCCAGACAGATACGTATATTGCCAAGGATTCATCTATCAATGACGAGATAGATAAGCTCAGACTCTCGGCAACAGCATCTCTTGCAGAGCGCAAGGATGTAATTGTTGTTGCCAGTGTGTCATGTATCTATGGTCTTGGTAGCCCTGAGGAATTTAAGGGGATGTCTATTTCTCTGCGTCCTGGGATGCGCAAGGATAGAGATGAGACGATCAAAGAGCTGGTGGCTATTCAGTATAATCGTAATGATCTGGAGCTTAGCAGATGTAACTTCAGGGTGCGCGGAGATACAATCGAGATTTTCCCAGCTAATGCTGATGATTATCTGATCCGTGTTGAGTTCTTTGGAGATGAGATAGATAGAATCTGTGAGGTTGAGCCTGTTACAGCCAAGGTCAGAAGTGAGCTGTCTCACGTTATGATTTATCCTGCTTCTCACTATGTTGTTCCACAGGAGAAGATCAATATGGCCTGCGACAATATTGAGAAGGAGCTTGAGGAGCAGATCAAGTTCTTTAAGGGGGAAGACAGGCTTATTGAGGCTCAGAGAATATCTGAGCGTACTAATTTTGATGTTGAGATGATGAGGGAGACTGGCTTTTGCTCGGGTATTGAGAACTACTCAAGACACCTTAATTTTATGAAGCCTGGTGAACCACCTCTTACGCTTTTGGACTTCTTTGACAGGGACTTTTTGATAATTGTGGATGAGTCACATATGACTATTCCTCAGGTTGGAGCCATGTATCACGGCGACAGGAGTAGGAAGCTTACTCTGGTTGACTATGGCTTCAGACTTCCATCTGCGCTTGACAACAGACCTCTTAACTTTGAAGAGTTTGAGTCTCATATAGATCAGATGTTGTTTTGTTCTGCTACTCCTGGTAAGTATGAGGAGGAACATGAACTCCTTAGGACAGAGCAGGTAATCAGGCCTACAGGTCTTTTGGATCCAGAAATCTCCGTAAGGCCGGTTGAGGGACAGATTGACGATCTCATTGGTGAGATCAGGACAGAAGTTGATAAGAAGAACAAGGTTCTTGTAACAACCCTTACTAAGAGAATGGCTGAGGACTTGACAGAATATCTTGCAGAGTCAGGAATCAGGGTTAAGTACCTGCATTCAGATATCGATACTCTTGAGAGATCAGAAATCATCAGAGATATGCGACTTGATGTATTTGATGTTCTCGTCGGCATTAACCTTCTAAGAGAAGGTCTTGATATTCCTGAGATTTCGCTGGTTGCTATTATTGATGCGGATAAAGAGGGGTTCCTACGATCTGAGACATCGCTTATTCAGACTATTGGACGAGCAGCCAGAAACTCTGAAGGCCGGGTTATCATGTATGCTGATAACATGACAGAATCTATGCAGAAGGCCATTGATGAGACCAAGAGGCGTCGTGCGATTCAGGAGAAGTACAATGAGGAGCATGGCATCACGCCACAGACTATCAAGAAGGCAGTTCGTGATCTTATCGCTGTGACCAAGGCCGTTGCCAAGGAAGAGGTTAAGTTTGAGAAGGATCCTGAGTCTATGGATCAGGCAGAGCTTGAGAAACTCATCGGACAGGTTCAAAAGAAGATGAAGAAAGCTGCTACGGAGCTGGATTTCGAGACTGCTGCTACGCTGCGTGATCAGATGATAGAGCTTAAGAAGATTCTTAATGACCTGACTGAAGGTAAGTAATAAATATCACTGTGTGAATTAGTATTAATCGGAGCATATTATGACAGTTGAAAATAGTAAGATGACCAAGAAGAATACCACGACCAAGAGGATTTTGCCCTCTGATATTCATGACTATATCAGGGTTCGTGGTGCCAATGAACATAATCTCAAGAATGTAAGTGTCAAGATTCCAAGGGAGACACTCACTGTATTTACAGGTCTTTCCGGCTCTGGCAAGTCTTCTCTTGCCTTCGATACAATTTTTGCAGAAGGACAGAGACGCTATATGGAGTCATTGTCTTCCTATGCCAGAATGTTCCTGGGACAGATGGACAAGCCGAATGTTGAGAGAATAGAGGGACTTTCACCTACTATCTCTATTGATCAGAAGTCTACCAACAAGAACCCTAGATCAACAGTTGGTACAGTTACTGAGATTTATGACCATTTCAGACTTTTGTATGCCAGAATTGGTATTCCACACTGCCCTAACTGCGGAAGAGAAATAAGACGCCAGACTGTTGATGAAATGTGCGATCAGATCATGTCTCTTGGTGAGGATACTAAGCTTCAGATCATGGCACCTGTAGTAAGAGGTAAAAAGGGTGAGCATGCCAAGACTCTGGACAGAGCCAGAAGAGCAGGCTATGTGAGAGCCAGAATTGACGGAAGCCAGTATGAGATCTCAGAGGAAGAGATCAAGCTTGATAAGAACATCAAGCACTCTATTGAGATCATTGTAGATAGAATTGTAGTTCACAAGGATAATGAGAACCTCAGAAGGAGACTTACAGACTCTGTTGAGAGTGCTCTTGCACTGGCAGATGGGCTTCTTCTTGTGGATGTTATAGATGGCGAGGAGCTTAGCTTTAGCCAAAATTTTGCATGCCCGGATTGTGGTGTCAGTATTCCAGAGATTGAACCAAGAAGCTTTTCTTTTAACAACCCATTTGGTGCATGCCCGGACTGTTTCGGACTTGGTTACAAGATGGAGTTTGATGAGGATCTGATGATCCCTGATAAGAGTCTTTCTCTTAATGATGGATGTATCGTAGTTATGGGCTGGCAGTCCTCCAACAAAGAGGGAAGCTTCACTAACGCTACGCTCAAGGCTCTTGCCAAGGCTTATAAGTTTAGCCTTGATACTCCATATCAGGATCTTCCTGAGAATGTACGTCACATGCTGATCCACGGTGCTGACAAGATGGTTAATGTACACTATGAGGGCAGCAGGGGTGTTGGCGATTATCCAGTTCTTTTTGATGGACTTATCAAGAATGTTGAGCAGAGATATAAAGAGACCTTCTCTGAGAACATGAAGGCTGAGTATGAGGAGTATATGAGAATCACTCCTTGTCAGCTCTGCGGTGGTCAGAGACTTAAGAAGGAATCACTGGCTGTAACAGTAGACGACAAGAATATCTATGAGATCACATCCATGTCCATCGGTGAGCTTCATGATTATCTTGAGAACCTTAATCTGTCTGAGCAGCAGATGGTCATCGGTGCCCAGGTACTCAAGGAGATAAGGGCAAGAGTTGGATTCCTCATCGATGTAGGTCTTGATTATCTGTCTCTTTCAAGAGCTACAGGTACTCTTTCTGGTGGTGAAGCGCAGAGAATCAGGCTTGCAACACAGATTGGTTCAGGACTTTGTGGAGTATGCTACATCCTGGATGAGCCTAGTATCGGTCTTCATCAGAGGGATAATGACAAGCTCCTTAATACCCTCAAGAATCTGAGAGATTTAGGCAATACCCTTATTGTTGTAGAGCATGATGAGGATACCATGAGGGCAGCAGATTATATCGTGGATGTTGGCCCTGGAGCAGGCTCACACGGTGGTAAGATCGTAGCTACTGGTACTGCAGAAGAGATCATGCAGGTAAAAGAGTCTATTACCGGCCAGTATCTGTCAGGCAAGCTCAAGATTGAGGTGCCAGCAGACAGGAGAAAACCTACAGGCTTTATCAAGGTTATTGGAGCGCAGGAAAATAACCTCAAGAATATTGATGTTCAGATTCCACTTGGAGTCATGACTATAGTAACTGGTGTTTCAGGCTCAGGTAAGAGTTCACTGGTCAATGAGATATTGTATAAGCGTCTTGCAAGAGACCTCAATAGGGCAAGATGCATCCCTGGCAAGCACAAGGATATAGAGGGGCTTGATCAGGTGGATAAGGTTATTGCTATTGACCAGTCACCTATTGGTAGAACACCAAGATCTAACCCTGCCACATACACAGGTGTTTTTGACATGATAAGGGATCTCTTTGCCGGAACTCCTGATGCTAAGGCAAGAGGCTACAAGAAGGGCAGATTTTCTTTTAACGTCAAGGGCGGTAGATGTGAAGCCTGCGGCGGTGACGGAATCATCAAGATCGAGATGCATTTCCTTCCGGACGTATACGTTCCTTGCGAAGTATGTAAGGGAATGAGATATAATCACGAGACTCTGGAAGTTAAGTATAAGGGCAAGAGCATTTATGATGTTCTTGATATGACTGTTGAAGAGGCACTGGGCTTCTTTGAGAATGTTAAGACTATCAAGCGCAAGATTCAGACTCTGTATGATGTAGGACTTGGTTATATCAAGCTTGGACAGCCAAGTACTGAGCTGTCAGGTGGTGAAGCTCAGCGTATCAAGCTGGCTACAGAGCTCAGTAAGGTTGGAACTGGTAAGACGGTTTACATTTTGGATGAGCCTACTACTGGTCTTCACTTTGCGGATGTTCAGAAACTGGTCAAGATCATGCACAAGCTTGTAGAGCAGGGCAACACGGTAGTTGTCATTGAGCACAATCTTGATGTTATCAAGACTGGCGATTATATCATCGATATGGGACCTGAGGGTGGTTCTG
The DNA here is from genome assembly GCF_017433805.1 of Butyrivibrio sp. Classification (GTDB taxonomy): domain Bacteria; phylum Bacillota; class Clostridia; order Lachnospirales; family Lachnospiraceae; genus Butyrivibrio. Next base: position 116,876 of record NZ_JAFRGN010000040.1, on the reverse strand, counting down.
GCGGCGGAACAGTAGTTGTGTCCGGAACTCCTGAGGAAGTTGCCAAGTGCAAGAAGTCATACACCGGTGCATATATCAAAAAAATGCTAAAGTAACTGCGCAAACCCGCCGATATACTAAGCGGAGATATTTGCATTCTACTATTCACAGTCATACGACTGCTCATAGTAGAATTCAGGGCGATATTAGAGTTTTGCTTCGCAAAAGATCGCCCCTCACTCTTGCATCATATTCTTACGAATCACGCAGCAAGTGCGTGATTCTGATGTGAATAGAAATATTTGCCTCTTTAAAAAGTGCATATTTTGGTTTATAATCGAAATGATATTATGAGCTAATTAGCAGAACTAGAAGTTTTGCTTTACATTTGAAAGGGGTACTTAGGAAATATGCAGTACGCAGATATTGGAATTGATTTAGGTACAGCCTCTGTACTTGTTTATATCAGAGGTAAGGGCGTAGTACTTAAAGAGCCATCAGTTGTGGCTTATGACAGAGATACAGAAGAGATCAAGGCAATAGGTGAGGATGCAAGACTTATGCTTGGCCGTACACCTGGTAACATCGTTGCTGTAAGACCTCTTAGACAGGGAGTTATTTCCAACTACAAGATTACAGAGCAGATGATGAGATACTTCATCAAGAAGGCTATCGGCCGCAGAATCCATCGTAAGCCATTCATCGCTGTATGTGTACCAAGTGGTGCTACAGAAGTTGAGAAGAAGGCCGTTGAGGATGCTACAAGACTTTGCGGAGCAAGGGACGTTAAGACTATCGAGGAGCCTATTGCAGCTGCTATCGGAGCTGGAATCGACATCACCAAGCCATGTGGTAACATGATCGTTGATATCGGTGGTGGTACTTCTGATATCGCAGTTATCTCACTTGGTGGAACAGTTGTTAGTACATCAGTTAAGGTTGCAGGAGACGATTTCGACGAAGCTATCGTTCGTTACATGAGAAAGAAGCACAATCTTCTCATCGGTGATCGTACTGCAGAAGATATTAAGATCAAGATTGGATCAGCTTACCCACGTGCTGAGGATGATTACATGGATGTCAGAGGTAGAAACCTTGTAACAGGTCTTCCTAAGACTGTAAGAGTATCATCTGAGGAGACAGAGGAAGCGCTCAGAGAACCTACATCACAGATTATCGAAGCTATCCACAGTGTTCTTGAGAACACTCCACCTGAGCTTGCAGCTGATATCGCCGACAGAGGAATCGTTCTTACAGGCGGTGGCGCACTTCTTCGTGGACTTGAGGATCTTATCTATTCCAAGACAGGCATCAACACTATGACAGCAGAGGACCCTATGACAGCAGTTGCTATTGGAACAGGTCGTTACGTTGAATTTATCGTTGGTTACCATGAGGATTAATACCCTATTCACGGATTGAATAGTAGATAAGACCAGGATGGTATGAGGAAAATTGGATGGTAAAAGGTCTTTACACTGCTTACACAGGAATGATCAATGAACAGCGCAGAATGGATGTGCTGACCAACAATCTTGCGAATGCCAATACTAACGGATACAAAAAAGAAGGATTAACAGCGCAGGCTTTTAGTGACCAGCTTGCACTGAAAATAAAGGATTATACTGATGCTCTATACACTGCACGTGGACTGGGCATCATTAATCCTGGTGTTAAAATTGGAGAGGGCTACGTTGACTGGAGCGAAGGGCCTATGAAGGAGACTAAGAATACCTTCGACTTCGCTATTGGTGGACGTGGCTTTTTTGCTGTGGAATATACTAATAAGGCCGTCAATATCGAAAGAGATACGGCTGGTGAGATGGATGTAATGTACACCAGAGATGGATGCTTTACCATGAATATTGATGGAGTGCTTACAACTCAGGATGGTGATTTTGTCCTTGATGATGGCGGAAGCCACATTCAGATGGATCCTAACCTTCCTGTAGAGGTTGATACTCTTGGAAATATCATTCAGGATGGTAATGTCGTAGCCAAGATCGGTGTTTATGACTTTGAGGCGACTGTTTATCCTGATGGAAGAATAAGCTATGATAACCTCCTTCACTACGGCGAGAATTTATACATTCCTGCAGGAGATGATGCTGGAGCAGAGGTTGTGGCTAATGCCAAAGTTTATTCAGGCTTTCTTGAACAGTCCAATGTCTCTGTTGTTGATGAGATGGTCAACATGATCGCAACACAGAGAAATTATGACACCAACCAGAGAATGATCACCACTATTGATGGCACTTTGGAAATAGCAGTTAACCAGATAGGAAAAGTCTGATCTAAAATTTAGAAAATTTTAATAAAGTCTACTAGTTCTCAGGCCGATATAAAGATAGAACAAAGATTACCAGTCACGGAGGACGGTAATATAGGTATTATCGAAATCGGAGGTGGCTTATGGTAAGAAGTTTATGGTCCGCTGCAACGGGTATGAACGCCCAGCAGACTAATGTAGATACTATATCTAACAACCTAGCCAATGTTAATACTGCAGGATATAAGGCACAGGGTGCTCAGTTTAAATCTCTCCTGTATCAGGAACTTCAGACAGTTACAACTACAGCTAATGGCGCTCCCAAACCAGTTACTTCACAGGTAGGTTTGGGTACTCGTGTTGCGTCCATAAATCAGTATTTTAAGCAGGGATCTTTTTTGACTAATGATAACCCAGCAGCTCTGGCTATCAGTGGCGATGGATTCTTTAGTTATTTTGATAGTGATGGAACAACTCAGCTCTACACACGTAATGGTAACTTCAGCTGGGCTCTTGCTGATGCTGGTGGAACATCTCTTGTTCTGACTACTTCAGAAGGTAACAAGGTTCTGGATACTACAGGAAAAGAAATTACGGTTGACGGAAACAGAGTTGCCAGCCGTATTACAATCGCCGGCGATGGCAAGATTTATTATCCTGATGAAGCAGGTGTTCCTCAGGACCTTGGTTTCCAGATCGGATTGTGGCAGTTCCCTAACAGAGAAGGTCTTGAGAGAGTCGGCAGCGTAGCATTTATGGAGACTCCTGCAAGTGGAGCAGCTATCAATGAGTCAACAGCAGCTGGCGGAATCAAGAAGAGTGAGATCGTTCAGGGATACCTTGAGGGCTCTAATGTAAACGTTGCTACTGAGATGGTTAACCTGATCGTTGCTCAGAGAGCATATGAAATGAACTCAACAGCAATCCAGACAACAGATGAGATGATGCAGACTGCTAATGGACTTAAGAGATAATCTTAGCTTAGGGGGATGACTATGGCAGGATTAGATATTAGTGGACTTAATGCCACTGCGTTAACTGAATATGCTGTAAACGAGAGCAAAAACGCATCGGCTACGATGATACAGAACAAGCTCAAAAATGTGTCAGAGAAGTCATCTGATGATGAGCTTTGGGCTGCATGTAAGAGCTTCGAGGCATACTTTTTAGAGCAGATGTTCAAAGAAATGCAGAAGTCAGTAGATTCCCTCAAGCCAGATCCACAGGACAGATCCACAAGCACTCTGGTTGATTACTTTAAAGGTGAGACGCTTCAGGATATATGTGGAACAGCCGTAGATACGCAGAGTAATGGCTTTGCACAGATGCTGTATGAAAATCTCAAGAGAAATTATGATATCCCAACTGCTCCGGAAGCCGCTTCCAGCGGTACTGTGACAGAGGGTGTCGAAGAATAAAAAGGATATGATCATAATAACGCGTAATTCTTAAGAAATATTAAGGATTACGCGCTTTTTATTGTGCTATAATGCCTATTATGGAAAATGAGAACGAGATTATAAAAGGATATATTGAACATTTTATATACAAGAATGCTGAGAATGGTTACGGCGTTATCAATCTGATCTCTGAGGATGAAGAGATCATCTGTACCGGCAACTTCAAGGACGCAGATGTTGGTGACAGCCTTGAGATTCAGGGGACGTTTGTTACTCACCCTGTATATGGAGAACAGCTCAAGGTTTCCAACTTTAAGGTTGTTGTTCCTGAGGATGCGGTTTCTATGCGGCGATATCTTGGTTCTGGCGCCATCAAGGGTATTGGAGAGGCACTGGCAGCCAGAATCGTCAAGAAATTCGGTGATGATACCTTTAGAATAATTGAGGATGAACCAGAGCGTCTTGCTGAGATCAAAGGAATCAGTGAGAAAAAGGCCATTGATATAGCTGTGCAAATGGCTGAGAAAAGAGAGATGCGAGATGCCATGATCTTTTTGCAGCAATACGGCATCAGCAATACGCTTGCAGTTAAAATCTTTGGCAAATATGGCAACAGAATATATGCCATTATCAAAGAGAATCCATATCAGCTTGCGGACGATATCAGTGGAGTGGGCTTTAAAACAGCGGATGAGATTGCAGGTAAGGTTGGAATCGCTGTTGATTCCGAATATCGTATAAAGTCAGGTATTTTGTATAGTCTTTTACAGGCTTCTCTTGATGGCAATACATATCTGCCAATAGAGCAGCTAATAGACAGGACGATTGAGATATTATCTGGCGGTCCTCAGAGCGTTATAGATAGTGAGAGTATTAAGACCCAGATCGGCAATCTCATGATGGACAAAAAGCTTGTCTGCAAGAATGAGAATCAGATCTATGCTGCCAGCTATTACTATGAGGAGCAGGGCTGCGCAGCTATGCTAGAAGGGCTTAATCTGGTGGATTCTGTAACAGAGGAGGAGCAGAGGCGATATCTGGACAGAATCAAGGATATAGAGAATAAGCGAGGCGTAATGCTGGATGATCTTCAGCGCGAAGCAGTTCTCAAGAGTATTTCTAATGGAATAGTCATTATAACCGGAGGGCCTGGTACCGGTAAGACTACAACCATCAATACAATTATCAATTACTATGCCAGTGAAGGTCTTGATATTATGTTGGCTGCGCCTACGGGAAGAGCTGCCAAGAGAATGACAGAGGCAACCGGCTATGAGGCCAGAACTATCCACAGACTCCTGGAGGTGTCTGGTCAGGTGAGCGACGATGATGACAGCCGCTCTGGTGGTGTTCATTTTGAGAAGAACAGGGACAACCCTCTTGAGGCAGACGCTATCATCATAGACGAGATGTCTATGGTTGACATCCATCTCTTTTACGCCCTGTTAAAGGCACTTGTACCTGGCACGCATCTGATACTTGTTGGAGATAGTTCGCAGCTTCCTAGCGTAGGACCGGGGCAGGTGTTAAAAGACCTTATTGGAAGTGGTAAGTTTCCGACCATTATACTTCAGAAGATTTTCCGTCAGGCTGAAGAGAGTGACATAGTTATGAATGCTCACAGGATTCACAATGGTGAGAAGCCTGTGCTTGATAATAAGAGTAAGGATTTCTTTTTCCTGGAAAGAGATGACAGCAATGTCATTTACAAGCACATGATCCAGCTCATTAGAGATAAGCTCCCTGGGTATGTTGGGGCTGATTCCTATGATATTCAGGTGCTGACACCTATGAGAAAGGGACCTCTTGGGGCAATCCAGTTAAATCTTGTGTTGCAGGAGTATCTGAATCCTCCGGATCCGTCCAAAAAAGAGCATGCCTATGGCGACCAGATAATCCGCGAGGGCGACAAGGTCATGCAGATCAGAAATAATTATCAGGCTCAGTGGGAAGTTGTTGGTAAATACAATGTGGCTATCGATTCCGGAATGGGTATTTTCAACGGAGATATGGGTATAGTCAGGGAGATCAACGAATATTCCCAGGAGCTGGTGGTTGAATATGATGAACACAGACGTGTCAGATATCCATTCTCTGATCTGGACGAGATAGAGCTTTCCTATGCCATTACTATTCATAAGTCCCAGGGAAGTGAGTACCCGGCTGTTATCATGCCTATACTGGGAGGACCGAGAATGCTCCTTAACAGGAATCTTCTGTATACTGCTGTGACCAGAGCTAAGAGTACTGTATGTATCCTTGGCAGCAGCCAGACACTTTTTAGCATGGTGGAAAATGAGCAGCAGCTCAAGAAATACACAGGGTTAATGGATAGGATAGTAGAGTTTTTTGATGTTTAAGAGTTTTAGTGATAGCTTTTTGGACCTGGGGGACGGGGTTCTTGGTTCAATTTATCCAAGGCACTGTCCGATATGCGACAAGCTATTGCCTGTAGTAGAAATTAAAAATGGAAAATTGCGGTCTGGAAGGCTTATTCATGAGGCTTGTGCCCGGAAGATAAGATATGTCAGGGGTGCTACCTGCATGAAGTGTGGCAAGCTGCTTGCTTCTTCTGAGAGCGAACAGGAATACTGCGGAGATTGCAGGAGAATCAGGCATGTATTTGACAGGGGATTTTCTGTTTTTGATTACAGGAGCATTTCAGGCTCCATTTACAAGTTCAAGTACATGGGAAGGCAGGAATACGCCAGTTTTTACGGCAAGGCGGTTCAAAGGCATCTTGGAAAAGAACTGCTTAGTCTTGGAATTGATGCGATAATACCTGTTCCGATGTACCGGGCCAAAGAGATAAAAAGAGGGTACAATCAGGCGGATGTGTTCGCCAATATGGTTGGAAGAGAATGTGGAATTCCAGTTTATAAAAATGTAATAAAAAGGAATAAAAATACGCTTCCAATGAAGAAATTAGACGCTCGCGGGCGTCGCAATAATTTGAAAAAGGCTTTTAATATAGCCCAAAATGATGTAAAATTTAAATGCATACTTATTATCGATGACATCTATACAACTGGAAGTACTATTGACGAGATCGCCCACGAGTTTCGGATTGCGGGGGTCAGCAGGATTTATTTTTTGACGTTGGCAATCGGGCAAACTACTTAAAATAAACGGAGGTCACTATATGAACTTACGGAATTGTGCAAGATGCGGTAAAATGTTCAATTACATTGGAGGTCAGCCTATTTGCGATCCATGCAAGAAAGCTATTGAGGAAGATTTCCAAAAGGTAAAGCAGTACATCGTCGATAATCCGCGTGCGGGGCTCAGGCAGATTTGCGAAGACAATGGTGTAACTAGCAAACAGTTACAGCAGTGGATTCGTGAAGAGCGTCTCATGTTTACAAGTGATTCTCCAATTCAGCTTCAGTGTGAGAAGTGTGGAGAGCTTATTCAGACAGGAAGATTTTGTGCTAAATGTAAAGGCTCAATGGCGAACAACCTGAATCAGAGTATCGCTAAACCTCAGCCTCAGATTCAGCAGCCAGTTAAGAAAGAGGCTAAGGCCGGAATGCGCTTCCTGGATACATAAGGAGCAGCAATGTTAGATGAAGAAAAAGTCATTTTGATGACCAAGATGACTGCGTTCATAGATCGTGAAGGCAAGAAGAATGACGCGATCAACACATATTTTAAGAGCGATTATGTAGGATATAACATAATCAAGTCAGTGATAAGTGCGACGATCGTGTATTGTATTTTTCTTGGGACCTATGTTCTATGTAAATTTGAGGAGGTTTTATCAGACCTCTACAATACAGAGAATTTATTGTCAGTAGGCAGGAAGTGGTTAATATACTACCTCCTGCTTGTTGGCGTGTATTCACTTGCAACATATGTCATTTATTCCGTTCGATATACCAAAATGCGAAAGAGTATGAAGGCATATTATGGCAATTTAAAAAAACTAGCTAGAATGTACGAGAAAAAGGATTGATAATATGACTTCATTATTGGAACTTAAGCAATACATCAGTAAATTTTATATCAAGAACGAAACTTACATAGCCTATATCTGGAAGTTTCTCTTAGCATTGATCACTATTGGTATCATCAATAACAAGCTTGGTTATATGCAGCCACTTAATAATATCGCTATTGTTTTGATGGCTTCACTTTTGTGCGCTATTTTGCCTGCTAACTTTATAGTGTTTATTGCTGCTGCGTTTATTCTGGGACATTTATATTCTGCAGCTGTTGAGAGTGCCCTTATAGTAGCGATTGTATTTCTTTTGATGTTTCTTCTGTATTTCAGATTTTCACCAAGAGATACACTGGCAGTTCTTTTGACACCAATCTTCTTCTTTTTGCATATCCCTTATGTTATGCCTCTTGCAATGGGACTTTTGGGATTGCCTACTTCAGTTGTATCAGTGTCATTTGGACTTGTAATTGCGTATATGATCAATTATTTTGCAGCTGGTAACAGCGTTGGCAAGATCGGAACAGATGTTGAGGAAGCATCTAACCAGTTCCAGTCAGTACTCAAGGGAATCCTTGGCGACAAGACAATGCTTGTGATGATAATAGCTTTTGCTGTTGCACTCATCGTTGTATATATTATCCGCAGAGCTTCAATTGATTATTCCTGGAGAATAGCAATTGCTGCCGGAGCTATCAGTATTATTGTTTGTATGCTCATTGGCGATCTTGTTCTTGAGACACAGATTTCTTTCTTTGGTGTCATTCTGGGAACAATTGTATCTGCAGCACTGATGCTCGTTGTGGAGTTCTTTGCATTTAACGTGGACTATAGCAGAACTGAAAAGGTTCAGTTTGAAGATGACGATTACTACTACTATGTAAAGGCTGTACCTAAGGTTACAGTTTCTACACCAGATAGAAGAGTAAAGAGAATTAACCGTGCCAAAGATAGGCGCAGATGATATAAAGGAAATATTGTAGCATATGGATTTTCTCTTTGATATTAACAGAACAACTTTACATATGCCTACTATCAGGTTCTTCGATGTACTGGAAATCTTTATTATCGCATTTCTGGTATATCACATTCTGGTTTGGGCGAAGGATACCAGACTATGGTCCCTGTTAAAAGGGGTCATAGTTATTGTCGTGTTTATACTTATCGCAGCAATTTTCAACATGTCCACCATTTTGTGGATTGTTGAAAAGGTAATTGGTATCGCTATTACAGCCATGGTTGTTATTTTGCAGCCGGAACTTCGAAAGGCACTGGAAGAATTGGGGCGTAAGAACTTTTTTGCAAACCTGTTTGCTATAGGTGATGGCAGGACTGAGGAGAGATTTTCTGACAAGACTCTTAATGAGATCACAAGAGCCTGCGTAGAAATGGGTAAGGTGAGAACTGGAGCACTGATAGTTATTGAGCAGAATCATCCTCTTACTGAGTATGAGCGCACAGGAATTGATGTTGATGGTATAGTTACCAGTCAGCTCCTTATCAATATTTTCGAACATAACACTCCGCTACATGATGGAGCAGTAATTATCAGAGGAGACAGAGTTACATCGGCTACATGTTATCTTCCTCTGTCAGATAATATGGGAATCGGTAAGGAACTTGGAACAAGACACCGTGCTGGTATCGGCGTTTCTGAGGCAACAGATTCTCTTACAATTATTGTATCTGAGGAAACAGGTAAAATAAGTGTTGCGTATGAGGGAGAGCTGGAGAGAGCAGTTGATAGTGACAGACTGCGTGAGCGCTTGAGATTCATTCAGAACAAGCACAAGACTGAGGCTCCGGTTAAACATTTTGCCAGAAAGGCCAGGGCTAAGAGATGAAGAGGATAACGGCCAACTGGGGATTAAAACTGGCATCGCTTATATTTGCAGTGATTGTGTGGTTTTTGGTTACTAATATCAATGATCCGGTTATCTCTGTCAGATATACCAATGTCCCAGTATCAATCAAAAACGGAAACTTAATAACTGATAAAGGTCAGGTATATACAGTACTTGATGGAAGCGACACCATTAGCTCTGTGACTATCTATGCGCCAAGAGGCGTAATTGATTCTCTTAGTCAGAGCAATATTGTTGCGACTGCTGATATTCAGAAGTTATCAAGTCTTAATACAGTTAGCATCGATTGTGTGACCAACAAGTATTATGACAAGATTGACAAGATCATTCTTAGTTCTGATGTGGTCAAGCTCAATGTTGAGAGAAAGGCCAGCAAGAGCCTTGCACTTACAGCGACTACATCTGGAACGGTTTCGGATGGATATATTATCGGAGATGTTACAACTGAGCAGAATATGGTCAGGATAAGTGGACCAGAGTCCTTCATCAACAGCGTAGCTAAGGCTGCGGTTGATGTTGACGTAACTGGATTTACATCCAACATTGGAACGGATGCAGATATCGTTTTGTATGACTATGATGGAAATCCACTGGATACATCTCAGCAGGGTGTGACCATGAATATTAAGTCTGTTAGGGTTAATATTCAGATCCTTGAGACCAAATATATTCCTGTCAAATACACTGTAGAAGGTGAGCCTGCTAATGGATATGCCCTTACCGGTCAGATAGACAGTACTCCTTCTGAGGTACTTGTGGCGGGCAGGAGCAGTGTTATTTCAGGGCTTAATGTACTGGAAGTAACAGATGAGAATCTGGATGTAACTGGTCTTACAGGCAATCTTACAACTACAATTGATCTGACTAAATCACTTCCTACGGGAGCGGTATTTGGAGATAGTGATTTCAATGGTACTGCGTCAGTTGTTGTTTACATTGGTGCTGTTGTAGAAGAAACATTCGAGATCAGTACCAATAAGATTGCGATAGATGGGGCAGTTGATGGATATGAGATATTTGTAGACGATAGTGAATACGATCAGATTTCACTGACTCTGCAGGGACTTAGAGCTAATTTAAATGCTATTAATCCATCAGACATCACTGGAACAGTCAGAGTAAGTGATATTTTGTCTGTTAATGAGCTGGAAGAGTTGACTCCTGGTACATATACAGGTCCTATTGTGTGGAACGTACCAGATGGTGTATATTGTAAATCTGCTGTAAGTGTATATGTTACAGTTAAAGAATTAGATTAAAGAGGTTTTAATTATGAGTAGATTATTTGGAACAGATGGCGTCAGAGGAGTTGCTAACGACGAACTCACTCCATTACTTGCTATGCAGCTTGGCCAGGCCGGCGCATATGTCCTTTCTAAAGAAGTTAATCACAGACCTACTATCATGGTTGGATGTGACACAAGACTTTCTGGAGACATGTTGGCAAGCGCACTTATGGCTGGAGCATGCTCAGTTGGAGCTGATGTAGTAAATGTAGGAATCATTCCTACACCAGCTGTTGCATATCTTACTAGAAAATATCGTGTAGATGCAGGTGTTGTTATCTCTGCATCACATAACCCTATGGAATTCAACGGAATCAAATTCTTTGATGCAAACGGATTCAAGCTTCCTGATGCTATGGAAGATGAGATTGAAGAGCTTATCAGAAATAATATGGAAGGCGTCAAGATGCCAACCGGAGCAGGTGTTGGTAAGATCAAGAATCGTACTGATGCCAGAGAAGAGTATATCAACCACAATCTTAATGCTGTAGATATCAACCTTTCTGGCATGAAGGTTGTTATGGACTGTGCTGAAGGTGCTTCCTACTATACATCTGTAGAGGCAATCAGACAGCTTGGTGCAGAGGTTGTAGTAATCCACAATAATCCAGATGGAACAAATATCAACGCTGGTTGTGGTTCAACTCACATGGAAGAATTAATGGGCAGAGTTGTAACTGAGAAGGCTAATATTGGACTTGCTTTCGATGGAGACGCTGACAGATTCCTTGCTGTTGATGAGAATGGTAAAATGGTTGATGGCGATGAGATCATGGCTATCATCGGTAAGTTTATGAAAGAAAAGGGCAAGCTTGCCAACGATACTATAGTTGCTACTGTCATGAGTAATCTTGGATTCTTCAAGATGGCAGAAAGAGAAGGAATCAGAGTAGATAAGACTAAGGTTGGTGACAGATATGTTCTTGAGCATATGAAAGAGATCGGAGCTAATCTTGGCGGAGAGCAGTCTGGACACATTATTTTCCTTGATGATAATACAACAGGCGATGGATTGTTATCAGCTCTTCACCTGTTAGAAGTAATGGTTTCCACAGGCAAGCCACTGTCAGAACTTGCCAAGGTTATGGAAGTTATGCCTCAGGCACTTGTGAATGCACATGTACCTACACACAAAAAGGATTCCTATATGGAATATCCTGAGATTGCAGGAGCAATCGCTGATCTTGAAAAACAGTTTGCCGGAGATGGAAGAGTTCTTATCAGACCATCAGGAACTGAGCCTCTTGTAAGAGTAATGATAGAGGGTAAAGATCAGAATCAGATAGAGGACGAAGCCAAAAAACTTGCTAAGCTCATTGAGGAGGTTATGCTGTAATATGGTTAGCCAGAAAGTAGTGATTACTAATCCTACAGGTTTGCACTTAAGACCTGCGGGAAATCTGTGTAAGGTTGCGATGAACTTCAAATCACATATAACGTTCAGTTATGGTGAAAACACTGCTAATGCTAAGAGTGTTCTCAGTGTTCTTGGTGCGTGCATCAAGTGTGGAGATGAATTAGAATTTAAGTGCGAAGGCCCAGACGAGCAGGAAGCAATGGATGCTCTTGTGGAAGCAATTGAAAATGGCCTTGGCGAGTAAAATAAGACAAAAGGGGAAGTTGTTTAAAATGAAAAGATTTAAAGCTTTGTTGCTGGCTGGATTAACAGCTGCTATGCTGATTGGTTGCGGAAGCTCTGATGATGATGCAGTAGTTGGTATCAGCATTGAGAAACTAGAAGATGTAGCACCTGTTGTAGAGGCTAGTGTAGAAGCTTCTGTTGAGGAGTCTAATGAAGACATGCCACCTCAGGAAGGCATGGTAAGAAGTTATTTCACTAATGAGTGGGTTGATGAAGCAGTTAATACTAACAGACCACTTGCAGTAATGTATCCAATTAACAAAGAGGCTCAGCCACAGTACGGACTTAGCAATGTTGCAGTTTTCTATGAGATCATGGAAGAGGGCAGCATGAGCCGTCAGATGGGTATTCTCGAGAACTGGGAAGGTCTTGATAGAATCGGTAATATCAGAAGTATCCGTGATTACTTCATTTATGCAGCGCTTGAGTATGATCCAGTTATCGTTCACTTTGGTGGTCCTGAATTATACGTTAGCGGTGTTCTGACAGGTAAGAACAGACCAGATGGTGTTGATGATGTTGATAACCTGAACGGTGTTGGTGGTAAGGCAATGGGCCCTGACTACGGCGCATTCTTCAGAGTTCCAGAGGGAAGCACATCAGAGCATACTGCATTCACAGATGGCTCTCATGTTGCATCAGCTATTGAAAAGGCCGGTTATTCCAAGACACATAGAACTGAGTACTTCCAGGAAGGCCCTCACTTTACATTTACAGGCTATACCAATCCTAATACTCTGGAAGACTATCCAGATGCTGTAGAAGCTACAGAGATCGATATGGCTGGTTGCTATCCTGTAACTAAGTCAGCGCTTAAGTATGATCCTGAGAAGGAAGTATATCTTAAGACTTTGTATGGCGATGCTCAGAAAGATGCTGTAACAGGCGAACAGCTTGCATTTGCAAACGTTGTAATTCAGAGAACATATCACGAAGTTCGTGATTCTAACGGATATCTTGCATATCAGATGCATGACAAGACAAGAGATGGATATTACATCACAAAGGGTAAGATGATCCATATGACTTGGGAAAAGACAGCAGATTATGCTCCAACCAAGTACTATGATGACAATGGTCAGGAGATTACTTTTAACACTGGTAAGACAATGATCTTTGTTGTACAGGAAAAGGGCGGTTCTTTCTCTAAGTTTGAAGTGAATGGAACAACTTACGAAGACTGATGCTATTAAATTAGAATACTGCGGACGGCAGAGATGCCGTCCGCTTACGTTGATTTTAGGAAGGTTTTGCTACTATGGAGAAGATAATTGTAACAGGCTGCAATGGACAGCTTGGAAGAGCTATTAACAAGGAACTTGCTGGTAAGTATGAGATCGTTAATACTGATGTATTTGAAGGCGAGGGCATTACACCGCTTGATATCACAAATGTTGATAATGTAATTAAGCTTGCAAGAGAGGTTAAGCCTTCTGCAATCATCAACTGCGCCGCATATACAGCTGTTGATAAGCAGGAATCAGATGTTGATCTTTCATACAAGATAAATGCTATTGGCCCAAGAAACCTTGCTATAGCAGCTACTGAGGTTGGATCCAAGCTTGTTCATGTATCAACTGATTACGTATTTGAAGGAAATGGAACAAGACCTTATGTAGAGTTTGATAAGACTGGTCCTGTAAGTGTATATGGTAAGACCAAGCTTGCAGGTGAGGAATTTGTTAAGCAGTTTGCAGACAGATTCTTTATCGTCAGAACAGCATGGCTCTATGGTGATGGCAAGAATTTTGTTAAGACAATGCTTGGACTTTCAGAGAGGATGGATGAGATCAGCGTTGTTATGGATCAGCAGGGAACGCCTACAAGTGCTAAGGAACTCGCTAAGGCTATAGCATATCTTTTCCCAACGGATAACTATGGTGTATTCCATGGTACATGTGAAGGCTCTACTAACTGGGCTGATTTCACAGACGAGATATTCAGAATTGCTGGCAAGACAACAAAGGTTAATCATGTTACTACAGCGCAGTATCTCGAGAAGAATCCTCAGGCTGCTCCAAGACCAGCATATAGTATTCTTGAGAACTACATGCTTAAGCTTACATCCGATTACATGTTTGCTGATTGGCATGATGCTATTGAGGAATACTTAAAAGAGCTTCTTTAATTTGAGGAAGTAGTGGAGATTTTGCTTTATGCGGTTTTTTAATGATTTATTTAGCAATAGGATACTTGTTGCAGCATTCTTTGGATGGTTATCAGCACAGGTTCTTAAGACAATAATATACGTTCTTGTTAACAAGGAATTTAACGCTGAAAGACTTACTGGTGATGGTGGAATGCCTAGTTCACATTCTGCTACAGTTATGGCCCTTGTTACCAGTACGTTTTATAGCTTTGGAGCAGGAAGTTTTGAATTTGCTATATCAGGTGTCCTGGCACTTATTGTTATGCACGATGCTATGGGCGTTAGAAGAGAGACTGGAATTCAGGCCAAGGTTATCAACAACATGATGGATTGGTTCCAGGAGCTTGACAGTGATATTCCTGTAGAAGAAAAACTCAAGGAATTTGTAGGCCATACACCTCTTCAGGTACTGTTCGGAGCAATTCTTGGTGTTGTAGTTGGAATAATTATCTGTAACTTCTAAATATTATGATGTGTGGGGGCTATTAGTTAATGCTATCTGTTGTACTCATTTGGATATATGTGATAGCCACAACTTATTTAACTGGCTTTGCATTACTCAAATTCATAACCTCACTAGATTGTATGCATTCTCAGAAAGCTAAGGGTACATACAAAAAATATAATGCGCATTTCAGGGCCAGCTACATTATTGCAGGCCTTGTAGTTAATACAATATATGCCGAGATTTATAGTCTTTTTGAGGGTGTTGGCCTTGTGGCCAATGTCCTGATGGTGGCTTTCTGTATTGTAATAGCTATTTACTACAGAGATGAGCTGAAGTCAGATGTTACAGATATTCTGCGTCTGTTTGTTTCTGGTCGTAGCGGCTATTACTATCTTGTTGTCTTTTTGATCATGGCCTATGGCACTTCACATGGAATCATGCATTACGACTCTGATCTGTACCATGCTCAGGCAATCCATTGGATTGAAGATTATGGACTTATCAGGGGACTGGGTAATCTTCATGTGAGGCTTGCTTATAATAGTGCATCTTTTCCGTTGTCTGCTCTTTATAGCATGAGTTTTCTTGGAGGAAGATCTTTCCATGTTATGGCGGGATTCTGTGCGCTTATGCTTGCATGGCAGTGCCTTGATATCAAGGATATTGTCAGAAGAGGGCAGCCGATATTATCTGATTTTGCCAGAGTGATGGGGATTTTCTACCTCTTTACCATTTTTGATGAGATGGTGGCTCCGGCATCTGATTACTTTTTGTCCACAATAGTTTTTTATATTGTCATCAGATGGCTTGATATGAATGTTAAGCACGAGCGTTCATATGTGCCTTATATTATGTTGTCTCTTTTGGGAGTGTATGCAGTTACTATTAAGCTGTCTGCAGCGCCAATTCTGATTTTGACTATAATTCCTATACACAGACTTCTGACAAACAGAAATACAAATAAAATGAAAGCACTGGGATTATCTGTTCTGCTGGCCTTTATAATAGTTGCACCATTTCTTATCCGAAATGTGGTCATATCTGGCTGGCTGGTATATCCATTTACTTCTGTGGACCTTTTTGATGTTGCATGGAAGATTCCAAAGGGGCTTGCTGAGTATGATGCCAAAGAGATAAAGACCTTTGGAAGAGGCTTTACTGATGTTGCTACTTATGGAGATATGTCTTTTAAGGAGTGGATTGGTCCATGGTTTGCTGGCATACATGGCATTAACAAGATTATGCTCATAATGGATATTGTGGCGGTTGTAGTATATATCGCATGCCTCATTTATTTCTTTGCAATTTATATTAACAAGAAGGCTGGTATTGCAGATAATAAGGTGTTTAGCATCAGCGACCGCAGGATGGTTAATTTTGCAGATTTCCTGACTATAAGTGGTACTATGGTTGCCTGTCTTCTTTTCTGGCTCTTTACAGCGCCTCTTATCAGATATGGAGTGGTGTATGTATATCTTACTTTTGCCATAATATTTGGGCGATTATTGATTCGTCTGTTCAACTATGTAGGATATGAGAGTGAGTTGGCCAAAAAATCAATTACGGTAGTAACAGTAATATTTATAGCATGGCTTATTTATAAGGGGGCATATCTTGTGAGAGATGACATTCCATCCTTTAATGCAAGAAACTTCCTTATTCAGCAGGATTACGGACATTATGAAGTTGCATCTTTTGAAATATCAGGTGTTACTTTTTATTATCCTACGGGAGATGACAGGATTGGCTATGAGTATTTCCCTGCAGCTACCAGGGATATGAGCCAGGAAATCCAGTTTATGGGATATGATGTTACAAGCGGATTTGCTCCAGTTTCAGAGGAGTGAAAAATTTCTGAAAAAATCTTTATAAAGTTAAATAATGTATAAAAATGTATTAAATATAGTGCATAATTAAATTTTGCAAGCCTGGGTAAAGTATCATATTAGTAGGTAAAAGGACAACCCGATCTGCTAGATAAGGGGGATACTTTATGAAGAAGGCTTTAGCATTTTTAATGACTTTTTTAACAGTAGCAATGTTCTTTGATCCGATCACTGCTAAGGCATCAAATGAAGATGATGTTCTTACTTTGATGAATGCAGTGAGAGAATCAGCTGGACTTGAGGCTTTTACTGTGGATGAAGATCTACAGGATATAGCTGAAATTCGGGCTGTAGAATGTTCCCAGAAGTTTTCTCATATACGTCCCAATGGTAAGGCCTGGTATACAGTATCCAAGCTGACTAATGGTGAGAATCTTGCGCATGCTGTTACCATGACTCAGCAGAAACCTGAAAATGTAGTATATGCGTGGACGCTTAGTCCCAAGCATTATGCTAATGTTGTTCGTAGCACTTTTTCCTCAGTTGGGATTGCATATTATAGCAATGACAATGGAGAGACCTTTATAGTATGTGAATTTCGTTGAGATGTTGCAGAGATTATAATGATAATAGATAAGGCCATGCGGTATTACCGTATGGCCTTTTGTATGAATCAAAAGCACTTTATTATATTGTGATGCGATTAGCGCTCTGCTCTCATAGGATTGTTAAGGAAATCCTCATAAGCAAGGCGAATACCGTCATCAAGCTCAGTAGTATACTTCCAGCCGAGCTTTTCAGCCTTGGAAACATCAAGAAGTTTACGTGGTGTTCCGTTTGGCTTGGTAGGATCCCAACGAATCTCACCTGTGTAACCTACGATAGAAGCAACCTTTTCTGTAAGCTCCTTAATAGTAAGCTCTTTACCTGTTCCTGCGTTGACTGTCTCATCACCACTGTAGTTGTTCATAAGGAATACACAGAGGTTTGCAAGGTCATCAACATAGAGGAATTCACGAAGTGGGCTTCCATCTCCCCAACATGTTACATAAGGAAGGTTCTGCTCTTTAGCTTCGTGGAAACGACGGATAAGAGCTGGAAGTACGTGTGAATGTGTTGGATGATAGTTATCATTAGGACCATAAAGGTTTGTTGGCATTACTGAAATGTAATCTGTGCCGTACTGCTTGTTAAGGTACTCGCAGTATTTAAGACCAGAAATCTTGGCAAGAGCATAAGCCTCATTGGTCTTCTCGAGCTCAGATGTAAGGAGGCAGTTCTCCTTCATTGGCTGAGGAGCCATTCTAGGATAAATGCATGATGAACCAAGGAATTCTACCTTTTTACAGCCGTTCTTCCATGCTGAGTGGATAACGTTCATCTCAAGGATCATGTTCTCATACATGAAATCTGCAAGAGCTTCTGAGTTACCCATGATACCACCAACCTTGGCAGCTGCGAGGAATACATACTCTGGCTTTTCTTCTTCAAAAAACTTCTCAACCTGATCCTGTCTTGTGAGATCAAGTTCCTTATGTGTACGGGTAATAATGTTGTTATAACCCTGCTTATTAAGCTCACGAACGATTGCAGAGCCTACCATTCCACGATGGCCTGCTACATATATTTTAGAATTCTTTTCCATCTGTAAGATCTCCAATATCAATTTAAATGATTAGCTTAAATTACTTGTCGATACCCTTCTCAAGGAACTCAGCAAGGTTGAACTTTACGTGCTCGTTGGCTCTCTCAACAGCAACCTTCTTCATATCGTGCTCAACCATGATTCTTACAAGGTCTTCGAAAGAAGTTGTCTGTGGATTCCAGTGAAGCTTCTCTTTAGCCTTAGTAGGATCACCTAAAAGGTTAACAACGTCTGTAGGTCTGTAGAAGTCAGGTGAAACCTCAACAAGAACCTTACCTGTAGCCTTGTCATAACCCTTCTCATCAGCGCCTTCGCCCTTGAACTCAAGCTCGATACCAGCGTAGTGGAATGCAAGCTGTGCGAACTCACGAACTGAATGCTGAACACCAGTAGCGATTACGAAATCTTCTGGCTTGTCGTTCTGAAGGATGAGCCACATACACTCAACATAGTCTCTAGCATAACCCCAGTCACGAAGTGATGAAAGGTTACCAAGATAAAGCTTATCCTGCTTGCCCTGAGCGATTCTGCTGGCAGCAAGAGTGATCTTACGTGTAACGAATGTCTCGCCTCTTCTCTCTGACTCGTGGTTGAAAAGAATACCTGAGCAGCAGAACATGTTGTAAGCTTCACGATACTCCTTGATGATCCAGTAACCATAAAGCTTAGCTACAGCATATGGGCTGTATGGGTGGAAAGGTGTTGTCTCACTCTGAGGAACTGCCTCAACCTTACCATAGAGCTCTGATGTAGAAGCCTGGTAGATACGGCATGTATCAGCAAGACCGCACTGACGAACAGCCTCGAGTACTCTAAGAACACCAGTAGCATCAACATCAGCTGTGAACTCAGGTGAATCGAAAGATACCTGAACGTGTGACTGAGCTGCGAGGTTGTAGATCTCGTCTGGGCGAACCTTACCAACAACGCCAAGGATGCTCATTGAATCGCCAAGGTCACCATAATGAAGGTGGAAGTTAGGATGTCCCTCAAGGTGTGCAATTCTCTCTCTGTAGTCTACAGATGATCTACGGATGATACCGTGAACGTCATAACCTTTCTCAAGAAGGAACTCAGCAAGGTAAGATCCATCCTGACCAGTTATACCAGTAATAAGTGCTTTTTTAGCCATATTGTTTTCCTCTCAATAATAAATAAAGAATAATATTTGCATATTTCCTGCTTATTATATTGTCTAAGCTCTGCTGTGCAAATTCACTTTCTTGATTTTTATTTGCATTATCTTGACGAGGTAATTATACTGTAGATATCATCGTAATTTGCAATAAAAGAATCAATATAACGTTTTTATAAAAATGCTAAACAAACTATTAAATGCAGGAGAAATCGACGTATGCAGGAAAAATTGTTTCAGGGCGAGTATGTGTCATCAGACAGAATGCTGTATACTCCATCTGAATTTGCCAAGTCCAATCTTATGTATTTGCAGGAAATAGGCGCGCTTAAAGCTAGGAAAACCCACGCCAGCAAGAGACAGAATCTTGATTCGTTTCTCTTTTTTTATGTAAAAGAGGGAAGTGGAACGCTGGATTATAACGGAAGAGAGTATATGGTTAAAACCGGGGACTGCGTGTTTATTAACTGTAAGAATCCATATCTTCACAGAACCTCAGAAG
Organism: Butyrivibrio sp.; assembly: GCF_017433805.1. Classification (GTDB taxonomy): domain Bacteria; phylum Bacillota; class Clostridia; order Lachnospirales; family Lachnospiraceae; genus Butyrivibrio. Next base: position 96,790 of record NZ_JAFRGN010000040.1, on the reverse strand, counting down.
ATTTGTGGGCCCTTGAGTGGATCCATTTCAACGGAGACAGCATGCTCCCAATATATCTGAAATATGTGGAAAGAGGTGGACAGCCGGTTTTTCAGCCAGGTACAAGCCTTGAAGCTCATAGAATATGGGAGGAGATAAACACAATAGCAAGATCTTCTGACTACATCAGAGATATCCGTATCAATGAATATTTGGGTAAGCTCATAACTTTTTTGATGAGCTTTAGCTGGAATCCTGATGCTGCACCTGTTAACAATAACTCCCAGACGCTCATGAACCTCAAAGATTATCTTGATACCCATTATCAGGAAAAGATAAGTCTGGATATGCTGGCAGATATGTTTCTTATAAATAAGTACACATTGTCCAGAGGATTCAAGGAACAGTACGGAACATCTATTATTAATTATCTTCTGATAACTAGGATTACCCATGCCAAGCAGATGCTGAGATTCACAGATGAGACTGTTGAAGAGATTGGGGTAAGATGTGGAATAACGCCGCTTTACTATTTCTCAAGGATATTCAAGCAAATAGAAGGAATAAGTCCTTTGGAGTACAGACTACAGTGGAAATAAGCGAAATTACCGAAGTTGTAAACCATTGAAAGAACTGGTGGATAAGTGTAAAATACTTGGTAGGATTGCGCTACTATGCGTTGAATGCGCTATCAATAGAAAATGTATTTGGGAGAATTGTAATGGAACTGTTAAGCGTTATTGTGCCTTGCTATAACGAGCAGGAGAATATTGTAGATTTTTACAACGAGCTTTTTAAATATGAGGGCTTTTTTAAGAACAGGGATGTTGATATTGAGCTTATCTTTGTAAATGATGGATCAAAAGATAACACGGTACCTATTGTAAAAGAGCTTCATGCTAAGGATGAGAGAGTGCATCTCATCAACTTTTCCAGAAATTTTGGTAAGGAAGCTGGTATGTATGCCGGACTTCAGAAGGCCAAGGGTGACTACGTAGTTGTTATGGACTGTGACCTTCAGGATCCACCAGCTCTTTTGCCTGAGATGTTTAAATGTATAGTAGAGGAAGGCTATGACAGTGTGGCTACCAGACGTGTAGACAGAAAGGGAGAGCCTCCTATCAGATCCTTCTTTGCCAGACAGTTTTATAAGATCATCAACAAGATGTCCAAGACTGAGATTGTAGATGGAGCAAGAGATTACAGACTTATGACAAGACAGTTTGTGGATGCTATCCTCTCTCTTGAAGAGTACAATCGTTTCTCCAAAGGAATCTTTGGTTGGGTTGGCTTCAAGACTAAGTGGCTCGAATTCGAGAATATCGAGAGAAAGAAGGGCGAGACTAAGTGGTCATTCTGGAAGCTGTTCCTCTATGCACTCGATGGAATCGTTGCTTTCTCGACAGCACCACTTGCAATGGCGTCAGTCTTTGGCGTATTGTTCTGCTTTATAGCGCTTATTTTCATTATCTTTATCGTAGTAAGACAGATTACTGTCGGTGATCCTAACAATACTGTGGGATGGGCGTCAACTGTATGTATCATTTCACTGGTAAGTGGTGTACAGCTCTTTTGTCTGGGAATTGTTGGACAGTATCTCTCCAAGGCATATCTGGAGATTAAAAAGCGTCCTATGTACATTGTAAAAGAGGAGTTATAATGGTCAGCATTATTGTTCCTGTTTACAATGCAGCTAAATATATAGAGAAGACCATTACCATGGTAAGTGAGCAGACCTACAAGGACTGGGAGCTTATTCTGGTGGATGATGCTTCTACTGACGGAAGTGCTGACCTGATTGAAGATATTATAGCCAGTCAGGGCAAGCGCATCAGGCTCATCAGGAAAAGTGTTAATGAAGGTGCAGCAGCTGCCAGAAATAGTGGAATTGATGCTTCTGCCGGCAGATATATAGCTTTTTTGGATGCGGATGATGTATGGCGCCCGGAGAAGCTTGAGAAGCAGATTGCTTTTATGGAACAGACCGGAGCAGCTTTTTCTTTTCACTCCTATGAGTTTGGAGATGAAGAGGCTAATCCAACGGGAAGAGTCGTAAGAGCGCCACAGACACTTAAGTTCAGACAGGCGCTTTCACGAACTGTTATATTTACTACTACAGTCATGTTTGACACAGAGAAGATAGACATGGAGATCATCCACATGCCACAGGTGCCAAGTGAGGACACAGCAACCTGGTGGAGGATCTTAAAGAGCGGATATGTGGCTTATGGACTGGATGAGAATCTTGCAGTTTACAGAAGGCCAGCTAAATCCTTGTCTTCCAATAAATTTGTTGCCATACAGAGAATATGGTTTTTGTATAGAAATATTGCTGATCTCTCAGTGATACAGTCTATGTTTTATTTCGTCGGATGGGCCGTAAGAGCCACACTGAGGAGAATTTGATCAGTTAAAAGGGGATTTTGTATGAAAAATGTGGAATCAGCAAAGAGAATCCTTGTTTTATTCCTGGGATTCGTTGGTTTGGGGATGCAAACCGCTGTTTATGCCTTTTTTTGGTTTAGAACATATTATCCTATAGTTGCAGCTACTCGTATAAGCCAGGATGGTTACGTGCTTGGTGGAGGACTTAAGCTGTACTTTAGAGGTCATCTCCTTATACTTGGAATTTATTTCATACTTCTTTTGTTCTTTTCTAATACCTACGGAGGACTTAAGATAGGCTATCTCAAGCCTATGGATGTGTTCTTTTCACAGATTTTTGCCCTCTTCATGGTAAACTTCATTTCATATTTTCAGATTTCACTTCTGAGAAACTGGCTGGTAACAGCAACTCCTATCGTGATGATATTCGTGATCCAGCTGGTCATCTCATTTTTGTGGGCTTATGCTACAAATGCCCTGTATATGAGGATATTTAAGCCGAGAAGACTTCTTCTAATAAGTGGTATTTATCCTGTAGATGATATTACTCAGAAGTTCAATACCAGAAAAGACAAGTACAACATCGTCAAGTCCATGAATATATCTGAGGGAATCGAAAAGGTATATGAGGAATGTCTTGGAGACTACGACGGAGTTGTTATCTGGGATGTTCCAAGCCAGTACAGAAATGGTCTGGTTAAGTACTGCTATGGCAGAAACATCAGAATCTATGTAATGCCTAAGATAACAGATGTTCTTTTAAAGGGCTCTACACAGCTTCATCTGTTCGATACACCAGTGCTGCTCCTTAGAGAATATGCCATCAAGGTTGAGCAGAGAGCGATTAAGAGACTTATCGATATTGTTCTTTCTCTTTTACTGATAATACTGACATCGCCGATAATGCTGATAACTGCGATTATCGTCAAGGCGTATGATGGTGGCCCTGTTCTTTACAAGCAGGTTAGATGCACTCAGAACAGAAGAGAATTTAAGATCATGAAATTCAGAAGTATGCGTGTTGATGCCGAGAAGGATGGCGTGGCGCGACTTGCTTCCAAGAATGATTCCAGAATAACTCCTATTGGTAAGTTCATTCGTAAATGCAGAATTGATGAGCTTCCACAGCTCTTTAACATTCTTGTGGGTGATATGGCATTTATTGGTCCCAGACCTGAGAGACCAGAGATTATTGCTCAGTATCTTGAGGAGATGCCTGAGTTCGCTTTCAGAATGAAGGTTAAGGCCGGTCTTGCAGGCTATGCGCAGGTGTATGGCAAGTACAATACTACACCTTACGACAAGCTCAAACTGGATCTTACATATATAGAGAATTATTCCGTATGGCTTGATATCAAGCTTATGCTCTTAACAGTCAAGATTTTGTTCACACCTGACAGTACAGAAGGTGTTGATGATAATCAGGTCACAGCCCAGAAAAAGGTGTGATCCTTAGTTCGGGAGAAGAGTATGAAAAGAGAAAGTAAGGGACATAGAGATGAAATACTTAACCTAAGGTGTTTTTATCTGAAGCTTCTCAGAAAGATATGGATAGTGCCACTGGCAGCAATAATCGGAGCTGCTCTGTGCTTTGGAATATACACACTAGCTACAGTGACTTATGGTCCTGCCAGAACCTACAAGGCTGAGGCGAGACTATATGTGAGCTTTGCTTATGATGAGAACAAGGGTACATTGGTTGATCACTACAATGCCTACACCTGGCAGCATATGCTGATGCCAACTGATGACATTTTAATTCCTATTATTGCTGAGCTTATGGCTAATGAGGTCAATGTAGTTGAGGATGGAGGACCTATTGCCAACTATGGCGACCAGAAATCCATTACCAAAGATGAGCTGCTTTCTTCAATAAATGCTGATACGCCTTCAGATGTAAGGCTCATGCTTCTTTCTGCTGAGAATACGGACAAGGATCTGGCTGATATGATCCTTCGCGCTAGTGTTAAGTCGCTTGAGAAGTATGGTAGTACTAATAAAGCTTTCGATTCCATCAAATGCCTTAGCATAGATGAAGCCAAGCTTGTTACTTATTCAGACAGAAGCATGGCAGCAGGCATATTTGGAGCAGTAGCTGCTGCGATAATTGCTATTCTGGCTATGCTTCTTATCTATTCTATTGATGATGCTATCTTTATCCAGGAGGATGCGGAAAAGAGATACTCCGTCAATGTTCTTGGAATTCAGTGTAAAAAGGCAGATGACTTTTTTAAGAACGAGCTTGTTGCAGCATTTGGAAAGGCCACAGAAGGTGCAACACGAGTAGCAGTCATTTCCGTTGACAGCATAGAAGATGACAAAGTTTCAGAAAAAGATACTGAGACTATTAAGGCAATCATTGCGGGTTCTGAGGCTGCAGAGAATGTAAGTCTTGTTCCTATGGCTGTACCTGGAACTGTACTGGATAATTACAGGAAGATTGGTACCTGCGATGGTGTAATCGTATGTGTACCTTTTGGAATCAGAAATGGTGCTATTACTGAGCATATTCTGACTCAGCTCAAAAAGCATGAGTGCCCGGTTCTGGGTATGGTTATCGTCAGAGCTGACAGGACTTTTATGCGCGGCTATTATGGCATTAAATAAATGGTAAAAGATATGGATGAAAAAAGACTACAGATTCTTGTTTCAGCGGTTAATAAGGATGCAGGTAAGCTTCCTGAGACTATGAAATTAGAATCTGATACTGTTATTGTCAATCAGATCATAGGGGAAGATGCTTCCAGCCAGGAAGATTTGGATGAAGAGCTTTGCTTTGGTGAGCATAAGGCAATCATACTTACCAGACATGAAAAGGGTGTAGGAAGATCTCGAAATCTTGCTTTTGACAATGCTGATCATGAGATTATTCAGTTCGGTGATGATGATATAGTGTACGACAGTGGATATGCAGACAGAATCGTATCAGAATTTGATGCGCATCCTGAAGCAGATGTTCTGCTGTTTAATGTAAAGGCTCAGCCAGGAAGAGAAACCTACTGGAATGAGGACTTTGCTAAGATTTCCTGGAAGAATTACGGCAGATATCCAGCTTATGCAATCTGCGCCAGGAGAAATAAGCTAAGAGATAGTGGTGTCAGGTATTCGCTTTTGTTTGGCGGCGGAGCACCTTATATGAACGGTGAAGACAGCCTCTTTTTACATGACTGTCTGAAGGCAGGACTTGCTGTATACAGGACTGATGTGGCTATCGGCCATGAGCTTGTCGGCGAATCTACCTGGTTTAAAGGTTATACAGAGAAATTCTTTTTTGACAGAGGCGTTTTATACCATTTCCTATATGGTAAAATGGCCGTTTTGTTGGGATTTAGATTTTTATTCAAGAACAGACAATCTATGTGTGCTGATATGGGACTATTTAAGTGCTTTAGGCTACTGGTATCCGGAGTCAGACACGGGAGGACGATTAGAGAATAAATGGCAGTTTATTTATCCCTTACTGTTATAGTGCTGTTACTGGCGCTACTAATTAAACAGACTGACAGAGCAGGAGGAGCTCTCCGCATTTATCAGGGAATGAGCAGGCAGCAGATGGTTAACTGTGTCACCTGCCTTATTATTTTTGTGCTCCTATTTGCTGTTTCTGCCCTTAGACTCAATGTCGGTAATGACTATCTCAAATACGTTGAGTTTATGCATCTGGCCTATAGCAGGGCTTACGTGCCAACTGAGATTGGCTTTAATGCTCTGGCTCGAATAGTGTATTTTGTATGCGGCTTTGAGAACTATCTTCTGATATTTGCCATGTTTGCGTTTGCTACCATTTACTTCTTTATGAAGGCTATGTATGAGCAGAGCAAATGGTTTACCCTGAGCATGGTGATGTTCATGCTGCTGGGCTACTATTTTCAGTCACTTAGTACTGTCAGGTATTATCTGGCATTATCTGTAGCTCTTTATGCTGTTAAATTTGTTGTAAACAGGGACTGGCCAAGGTTTGTTCTGATAACGCTTATAGGCAGTCTTTTCCATAAATCACTTCTGCTTATCCTGCTATTATATGTGGTGGCACAGCTTAAGTGGAGAAGATGGATGTACGTTGGCCTTGGACTACTCGGAGCTTCATGCCTGGTTCTCAAGGATTTCTATCTTAAGGTAGTAATTTTGTTATATCCATCCTACAAGGATACGGAGTATCTCGAGGGTGGAACGAGTATTGTAAACATAGTCAGATGTATTGTGATCCTTGCATTTTCTTTATGGATGTACAAGGATGTTATACGAGACAGCAGGGCTGACAGGTTCTATTTTATCTGTAATATCATGGCTATGGTTCTTTATGTTTTTGGAGCCTTTATTCCGGTGATTTCAAGAGTTGGCTATTACCTGACAGTTACACATCTTTTATTTATCCCGTCTCTTGTAATGGGAATTAAGGACGAGGATAAAAGAAAACTTGCCACAGCCTGCGTTACGATAGCGTGTGTTATGTATTTTGCTCTTTATATGAGAGGCGCGGGAAATGACGGGATTCGAATACTTCCTTATCAGACATTTCTTTTTCATGACTTGCCACTAACTCTCTCTGAGAGAGGCTACTATTAAAGGAGAGTAATAACTATGAAGAAAACTTTTTTTACAATTATCATAGTGTCATATAATCCTGGAGAGAAGCTTTTCGAGACTATCAGGAGTGTGGAGAAGCAGTCTTTTACAGACTATAGGATTCTGGTCAAGGATGGTATGTCTACAGACGGATCCATAGATAAGCTGAAAGCTGAATATGATGTTGCTATCGCAGGAACTGACGATGACAAGACGATCACTCTTTTGGAGAGCTGTGATAACGGTATTTATCATGGAATGAACATTGCAACAGCATATCTTAAGGACAGGATCATTGAGAACAGAGCCATAAGAGATGATGTTGATAACACAGAGGATGTTAAACTTTTACGAGCAGGCGAGGTTCCATCATATGTCTTTTTCCTTAATTGTGGAGACAGATTTTATGATGAGAATGTTCTCAAGAACATGCATGATGCTATAAATAGCAAAACTGCCAAGGAAGGAACAACTCTTCCGGCTATTTATTATGGTGATATTTTTGAGAGGCAGACTGGTCAGAAGGTCGCTTCTAATCCGCAGATAAATGATTACGCTTGTTATAGAAATGTACCATCTCATCAGGCATGTTTCTATGATGAGAGGCTTATCTACAAGAACCCATTTGATCTTAAATACAAAGTCAGGGCTGATTATGAGCAGTTCCTTAGATGCTTTTATAGAGACAAGGCATCTACATATTATGTTCCTATAGTTGTTTCCAGCTATGAGGGCGGAGGATATTCAGATCAGAATAAAAAGCTTTCTGAGGAAGAGAGAAAAGAGATAATCAAACATTACCTGACAGGTGCACAGATCAGAAAATATGATTTTCTCAGGATAGTTACGTTGTCAAAACTGAGGACGGCTTTGGCATCCAATAAAATAACAGCTGGTCTTTATAACTCTGTAAAGACAGCTATTTACGGAATCAAAGTTGGTAAGGAGGAGTAATATTGAAGGTTTTATGGCTATGTAATATTATGCTTCCGGCGTATGCCAGAGCTCATAACCAGGAATTTTCTGTCAGGGAAGGTTGGCTTTCCGGATGTTTTGACAGAATCAATAAGGAACCTCTTGCTGATAGAGAGATTGAGCTGGGAGTATGCTTCCCTGCAACTTCAGAAATAGCTTCTTCCAAGGAAGTTATAGATGGAGTTACTTATTATGGCTTTACAGAGGATCTAAACCACCCTGAAGTATATGATGGCACTATAGAGAATCGTTTCAGAGAGATACTGGATGATTTTAATCCAGATATAGTGCATATATTTGGAACTGAGTTTCCACATACTCTGGCTATGCTCAGGTCCTTTGGTACTCCGGACAGGGCTCTTGTAGGTATTCAGGGAGTTTGTACAAGGATTGCTGAGGAGTATATGGCGGGTATCCCTGAGGAAGTCCAGAAATCAGCAACACTACGCGATAGACTTAAAGATGATTCACTTATGCAGCAGCAGGAGAAGTATAGGGTAAGAGCTGAGCATGAGAGAGAATCAATTCTTTTAACTGGCAATGTTACAGGCAGAACTGCTTTTGATAAAGAGGAAGTTGCCAAGATCAATCCAGAGGCCAGATATTTTGCCATGAATGAGACCATGCGACCTTCTTTCTACCAGGATAAGTGGGAAGAGAAGAATGCACAGCCTCACAGCATCTTTTTGTCACAGGGTGATTATCCGCTTAAGGGCTTCCATTTTGTGCTGGAAGCAATGCCACTTATTTTGGAAAAATATCCAGATGCTCATTTATACGTTGCAGGAAATAACATTATTGGGAAAGGCCAGAGCAAATATCCATATTTCCTTAGAGCCAGCGCCTATGGCAAGTATCTGAAGTCAATAATAGCCGCTAATAAGCTCAAGAAAAAGGTTACAATGGTTGGAATGCTGAGCGAAGAGGAGATGAAGCAGAGAATGCTTGACAGCAGCCTCTTTGTGTGTGCGTCAGTTGTGGAGAATTCTCCTAATTCACTGGCAGAAGCAATGCTTCTTGGTATGCCAATCGTAGCGTCCAGAGTAGGCGGTGTTCCCAGTATGATACAGGCCAATAAGGAATGCAGCTTCTTTGAATCTGGAGACGTTCAGAGCCTTGCTGATGCTGTTGTTCAGATGTGGGATGAGCCTGTTATTTCTGGTGTGTACGGAGATAATGCCAGAAAACACGCGCAGTTGTCACATGATCCCGACGCTAATTACAAGAGATTAATACAGATTTATAAACAGATCATTGATCAGAAATGACATATCAGGTGGAAGAGGAATGAAAGTTACCTTTGTTTCCAACTACATAAATCATCATCAGCTTCCATTCTGCAAAGCCATGAACAGCATGGAGGATGTGGAGTTTCATTTTATCCAGACAGAGCCTATGGAGGAAAAGCGTATTGCTATGGGCTGGGGGATGGATGTTAGTGAACTCCCATTTGTTTCGCTTTTTTACGAGGATGAAGATAAGTGCAAACGGCTTATTCTGGATAGTGATGTGACTATCCTTGGATGGTCCGATGGAATAGTTGCAGATATAGAAAAAGAGAGGCTGTCTTCCGGTAAGCTGACCTTCAGGGTGAGTGAACGCATTTACAGGGAAGGACAGTGGAAGTTCATAAGCCCCAAGGGACTTATGGCTAAATATAACGAACATATCAGATATAGAAATAAGCCTGTGTATTTATTGTGCGCAGGCGCTTATGTTGCCTCGGATTTTGATCTGATAAGGAGCTATCCGGGCAAGAAGCTTAAATGGGGATACTTCCCTGAAAAGGCTAGTGAGAGCTATATTAAACCAGAGTTGTCTGAGTGTATCAAGCTTTGCTGGGCAGGAAGACTTATAGAGCTCAAGCACAGCGAATATGCCATAGAAACCGCCAGAAGCCTTGCTGAAAAGGGATATAATTTCAGGCTTGATATTGTTGGAGATGGCAACAAGCGAAGCGACCTGGAAGCGCTTATCAGTCAGTATGGTCTTCAGGATAAGGTAATAATGCATGGTGGTAAAAGACCTGACGAAGTGCTCACATATATGCAGAAGGCTGATGTATTTCTTTTTACAAGCAATTATCTAGAGGGCTGGGGCGCTGTTGTTAATGAGGCGATGCAGTGCGGATGCGCTGTGGTAGCTTCTAATGAGGCTGGCGCTGTTCCGTTCCTGATACAGGATGGCGTAAATGGACTTAGCTATGATAATGGCAGTTTGGATGCCATGCAGGCCAAAGTCTTGTATTTATTTGAAAATAGAGATAAAATTCGAGAGTTTGGCAAAAGAGCGCAGGAGAGCATTGAGAAGTGGTGGAATGCTGAAAATGCAGCCAGGGAGCTGATAAGATTTGTAAAAGAGTATATGAACGAAAATACTCCAGAGCCAAGCGCAGATGGTCCTATGAGCTTAGCGCCTAATCTTCCGCCGGCAGGATTTATTCGTTCATTACAGGAAAAAAACAGATTGGAATAAGAAATGAGAACTATTGATAAGATTTTTGATGTTGAATTTAAGTTTGGGGATGTAAAGATAAAGTGCTTTGACATTCTGGTGGCTATTGTACTGACTACACTGGGAGTGATGTTCAGATTTTCCCTGTATGATATTGAGTCTGGAGATTACGTGAAAGCCTTTGCGGATTGGATGAAAGAGTGTCATGCAGCTGGAGGCTTTGCATACCTTGGAATCAAGCCTGGAGTATCTGATGCCAGTACTTTCGATTATAACTGCATGTTTCAGTATCTGATCGTATTACTGCACTATATTGGCGGTAATGGAGCTATAGCTGATATGTATCTGGTTAAGACCTTGTCAGTAATCTTTGACTTTGTCTGCGCAGTTAACCTTGCAAGGATTGCATACCATGTATCAGGCAGAAATGTGCAGAAGTCTATGCTTGCATATTTCGCAGTGCTGTTTCTTCCAACTGTTGTGCTCAACAGTGCAGCCTGGGCTCAGAATGATTCTATATACACAGCTTTTATTTTGTTATCCCTTTTACATGTGTTAAAAGGGAATGATTTCAGAGTATTTCTGTATCTGGCTATATCCTACAGCTTTAAGCAGCAGGCAATTTTCTTTGTGCCATTCATTATCTTGATGTGGCTTAAGAACAAGATTAAGATCAGATATGCTTTAGTGGTTCCAGTATTCCATGTTGTCTCTATGATTCCTTCAGCAATCGCTGGAAGAGAATGGGCTGACCTTCTGGGAATCTATGGCAACCAGGTTGAAATGTTCACAAGACTTTCAATGAACTATCCAAGTATATATACAATAATAACATCCGATCTTGATAAGAACGTAAGGCGCCTTATTATCAAAGGTGGAGTATTGGCAACTGTAGTTATCTTTGGTATGATTGCCTACTATATGTACAACAAGAAGTTCGAGATTACCGATAAGTTTATGATAACTCTTGTTATATTTACAGCTGAGCTCTGTTGCTTCTGCCTTCCTGTTATGCATGAGAGATACGGATATATGCCTGAGCTGCTTGCAGTAGTTTATGCTCTTTATAGCTACAAGAGACTTCCTGTATGTGCGTTCCTTCAGGTGATTTCAATGATCACTTATACCAGATATTTATTTGGCTCTACAGTTACATACCTGTGGCCACTTACTGTTGCTATGCTTGTTATTATCCTTACTGTAGGCTATGACCTTTATAAGCAGATGCAGATTCCGGAGGAAGCAAATGCCTGATTTTGACAAAAAGATATCGGTTGTTATTCCTGCATATAATATCGAAGACCTGCTTGGTAAATGCGTTAAATCCGTTGCTTCACAGGATTATCCTTCAGAGCTTTTGGAGATAATTGTTGTGGACGATGGTTCTTCTGATGGCACAGGGAAAGTGGCTGATGAGCTGGCAGACAGATATGAGAATGTGACTGTTTATCACAAGGAAAATGGTGGCTCCAGTAGTGCCAGAAACCTTGGAATAGGGCATGCCACAGGGGACTATATCGGCTTTGTGGATAGCGATGACTTTGTTGATTCTCGTATGTACAGCAGCCTTATGAGCGCTGCTCTCGAGTACGATGCTGATATGGTACAGATTTCCAGGGATGAGATATCAGAGGATGGCACTAAACGCCCTGATGTTGTGATTCCTCCTTCCGGAGTTACAGTTATTGAGCCCAGGGAGCATTTCAGAACTCTTCTGATGCACACGGGCGATGCTTCTTATTGCACCAAGCTTGTTAAAAGAGCTCTTTTTACAGAGGATATGTTGTTTCCTGAGGGCGAACTTAACGAGGATTTCTATTTGATGATCCACATGCTGGGGAAGGTCAATAAAGTGGTTATTCTTCCTCAGCAGTATTATCACGTTTTCTACAGACTTGGCAGTAACAGCCGCAGAAAAGTTGAAGATAGGGACTATTTTCCATCTGTATTTACTGATATTGTGCGTAATGCGGATGTTGTACTTGAGCTTGTTAAAAAAGAGTTTCCAGAGCTGGAGAGCGTAGCTAAAAGATTTGGTGCTGTTCAGAGACTGGATTATCTTTTGCATATCCCTGTGTCCAAGATGACCAGAGATAACACGTTCTACATGGATGTTGTCAGGAATATCAGATCCAATATGGGAGAGATACTTGGCAATGAGTATTTGACTGGTAAACAGAAGGCGTATTTATTTATTCTTGCTCCTGCACCCAGGTTTGTGCGCAGGCTCCACGCCTTTGTAAGAGGTTTGAACTGATGAAGAAATGTGGCATATTACTCATTTTTGTGCTTTCAATAATAGTGAATATATACTTCGGATTCCAGAAGTCCGGATTTCATGAGGATGAGTACTATACCTATTATTCTTCCAATAGAACGGCTGGCCTCTATCAGCCAGACAGAGAGTGGCAGGATAGGCAGACTATACTGGATGAATTCGTAGTAAGACCAGGGGAAGGTTTTAACTATGGGCTTGTTAAGCTCGTTCAGTCCTGGGATGTTCATCCGCCGCTTTATTACATGATCTTTCACACTATCTGTTCATTAGTACCTGGCGTGTTCACCAAATGGACGGGTGTCATAACTAATCTTATTGCATTTGTCTTAGCTTTCTGGGTGATGCATCTTATCATGAAGCGCCTTAAAACACCATGCTGGCTAGAAGCTATAGCTTTGCTGTTCTATGGAGTAAATCCTCAGACTATTTCCAGCAATATGCTCATCAGAATGTATGCATGGCTTTCGCTGTGGGTAGCCCTTTGTGCTTATTTTCATATCAGGCTGATCCAGGATTATTCTCTCTATGGGGATAAGGCCAATACTGGTAAAAGAGATATGAAGTCTGCGCTCAGAGCTTATGCTTCATATATGCTGCCTGTCATGGTTACTTCGTACCTTGGCTTTTTGACACAATATTTCTACATCTTTTTCTTTGTGTCCATTGGAATTGCATTTACTGCTTGGCTAATATTTTGGAAAAAGAATGTCAGATATGGTCTGATATATGTGGCAAGCTGCGCTATATCCCTTGGATTAGCAGTCATAACTTACCCTGCAAGCATTCACCATATGCTAGGCGGATACAGAGGAAATGAGGCAGCTGGAAGCCTGTTTGATATAGGAAATACGATTATGAGGCTATCGTTTTTTGCAGGTCTTCTTAATGACTTCGTATTTGCTGGATTATTTATTCTGGTGCTCGAGGCGATTCTTATTGGACTTGGCATCAGAATTTACCAAAAGAAGACCATAGCATTTACGCCTGACCTTGTGATACTTATCATCGGCACAATCGGATATTTCCTCATTACCTCCAAGACAGCACTTCTCGTGGGTGCTGCTTCTAACAGATATGAGATGCCTTGCTACGGGCTTATTATCTTGATTACTGTGATTCTGTTGCAGAGGATATGGAGATTTGAAGACGCTCAGGGAAAAGAGAATTCTGTAGTACCTATAATTGCTGGTGTTCTGGCTAGTGTTTTTGTATTAGTAATATTGGTAAAAGGAATATGTATTGATAACCGCGTATTGTTCCTCTATCCTGAGGATACAGCTAAGATTCAATACGCTGCTGATAACCACGATCAGGTGGCAGTAGTAATGTTCAACCCAGCCACTCCTCATAACATATGGCGCCTCACAGATGAACTCTTGCAATATGATAAAGTTTTCTATATGGATGTGGAGAATTCCAATAATATCGAAGATTCTGAGATTGTTAATGCTTCAAAGATTATCCTCTATGTAGCTGATGATGATTATCAGGACAAAGCAATCACTGACCTTAAAGAGGCTACGAGGAAAACGCAGATTATGCCACTTTTTACTGAGGATATGTGGAACTCCTATGAATTAGAATAAAAAAAGCGCACGGAATCATATCCGTGCGGCTTTTAATATTAAGCGTCTAAATCATAAACATAGATTGTATAAGGACTGCTATCGTCTGTGTAAGTGCCGACAAGTTTGATTCCAAGCTCATCAGCATTTGATAACTCGATTCGTGAGAAAATATATTTACAGTCAAGGCTCTTAAGTTCGTCCATGTTTACCACGAGTCTCTTGTCAGTTACCTCAAGATTTCTCAGAGGAGCATAAGTATTCTCATCTGATCCAGAGTACAAACTTACTCGCGCTCCCCAGCCCTCGAAATAGGACTTAAGTGAAGGTGAACCTTCAAGAGCTGGCTCGATGATACTGGTCCATTTATCTTTGTACTCCTGAGCATACATTCCAAGATAACCATCCACAGTAGCAATTCCATTGTAGTTCAGAACTGCTGGGTGCATACCGTAAGCAGCAGACCACTCGCCATTATAATCGATATCATCTATTATTTTATCGAACAACTTGGTTGAGTAGAATTCATTGTAGTTAACATAAGTTGTGTCACGATGCTTGATTATCTTAAAGGCCTGATTGTAACAGGTGTAATAGAAGTCGTTATATACCTGAGGAACAAACATTACAACAAGTACTGCCAGAGTAACTATTACATTAGCAAGAAGCTTGAGATTCTTTTTGCTATAGTCATACATTCTGATACAAACAAGCAGTAGCTCAGCGTACCACAGGAAGGTATTAAAGTAAGCAGTTCTTGCAAACTCGAAGCCTGTAAGTGGTGGAACCAGAAGCTCAAACAGATGTCTGAATGGAGCATACTGGTATAATCCAAAAATCAGAACATTGAAGAGAATCCAGAGCATAACCAGATTGATAGGATCCTTCAGGATCTTGTTTGCTTCTTTATTTTTGATATAGATTGCATTAATAATAACAATTGCAATCAATACAACGCCTAGAACTACATAGGTATGAGAATCCTCAGAATGGAAGGAAGCATCAGCAAATTCTGTAAGAGCTGTGAGTATTGCCTGTCCAAAACTGATATCGCCGTGATCCATTGTAGTTCTGATAGTAACAGTATCAGTGAAGAGCATTTCTTTGAACAATCTGTATTCAAAGATAATATATCCAGCTGAGAGAATAACTATTGAAGCAAAAGTGCTCTTAGGAAAATGCTTATCCCTTATCCACAGAATGATTACAGCTACTACCATGTAGGAAAGAATAAAGAATCCGTGGTAGGAGAAATAAGATAACAGTGGATATAAAAATACTCCAATATAGTACGGAAGTCTCTGCTTAAAGTTATCTGCAAAGTACAGCTTTCTGAGAAGCAAAATAATAAATGGAACAGAAGTAAAGGCGATTCCATAGGTAGGGAATACAGGAATCATTCCATAAGCTGCAGCAATTACAATAATAAGAGGCTTGTACTGCTCGTAGTGATCCTTGTACACATCCTTGGCCAAAAGGATAAAGGATATCATACCAACTGCTATTTTGGCTGCGTAACCGGCAAGGTATGCCCAAACGCCAGGAAGCAGAATGTAGAAGAGATTGTAGATCAGGAATTCGGACCCGAATAAATCTCTTGGAACACCGTGGAGAATAGGAGCATCAGCGCCCTGCTTAAACCACAGCCCTGCTTTTTTGAGCATCTCATAGTGAGCCATAAACAGATCCAGGTTATCGTGAATCTGGAAATAGCTTTCGCCTCTAAATATAAGGAACACTGCGGCCTGAATAGCCAGCAGTGTTCCTGTTAAATATACGTACCAATACTTTTTAAGAGTATTTGTCTTTGTCATGACTCGTAATCTTCTCCTACAGTGAACTTAGGTGTCCATTTACCATCAATCTTTTCGAAGAGATCTCTATTTACATACTTATCAACTACTTCCCAGAACTCTTCCTTGGTGATTGATAAGTATTTGCATGTCTGCTCGATGTACTGTTCACCACAGCCACCATCGTACTCATTGACATACCACTTGCCGTCTTCTCTGCTGAAACGGCCTTCTCTGATGTCGTAGCAGATCTCATCTGTTGCATATCCGAAACCAAACTTGAGATACTTGATCATCTGGTTAGGAATCTGAAGGTCGCAATCAAGTGCTGTATATCTTCTGTAACGGCCAAGATCGTGAAGGTTACCACTTCTGCCTGTAAGGCCTCTAGCTACTGCAAAGTCTGCATTTGTAACCTGTGACCATTCCTTTGTGTAGTACTGAAGGAAGATAGCTCTGATTCCCTTAGCCTGCATCTCCTCAACAGTAGGAATCTTGTAAAGGAACAGGTCTTTTTCTGTGATGTTATTAGAAAGATCTACAAAGCTGTCAACGCTTGCGCCACGGATTGTTTCAAGCTGCATTACTGAGAATGCATTACCTGTAGCTTCCTGGTTCTTGGCAGCGCCAAGTGTAAGTGCTGCGTTCTCACCCTGGATAATAAGAGGAATATTGAACTTAACAGCCATGATATATGATGATGCCCACAGACAGTATTCAGAAGCAGCAATAATGTTACCTCTCTCAAAGAATGACTTTCTGGCGAGCTTCTTGGCAACAATAGGATTAGGTCTGATAGAAATGATATCAAAACCAAGATTGTTGAGGTTCTCGATGTTCTTGCGACCAATCTCTGTTATCTCATCTGGCATACAGTTGATGAGAAGAGGATTAAGTCCAAGTCTTTCTTTTGCATAAACAGCCTGGAATGTAGAATCCTTACCGCCTGATACACCGATGATACAATCATAAGTGTTACCACGCTTCTTGGCTTCTTCCTTAGCTTCTTCAGCAAATGATCTGAGCTCAGCTTCACGTGCTGCCCAATCGATAGTTGCCTTAGATTCTTCATAACGGCAGGCAAAACAAATCTGTTCGTCGTCAAAAACAATGCCTGGTCTGGTGTCTGGCTGCAGGCAACGCTTACAATATCGCATTTTCATGTGCGTTTTCTCCTTTATATACGGTAAAAAATAAATCGATTTAGTATACTACTAAATAATAAGGTAAGGCAAGTGGATGACAATGACAGCGTTTGATTATATAATAAAGGGCATGAAAAGGGATAAAACTAACAGGCGAGTATATATTTGCCACACTTATTATCACGTCTATATTTCAGTGGTAAAAGAGCTGATCAGAAGACGTGAGAGCAACGGAAGTGCTGATATTATTCTCAGCACAATGTCCAATAACTTTGAGAGTCTTGAAGATAGGCTTTCTAAGTCTGGTGTATTTGAGAATATCTATACTTACGATGAACAGGAAGATGTTACCTCAGAGGAAGTGATGAAATATCACAGGGATAGAGGAAACATCGTCCTTAATTTGATGCAGAGAATTAAATATACTAAGCTCCTTGGTAAGCTTCAGGAGGATTACATACCAACAGATATTTCAAAATACAGCGATGTATATGTTTTCTGCGATTCTGATCCTATCGGATATTATCTTAACTACAAAAAAATACATTATCATGCCGTAGAAGATGGCCTTAATTCAGGACTTTTGGATGATCAGGCCAGGAATGCCAACAAGGGTGCATGGCCACTTAAAAAGGCTATGGCCGGTATGGGACTTATTTTCATCGAGAGTGGCTACAGCAAGTACTGTCTTGACTATGAAGTAAATGACATAAAGGCCAACCATAGTCTTCCTCCAAATGTTGTAGAGATACCAAGAGAAGGAATGAATAGCCAGCTGACAGTAGATGATCACAGAGTTCTGGTAGAGATATTCCTAACTGATCCTGACAGATTAGTAAGCCAGCTCCTTGATAAGAGTGAAGCTGATGCAAACAAACCAAATGTTATGATATTAACTGAGCCTCTGTGCGAGCTTGATGTCAGAAGGCAGATGTTTGCAGATATAGTTAACGATTACAAGGACAATTACAGGGTTATCATCAAGCCACATCCAAGAGATCTTCTGGATTACGAGAAGGAGTTCCCCGGAGTTGTGGTTGTCAAGGACAGATTCCCGATGGAAGTTTTGGGGGATATTACAGGATTTAAGGTAGATAAGCTTGTATCAGTCATCACACAGGTTGATAATGTGTATTTTGCTGAAGAGATTGTTTACCTGGGACTGGATTTCCTTGATAAGTATGAGGATCCTAGCATTCACAGGAAGACAGAGCTTTTAGACAAGTGAGTATTAAGGAGTAAATATGCAGCTTAGGCGCGCTACGATGGATGATGCTCTCGATGTGCTTACATGGCGTAATGATGAGACCACAAGGAAGAATTCGTTTACGCAGGAAGAGATATCAGAGGAAAATCATCTGAAATGGTTCAAAAGAAAACTGGATGATAATAACTGTCTCATGTATATCCTTGAGGATGAAACTGGCTCTTTAGGCAGTATCAGGTTGGATATTACAGACAAGATTGCTGAGATTAGCTATATGATAGCGCCTGCAGCCAGGGGAAAGGGACTAGGCAAGGAAATAATAAAGCTCATAGACAATGTTCCTGAATTAGAGACTGCAGTAACTGACAACAGAATTCAGAGTCTTGTGGGTTTTGTGAATGAGGACAATGTAGCATCAGCCAGATGCTTTGAAGAAAACGGATACACCAAGCTGATCGCTGGTGATATCAGATGTTATATTAAGAATTTGTGGAGTGAGTAATGTTTAACGACAAGATCAAGATTGGAAATAAATACGTTGGAAAAGACCAGAAGACCATGATTGTTGCAGAGCTTTCTGGTAACCATAACGGCGATTATAACAGAGCAGTGGAGATCATTCATGCTGCTGCAGAAGCAGGAGCAGATGCTGTTAAGCTGCAGACTTACACCGCTGATACAATAACGATTGATTGTGACAAACCATGGTTTATGACATCAGAGGGAAGCCTTTGGGAGGGCAGAACACTTCATGACCTCTACAAGGAAGCCTATACACCATGGGAGTGGCATGCTGGCCTCATAGAAGAAGCTAATAAGCTTGGCCTTGAATGCTTCTCTTCACCTTTTGATTTCACAGCAGTAGATTATCTGGAAAATCTCAATGTCCCTGCATACAAGATCGCAAGCTTTGAGATAAATGATATTCCTCTTATCAGGAAGGTAGCCAGTCTCCACAAGCCTATTATTTTTGCAACAGGAATAGCTTATGAAGAAGATATCAGGCTCGCGCTTGATACCTGCAAGGAAGAAGGAAATAATGACATCATTCTCCTTAAGTGTGTAAGTGCATATCCTACACCTTATGATATGGTCAACCTCAGGATGATGGAGGACCTTGCAGAGAAATATGAGTGTATAGTAGGCTTGTCAGACCATACTCCTGGAAGCGTTGTAGCAACAGGAAGCATAGTCCTTGGTGGAAAGATGATCGAGAAGCACCTTACACTTGACCGTTCTGCTGGAGGTGTTGATGATGCATTTTCTATGGAACCAGCTGAATTTGCTGAGATGGTTCGAAATGTAAGAATAATGGAGCAGGCTCTTGGACAGAAAGAGTACGCTATATCTGATAAGCAGGCTTCTGAGAGAAGACTTAGCAGATCCTTGTTTGTAGTAAAAGATATCAAGGCAGGAGAAAAGCTTACTCCTGAGAATGTCAGATCTATCAGACCTGGAAATGGCATGCACACCAAGCACTATGAAGAAGTACTTGGAATGACTGCTGTAAATGATATTGAGAAAGGAACACCACTTAGCTGGGATCTTATTAAATAACTAGAGATATGATTGGAATCAGAGCAGACGCCAACAGCATAATAGCAACTGGTCATGTAATGAGGTGTATCAGTATAGCCAAGGCTGCCAAAGAACTAGGGGAGGAAGTGACTTTCTTCCTGGCAGATCAGGAGTCCCTCAGACTTTTTGAGAGTAGTACTTCTGAAAACGAATTCCAGGTTGTTGTACTTGGTACCGATTGGCAGAATATGGAAGGCGAACTGGATATTCTGACCAAAGAGCTCAGGGAAAGAGCTATTAAGACGTTGCTTGTGGATTCTTACAGTGTGACCAGGACATATTTTGAGAAACTAAGAGAAATATGTAAAGTGGCTTATCTGGATGACCTTAACAAGGAAGCTTACCCTGTAAATATGCTTATAAATTACAGCGGTTATTCTTTGAATATGGACTATACCGAAGGCTACAAGGATATGACTGGATATAATGATGAGAAAACTGTCTTATATCTTGGCCTTCAATATGCACCACTCAGGGAACAGTTCTACAAAGAAACTCCTGATTCAGAAGTAGATAAAGACATAGTAGATTCTTTTGCCAGAAAAGATAAAAGACACGTGCTGATAGCAACTGGTGGAGCAGACATGTGTGGTATGCTGATGCCACTCATAGATAGAATTATTTCCGGAGAGCTTGAGGATAAAGCAATCTGGCATGTTGTAATAGGTGGATTTGTTGAAAATGCTGATGCCATTATCAGGAAGGCACAAGGGCATGACAGTATAGTGATACACAGAGCAGTTCAGAATATGGCATATCTTATGAACAGATGCGATCTGGCTGTTATGGCAGCGGGAACTATGCTGACAGAGTGCGCTGCCTGTGGACTTCCTACAATCTTTTATCAGGTGGCTGACAATCAGAAGTTCAATGTTCAGTACTGGGGAAATTCTGAGGGAATGACCTTTGCAGGTGATGTTTCTGAGAGTGACACAAAGAAAACATTTGCTATTGATAATGTAGAGAAAGCGCTTATCGAAAGGCTGTCAGATACTTCGCAGCTTGATAAGCTGTCAGCTAGTCTTAAGAGAATTACCGACGGAAAAGGCGCTATTCGTATAGCTAGGGCGCTCATGGGGGATTTATGAAACTAAGTATAATTGTTCCTGTATATAATATGTCCAAGGACAATAAATTGCAGTTCTGCATGGATTCCCTTACTTCGCAGAATCTGGAAGATTTTGAGATCATTGCAGTTGATGATTGCTCTACAGATAACTCGCTTGAAATACTAAAGGATTATGAGAAGCGATTTCCTGGTATAGTCAGGGCTATCCACAGTGAAGTTAACAAGCATCAGGGCGGAGCCAAGAATATAGGAATCCGCGAAGCTCAGGGTGACTGGATTGGCTTTATTGATGCAGATGACTGGATTGATCCTGACATGTACAGACTTATGCTGGAAAAGGCAGATCATACGGGTGCAGATATGGTGGGCTGTGATCTTACACTTGTCACAGAGCACACCTATCAGGTCTCTGATGAAATAGAGAAAAATGGAAATGCTTCTTTGTCTGGTCCACTTGACCACGACAGGAAAAAGCAGCTTATTTTGGACGGCGGAAGACTTGTAGTTAAGATTTATAAGAGAGCCACTATTTTAGAGAATAAGCTATTTTTCCCAGAGAACATCTTTTACGAAGACAACGCAATGAGCAATTCTTATCTGCTTACTGCAAGTCATTATGAGTACATTGAAAAGCCGTGGTATTACTACTACCAGCATGGCAGCTCCACGGTTCACTCTTTTTCCGAGAGGATGTGCCAGGACAGGATGGAAGCGGGACGAATAATGCTGAGCGAGGCCAGAAGACTTGGATTTTTCAATGAGTTCAGGTCGGAGATAGAGTTTATCTTCACACAGCTGTTTTATGTGAATACTCTTTTTACATATATGCCTTGTGTTAAGCCGGCCAGGATATCTTTTGTCAGGAAGCTCACAAGAGAAATGCTTGAGACATTTCCTGATTTTACCAAGAACAGCTATTATATAGACAGGGTTAATCCTGAGGAAAAGAAGCTTATAAATATGGCCTGCAGCTCTGCAGTGCTGTTTTATGTATATTACAGGCTCCTATGGGGTTATAGAGGTTTGAGAAAGAGGTTTGGAAACAAGAAATGAAAGCATTAGCACTTATTACTGCCAGAGGCGGCAGTAAGAGAATACCAAGGAAAAATATCAAAGACTTTAATGGTAAGCCAATAATAGCTTATTCCATTGAGGCAGCTCTTGGTTCCGGAGTATTTGATGAAGTAATGGTATCTACCGATGATGAGGAAATTGCAGAAATATCAAGATCCTATGGAGCACAGGTGCCATTTCTTAGAAGCGAAAAGACATCTAATGACTTCGCCACAACATCCGATGTTATAAATGAAGTTATAAGCGAGTACGAAAAACGCGGTCAGAAGTTTGACATCATTACCTGCATTTATCCTACAGCCCCTTTTATTACATCCGAGAAATTAAAAAAAGCTGTAGAAGACCTTGAAAGCTCTGATGCCGACTCTCTTATTCCTGTGGTTAGATTTTCTTATCCTCCACAGAGAGCAATGGAAATACAGGATGGAAGGCTTGTGTTCAGACAGCCGGAGAATCTTACAGCAAGATCTCAGGATCTGACACCACATTATCACGATGCCGGACAGTTCTATGTTACCAGAACAGAGAGCTTTCTTCGTACCAACAGCCTTCTGATGGGCAGCATAATACCGCTTGAACTTTCAGAACTGGAAGTTCAGGATATAGATAACGAAGTAGATTGGAAACTTGCGGAACTTAAGTATAACCTGATGTATTCTTGATAAGAGGATGACAAATGGAAAAGAAAAAGATCTGGATCAAGGCCAACGGAAATGGTGAAGTAGCAACTGGACATATCAGACGCTGTATGACTATTGCCAGCGAGCTGATAAGTCATGGTATGGATGTGGAATTCATATTATCAGATGAGTACAGTGCCAATGTGCTTATAACCTTATCTGATCAGGAAGATGCTGCTTTCGACGCCAGGATTCTTCATACAGTATATTCTGAGCCCATGGGAGATATTCCCGTGATAGCAGATATAATAAAGGATGATGCTCCGGATTTCTTTTTGGTGGACTCTCCATTTGTAACCCCTGAGTACGTTCAGGAGATCAATAAGCTCTTTGCAGGTAGCAATCACAGTATCAAAACGGGATACATTGACGATTACAATAAAAACGATTATCCTGTGGATTTAATAATCAATTATGATGTTTCTGGGCCAGAAGATATCTACAGTGCGCAGATAAAGCTTTTGGGCGGTCAGTTTGCGCCTATTCGCGCAGAATTTGGACAGACAGAATATGTTATAAATCCTCATGCTAAAAGAGTATTTCTTTCTGCTGGAGGAACAGACTCAAATTATGTCCTTGGAGATATTCTCTCTGAGATATATGAAGCAGACAGTCCATGCAGGAAGGTTCTTGATACCAAGGGACTTGGCTGCGACGTGATTGTTGGGGCATTGTTTGATGCTGATTATAAGAGACAATTACAGGAAATAGCAGACAGACATAGCGCCATTACCCTGCACAGCGGCGTTGGCGATGACATGGCCGCTATAATGAGTGGTTGTGATTTTGCTGTTTCAGCTGGAGGAGCCACTTTGTACGAACTGTGTGCAGTTGGCGTTCCTACGGTAATATTTAGTGTGAACGACAGCCAGGCTGAGTTTGCTAAGGGCTTTGATCAGGCCGGCGCTGGCAAATATGCCGGTGATGCCAGAAATGATCACAGACTTGTTCAGAAGATAGTGACCTGGGGAACTGCTGCGGTAGATAATCCGGGCTTCAGATCCAGAATGAGTAAAAAGGCCAAGGAAATCGTAGATGGAAAGGGCACAGAAAAAATAGTGGATGCCATAATACAGCTTATGGCCTGAACCACTTGGAAGGACATATATTATTTATGCGTAAGATTTTTAAGAAGATAAACGTTCTTTTGGATAAAAGACAAAAGACACAGATGGTAGGAATTGTTTTCCTGATGCTTATTGGAGGTATTCTCGAATCACTGGGAATTGCCATGCTGGCACCTATTATGCAGATCGTCGTAGACCCTCAGAAGGTTGAGGAGAGCAAATATCTTTCTGCTATGTACCATGGACTTAACTTATCAACAACTACTCAGCTTGCAGAAGTGATCATGGGTGGTCTTATCCTTGTCTTTATCATCAAGAACCTTGTTCTGTTCCTGATAAACGTTGTTCAGCTTAAGTTTACATACACTAATCAGTTTGCTACATCAAGACGTATGATGATCAACTTTATGCAAAGACCATACGAATACTATCTGAATGCTGATACCAGCGTAATTCAGCGTAGTATCACCTCTGATGTTAACAATATGTACGCTCTGATCCTTAGTATTCTACAGCTTACAAGTGAAGTTATCGTATTTATCTGCCTGGTAGCCTTCCTTCTGAGAATGGATGCCATGATGACTATCACCATAGCAGCTCTTTTGGTTACAGTACTTCTCATTATTAAGTTCGTGATCAAGCCTGTAATGGTCAAGGCAGGAAAAGACAATCAGGATTTCTACAGCGGACTTTATAAGTGGATCAATGAGTCTGTAACAGGAATCAAAGAGATTAAGATCGCTAACAAGGAAAACTACTTCATTAACGGTTATGCTGATTGCGGAGCTGGCTATGTATATGCAGTTCAGAAGTACAATCTTTATAACTCAACACCTAGATTGTTGATAGAAACAATTGCTGTTGCCGGAATGATCGGATATATGCTGATCGTTATGATGAGTGGAACATCTCTTACAACACTGCTTCCACAGCTCACAGTCCTTCTTGCTGCAGCAACAAGACTTTTACCAAGTGCTAACAGAATTAACAACTACCTGACATCTATAGCATATTTTGAGCCATTCATGATGAATGTTACAGATAATCTCCAGCAGGAGATCCATGACGGCTCAGTTTCCTATGATGTTGCAGATTACAGGAAAAAGACAGAAGTTACTAAGCTTCCTGTGACTAAAGATATCGAGATGACTGATATTTGCTACAAGTATCCAAATACAGATTCCTATATCCTGAACAAGGCCTGCATGAGCATTCCTGTAGGTAAGTCAGTGGGAATCGTTGGAACCTCCGGAGCAGGTAAGACTACTATTGTAGACGTGCTTTTGGGCCTTCTTAAGCCTGAGAGTGGCAAGATTTCAGCTGATGGCACAGATGTAATGAGTAACTACAAGGGATGGCTCAAGAATATCGGATATATTCCACAGACTATCTTTATGGTGGATTCAACAATCCGTAAGAATGTGGCATTTGGCTACGCTGATGATGAGATTGATGATAACAAGGTATGGCAGGCTCTCAGAGAAGCTTCCCTTGATGAATTTGTTAAGAGTCTTCCAGAGGGACTTGATACTCAGATCGGTGAAAGAGGAATCAGACTTTCTGGTGGACAGAGACAGAGAATTGGTATTGCAAGAGCTCTTTTCGAGGATCCTGAGGTTTTAGTACTGGATGAAGCTACATCTGCTCTTGATAATGAGACAGAGGCTGCTATCATGGATTCTATCAACAAGCTTCATGGCAGAAAGACTTTGATCATTATCGCGCACAGACTTCAGACAATTGAGAAGTGCGATATGGTTTACAGAATAGAAGAAGGAAAAGCGGTTCGTGACAGATAACTGCAGTTGGAGGCGTAATGTCTGGTGGGGAAAGTCTGAGTAAGACAAAGAAAAAGAGAAATGCTAATTTTGAATTGCTGAGAATTGTGGCTATGCTCATGATTCTGGTACTTCATTATAATTCGCATGCGAATGTTTTACTCCAGCTTGGAGTACCTGCAAACAGAGTTCAGATATTTGCTACAATTCTGGAAGGCTTCTGTATTACAGGACTTAATACCTATGTTTTTCTTAGTGGATATTTTCTTTCCAAGTCCAAGATTAAGCCAGGCAAGATCATTCAGCTGATCTGCCAGGTGTATTTCTATACTATTTTAATATCAGTTGCTATGATGATAGTTGGCATATATGTCGTACAGACAAACGACTCAGTATTCAAAACGGTTCAGTATCTGTTCCCTATTTCATCTGAGCATTACTGGTTTGTTACTGCATACATCATCATGTATGTTTTTGCTCCTATCATGAATGCTGCAGTAGAAGTGTTGTCCAGAAAGCAGCTCAAATGGACCATACTTGGTTTACTGATCTGGTTTAGCTTTATTAAGAGTATCGTGCCTGTAATGTTTGTTACAGACCATTTTGGATATGACTATGGTTGGTTTTTATGCCTGTATCTTATAGCAGCATATGTCAGAAAGTATGACATAGTGCTGTTCTATAACGCCAAAAGAAGTGCATTGGTGTTTGTAATCTCATGTCTTATGATCGGATTTATGAGCATTGCAACCTACCTCTATAATCTTAAGTTTGGCGGTCTGAATTATTACGCAGAGGTTCCAATCCATCTTAACTTTATCTTTACTCTTACTGGTTCTCTTGGACTGTTCTCTATGTTCAGGTTCTACCAGATGAGAGAGAGCAGATTTGCTGATGTAGTCAGATTTGTTGCGCCACTTACTTTTGGTGTGTACCTTCTCCACATGCATCTGGAGATCAGGGACAGATGGGTTATATGGCTGACACATCTTCTGGGAGATATTCCTACAGGAAGCATTATCCTGTATGTATGGCATCTTGTCAGATCAGTGATAATCGTTTTTGCAGCTGGTGTATTTGTGGACTGGATCAGAAAGATGATCTTTGACTATGTGGGAAGAGTTCTGCATGATACCTGGCTTTTTAAGAAAATAAGACAGTGGGATAACGACTTATGTTAAAAAATATCAGATGCTACTTTATGCGCTATAAGGGACTTCAAAGCCCTCTGGAAAAGTACTTTTTTCCACTGGTTCTGTTACTGTACCCACTTATAGGTGTAAATGCCGGCCTTGATATATCTGATACCATGTATAATCTGGCAAACTACCAGTATATAGACCACATTTATCCTATGTGGATGTTCTCTACTTATCTTAGCAATGTGACAGGCAACATAATAATGCATCTTCCATTTGCCGGAACAATGCTTGGCTTTAGCGTTTACTGTAGTTTCCTGATAAGTCTTATAGCATTAGTGGTATATTATAGCCTTCAGGATTATATGCCTGGGTGGATGATCTTTATTGGGCTTTTCATAGCAGAGAGCCTTTCCTGGTGCCCAAGAGTAATCATGTACAATTACCTGACATATTTATTTTTCACTCTTGGAACAATCTTTTTGCTCAAGGGAATGTTTGCATGGGACAGACAAAAGCTGTATCTGTTTCTT
The DNA here is from genome assembly GCF_017433805.1 of Butyrivibrio sp. GTDB lineage: Bacteria > Bacillota > Clostridia > Lachnospirales > Lachnospiraceae > Butyrivibrio. The sequence goes on along the minus strand of NZ_JAFRGN010000040.1, from coordinate 69,525 downwards.
GCTGGTGTATGCCTTGGACTGAATGTAATGGTAAGGTTTCCTAACGTAGTAGAAGCGGGAATGATTCTTGTATTATGGTTTTACTGTGCTATTACAAGAGTAGAATTTGTAGAAGCAGCTAAAAAGACTGGCACATGTATATTGGGCTATCTGGTAGGAATGGGAATGCCTTATATAATAATAAGTGTTATTCATGGCCCGACAGCGTACTTTGATATGATCGCAAGCCTCTTTGGAATGACAGAGACTGCGTTAGATTACTCATCAGGTGGGATGCTGGGCCTTATCCTTTCTGGCTATACATCGGCAGCTTCTGCGATGATAGTTCTGATTCCGTGTCTTATGGCGGGCTTTGTTATGTTCCTTTTACAGGAAGATAGATTTGTATGGATAAAGAAGCTTCTATTTTGCCTTGGACTTTTGGTACTTGTAAGATACTATTTTGCCAAGGGCGTATTTACCAGAAATTACTTTTACTATGACAGTATTTTCAAAGCTGCAATGATGTTTGTGATCATAGCGCTTATACTTGCAATAGTTGGCAGCACTGGCTTTTTGAACGGAAGTAAACAGGAACAGTCCCTTGCATTTGCTGTCCTGATGATAGTACTGATAACACCTCTTGGAAGTAACAATTACACCTATCCGGTTATCAACAACCTGTACATAGTAGCCCCTATAACTCTTTGGCTCATGAGAAGACTTATGCAGAGGCTTGGAGAGAGGGAATACAACTTTGCATGGCAGAGTATGATAACAATGGTTATCATTGTGGTTATAGTTCAGGGAATCCTTTTCCACTGCAACTTTGCCTTTGTTGACGGCGCAGATGGACAAAAGAGGGATACGGTATCCACAACTATTCATAAGGCAAAGGGAATGGTTTCAACTAAGGGTAATATAGAGACTCTTGAGGAACTGGCTGTTGTAGTAGAAGATGCAAGAGAAATAGACAACCGCGTGATATTATTTGGCGGAGTACCGGGCCTTGCTTATCTCTTCGATCTTGAGCCAGCTATTGGAACTGTATGGCCTGACCTTGACAGTTATGAGACAGAGCGTTTTGACAGCGCGCTTATGGAACTTTCAGTTTCAGAGAATCCGACACCTATGATCATTATTGGCAAGGATATGCAGGACTACGCTAATATTGATGCTAAGTATGATATTTTATTGGACTATATAGATAATCACGATTATAATAGTGTCTTTGAGAGCGAAAGATTTATTGTTTTTGCTGGTAATGATAGAAAGTGAGGATTAGTATAATAACTATGGAAGAGACTCAGAAGAAGGACATTTTTGACAAGATCATGTCACTCCCTGTCCTGAATATATTTGAACCATTTTATAAGAAATACAAGGAAGGTCTTATGTACCTCTTTTTCGGAGGATTGACTTTCTTTTTGAGCATTTTCCTGTTCTGGTTTATGGACAGTGTGATGCACCTTAATGAGGTAGTTAATAACTCTATTGACTGGGTAATCTGTGTGGCATTCCAGTTCTTTACCAACAGAACCTGGGTGTTTGATGGCAAGGTAGAGACCAAGAAGGATTTCTTCAAACAGGCTGGAGCTTTTACAGCAGGAAGATTATTTACTCTTGTAGTTGAGGATGTTCTTATCTTTATTTTCATTACCCTTATGGGCCTGCCCAAGATGCCAGTCAAGCTTGGAGCTACATTTGTTGTAATCGTGCTCAACTATATCATCAGTAAGCTTATTGTTTTCAAAAAGAAAGACTGATTGACTACAGGTATTTTACTTGGAGGACTAATTTATGCGTATAAACTTTAACGTACCACCTTTTACAGGAAAAGAATTTGATTACATAAAAGAGTGTGTAGAGAACCAGAAGATCTGTGGTGATGGTCCATATACAGCTAAGGCTAATGAGTGGATTGAGAAAAAGACAGGCGTAACCAAGGCTCTTCTTACAACTTCATGCACACATGCAACTGAGATGTCAGCAATCCTTGCTGGTATCAAGGAAGGGGATGAAGTAATCCTTCCTTCTTACACCTTTGTTTCTACAGCGAATGCATTTGTACTTCGCGGAGCCAAGGTTGTATTTGTTGATATCAGACCTGATACAATGAATATTGATGAGAACCTGATCGAGCAGGCTATCACATCCAAGACAAGAGCAATCGTGCCAGTTCACTACGCTGGTGTTGCCTGTGAGATGGATACAATCATGGATATCGCCAAGAGACATAACCTCTATGTTATCGAGGATGCTGCTCAGGGTGTAATGTCTACTTACAAGGGCAAGGCACTTGGAGCTATCGGTGATTTTGGTAACTTTAGTTTCCACGAGACCAAGAACTACAGCATGGGAGAAGGTGGAGCACTTCTTCTTCGCGATGAGAAGTTTGTAGATGATGCCATCATCATCAGAGAAAAAGGAACAAACCGTACTCTTTACAAACTGGGTAAGGTTGATAAATACAGCTGGATCGAGCCAGGTTCATCCTATCTTCCAAGCGAGATGAACGCAGCATATCTTTATGCTCAGCTTGAGAAGGCAGATGAGATCAATGATGCGAGAATGGATCACTGGAACAGATACTTCGAAGCCCTCAGACCACTTGAGGAGAAGGGACTTATCGAGCTTCCTGTTGTTCCAGAGGGATGCGTTCACAATGCTCACATGTTCTACATTAAGTGTAAGGACCTTGAGGAGAGAACAGGACTTATTAATTACCTTCAGAGCAATGATATCCTTCCTGCTTCTCACTATGTACCACTTCATTCTTCCAAGGCAGGACTTATCTACGGTGAGTTCAGAGGGGAAGATAAGTACACAACCAAAGAGAGTGAGAGACTGCTTAGACTTCCTATGTACTATAAGCTTACTAACGAAGATCTTGACGAAGTAGTTATGAGAGTCAAGGAGTACTACAAGTTTAGCTGAGCAGTAGCCTATTCTAGAAAACTAACATGAGTTGGGGCGATTATGAAGAAGTCACAAAAGTTTATTAGCATAATAGTATCCGCTGTGGCAGTACTAGCTGTAATGGTAGTGACACTTGTGTTTGGTGACTATTTTTTCGACCTTAACGACGATGTTTTGATGAGAGATATTCTCTCAGGCGCCTATACAGGTACGCCTGAGGGGCACAATATACAGATGCTGTATCCAATTAGCTGGTTTATTTCTCTTTTGTATAAAACGGGAATAAACCTTGACTGGTACGGCATCTTTTTATGTTTTATCCAGTATTTATGTTTGTTCCTGATACTACAGGCGCTTGTTTCGAGAATTGCGGATTTCAGGAAAAAGCTTCTTTGTGCAGTAAGCATTGTGCTGGTTTGCCTTGGATTTTTCTGGCCTCATTTATTATTCGTTCAGTACACAGTTGTATGCGGACTGATGTCTGGAACAGCAGCGCTTCTGATTCTGACAGCAAAAGAGGACAAAAAGAACAACATTATTGCAGTTGTACTTATTCTGGTAGCGTATCTTATCAGATCTGAGATGCTTCTTTTAACTCTGCCTATGGTAGGCGTGGCTATTCTTATCAAGTGGGCATTATCGAGAATCGAGTATTCGAAGGATATATCAGTATCTCACGTGGGTGAAAAGAAAGAGCTATTCCGTAGATACCTATGTCTATGCCTTACTCTGGTGTTGGGACTTGTGATATGCACAGGGCTCCATAGACTGGCCTATTCCAGAGCTGACTGGAAAGAGTTCAACAGATTTTTTGACAACAGGACTGAGCTTTATGATTTCCAGTACATTCCTGATTATGCAGAGAACAAGGATTTCTACGACAGTATAGGCCTTTCAGAAAGTGAGCAGCAGCTGCTTATCAACTACAACTTTGCTCTTGATGATGAGATAAATGCAGATACACTTGGTGCTATAGCTGAGTATGCAGCAGGAACCAAGAGTGCGGAAGAGCCATTTGCCAATAGGCTTCGCAGCGCAATCTCTCTTTATGTTTATAGAATGCACTACGTGGCTGCTCCAATTACCTATGAATATCCAATGACAGACTATCCATGGAATGTTGGAGTTATTCTCTTGTACCTGGCGGTGATAGCAGGTCTTTTCATTGGCCATAAGAAGGATGGACATTACATCAAGATAGGGTGTCTTCTTACTGTAACTCTTATAGCCTGCAGATCAGCTTTGTGGCTGTATATTATTATTCGCGGAAGAGATCCGATTCGTATCACACATCCTCTGTATCTCATCGAGATGGTGATCTTAACCGGAATGTACCTACTGGTTACAGCTAAAGAGGATAAAGCCGAAGATTCCAGGCTTGCAAAGACATGGATCGTTGCAGTATTATTGGCAATTGTCGGCATAGTAACGATTCCTATGCAGAGTAGCGTTATAACCAAAGAGAATGCTTCAAGACAGGCAATGCTTGATAGATACGAGGCTTTATACGACTATTGTGCGAACAATAAGGATTCGTATTATTTTATAGATGTTTACACAAGTGTATCTCTAGGGGAAGCGGTAGAGGGAGATGTAGCTACTTTCTCGGAGAAGATGTTTGTAGGAGTAGACAACAGCTTTGCCAACCACGACCTTTTGGGAGGTTGGGCATCCAAGAGCCCGGCATATGAGGATAAGCTGAGAAGAGCTGGCTTTTCAAATGTTCAGGATGCACTATTAGCTGAAAATGCATATTTTGTCCAGAATAAGACCTATGAGACCAAATGGCTTACAGACTATTATCTGGAAAAGGGCATCGATATAAATATCAGTGAGATAGATGAAATTGCAGATGCTTTTGTGATTTATAAGTTAGAAAGAGTTAATTGAGATGAGTGAAATGGAAATATTAGAACAAGGCGAGCTTGTAAGCCTTAGAATGATCACAAGACAGGATACAGAGCTTGTTGTTAAGTGGCGCAACAACCCAAGAGTCAGAAATAATTTTGTATATAGAGAATTCTTTACTAAAGAGATTCACGAGAAATGGCTTGAGAATTCTGTGTTTACAGGTGCTGTAGTACAGATGATCATTATGGCTGGTGAGGATCACAAACCAGTTGGAAGCGTGTATTTCAAATATACCAAGGATGACAAGTCAGAAGCAGAGTACGGAATCTTTATAGGTGAAGATGATGCTATTGGAAAAGGCTATGGTAATGAAACGGCAAATTTGGCTGTTAAGTATGCCAGAGAAGAGCTTGGAATTAAGAGGCTGATACTCAGAGCCTTCTGTTATAACACTGCAGCTATCAAGAGCTATGAGAATGCTGGATTTGTTAAATTTCAGGATATGCCAGGTGTAGAGTGCAGTGATGGTCAAAAAAGTGATATGATACTCATGGAGAATTGTTTATAAATCGAAAGGTAAGATTTCAGATGGCAGATAAAAAGATAAGCTTTGTGATTCCCTGCTACAGATCAGAGAATACACTTGGCTCTGTAATAGAAGAGATAGACAGAACATTAGCAACAAGAAGTGATTATAGCCATGACATTATCCTCGTAAATGATGGATCACCAGATAATACCTGGGGAGCTATATGCAGCGAGGTTTCCAAGGCAGCAGATGGTCATATTCTTGGTATCAACTTTGCCAAGAACTTTGGACAGCATGCAGCTCTTATGGCTGGCCTCTACAGGGCAACAGGTGACTATGTTGTATGTCTTGATGATGATGGACAGACTCCTGCGGATGAGGTTTTCAAGCTGATAGATGCACTTGAAAACGGCGCAGATGTAGCTTATGCAAGATATGGTCACAAGCAGCACAATGTTTTCAGAAACTTCGGAACCTTCATGAATGAGTCCATGGCGACAGTAATGCTTGGTAAGCCCAAGGACCTGTTTGTATCCAGCTATTTTGCAGCAAGGAAGTTTGTTGTAGATGAGATGGTCAAATATGAGAGCTCTTATCCCTATGTTATTGGCCTGGTTCTCAGAACTACCAAGAACATCGTGAATGTCGATGTTAATCACAGAAAGCGTGAGGTTGGTCAGAGCGGATATACCTTCTCCAAGCTTCTCGGACTTTGGATAAACGGTTTTACCGCTTTTAGCATCAAGCCTCTTAGAATTGCTACTTTTTCCGGATTTTCATTTGCTGCGATTGGATTTATTTATGGCATATATACTGTCGTCAAGAAATTCGTCAATCCAGCAGTGCCAGTTGGTTTTTCAGCACTTATGAGCGCAGTTATCTTTATCGGGGGGATGCTGATGCTCATGCTGGGTATGATTGGCGAGTATCTGGGCAGAGTTTATATTTCTCAGAACAAGAATCCACAATATGTAATTCGTGAGACTACAGAAGATGGAAAAAAGTAATTTGGGGAAAACAAACCACATGAAAAACGATAGATTAGCCTGGCTTTTGTCAGGCTTATTTGGCGTTTTATCAGCTGTTTTTATTGTCTTTGGATATCAGCTTGAAAAGAGCGATAGCATAAATTTATCTGACCAGAACTCTCTTCTGGTACTGGCCCTGATGATCGCAGTTTTTGCCATAGACACCAAACATATCTGGGATAACTATACTCAGAGCTTTTATGGCAGAAAGTTTATGGGAACCTTCAGGCTTGAAAAGATTTTTGGAAAGGCTGCAGAACCAGTTAAAAAGAACGACTTTTTTGTTAACTGGATATTACTCATTGTACTGAATATGCCTGTATTTCTTGGCGTTTTTCCTGGCTTTTTTGTCTATGACGCTCAGGATGAGCTGATGGAGGTCATAACCAGAAGCTTTTCTACTCATCACCCGCTTCTTCACGTTCTTTTTCTAGGTGGAACGATTGCCCTCGTGCACAAATTAACAGGATCCTGGAATGTAGGAATCGCTACCTATGTTTTTATACAGATGCTGGTCATAACAGCGGTATTTGCTTATGTTATAACATTCATGAGAAAAAAAGGACTTAGACAGAAAGGAAAGCTTTTGTGGATCCTTTACTATGGCGTGTTCCCTACTATCGTCATGTTCACGCTTTGCTCCTGCAAGGATGGGCTTTTCTCAGCACTTCTTGTTCTTTTGACAGTTCTTTTGATAGAGCTTACTGAGGATTCAGAGGCTTTTCTGTCAAATAAGAGGAAAATAGCAACGTTTATCTGTGTGGCAACTCTTATGCCATGCTTTAGACACAATGGCTTTTATGCATATCTTGTGTTCATACCATTTGCTCTCATATATTTCAGAAAGCAGCTTAAGTCATTCCTGATACCAATGCTTGTAATTCCTGTAGTGCTGTATCTTATCATTTCGTCAGTACTGGCAGCAGCACTTGGATGTCAGGGCACGCATCACCAGGAAAAGCTCACTGTTCCTATCATGCAGATTGCAAGGGTTTATACCTATGACAGAGATAGCATGACACAGGAAGAAATAGCAACGTTAAAAGAGTATATCCCTGAAGAAAATCTTAATCTGTATACTGCGAGAGTATCAGATCTTGTGAAGGTTTCATTTAACAACGACAAATATGAGCAGGACTCAAACAGCTTTTGGAAGCTGTGGTTTTCTCTTTTGAAAAAGCATCCTATGACCTACATGAATGCATGGATGCTGACTTCTTATGGCTATTGGTATCCGGCTGCAAATATAAATGTCTATAAAGGAACGACAGTTTTCACATTTACCTATGACGAAAGCTCATATTTTGGCTATGAAGTGGAACAGCCAGGAGAGCGCACCAGCTTTATTCCGGCAATCGATGAGCTTTACAGATATATTTCAATTGGATCTTTTCATGATGATAATCTTGTTTTGTCGCTGCTTTTTGCGCCAGGACTTATGATAATTATTTTTATGTTCACGCTTTTGTATCGTATCTCGCAAAAAAACTACAAAAGAGTGCTACCTTTTGTGCCAGTTATGCTGACATGGCTTACAGTACTCCTTGGACCAACTTACCTGCCAAGATATGTGCTGTATCTGTGGACAGTTCTGCCTCTTTTGATGATCACAGGCTCTGTCACTGATTTGATTAAGAATAACAGGTATGATAATATTTAATGATGGCTTTTTGTGCCCTTTAATTACCAAGGACTTGAATATATGAGACAAATTATTAGTAAGAAAACGGCAATTTCAATAACGACAATACTGATCGCACTGGTTGCTATCCTGAGTGTTTTCCCACTTAGAGTGTGGACAACAGTGCAGGAGTATTCTGCTGGTGGAGAGCTCACGGAGTATTCTGGCGTTATCAACTACGAATATACTCTCAAGCAGAAATTTGTGAGTCAGTATGACAGACTTAGTAGTGTAGACGTTTATGTATCTGAAATGATAAATGGCAGATATATAGGCGTTTCTGTGTATGATGAAAACGCAGCTGAGATTCTGAGAACCTTTATAGATACAGATGGACTTACGCTTCCTGGTTTTGTAAATGTACCAATGGAGCTCAATCTTGAGGTTGGTAAAGAGTATTACGTAGGCCTTAATGGCTGCAGATCCAAGTATATTGTTGGCCTTGAGAATCTGACAGGAGAGGCTGGCTACGTTGGTGGACTCTTCTATAACTGGGAAGAGATTCCGGCAAGGCATATTTATGCCAGATACAATTACAGGATTCCTATGGCTAAGAGCATTTCCATGATAGTTATACTGGCTATTGCAGCTGCCTGTATCGTGATCCTGCTCTTTACAGAGCTGTTTTTCAAAAAGAATCCAGATAAGAACACATTATCAACTGGCGAAAGCGCACTTAGGGTTGTGGCTAATCCTATAGCTGCTGTGTGCTTTGCAAGTCTGATGATCATGGTATTTCCGCTCAGAGTATTTGATTCAAGAGTGGCGGATATAATTTTCTATGAAGCTGGTCTACTCATTGCAGCAGCAATGGTATTTTATGGTATTAACCACAAGGTTGTGAGTCATAGATTCGGAATATCCTTCTGGGATGGCATCAATAGCAAGAACAGGGTTATCTATGTCCTGCAGATGCTGATGATTGCCCTTGCAATCTGGCATGCCAACGACTATATGAATGGCCTGTATGACATTTTCCACACCTTATCTGAGAGAAGAATGGTGATCTGTCTGTTGCTTTTGATCATTTTGACCTTCTCCTTTAAGGATGTATTCAATCCGTTTAATTTCCTTTGGTTTGTGGCATCTGTGGCAGGTGGTCTTAACTACTACAGCGCCAATGCTGTCAGCCCTGAGGAAAAAGAGTTTGACCTCAAAAACATGGCTCTTAAGTATCTGATCATCATAGTGATACTTGCTGGTTTTATCGTGATCAATATCATCAGGTCAGCTTTGTCATGTATTGCTCATAATATTCGTAGCAACAAGAAGGTATTTGGTACAAGCTATCGCATTACTGTATTCGGATTTGTTCTGATACTTCTTTTTGCGATGCTGATCATCTTCAGAAATACCAGGACCTGGGGAATTTACCTGGCCCTTATATATGGCGGACTTTACTTTAGATTGTATTATTGGAAGGGCAAAAGAGACTGGTACAGGATATTGTCCGGTGGTCTCATGCTTAATTTTGCCATCTCTCTGGGATATTCCCTTTTATACAGATATTTCCCAGGATATGTAAGCGGAAGATTTGCCTTTATTTTCCACACAGTTACAGTAACTGCTGAGTATCTTACATTTATGGGTGCAGTTGCTACAGTAATGCTGGCGATCAAGGTTGTGGCATTCCCTAAGAGAATGCACTGCTGGGATCTGTTCAGAACAGCATGGAAGGAGCTGATTCTTTTTGGATGGATCATGGCGTATGCCATCTTTACAGTATCAAGAACAGCCTATGTGGCTATTTGTGCAGTTGTTCTTGCAGTTCTGCTGGTGGTTGTCAGCCAGTACAGGAAGCAGTTCTTCAGAATTGTTGCTGTTATGGTTGCTGCAGTTATTGTGTGCTTCCCTGCTGCATTTACACTTCAGAGGATTGTTCCTACAATAGTTTCACAGCCCGTGTTCTATGTAATTGACGATGCCGATGCAGGAATACGTGGAGGAGCATCTTGGGATAATCCTAACTTTATGTGTGTAGAGAGATTTGTTAATCTCTTTGGAACCAAGATTCTTGGCATAGATGCTGATGATTATTTCTATCCTGTTGACGTGTATAATTATGATGGCAACAGAAATCCTGTTTTGGATAACTATGGATATCCTTTAGAGAATTCTGTAGAAGAATATTATCAGCAGCAGGGCGCAGCTACTTTTGCCAGACCTGTCGGCGACTATCTTGTTGCTAATGGCTTTACGCGCGCTGAGTATCTTATGCTTATGGATACTCTAAATGGATATGTTGACCTCGATAACAGATTGGATGTTGTATCCAACGGCCGTATCACCATATTCAAGTCTTATCTTAAAGAGCTTAATATGTATGGGCATGAAGAGATGGGAGCAGAGCTTCCAAATGGGGAAATTGCAGTTCATGCGCATAATACTTATATTCAGGTTGCCTATGATAATGGTATTATCACGGGTGCTGTATTTGTTCTGCTGATACTCTCGGCTATTATCTCAGGTATCAGTATGTACAGGAGAAATAAGAATAACGATCCGCTTACACTTATTTCTTTTGCAATTACAATAGGTTTTGTTGTAGCAGGAATGACAGAGTGGGTGTTCCATTTATGTAACCCTATGACGGTTGCTCTGATGCTATCTTTTGCGGGGATGATCTTTAAGGAAAAAACTAATGAGTAAGAAAAAAGAACCTTTTAATTATCAAAAACTATATAGGCGAACTGGTCTTATCATCTACGATATAATCAGCATTATTTTTGCCAGTTATTTCGCTATTCTGATCAGATATGAGTTTAAGCTGGATGCGATTCCGGATCACTTCATGACTCCGGTAAACACCTTTTTGCCTATCAATATTTTACTGACATTCTGCGTATTCTATATCTTTAAACTGTATGACAGCCTTTGGGCATATGCAGGTGAAAGAGAAATGCAGAATCTGGTAATGGCCTGTGTTATTTCAGGTGTGATCAATGCAATAGGACTTCAGTTCTTTAAGTCCCAGTCACAGCCAGTTCCACAGAGCTATTATTTCCTGTATACCTTCATTCTGATCAGCATGATCTTTGTGAGCAGATTCTCCTATAGATTCCTGCGCAGTCAGAAGCACAGAGTAGAGAACAGGAACAACAGTAAGGCTGTTATGATAATCGGCGCTGGTGAAGCTGCCAACATTATCATCAAGGATATCATCACAAGTAATTACTCAACAATGTCCATCAAATGTATCATTGATGACGACTCCAATAAATGGGGCAAGTACATTCAGGGCATTAGAGTAGTTGGCGGTAGAGACAGAATCGTTGAATGTGCAGACCTCTACGACATAGATGAGATCATTGTTGCTATTCCTTCTGTATCAAGACCTGAACTTAGGAAGATTCTTGAAATCTGTAAGAATACTAACTGTAAGCTTCGTTCACTTCCAGGAATGTATCAGCTTGTAAACGGTGATGTTAATGTTTCAAGACTGAGAGACGTAGAAGTAGAAGACCTTCTGGGAAGAGATCCTATCGCAGTTGATATGGACCAGATTGCAGGTTATGTTCAAGGCAAGGTGGTCATGGTAACAGGTGGTGGTGGTTCTATTGGTTCAGAGCTCTGCAGACAGATTGCAGGACACAAGCCTAAGAGACTTATCATAGTAGATATTTATGAGAACAATGCATACGATATCCAGCAGGAGTTGATTCGCAAATATCCTGAAATGGATCTTGTAGTGCTTATTGCATCCGTTAGAAATACACTTCGTATCAACAACATTTTTGAAGAGTACAAACCAGACATTGTTTATCATGCTGCAGCTCACAAGCATGTTCCACTTATGGAGACAAGTCCTGGAGAAGCTATCAAAAACAATGTATTTGGAACCTGGAAGACTGCTATGGCAGCGGCCATGAACGGAACCAAGAAGTTTGTTTTGATCTCTACAGATAAGGCTGTTAACCCTACTAACGTAATGGGAGCCAGCAAGAGAATCTGCGAGATGATAGTACAGACCTTTAACAAGCACTATGACACAGAGTTTGTTGCTGTTAGATTCGGTAACGTACTTGGATCTAACGGATCAGTTATTCCTCTTTTTAAGAAGCAGATTGCTTCAGGTGGACCTGTAACAGTTACTGATCCTAATATCATCAGATATTTCATGACAATTACTGAGGCTGTATCACTGGTCCTTCAGGCAGGTGCCTATGCTAAGGGCGGAGAAATATTCGTTCTTGATATGGGTGAGCCGGTCAAGATCCTTGATCTTGCTGAGAATCTTATTAAGCTTTCTGGCTACAAGGTTGGAGAGGATATTAAGATTGAGTTTACCGGACTTCGTCCAGGTGAGAAGCTCTACGAGGAGATGCTCATGGATGAGGAAGGACTTCAGGATACTTCTAACAAGATGATACACATCGGTAAGCCTATCGAGATGGATGAGATGAAGTTCTTTTCCCAGCTTGAGAAGCTCAATGTAGCAGCCAAGGAAGAGGCTCCTAATATCAAGGAACTGGTTAAAGAGATAGTAGAGACTTACCACCCTGATGTTCACAGATATGTAATGACAAGAGACAGAAAAGAAGCGCTTGAAAAGACATCAGAAATGATAAATAGTGGTGCTGCACAATAAAGAGAAGTTTGAGGAGTTTTATTATGGAAATGAAGCCATTTGAGTCAAAGTTATATCTTTCATCACCTACAATGCATGGCGATGAGATCAAGTATATTCAGGAAGCCTATGATACTAACTGGATGTCCACAATTGGTGCCAATATCAATGAAGCAGAGAAGATGATCTGCCAGAAGGTTGGATGTAAGGATGCTGTAGCTCTTTCAGCTGGAACAGCTTCTCTTCACCTTGCTATCAAGCTTGCTGGTGAGAGGCTCTACGGACAGGCAAGGGTTGGCCATGGAACACTTGAGGGACACAAGGTTTTCTGCTCAGATATGACCTTTGATGCTACAGTTAATCCAATTGCCTACGAAGGTGGAAAAGCTGTATTCATCGATACAGAATATGAGACCTGGAACATGAATCCTAAGGCTCTTAAAAAGGCTTTTGAGATTTACCCAGAGGTTAAGCTTGTCGTAATAGCACACCTCTATGGAACACCTGGCAAGATGGACGAGATTCGCAATATCTGCAAGGAGCATGGTGCTCTTATTGTTGAGGACGCAGCAGAATCACTTGGTGCAACCTACAAGGGACAGCAGACAGGTATTCTTGGCGACTATGGCATTATTTCTTTTAACGGAAATAAGATCATTACTGGATCTGCAGGAGGTATGTTCCTGACAAACAATTTGGAAGATGCCCACAAGGTTCGTAAGTGGTCTACCCAGGCAAGAGAGGATGCTCCATGGTATCAGCACGAGGAGCTTGGATATAACTACCGTATGAGTAACGTAGTTGCTGGTGTAGTAAGAGGCCAGATTCCTTATCTTGATGAGCATATTGCTCAGAAAAAAGCTATCTATGAGCGCTACAAGGAAGGCTTCAAGGATCTTCCTGTGACAATGAATCCATACGATGAGAAGAATAGTGAGCCTAACTTCTGGCTTTCATGTATCCTCATCGACAAGGAAGCTATGTGCAAGCAGGTTCGCGGAGAGAGAGATGTTCTCTATGTATCTGAGCCTGGCAAGAGCTGCCCTACTGAGATTCTTGAAGAAATCGATAAGTACAATGCTGAAGGCAGACCAATCTGGAAGCCTATGCACATGCAGCCAGTATACAGAATGAATCCTTTCATCACAGAGAGTGGTAACGGAAGAGCTAGAAGTAACGCATATATCAACGAAGGTGCTGTTCCTGATATTGGAATGGATATCTTCGAAAGAGGCCTTTGCCTTCCAAGTGATAACAAGATGACTCCTGAGCAGCAGGATGTGATCATTGAGATAGTTAAGAGATGCTTTGCTTAATAAAATTACCGGATGAGGTGTTATGTACAAACATTTTTTTAAAAGACTATTTGATATAGTACTATCGCTCCTTGTCATAGTTCTTTTCTCATGGCTGTATATCATTCTGGCTATACTTGTCAGAACCAAGCTTGGAAGTCCGATCATTTTCAAGCAGCAGCGCCCTGGCAAGGATGAGAAGATATTTGGAATGTACAAGTTCAGGTCAATGACTGATGAGAAGGATGAGAATGGTAATCTTCTTCCTGATGAAGTGAGACTTACCTCTTTTGGCAAGAAGCTCAGGGCAACAAGCCTTGATGAGCTTCCTGAGTTTTTCAATATCCTCAAAGGGGATATGAGCTTTATCGGACCAAGACCACTTCTTGTCAAATACCTTCCTTACTACAACGATAGGGAGAGGCTTCGCCACAGCGTAAGACCAGGACTTACAGGTTATGCGCAGGCACATGGCAGAAATGCTATTTCCTGGGAAAAGAAATTTGAATACGACATATATTATGTTGAACATCTGACCTTTTTAACTGATGTTAAGGTTATAATAGATACTATAAAAACTGTTTTGTCACATGATGGAGTCGTGCTGAATGCACTTCCTGACTTTGATGAGTACAGAAAAGCGCAAAACAAATGATGAATATGACGCCCACATATAAACTTAATAGTGATGAGTTTGGCGCTCTTTATGTTAAAAGAGAGGACATGATTCCCTATTCCTTTGGTGGAAACAAGGCGAGGAAGGCTTTTCATTTCTTCCAGGATATAGATAAGGGCGATTATGACTATGTGGTGACCTATGGCAGCAGCCATTCCAATCACTGCAGGGTTGTGGCTAATATGGCCGCGGCCAGAGGTAAGAAATGTATAATCATTGGACCAGCTGAGGTTAGTGACAGCACCTATAATTCTGAGATGATGAAATTATTTGGCGCTGAGATCATCACTGTTCCAGTAGATCAGGTCAGTAGGACCATAGATGATAAGCTCGATGAGCTGAGAAAGCTTGGACATAACCCTTATTTTATCTTAGGTGGTGGTCATGGCAATATTGGCACTAGAGCTTATATTGCATGTTATCAGGAAATAAAAGAGTTCGAGAAAGCTAATAATATATTTTTTGACTATATCTTTTTTGCATCGGGAACTGGTACTACTCAGGCAGGGCTTGTATGTGGACAGCTCCTTGAGGGCGATGACAGGAAGATAATAGGAATCAGCATTGCCAGGAAGAATCCAAGAGGAAGAGATGTGGTGCTTGATAGCATCAGAGAGTATCTTGGACAGAAAGAGTTTGAGAGTGCTGGCATTTCAGAAGCGGATATTCAGGATAAGACCATATTCCTGGATGACTATACAGGTGATGGCTACGGTACTGACAGCATTGAGATTCAGGATGTGATTAAGAAATCACTTGTTATGTATGGAATGCCTCTGGATAGTACTTATACGGGCAAGGCTTTCCTTGGTATGGAGAAGTATATCAGACAGAATAATATTGCTGATAAGAACATATTATTTATACACACAGGCGGAACACCACTATTTTTTGATGACCTGAATAAATTCGGAGGTAAAGGATGAGCACAAATATACTTATTCTGAGTGCAGGAACAAGAAATAAGGTAGTACAGGCTTTCAGACATGAGCTTGCCAACAACGGAAATGTTGTAGCAACAGATTGTTCCAACATTGGACCGGCAATCTATGACGCTGATAAGGCTGTTATAGTTCCCAAGATCAAGGATCCATTTTATATCGATGAGATTCTGGGACTTTGTAGAAGAGAAAAGATTGACGGAGTATTTAGTCTTATTGATCCTGAGCTGTCTCTTCTTGCTGAGAATGCTGACAGATTTACTGAGATAGGTGTAACTCCTATAGTTTCATCCTATGAGCTGTGCGAAGTCAGCCTTGATAAATACAGAATGTACGAGATGCTTGTTAAGCTCGGAATTCCTACAGCTAAGTGCTATCTTTCCATCGAGGATTTTGAGAACGCCATGGCTGCAGGTGAGGTGGACTTCCCTGTTTTTGTTAAGCCTAGAAGAGGAAGTGCCTCAATCAATATAAATGCAGTAGAATCCAAAGAGATGCTGGTAGCTCTTTTCCATGATTATGATGATCTTATCATTCAGGAATATATGAGAGGCCAGGAGTATGGAGCTGACGTATATATCGATATGATCTCAGGCAAGTGTACATCTATTTTCCTCAAGGAAAAGATAAAGATGAGAGCCGGAGAGACAGATAAGTCAGTATCAGTTAAGGATGAGAATCTCTTTAAACAGATAGCTTCTTTTGTTGAGACTGTTGGCTACAGAGGAATGATAGATATCGACCTGTTCTATGACAATGCTACTGATACCTGGTACCTGTCAGAGGTCAATCCGAGATTTGGAGGCGGTTATCCACATGCCTATGCCTGCGGAGTCAACTTCCCAAGACAGATTATCAATAACCTCAAGGGAATTGAAAATCCTGTCAATATCGGAGATTATCAGGAAGGCATATATATGATGAAATACAATGAGCTTTGCATTATGCCTGAAGAGAAGCTGATCAAAAAAGAATTATAAGGATGATAGTTATGCCTAAGGCACTGATTCTGGCAAATTCATCAAGCGGTCTTTATGACTTTCGAAATGAACTTTTGCTGAGACTATTAGAGGAAGGCTATGAAGTAGTAATAAGCCTTCCTGATGATTTAAAAAATAAAGAACTTACTGCAGAAGGCTGCAGGGTTGAGCACACAGATATTAACAGACGCGGAGTCAATCCTGTACAGGATATGGCTCTTTTCCGTTCTTATAAGAGGCTTATTAAGCGTGAGAAACCTGACATTGTTCTTACCTACACCATTAAGCCTAATATTTATGGCGGATTCGCCTGCAGACTGTTAAAGGTTCCATATCTTTCAACAATTACAGGACTTGGTTCAACCTTTGAAAGAGGAGGAATGCTTCTGAAACTGATAGTGACCATGTACAAGGTTTCACTTAAGAAGTGCAGATGCCTCTTTTTCCAGAACGATACCAATAGAAAGATATTTGAACAAAATGGTATCAGAGCCCAAAAGCATGTCACAGTAAGTGGTTCTGGTGTCAATCTGGATAAGCACAGCTTTGAAGAATATCCTGGGCACAAGGATGACATTACAAGGTTCCTATACATAGGAAGACTCATGAAGGAGAAGGGAACTGAGGAATATCTTTATGCTGCAGAGAAGCTTCATGAGAAATATGGCGACAAGATTGCATTTTCAGCAGTTGGATACTTTGAGGATGATTTTGAAGACAGAGTTAAGGCTGCTGAGAAGGCCGGATATCTCAAGATGATTCCTTATCAGAAGGATATCCACCCATATATGAGGGAAGCTGATGCGATAGTACATCCATCCTATCACGAGGGAATGTCCAATGTACTGATGGAGGCTGCTGCTACTGGAAGACCAGTTATTGCTTCAGATATCAGCGGATGCAGGGAAGTTGTCAACAGAGATGTGTCAGGCTTTTTATTCAAGTCAAGGGACAAGGAAGCTCTCTATGAAGCGTTGGACAGATTTATGTCGCTGGATATTTTGAGCAGACAAAAGATGGGTCTTGCCGGACGTAAATGGGTAGAAGAGCATTTTGACAGAAATGCGGTTGTTAATGCATATATGCAGGAAATTTGACATACGTAGTATAATATTGGAGTATGTGAAAAAAGACACTTTTATTTCGGAGGAAATATTATGAGTTTATATGAAAAGCTCCTTGCTGGAGAAGAGAAGCTGTCATTAGTTGGTCTTGGCTACGTTGGTATGCCTATTGCTGTAGCTTATGCCAAGAAGATCAAGGTAGTAGGTTATGATTTCAATGCTGCCAAGGTTGACATGTACAAGAGAGGAATCGACCCAACAAGAGAAGTTGGTGATGATGCTATCAAGGAGACAACTGTAGAGTTTACAGCAGATCCTGAGAAGCTTAAGGAGTGTAAATTCCACGTTGTAGCAGTTCCTACACCTGTTAATGACGATCATACTCCTGATCTTTCACCAGTTGAGGGAGCAAGCCATACCCTTGGTAAGTACCTTACAAAGGGATCAATCGTAGTATACGAGTCAACAGTATATCCTGGTGTTACTGAGGATGTATGCGTTCCTATCCTTGAGCAGGAGTCAGGCCTTAAGTGTGGCGTAGACTTCAAAGTTGGATATTCACCAGAGCGTATCAACCCAGGTGACAAGGTACACAGACTTGATACAATTACCAAGATTGTTTCTGGTATGGATGAAGAGACTCTTGAAGAGGTTGCAAATGTTTACAGTCTTGTAGCACTTGCAGGCGTATATAAGGCTCAGTCAATCAAGGTTGCTGAGGCTGCCAAGGTTATCGAGAACTCACAGCGTGATATCAATATCGCTTTCATGAACGAGCTTTCAATCATCTTCAACAAGATGGGAATCGACACAAAGAGCGTTCTCGAGGCAGCTGGAACAAAGTGGAACTTCCTTCCATTCAGACCAGGTCTTGTAGGTGGACACTGTATCGGTGTTGATCCTTATTACCTTACATACAAGGCTGAGGAGCTTGGATATCACTCACAGATCATTCTCTCAGGTCGTCGTATCAATGATGACATGGGTAAGTATATTGCAGAGGCATGCGTTAAGAGACTTATTGCAGCAGATGTAGCTGTTAAGAATGCTAAGGTAGCAATCCTCGGATTCACATTCAAGGAAAACTGCCCAGATACACGTAATACCAAGATCATCGACATCTACAATGAGCTCGGTGAGTATGGAATCAAGCCAGTAGTAGTTGATCCTCAGGCAGATTCAGATGAGGCTAAGAGACTTTACGGCATTGAATTCGATTCACTTGATGACGTTAAGGATATGGATGCAGTTATCATGGCTGTTGCTCATGAGGACTTCAAGGACTACAAGCCTGCAGATATTGCTAAGTTCTTTAACAAGGACAACAAGGTTAAGGTATTCATGGATCTTAAGGGAATGTACAACCTTGAGGATTACAAGGCTCCTGAGTTCGACTATTGGAGATTGTAATATGATATAAGGATTCAAAGTCATGAAAATTTCATGCTTGCATGATAATTTTTATGACCATGAAGACTGAACAAACATGAGAAAAAAAGAAATGCGAATGAAATGAGTATTTCGATTTTCGAATGTTTGCAGCATGACGAGAACGAAGTGGAGTCATGCGTATATCATATGTGTTTTAAGGAGAATTACAATGGGTTTTAGAGATTTAAAATTTCCGGAAGGCTCTGTCTTCCTTGTAACTGGCGGAGCTGGCTTTATCGGTTCCAATATATGTGAGGCTCTTCTTGAGATGGGCTATACAGTAAGATGTTTGGATAACCTCTCAACAGGACATATTGAGAATATTCAGCCTTTCATGAGCAATCCTAATTTCACATTCATCGAGAAGGACATCAGAGATCTTGATGCATGTATGGAAGCTACTAAGGGCGTTGACTATGTTCTTAATGAAGCAGCCTGGGGAAGTGTTCCTAGAAGTATCGAGATGCCTCTTTTGTACGAGGAGATCAATATCAGAGGAACTCTTAACATGATGGAAGCATCAAGACAGAACGGAGTTAAGAAGTTCGTATATGCTTCAAGCTCATCTGTTTATGGAGATTCTACTGTTCTTCCTAAGAAGGAAGGCCAGGAAGGAAATGTTCTTTCACCATATGCTCTTACCAAGAAGACTGATGAGGAGTACGGTAAGCTTTACAAGAAGCTCTATGGTCTTGATACCTATGGACTTAGATACTTCAATGTAGTCGGTAGAAGACAGGATCCTAATGGTGCATATGCAGCCGTTATTCCTAAGTTCCTTCGTCAGCTCATGAATGGCGAGACACCAACTATCAATGGCGATGGTAAGCAGTCAAGAGACTTTACATACGTTGATAATGTTATCGAAGGTAACCTTCGCGCATGCCTTGCTTCTTCTGAGGCAGCTGGTGAAGCTTACAATATCGGTGCAGGCGGAAGAGAATTCCTTATAGATGTATATCATCATCTTACAGGCGCACTTGGAATGGACGTAGAGCCAATCTTTGGACCACCTCGTGCTGGTGATATCAGAGATTCTAATGCTGATATTTCCAAGGCTAGACAGAATCTTGGCTATGACCCATCTTATGATTTCAAGGCTGGAATTGAACTGGCCATTGAATGGTATAAAGAGAATTTATGAAGATAACTATTAGAATGGATGACATCACACCAGATATGGACTTTGAAAAGTTCTACAAATTCAAGGCGATTCTGGACAAGCATGGAATCAAACCCTTGATAGGTGTGGTGCCTGATAATCAGGATAAGAAATTAAAAAAGAGTGCACCCAGAGAGGACTTCTGGGAGTACATCAGAGGCCTCCAGCAGCAAGGCTGGGTAGTAGCCATGCATGGATATAATCATGTATATACTACCAGGGAACCTGGAATGTTTCCTATTGGAGACAAGTCAGAGTTTGCAGGCGTTCCTTATCCCAGACAGGATGAGATGATCAGAGAGGGAAAGCGCATCTTAAAGAGTCATGGAATCATCACAGACTTCTTTATGGCGCCATCACACTCTTTTGACAAGAACACTCTGAAAGCTCTTAAGGTAAATGGTTTTTACAGGATTACTGATGGATTTGGAATCCACCCATATGAAAGGGAAGGAATGATTTTTTATCCTATTTCTATCAGCAAATCCAAGACTCTTTCCAGCAAGGAAGAGGGAATCGTGACATTTGTATACCATGCAGCAACCATGTCCAACAGGGATTTTGATAATCTAGATAAACTGTTTGACAGAGCAGATGTGGTATCCTATGACGAATTTTTGCATTACGATGCTAAAATGCGTGGGCTTAAGGAAGAAGCCCAGGAATATATGACTGCCAAGGCTAAATATCTTGCAGTCAGATTAAAGAGGAACCTTTCTAAGAAATAAGGGTGGATCATATGGAATACGGGTATGGACAAATACGTATACTCCACGTATTAGGGGGACTTGGCGTTGGTGGAGCAGAGTGCCGTATCATTGATCTCTATCGCAATATGGACAGGGACAAGATACAATTTGATTTCCTAGTACACTACTCGCCAGAAAAAACAGGTAAAAAAAGTCCGACTTCTGATGAACTTATGGCAGTCAGGGAGCCGGACTATTTTGATAATAGCGTTAAAAAGTTGGGAGGCAGAATTTTCTGCGTCCCTAAGTTTGTTGGAACAAATCTTGTAGAATATAAAGCTGCACTTAAGAGGGTGTTCAAGGAGCATCAGGGCGAATGGAAGATGGTTCAGGGACACATGACAAGTACTGCAGCTATTTATCTTCCTATTGCCAGAAAGTCTGGAATTCCAATCTGTATTGCTCATGCCAGAAGCGCAGGAGTAGATAATGGTGTCAAAGGAATTGCCACCAAGATCTTCAGGGCACCTCTTCAGAGAGAAGGACTTACTGATTATAACTTCGCGTGCTCAAGAGAAGCTGGAATATCAGTATTTGGCAAGGATATGGTCAATGCAGGCAATGTAAGGATAATTCCTAACGCAATTGATCTGGGCCACTTTGCTTATAACGAGGCTGTCAGAGACAAGATAAGAAAAGAGCTTGGAGTTAGCAATGCGCTGGTTATTGGACATGTTGGAAGCTTTAGATATGCCAAGAACCATGAGTTCCTTCTTAATGTCTTTGCGCAGGTATGCAGGATCCTTGATAATGATGATCTTAACCAGTACAGTATGCTTCATGGCATGCGAGTAAGGCTTTTGATGCTGGGTAAGGGACCTTTATTTGATGATATGAAGAAGCTTGCTGACAGGCTTCACATATATGACCGTTGTATCTTTGCAGGAAATAAGAGTAATGCCAGTGAGTATTACCAGGCTATGGACTATTTCTGCTTCCCTTCCAGATATGAGGGACTTCCAGGAAGCGTTGTAGAAGCTCAGGCAGCAGGACTTCAGTGTCTTGTGTCAGATGCTGTCACTCCGGAAGTAAATGCGACAGAGCTTGTATCTATGCGCAGTATCAACTCAGAGCCAAGAGACTGGGCAAGGAAGATATTGGACGATCTTCTTTTCCATGAGGATTATCACAGCGATGCTCTTCAGGAAGAGATCAAGCTCAATAAGACACTTACAGCTATAGCAGGTGAGAGACCGGAGAGTATATTTGAAACAGAGGATATGCCTGACTTTGACCTTCTTGATGAAGGAACTGGCTTTGAAAAGGTCAATGTTCCCAAGGCAGAAAGAGAACTGCACAGAGCCATTGAGTATTCAATCGGTGACCGTTCTCAGTCATCTGACTATATACAGAATAAGTTGAGAGCAGCAGGCTTTGATGTAAAAGCTCAGGCCAAATTAATGGGCTTTTTCTATGAAAGAGGACATTTTTAATGGATGCCACCAAAAAGAATCTGATGCTCATGGTGCCCATGCTCCATCAGGGCGGTTTTGAGCGAGTATGTGTAGCTACTGCGAGACTGATGCAGCAGTATTATAACGTATATGTTCTTATCTTCAGCTCTAAGGATATCAATTATGATATTACAGGGCTTAATATTGTGGACATAGATGTGCCTGCCAAGAAAGGCATTGTCAACAAGGTTACTAACATATTGAGGCGTATAGCCAAGGTTAAACAGAAAAAGAAAGAGCTTAAAATAGATATTTCCTATAGCTTTGGAAGCTCAGCCAATTATGTGAATGTTCTGTCCAGAGGAAAAGAAAAGGTTCTGACAGGACTGAGGTGTCAGACTGATATGGAAAGACCAGATCAGGTTAAGCTCTTTTGCAAAAAGTCTGATCAGGTTTTGTCCTGCTCAAGAGAAATCATGAGACAGCTCTTAGATGACTATGGCTACGATAAGAGTTCTTTTATCTACAATCCACTTGATGTGATAGATGTAGAGAAAAAGGCCAGCGAAGAAGTTTCAGATTACCCATTTGAAGGACAGGACGTTAAGGTCATTGCTACAATGGGCAGAAATGATTACATAAAGGGAATGTGGCATCTGCTTAAGGCTTTTTCACTTGTGTATAAAAAGCATCCTGAGGCAAGACTTATTGTACTTGGGGCAGGAGACTGGAGCGCTTATGAAGAGCTTGCCAAAAAGCTTGGAGTAGAAGGTAAAGCGCAGTTTCCAGGTGTAAGGAAGAATCCATTTCCATATGTGGCTCTTGGAGATATCTATGTATGCAGCTCCAATCATGAGGGCTTTCCTAATGCCGTACTTGAGGCTATGGCTATGGAGATGCCGGTTATCTCAGCGGATTGTAAGACAGGACCAAGAGAGATTCTTCTTTCAGATGAGGAATATAACAAGCTCCTTTCTGAGAAACCAGATGGAGCATCAACAGATGTTACTATAGAAGGAGAGTATGGCGTTCTTGTACCTGATATGGACGAGAATGTGGATATGGATCCGGATCATATTACTGATGGCGAGAGAGTCCTTGCTGATGCCATCTGCAGCTTACTTGAGAGGGGCGACAAGCGAGAGTATTATAGTAGTAAGGCGTATGAGCGAGCATTACTATATACTCCTGATAAATACAGAGACAGTATCCATGAGATACTCAGAAGGTATGAATAGGATCACTTATTTATGAAGTCTATTGCATTTCATTTGAACTGCCTCTGTCAGGGCGGTGCAGAGAGGGTTGTTTCCAACCTTGCGAACCGTTTTGCACAGGAGGGAATAAAAGTATATGTTGCCACAGAGTGGTACGATGAGAACGAATTCGAGCTCGATGAGAGAGTGACAAGAGTTCACGTTGGACTTCGCGAGGGCGATGAGAAAAAGAGCAGAGTGACTAAGTTCCTCTTACGAGTTAAATATCTCAAAGAATTTGTCAAAGAGTATCAGCCAGATGTTCTTGTTGCGTTTGCACACAGGGCCAACTACAGAGCCCTCATGGCAGCAGGAAATAGTAAGATACCAGTTGTTATTTCTGTTCGAATCAATCCTATAGGGTATTACGATGCCTTTTCTGATACGATTCAGATCAAATGTCTGTTTCCTAAGGCTGCTGGATGTGTTTTCCAGACTCAGGAGCAGAGAGAATTCTTTAAACCATATTTACAGGATAATTCCATTATAATTATGAATCCTATTAATCCCAGGTATTTTGCGGTTAGTAGGAGTAAGACACCAGATAAATGCGTAGTTCATCACGCAAGACTTGTGGATTTTAAGAATCAGCCAATGCTTGTCAGAGCATTCCTTAAGGTGCATGACAAACACCCTGATTATGAGCTCAAAATTTACGGACCAGATTCACTTGATGGAACCAAGGAGATTCTGGAGAAAATTATAGCAGACAACAATGCAGAGAGCTTTGTTCATCTCATGGGACCTTGCAGTACTCTTGATGAGGAAATCCCTAAGGGTGAGATTTATGCATATTCTTCAGACTATGAGGGAATGCCTAACTCACTTTTGGAAGCCATGGCTATGGGAATGCCGGTTGTGGCAACTGACTGCCCTTGTGGTGGCCCAGCTGCTGTCATCAGAGATGGTGAGAATGGTTTTCTTATCCCTGTTGGGGATGAGGATGCTCTGGCAGACAGGATGAACACCCTTATTGAGAATAAAGAGCTAGCGGATAAAATGGGCCAGAAGGCCAAAGAGATTGAACAGATAGCCAGCATAGATGCAATCTTTGAACAGTGGAAAAACTATCTTCAGAAGGTGACCAACAAATAATATTGGAGCAAAAATAGTACATGTGTGGAATTTGCGGATATATATCTAAAAAGAGAATATCAGAAGATGATTTGAGGATCATGAATGACACTATGTATCATCGTGGTCCTAATGATAGTGGACTTGCTATATATGAGGGTACAGATGGATATAGCATAGGTCTTGCGCAGAGGAGACTTTCCATTCTGGATCTGTCACCTCTTGGACATCAGCCAATGCATTCAGCAAATGGCCGTATTTCAATTGTCTTTAACGGAGAAATATATAACTTCCTTGAACTCAAGGAAGAGCTTAATGGTTATCCATTTAAGTCTACTTGTGATACAGAGGTTATCATCGCAGCCTATATGAGATGGGGCATTCAGATGGTGGACCATATCCACGGTATGTTTGCAATCGCCATCTATGACAGAGAGACTCAGGATGTTTATCTTATAAGAGATAGGATTGGTAAAAAACCTCTCTTTTACTGGCTTGATAACGGAAATATTGTGTTTGGCTCAGAGCTTAAGCCAATCATGAAGTGTCCTGGCTTTAAGGGCGAGATCAGAAGACAGCTCCTTCCTAGATATCTGTACAATCAGTATATTTCAGCACCTGACACTATCTTTAAGGATGTATACAAGCTCGAAGCTGGAACTATTCTTAAATTTAGAAACGGCAGTATCAAGAAGTGGAAGTACTGGGATGTTAAGGAAGTATACGCAAGAGAAAGCGCTAATCCTGTAACAAGCTATGAGGAGGCCAAAGAGGGACTTAAGCAGCGCCTTAGGCACTCAGTAGCAGGCAGAATGATCGCTGATGTACCTCTTGGAACATTCCTTTCAGGTGGTTATGACTCTTCACTTGTAACTGCGATTGCTCAGGAATTATCTGATAAGCCAGTTAAGACCTTCTGCATAGGCTTTGACGTTCCCCAGTACAATGAAGCAGCTTATGCAAAAGAGGTGGCAGCTCACCTTGGAACAGATCACACAGAGTTGTACATCACTGAGAAGGAAATGTTTGACCTTGTCAGCAGTATTCCTCAGTACTACGATGAGCCTTTTGCTGATAACTCAGAGATTCCATCAATGCTAGTTAGTAAGCTTGCCAAGAAAGATGTTACAGTTGCTCTTTCTGGTGATGGCGGAGATGAGTTTTTCTGCGGATATAATATTTATGAGAATGTAAGACAGGCACAGTTATTGGAGATTCCAGGTGCCATTGTGAATGGAATCGGTCAGATACCTATTCCTGGAGGTAAGCTCCTTGATAAGATGCCATTCAGAGTCAAGGTTGTTGCTGGTAACAGAGACCCTGAGACCAAGACTCAGCTTGTATCTGAAGGTTATGTGAGAGCATCTCATGCGTTTATTACAGGACAGGAAACACTGGATGTTCCTATGTCCGCGGCGGAGTATCTCGCGACAGATTATAACAACAGGGACAATATAGCGCCGGTTCTGTATCCTATGGAGTCCACCTATAACGTATCCAATTTCCAGGTTAGAAGGATGCTCCTTGATATGGACACCTATCTTCCTGAGGATATTCTGGTCAAGATGGACAGAGCTTCCATGAAGTATTCACTTGAGGCCAGATGCCCTATCATGGATACAGCGGTTATGGAGTATTCCTTCAGAATACCTCATAAGTTCAAGTATAATAACGGTGACAAGAAGCATATTCTCAAGGATATTGCTTATGACTATATTCCAAAAGAGCTTCTGGACAGACCCAAGACTGGTTTCGGAGTTCCTATGGATCAGTGGCTCAGAGGGCCGCTTCGCGAGCAGCTGCTTGATTACAGCAGTACTTCATTCCTGAAGAAACAGGGTGTATTTGATCCTGATTATGTATCAAGATTTATCAACAACTACGTGGTTAACGGAGATGCAGGCCCGGCAACAGGCGCTAACTTCAGCAAGATTGCATGGTCCTTCTACATCTTCCAGCAATGGTACAACTATCATATTCTATGAAGCATGATGACAATACGAGAAAAATGCATATAGCCATGTATATTGGCTCCCTCCAGAAGGGAGGAGCTGAAAGAGTCATGGTCAATCTGGCAGAATACTTCCATAGTCAGGGACACAAGGTGACGCTTGTCACCACATACCTTGCCAAGGAAGAGTACCAGGTTGAACATGCTGCCTGGAAAGTGGTTCCAGCTGGAGCAGATGGCGGAACACTTGCATGTGACACTGAGGAAAACCCTGTATGGGTTGACTTAAACGGTGGCGAAAAGGGCGGCATCAGAAGAGTGTTCTCAGCTCTTTTAAAGGAAGAACAAAAGAGCAGGGCAGCCAATCTGGGGCTTCGAAAGGAAAAACTCAGAAAGATCTGGAGAGAACTTAAGCCCGATATTGTTCTGAGCTTTATTGGCAAGAATAATATTATGGCTCTTTCAACAGCTACCAGAGAAGATATCAAGGTTGTTGTATCAGTAAGAGCTGATCCGTATATGGAATACGACAGCAGAGCACTTAGAGCAGGAATGCTGGCTACCTTTGGTAAGGCAGCAGGTATTGTTGTGCAGACAACTGATGCCAGGAAGTTTTTTCCCGCTTATATCAGGAGAAAATGCACTATACTTCCTAATTCCGTCAATCCTTCCTTTATCAGAAAAAGATATTGTGGAGAGAGGGAAAATAGCATCGTAATGGTGGGAAGGCTTGATGAGAACAAGAATCAGGCCATGGTCATGGAGGCTTTCTCAGAGATAGTAAAGGAAGGCTACAGTGACTATAAATTAAAACTATATGGAGATGGCCCTGACAGGCTCAAATTACAGAGACTGGCTGTTTCTCTTGGAATCGGCTCCAGTATTGAGTTTGCAGGAAATGTAAGCCATGTTGCTGAGCATATTGAGAAGGCATCAATGTTTGTCCTGGCTTCGAGTCAGGAAGGAATGCCTAATTCACTTATAGAAGCTATGAGTCTGGGACTTCCATGTATATCTACTGATTGTCCCTGCGGAGGTCCAAAGGATCTCATAACTGACGGGGTAAACGGGCTTCTTGTTCCTGTTAAGGATAAGGATGCCATGAAGATGGCAATATTGCGTCTTATCAAGAACAAAGAGCTTGCTGATAAATTATCTCAGAATGCAATTTATGTTCAGGAGAAATTCAGTCCTGACGTTGTTAATAAAATGTGGGAAGAGTATTTTGAATCGATACTCGATAAGAAGAAAAAGGGAAAGGCTTAATGCAGTTTAATTCTTATATCTTTATACTGTGCTTTCTGCCAATTGCCATGATACTGTATTATACATTTCATCACTTTGGCAAAGATAAACTTGCCAAGGCGTTCCTCTTGGGAATGAGCCTTTGGTTCTACGGATATTTCAATGTATCTTATCTTGCCATAATCTGTGTGAGTATTTGTGTTAACTTTCTGGTATCTAAGGGAATGGCCATCACGGGGAAACTGAATAGGAAGAGATTACTTTGGACTGGCATAGTATTTAATGTTGCGCTGATTTTTTACTTTAAATACTATGACTTCTTTTTGAGTAACATTAATGCCGTGTTCAGGACTGATTTCGCTATGAGGAACATTGTACTTCCTCTTGGAATAAGCTTTTTCACTTTCCAGCAGATATCCTTTATGGTTGATTCTTACAAGGGCGAGACCAAGGATTATTCTTTCCTTGACTATGCTCTTTTTGTCTCATTTTTTCCACAGCTTGTTGCAGGACCTATTGTCCTTCACTCAGAGCTCATTCCTCAGTTCAGGGATAAGTCCAAGTGGAAGGTTAATTTCGACAATCTTTCAGATGGATTTATCATGTTCACGAGAGGTCTTGCCAAAAAGATACTGATAGCTGACACCTTCGGAAGTGCAGTTGATTATGGATATGCCAGAGCGGCTCTTTATGCATCGGGTGAGAAAGCCCTTGCACCTAGAGAGATCATGATAGTGATGCTGGCATATACCTTCCAGATATACTTTGACTTTAGTGGTTACAGTGATATGGCGACTGGACTTGGAGCTATGTTCAACTTCAAGATTCCGATGAATTTCAATTCGCCGTATAAGGCTCTTTCAGTGGCTGATTTCTGGAAGAGATGGCATATGACTCTCACCAGATTCCTTACGACCTATATCTACATTCCTCTTGGTGGTAACAGAAAGGGTAAGCTCCGTGCCTATATCAACGTAATGATAGTCTTTCTCATAAGCGGACTGTGGCATGGCGCTAACTGGACATTTATTTTGTGGGGAGTTATCCACGGTATCGGACAGTGCTTTAACAAGCTGACACATGGAATATACGTTAAGGTTTGTGAGTGTTTAGAGAGACTCAGAACTGGAAGAGTATGGCTCTTTGTGCTTAAGGTAGTTCAGTGGTGCGTGACCTTTGTGTTCATCAATATCACATGGATGCTATTTAGAGCAGACAGTATCAGGCAGTTTAAAGAGCTTGTGACAAGACTCTTTGTGCCATATTATTTCGTTGGCGACGAGGTTTTGGAGTTCTTTAGGATTCCTAAGATAAGATATCTTTTTGCGCTTGTAGGAGCTAATCCAACAGAGCATCAGACACTTGTTTTCTGTACAGCAGTAATCATGTTGTCAGCGCTTTTACTTGTTACATGCTTTCCTAACAACTATGAGAGTGCCAAGAAAAAGAATGCCTGGAATCTTGTCAGCACTTGCATTTTGTTTGTTATCTGCGTTTTGTCACTTGGCAAAGTATCGCAGTTCTTGTATTTTAACTTTTGATCAGAGGATTATATGTCAGGAAAAAAGTTTTTTAGCACCAGCTTAATACTGATATTAGTGGCATTTCTGGGCTTTGCCGGAACTGTCTATTATGTTGATCCTTTCTTTCACTACAGAAAGCCCAATAGTAAGTTTTACTATGAGCTTTATGAGCAGAGATCACAGAACGACGGTATCACCAGATTCTTTGACTATGACAGCATGATCATAGGAACCTCAATGGCAGAGAACTTCAAGAGCTCTGTTTGGGATGAGCTGATGGGAACTAATTCCATCAAGGTGTCCTACTCAGGTGCAACCTACAAGGAGCTTAACGATGACCTGAAGGTTGCCTACAAGTCAGGACATAACCTTGTGAATGTGCTAAGACCCCTTGATTATTCACTTCTCATAGTCGATAAGGATGAGATCAGAACAGATATGGGTGAATACCCGGTATGGCTTACTAACAGTAATCCATTTGACGACGTCAAGTATCTTCTCAACAGAGATGTTATAATAAACTATACATTACCTGTGGTCATCAGATACTTAAGAGGCGCAGCAGGCGGATTTACAAGCTTTGATGATTACAGTTATACTGGAGATCAGAATACATTCAGTAAAGATGTGGTTTTACAGGGCATAGAGGAGTTTACGGAGGGTGAGGTTTTAGAGCCGACAGCAGAAGATATGGAGATTCTTGCTGGCAACATGGAGCAGAACGTGGTAGCTCTTGCAAGACAGCACCCTGAGACAACTTATCTTTATTTCTTCCCGCCATACTCAATGGCTTACTGGGGAGGGCTTAGAAGTGAGGGAACTCTTGATCAGATGCTCTTTTACAAAAGAGCTGCAATAGATCAGATGCTGGAATGTGATAACATTCACAGCTATAGCTTCACTCTTTTTACGGATATTACTACAAACATTGATAATTACAGGGATGTAGCTCACTATAGCCCGGAGATCAATGACTATGTCATGAAAATAATAGCTGAGGGAGAGAGCGCAGCAGCTGATCAGTATATTCAGTATGGCAGGATCACAGCTGACAACGTGGATGATTATTGTGATCAGGAAAAGAACTATCTTAAAACTTTCGACTACAATGGTTTGCTGGATTAAAGAGGATAACATATGTGCGGAATAGCAGGACTTCTTCAGTACAAGAAGGATGCCAGAGAAAACATACATAAGATGAATGAGAGAATGCTCCACAGAGGACCTGATGCTGAGGGCGTTTTCGTAAGTGATGATGGAAAGGTGGCTCTTGGTCACAGGAGACTTTCTATCCTTGATCTTTCTGCAAATGGTGCGCAGCCAATGGTTTCGCACAGTGGCAGACTTGTCATGGTGTACAATGGCGAGATCTACAATAACAGAGTTTTGAAAGAGCGCCTTATAAACGAGGGCAAGGTTGATAAATTCAGGGGAACCTCTGATACTGAGGTCTTACTTGAGGCTATAGAATACTATGGAATCAAGGAAGCACTGTCCTGTAGTAAGGGCATGTTTGGAATCGCAGTTTATGACAAGGCTACCAATACTGTTACTCTTGCAAGAGATCGTGTTGGCGAGAAGCCCTTGTACTACGGAAAGGTAGCTGGCTCTTTTGCCTTCGCATCTGATATAGGGTGCCTCAGAGTAGTTGATGGCTTTGACAATGAGATAAATACTGATGTACTTGATATATATTTTACAGAAGGATATATCCCTGCTCCGTATTCTATCTACAAGGGAATAAACAAGCTTGAAGCAGGTACAATACTCACTGTAAATATTGATACTCTTGAGGCTAAGGCTGAGACCTACTGGTCAATGAAGAAAGTTGCAAAAAAAGGCCAAAACAATCTTTTTACTGGCTCAAGGCAGGAAGCTGCAGATGAGCTGGAAAGACTTCTTAAGGACTCTATCAGGGATCAGATGGTTGCTGATGTTCCTGTAGGAGCATTCCTGTCAGCCGGGATCGATAGTAGCACAATCGTATCTCTCATGCAGGAGCTTGCGCCTGGTAAGGTTAGAACTTTCACCATTGGTATGGAGGATGAGGCTTATAACGAAGCGCACATTGCAGCAGAGATAGCAAGGCACCTTGGAACTACTCATACTGAGCAGTACATAACTGAGAAGGATGCCAAGGCGGTTATCCCAGAGCTGGCCAGAATGTTCGGCGAGCCTTTTGCTGATTCTTCACAGATTCCAACTTACCTTGTGAGTAAGATGACAAGACAGCATGTTACTGTATCTCTTTCTGGAGATGCGGGAGATGAGCTGTTCTGCGGATATACATCCTATGATTCTATCAGCAGGATTTGGGGCAAGATGCACGGTTTCCCATACTGGATCAGAAAGCCTGTAAGTGCACTTGTGCTTCACAGTCCTCTTGCGAAAAAAGAAATCTACAGGATAAAGGGAACACTTCTTGGAGCCAAGGGACCATGCGATCTTCACAGAATGGAGCATGAGACAGATCCTATAACTTCACAGATTGCCCTTACAAATGGCAATATTCCTTACAAATATACAGAGCTTCCTAATGACTACATGAGTGAAGTAAATCACGAGTGTATGCTGATGGATATGCTGGTATACCATCCAGATGATATTCTGGTCAAGGTTGACAGGACTGCCATGGCAGTATCTCTTGAAACAAGAGTGCCTATGCTTGATAAGGATGTAGTTGAGTTTGCATGGACACTTCCTACTGAGTACCTTAGACAGGATGGAAGAGGCAAGCTTGTTCTTCGAGATGTTCTGTACAAATATGTGCCACAGGAAATGATGGAGAGACCTAAAAAGGGATTTGCTATTCCTATTGAGAAATGGCTTCTTGAGCCAGAACTCAGAGGCTGGGCAGAAGGTCTTTTGTCTGAAGAGAAGCTAAAAGCGCAGGGAATACTTAATCCACAGATCGTTAGAAAAATCTGGACAGACTTCACTGAAAAGGGAATCTACAGAATCCAGATTTGGTATATTCTCATGTTCCAGCAGTGGTATGAGACTGAATATAAGGGAGCAAATATCCTATAATTGTGCAGAATGCGCGGGTGGGGTATAATTAGAATAGTATGTTTATGATTTTTTCAGTTCTTTTGAGGGTGACTAGTTTATGATAATTATTCAGCTTAAGGGCGGAATGGGCAATCAGATGTTCCAGTACGCTCTTTATAGGCAGCTTAAAAAGCTCGGCCGTGAGGTCAAGATTGATGATGTGAACGGCTTTATTGGTGATGAGCTCAGAGTTCCTGTTCTGCAGCGCTTTGGCATTGAGTATGACAAGGCGACCAGAGAAGAGGTAGTTAAGATTACTGATTCCAAGATGGATATCTTTAGCAGAATCAGGAGAAAGCTTACTGGCAGGAAGACCTTCAGAATAGATGAGGAGTCGGGTATCTTTGACCCAAGGATTCTTGAGGTGGAGGATGCATATCTTGTTGGTTACTGGCAGAGTGACAAGTACTTTGCTGATGAGGACGTGGAGAGAGAGCTTCGCGAGGCTTTCGAGAAGAGACCACAGGATATCATGCAGGACAGCGTCAGCTGGACTATTTTGCAGCAGATAGAGTGCTGCGAGTCTGTAAGCCTTCATATCAGGAGAACAGACTATGTGGATGCTGAGCATATTCATATTCACAATATCTGTACAGAGAAGTATTACAAGTCAGCAATTGACGAAGTAAGAAATAAATATCCAAGTGCAGTATTCTTTATCTTCACTGATGATAAGGAATGGTGCAGGCAGCACTTCAGAGGCCCTAACTTCTTTGTAGTTGACCTGGATGAGGATGCTAATACTGATCTGGCTGAGATGACGCTTATGAGCAGATGTAAGCATCATATTATGGCCAACAGTTCATTTAGCTGGTGGGCTACATGGCTCAACGACAATCCTAGTAAGATGGTCATTGCTCCGTCCAAGTGGATCAACAACCGTAAGATGGACGACATCTATACCTCCAGGATGAAGAAGGTAGCCATATAATATTCAGATAGGAATTAGGTAATGAGTAACAGTAAGGATGCCAAAAAGGTTTCTCTTTTTGGGAAAATAGGATACATATTTGATAAAAGACAAAAGGGACAGCTGGTTTTACTGGCTGTCCTTATACTGATTGGTGGTGTATTTGAGACACTTGGTGTTTCAATGATGGTTCCAGTAGTATCTACTATACTGGTTCCAGAATCACTGCACGAATTCATAGACAGGCATGAGCCGGTAAAAGAGATAATTAGTGCTCTTAGGCTTGATAGTGACACTAAGATAGCATGCTCACTTCTGGTACTGATGATAGCTCTTTTTGTTATCAAGAATGCATATCTTCTGTTCCTTATCCATAGACAGAACACATTCGTAGCAAGAGCTAGAAATGATATGATCAGCCGCGTAATGAGAGAGTTCCTCAACAGACCTTACGAGGATTATCTCGGAGCTGATATTCCTACAGTATTCAGAATCACAGACAGTGATATCCCAAGGGTGTTCTCACTTGTACTTGCACTGCTTTCTCTTTCAACAGAGCTTGTAGTATCAACTTTCCTTGGAATTGTTCTTTTGTTCGTTAACTGGCAGATGACAGTTCTGATGATCCTTGTGCTTCTTGTCATGACATTTATCAGTGTCAAGGTATTAAAGCCAAGACTGAACGAAATTGGAAGGCGCAATCAGGAAACACAGTCAAGGATTGCCAGATGGAGACTTCAGGCTATTTATGGTCTCAAGGATGTTAAGGTGCTTAACAGACAGGATTTCTATATTCGTAACTACTATGAATCTGGAAGAGTTGGCGCCAATATTGCCAGAGACTATGCGGTTCTTAACAGTGTGCCAAGGCTTATGATCGAGACTGTGTTTATGGCAACAGTCCTTATGTTCATACTGGTTTATATCTTAAGGGGCGGAGATGTGACCCTTCTGATACCACAGCTGACAGCATTCGGTGTTGCAGCAGTCAGAATTATGCCATCTGCTAACCGTATCAATACATACATTACTGAGATTGCCTACGAGCAGTATTCTCTTGATTATGTCTATGAGAATCTCACTGAGTCTATGAAGACAGACAAGGCAATGAGAGCAGAGAGAGCTGCAATTGCAGGTCCTGAGCTTCACCTTGAGGATAAGATCGAGCTTAAGGATATTACCTTTGCTTATCCAGATGCAGACAGAAATATCTTCACCAAGGCCAATATGGTAGTGCCTAAGGGCAAATCCGTTGGTATCATGGGACCATCAGGTGCAGGTAAGTCCACAATCGTCGATGTTCTTCTTGGACTTTTACATGTACAGGGCGGAGAGATACTCTGCGATGGAGCTAATATTTTTAGTAACTATGATTCCTGGCTTGCGCAGATTGGATATATTCCTCAGTCTATTTATCTTGTGGATGAGACTATCAGAGAGAATATTGCTTTTGGTATAGACGCTGACCAGATTGATGAGAAGAGAATCTGGGAGGTTATGGAGGAAGCTCAGCTTGCTGACTTCGTAAGAAGCCTTCCTGAGGGACTTGATACTACAATCGGTGACAGAGGTGTAAGACTTTCTGGAGGTCAGCGACAGCGTATCGGAATTGCAAGAGCGCTTTATCATAACCCAGAGATTCTGGTATTCGACGAGGCTACAAGTGCTCTTGATAATGAGACAGAGGCAGCAGTTATGGAGGCTATCAATGGCTTCCATGGCAAGAAGACAATGGTCATCATTGCTCACAGACTTAATACAATTGCTAACTGCGACATTATCTATGAGGTTAAGGACGAACAGATAAATGAGACTACTCTTGAGGGTAGAGAGATATATATGTGATCGTATCTGTAGATAATTGTTTTTGTTTGGAGATTTAAAATGATTGGAACTGAGTTTATTCCTGGGTATGGTCTGGGAAATCAGCTGTTTTTCTATATAGTTACCAGATGCCTGGCCCTTGAAAAGGGAGTAGACTTTGGCTTTGTTAATCCCGGGCAGGTGGGAAATGTCTTTCATTCTCAGAAGGGCATGTACTTCATGGATATTGACATGGGTAAAGAGATATCCAGAGAGGAAATGGAGTCATTCAAGATTTATCATGAGCAGGATGACAGGCTTTATCTTGGTGATTCAGTTCATGATATGACTCATGGCTGTTATATAAGCGGCGCTGATCCCAAGTTATTCGAGGTAGAAGATAATACTATTATTTATGGTAATATGCAGGATCAGTCATATTTTGAGAAGTATCGCGATAAGATCCGTGAATGGCTTCACGTCAGGGAAGAGGCTGAATCCTATGAGTACACAGCCGATGACCTTTGCATAATCAACATGCGAGGCGGAGAGTACACAAGCTGTCCTGAGCTATTCCTGGACAGACGCTATTGGCTCAATGCTATTAAGAATATGAAAAAGATAAATCCCAATATGAGATTTATGATCATTACTGAGGATGAGGAAGCAGCTAAAAAGGTACTGCCTGAGTATGAGTGCCACCACTTTGATATGGGCAAGGACTATGTGACAATTAAGAACGCAAGATATCTGATATTGTCTAATTCATCTTTCTCTCTGATGCCTGTAATGTCCAGCACAGAGCTCAAATATGCTATTGCTCCCAAATACTGGGCAAGACATAATGTATCAGATGGTTTCTGGTCCTCTGAGCAGAATATTTATAGCTTTTTAACCTATCAGGACAAGAAGGGCAAGCTTTTCTCCGCAGAGGAATGCAGGAAGGAACTTGAAGAATACAAGAAGCGCTCAAGGCTCTATGCCAGAAGAAATGTAAGACCTGGTACTGTTAGGACATTTTTCCAGAATATACGCAGAAGGCTTATCTATGGCTGGTTCTTTATGAAAAAGATATGGAGAAGTCTTGGGAGGCGTACTGGAATCATAAAAGTATTTCACGGCTGACAGATTGTTGAGTTATTTATGGATAATAAAGAAAAGATCAAGCTTTCAAATGTGACTCTGGTTGCTATGACCAGCGTAGATATATACGAGACCTTAAAGGCTATGGAATATAGCATGAGGGGGATAGAGTTTGGCGATGCTGTTATCATCACAGACAAGAAACCTCTTTTCATGCCTAAGGGAATCAGATACAGTCATACAGACAAGCTCGATAACATTGATAAATTTAATTACAAGATGACCTATGAACTAGGGAATCATATCAAGACTGATTATGCGCTCATAGTTCATGCAGATGGATTCGTCATTCATCCTGAGAACTGGCGAGATGAGTTCCTTGATTATGACTATATTGGCTCACCATGGCCACTTCCTCAGAATGATTACGCTTACAGAGACAGTAACGGTAATATCTGCCGTGTAGGCAACTCTGTATCCATCAGATCCAAGAGACTGATGGATTTCCCCAAGACTCATAATCTTTTGTGGGAAAAAGGATTTGATGATTTCTATAACGAGGATATATTTATCTGCTGCATGCACAAGAATGAAATGGAGGCAGCAGGTATGAAGTGGGCTCCGCTTGAAAAGGCGGTTTTATTTGGAAGAGAGCATCCGCTTCCTGAGAACAAGGGAATAGAGCCTTTTGTTTTCCACAAATGGTGGGGCGAGAATGAGAACTATCCAAGATTTTACAGCCCCAAGAAACGTATTAAGATGGCTATAAGACCACTCCTGTTCTGGCGAAGAACCAGGAAATGGAAAGAGGAGCATAACGTTCAATGACATTTTCAGTAATTATCCCGGTTTATAATGCTGAAAAGTACATAGATGGCGCACTTAAGCCTGTGATCGCAGCAAGGAATAATGGCTGCGAACTGGAGGCTGTTCTCGTGGAGAATGGCTCAGAGGATGGTAGCGCTATGATCTGCGATCGTTATGCAGAGCAGTATGATTTTATTAAGGTTAATCACTTTGGTAATATAGGCGCCTTCAGGGCAAGACTTGAAGGAATGAAACTTGCTACCGGAGATTATCTTGTTTTTGCTGATGCTGATGATGAACTATCAGAAGACTGTTTTGCTGAGTTATCAGAGAGCATAGCTGCATATGGCATAAGAGATATTACACCCGATCTGGTAATCTATAATGCGGCAGATTCCAGAGATAGGAACAATAAGCTTTTTTCTTTTCCATTTGAGCAGGGCAAGGTTTATCAGGGAGAAGAGAAAAGAGTTTTCTATGATATCATGAGCTCCTCGGATGCTTTGAATGCTATGTGGAATAAGGCAGTCAGAAGAGATTTTATTAGAGAAACTGACAGCTTTGATGGGCTTTTACTTAACCACGGAGAAGACCTTCTGCAGACAGCAGAGTTTATTGATAAGGCTGAGACTATAGTTTATATAGACAAGGCTTTGTATTATTATAATCAGAATTCAGCGGGGCTTACTGGTTCTTTTCATAGGGAATACATGGATAATCAGGTTAAGGCCTGGAAGATGTTTGATAAGTATATAGAAAAATGGCATAGAGACGGGGATGGATACTGGGATATCCTTGATAAGAGGAAAACTCTTACCTGTGCGATAGCTGTTAAGAGTCTTATTTATTCCGGAATCAGAAGAACTGATATAGCCAGATATCTTAAAGAGATGATGGCTATGCCATTTTATCAGGAATATGCAGGCAAAGAGCTGCCTGAATGGGCGCCTGAGGGAGACGTATTTGTATATGACCTCATGAATTCAGATAAGCCTTATAGGGATCTGATGCGTTCAGCTACAAAGTTTGGTATTAAGAGCACGGTCAAGAAGATACTTGGTTGGAAAGAGGATGTGAATAATGGTAATTGACTGCGTACCATTTTTTAACGAGGTGGACATATTAAAGCTTCGCCTCAATATATTAAATCCATACGTTGATAAGTTTATTATCGAAGAGGCTACAACAACCTTTTCTGGTGAGCCCAAGGAGCTCTGCTTTGAAAAGAACAAGGAGCTGTTCAGGGATTATCTTGATAAGATCACTTATGTAGTAGTTTCTGAGGATAAAGATTTCGCCATGACTCATGAGAGAGACTACTTTCAGAAGAACCATCTGGTTAAGGGGCTTGAAGAAGTCGGTGCTACAGAGGATGACATAATTATCTTTGGTGATGTGGATGAGATTCCTAATCCCAAGGTTTTGGAAAAGATAATAGCCCAGTTTGATAAGTCCAAGGTTTATCATCTGGCTCAGCGTAATTTCTACGCATTCCTCAATATGGAAGAAAAATCAGGTGAGCTTTTATCAATAACAGGAGACTTTCCTGAGATTGCAAGGACAGACAGAAAGTGGCTTGGAACAAAGGTTACAAGCCTTAACAATATTCCAGAAGAGGGTATTGTAAGACTCAGAGATCTGGTTAAGGTAACTGACGAGAGATCAGTAAGAGTAGAAGACGGCGGCTGGCACTTTGGCTACATGGGAGGAAGAGGAGAAACTAATCCTGTGGAGCGTATTGGTGTTAAGGTCAAGGCAGCAGCTCATCAAGAGTATAACGACAGAGAAATCCTGGCTGAGACCATGGACAGACTGGTTCTGGGACAGGATATCTTTGGCAGAAATGCAAGGTTTGAGAGAGTAGAGATTGACGATACTTATCCTCAGTACTTACGAGATCATATCGATGAATATGACTATCTTGTAATGCCTAGGATCACTGCACTTTCAAGATGCTACCATAAGCTTGATATCACTGCCGGCAGATTCTGCCGAAAAGCTTATCACAAAATACTTAGAACGATTAGGAAATAAGAGACTAGTTATGGACTTTCTGACTACCGAGAATAGAAAGATAATAGCGAACAGGCTTTTTTATCTGGCTCTTTTGATAGAACTGGTACTGATGATCGCCGAGAAGAGTGAGCTTTACTTTGGTTTTGAGAGTTATGTCTTTAGAGTAACTTTCGTACTTACGCTTCTTGCTGTATTTGTGACAAGTCACAGTAAAAAGGAATGGGTGATCATAGTATGCACCTGGATATTCACCTTTGTATGCTACAGAATTACAGGTAGAAATGAACTGCTTAGATTTGCTACATTTATGATGGCAGCCAAGAATATCAATCTTGGCAAGACTATGAAGGCGACCTTCTGGGTGAGCTTTGTGGGATTTGCCAGCATAGCACTTTTGTCAGTGCTTGGAATACTGGGAAGTATCGCGGTTACAACTGATTATGGCCGCGGAGATGCCAACGAGCTTAGGTATGTCTTTGGCTTTGGACACCCTAATACACTTTGGGGCTGCGTATTTGCACTTATGCTTCTGTGGCTGTGGATTTATGGCAGCAAAGCAAAGCTCTGGATGTATGCAGTTTTACTTGCAATCACTTTTGGCATGTATAAGATTACTTTATCGAGAACTGCTTTTCTGATCGGAGTTCTGACTATAGTTATGGCAATTATCATCAGATATCTGCCAGTTTTGAGTAATAAAAAGATAATATATGTCCTCACAGGGCTTGTAACTCCAGTATTTTGTGTGGCATTTTCTATATGGGGAGCATTTATCAGCTTTGTTCCCAGATATGAATTTCATTATCCGCACTACAAGATAATTATTTTTATCGATGAGAATTTGAACAACAGAATTCAGAATCTGTATAGGGGCGATGAGCATCATTCAGGGGCACTTGAGACTTGGAAACTTTTTTCTGACAGGACTTCTGTACAGTACTTTGATATGGGCTGGGTAAGGCTCTTTTACTGGTATGGAATAATACCAACTGCTATTATATGTATTCTTGTGATAGTGTTTATCTATATATGTTACAAGAGAAGAGATGCATGGAGCATAGTTCTTCTGTTGTCACTATCAATTTATACAGTTATCGAGGCGACCTTTGTTTCAGTTTACATCGGAAGAAATATCATGCTTCCGATATTTGGAGTGTACCTTTGTTCAATCAGTGAAAGGATGACCAAAAATAATGTCTTTAAAGGCTAGGAAAACTTTATTTTACATAATGGTTTTAGTTGCTTTCCTTGCGGTAACTATTTATGAATTTCTGACTCCTTACATGTCAGATGACAT
This sequence comes from Butyrivibrio sp., assembly GCF_017433805.1. Classification (GTDB taxonomy): domain Bacteria; phylum Bacillota; class Clostridia; order Lachnospirales; family Lachnospiraceae; genus Butyrivibrio. The sequence goes on along the minus strand of NZ_JAFRGN010000040.1, from coordinate 29,263 downwards.
AATCTACATGGATGAGGTGGCCAAGGCTGGAAACTTCTTTGATCTTTTTGGACAGGAGGTTGAACACTGGATATCTCATACCGGTAGAAGTGTGTCTCACATAATACTCAGAGTATTCCTGTTCATAGGTGTTAAGGGAGTATTTAATGTAATCGCTGGAATAGTATTCGTGATCTTATCACTTCTTATCTACGCCAATGTTGATGCCAAAAGAGAATACGATGTAAGGGTATATGGTTTTATCCTTACAATGCTGTGGTTCTTTGATCCTGCAATCGCTAATACAGTTTTCTGGGAAGACGGAGCTTGTAACTATCTGTTTACAACAACAATTATCATGGGCTTTGTGACACTGTATAGACGTGGAATCAAGGATCAGAACAAGAATATCGGATTTGCAATAGGTATGTTTTTATATGGAATAGCAGCTGGATGGTGCAATGAGAATACCTCAGGCGGACTAATTCTCTTTATGCTGATTGAGCTGGTTTATCATTACATTACTAGCAATAAGAGCTTTAAGTTTGTTAAGCCATTTATGATCGCAGGCCTTGTTGGAAGCTTAGTAGGTTTCGCCATGATGATCATAGCTCCTGGTAACTACGGAAGACTTGCTGTAACAGAAGAGGAGCATACAGGCTTCCTTGCGATTATGGCAAGGTTTCTTAAGATAACGCTTGCTATTAAAAATAATTATTTTGTGCTGGTTGCAGCATTTATAGTTATTATCATCCTTACAATGTTTCTTTTTGGAAAAGACTCAGAGCAGGCTGGAAAGCTCAAAATTGTGGCACTCTTTGGCGGATTATTTGTAGCTACCTGCTATGCACTTATCATGATCCCATCTTCTGAACTCAGGTCCTACTATGGAGCAAGCATCTTTTTGATGACTGCCATTGCTCAGGGAATTGGAATCTTATCAGAAGCTAAGGAGCGTCTCCTTCAGGGAGTTCTTGTTTCGATTGTAAGTGTGTTTGCAGCTCTTTTCCTGCTGGGGTATGTGGATGATGGTGCTAACCTTGCAAGGATCAAGAGAGAGTTTGATGAAAGAGATGCATATCTGACTGAGATGGGACAAAGGGGCGAAGATAATGTCCAGGCACCTATGTTAAGACCTCAGTGGGAGAATAGATTTACTGTTGCGTATGAAGTTGATATACAGGAGGATTGGCAGTTCTGGATCAATTTCTTTACAGCGCAGCATTATGGCCTTGGTACTATTCACGGTGTTCCAAGGGATGAATGGACTTTATACTAATCGGAGCTCGTAAAATTTATGCCTTTAGCTGGTAACAAGACAATAAGTATCATAATTCCTGTGTATCAGGCAGTAGACACACTAAGAAGGTGTGTCTTGTCTTGCTTGAATCAGAAGGACCTGGATCCGGGTGAGCTTGAGATCATACTGGTTGATGATGGTTCTACAGATGGAAGCCGGGAGCTGTGCGACGAGCTTGCACACGAGGATGCATCAGGCAGGGTACGAGCTATACACACAGAAAATGGCGGCGTATCAAGAGCCAGAAATATTGGTATAGAGGCAGCAGTTGGAAGATTTATCGTGTTCGTTGATTCGGATGATGCGGTAAAAGATGGGCTTATTTCCAATATGATCAAGCATGCTGATGAGAGTACGCTTTTAGTAGACGAGACTAATAATTATTCTGTTACCAATAAAATAAGTGGATATCAGTATATTGAGAATGTTATCCTTCATGAGAATACTCATGTATGGGGCAAGCTCTTTGACAGAGAAACACTTATGTCAGGGAATGTAAGGTTTATAGATGGGCTTACAATAGGAGAGGATCTGTTATTCCTCATAGATTACGCTCTTTATGTTGATAAGAAGCGTGGAATCAGATGTATCGCTGACGGCGACTACATTTATACAGAAAATGAGAATAGCGCCATGAACAGGGCTTTCAAAAAGAGTTATCTGGACCAGATTAAATGCTGGAGAATGGCTGAGGATAAGCTATTAGAAGTCAAAGAGAATATCTCACCGTATGCTTTTGTATCAGTGGCTGTATCACAGATACTGACAGCATTTCTTGTAGTTGGTAAGGTGGCAACTCAGGGAGCGGAGCGTGATGCTGAGCTCGATAATGAAGCTGTAGAGATGGTTACAGAACAGATCAAGCACGCGCTTAAGACCAGAGGAGCATTTGCAGGACTTCCAGCAGGACACAAGCTTAAGGTCATGGTTTATAGATTAAGTCCTAAGCTATATATTGATATGTATGCCAGACACAAAGGGGCAAAACAATGAGTATGGATCTGAACAGACCAATAATTTTATATATGCATGCAGGTTCCGGTAACCACGGCTGCGAAGCTATTGTTAACAGTACGATCAAGCTGATAGCCAAATTAAGGCAGGAAGCTGGCGTAGATACACATATTCCGGTGATCGTAGTTTCTAACAGTGTGGATGAGGACCGCAAGTATTCTCTGTCACGCCTTGAAAAGGATGGATTGTGCCGTCTTGTAGAGGACAGACATATAGACAGAGATACAATTCCGCATATTGTGTACTATGTGTATCGCAAGTTAAGTGGTGACAGGGAGTCGTTTCTTAGATACAAGTACAAGGATGCTTTTGCGCTTTATAATAAACTGGCAGTGCAGTACAAGGATGTAACACCACTTGCTGTATCCATTGGTGGTGATAATTATTGCTATCCAGACATGGTAGGCGATCTTATCCTTGCTCATAATGTATTCAGGAAAAAGGGCTTTGAGACAGTTCTGTGGGGATGCTCCATTGAACCAGATTCTCTTAAGGACAAAGAGCTTGTTAAGGATCTGGATGCTTACTCTGCAATTTATGCCAGAGAGTCAATTACCTATGAAGCTCTCGTAAATGCAGGTATTTCAAATGATAAGATAGTCCTTAGAAAAGATCCTGCCTTTGAGCTTGAGACCAGCAAGGTTACTGTGCCCAAGACTTTTTTACCTGGCAAGACTGTAGGTATCAATTTAAGCCCTATGGTTCAGGATAAGGAAAGCATTCCGGGCATAACAATAGAGAATTACAAGAACTTCATCAAATATATTCTTGATGAAACAGACCAGAACATTGCGCTTATTCCGCATGTTGTATGGCCGACTAATGACGATAGAAGACCACTTGAGGAGCTTTATCTGGAGTTTAAGGATACTAAGAGAGTGACGCTTATCGGGGATGCGCCAGCTCAGGAACTTAAAGGTTATATTTCAATGTGCAGCTTTTTTGTAGGGGCAAGAACCCATTCAACTATTGCTGCCTATAGCTCAGGAGTACCAACACTTGTAATAGGTTATTCTGTTAAGAGTAGAGGAATTGCGACTGATCTGTTTGGAACATATGAGAACTATGTTCTGCCAGTTCAGGAGATTAGAGAGCCGGATGCAATGATCAAGGCATATAAGTGGATTTTGACAGAAAATAATAAATAAATTGTACCGGGGGTATGGGGAATGGTTATAGTTAAGATTGCAGGCGGCCTGGGAAACCAAATGCAGCAGTATTCAGTTTATAGAAAGCTTCTAGGCTTGGGCAAGGAAGCCAAGCTTGATCTTTCATGGTTTTCTCCTAAGGTTCAGGAGAAGATGCTTGCTAAAAGAGATTTTGAACTGCCTCTTTTTGTGGATATTCCGTATGAAGTAGCAACTCAGGAGGAACTGGATGCTATTTTGTCTCAGAGCTTTGTTGAGAAGATCACAGGTAAGATCAGACGTAAGCTCGGCAAACAGGACTCTGATAACAAGAATATTTTTCTGGAAAAAGAGATGTATCATCCGGAGATATTTGATCTGGATGACAAATATATCGAAGGCTATTTTGCGTGTCAGAAATACTATGGAGATATTATGGGAGAGCTTAGGGAATTGTTTGTATTTCCTGAGCATTCAATTCCAGAGCTCCAGCAGAGAAATATGGTTCTGGCATCCAGAATGGAAAAAGAGAATTCTGTAAGTGTTCATATCAGGAGGGGAGATTATCTAGATCCTGAGAATTTCAAGGTGCTTGGTAATATTGCCACTGAGCAGTACTACGAGAGTGCCATGAAATACTTTATGGACAAGTATCCCGATACACATTTCTATATTTTTACAAGTGATCATGAATATGCCAGAGAGAACTTTAAGGATGAAAGTCTGTACACAATAATTGACTGGAATACTGGTAAGGATAGTGTACAGGATCTTATGCTCATGAGTCATTGCAGGGGTAATATCTGCGCTAATTCGACCTTCAGCTTCTGGGGAGCAAGACTTAATAAGAGGCCGGATCACGAGGTTATCAGAACCTTTACCATGCGTAATAATCAGCACTGTGAACCAGATATCATGCATGATTACTGGGATGGCTGGATTTTGATGGATAAAGACGGGAAGATTGTTTAATGGGTAGAGTTAATTCTGCGACAAGAAATATTAAATTTGGATATATAGGACAGATTGCAACTGCGCTGGTATCTTTTATACTGCGTAAGCTGTTTATCATCTATCTGGATGAAACTCTTCTGGGAGTAAATTCTCTTTATGGAAATGTCCTTTCTATTCTGAATATGGCAGAGCTTGGCATAGGAACAGCGCTGAACTTCAGTTTGTATGGTCCTGTTGCCAGAGGTGAAACAGAGAAGATCAAGTCTTACATGCAGCTATACAGGAAGGCATATTACATCATTGCCATGGTTGTCGCTGCTATAGGACTTCTTTTGACACCTTTCCTTGAGTTTCTTGTTAAGAATCCTGGAAATATTACCACCAGAGAATTATATCTTTACTATTTCATTTTCCTTTTCAATACAGTCAGCAGTTATTTTGTGGCTTATAAATACAGTCTTGTTAATGCTGAGCAAAAGAACTACATTCAGACCAATGTTATTACTATAACCAAGATCATTACTGTATCTATACAGATGATTGTGGTAGTAGTTACCAGGAACTTTTTCCTGTTCCTTATTACAGATGCAGTTGTACAGCTGATTCAGAAAATCTTTGTATCAAGATTTCTGGATAACATGTATCCGTATCTTAAGGATAAGAATGTTGAAAAGCTTAGCAAGGCTGAGAGCGACGAGGTCTGGAGTAAGACCAAGGCCCTTGTTTTCCACAAGGTTGGTGATGTAGCAAGACTTCAGACAGATGCTCTTATCATTTCATCACTTATTGAAGTTGCCATGGCTGGTGTTGTAGATAACTACAACATGGTCATCAGCACAGTTTCGAATTTCGTTAATATTATTTTCAATTCTGTTATCTCAAGCTTTGGAAATCTTATAGCAACGGAGTCAAAGGAAAAGCAATTTGGAATGTTCAAGGTATACAGGTTCTTTGCATCCTGGATTTATGGATTTTCCTGTGTGGGCTTCATGGTTCTTTTGACACCACTTGTAAGGATATGGCTTGGGGATGACTGGATACTGGTTCCAGCCGCTGTGTACTGTATTCTTATTGATTACTATTTCAAGGGTGACAGAATCGTACTTAGTAACTACAAGACGGCAGCGGGTGTTTTTGAGCAGGATAAGTATCTTGCGCTTATTCAGGGAGCAGTTAACCTGATATTATCAATCTGGCTGGTGCAGACACCTCTTGGAATTACTGGTGTTTATATTGGAACTATAGTTTCAGGACTTATTGCCAATATTACCAAGCCGGTTATTATCTATAAGGCCTGTTTTGATATGTCAGCTGGCAGTTATTTTGTTGATTCCTGCAAGTATCTGGCAAGCCTGATATTTGTGCTGGTGGTATGCAACTATATCAGCAGCATTATACTGGTAAATCTCAATATTGGAACATTTCTTTTGATGGCAGTTATCATTACCGTGATCTTTAACGGCGTTTATGTAGTTTTGTATGGCAGGACGGAAGAATTTAAGTATCTTACTGGCAAAGTAAAGGAAAAGCTTTTATGAGTGGATATGAACTGTTAGTTACAAAGACCGCAGAAGAACTTGGGAATATAATGAAAGTCACTCCTTCTCAGAAGGCCAAGGATATGGTCAAGAAATTGCTGGGAAGGTCTGTCAGAACCAAGGACCCAATGTTCTGGCCATCAGGAATGCTGATGCTGGGACTGTCAGAGGCAATATGTAATTGTAAGGAACAGCCAGAGCTTGAGAGCAGAATACGCAAGGCGCTGGATGCTCATATGAGCCTGTGGCGTGACAAGTATGGCAGCAGGATACGCTTTGTGGATGATGCACTGGCTGGCTATAGCATGCTGGGATTATCTGAAGGAGACAGCTCTGATATCTACAGAAAAGGTCGGGATATTATAAGGGAATACCTCAAAGTAGCTAAAACAGACAGCCTTGGATCAATAATTTACAATCCTGGCAGGAACAATACAAATATTTTTGCTGATGGAATCGGCCAGGCAACTATGTTTATGGCAGCAGAGGTCAGGGATAAGTTTGTTGCCGGAGAAAACTCATATGGTGAGAATACCCAGAATGACCTTTATTATTACAATTCATCGGATTATTTGTCTATTGTAGGTAAGATATATGTTCAGTTCATGAACTATTACAAATATGGAAGAGACTCTAAGAGCGGCCTTTTGTACCACGGATATCAGATTTCCAGGGATCAATACGACCAGAAAGGCGAAGCTATCTGTGAAAGAAAAGGTATACTTGGCTGGGGAAGAACTCATGGATGGATGATGCTTGGACTTTCTCAGGCTGCTATCCTGGAGCAGGAGCTTAGCAGGAAGATTGAGGATAAAAAAGAGTGGTCCATCTTTGATCTGCTTCCATGGTATGTGGAGCTATGCGAAACGGCCATGGATTATCAGAGAGAAGATGGCGGCTTTAGCTGGCAGATAAATGCTGTTGATGGCCATATTGATATGTCTGCAACGGGAATGATTGCTTATTCTATGGCCAAGGGCTACGAAGCAGGTCTTTTTGACAAGGATGAGAAACAAAAAGAGAGAGTCAGGGATAGCCTTCTGAAGGCCAAAGAGTCAATGTTAGAGCACGTTAAGGATGGAATAGTCATGGATGCTCTTAGCTCCTGTGATGATTTTGCAGTACATTACCAGACTTATGGCAATTACCCATGGGGGCAGGGAGCGGTCCTGGCTGCAGTTTCAGTTATCAATAGAATTATTTGAGAAAACAAAAAAGGAAATGCCTATTACTGTTTAACAGGCATTTCCTTTTATAATGCATGACATGCACAATATTCTTATTTGGCTGGAGCCCATGTAATACCGTAGAGCTGCTCCATAAGTTTTCTGAGCTCATCCTTCATTGTGTTGCAGGCAGAAGCTTCATCTACGAAGTTCATAACACCGATGCGCTCCTTGTTATCCTGGAAGAAAACAGCCCAGCCCTTATCTGTCTTGTCGAGACATATTCTATTCTTGTGATGGCCACCTATCTTGTAAAGCTTCTTAGGTACCAGATGATCTTTGAAATATTTCTTGAGTTCTTTTGAAGTCATAATGTAACCTCCAATTTTGTGGTTATTAAAATAATCACATGTAGTATTGATTACTACATATAATATAACACGAGACTACATTAATGGCAATACCTATGCTTCCTAGTATTAATATTTTATTAAATTACTATAAAGTCTAATGATTTTTTATGGTTTGCCGATATAATATATGCACTAGTATTAGGTTTTTTGTAATTGGAGGGACAAGGATGTTGACTCGAAAATACCTAAGGATGGGAATTGGCGCTGTGTTATCAGTAGTTTTGGTAGCTACCTGCCCAGTTATGACCTTTGCTACAGGCGTTGACGAAGTAGTCGTCTTCGGCTCTGGTAGTAGTGCGTCAGACTATGAGGACAAGGAAGAAGCCCTTGATACTGAGCTTACAGACGAAGAAAACAAATATGATATAGATGAAGAAGAGATCTGGGCACTCATTGATAGAGATGACCTTAGATCTTTTGTTGACGTGGATGCAGTAAGAGAGTCCATAGATAAAGAAGCTCTTTTAGAAAAGATTGATCTTGAAAGTCTTGTATCACAGATTGATGAAATAGATCTTATTCGTCAGGTCGACAGTGATAAACACCCGGTTGATGTAGTAAATGTTAAAATGCCTATAATTGGTGAGGATAGCCCATTTGATTTTATCATTGATCCTTTGGGACTTATCTATGGGACAGATGCGGCCAAATACGGCGGCGGACGTGTTGAAGAGGGCGCAACTGTGCTATTCAAAAACACCAGTGGTGACTATCTGTTCTCAAGTAATAGTGATACTCTTACTGTAGTTAATCATGGCAATGTGCCAGTACGCCTGACTATAAAGGCAAATATTACTAATCCTGGCGGAATAGATTTCGTAGACAGCAGATCACAGCTTAGTGGAAGTGAGCCTAGCATTTTCATGGCTCTTTGTGATAATGAAGGTATCAGATCTGTCATGACTGAGTACGGTGAAGCTCAGATGGAAGTTATTCTGGCAGCAGCACCTGACGGAACCTACAGCTTTAGCTGGAATGAGGATAGTGACAGATATGATTATGTAATAGCTGAAGATGTAGATGAAGAAGTTTTTGATTCCTTCTCCTTTAATATCTGTGCTGATTGTAATACAGAGGGCAACTGGGACTTACTGGAGGAGGTACCTACAATATCTGTTTCCTGGCAGACGGAGCCTATAGAGCCTGAAAAGGATGAGCTCGATCAGGAAGTTGAAAAGTATGAATCAGAGATTGAGGAGCTGGTAGCAAAGTATCTTGAAAACTATACTCCTTCCATTTCTATCATAGAGAGCAAAGTATATCCTACAACTCCGGTAACAAAGGAAGATGATGAAGAAGAAATTCTGATAATCGATGAAGAGGAAGTTCCAGAAGCTTCTGATGCATCCGAAGCCCTAGATGCTGCAGAAGAAGCAGAAGAATCAGATGAGAATAATGATCTGTATGCAGAAACTGCTCCAAGTAAAGATAAAGATGAGGAAAAGAGTCAGGCAGAGCTGCGCAGTGAAAAGATAGCAAAGCTAAGAAAAGAAGCCCTTATCAAGTTGGCAACTAACCAGTTCAAGACAGTGCTTGAGGAAGAACTGGAAAGACTCATTGAAGAGGAAGTTGACAAGCTCGCCGATGAACAGTTCCAGAAGTTAAAGGCAGACATGATAAAGGCTCTTAAAGAAGCTGCCAAAGATGCTGAAAAAGAAGTGGTAGATACTACAGATGTGATAGATTCCGAAGGCCTTGAAGGTGAGGTTATAGAGGACGAGGAAACTAAAGGTACAGACATCAAAGAGACGACAGAGCCTGACAGTACAGAGGAAGTAATCATAGTAGAGGACAGCGGCTCTTTTGAAGAGAAGACAGAAACTGTGGAAAAGGCTACAGAAGCAGATAGTACCAGTAAAGAATCAGAAGCTGAGGCAGAAGCAGTAAGTACAGAGGCTGCAAGCACTGCTAGTACTCAGCCAGAATAAGTGAATAAATATAGAAATACCAGTAAATAAGCACCGGTCGCAGTTTGCGATGCGGTGCTTTATTTCGTATAATTATTGTATGAATTAGCGGAGATTGGATGTTAATTATATGAAGCTTTAAAGAAAAAGGAGTCCTATGAACATTGCGATTATTCTAGCAGGCGGAACTGGTTCAAGACTAGGCGGTGATATGCCCAAGCAGTTTCTGGAGCTATCCGGACAGATGATGATACTCCACAGCATGAGAGCATTTGCAGAATCTGAGTATGTGGGAAATATCCAGATTGTGGCTGATAAGGCTTATAGAGAGAAAATAGAGGATGCAATGTTTGAAGATACTGATTCTCCTATAGGTGAGAAGTTTCTAGGCTTTTCCGATCCTGGGGAAAACAGGCAGCTCTCTATTTATAACGCAATGAAGGACATAGGCGATATGCTGGGAAAAGAAACAATAGATGGAATAATAATCCATGATGCAGCAAGGCCTTTTGTTACAAAAGAGACGGTTGATGAATGTCTTTTGGCACTTGATCAGCATGATGGAGCTATGCCAGTTATTCCAATGAACGATACCGTTTACTTTAGTAGAAGCGGGCAGAAGGTTGATGAACTTCTAAATCGCAATCATATATATGCAGGCCAGGCGCCAGAAGCTTTTTGGTATGACAAATACCTTAAGGCTAATGAAGATCTTTTACCGGATAAGATTCTCATGATCAAAGGCTCCACAGAGGTTGCAATAATGGCAGGAATGGATGTGGCGATGATTCCGGGAGATCAGAGGAATTTCAAGATCACAACCAAAGAGGACATGGAAAGAGCAATTCATGTTGTAAATAATGATTAACAGGAAGGTACATGATGAAGGCACAGGTACTGTATGGTATTGGAAATATTAAATACGCAGAGCTTGATAAGCCGGTTCCTAAAAAGGGAGAGGCTCTTGTTAAGGTGTCTTACTGTGGAATCTGTGGCTCTGATATTCCAAGGATCTTTAAGACTGGGGCACACAACATGCCGCTTATTCCGGGACATGAGTTTTCTGGTGTAGTTGAGGAGTGCAAAGATAAACCATCTCTTGTAGGGAAAAGAGTTGGTGTATATCCTCTTATTCCATGTAAGAGCTGCTCGCAGTGCCAGAGCGGCTTTTATGAGATGTGCGAAAACTATAATTACCTGGGATCAAGGTGTGATGGCGGTTTTGCGGAATATGTATCTGTACCTATATGGAATCTGATATCTCTTCCTGATGAAGTGTCTGATATGGAAGCAGCCATGCTGGAACCTATGGGTGTTGCTGTACATGCTATAAAGAGAGCAGGTCTTTTAACTGATAAGTACAAGATAAATCCAGACTATGACGACGTGACGGTATTGGTGTGTGGTCTGGGAACCATAGGTCTTTTGACTGCCATGTTTATAAGAGACATTGGCTTTCCAATGACCTACTGCATAGGGAATAAAGATATTCAGAAAGAGATGCTCATGGACATGGGATTTTTTGAGCAGGATTACTGTGATGTCAGATATAATGACACCTCTGCTTTTGTGAAGAGCATTCTTGATGGGAAGGGGGTTGATTATTACTTTGAATGTATAGGACGTTCTGAGAGCTATGAGCAGGCAATCAGGAGTACAGGGCCTCATGGAACGGTTATGCTGGTGGGAAATCCTGCTTCTGATATGGAGCTTACAAGAGAGACCTATTGGAAAATACTGCGCAATCAAATGACAGTTCTGGGTACCTGGAATTCATCCTATGAAGGAAGGTCAGGACGCAAAAAGAACTACCAGGATGATTGGCAATTTGTCCTGGACTGGCTTGTGGAGCGCAAGAGGAGAAATGGAATGGAGTTTTCTCCTGAGCAGCTTGTAACACACTGCTTTGCATTAGAGGATTTAGACAAAGGCCTTGATATAATGAAACGAAAATCTGAGGATTATGTGAAAATTATGGTCAAAATGGCCTAAGTCAGATTTTATGTGCTAAAATCATGTTTGTTTATGTGGACATATATGTTCATTCTGGAAAGGATTTGACTGTAAGAAATGAAAGTAGTTATTTTAGCAGGTGGTTTTGGAACAAGAATCAGTGAAGAGAGCCATTTGAGACCAAAGCCAATGATAGAGATAGGTGGTAAGCCTATTCTCTGGCATATCATGAAGGAATATTCCTACCATGGATTCAATGAATTTATAATCTGTGCAGGTTACAAGCAGGAGGTAATCAAGGAGTACTTTGCCAACTATTATCTCCATAACTGCGATGTGACTTTTGATTTTGCCAATAATGGCAAGGTGGAGTTCCATTCACAGAAGGCTGAGCCTTGGAAGGTTACAGTTGTTGATACTGGTTACAGTACTATGACTGGTGGCCGTATCAAGAGAATCAAAGAGCATGTAGGTAATGAGACCTTCTTTATGACCTATGGTGATGGCGTTTGCGATATCGACATGAACGATCTTCTTAAGTTCCACAAGGAGCACGGCAAAATAGCCACTGTTACAGCAATTCTTGCTGGTCAGAGATTTGGTGTTTTTGATATAGACAGGGATGATAAATCTATCGTCAGAGACTTCAGAGAAAAAGCCAGTATTGATGGCGCGCGTATAAACGGCGGATACATGGTGCTTGAACCTGGCGTTTTTGACTACATAGAAGGTGATAATACTTTCTTTGAAAAAGAGCCTATGCATGATCTTGTCAGAGACGGACAGATGGCAGCTTATGAGTACAATGGCTTTTGGAAGTGTATGGATACTGCCAGAGAAAGAGATGAACTATCCAGTCTTATTGAGACAGGAAGAGCTCCTTGGATAAAGTGGTGAATAATATGAAGGTTTCAGATTATATAGTAGATTTTTTGAAAAGAAAAGGCGTCACCGACTGCTTTATGGTAGTAGGCGGTGGCGCTATGTATTTGGATAATTCCTTTGGGCATGCCGATGGGATTAAGTGCACCCAGTTTCATCATGAGCAGGGAGCAGCTATGGCAGCAGAGAGTTATTCAAGACTTGAGAATAAGGTGGCTGCTCTTTGTGTTACATCTGGCCCTGGCGGAACTAATGCTATAACTGGTGTGTTGGGAGGTTGGCTTGATTCTCTTCCTATGTTTGTCGTTAGTGGTCAGGTTCGATTTGATACTACAGTAAGATACTGGAAGCAGCTTATGGAGAGTGCTTCTGAAACCAGAGACTATGATGATATAAGGTCTTTGGGAGATCAGGAGTATGACATTACCAGAATGACACAGCATATATGCAAGTATGCAGTTATGTTGGAAAAGCCTGAAGACATCAGATACCACCTGGAGAAAGCCTGGTATCTGATGCGAAATGGAAGACCGGGACCTGTATGGATCGATGTGCCGGTAAATTACCAGAATACAGATGTGGATGTGGATAGCCTAAAGGGCTTTGATCCGGTAAAAGAGGGATATGAAGAAAAGCTTCCACCCAGATTTGATGCTAAAAAAGCTAAAGATATCATAGAGCTTATCAGAAATGCCAAGAGACCTGTAATCTATGCAGGAGGCGGCGTTCGCATATCTGGCGGTTTTGAAGCTTTTAGAACCATGGTGGATAAGCTTGGAGTACCGGTATGTACTTACTGGGATTCAATAGATCTTATAGAAGATGATAATCCTTTGTACTGCGGAAGAGGCGGAAACATGGGTGACCGTGCTGGTAATTTTGCAGTGCAGAATTCAGATCTTTTGCTGGTAATAGGCAGCAGGCTTTCAATCAGACAGGTGGGCTACACCTGGACAAGCTGGGCCAGGGAAGCCCATGTCATAATGGTTGATATAGACAGAGCTGAGATGGACAAGCACACCATACATGTGGATTACAGAATCTGGGCAGATGCCAGGGATTTTTGTGAGGTGATGGCTTCTGCAGCAGGTACCGAAGTGGTAAGCCCATGTGATGCCTGGAGAGAACAGTGCATAGCATGGAAGAATAAATACCCCGTTGTCTCTGACAAGCAAAAGAATACTGGAAGTTCCCCGGTTAATGTATACGGCTTTATGAGAACTCTTTCGGAGAAATTGCCAGAGGAGAGTCTTACGGCTGTTAGTAATGGCGCGTGCTGCGTTGCTGGTCATCAGAGCTGGTTTATTAAAAAAGGCACCAGATTTTTTAATAACAACGGAGTTGCCAGCATGGGATACGGCCTTCCGGCAGCAATCGGTATGTGTATAAGTGCTGGAAGACGAGAAACTATCTGCCTCGAAGGTGATGGAAGCATCATGATGAATCTTCAGGAGTTGCAGACAGTTATCACTAACAAACTACCGATCAAGATCTTTCTTATAAATAATAATGGTTATCATTCAATCAGGATTACGCAGAATAACATCTTTTCTGAGTATTCCAAGGTTGGAATTGGCCCTGAAAGCGGGGATCTTGCGTTCCCTAGCTTTGAGAAAATAGCAAATGCATTTGGTTTTGAATATTTTTCCATAAAAACTGGCGATGAGTTGGCTGATAAGCTTGGGGGAGCTTTAGAGGCCAAGGGAGCAGTGTTGTGTGAAGTGTTTACTGATACAACACAGGTGTGGGAGCCTAAAAGCTCAGCCAGAAGAAATCCTGATGGAACATTATCAAGCCCGCCTTTAGAGGATTTGGCCCCATTTCTTCCAAGGCAGGAACTGATGGACAATATGTATATTTAATCAAAACACTATTTTTGAACAAAAAATATACGAATTATGATTAGTTGTATGATTGCTGTCAGATAAAATAAGAAATGTATGAAAGGACGTGTTTATGGGCAAGAATAAGGGGACCTTTATTATTAAGGTAGATCATTGTCAAAACGGTACATGGCAGGGGAGCATCGTTTGGGCAGACGAGAACAGAACAGAGCGTTTTAGAAGCGCACTGGAGTTGTTCAAACTAATGGATAGTGCTGTTAATAACAATGAAATGAGCACTGAAACTGGCGAGGGGACTGCATAATTTCTTAAAAAACGATAAACAATCGCCAATTTGTTGGATATTATCACATATTTATTAGATAATGATAATGTCTGGAAAATTTAATTAGGATATTAAGTAATCAGAGGGGGCAATGTGATGCTTAAGAGATCTAAGAAATTACTGGCAGTTTTACTGGCGGTCGCATTTGCAATCACTACCTTTGGTAGTGATTTTTCTTTTTCCAACGCAAAGGTATTTGCTGCAGATGAAGAAATAGCAAATGATGTAGTATCAGAAGATACTATAGTTACCGCGGAATGGGAAGCCGTTCCAGAAGCTGAAAAGGAAGAGGAAGAGTATCAGGAGCCAAATAATGAGGGGGCTTCTGAAGAAACCACTGATCCTGGAGCTTCAAACGATGGAGGCGAAGTTTTGGAGGACTCTGCGTCAGCTGAGTCAGAGGTGCAGGAGCCTGCGCCTGAAGAAACAAAGCCTGCAGAGGAGACAGTTGCTACCGATGAAACTCCGGTTTCCGGCTCAACTATCATCCCAGAAGAAGATGTTGCCAAGGAATCTTCGGCAGCAGCTAATTCTGCGAGCACATCAGAGGATGCTGCATCTGAGAGTTCATCAGATGACGCAGCTTCTTTGGCAAGCTCAGATGTAGAAGCTGCATCAGATGCTTCATCAGAAGCTTCATCGGATGCTGCAAGTACTGCGTCGAGTGCTGAGAAAAAATCATACCCGGCTCAGAAATTTGAGGGAGAGTCTGTTGGAATCTTGGTTGAGGCACAGTCTGAAGAAGGAGCATTCCCAGCAGGCACAATTATGAAAGTCCGTGCAATATCAGACATCGAAGCTGTGGACACCGCCAAGGAGGCTCTTGGAGAAGAGGTTCAACAGGCAAAGGGTGTTGATATTTCATTCTATAACGCTGAGGGCAAGGAAATCGAGCCATTAGATTCTAAGTCTGTTCGCGTATCAATTTCACTTGGTAGTAAATTAAGCGGAGAAGAATTTTCTGTAATCCACCAGGATGATGCTGGTAAGACCGAAAAGGTTGCCGAAGCTAATGCTGATGGTGCTTCTTTTAATGCAAACGCTTTCTCTGTATATATTGTAGCTGGATCTGGTGGTTCAGGTGATGATACAACTGATAAAAGAGCAATCTGTACCTATAATTTCTATCTGCGTCAGAGTGACTATGACAATAAGACTACTCCATTTAGTGTTCAGATGGTAAAAGAAGGCGATAAGCTTGCTAATCCAGGAGTACCAGATGGTCTTCTTTCAGATGAAGAATTCCTTGGTTGGTATGCAGTTGATGGAAGCACGATTCCTTATGGAACAGTTGGACATGTTACTGCTAACAGCGTGGTTGATGTCATTGCCAAGATTCAGACTACTTACTATCTCACCTATATTGGTGTTGATGAAGAAGTATATTATGTTAAAAAGATAGTTCTGGTAACTGGTGAATCCACTGAGGTTGAAGTTGATGATATTAAAAGACCTGAACCTAAAAAGGACACGGATACAATTATAGGCTGGACTCTTAATAAAGGCAGCAGGGTGCTTATAGACAAGCCTGTTGATGTTACTACTGTTAAGACAGTATATGCAGTAGCTACAGGTATTCACTGGATTAATTTTGATGGAAATGGCGCAGGTGTAACCTATACAGATCCTGTTTACGTATGCACTGATAAGAGTGCAAGGGACAAATATCCAGCTGAGCCTACAAGAAAGGGTTATGTATTTAAAGGCTGGTATACCAGAAAAGGTGCTAAAGTAGGAGAGGTTGACGAATCTTCTGCGTTTGATTGGGATAGAATTTATGGAGATTCCGACCCTGATGTAGTTCTTTATGCGAAGTGGGTTCCAAATGATAAAGCAGATTACACAATCATTATCTGGAAGCAGAGTATAGATGATGATAAGAATATTACAGATAATGATGCAAAGAATTACGAGTATTATGCATCCACAACCGGAGAAGCTCATCTGGGCAAAAAAGCGACGGTTGGGTCTACTGTAAATGAATCTTTATTTAACAAGAAAACTCTTTTAGCTCAGGATGGATTCCATTATGGTTGGATGAAAGGTACCAGAATTGAAAATGGTGTTGAGGTATTAGAGAACAAGATAAGGTGCGAAGAAGATACGATCATAAATGTTTATTATGATCGTGATCTGATGACAATTAATTTCAAGCAGATAGTCGACCTTCCTAATGGAAAAGGTAAAATTGTTGACTTAAACAAAGAGCCTTATACAGGTTTGTATGAACAGCCACTTTCTAAATATGGTTATGTATGGCCAGAAGGCAACTGGGTGTTCGAAGATAAGAAGGGACTATCATCCAATTATAAATTCTTGAATCTGGATTTTGTTGAGCGCTTTATTTTTACTAATTATCAGAAGACGTATTCAACTAAGTTCACAGCGTATCTGCATGAATTAACTGGAACATATACTGTCTATCATTACCTTTGCGAGGGACTTGATGGCAAATATGAAGTAGTAGATCATACAGCTAAGCACTTTGGTGCACTTGGCGCAGAGTTTGAATTCTACTGTGATGATTATTATCGCGCATTTAAGCCAGATCACTTTACTCGTGGTAAGGATGGGGCAGAAGAGCCAATGTCCGTTGGAACAAAGATTCTAGGTAATTATACTGATGATGATTCTGATGACATTTATCTCTTTTTCCATAGACTGACTGCAAAGATAGAGTTTATGGACAACTTTAATGGCGTTACTACTAAGATTCCGGATGATGAAGTTGATGATGTATTTGATGAGATTAAGTTTGAAATGCCACTTTATCTCGACGGAACATATAATACTTTAAATTTCCAAAAGCTTGCTCCAGACCTTAGTAAAGATTCTAAGTATGACAAGCCTGGATATAAGTTCCGTGGTTGGAGTAAAGATCCAACAGGCCAGAGTGGAGTATATGACTGGAATGAAGATATGGGACTGGATAATAAGGTTCTGTACGCTTTATACGAGCCTATTACATGCAATGTAATTCTGGATCCTAATGATGGAACTATTATTAAGACTTCTGTACAGAGTAAGAAGGATACTTATCCTGTCAGCATGGAAGGCAAAAATGGTAAGGTCGTCGTTGCTTATGGAGATGAGCTCATTAAAAGCGATCTGATGACCAGTGTTACACGTCCTGACTATGAATTTGTAGGATGGTATCTTGATAATCAGCCATATGGCTATGGCGAGATTACTAATGACATTACATTAGTTGCTCATTGGAGAAGCCCAGGTAATGTCAAGGTCATTTATATAGATAATGTAGATGATCCACACTGGGATCCGAGCGGAACAGGACTTCCTACAGACAATTACAGATATGCGATTGGATCTTCTGCAGTTGTTGGCGCAGTTCCTGATAAGGTTGAAAAGGGATGGTCATTTATTGGCTGGAAGGTTCAGAAGGACAGCTCAAATATCCTTCGTTACCCTAATAGTAGCATCGATATTAAAAAAGAGTATTTACAGAAAAATATTCCGGGGTATGATAGTAGTTACGATTACATTGTCCTTGAGGCACAATATGATTCCAGAAAGGGCAGTAGTATCGATCCTGAGTATACAAAGATTACATATCATTCCAATAACGGATTTGATGACACAGTTGTTGTAGATACTGGAGCAAGTGGACTACTTAAGGTTAACGAGACAGTACTTGCACTGTCTAATGATAACGATACTAAGTTTACTAGAACGGGTTATATATTTGCTGGATGGAGTAAGGTTCCAGGTGATAACAATCCATTGTTTGTAATGCCTGGCGAAAAGATAGCTGCAGATAATAAGGAGCCACTTCCTAATGATCTGTACGCGATCTGGGTAACGACACCGGTTACACCGCCACCACCACCATATGATCCACCTCCAGATAACCCTCCAGATAACCCACCTTCAACACCTCCTACTCCACCAACTACACCTACTCCAGTAGCGGCTGGACAGGTTCTTGGAGCAAGAAGAGATACAGGTAACGGAGCAGCAGTTCTTGGAGCTAGAAGATCCAGAACTGAAGATACAAACAACTTAGCACTTCGTATATTGGCAATAGTTGCAGCTGGGGCTATGGCAGCAGGTCTTTTGATGACATCCAGGAAAAAGGATGAAGAACAGAAGGAAGAGTAAGTCTAATGAGTGAAGCCAAGCAAATGTTATTTGCCAGAAATTTAATAAGTATCTGCATTGATGACAATGAAAATGCTGACTATCAGGGATGTCTGTGGCATCAGTATTCGGACGATCCGATACCATTTGAGAGTGCCACTGCCATGGTGACCATCATGGATAATCTTATGGACGAATGGGACTTTCCGCAGAAAGGTCTTGAGCAGAGAGTCTTCATTCCCAAAGAGCATCAGCCTCATAGGAGAAAAGAGGTCAAGGATGATGAGCTGGTGATCGATAAGATTCAGAAACAGCATGGTACCAGAAACATTCAGGGTAAAAAAGGTAGACTGGCTACGTTTGTAGTGCAGGTTGCTTTCAGGCAGAATGCTACCTGGCAAGGGCATGTAGTTGTAGCTTCTTCTAATGAAAAGAAATCTTTTTCAAGCGTGATGGAACTACTCAGGATCATGGATGATAGTATGAAGGGAGCAGTAGTTCTTGAGTAACAAAAGTGTTTTAAAAAAGATTTTCAAAGTAATTGGGATAATCCTTGGAGCAGTGCTGGTTTTGGCGCTTGCTTTCGCCATAGGATTTAAGGTGTATACTACACGCTCGTACATGGCTGATAATGGTTTAATAACTGAAATCATGAAGAGCGTAGGCGATAGTGTTCAGACCTATTCGGATAAAGACCTGGTGGTATTTGTTCCTACCAAGGAAGAAGCCAAGGCTATTATAGTTTTTTATCCAGGAGGAAAGGTTCAGTACACAGCTTATAGCGGACTCATGTATGAATTGGCTGAAAGAGGTTTTGTATGTCTTCTTCCCAGAATGCCGGAGAATCTGGCGTTCCTTAGGCTGAATGCAGCAGATCTGATAAAAGAGAAATATGCAGACAGAACAAAAGAAGCTGAGAATCTGAAGTGGTACATGGCTGGACATTCCCTTGGAGGAGTGGCAGCAAGCCAGTATATGGCAGATCAGGAGGATGGCACCTATGCGGGAATCATCCTGTGTGCTTCATACACCACCACAGATTTTAGCGACAGAGATATGAAGCTCTTGTCTATCTATGGATCAGAAGATAAGGTTCTCAATATGGAGGACTATGAGGGTAGCAAATCCTTTTGGCCTGCAGATGCACAAGAATATGTGATACAAGGTGGTAATCACGCTGGCTTTGGTAATTATGGCGAGCAGAGTGGTGACGGAGAGGCTACAATCTCAAATACTCAGCAGATCACTGAAACTGCCAATGTAATTGAGAAGTTTATTACTGAATGATCAGAGCAAACATAGTAAGGGTTCTGTTCATAAATATCGCTTTTAGTTAATGTTAAATATGCTATCATGTAAGAGTATTACATGATAGCATATTTATGTTTAGATTTACCGAGGAGAATTATATGAAGTTCAATATTGTAGAAGTTTTTAACAGAAGCGTAACTATAGAATTGGAATCTGATGCTATATTTCAGCAGGCAGAGGAATACACAGTAGAAATTGACGGCAGAGAAGTATATAGAGGAACTCAGAACGTAGTGTCTGTGCCAGCTCTTTTGCCAGACAAGGAATATACTATTACAGTTAAGGTTGGCGGAGCAGAGGAGAGTCAGAAGTTTACTACAGGTCATGAGTCCTACCTTTTGGATGTAACAGCCTTTGGAGCTAAGGGCGACGGCGTTACTCTTGATACAGCAGCAATTCAGGCTGCAATCTGTGCATGTCCCAAGGATGGTACAGTTTATGTTCCTAAGGGTGAGTATCTTGTTACACCTCTTTTCCTTAAGAGTGACATGACCTTCTGGCTTGACGAGGGAGCAGTTATCCTGGGAGATACAGACAGAAATCATTATCCGATTCTTCCTGGAATGACCAGATCTTCAGATGAAAAGAGTGAGTATAACCTTGGAACCTGGGAAGGTAATCCACTTAACTGCTATGCTTCGCTTATTACTGCAATTGATGCACATAATCTTGATATTATCGGACCAGGAACTATTGACGGAAATGCTGGTAATAGCGACTGGTGGGTTAATGCCAAGGTTAAAAGAGGCGCATGGAGACCTTTTGCAATGTATCTTGTAAGATGTCAGAAGGTCAGAGTTCAGAATGTGCGTGTACAGAATTCACCTTGCTGGACAATTCATCCGTACTACAGTGATGATCTTGCTTTCCTCAACATGTATATCCACAATCCTTCAGATTCACCTAATACTGATGGACTTGATCCAGAGAGCTGCAAGAATGTACTGGTTCTTGGAACAACTATTTCTGTTGGTGATGACTGTATGGCCATAAAGAGTGGTAAGTACTACATGAGCATGGAGCATCACAAGGTAACTGAGAATATTATTATCCGTAACTGTAAATTTGAGAGAGGCCATGGTAGTGTTACTGTTGGTTCTGAGGTTGCAGGCGGAGTTAAGAATGTAAGAGTGTCACAGTGCATATTTGACGGAACTGACAGAGGCCTTAGAATCAAAACAAGACGCGGAAGAGGCGAGAGATCTGTTCTTGATGACATTCTTTTTGAGAATATCGATATGGATGGCGTACATATGCCATTTACTGTAAATATGTTCTACTTCTGCGATCCAGACGGACATACAGACTATGTTCAGAATCAGAATCCTGCACCAGTTGACGAGATGACACCTGTTATCGGTTCAATCACAGGAAGAAACATTGAGTGTAAGGGCGCAAGCGCATGTATCCTTTGCGCGGTAGGACTTCCAGAGAGACCAATTGGTAAGCTCGTATTCGAGAATATAAATGCAAGCTTCCTTCCTGAGAACGAGCGTGTCCCAGAAAGACCTGTCATGATGGATAACTTTGACGAGATGAGTGGCAGAAGCATTTATGCCAAGAATGTCAAAGAGCTTGTGCTGACAAATATGACAATCAGCGGAAGTGCTGATGAGGAACCTGAGCTCATTAATGTAGAAAAGAACACTCTTACAGGTGTTTCTTATAAGTAATTTATGATTATTTGGGGGAATAATAATGTCTACCGTGAAAAAATCCGTATATGTTAAGGCCAATCTTATAGTATTATTGGTCGCATTATGCGTGGCAGTACTTCAGGGGAATTATGCTACATCCATAGCCCATGGTGGTTTCGTGCAGCTTCAGTTGGCCCTGTTGTTTCTGACTGGATTTGTGAGTCTTTTTCTTATAGCTAACCAGAAATTTAGAGGAGAACTTGATACACAAAAAGCGATATTGTGGACTGTATGGCTTGGAATGCTGATAAGAGCAGGCTATGTCCTCTTTTACGACATATATACGCTTCAAAATGACGCAGGCACATATACGGGCTTTAATACTGATAACATTAATAATGGCCACATTGGCTATATTGAGTACATTTACAAATTCTTTCATCTTCCTGACATGGATCCATATGATCATTTTGGATATTATCATCCACCGCTTCATCATACTATTGAGGCGGTATGGATGACTATTCAGAGGATGCTTGGTGTTCCTGAGGAGCTGGCATTTCAAAATCTTCAGGTTCCAACTCTTATTTATTCCGGACTTTGCATTGTAGTGATGCTGCACATCCTGGAGGAGAGTGGTGTCAGGGAAGAGCTTCTCAGTCTTGGAATGTGTCTTTTTGCGTTTCATCCCAAGCTCCTTGTTCTGGGAGGATCAGTCAATAATGATATCCTTGCCCTTCTTCTTTTGCTGGTGACAATCTGGAGAGTGCTTGTCTGGATTGAGGATAAGACTTTTCTTAATATCATTCTGATAGCGCTGGCTCTTGGATTTGGAATGATCAGTAAATTAAATACAGCTATCTGCGCCTTCTCAATTGCGCTTGTTTATTTGATCTACCTGATACAGGTGATAAAAGAGGGCAACAAGGTTGATATCAGGAATACATTTTTGCAGTACGTGGTATTTGGTGTAATCTGTATTCCTATTGGTTTGTCCTACATCGTAAGGAATATTGTGCTGTTTGGTGAGAAGCCTGGAATTCCTTCTCCTGCACTTATTCCTAATGAGTCTGTAATGTACACAGGACCATATTCAGTGTGGTCGATTATTGGTATCCCAAGTATTGCTGATCTTCATGTGGAGTTCCCTTTCCACGTGCTTAGCGCAGCTTCTATACATAATACCTGGGTTATCCTGTTCCAGACCGGACTGTTTTCTGAGAGCTATCCTGTTGAGATTGGACGTGGGCTTCTTGCTGTATGCCAGATTGCCTATGTGGCTTCAATTGTGGCAGGAGTTCTTTTGACAATAGCATTTATAGCTAGCTACGCTGCTAAACTTATTAATGAGCTAAAAGAAAAAGAGGATGGTCTTAGGACTACATTCCTTTTGTTTACTTATGTGTTTATGTTGATCAGCTTCTGTCTGTATGTATTTAAGTATCCATACACCTGCAGTAGCGACTTTAGATATATGACAGCTTCTCTAGTGTTTACGGCACTGGGACTTGTGGCTGTTTGCGACAATAAGAAGAATCTGTTTATGAGAGTTGTGGCGCTTGTGTCAGTGTTTAGCGTTATTTTGGCTTTGGCAGGATCCCTTCTTTTCTATATGTTCTACAACCTGGCAGCATGAGTGTTGTGTGAACATCGGGTGTTTATGAGGAGATTTATCCATGAGATTATGGAAATGGACTAAAAAGTTTAGAGGCGCTGCACTTTGGATGTTGCTGGTATTTACGCTGTGGATCACAGGGTGTACTGACGGCAGCAGGGGTGTTGTTCCGCAGCCCGTTGCACCAGGAGTCGAGAAGTCGGTAGAGGCAGCCACAGAAGCAACTACGATATATCTCGAGACTGGAAGTACTGCTGCGACAACGGCGGTAAGTGAAGAAGTTGCCAGCGTAGTAGCGACGACGGTTGCTAGTGAAGAAGTTACTAGCACAATAGACGAAGATGGAGTCTACACCAGCAAAGATGATGTGGCTAATTACATTTCAGTCTATGGTAAGCTTCCGTCCAACTTTATTACCAAAAAGGAAGCCAAGAAGCTTGGCTGGCCTGGCGGAAGCCTCGAGAAGTATGCGCCAGGAAAGTGCATCGGTGGAGATTACTTTGGAAACTATGAAGGTCTTTTACCGACGAAAAAGGGCAGGAAGTACTACGAATGTGATATAGATACCCTTGGTAAGAGTAAGCGCGGAGCCAAGAGAATCATTTATTCCAATGATGGCCTGATTTATTATACCGGAAATCACTATGAATCCTTTGAACTATTGTATGGAGAACCATGATGGAACAAGTTTTTTATATAGACCTGATGGAAGTATATAGCAAGGAAGATCTGCAGGAGCTGCTGGTTAAAGAGCTACCTCTTCCTGATTATTACGGCCGTAATCTTGACGCTCTTAATGATGTGCTGAGAGAATACGGAGAGGGATGGAACATTGTTTTTTATAATTCCAAGTTTGCTGAATTGAGACTTGGCAAGTATTTCGAGGCGCTTAGAAGGCTTGCTGGTGAGGCGTGCGAAGATATGCCTACGCTGAATATCAGATTTTTCCCATGAACTATAAACAATAGTAGCATTGAATTTGTAATAGGAGGGACAGCATGAGATATCCGCAGTTTTTGAAATCTGGTGGAACAATTGGATTTGTAGCACCATCTTTTGGATGTACCTTTGAGCCTTATATCAGCCGTTTTGATAATGCCAGAAAGACTTTTTCTGAAATGGGATATAAGCTGGATGTCGGTCCTAACTGCGATAAAGCTGAGGGAATAGGTATCAGCAATACTCCTGATAAATGTGGCCAGGAATTAAATGAGTACTACGTTAGTGATAAGAATGACGTGCTTATGTCTGTAGGTGGCGGCGAGCTGATGGATGAGGTCGTACCATTTATCGATTTCAAAGCTGTGACAGCAGCAAAGCCTAAGTGGTACATGGGGTATTCTGATAATACAAACTTTCTTTTCCCATCTGTAACACTAGCGGATACAGCCGGAATCTATGCGCCTTGCGCGGGAGATTTTGGAATGGTCAAGTGGCATCCTGCTGTTGCAGATGCTTTTGATCTTATTACCGGCAAGAAGTTTGAATTTGAGAGCTATGATAAATGGGAGATGGAGCTTCCTGAGAATCCTGATAACCTCTGTAGCTACTATGTGACAGAGCCCAACAGGATGAAGGCTTATATTGGTGAGAAGGGCCTCGTTGATGGCGCTGATGTACATGAAGAAATAGAGTTTTCTGGTCGACTCATTGGTGGTTGTCTTGACTGTCTTGCCAATCTTGTGGGCACTCCATACGAGGATGCAAAAGGCTTTTCAGAGAGATATGCTGGGGATGGTATTATCTGGTTTCTTGAAGCCTGTGACCTTAATGTTTACAGCATACGTCGTTCTATCTGGAACCTTAGAGAAGCTGGCTGGTTTTCTCATGTTAAGGGCTTTTTGATTGGTAGGCCTGGTGCAGCCTTTGGACAGGATATGTTTGGTCTTGATCAGTACAAGGCTGTTACAGACATACTTGGGCAGTTCGGAGTTCCTATCCTTATGGATCTCGATATAGGACATCACCCGCCAATGATTCCAATGCTATGCGGAGCAGTGGCCAAGGTGAAGTTTGCAGATAATAAATTTAAGATTTCATACGAATTAAAATAGACATTAGAAAAGGGCTATGCACTAAGTGCATGGCCCTATTTTTTTTAAAATTTATTTGTTTCTACGAAGAATCTCAGTATAAGCAAGGATAAGTGGAGCAACACCCTTAGCTTCGTTCTCAACAACTGGCTCTGAGAAGTAGTATTCAAGTGAGCCGTCACGGTGCTGTGCTCCGCCAAGACCTGCTACGAGACAGATACCGCCGAGCTTAGGTGAACCGTCTTCGTTGCGTGAAAGATATTTTTCTGTGATTCCATCAAATGCCTTCATAGCTACATCCTCGAAACGCTTAGGAAGATAACCAAGGCGAACACCCTTAAGAAGACCATATGCGATAAGTGCAGTACCTGATGTCTCAAGGTAGTTGCGGGAATCATCTTTTTTATCTACAACCTGATAGAACATTCCGCTCTCAT
The DNA here is from genome assembly GCF_017433805.1 of Butyrivibrio sp. Taxonomy (GTDB): domain Bacteria; phylum Bacillota; class Clostridia; order Lachnospirales; family Lachnospiraceae; genus Butyrivibrio. Next base: position 3,730 of record NZ_JAFRGN010000040.1, on the reverse strand, counting down.
CCTGGAAAGGAATAAGTGCATTAGCGAGGTTCTCAAGCATTGTCTGAAGGTATCTGTACTCATAGTACATGGATTCATCCATGGCCTCTGCTGTATCAACAAGAGCTACAGTGAACCAGCCAAGTGCGCGGAGCCAGAAGTTAGGACTGCAGCCAGTATCCTTATCAGCCCAGTACATATCGCGGCTCTCATCATAGCCATGGTAGTAGAGGCCAGTCTTCTCGTCCTTCATAAGAGCTTCTACGTTCTTGAACTGTTTGAAGGAATCAAGGCAGCCCTGCATCTTGTTGTAGCGTCTCTCATATTCCATGTAGAAAGGCTGAGCCATGTACATTCCATCAAGCCATACCTGATAAGGATAGATGTTCTTGTGCCAGAAGTTGCCAGCATTTGTACGAGGCATAGTATCGAGCTGAGCTCTTACTGTATCCATTGCCTTTCTGTATTTCTCTTTACCTGTAAGGTCATATAATTTGAACAGATTCTTGGATGGATTGATGTTATCAAGATTATATTCAGCTGTGCTGTAGGTCTTAATAGAACCATCTTCCTGAACAAACCAGCCGACGAACTTGTCAGCAAAATCAAGGTACTTCTGGTCACCAGTCATTTCATACAGTGAAAGAACTGCTGTGATCATACATCCGTCAATATAGTTCCACTTGTTGGGCTTGCCACTAAGGACATTTTCAATGTTCCAATAAGGGTGCTCAGCATCAGACTTCTCTAAAAGGAAATCAACATACTCACTGAGCATCTTGAAGGTTTCTTCTCTTGTCATAACATCTCCATTCAAATTCTGTGATTTATACATATTTGCTTACATGAAAAACGTAATAGATTGTTTGAAATGTAAGTGCTTACATTTTACCATACCTGTAGTCTTTATCCAATATGTTTTTTGACATGGTGTGAAAAGCCTGTAACTGCAGCATTTACATGGATTTTGTTGACTTAAAGGGGCGTAGATATTAATATAAGTTGGTATAAAATTTGAAATGTTTTGCATGGGCAAAATAGCGAGGTTTATATGGCTAATAAGAAGAAAAACAATTTATATTCTGATATAACTTCAAGAATGCTTGAGTTTATTGACGAGAGTCCTTCCTGTTTTCAGGTGGTTGATAATCTGAAAAAGCGTCTTGTGGAGGCTGGATATACAGAGCTTAAAGAGGCTGATGAGTGGAAGATTGCTCCAGTTAAGGGCGGAAAAGGCGGCAAATATTTTGTTACCAGAAATGATTCTTCCATTATATCTTTTAAGATTCCAAAAAAGGATTTCAAGGGCTTTTATATGATCGCAAGCCACAGTGATTCTCCTTCCTTCAAGATCAAGGAGAACCCTGAAATGGAAATTCCTGGTGCATATATCAAGTTAAATGTTGAGAAGTATGGCGGAATGCTCTGCGCTGAGTGGTTTGACAGACCTCTTTCAGTTGCCGGAAGACTTATTGTGAGAGACAAAAAAGGTCAGGCACAGACCAAGCTTGTTAACGTAGACAAGGATCTTCTCATGCTTCCAGCTCTTGCTATTCACATGAACCGCGAGGCCAATGACGGATACAAGTACAATGCCCAGAAGGATATGCTTCCTATCTTCGGCGATGACAGTGCTAAGGACAAGTTCTTTGAAGTTGTTGCAAAGGCAGCAGGAGTTAAGAAGGAAGATATTTTAGGACACGATCTCTTTTTATATAACAGAGTTAAGCCTACAGTATGGGGCGCTTCAGATGAGTTTATCGCAAGCTCCAGACTGGATGATCAGGAGTGTGTATACACAACCTTCGAAGGCTTCATGAATGCAGCGGATTCTGATAATGTGGCAGTTCACTGCGTATTTGATAATGAAGAGGTCGGAAGTGGTACCAAGCAGGGCGCGGCTTCTACATTCCTCAAGGATACACTTACAAGAATCAATGAGTGTCTTGGCAGAACTAATGAGCAGTACTACACAGCTGTTGCTCAGAGCTTTATGATCTCTGCTGACAACGCTCATGCTATTCACCCTAATAATCTGGACAAGGCTGACCCAGTCAACAGACCAGTTATGAATAAGGGTATTGTAATTAAGTATAATGCTAACCAGAGATATACTACTGATGCGGTTTCTGCAGCTACCTTTAAGCTTATGTGCGAGAAGGCCGGTGTTCCTTACCAGAGCTTTACTAACCGCTCAGATATGCCAGGCGGATCAACACTTGGCAATATATCCACAGCTCAGGTTGCTGTTAATACTGTAGATATTGGTCTTGCACAGCTTGCTATGCATTCACCATACGAAACAGCTGGAAGTAAGGATCCAGAGTATCTGGCGGCTGTATCTCAGGTCTTTTACGAGAGCTGATTTCGGATATATAGATTTTTTTAGGAGGATTTTATGGGTATTTTTGATTTGTTCGGGGGTAAGAAAGCCGCTGAGAAGGCGCAGGTTGAGGAGCAGCTGAGCGTCGCAGCACAGAAGGAAAAAGAGATGCAGGCTGCTATGGATGCGCATGCAGACATGGAGTGGCCAGGATTTCCTAAGCTTAATCCTGTCAACACACCTGAGCTTGAGGCAGCTCAGATGCCAGAGACAGTTTCAGAAGAGAGAAAAAATGAGATTGGTGAGATGATCTATGATGCAGATATGTCACCAGACTCGCTTAGATTTTTATCTAACCAGGAGCTTCTTTTTCTTTTAACTGCTCTTGAAGTGTTCAATAAGAAGGCACCACTTCCAGGCTTTGAGAAAAATCACAGAAAGGTATACAACGAGCTTCTTGGCAGAGTGAGAGACGCAGATATTCTCTACGTTCTGTACGATGCTACAACAGGTTATCCTTTCATTGATCACGGTTTTGGTAATGTGTATTTTGAAAAAGAGCTTGCTGAAAAGGCAGCAGAGATTTTTGCTAAGCAGTTCAGAAGACTTATGGTCAAAGAGATCAAGGTAGAGAATCCTGATGATACTTCTGCTGTTAAGAGAGGTTTCTTTGATTATCTGTACTACATCGGAATCGAGAATGTTCTTGTAGATAACGGAGCTTACAGAGCCAGATTTAAGAGAAATGAGATCGTAGCTGCTCCTGGTGAGTGGAATAACGAGGACCTTGGCAAGAACCCTATCAATCCAGCGCTTAACTTTGCGATGCTTGATTTTATGGAAGAGCTCAGATGGCCTGTTCAGTACGAGAAGAGAGATGATGTTGTTAAGGCTAAGGAAATGAGAATGCTGGCCCTTATCAGATCCAGTAACTTTATCGTTCCAATGCAGCACGAGGGACCGGTTGAGGTTCTTGATGATGGCAGAATGCAGTTCAACAAGGATACCAAGTTCAAATTCCTGGTACTCAACACCAAGGATGACAAACATTTCCTTCCTGTTTTCACAGATGCTATAGAGTTTGGCAAGAAGCTCAGAGGTTCTGAGTGGAACGCAGCTGTATTTAAATATCAGGATATTCTCAAGTTCATGGGTGATAAAGATGGAATTACCATCAATCCAGAGGGACAGAGCGTTGTTCTTCCTAAGGATAGAATGATGATGCTTGAGGTTGCTGGTCAGCAGGCTGACAAGATGAAAGCCAAGGCCGGAGCAGCTAAGCCTACAGGAGGTGCTGCATCTGATTCACAGGAAGTTGCTGTGCAGAAAGCGCTTAACCAGGCTATGGCAAGGATGAATGAGAACAAAGACAACTAAATAGGCATTAACTATAATTGGCTTGTTTATAAACGGATATTAGTCTAAAAT
>NZ_JAFRGN010000039.1 GCF_017433805.1 Butyrivibrio sp. | reverse complement strand
TATGTCTCCCATTGACATGTTTCGCTCGAAATAATCTTTACATGCAGCAATCTTGATTTCTAAAGGATACTTAGCCATAAAAAATCCCCCTAAAGGAGACTTTGGATATTTCCATTGTCTACTTTAGGGGAATCATATCAGAAACTTGCATCTGACTTCTTATTATTTATCGGCTTACTTATCTCTCCAGATAATTCTTCCCTTTGTAAGATCATATGGAGAAAGCTCAAGTGTAACCTTATCACCAGGTAAAATTCTGATAAAGTTCTGTCTGAGCTTACCACTAATATGTGCTAAAACAACGTGTCCATTCTCAAGCTCAACCTGGAACATTGTGTTAGGAAGCTTCTCAATTACTTTTCCTTCAATTTCAATTACATCAGCCTTTGACATTCTTATCCTCCTTGTTCAAGACCTTTCCAATGTTAGTATCTCTGGTTCGCCATCTGTGATGGCAATAGTATTCTCATAATGTGCTGCAAGTGAACCGTCTACAGTAACTACAGTCCATTCATCATCAAGCCAGCCAACATAGCGCTCACCCATTGTGATCATAGGCTCTACGCAAATTGTCATACCTTTGCGAAGCTTAACGCCTCGGAAAAACTTTCTATAGTTCGGAACTATTGGATCTTCATGAAGTGAAGTTCCTATTCCATGACCAGTAAGTTCTCTTACTATTCCATATCCATGAGGTTTAATGTAGTCATCAATCGCTCTGGATATATCATGCAATCTGTTACCTGCCCTGGCCTTCTTGATTCCTTCAAAAAAGCTTTCTCTGGTAACATCTATGAGCTTCTGGGCCTCATCACTTATCTTGCCAACACCCCAGGTCCTGGCAGCGTCTGAATGATAACCCTTATATATAAGCCCTGTGTCAAAGGTAACTATGTCACCCTCTTGCAGGATTCTATCGGCACTTGGAATTCCGTGAACAACTTCGTCATTCACAGAAATACACACAGAAGCGGGAAATCCCTCATAGTTCTTACAGTTAGGAATTCCTCCCAGAGCACGGATAGTCTTTTCACCTATCTCATCGAGCTCAAGCGTTGAGATACCGGGACGAACAGCGGCATGAAGTTCTTCATGAACCTTAGCCAAAAGCTGCCCAGATTGTCTCATAAGATCAATTTCTTCATCTGTTTTAATAGTTATAGCCATATATAAAACACCAAGATATTATGCATTAAGAATATTAACTATATCGCTAAATACTTCCTGCATATCCTTTGTACCGTCAACTGTCTTCAAAATATTCTTCTTATCGTAGTACTCGATAAGAGGCTGTGTCTGCTCATGGTACACTGACAGTCTGTTCTGAACTGTCTCAGGCTTGTCGTCTTCTCTAAGTACCAGCTCGCTTCCACATTTATCGCATATTCCCTCAGTCTTAGGTGGAATATGTTCAATATGATAAGTAGCGCCACACTTAAGGCATGCTCTTCTGCCTGACATTCTGCGAACGATATTCTCATCTGGAACATCTACATTAACTGCAAAGTCAACCTTGTCACCAAGCTTAGTAAGCTCGTTATCAAGAACATCTGCCTGTGGAATAGTACGTGGGAATCCATCAAGAACATATCCGTTCTTACAATCATCATTAGCTACTCTGTCGAGGAGAAGCTGAACTGTAAGCTCATCAGGAACAAGAAGTCCCTTGTCCATGTACTCCTTAGCTTTCTTGCCAAGTTCTGTACCATTCTTGATATTAGCTCTAAAGATATCTCCAGTAGAGATGTGTGGGATATTGTATTTATCCGCGATCATCTGAGCCTGTGTTCCCTTGCCTGCTCCAGGCGCACCCAACATAATAATTTTCATACGTAATAGCCCTCTCAAGTAATATTTGTTTTATTACACAACCTTCATTATAAAACATAAGTACTAAATCTGCTAGAAAAATCTTGGCTGCGAGAGGATTCTTTTGATTTTTCTTAGTTAAAAAAAGAGGATATAGTAAACGCTACAAGCGAATACTATAACCTCTTTACATTAAATCTTAGTCTTCCAAGAAGCCCTTGTAATTACGTACCAGCATCTGAGACTCAATCTGCTTGATTGTCTCAAGAATAACGCTTACCACGATGATAAGGCTAGTTCCGCCGAATGAAACACTGGCACCGAACACACCATTAAAGAAGATAGGCAATACACCAATGATTGTAAGGCCACAAGCTCCGATGAAAATGATGTAGTTCAAAATGCTTGTAAGGTAATCACTTGTAGGCTTACCTGGTCTGATACCAGGAATAAAGCCACCCTGCTTCTTCATATTATCTGCAATCTCAAGTGGATTGAAGGTAATTGACGTATAGAAATACGCAAAGAAGATAAGCAATAAGATGTATACTACTAAACCAAGTGAGTAATTCCAGTGATTTGGATTACACCAGTTACTCTGGTTAAGATATGCAATAAACTTGCCCCAGAATCCTGTTCCATTATAACCAACTAACTGGCTGATAATGATTGGGAACTGGAATAAAGACATTGCGAAAATAATAGGCATAACGCCTGCTGTATTGACCTTGAGAGGAATCTCTGAACGGTTTCCACCGTATGTCTTCCTACCCTGGATCTTCTTAGCATACTGAACAGGAATTCTACGCTCAGCGCCGTTAAGAAGAACAACCAATACTACCATTGCAACTATAACTGCAAGAATGATTATAGCTGATACAACTCCCCTAGCAATAGCCTTGCCGTTTACGAACTGCTCGTAAAGGGCCTTCAAATCTGACGGCATTCTTGAAAGAATGTTGATAGTCAGAACAATTGAAATACCGTTTCCTACCCCATTGTCTGTGATTCTTTCACCAATCCACATCAGGAATGCACTACCAGCTGTAAGGGCTGCTACAATCTGGATTACGAGGAAGATAGACTGCTCTGTGAGGAAGCCTGTGTTCCTGTAAAAACCGATTGCCATTGCAATGGATTCGATAAGAGCTAAAGCAACTGTTACATATCTTGTAAGAGCTGTAAGCTTCTTTCTTCCATCTTCGCCATCTCTCTGCCACTCCTCAAACTTAGGAATAGCGATTGTGAGAAGCTGAATGATAATGGAAGATGTAATGTATGGTGTGATATTGAGTGCCAGGATTGACATGTTCTCAAATGATCCACCAGTAAATCGATCCATAAAGCCAAATGAATCACTTTCAGTAAGATTCTTAAACCAATTCTGGAAAACTGATACGTTCATTCCAGGTACAGGAATAGCAGATCCTAATCTGATTACACCAAGCATACAAATGGTGAAAAGAATCTTATTTCTTAATTCCTTGACTTTTAATGCATTCATTAGGGACTTAAACATTAGATCACCTCTGTTGTTCCACCAAGAGCCTCGATCTTCTCCTTAGCTGATGCACTGAAAGCATTAGCTTTAACCGTAAGCTTCTTAGTAAATTCTCCGTTGCCAAGAATCTTCACGCCGTCAAGTTCCTTCTTGATGATTCCCTGGTCCTTGAGTGCCTGAATATCAACAACTGCTCCGTTGTCAAATACTTCAAGTGCGCTAAGATTGATGCCTACGATGTTCTTGTGGTTGATGTTCTTGAAGCCTCTCTTAGGAAGTCTTCTGAAAAGTGGCATCTGACCACCTTCGAAACCAAGTCTTGGAGCTCCTGAACGAGCCTTCTGTCCCTTGTGTCCCTTACCAGCAGTCTTGCCGTTTCCTGAACCATGACCACGGCCTCTTCTAAAATTATCGCTCTGCTTTGAACCCTCAGCAGGTCTTAAGTTGGATAATTCCATGATATTCCTCCTTATAAAACCCGGAGCTCGTACCGCTCAGCGCAGCGCACTTTTATATTATACACCACTCGCGTATACATGGAACAGCTCCGGTAACAATTTTTGCATCTTTTTTAGAGATTAGATCTCTTCTACCTTAACGAGGTGTCTGATCTGCTGAATCTGACCTCTTGTTGCAGAGTTATCAGGAAGTTCAACAGAACTGTTAAGTTTCTTGAATCCCATTGATTTAACTGTTGCTACCTGCTTTGGAATAGCACCGATAGTTGACTTAACCAATGTGATCTTAAGCTTCTTATCTGCCATTGATTTTCTCCTTCTATTAAGCGGTTACTTCTGCTACAGACTTACCGCGCTTTGCTGCAACTTCTTCTGGTGTCTTTAACTGAGCAAGGCCATTGATTGTAGCATAAACAACGTTCTGCTTGTTGTTTGAACCAAGTGACTTTGTTCTGATGTTTCTGATACCTGCAAGCTCACATACAGAACGAGCAGGACCACCAGCGATGATACCAGTACCTTCTGGAGACTTCTTAAGTAAAACCTCAGCAGAGCCGAACTTACCTACGAAATCATGTGTAATACTGTTGTTCTCATCAAGAGGAACAGTAATAAGGTTCTTTGTAGCATCTTCCTTACCCTTACGGATAGCATCTGGGATTTCAGTTGACTTTCCAAGACCAACACCAACGTGACCATTGTTGTCACCAACTACTACAAGCGCTGTGAACTTCATGTTACGTCCACCCTTTACAACCTTTGTAACGCGCTTGATCGTTACAACTTTATCTGTCAATTCGAGCTGACTTGCATCTACGATATTACGCTTCATTTTGTGTTTTCTCCCTTCTTAGAATTCCAAGCCAGCTTTTCTAGCAGCCTCGGCCAATGCTTCTACCTTACCGTGGTAGATATAACCGCCTCTGTCAAATACAACGGCCTTGATGCCCTTCTCAAGAGCTCTCTTTGCAACAACATCACCGATCTTTGTTGCAGCCTCAATGTCGTCTGTATTCTTAAGCTCAGCCTTGATATCTTTTTCAAGAGTTGAAGCAGATACAAGTGTCTTGCCGGCAACATCATCAATAACCTGTGCGTAAACATGATTATTGCTTCTAAAAACAGCGAGTCTTGGTCTCTCAGCTGTTCCGCTAAAACGATTACGGATCTTCATGTGCTTCTTTACACGAATTTCCTGTCTGGATTCTTTACTAACCATTTTGCACTCTCCTTATCTATTATTTCTTACCGGTCTTACCAACTTTACGTCTGATAACCTCATCAGCATACTTGATTCCCTTGCCCTTATATGGCTCTGGAGCTCTCTTCTCTCTGATGATTGCAGCGTGCTGGCCAACCGCCTCTTTGTCGATACCCTTAACTGTGATTACCTGACCCTCTACAACTGTCTCAACTCCCTCAGGATCAACAAGTTCTACTGGGTGAGAATAACCAAGTGTAAGAGAGAGTGTCTTGCCGTTTTTAGCAGCTCTGTAACCTACACCGTTTACCTCAAGCTTCTTCTCGAAACCTTCTGTTACACCAACAACCATGTTGTTGAGAAGGCTTCTTGAAAGGCCGTGTAAAGCTCTTGTCTTCTTCTGATCGTCAGGTCTCTTAACTTCGATCTGACCGTCTTCCTGTGAGAAAGAAATCTCAGCAGGGAAAACTCTTGTAAGGGTTCCCTTAGGTCCCTTAACAGTCACCTTATTATTTTCTGCAACTTCTACTGTAACTCCAGCAGGAACTGCGATTGGCATTTTTCCAATTCGTGACATGCCCGTACCTCCAATTTACCAAATGAATGCAAGAACTTCGCCACCAACCTGAAGTTCTCTAGCTTTTTTATCAGTTACAACGCCCTGGTTTGTAGAAATGATAGCAATACCAAGACCACCTAATACTCTAGGAAGCTCATCCTTGCCTGCGTATACACGAAGACCAGGTTTTGAGATTCTCTTAAGACCAGTGATAACCTTATCGTTTCTGTCAGCACCGTACTTAAGTGTGATGTGAAGATTCTTGAATGCTCCATCTTCAACAACGTCTAACTTCTTAATATATCCCTCTTCAAGAAGAATGTTTGCAATAGCAAGCTTCATCTTTGAAGATGGTACATCAACAGTGTCATGCTTTGCAGTGTTTGCGTTACGAATTCTTGTAAGCATATCTGCAATAGGATCGTTCATTGCCATTTTAAAATTGCCTCCTTAATTATTTTTGCTTCGCCTTACTACTCCCCGAATTGAGCAGAGACACGAAGCCGCAATGTGAATGATATTGGTGTCATAAGACACAAATGCGTACATGTTTACATGTTAAGCATTTTGTCTTAATGACCCTAACAAATATGAGGAATTTGCACGATAGTGCTCATTCCGAATGTTTGTCGAATTGCGAAAGCAGTTATTCTGCGGAGCAATTCGAATATCATGCTAAAAAAGTTAATTAGTTACAGTATGATACCAGTGATTACCAAGATGCCTTACGAACACCTGGAATCTCGCCCTTATATGCAAGTTCACGGAAGCAAATTCTGCAGATTCCGTACTTTCTAAGATAAGCATGAGGACGACCGCAGATCTTACAACGGTTGTAAGCACGTGTTGAGTACTTTGGTTTCATCTGCTGCTTCAACTTCATGGATAATTTAGCCATGTGTTATATTCCCTCCTATAATTACTTTGCAAAAGGCATATTGAACAGTGTAAGAAGCTCACGAGCCTCCTCATCTGTCTTAGCTGTTGTTGTGAAAATGATATCCATACCTCTTGTCTTGTCGATCTTATCGTACTCGATTTCTGGGAAAATGAGCTGCTCCTTGATACCAAGTGCATAGTTTCCTCTTCCATCGAATGAGTTAGGGTTGATACCTCTGAAGTCACGTACACGAGGAAGTGCAAGGTTTACAAGACGATCAAGGAAATCGTACATCTTGTCACCACGAAGTGTTACCTTACATCCGATAGGCATACCCTCTCTCAGTTTGAAGTTAGCGATAGACTTCTTAGCCTTTGTAATAACAGGCTTCTGGCCAGAAATAATAGCCATATCATTTGCAGCGTTCTCAAGAAGCTTAGCATTTTCCTTAGCTTCTCCAACACCCATATTGATAACGATCTTGTCGAGCTTAGGAACTTCCATTACGTTCTTGTAACCGAACTTCTTTGTCATAGCATCAACGATCTCGTTCTTATATAAATCCTTATATCTACTCAACGTTATATACCTCCTTTCTTAAATTAGTCGATAACCTCACCAGTCTTTTTAGCGATGCGGCTCTTCTTTACAACCTTACCATTCTCATCTTTCTCAACCTTGAATCCGATCTTGGTAGGCTGTCCGTTATGAAGATACATAACATTTGAAATATCAAGCGCAGCTTCGCGCTCAACAATTCCGCCATTAGGATTCTTTGCAGAAGGCTTCTCGTGGCAGATGGCCTTATTAACGCCTTCTACGATAACCTTTCCATTCTTCTTATCAACTGAAAGGACTTTTCCTTCCTTGTCGATTTCACCACCGGCGATAACCTTAACCATATCACCCTTTTTGATCTTACTTGTTGACATATGGGCGCCTCCTTATAATACTTCCGGAGCGAGAGAAAGGATCTTCATGAACTTTTTCTCACGAAGCTCTCTAGCTACGGGTCCAAAAATACGTGTTCCCTTAGGCGTACCATCTTCATTGATAACAACAGCAGCGTTCTCATCAAATCTGATGTAGGAACCGTCCTTACGACGTGTCTCTTTAACAGTACGAACGACAACAGCCTTAACAACATCACCCTTCTTTACAACTCCACCGGGTGTTGCTTCTTTAACAGAAGCAACTATTGTGTCGCCGATTCTCGCATATCTTCTTGTAGATCCACCCATAACACGGATTGTAAGAAGCTCTTTAGCACCTGTGTTATCAGCGACCTTCAGTCTACTTTCCTGCTGAATCATGATATTTCTCCTTTTATTTTTGTATTACTTTGCACGTTCAATAATGGATACAAGTCTCCATCTCTTATCCTTGGAGATAGGCTTTGTTTCCATGACCTTAACTGTGTCACCGATACGGCACTCATTGTTCTCGTCATGAGCCTTAAGCTTGTAAGTTCTCTTTACGATCTTCTTGTAAAGAGGGTGCTTAACATGGTCCTCAATGGAAACTGTGATGGTCTTATCCATCTTATCGCTTGTTACTTTACCAACACGCGTTTTTCTTAAATTTCTTTCCACGATTATTTCTCCTTATTCAGTGTGAGGCTTAGTTTGCAGCCTTAGCATTCTGTGTGATTACAGTCTGGATTCTTGCAATATTTCTTCTTACTTCTTTAATTCTTGCTGTATTATCCAACTGGTTTGTAGCGTTCTGGAACTTAAGGTTAAAAAGCTCTTTCTTTGCAGAAACAAGCTCTGTCTGGAGCTCTTCAGCAGACTTAGCCAGAAGCTCTTCTACATACTTATTAGTTTTCATTAGATACACCGCCTTCCAAATCAGCCTTAGAAACGATCTTGCATCTGCAAGGAAGCTTATGTGTCGCAAGACGAAGAGCTTCTCTAGCATCGGCCTCGGCAACTCCGCCGATTTCGAACATTACACGACCTGGCTTAACAACAGCTACCCATCTATCAGTTGCACCCTTACCAGAACCCATACGTGTTCCGAGAGGCTTTAATGTGATAGGCTTGTCAGGGAAGATTTTGATCCAAACCTGACCACCACGCTTGATGAAACGTGTCATAGCTACACGGGCTGCCTCAATCTGGTTTGAGTTGATCCAGCAAGGCTCAAGCGCAACAATTCCGTACTCACCGTAAGTGATCTTGTTACCACGAGTAATTTTATGAGCCATTGAACCGCGGAACTGCTTGCGGTGCTTAACTCTCTTTGGCATTAACATTATTTATCGCTCCCTTCCTTATCTGAATTCTCACCTGCTCTAGTTGGAAGTACTTCACCCTTGTAGATCCATACCTTAACACCAACCTTACCGTAGGTTGTATCTGCTTCAGCAAAACCATAATCGATATCTGCTCTGAGTGTCTGAAGAGGAATTGTTCCCTCGCTGTAGAACTCTGAACGAGCGATATCAGCGCCGCCAAGACGACCTGAGCAGCATGCCTTGATACCAAGTGCATCTGTCTTCATTGTTCTGCTCATGCAAGACTTCATAGCTCTTCTGAATGATACACGGTTCTCAAGCTGCTGAGCGATGTTCTCTGCAACAAGCTGTGCATCCTTATCAGGCTTCTTGATTTCCTTAATGTCAACAAGAACCTTCTTGTCTGTGAGCTTTGAAAGCTCTTTCTTGGTTACTTCGATTTCAGCACCGCCCTTACCGATAACAACACCAGGCTTAGCTGTGTAAACGATAACCTTAACTCTATCTGATGCTCTTTCGATCTCAATCTTAGAAACACCAGCTGCATATAACTTCTTCTTCAGAAATTTTCTGATATTGTAATCTTCTACCAGATTATTGGCGAAATCAGCAGACTCAGCATACCACTTTGAGTCCCAGTCAGCGATAACACCAACTCTGAGGCCATGAGGATTAACTTTCTGTCCCATTTCTAGGTTCTCCTTTCAATTATCTCTCGTCCAAAATAACAGTCAGATGACTCATTCTCTTGTTGATTCTGTATGCTCTGCCCTGTGCTCTAGGCTGAATTCTCTTCATGATAGGGCCGTTGCTAGCAGTGCACTCAGCAACATAAAGATTTGCTCTGTTCATACCTTTGTTGTTCTCTGCGTTAGCTACAGCGCTTGCAAGAAGCTTGTAGATTACGCTAGAAGCATATCTAGGATTGTACTCGAGAATTGCAAGTGCAGTCTCTACATCCTTACCTCTGATAGCATCCATGACAAAGCATGCCTTCTGAACAGGTATTCTTGCGTAAGATAACTTTGCAAAAGGTCTTGTTTCTTTATTGTCACGATTTCTTTCTCTTTTGATCTTTGATCTATGCTTGATCTCCATTTCCATGGATATTTCCTCCTTTCATCGAACGAATAATTAGTTTACGCTGCTCTTTCTCTCTGCGGGAGAATTTCCAGCATGTCCTCTGAATGTTCTTGTAGGAACAAACTCACCAAGCTTGTGTCCAACCATATCTTCAGTAACATATACAGGAATATGCTTTCTTCCGTCATGAACAGCAATTGTGTGTCCAACAAAAGACGGGAAAATTGTAGAACGACGTGACCATGTCTTAACAATCTGCTTCTGGCCCTCAGCGTTCATAGCATCTATCTTCTTAAGCAGGCTTGCGTCTGCAAAAGGTCCCTTTTTAAGTGATCTAGACATTTTATTCCTCCTTATTTGATAGCCTTACCGTTTCTTCTTCTTACGATCAGCTTGTTAGAAGCCTTCTTAGCCTTACGTGTCTTATAACCAAGAGCTGGCTTACCCCATGGTGTGCTAGGACCAGAACGTCCAATAGGTGCTCTACCTTCACCACCACCGTGTGGATGGTCGTTAGGGTTCATAACAGAACCACGAACTGTTGGGCGGATACCCATGTGACGAACACGACCAGCTTTACCATAGTTAATAAGGTTGTGATCACCATTTCCTACAACACCGATTGTTGCACGGCACTCGATAGGAACCATTCTCATTTCGCCTGAAGGAAGACGAAGTGTTGCATACTTACCCTCTTTAGCCATAAGCTGAGCAGCGTTACCAGCTGATCTAACCATCTGGCCACCCTTTCCAGGATAAAGCTCAATGTTGTGTACATTTTCACCGACAGGAATCTGTGAAAGTGGGAGGCAGTTACCAACACGGATCTCTGCGTTAGCACCGTTCATAACTGTCATGCCATCTGTTAATCCGTTAGGTGCAAGGATATAAGCCTTTGTGCCATCCTCGTACTGGATAAGTGCGATATTAGCTGATCTGTTTGGATCATACTCAATTCCGATAACCTTTGCAGGCATATCGTCCTTGTTTCTCTTGAAATCTACGATTCTGTACTTAACTCTGCCGCCGCATCCACGATGTCTAACAGTAATCTTACCCTGGTTGTTACGACCAGCTTTGCTGTTCTTTGAAACAATGAGGGACTTCTCAGGAGTTGACTTTGTGATCTCTGAGAAATCTGATCCAGTCATGTTTCTTCTGGATGGGGTATATGGGCCATATTTCTTAATTCCCATGATTATTTCTCCTTTTTATTTATCACGCATCGAATGAATTCTCATTTGAATCCCGGACTCACTCTGGATTCGTGCGTATAGTTATTGTTACATCGAATCATCTATGATGATTCGTCGCGCCGACCGCTTCCTTGTGCGGTCGTGTGCATTTATCAGAGTCCCTGGAAGATCTCGATGTCCTTGCTGTCTTCTGTCAGCTGAACGATTGCCTTCTTAGTCTTAGCTGTGAAACCAACGATCATGCCACGTCTCTTTCTCTTACCAGCGGCGTTGATTGTGTTTACCTTAGCAACCTTTGTTCCTTCGAACATCTTCTCTACAGCTTCCTTGATCTGTGTCTTGTTAGCTTCAGGATTAACAAGGAAAGTGTACTTCTTCTCTGCCATGCCGTTCATGCTCTTCTCAGTAAGAACTGGCTTAAGGATTACGTCATAATACTGTAATGCTGCCATTAGCAATACACCTCCTCAATCTTTGCAACTGCATCCTTTGTAAGGACGAGTGTTCTAGCGTTTACGATATCATACACATTAAGTGTGTTTGTAAGTGTTGTGTTAGCCTCAGCAAGGTTTCTTGCAGAAAGTACTACGTTCTGATCGTTGTCAGCAAGTACAACAAGTGCCTTACGTGTAGCCTTGAGGTTGTTCATAACCTCTGCGAATCTCTTTGTCTTGATCTCATCAAACTTGAGCTCGTCAACAACAACGATGCTGTTGTTCTGAACCTTATCTGTAAGAGCAGACTTAAGAGCAGCTCTCTTCTCTTTCTTGTTCATCTTGAAAGAGTAATCTCTTGGAACTGGAGCGAATACAACTCCGCCGCCCTTCCACTGAGGTGCTCTGATAGATACCTGTCTAGCATGACCTGTTCCCTTCTGTCTCCAAGGCTTTCTTCCGCCTCCGGAAACTTCAGAACGTGTCTTTGCTTTCTGTGTACCCTGGCGGTTATCAGCGAGCTGCTGAAGAACAGCCATGTGTACGAGATGTTCATTTACTTCAACTCCGAAGATAGCATCGTTTAAATCGATCTTGCCAACTTCTTTGCCTTCCATATTGTAAACAGATACATTAGCCATCTGTATGGTTCCTCCTTTCGCGTTCTATTAGCCTACAACCTTAACGGTTTCCTTGATTGTAACAAGTCCCTTCTTAGGTCCAGGAATAGCGCCCTTTACAAGAATAAGATTCTTGTCAGCATCTACTCTAACAACCTCAAGATTCTGAACTGTTACCTTTACACTGCCCATGTGACCAGGCATTCCCTTGCCCTTGAATACGCGGCTAGGATCTGAACTTGAACCATTAGAACCCTGATGACGGTGGAACTTGGAACCGTGTGCCATAGGTCCTCTGTGCTGACCATTCTTCTTAATAGCACCCTGGAATCCTTTTCCCTTTGAAATAGCTGTTGCATCAATCTTATCGCCTTCAGCGAAAACATCAGCCTTAATCTCTGCACCAAGTGCATACTCTGCAGCGTTCTCAAGCTTGAACTCTCTTACATATCTCTTGCAAGAAACTCCAGCCTTCTTGAAATGTCCCTGCTCAGCCTTTGTTGCACCGTGACGGTGGTAGATTGTCTTGTTACCATTCTTGTCCTTGTTAACAACCTTTTCCTTCTTGTCAACAAATCCAACCTGAACTGCGCTGTAACCATCATTCTCAACTGTCTTGATCTGAGTTACTACGCATGGTCCTGCCTGAAGAACAGTTACAGGAACCAGTGAACCATCTTCTTTGAAGATCTGGGTCATTCCGACCTTAGTAGCTAAAATAGCCTTCTTCATGTGTTTTACCTCCTTATTACGTCTACAGCGGATGCTTACTTCGTTCGCAATGTCGCTTTAATTGCCATTTGCAATTCTCCAGTTGTCACGGCATCATGCGTCTCGCATCATACTAGTAGAGGTGAATCGATTGTTTCTTTATAATAACAACCTTATCGGTTATTATTTCATCTTGATATTGATGTTTACACCAGCTGGCATCTCGAGTCTCTGAAGAGCCTCAACTGTCTTAGATGTTGGTGTAATGATATCGATAAGTCTCTTGTGTGTTCTCTGCTCGAACTGCTCTCTAGAATCCTTATACTTGTGAACAGCTCTTAAGATAGTAACAACTTCCTTCTTAGTAGGAAGTGGAACTGGTCCAGAAACCTGTGATCCGTTCTTCTTGACTGTCTCGATAATCTTCTTGGCAGATGCATCAACAAGCTGATGATCATAAGCCTTAAGTGTGATTCTCATTACCTGAGTTGCCATAAAAAAAGTCGCCTCCTTTTCGCACTGTTTGAATTAAGTACGACAAGCGGTGACTGTACACTCTCCCGTGTGTGTCATGATCCTCAATACATAATAAGGCTCATACTTCTACACGTCGTTTCTGCCTTGGGTTAGTCGGCAGACTTCAATTTACTGTACAGTGACTTGTCGTCAGTTTGTTTGGCCTTTGTAACCGGCCTCTAGACATTCGCTCCACGGAAAACCTGCTCAACTGGATAAGCAGCAACCTCACGCTTCATAGCTATCATGTCACAGCGTTATTGAGTATAAATCATTTCGGTCTGATATGCAACAACTTTTTTAAAATTAATCACTTTTATCACAAAATCAGCGTTTTTCGACTGGATTTCTTGATCTTTTTTAATCTTTTACCAAATCCATAGTCTTACTTAATGACTTAAACTCCCTTAAGTAGTAAAATGTGATTCGTTGTCTCAAAATTTACTATATAATATAGTAGAAACAAGATTGAGCAGCTGGTATCACTTTTACTGCCAGACCCAAGTACAGATGATATCACAATACTTTCAGAATGACTATTATCAAACTATAAACAATTATTAACAGTTTATAATCTCAAATATTAAGGAAGGAATTCGAATATGTGGATTGCAGACGGATGGAAAGATTATGAAGTAATAGACACTTCAAGCGGTGAGAAGCTTGAGCGCTGGGGCGACTATATGCTGGTTCGTCCAGATCCCCAGGTCATTTGGAATACAGAGAAAAAGCATTTTGGCTGGAAGAAGTGGAATGGCCACTATCACCGTAGCAACAAAGGCGGCGGTGACTGGGAATTCAAAAACCTTCCTGAAGAATGGTCCATTGGCTACAAGGAGCTTACTTTTAATCTGAAGCCATTCAGCTTTAAGCATACAGGTCTTTTCCCTGAGCAGGCTACTAACCGGGATTGGTTCTCTTCATTAATAAAGGAAGCAAACAGACCTATCAAAGTTCTTAATCTCTTCGCCTACACAGGTGGAGCTACAGTATCAGCAGCAAAGGCAGGCGCAAGCGTAACTCACGTGGATGCTTCCAAGGGAATGGTCGGCTGGGCCAAAGAGAATGCTGCTTCTTCAGGACTTGCTGATGCGCCTATCAGATATCTGGTAGATGACTGTGTTAAGTTCGTAGAAAGAGAAATCAGACGTGGCAACAAATATGATGGTATCATCATGGATCCTCCATCCTATGGTCGTGGACCTAAGGGCGAGATCCGGAAAATCGAGGAATCTGTTTTCCCATTTGTTCAGCTCACATCTCAGCTTTTGTCCGATGAACCTCTCTTCTTCCTGATCAACTCATACACAACAGGACTTCAGCCAGCAGTTCTTTCATACATGCTTCACACTGTTCTCGATCCAATCCATAAGGGAACTGTTGAGGCTCAGGAGATTGGTCTTCCAGTTAAGAGCAACGGACTTGTTCTTCCATGTGGTGCCAGCGGCAGATGGACAGCGCAGAACTGATTATATAGACTGGCGCTGCCAATAAATCAATAATATGTCAAAAGAAAGACTGAGTATCTTCTATATGATAAATATATAGAAAGTACTCAGTTTATTTTTTAATACTGTGCATCTTCACTTGCATCAATCTTCTCACGAATCTGCTGCATTCGAAGATCTAACTGATTGATAAGGTCAGCACTAAACTTAAGATCATCAGAAATAACTTCCTGATTCTCGATATTCTTTTTATATTTCATCTTGTGTTCCAGGCTGGCCCAGAAATCCATCGCAATGGTTCTGAACTGAACCTCAACCTTCATATACTCTTTTTCCTGAGTAAGGAAGATTGGTATCTCAATGATAAGATGAAGGCTTCTGTATCCACTGTCCTTGGGATTTTCAATATAGTCCTTGCGCTGCAGAACTGTAATGTCATCCTGCTGAGCAAGGCAATCAGCCAGCATATAAATATCATCAACAAAAGAACAGATGACTCTGATTCCCGCTATATCTGACAAGCTGTTTCTGACATTCTCAAGGGTAAAATCAATGTTTCTGCCACGAAGTTTCTTGTAAATACTAACTGGGGTCTTAATCCTCATCTTGATTGATTCAAAAGGATTTCGGTTGTTTCTCAGTGATAATTCTTTATTCAGTACATCAAGTTTGGTTCTGACTTCTGATAACGCACATTCATATTTCATCATCAAAATCTGAAAGTCTTTAACCTGATCCTTCATTCTGAGGATCTTCTCTATTTCATCAGATGAAATATCTTTGATGTCTACGAGACCATCGAGTTCTTCCAGTTCCTCTATATCGTCCATATCATCGGTCAGTTTGGTAAAATCTATCTTAGAATAGTCTTTATGGTTCAGCGCCATAGACTTCACATCCTTTCTAACGCATAGTCCTAATCATAGTATACCAAGATTCTTTGAATGATGTATGAAGTAAATATAAAGTTTTTGTAAGAGCCCAAAATTCCGCGTAGCATAACGCCACGCGGAACCCTCATAGTGAAAACCACAATAACCCCCTATTGTGTTTATTCCATATTTATTCGCCAACTGCCAGCTTCTCAGGCAGATCAGCAAGTGAAACTACACTGTACTCAATCTCAGCTCTTGGACCAGCGAGCATTTTGTACTTGTTGAGAATTCTTCTGTAAACAATCTTGCAGCTCTCTTTGCTGGTACCAACA
This sequence comes from Butyrivibrio sp., assembly GCF_017433805.1. Classification (GTDB taxonomy): domain Bacteria; phylum Bacillota; class Clostridia; order Lachnospirales; family Lachnospiraceae; genus Butyrivibrio. The sequence goes on along the minus strand of NZ_JAFRGN010000039.1, from coordinate 5,643 downwards.
AGGAGTAAAAGAAACTGTGAAGAAGAATACTTACAGTATGTATCACCCTGTCTAAGAGTAATTGAAATTGCCTCCTGAAGTAGCTTACCTCTGATCTCAAGCTTGTTCTGGTTCGCAATCTTTTTACCCTCATAATCAACAAGTGTAAGAAGCATCATATAAACGGACTGGCCACTTCTCTCCATGTTGCGGCTAAGGATATGATATGCATCTATAAAGCTTGGGTATGAGCAGTCATACGCAATGCCTTCATTTCTGGAAATGCTCACACGTCTCTCGAGAATATCATCTCTGATCTGTAGAATCTTGCTAGGCATATTTGTGATCTGCCTGCTCATCTTGTCGTAACATTCAAGAAGATCGTTACTTGGAGTGATTCCAAGCTCATCAGTATAATATCTTACTGTCTCATCATAGATTCTATACGCTTCTTTATAGTTATCCATTCCGATAAGGGCATTTATTTCACCAATCTGCCACTCATCATCAGGATAAAGATCTGCTGCCTTCTTATATACTTTGTAGGTAGCATCAAAATCTTTTCTCTTTTCATAATATTCACCAAGTGCAACCACGCATTCAGAATACATTTTCTGAAGCTGTACGCTCTTGATGATAACCCATTCCTGCGTAGATAACTCAGGGAGAAGTTCTGATCTGTAGAGATCAAACGCTGCTCTGTAGTACATCATTTCTTCGGCAGGATCAGTAGCCTGTCTTGCCTGCATAACGTTCATCATGAAGCTTCCAGCATCAGACTCAACCTCTACCTCGTCATCTATGTAAAAATATCCATCTTTGTTGACGATATATTCACACTCTGGAAGTCCTGATTTCTTCAGCTGCTTGTGCATCTGATAGATCAGATTGTTAAAACTGTTGTTGATATTGGACTGCTCTTCTCTGTCGTAAAGAGTATTTACAAGGCTATCCCTTGACACACCCTGTGGACCACTCAGCCACACAATCTCTAACAGCTGTATGTATTTGGAAGTCTTATTCTTACCGATGGAAATATTCCTTCCCTCGTAGTTTATTGAAAGGCCTCCGAATAATTGAATTTGAAGTTTAACCTTATTCCCTTGAGTCATATCAATACCTCTACTGGTCAACACGGATAACTTAATTAACTTCCTGCTCTGCTAACTCTGCTCTGTTTCCGATGTAGCTGCAGACACCTATGCTGTCACTACTAAGATCGCTGTTGTCTGCCCTAAATTTAGACCATTTACAACACCAACACTCTCTCATAGGTACCAACGCCCCATCATCCGGCTCCCAATGTTCACAGCAGTGATTCTCCGGAACTATTAAATTGCCTTCATTGTCGTACTTAAATTCCATACTAAGCTCCTCTTAAAAAAGAAGACATATATATTTCTTACAATTATAATCTAGCATGAAAAAATATTTCATATATAGCAAATGTCGCAGATTGCATTTTTTTTGTCGCAGATTGTATTTTTATGATTGATCAGTAGAAAAAACCGCTATCACTGCCATACATTAAATTAAAGGAGGAGCACTTTGCCCCTCCTTTAAAACTTTATTTCAAAAGTCACAACACTGTCAGGAAAAGAGATACAAGCGTCCCGTCAGCAGGTGAATAGAACTTACCAAATTAGTTTTAACTGCCCATCTATCCAGCTCTTTTGCTCTGCCTTATGAATCTCATCCTCTGGTCTTACATTGCCAATAAGAAGAGGTGAATGTGGGTCATGATTAGCATGGTTATCTAATACCGTTTTCGCATCATAATTGGCATAGCAATATCTGCACATATGAAGGCAGGTGTTGTACATTCCTATATCACCGCCAAGATAACATGCACAGGAAGCTCTGGCTCCTTTACCCTTAGGGAATACCATAGTATTGTGAATTGCCTTTTCATAAATAGGCTGAGTCATGCATCCGCTGCAATCTGCTCCGAATCTTTCAAGCTCTGTCCCCTCACCACAGGGCCTAAGAACCATTCCATTCTCCTTGGCTATTTGGACCATATGCTCTCCAAGGTAGAGCCTGTCCTCTTTTTCCACAACCTTGGCTTCCGGGAAGTTCTTTTTTACCTTCTGATACAGATCAATAAAGCTGATAACAGCAGTCTCTGTGTATCCATCAAGAGCTCTGGCTATCTTATCAAACTGTTCCAGATGATAGTCTCTGGTATACTTCTCATCAAGGAAAATAGGATCATAGCGCCATCCCATGGAATCCACGCCGGCAAATTCCGAAAGCCTCTTGAAGGTCTCTACCACTTCCATGGAATCAGGAACATTTGGCTCTATGTCCCTTCCAAAACCTGTAATTGTCACATACCAGTACGTCCCATAAGGTTTTAACAACTCCAAATGCTCCAGCATAGGCTTAGGATTCTTGGAACAAAAGCATATGAGATCTACTACTGCAGGATTAAGATCGTATTTAGTTATGTATGTCATATTAAATGGATTTCTGACATAGACATAGCCTTCCTTTAATCTGTTGGCAAACCATTCAGAATAAAAAGCTGGTATGTCTGTCCTTGATCCGGATTGAATTATCATTTTTTTACCTCTCCATACAGATTCATGATATATCAGCACAACAAAAAAGAGAAGCATCGCTGCTTCTCTCTTTATTCCTTTAATAGGATTCTAATTATCTTTACTGCTGCGTTTTGGATTCATCAAATTCTCTTGTTCTTGCTCCCATGCTCTTTAATTCTTTTTTGCGCTCATACATAATATGATCCGCTCTTTCGAATATATCATGCAGTTGCTCATCCTCAGGGTGAAGCACTGAACAGCCAATGGAAATAACAACCTTATTTTTCTTGATATTTTCTTCTACCTGCCTATCAAAGGCTGCAATTATTTCATCCCTCGTATCGTATCCTTTTCCCATCAAAATAACTACGAACTCATCACCACCAGTTCTATATACTGACCCATGGGAAAAAATATCGCAAATAAGAGCACTTGCCTCCTTGATAAGTTGATCACCAGCAGCATGTCCTTTTGTATCATTGACATATTTAAGACCATTTATGTCACATGCAACAAGTGCAAGCTTATCAATAGTTCCTTCTCGAATCCTGTTATTTAACTGGGATTCTGTCTCCATATAAGCGTGCTTATTTCTGACTCCCGTCATTGAGTCAGTATTTGCCATACTCCTAAAGGCTTTGCTGTTCTCTTTTTCTTCATCCAGTTTTTCGTTAGCAACACGCCTTATCATGTAGAATAATATAGCTGAGAAAATGGTAGCTACTACAAGCAGGGATAATATCTGAATGCGGTTAGTAAGAAGACTCTTTTCACTGATCTCCTGAATCTGATCCTGAATAACACTCTCGCGGATCATTACAACCAGCTCCCAACCGGTGTCAGGCACAGGCTCGTAGCATATAGTATCCACTACATCATTTATAGTAAAAGTCAGTGTTCCTCTTTTATTATTTGCGAAATCATCACGAAATGAATTCCACTTTTCCTCAGAAACATTCTCTTTTGTAGCATTAAAAATATTCTCTGTCCCGATAAGCGGACCAAGCTCTGTCTCAGAAATATTTCCACCATTTGTAGAATACAGCGCAAAATTCGTACTTTCCTGATCATCAAAAGCAAGCAGCTCAACTATATCGTTAATATCTATCTGAACAAAACAGGCTTTAAACTTTTTGTCCATTATCTTTATATCTACCGGGATTGCCAGACAAAGATCAATGGATGAACCATAAACAAAGACAGTACTTATCATTTTGCTATCCAAACTCTTCTTCGCAAGGAACGGATGTCTGCTACCGCCTGTATATGTAGTATACTGCGTATAAACAATATCATCCTCATCAACAAGCGCAAAACGATTAAGAGACAACAGCCTCTTCATTCTTCCAATTGCCTCTCGAAGATCATCCTGAGATTCTATCTTTTCGCCATCTATGACGCTTACAGCCTTTTCCATATAGTCAAAATTATTATTGATCAGGTTTGTAATTGTCTTGGCACGTCTGTCTGCCATAGATTCAAGATAAAACGCACTTACAGCAGACACAGCCTGATTTGTAGACGAAATAGCCTGTTTAGAAGCCCAATACGTATTGGCGATTACCATTACCATGATAAGAGCACTTCCTATCGCCGCAGTTATAGTCACTGCCTTTTCAGTAATCCTCTTTCTTTTCATTGTGAAACATCTCCATACAAGACCTCAAGCATAGGCACAGCATCATCCTGGTAGATAATGGTTGTACTTTCATCAGTCTTGTCCGGGAAAAGATCTCCTGGTAAATTTCCATCTGCGATTTTTACAGCAACCTGCAATGTATCAAAACCAATAGAATAGCAGTCTTGTACTCCAAGACAATAGATAACACCATCTTTGAGATAATTAAGAGCCTCCTGATCATGATCCATTCCTACGATCACTGCCTTACTTCCAAGCTCTGTAACTGCTCTGGCTGCCCCAACAGGATTACTCATATTACAACATACAAAGCCTGCAATATCAGGATTATCCTTAAGCATCTTTACAGCCAGTTCATAGGCCTTATCGATGAAGTCCATATCATACTCAACTGCTACTATTTCCATATCTTTATATTTGGCAATAGTATCCTTTGCTCCCTTTGCTCTGTCTTCATGACATGGAGCTCCGTAGCTTCCAACAAGTATTCCTATCTTACCTTTGTAGCCAAGCTTCTTGCATAACGCTTCTGTTAAGTCTACTCCATCCTGATAGTTATGAGTATTTCCTACGTATGCAATCCTCTTACAATCAGGAGCTGCATCAGAGCTGGAAAAAGTCATGACCTTATTGCCTGAAGCCACCATTTTATCCAGTACAGGAGATATCTTCTCCTCATCTGCCACGTCTACTCCAATTACATCGTAATTACCTTCCTGAGCCTGTAATAATCTCTTAGTCTGATCCTCGTAGGAAGCTGCATCTGGGGCCATATACTCATAAGTAATAACTATGCCCTTTTCAAGATACTTCTTCTGAGCATCCTCCATTCCAAGCGCAACAGCATCCCACCACGGATGAACTATCTTATAAGTAAAGTAGAAATTATATTTCTTCTTGGCCGGTTCGTAATCATCAAGACTATGTTCAAAATCTACAACACTATCAGTGGCGTCCACCTTTACTCCAGTATCCGCAGCATATCCGCTACTAGTACATGCAACAACAAGACAAAATGCTACTATCAGAGCTTTGCGAAATATGTTATTCATCTTTTCAGCCATAGCATTCCTCCTTGTAGACATAGTTATAAATAAATATAATATTCTACAATAAATGATACTATATTCCGCTAGTTTGTATTCTTAAATATGTATTAAAGTATTTATAACAAAAAATAAGAGAAACGTAATCACTTACGTTTCTCTTTCTATTTAATGCCGGCGACCGGGGTCGAACCGGTACGGGTATCACTACCCACGGGATTTTAAGTCCCGGGCGTCTGCCTATTCCGCCACGCCGGCATTTACCATATTAAGTTCTGGTAAAAAATACGCGATATGCATCGAGCATATCGCGTGAGTGGGGCCTACAGGGCTCGAACCTGTGACCCTCTGCTTGTAAGGCAGATGCTCTCCCAGCTGAGCTAAGACCCCAAATTAACTGGGTATATTCGGATTTAAACAAACCTAGTGGAGC
>NZ_JAFRGN010000038.1 GCF_017433805.1 Butyrivibrio sp. | reverse complement strand
TTTCTATATTTATATATTTATATACTACACTATCTAAATGCCTCAACTCATTATACGTAAATTAAAAGCAGTGCACTCTTCATTACGAATCGTGCACTGCTCAAATATTGCGTGATTTATCTTTATTACTGGTTTTCGATGACCAAAACATCAATACTTATGTTCTTCTTTCTGACCACATAAATCACAGTTTTTTCATCATCCACCAGGCATCAACATAAGTCCCGTCAGCATATTTCATATTATCCGGAAATCCCCCATATTTCCTAAAGCCAAGCTTCTCGTATAGAGCAATGGCATTGTTATTACCAGCTATAACCTCTAGCTCAGCCTGCTCATAGCCGCATCTTCTTGCAACATCAAGAACTGTCTCCATCATTAGTTTACCGATTCCCGTTCCGCAGTATTCCTGATAGAGAGCTATAGCAACATCACATCTATGTCTGTATCTTCGATAGCCACCAATTCCCATGAGTGAGCAATTGCCGATATGCTTACCGTCTATTGTGGCAATCAGCATAAGCTCACGGTCGGAATCAATTCTGCCTTGGATGAAGTTCTTTTCCTGATCTATTGTAATTGTGACTTCATCAGGCTCTCTGATCAGATATGGTGTCTCCGCAGTCGTTACTTTCAGGTATTTTATAAGGTCTTCTGCATCAGAAGGCTCAGCATTCCTCAGAATGATGTCTCTGCCAAGCTTGTCTTTTACTGTAATTGGTCCGAATTTCATACTTCTCCTCCAATCCCCTGAAAAACTATTATTCTAACCATTGTATCAAAAAAGCAGCCTACTTACACACAAGAGCTACCATTATATGTTCCAATACCAACATATTTTTTTATTACAAAAGGAACAATCTTACCTTTTCTTCAACAATTGTAATATCCAGAGGTCGTTCCAAAGTTTCCATCGTTACAATCAAATTATCTCCTATAATAAGCCCATTCTTTTCATAATCCATGAGCTTTGCGAAATTTCTTGTGGCATAATCCAATTCTCCAACTCGTCCTAAATGTTCCCAGTAAATAGTTTTTCTCTTGCGCACATTTAAAAGAACAAAATCCGGATATTTATTCCTGTAATCATCAAGCTCAAAACGCGGCTCGTACTGATAAGGTAAATGGTTTGTATAGAAATAATCCGCAAGTATTTTCTCGGACTTAGATCTTACGTATTCTCCGCGAATTGTCTTGAACTCAGTAGCCTCCCCATAAGTATTCTCGCCACCATTATGCTTTTCCATCCACCTTTCTATAAACATTTCTTTAGTAGGCACTATTGGATTAACAAATCTCTTACGTCCATTACACATTCTTTCATAAATATGCTCAATCGAATCATCATCAAAGCCTCTAATAAACTTAATAATTCTCTTTTGCATGTCCTGTAAAGCTTTATATGCTTTCTCGTCATAGTCCCTCTGCGCCAACAACGCAATTCTATCCTTCTCATACGCAGGGATATACTGCTCATTATCACTACCTTTCTTTCGAAAATGATACTGCGGACAGCCATGACTCTCCGTAACTCGGAGAGTCCCCTCTTCTAGATTTTTATAGCTTTTAAGCCTCTTATCAGCAACCTGAAGAAGAGATTCTACCTCCGAAAGTCTCTCCTGAAGGTTCTTATTAACATCTGTCATTATTTAGATAATTCCTTTCTTGTATTAAGTATCTTTTTACGTCTAGTTTTTCTATTTTCATTTCGCAACAGTATGCCAAAAAACTTGCTACTGCCTAATTGCTAAAATCAACAAAAATATAGTAAGCACCCCGCTTATGAAAAGTATTATTTTCCCATGAATTACTGCCTAAACTTCAACAATCCCACCACAGCAGTAACACTCAAGTCAGCTTACGTCTAAAAAGCAAAACTATAGAAAATAGCCGTAGCCAAAAATCCTCTCCGCTACTATAATAATTTGAAATTTGGAAATCTAGCAGTAACTCTAGAAACGAGCTACTGTAGTTTTGAATAAAACAGAATTCAAGACGTAATTCTTAGCTTTATTTCGAACTAATTGCCAGAAGTCATCATACATCATGCCCGCCGTAATTGCAATACCATCGCACCGTCGCCCAAAATAGCGCCAAACAGTCCAAAACAGCTAGAAGTGAGCTATGCCGACAGGCTCGGAACCGCTTCGCCTGTTCCTCGCTGTCGCGGCGTTCGCCGTATGAGTAAAACAAAACGGACAGCAGTTCTTGAGTAAACTCAAACTGCTGTCCGCTTTGTTTTGCTCGCATAGCTCACTTTACGCGCAAATCGGAGTGACGTGATTCGAACACGCGGCCCCTACCTCCCTAAGATAGTGCTCTACCAACTGAGCCACACCCCGACGACGTTTTCCATTATATAACGGCAAAAATATAAAATCAACCAAAACTTATTTCAGCACATCTGTATATCATATATCGCGCACACAGGCTAATCTCAAAAGGAAGGAGGTCGACAGCATCGGCACCTGTGTAGCACAATACATCACTTCTTATTATTGATCGCATCAATGATGTCCTGGGCGTTGTCTCTGTTAACCTTCACATAGTCACAGCCAATGTAGTGCTCGTTGCCATTACCCTGAAGGTAGTTGATTGCTGCATCTGCAGCGAGGTGAGACTGTAATACATAGTCGTTGTAGACAGTTCCGAGGAGCTTACCCTCCTGAACCATCTCTATTGCTTCCGGAAGGGCATCGACGCCTACGACATAGACATCTTCTCCTGGCTTAAGACCAGCCTGCTCTACTGCCTCTATTGCGCCAAGGGCCATTGCATCATTGTTGCAGATGATAACCTCAGGAATCAAGCCTTCCTTGATGCCTTTTCTGACTATAAGCTGAGCTGTAGCGCAGTCCCAGTTACCTACTTCATCAAGGAGGCAATCAAGCTGTAAATCAGCATTCTTGAGTGTTGATACAGAATAAAGAGTTCTATAGCCAGCATCGATATTCTCAGGAGCACCTTCGATCATGAAATACTGAATCTTGCCATCACCATTTCTATCAAGAGCCTTATTGCCAAGCGTAAGGAGCAGCTCTCCCTGATAGATCCCAGACTGTCTGGCATCACAGACAACATAGCAGACATCAAGCTGATAGCTCTCCCATCTGTTCTCCTCATCGCCACTTGGTTCTCTGTTGATATAGACAAGTGGAATATTATGAGAAGCAGCCAAATCAGTAATCGAATGAGCTACAGATGAATTAACAGGGTTGATTATAAGCGCTTTGGCACCTCCTGCAATCAGCTCCTCCACCTGAGAAAGCTGCACAGAATCATTGTTGGCACTGCCGAGAAGTATGATATTATCTCTGGAAAAACCCTTTGATACAAGGTAACTGACTAGTTCATTGCTAAAAAGGGACATAAAATTGTCAGCAAGCTGATAAATACAAATACCAATCTTAACATCACTGTATGAACTATATGCCACAGATTCCGGAGTGGAATCTGATATTTTTTCACTAGAACACCCCACCAAAAGAGAAAGCATCAATGCTGCCATAACAATATAGCAGACCATTTTCTTTTTCATAACTACGCCCCACGTTATATTAAGCAAAACAAGCTAAATTTAACAACAAGAGATATCTTATCATAAAAACATCAAAAAAAGAAGATAATAAAATTTCCCATCTTAGGAAAATCTTCTACTGTCTGGGATTCCTATGGAAAAAATCAATAAAGAACCAAAGCGCTATAAGACACACTATTCCGCCAATGAAAACATGCTGAAGACTTATAGTTGCCCCCTTCTTGCTACGGTCCACCAGACTCTCCATGCTATCCTGATAAAGGATAAGTCCGGAAGTCAGTGTATCAGTATTGACAGTCAAAACATCCGCATCCGGCGTAGAGTCCTCAAAAAGCTCGTACTCTCCCATATTGTTGGTCAGATAATAGTATGCTCTGTCTTCGTTTACAAGATAAAGAGGGATATCAACCTGAAGATCAATATCAGATGACATATTTGCCAGAGGAACTGCCTCGCCATTTTCAAAAGTCTTGGTTGCATCTATGTCAACGTATATTCCTTCATTCAGCTTACCCAGAACAACTTCATTTTCCTCGATGGCACTGCTGTACTCGCCATAAACAGCCTCACTCTCTGCTTCATCCGAAACAACAAAATAAAAGGTGAGTTCCGCATTATCACCTTTACTTATTCTATCAAGTTCCTTTTGGGTAAAACAGGAAGTAACAACCTTAGAATAGTCTCCAAACCTGAATTCTGGCGCAGATACTTCAGTTAGGCTGGTTGAATCAAGGACAATATCGACTGTTCCTTCCCCATAAGAAATATAAGTAACCTGATGCATACTAAACACTCCTGTGGCATCTACGAAAAGACATCCATTTCTTCACCATAATATTAACACCCCTTGAGCATTCAAAGTATTAACAAAGTCTTATAATTTTCTTTATAATTCTTAATAATCAGGTCTCTTTACTGTTCCACGCTTGTGCTTCCATCGGCATACTTGATAACCCAGTATCCCTTGCCAGTTCCGCAGTCCTCGTGGTACTCCTTATCAATGATCTGAGGACCATCTCCCTCTATCTTGGCGTCGAAGTTCTCATCCTCAGCCAAAGAACGGCTGTCCTTAGGAGCTTCTGATGAAAGAGGAATCATTTCTGTTTCTGTCTCTTCTATCTGAACAGCTGTAACCATCTGATCAGCACTGTCATTATTCTGGATAATAGCCTCACCATTCCTGCCATCTACTGTGATCACTGGAATATTCCTGTCTCTGGCAACTGCTCCCTCTAGTGCATTATGATATGCTGGTAAAAAACTAAACAGCAGTATATTAAGTACGAAAACTCCCAGGACAGTGCCTGCAACAGCTATTGTAATTCTAAGTAATCTGTTCATTGAACCTCCATGTAAAAAACAAAATCTTTATCCTATTTGTCAAAACTCAACAGCATAGTTTTCAAGCGTCTCAATTGGTCCAGCCGGGTAAGAAGCGCTCGTCTGCTTGTAGTAGCCAGAACCTTTGGCGTTTTGCATCTCTGCATCAAAGATGTACCATTTGTTCTTCATCTTAACTTCCGTCCAAGCGTGATCTGTTCTACCGCCGAGAGCTGAAGTTACTGTTCCTGTGCATACTCTTGCGTCATATCCAAGTCCCTTGGCAATATAGGCAAAAGAAGCAGCGTAGCCATAACAGTTACCTCTTCTGGTTGCCATTGTCTTGGAAGCATATTCCTTAGTCCAATCTCCGCTTGGCTCATCAAGGCTTCTCTCGTAAGAAACATAAGCTGAAAGATAACTAAAAGCCGCTTCCAACTGCTGAGCCTGAGTCATGTCACCGCTTGTACTATTCGCAACTATCTGTGCTGCAAGATTCATAACATTGGATGTCGGTGAAACTATCGATCCATCCTCCGTCTTCCACTTGATGGTTCCATCCACATGGACAAAGTGCGAACCAGGAATATCATCTTCCATCCAGTTCCCCTGAGCCTGATTATCAACAACATCTCTTATCTGGCTCTTAAGCTTCTCCGGAACTCCATGCAGTGCATTCTTGCCAATGCTCACAACAGTCGTTGGAATATAGGTTCCGCCAAGTGCAGGCGGATAGCACAAAAGCTCTGTGTAGTACTTGTCGTACAGGCATCCGCTGTATGATGCATAAAACGGATTGTTCTCGCTTACGGTTATTGATTTAAGATTGTTAAGATTCCAAAAAGCATTGCTGGTAATATCCATAACATCACTGCCAATGTGGATTGAAGTGATCTTATAGTTACTCTTAAAGGTAGTAGAATCTATGGTACTATAGCCATAGCCACTAGCCCTGACTGTCGTTGAGAGAGAAACTGTCATAATTACAGTCAGTAAAAGAGCTACCGTATTCTTTATATGTTTTTTGGCCTTCCTAACAATATTTTTTCTCAAATCTTTTCCTCGAAATCTTTTATCGGAGCGATATCTAAATTTCTTAATAGCATTTTTTACTTCTTGTTGTATTTGTTGTAATAACTGTCTGTCTGGCCACTCATAGAATTAGAATTCTTAGGCTTATTTTCAGTAATCTTGTAGCCAGTTGTAGGACCATCAACCAGAGGTGGCCTTGTGTTTACAACGTCATTTTCGTTTGCATAGCTGTAATAGCTTCTGACATCCTGCTTCTTACCACCTGCACTTGGATGCTTGCCATATCCAGACTGAGCTGTGATTGGATCGGCATAGGCCTCGTGGTTATCGCATACAATCTGGCACCACTGATCATTCCAGGTGTTGGCATTTACATGCACCCACTTAAGTGGAGGGTACGTTCTTTCATCCTCAGGATCATTGGTGATATCGGTCATGATCTGATCAAGGTAGTCCAAAATAAGTCCCAACGCTCTAGTGGATCCAGCGCAGGAATACTCATGTGCTACAAACACTCCATAAGCTGTTCTGTATAACTTTCCTTCTGTAGTATAGGTTCCAGCATCGCAATAGGCTCTCACGATACCATTTGCATATGCAACCATCTCAATCTGAGTTCCGCCGCCATTTTCAGAAACCTGATCAAATATCTCCTGAGCAAGCTGGCTCGCTATACTCCTTGCTTCAATCTCCTGGCGTCTGTTCATTCCGCCATTACTGTGTATCTCATTGGGAATTACAACCATTCCATCCTTTTTGGTCTTGGTCTTCTGATAGGAAGGAACAACATACTCATTCTTACTACTATAAGCCTGCGCTCCTCTATCAAGCAGCTGGTTAGCTATGCGGTGCTCTTTATTTTTACCAAGAAGAGCCCAGTGCTTAACAAGCTCCTCAGGATTGGCGCCATAAGCTGCTCGCAGATCCGCATAGTTGAGGAAATAATACAGCGGATTATAGTTCCTGCTTGGATCCTTAGGGTCCTCGGCATAATCAACTCCGTTATATTTGGTTGTTCCTTTCAGCAGAGTCTGATAAGCATCCTCAGAAATACCTACCGTATCGGAATAATTAGATGCAAATGAATTGTTTTTGAATGCTGGGAAAAGAACTATGACTCCCATGACAATACAGATAATAGATTTACATATTCTTCTAAGCATATTATTACGGAACATGAACGCCCCTCCAAACCAATGTAGACTACTGGTATAACTACTTTTTCCGAATCCTGGGCATCAAAAAAAGTGCCAACAAGATTTCATACATTAATCTTATCGACACTTTATTATTAAAATATTACACTTTAATTCGTTTTATTTCTTTTTATATTTATGATGGAGATTAGCATTATGCAAAGCACTATAAGAACAAGTCTAACCCCTGGATCCATGCTTGTATCACCGGTATCTGCCCTTCTGGCACCTAGAACTGCGCCCTGTGCTGAGCCATTACTTCCAGCATTATTCTGATCAGTCTGGCTCACACCCTCAGTAGCACTGATCTTGCCTGATTTAGCCTCGTTGTCACCAGCTGACAGTCTGATCTTGTCAGAACCTGATGTACCAACGCTTGCCCTATCAGAGCTATCTTTCACTGATCCCTGCTGGCTGCTACCAGCGGATGCCTTACTATCATCTCGTACCAAAGTCTCAGTAATTACTGTGCCAGTATTACTACTGTCAGCAGTGCTTTCTGAGCCATTAGCAACAAGGACAAGTCGTCCCTTTTGGAGTTCTACATCATAATAAGCTGTAGCATCTCTTCCGTTTCTATCATAAATATGGATATCACTTATCTCGTTGGTGCATTCACCTGGACCTGTAAGACTTCCTATGAAAGTAGCCTCAATTCTGTGGCCCTTCATAAGGCTTCCATCCGTTACAATGGCCTCTGTATTAGTAAGAGTCTGTCCCCTGTCATTCTGAACAGAAGTGCCTGCTGTGACAGTAATCTTCTGCTTACTGTGCACCTTGGGAACTGTGCTGACACTGGCAAGAACATTACCACCTTCATCAGAAATCCTGATATCTCCAGCATTAACCTCCTGACCGTTAAACAATAGAGGAATCACCTGAAACTCATCTGTTTTCTTGATATATGCGGAATTGACGTTTATGAAAAATACCTGATCCTTGTAAGAAACGGCTGTACCACTGTTCTGATTAGCAGACAGATCAAAAATTGAAGAATCTCCTGTAAGTTCTTCAGAAGCTGTAGCACATGCTCCAAGAATATACGCTGATCCTATTTCCTGTCCAAGGGCACCATAAGAATGCTGTGCAAGAAGCTTGCCGCCCTTGTCATGAATATCTACAACAAATCCTCCAACATATTCCTCGCCATCGATGACAACTGTCTCAAGCTCCTTGGAATATACGTTGAAGTCAAGCTCAGAAACATCAACTGCCGGCTGCTGTGGCTGCGCAGGTTCATCTACGCCACCTTCTCCAGCGGCAGGTTCTGGTTCTTGTGGTTCTACTGGGTCTACAATTTCCTCAGTTGAACCTGTTCCTGGCTCTGTAACCTCTTCTGTCGGCTCCGGATCAGTAACCTCGCCCTCTTCTCCGGAAACCGGGCGACTTTCAGGTTCATTAGGAATCGTCGTACCAATTTCAATAATAATGAAAAAGTCTACTCCGTATCCTAATGAATCCGCTTTTAAGTCCCCTAGTAATATCTCGTCTTCTGAATCCCCCTCGGATTCTTCATACGCAGGCTGCGCCGGTTCAGTCACGGGCAAATTATAGTCAGTAAAATCCTGAGCATGCGAAACGACACTGCTGCTCCCCATTGCAGCTATAAAAATGGTCACCGCAAATATTAAAGCCCAAAATTTACCAACTCGCCCAGACATCACCTTTAACAACTCCCCAATGTAATTACATGTATATAATTAACATACTCACATATTCTACCAAAGAAAAAATCACATCTTCAATCATATTGGAAATGTTTTTTGTAAATTGTGAACAAATTATGATTAAATATGTTTGTATGCCCATACCGTCTAAATCGACAGAAAAAAATTTTTTAAATTAATTTCATTGCATCTGAAACCGATGCAACGCCTATAATTTCAATGTTCTTGTAAGCTTTTTTGAGCTTATCCGCAAGTGCTCTAGGCACAATACAGGTCTTAAAGCCGAGCTTTTCTGCCTCCTGAACTCTTGCTTCAGCCATAGTAACTGACCTTACTTCTCCTGAAAGACCTACCTCTCCAAAAGCTATCACATCATCACTGATAGGCTTATTCTTAAAGCTTGAGATGATAGCAAGACAGATTCCAAGATCAAGGGATGGCTCAGCCACCTTCATTCCTCCTGCAAGATTAACATAAGCATCAAAGTCTCCCAGCTGAAGGCCAATCCTCTTTTCAAGGACTGCCATCAGAAGGTTAACTCTGTTGTAATCCGTTCCGTTAGCCTGACGCCTTGGGAATCCAAAATTCGTATGAGTTACAAGTGCCTGAACCTCGATAAGGATCGGCCTTGTTCCCTCAACAGAGCATGTTACGACAGAACCACTTGCATTGTCAGGTCTTCCATCCAACATAAACTCAGATGGATTGGTAACTTCTACAAGTCCCTTTTCCTGCATCTCAAATACGCCAATCTCGTTGGTTGAACCGAATCTGTTCTTAACTGCTCTTAAGATTCTGTAGGAAGCGTGCCTGTCTCCTTCAAAGTACAGCACTGTATCTACCATGTGTTCCAGAACTCTTGGTCCGGCAACCTGACCCTCCTTGGTAACATGACCCACGATAAATACTGTAATATTCATGCTCTTGGCAATACGCATCAGAACGGCCGTTGACTCTCTGACCTGTGATACACTTCCAGGTGCAGAGGACACGTTCTCGTTAGCCATGGTCTGAATTGAATCAATTATGATAACCTCAGGCTTGGTCCTGACGATTGCTTCCTCAATATTAGAAAGGTTAGTCTCACACAGGAACTTGAGGCTCTCAGAAAAGCTTCCCAGCCTGTTTGCACGCAGCTTGATCTGCCTAAGGGACTCCTCACCTGAAATATATAGGATATCTTTTTTGTCTCCGGAAAGATTACCTGCGACCTGTAAAAGAAGTGTAGACTTGCCTATACCAGGATCTCCGCCCACAAGTATAAGTGAGCCTCTGACAAGTCCTCCGCCAAGAACTCTGTTGAATTCCCCGATATGAGTGTCAGCCCTCTCCTCGTCGTTCATCTCAATCTCTGAAAGACTGACAGGCTTAGTAAACTCGCCGCTGCTAATGCCACTGGCCTGCTTGCCTGAGGCCTTAGTAGTGGGCTTAACTGTCTCCTCAACAAATGTATTCCATTCTCTGCAGCCAGGGCACTGGCCCATCCACTTGGATGATTCATAGCCGCAGCTCTGGCAAAAGAAAACTGACTTGATCTTAGTTGCCATAACCCCTCCCAATAAAACTGATACTA
>NZ_JAFRGN010000037.1 GCF_017433805.1 Butyrivibrio sp. | reverse complement strand
TTCCTGGAGGAAACCTTCGGAGATAGCGAGTCTCTTTCCGGAAGCCAGGAGATGGTAATCTTCTTAACTGAGCTGTCCAAGGCATTTTATAGTCTTAAGTTTGTAAGAGAAACTGGTAATGAAGCCTTCTATAAATATAATAAGATACTTCTTCTAAATGATAGGAAGCAGGAACTTAAGGATCTTGCTGAAAAGTTGATTCTATAAAAATAACGCTCCACATCGCTTTGATGTGGAGCGCTTTATATTATATGAAATTACTTATTTTTTACAGATTCTCTGACAACTCGCCCTTAGCAAGAATGGCCAGGTGCTGAGTTGCACGTGACATTGCTGTGTACAGGCAGTGCTTGCCAAGAATATCACTTGGATAAGTTTCTTTATCCACATCTGCCAGAATTACGTTATCAAATTCAAGGCCCTTTGCAAGAGGAAGATCAATGAGGAATGCGCCTTCCTTAGGAAGAGCATCGTTTTCTGCAACGATGATAGGAGCATCCTTACCAAGCTTTTCTGCAATACGGTCTACATTGAACTGATTTCTGCAGATTATAGCAGTGAGACCAGTTTTTTTACCAAAGTCACTGATAAGGCTTCTAAGCTCTTCGTAGTATTCCTTGTCTGACTTGCAGGCCTTAACAGAAACTTCCTCGCCTGGTCGCTGAACGGAGGATACCAGCATCTTCTTTTCGGATGGAAGGAGAGATGCGAACATGTCTGTGATCTCCGGTGAACTTCTGTAGCTGGTCATAAGCGGCAGTTCCACGAATTTCTTGTCGTCTGCCTCAGCAAGCTCTTTTATCTCGGCAAAAGAAATAGTGCCTTCGCGGATGGCCTGATTCTCGTCGCCAAGTAGCATGAAACGGGCGTTTGGGAAGAACTTACGAAATACCATGAGCTGAGCCTTGGTGTAATCCTGAACTTCGTCAATCATCATGTATTTCATGTTGCGATCGCAAAGGCCTGTGAGCTCCATCTTGGTATAGAGCCATTCGGCAGCGGTAATGTGATCTGTGCCGAGAATTCTCTTAGCTACATGAAGGACGTTTACAAAGCCGCAGTGCTTGATGGTGCGAAGCGCTCCGCCGTAGTCATTTTCAATTCTGTTGTTCTCTGCAGAATCAGATTTAGCTGAACCTTCAGACTCATCTTCGACCTCTTTATCGAGATTATGAAGAGCGTTCTTGGCTCTTACTTCGAGCTCGTCAGCTACAGTCTGGATCAGGCGCATGCCCATTGGGAACTGCTTGAACATCTTAATTACAGAGAGAACATCATTCTTGTTCATGACAAGAGTTTCTTTCTGCTTGATGTCAAAAAAGTCATCGGCCTCAGGTGTGAGTGTTGGTAAACAATCATGAATCTTCTGAAGGCTCTCAGCAGTTGTTGAATCTACGCCGTTTTCTATAAATGGAACGTTAGTCATCTCAAGGAATTCGTTCCATGTGATGGTGAGAGGATTGGTCTCGCCAAGGTCTGGAAGGACATTATCGATGTAGTCTCGGAACACAGGATTAAGTGTCATCAGGCACACCTGATCTGGGCGGAGAGTCTTTCTCTTTTGGTAAAAGAGATATGCAATTCGCTGTAGGAGTACTGAAGTTTTGCCGCTTCCTGCGATTCCGTTTACGAGAAGGAAAGGAACGTCAGGGTAGCGGATAACTGTGTTCTGTTCTTTCTGAATTGTTGCTGTGATCGCCTGCATCTTGTCAGAACGTGCCTGAGATAGTGACTGCAGAAGCATTGGATCTTCGATGGCAATCTGTGTATCAAAATAGGAAATCAGCTCGTTTTTCTTAATATCGAACTGGCGACGGAGCTGAAGGTCAACAGGAATCTCCCTGTCCTCTACGGTATAGTGGGTGTGACCGGTCTCCTGGTTGTAGTAAACTTCTGCAATTGGAGATCTCCAGTCAACAACCATCTGGTCATAGCCGTTTTCTGAAATGGCAGCGCGGCCAATATAGTAGCTCTCAGGTTCCTCTGTAGGATCGAACTGAAGACTGATCTTGGCAAAATAGGGAGACTCAAGGAGCTTATTTACCGTATTAAGACGCTTGGTAAGAGAACTACTCTCAACATTGTAAGTGTCTATATAACGATTCCAAACCTCAATCTCTGTCAGAGTTTCCATTGTGGTCTCGATATCGGCGTAGTCGAAACGAATGTTGTCTCTGATATCATTTTTATCATCCATTGCCTTTTCGTTAAGAGAGGCAATCTGATCCTCAAGGCCTTTTTTCATCTCAAGGAGTTTGTCGTATGTTTTGGTCAAATGGGATTGTTCCTGATTAAAGATTTCTTTTTCCATAAATATCACCTGTGTAACTGAATCTGATCAATAGCTCAACGATTTAAATGACTATGGTCATAATTAATTTCATGTCTAGTGTGTCTTTTAAGTATAACATATAAATTCAAATAGTTTTTTGAGTTTCCAAAATATGCACATAAAGTGAGTACTTGTGCAGACATGTTCTGATTATCGTTTATTTTTGCTGACAAAGAGCTTATCTTTTGCTAGAGTAAATAATAGATGAAAAAGAGATGCGTTGGGTCTTTTGGTAAAGACAGAATGGAGTGAATATGACAGAAATAGATACCAGTAACAAGACGCTTTTTAAGTATTTGGGATTTACCTTCGGAATTGGCTATGTCATTCAGATATTTGTATGGCTGGTCAACAATATGGAAAATGGCAGTGCGAAGCTGATTCTGTCAGGTGCTGCGCAGATGATCACGGCGTGCATGATGTTTGTACCGCTTCTGGCTGTACTTGTTTCAGGGCAGAAGCTTAAAGGAATGGGATGGAAGCCAGTATTTAAGGGAAATATTTGGGCATTTCTTTTCTCATGGTTTGGACCAGCTGTATTGACTGCGATAGGCGCGGTTTTGTATTTTGTTATTTTTCCGTCTCACTTTGATGTAAGCGGAGCATATCTTGTAGAAAATGGCCAGGAAGCTGCACTTGAACAGATGGAAACTATGGGAGTAACTTATGGTCAACAGATGCTTATAAGTTCCATCAGCACAATAGCTTATGTACCTCTTCTCAACATGATCTTTGCAGTAGGTGAAGAGGCCGGCTGGCGAGGCTACATGTATCCTGCGTTAAAAGAGAGATTTGGAAGAGTCGGCGGCTCTATCCTTGGTGGTATTATCTGGGGAATGTGGCACTGGCCGATGATTCTTTTGACTGGATATGAGTATGGTAAGGATTACAAGGGCTTTCCTATAGTTGGAATGGTGTCGTTCTGCGTATGCACAGTATTCCTGGGCGCGTTATGCGACTATGTATATGAGAAATCAAAATGTATCTGGTATCCGGCAATTCTCCACGGGGCCTTTAACGGAGCAGCAACAATTCCACTTGCTCTGGCTGCACCATCGGTAGTAGCAGCGACGAGGCTCCTGGGTCCAGCACCAAACGGATATATCGCCGGACTTCCGATTTATATTGTTGGAGCTGTGATCCTGTGGAAGGCAAAAGAAAAAGTTAAGTAAACTATGTGTAAGAAGTAGTTATGCATCTATTTTATCTGTTTTGTTAAAAATTGATGCTCATTACAATGGAATCTTTTTAGTGTATGCATCGAAAAATTGAGTATTAGAATAATAGATGCAAGTTCTTTTACAAAATATAGATATTCTGCATCAATAGTCACCAATTATCATATTTTTGATGCATTCACTACTTGTATTACCTATAAATGTGCATCTATTATAGCTATCTAATAGATATTTGATGATTAATATGATGCCATAAATTATAGTTGCTGGATTAGAATAAAATAGCCAGATGCCTGTTTGAGAGGCCTCTGGCTATATTTTTTTAATATACGAAGTTCGAGAAGCTGGCACTACCGCCGGCTTCTTTTGTGCTATAGATGAAAAGTCCGAATCGAGCGCCGGTGAAATGGTCAAGCTTGAACTGCAATTTGTTGATGGCGCCGAACTTTTCAGGATATCCAAAGGTGGCGGTGTCATCGTCATAGCAAATATTCGCATGCAGTGTTACCTTGGGACTATCAAGCTCGGTACATGCCTGCTCAACAAAGCTTTCAGTGTCATGCCTCTCGCCCCAGAAGCCGCCAGTGGCGATCTCACGGTTTCCCTGAACCAGATAGAACTTGCCATCTCTTTTTGTAACACCGATAAAGCAATAGTTACTCTCGAGAATGCAAAGTCCGGCGTAGTCACCCTCAGACAGATCAGAAGCATCAACATCTACAATGCAACTGCAACCTGGGAAAAGAGTGCGCTGAGTCAGGACATTTCTGGCCTGGACCAGGTTATCGCAGAGCTTGTCTGTGGTAATGGTAACTGTGCCGTTTGTGAGATCTCTTTTTATAAGGGAGAGATCAGGTTCATGGTTAAACTGCCAGCGGCTCATGAAGCCAAAGCTGTCGCCGTCATCGCTCTTGAAATCATCGCTTCCAACAAGAGGAGTGTAGTTATAGTCTGGATTTAAATCTTCTATTTCAAAGTTTTCTGGAATCTTGCCATCATCGCCAAATATCGGATAAGGTGAGGGTTCATCCCATGTAACTGGCATCAATACTGGGATTCTTCCTACAGCTCCGCTATCCTGGAAGAGAATTGAATACCATTTTCCTGAAGGCGTCTGAACAACGCCGCCCTGAGCTACTCCTGCTTCTCTGTAACCTCTATCGTCATACATAACGTCTTTTCCAGTATATGGACCAAAGGGACTATCTGATACGAATACGGCCTCGGTGCGCTTGCCGATGGATTTTGGCATATGGATCAGGAAGATGTAGTACTTGCCGTTTATCTTGTAGAAGTGTGCGCCTTCGTAGCCAAGGTAAACATCGTCAGAATCTCTGATTATCACGAGGTCATCGCTGGTATTATCCGCCAGTGTAACTCCCATCTCGGTCTTTTTAAGAGATAGTTCTTTTATGTGAATCTCTTTATTTCCGCTTACTATATAAATTCTTCCGTCATCATCGAAGAGTACGGAATTGTCATGATAAAAGCCCTCGAGATAGTTCTTTTCCCAAGGACCATCGATGCTGCGGGAAGTATAAACGTAGGTTTTATGGGTGTCATTGCATACAAAGACAACGAAGAAATAGCCTTCATGATAGCGAAGACTTGCAGCCCACATGCCCTGGCCGTAGATATTCTCTTTTCTCTCAAGGCGCTGAGCTGGTGTAGAATCAAGCCTGTCGTAAACGTAGGCAGCATGTTCCCAATGCACCAGGTCATAGGAACGCAGAATCTCGCAGCCAGGCATGAAGTACATTGTGGTGCTGACCATATAGTAAGTATCACCAACGCGGATGACGTCAGGGTCTGGGTAATCAAGCTTTGTTATTGGATTTATGCTTTCTTTGTTCATAGAAACCTCTCGTAGGTGTAATGACTGTGTTTTTATCATTTCTAATTATACCTAGTCCATGGGTATTTATATTGCAGATTTTTGCTATATTATTCCTTATTGTTGCTAGATATAGCTGGAAATGATCACTATGTATAGCAAGGGAATTTGACTTTTTTCAATGCTAAGAGTATAGTTCTAATGCTTTACAAATAAATGATTTGAGCCATTCGGCTCGGTGGTATTTTTATCAGCCACAACAATCCCTTATAGAGATAATTTGTAGAAAATTTTGCATTGAAGATGAGTTATCCTGTCGAAGTGCAACAGAAATGGCATTTTGGCATGCGATGAGAAATTGGTTAATTATTTGCGTGTCAATGAAATGGAACTTGAGAGGCTGGTTGAGGTTTTCTGACATGCTGTGGGAAGTTAACTGGAGTTAAAGATAGAAAAATACTTGAAATGAACTGCTTTACAAATCTCACAAATATGGTATAGTAGACAAAGGCAATGCGCTTTAGCGCTTTTAAGTGAAAAAGTGATAAAAGAGTAATGTCGACTAAACTAATATGCACACAGAATGTGTTATTGGCATATACTAGATGTTAACAAAATACTTACTCGGAGGATAATAGAAAATGCTTAAGCAGGTTTCAATTTATGCTGAAAATAAAAAAGGATGTTTGCAGAATATTACAGGACTTCTGAGAGAGAATGAGATCAATATTCTTGGTTCTGTTACAAATGATTCTGCTGAATATGGCATCATCAGAATGGTTGTATCTGATGCAGAGAAGTGTATGGAAGTGCTGCAGGCTAATGGCTACATGTGCAAGACATCCTCAGTTCTTGCTGTAGAGTGTAAGGATGAAGTAGGAGCTCTTGATAATATTCTCAAGACTCTCAAGGACAGCCACATCAATGTTAATTACACATACCTTTCTTTTAACAGAGAGACAGGAAATCCTATCATGGTTATGCACACAGAGGATGTTAATGCTGTTGAAAATATTCTTGTAAACAAAGGCTATCAGTGCGACTGATACGATATATCAGCCACATACTAATTCCTTATTTAATAACGTCAAAACGTCTAGATTATGACCGTTTTGGCGTTATAATTTTATCCGGGATATGCTATTCAAAAGGTGACTTACAAATGGAAATATCCAAAGATACAAGCATTTTTTAGTGTGACATTAAAAAATATCAAGAAAAGTGATTAAATCTACCATGATGTAATTGTTTATAATTGTGATATCATAATATTTATCAAAAAATATGTGCGATTTTAATCTGGGGACATATAAATATATCAAATAATCTGACCGATATTAATATCGTAGGATAAAATAAATCAAGTTCATATTGATTTGTTAGACTAATATTAAGACAAAGGGGAGCAGTATTATGATGAATTTCGAGAAGTATCAGCGTCAATATTTCATGCCACCTAAGGCAAGCTACGACTGGGTCAAGAAAGACTATCTGGATCATCCGCCAATCTGGTGCAGCGTAGATCTTCGTGATGGTAACCAGGCACTTATAGAGCCCATGAGCCTTGATGAGAAGCTCGAATTCTTTACAATGCTCGTTGATCTTGGTTTCAAGGAAATTGAGATCGGATTCCCGGCAGCTTCCGAGACAGAGTTTGAGTTTGCCAGAACTCTTATCGAGAAGAACATGATTCCTGATGATGTAACTGTTCAGGTTCTGACTCAGGCAAGAGAGCATATCATTAAGAGAACCTTTGAGGCTGTTAAGGGCGCTCCAAGGGATATCATTCATCTTTATAATTCAACATCAGTTGCTCAGCGTGAGCAGGTCTTCAAAAAGAGCAAAGAGGAAGTTAAGCAGATCGCAATTGATGGAGCCAAGCTTCTTGATAAGCTTGCAAAAGAGACTAACGGAAACTTCTCTTTTGAATATTCACCAGAGAGCTTCCCTGGAACAGAGGTAGACTATGCTGTAGAGGTATGTAACGCTGTTCTTGATGTATGGAAGCCAACCAAGAAAAATAAAGTAGTTATCAATATCCCTACAACAGTTGAGATAGCGATGCCTCATGTATTTGCAACTCAGGTAGAGTATATCAGCAAGAACCTCAAGTATCGTGATGCTGTAGTTCTTTCACTTCATCCTCATAACGACAGAGGAACAGGTGTAAGTGATGCTGAGCTTGGATGCCTTGCAGGTGCTGACAGAATTGAGGGAACTCTTTTCGGAAACGGCGAGAGAACAGGTAACGTAGATATTGTCACACTGGCCATCAACATGTATTCACACGGCGTTGATCCAGGACTTGATTTCAGCCATATCATGGAGATTGGTGAGGCTTACGAAAGACTCACAAGAATGAGAATCTATGAGAGACAGCCTTACGCTGGACAGCTCGTATTCACAGCTTTCTCAGGTTCCCATCAGGATGCTATTTCCAAGGGCTTTGCATGGCATGAGCAAAAGAAAGACAAGGGCATCTGGTCAGTTCCATATCTTCCAGTTGATCCCAAGGATCTGGGAAGAGAGTACGACGGAGATGTTATCAGAATCAACAGCCAGTCTGGTAAGGGCGGCGTAAGCTACATCCTCAAGACCAACTATGGCATGATGGTTCCCAAGGAAATGCAGGCAGACGTCAGCTACACTATCAAAGACATTTCAGACAGAGAACATGCTGAGCTTTCACCAGCAAGAATCTATCAGATTTTTGAAGATAAGTATGTTCATAATGACAATGTATTCAAGATTACAGAGTGCCACTTTAAGCAGATAGACGGTATCCTCACAGAGGTTACAATTACTCATGCAGACAAAGAGCATGTGGTTGAGGCCAATGGTAATGGTCGCCTGGATGCTGTCAGCAACGCTATCAAGCAGTATTTCAACATCAGCTACGAGCTTTCAACCTATGAGGAGCACGCTCTTTCAAGAGGTTCATCCTCCAAGGCCTGCACCTATGTCGGAATTACACACAACGGCAAGAAGTATTGGGGCGTAGGAATTGATGAAGATATTATCCGTTCCTCAATCAACGCTCTTGTAATAGCTGTTAATCAGATTGATGAGGTAAAAGAGATCAAGAACAGCAAGGATGAGAGGATTAACTCCATCATCAACTACATCCAGGAGAACTACCTGACTGTAACACTTGATGACCTCTCCAGCCAGTTCTACCTCTCCAAGCCTTATCTTTCCAAGTACATCAAGGAGAAATCCGGAATGACCTTTGGAGAAAATGTTAAGCGCATTCGTCTCAACAAGGCCAGCACACTCCTTAGAAACGGCAACATGAAGGTTGAGAAGGTTGCCGAGGCAGCAGGTTATCAGAACGTAGAGCACTTTAACCGACTCTTTAAAAAGAAATACGGAATGACTCCTGTTCAGTACAGAACCAGCAGATAAATATGGGTAGATCAGCCGTCGCAAAAGGCATAATGCGGCGGCTTTTTTGCGTTATATTATAAAAATTTGAAATATGATATAATGAGTTGCTTATATAGGAACAGGAGGTTTTATTCTTATGGCAAAAAATGTTGATGTAATTATTATTGGTGCAGGCCCAGGAGGTATTTTCTGTGCCTACGAACTTATGGAAAAGAGACCTGACCTTAAGGTCCTCATGATAGAAAAAGGTCGTTCAATTGAAAAGAGAAACTGTCCTAAGAGAGTGACTAAGACCTGCGCAGGTTGTAAGCCATGTTCAATCACTACTGGCTTTGCAGGAGCAGGAGCGTTCTCAGATGGTAAGCTTTCTCTTTCACCTGATGTAGGAGGAAATCTTCCTGAGATACTTGGCTATGATGCTGCAACAACTCTTATTCATGAGTCAGATGAAATCTATCTTAAGTTTGGCGCAGACAAGAGCGTATACGGCGTAGACAAAGAGCAGGAGATTAGAGAAATCCGTAGAAAGGCTATCAACGCTAACTTAAAGCTCGTTGAGTGTCCAATCAGACACCTTGGAACAGAGGAAGGCTACAAGATCTATTCCAAGCTTCAGGAGCATGTTCTTTCTAAGGGTGTAGAGATTGAGTTTAACACCATGGTTACAGATATCATCGTTGAAGATGGCGTCTGCAAGGGCGTTACAACAGATAAGGGCGAGACTTATTACGCCAAGGAAATTGTCAGTGCTGTAGGCCGTGAGGGTGCAGACTGGTTCAAGGATAAGTGCGAAGAGATTGGCATCGAGACTAAGCCTGGAACAGTTGATGTAGGAGTAAGAGTTGAGGTTAGAGATGAAGTTATGCAGTTCCTCAACGAGAATCTCTATGAGGCCAAGCTCATCTATCACACACCAACCTTCGATGATAAGGTTCGTACTTTCTGTACTAACCCATCTGGAGAGGTTGCAACTGAGTATTATGAGAACGGACTTGCTGTAGTTAACGGACATGCTTACAAGGGCAAAGAGCTCAAGACCAACAACACAAACTTTGCGCTCCTTGTATCCAAGAACTTCACCAAGCCTTTCAAGACTCCTATTGAATATGGTAAAAAGATTGCCGAGCTGTCTAACATGCTCTGCGGTGGCAAGATTCTGGTTCAGACCTACGGCGATTTCAGACGTGGCAGAAGAACTACAGAGGAGAGACTTTGTAGGAATAACCTGATCCCTACACTTAAGGATGCGGTACCTGGAGATCTTTCTCTTGTATTCCCACACAGAATCATGGTTGACCTTGATGAGATGATCCAGGCTCTTGATAAGGTTACACCTGGTATTGCTTCTGATGAGACACTTCTTTATGGTGTAGAGGTTAAGTTCTATTCTAATAAGGTTATTGTTAACAAGGATTTCGAGACCAGCATCAAGGGACTTCGTGCTATCGGTGATGGAGCCGGTGTAACACGTGGACTTCAGCAGGCAAGTGCCAACGGACTTTCAGTAGCTCGTTCAATCATTAAGACATTAGGATAAATTACGACAAGATGAACCTGAGAAAAAGATTGTTGGACAACAGAATATTGGCAGTCCTTATGGCCTTTTTCCTTGTCTTTTCCATGACAGGCTGTGAGAATATTTTAGACGGCAATAAAAAGGTAGTATTTACTACGGGCTTTTCTGACGATGAGGTATTCAGAATAGAGGACAGCGTCTGCAGCATCCAGGAGATAATGGTGTATCTTATCAATACGCAGAATGGCTATGAGAGCACCTTTGGAGCGCAGATTTGGGATACACAGACTGATGAAGGGACAGTTGCCAATCAGTTAAAAGAGTCGATTCTTGCCAAGGTTGCTCAGATTAAGGCAATGAATCTTTTGGCAGGCAATATGTCTATAGTGCTGGATGATTCAGAGCTTAAGACTGCAAGAGATGCAGCTGAGGCTTATTATGAGACTCTGACAGAGCAGGATATTGAGGCTATGTACGGAGTTACTGAGGATAACATTTTCCAGATATACTCTGAGTATGCCCTTGCTGATAAGCTCTATGACTACATTATCAGAGATATCAATCCTGAGATCAGTGATGACGAGGCCAGAACTATAACAGTTGAGCAGATTTTTCTTAAGACCTATGACCTTGATGCGTCAGGAGAGAAGGTTGCTTATAATGATACAGCCAAGAATACTGTGTATCTCAAGGCCAGGAGTATCCAGAATCAGCTGATAGATGGAACCAGCTTTGAGGAGCTTATGTCTGAGTACAATGAAGCTGAGGAATCCACTATTTCTTTTGGCAAAGGAGAAGTAGAGGAGGCTTACGAGACGGTTGCTTTTAACCTTGGAACTGAGGAAATCAGCGATGTTGTAGAGGTTAGTGATGGCTACGTTATTATCAAGTGTGTGACTACCTTTAACAGAGAAGAGACCGAGTACAACAAGGTCAGGATCGTAGCAGAGAGGAAAAGAGAAGTCTTCGGCGAGCAGTATGACGCCTATGTGGATACTCTCACCAAAGAGCTCAATGAAGAACTCTGGGATTCAATAGAAGTTACTTCTGATGAGAACGTAACAACCAATTCTCTTTGGAATGTCTACACAGAATATTTCGAAAAATAATGCATATGAAATAAACTCCTAAGTGGCGAGTAATTATCATCACTTAGGAGTTCTTTTTTATCCGATTCTACCAGCTTTTATCTTGCGCTTCATCTCGTACATGCGCTCATCTGCTATATTGATAATTTTGCCGATGTCCATGCCCTCTTCGTAGAGAGTAGTGTATACGCCTGTGCTAGCAGATACTGAAATGCCAAGCTCTTTGCTGGCATTTTCAAGGTTTCTCTCGATACCTCCAGTAATCTGAGCTACATCGCAGTCTCCAATAATTACGCCCAGAAGCTCGTCGCCACCTGCCCTAACGCATAGAGCATCATCAGGACACGATTCCTTAAGGGCAGTAGCAACAGCTTTTATGGCCTTGTCACCTACCATGTGTCCGAGGGTATCGTTGATCTGCTTGAGATTGTTCAAATCCATCATGATAACAGTGATTTTCTGGCCGATACGCTCAGGTTTGGACAAAATCTCATCAATGAGTGATCTGAATGCAAGGCGGTTGTACAAACCTGTGAGAGCATCATTCTGATACATCTCACGAACCTTGTCTCTAAGGTACTTCTGGTACATATTCACAACATAACCACCGATACTCATCTCAAAGCAGTTGGTAAGGTTAGGTGTCTGGTTGTAGTCTATAAGCATCATTCTGGGATATGTATAACACACAAATCCGAGACATTTATTCATATAAAGAAGGCAGTTGAATACAAGAGGCTGCCCGGTCTGAATGAGCTCTTTCAGATTAGGAACAATCTCATCCGGATTATAAGGATAGGAGCGATCTGTATCATCATACGAGTCATAGATGACCATTTTATCGCCCTTTTCCACATCATCATAGAAAAAGTTGTTCTCTAGATCAAAGCAGGACTTTTCAACAATGACCTTGGCATGTCTGGCGTGGTTTTCCTTGACGTAGCGGATACTCTTTTTTACGTCCTCACCTACCAGCATCTTAGAGATTATATTCTGCAGTGCATGAATCTCGTCCTCATGATGGTAAAAGAGATTATTAAGATCACTGACTGTAGCAGTTACATGCAGGTCCTTACGTGGACAATCACAGGATTCGTTAGGGATAAATACAGGCTCAATCCACTTGATGACATTGCGTTTGCCTGCAAGAATCTCATCGAGAGCGCCCATAACAGTGTGAGCGAGCTCGCCTTTATCGCAAATGGCAGTGGTGATTCCAGGTGAAGAGATAAATGCTTCGTCGATACCATCAAAACCAGATACAAGGATATCTTCCGGAACTCTTATGCCGTTTTCCTTGAGAACATCGCATACATTGATGGCCATGATATCATTGGCGCAGATAATGGAATCTGGTAGTTCATCTCTTTTGAGAAGCTCTGCTGTGGCTGCTCTACAAGGGAGAGCCCAGAAATCGCCGTAGCTGACCATGCTGTCATCAAAAGGCAGATTATATTTGGTCATATATTTTTTGAATAATTCTATTCTCTCATTAGAAAAGGCGTTATTCCTGTGACCAGCCATGAAGTGAGGCTTCTTGACCTTGTGGTGCTCAAACATGTGGATTAAGACCTTCTCAAAGCCGCCTAAATAGTCGTAGTTAACTGTGGACACATTTTCATAGTGACCATCAACAACCAGAACAGGTACACCGGCAGCATTAGATTTATCAATAATGCTCTGGCATACACTTCGGCTCTTTATCTTCTCGTTCATGACAACAACGACGTCAACTTTGTTATAGGGAATGAGATCGTAGACTTCGACCTCAGGGGTATGGTTTTCTATGATGCCAATTTCAGAATTCATGGCATAGATGAACAGAGAACAATCATGCTCGGGAATCATTTTCCCAAGTTCGTAGATAAAATCAAACTCATGAGTCTCATAAATTCTATACGTGCATAATGCTACTACTTTTTTCCCGCCAATCATATTTTCATGTTCCCCCAACGAGCGCAACCCTAATTATGAGTATAAACACTCTATATACATTTTAATGGTTTTTGAGAGTATTACAATAGAAATTATTGCTTGTTAGCACTCTTTTGTGATGAGTGCTAATTTTTTATTGACTTTTAAAATTCCCAGTTTTAAACTAGATTTTGTACGGAAAATATATTGCCGGAGATAGAAAATCATTAAAAGGGAGTGAGAATTATGGCTTCAAAAAAAGGTAATCTTTCAATTAACAGCGAGAACATGTTCCCAATCATCAAGAAATGGTTGTATTCGGATCATGATATTTTTTACAGAGAAGTAATCTCAAATGCTTGTGATGCTATCACCAAAATCCGCAAGATGGATATGATGGGAGAGTACACATTGCCAGAGGGCTTCAAGCCTCGCGTAGATGTTGTACTTAATGATAAAGAGAAGACTATCAAAATCACAGATAATGGTATTGGTATGACAGCTGAGGAGGTTGAGGAGTACATCAACCAGGTAGCATTCTCTGGTGCTACAGACTTCCTTAACAAGTATAAAGATAAGGCTAATGCTGATCAGATCATCGGTCATTTCGGTCTTGGTTTCTATTCAACCTTCATGGTTTCTGATTATGTAGATATCGATACACGCTCATACAAGTCAGATGCTGAGTCTGTTCACTGGACCTGCGATGGCGGTTCAGACTTCGAGATGGAGGATGGCAACAAGGCTGAGGTTGGTACAACAATCACACTACATCTTTCAGAGGATTGCCTTGAGTTCTGCAACGAGTACAAGGCAAGAGAAGTAATCGAGAAGTACTGTTCATTCATGCCTTATGAGATTTATCTTTCAAAAGAGAATGAAGAAGGCACAGAGACAATCAAGGCTTCTGAGAAGCTTGAGTCAGATGTAGTTATAGAAGAGGTTCACCCTGAGAAAAAAGAGGGTGAGGACAAGGAGCCAGAGCTCGAGTACAAGGTAAGGAGAAGACCACAGCTTCTTAATGATACACATCCTCTTTGGGCTAAGACACCTAAGGATTGCACAGATGAGGAGTACAAGGAATTCTACAGAAAGGTATTCCGCGATTACAAGGAGCCTTTATTCTGGATTCACCTCAACATGGACTATCCTTTCAACTTAAAGGGTATCCTTTACTTCCCTAAGATCAACATGGAGTTTGAGTCAATTGAGGGAACGATCAAGCTGTACAACAATCAGGTATTCATCGCTGATAACATCAAGGAAGTTATTCCAGAGTATCTTATGCTCCTTAAGGGCGTAATTGACTGCCCGGACCTTCCTCTTAACGTATCAAGATCAGCGCTTCAGAATGATGGTTTTGTTAAGAAGATTTCTGAGTACATCAGCAAGAAGGTTGCTGAGAAGCTTGCAGGTCTTTGCAAGACAGATAAAGAGAACTATGACAAGTACTGGGATGACATCAGCCCATTCATAAAATATGGTTGCCTTCGCGACGACAAGTTCTGCGAGAAGATGACAGATTACATCCTGTTCAAGAACCTTGAAGGCAAATACCTCACAACTCCTGAGGCTCTTCAGATCAACAAGGCTGCAGAGGAAGAGGCTGCCAAGGAAGAAGCTACAGATGAGAATGGAAATGTAGTTGAGGCAGAGGTTGTCGGAGATGAGGCTAAGGCTTCAGATGCTGACAAGAAGGAAGAGGACAAAGAGCCTCGTACTATCTACTACGTAACAGACGAACAGCAGCAGAGCCAGTACATCAAGATGTTCAAGGCACAGAAGATGGAAGCCTTCATCATGAACCACAACATCGATGTACCTTTCATGCAGCAGCTTGAATCCAAGAACGAGGGCATTTCTTTCAAGAGAATCGATGCTGACCTTACAGAGACCTTCAAGTCCAAGACTAGCAAGAAGGCAGCAGCTGAGCTTGAGGAAAAAGAAAAAGAGCTCTCTGAGAAGATCAAGAAGGCTCTTAAGAACGACAGACTTACTGTTAAGCTTGAGAAGCTCAAGGACAAGAAGATGTCTTCAATGCTCACTGTTTCTGAGGAATCAAGACGTATGGCTGAGATGATGAAGATGTATGCCATGAACGGAATGAGCATGGGCGACTTCGGCAACGAAGGCCAGACACTTATCCTCAACGCTAACCATCCACTTGTTCAGTATGTGATGGAGAATGAAGACAGCGATAACACCAAGATGATCTTCGAGCAGCTCTATGACCTTGCACGTATCCAGAACGCTCCACTTGAGGGCGAAGCTATGAGCAAGTTCATCGCACGCAGCAATGAGATCATGATGCTCCTGACTAAATAAAGTGGACCATGGGGACGGGGTTAGTGGTCCAAAATGTGTATCAGAATATAAATAAGAGGCTGGCACTCAAAGTGTCAGCCTCTTTTATTAACATCTTATTTTGGACCACTAACCCCGTCCCCCAGGGCCAAAACACGGGCCACAAATCTATGGCTCATTTTTTCAGGTAGATAGCGTAGTACATAGCTCCAACACAGATTGATCCGCCGATGATGTTTCCGATTGTTACAGGAATCAGATTGGTTACGAAGAATCCAAACAAGCTAAGTCCCTCGGCAGGTAGTCCATAGATAGCGGATGTGAGCATTCCGGCAGGAATGAAGTACATGTTGGCAATGCAGTGCTCAAAGCCGCAGATGATGAACAGCATTACTGGAAACCACAGTGCAAGGACTTTACCGGCAACTTCGTCAGCTGAGAAGGAACACCATACAGCAAGGCATACCAGAACGTTACAGAGGATTCCTCTAAGAAGACCATCGCTAAAAGAAATATTTGCCTTTGTAACGGCAGTTGAGATAACTGATTCAGCCAGAGCATTATTAGCAAAAGAATAAATGTGGGAAGTGGAAGCTATAAGTGCAATAAGGAAGCCTCCAACCATATTTCCCAGATAAACAAGTACCCAGTTTTTTAGCATCCCTGATAGCTTAGCCTTTCCAGACAGAACAGGAATGAAGATGAGGCAGTTGCCTGTAAAAAGCTCAGCGCCTCCAACAAGAACCATGAAAAGACCTATTGGGAAAACTACGCTGCTGACCATACGAGCACTTGATGGATCTGCTGCAGTACAGCTCGCTATCTGGCTTCCCAGACCACCAAGAGCTATATAAGCGCCTGCAAGGATTCCCAAAAGAAATGTCTTGAGAGCTGGAAGCTCAGTCTTGCCCTTTCCTATAGATTCGTATTTAGCTGCTATTTCAGCGGGTGATTTCATGTTGTTGACCTTCTTTCATGTATTCAGAAAAATGATTGTTACCACAATTTATTGAGCCATTATTAATAATAGAATAAACGGAATATGCTAAGCGATGTATACATAATATAGTAATATATTGACATATAAAACACAATATCTTGCGGCAGCAAATTCGATTTTATAAAAAATTAATAATATTATCAATGCTTTTCTCTTTACTTTCACGGTAAAAAGCGGTAAATTCATATAAATTGCGCGCAATATTTCTTGATAAGATGTGGCAATGGTGCTAACGTAAAAGGTAGTTTGCTCTAAGTTTACGCATGAAATGCGTGTTTTGAGATATAATTATCTTGCGATTGCATCTACGATGTGCGCAGATAGGGAGTTATCATGAAGAAACTAGTAGAAGTCAAGGATGTATGCAAAATATACAATCCTGGGGAAAACGAAGTCAGGGCTCTTGATCATGTGAGTCTTATTATAGGCGAAGGTGAATTTGTCGCTATTATCGGCCAGTCCGGCTCAGGTAAATCCACACTTATGAATATGCTGGGGTGTCTTGATACACCTACGAGTGGCAAATATTTTTTGCATGGTCAGGATGTATCACACATGACAGATGATGAACAGTCCGATGTCCGCAATAGAGAGATAGGGTTCATATTCCAGGGCTTTAACCTGATTCCATCTCTTACAGCTCTTGAGAATGTAGAACTGCCCCTTATATATAGAGGAGTCAGCAAAAAAGAAAGAGAGCTTCTTTCAATGAATGCTCTTTCCAAGGTTGGACTGGGACAGAGAATGACTCATAAGCCTAACGAAATGTCAGGTGGTCAGCAGCAGAGAGTTGCCATAGCAAGAGCTATAGCTCAGGCGCCGCCAATACTCCTTGCGGATGAGCCGACAGGTAACCTTGATTCAGGCTCCAGTAAGGAAATCATCAGCATTATCAAGAAACTCTATGCTGAGGGTCGTACAGTAATCATAATCACACATGACCCTGGAATAGCCAGACAGGCCAGAAGAATCATAACAATATCGGATGGACGTATCGTCAGCGATATCATGAATCCGGATTATAAGGAAGACTGATGCAATTATATGGAGGAAGTATGGGACAGGACAAAGATTTAGAAGTTAAAACAAACGAAAATACAACGGCAACTGATGTTACCGTCAAGGAAAAAGAAGAAGTTAAGGCGCCCGAAAATAATACAGCGCCTCAGGAATACGAAGAATACGATAAAAACGAAGTGGCAGCAAAGCCAAAGAAGAAGCTTAAGAAGAGATTTATCGTAATAGGTGTAGCAGTTCTCCTTATAGCCTTCCTGGTTATCAGAAGCATGAATGCAGCCAAGAACGCAGTTGTATTTGTTAACACACAGCCAGCAGCCCTTGGAACAATCGAGAATGTTCTTTCTATCTCTGGAACAGTTCAGAGTGCAGAGACCAAGACATACTTCTCAGAAGTCACAGCACCTCTTGCTGAGCTCAATGTTAAGGTCGGAGATAAGGTTGCTGTTGGTGATACTCTTTATACCTATGACGCAGAGGCGCTTGATCTTGCCAGGCAGACAGCTGAGCTTGCCATCAAACAGGCCAAGGGAAGCTATAGTTCATACTGGTCAGGAACAGCAGCTGCAGACAGGAAGTATGCGGCGAACATGACACCTCAGCAGATCAACGACAGACTTGATGCGATCACAGCTGAGATTGATGCCCTCAATAACAGAATTACAGAAAAGACAAGCCGTATCAACAGAACACTTGCTGATCTTCAGAAGGTTCAGTCTGATATCAACCAGAATGGTATAGCTGATTCCAGTGAAAGCTACTTTGAGAATGGTAATAACGAATATATTTATAGAAATGAGTCTGGTAACAAGACAGATGGAGCGTTTGATAACCCATCAGAGTCTGACAGACAGATGTCACTTGCTGTTTCTCAGTCAATAGTTGATGTTCAGTATGCTCTTTCAAATGACCCTGAGATGCAGGGCTGGAAGAACCAGATCACAGCTCTTCAGGAGGAGCAGGCGCATCTTCAGTCTGCTAAGGCAGCACAGGTTAACCCTGGAACAGCAGAATCAGCCAAGGCTCAGCTTGATTCCACTACTCTCAATCAGGAAGACACAATTGGTAAGCTTGATGAGGCAAAAGAGGGTATCAAAGCTGATTTCAACGGTGTTGTAACTGCTGTGTCTGTAGTGGAGGGAGCAACAGTAGCAACTGGAGCTCAGACAGTTACACTTGCAAATCTTGATGACGTGGAAGTCTCTGTTCAGATTTCAAAGAGTGACCTCCCCAAAATTTCTATTGGACAGCAGGTTGATATCACAATCAACAACAAGGCTTACAACGGAGAAATTTCCAAGATTTCAGGAACAGCATCCAAGAATAACAACGGCGTAGCAGTTGTTGATACTATTATCAAGGTTACAAATCCTGATTCTGATATCATCCTCGGAGTTGAGGCTAACAACAAGATCCACGCTCAGAAGGCCGATAACACTCTTGTACTTCCTTATGAATATGTTCAGACAGATTCAGAGGGCGACTTCGTATATGTAGTAGAAAATGGCCTTGTTGCCAGAAAGAACGTTACAATCGGTATCGCTTCCAGTACAGAGGCTCAGATTGTAGATGGAATTGCTGCTGGAGATCAGATCATTACAGGTAACTATGACACTCTTACAGAGGGTATGCCAGTAGTAGTTCAGGAAGGATAAACATCCGTAAGTACAGATATAAACTATGGGTAAATTTGGCGAATATATAAAAAGCGCAATTAAACAGATTGTAGGTAATGGCTACCGAACTCTTATGACAATGCTGGGTATTGTCATAGGCATCGCGGCGGTTATCGCGGTAGTAGCTCTTGGAAATGGAATGAGCAGCTTTGTTCAGAGCCAGATCAATGAAATTGCTGGTAACTACGGCTATATCAGTATTGATTCTTCCAAGACCTCGGAAACTCTGACCAGAGAAGATATGGAGCTTATTGAGAGTAT
>NZ_JAFRGN010000036.1 GCF_017433805.1 Butyrivibrio sp. | reverse complement strand
TGTAAAGCCACTTGGCCTACTCGATTAAGATAATTTAAGGGGATGGGGTAAGAAATGATTTTTGTAAGGGATAAGAAGTTTTACACTACACTTGTAGCTTTTGCACTGCCTATTGCGCTTCAGCAGCTTATAACTGTTGGCGTTAATATGGCGGATAATATTATGCTTGACAATTTCTTGTCAAAGTCTTATATTTTCAATGTGATGCTAGAGGAGTGCATCACGTTCGCTGACTCTTTTCTATAGAGCAGCAAGTAATTGAATAGGAGGAAGATTTTAACATGATGAAGAAGAAAATTGGAAGGACAGGTAGTGCACTTCTGATGGTCGTGTTAACAACACTGACTGTTGCATTGAGTGGATGCTCAAGTGACAAGGCAGGAGATTCCGCTAAGGTAGAGACAGGCGCAGAGACAGGCACTGATACAGTGACCAGTACAGAGACAGCTGCTTCTACAGAGACAACGGATGATCTTTCTAAGCTTACCGTAGGAATACCTCAGGATATCGATGGTCTTGACCCTCACAATTCAACAGGAGCAGGAACAAGAGAAGTATTCTACAACATTTTTGAAGGCCTCGTTAAGGCTGATTCAGATGGTAATCTTAACCCTGCTGTAGCCAGTGAGTATACGATTTCAGAAGATAGTAAGGTTTACACCTTTACACTCAGAGATGGTATCAAGTTCCATGATGGAAGCGATGTTACAGTAGAGGATATCAAATATTCCCTTGAGCGTAATATGGGCGTAGACGGAAGTGAGCCACTTATCAAGGCTTACGGCAAGATTGACAGTGTAAATGTGCTTGATGACAGCCACGTAGAGGTTGTGCTTAAGGATGCTGATTCAGATTTCCTTACACAGCTCACAGTAGCTATTATCCCAGCAGCTAACGAACATCCAGAGACAACACCTATTGGAACAGGCCCATACAAGTATGTTTCCAATTCACCTCAGGAGAACTTCGTAGTAACAAGATTCGATGATTACTGGGGAGAGAAGGCTTATATCAAGGATGTAGTATTCAAGATTGAGGCCAATATGGATGCAATCGTTCTCGACCTTGAGGGCGGTTCAATTGACATGATGGCTCGTGTAACACCTACTCAGGTTGCACAGCTTTCAGACAAGTTCGAGGTTTACGAGGGAACAATGAACCTTGTTCAGGCTCTTTACCTCAACAACGCAGTTAAGCCTTTTGATGATGTTAAGGTTCGTCAGGCTCTTTGCTATGCAGTTAACCCACAGGAGATCATGGATTTCGTATCTGAGGGTGCTGGAACAGAGGTAGGAAGTGCTATGTTCCCTGCATTCAGCAAGTACTACATGCCTGAACTCAACGATACATACAACACAGATGTAGACAAGGCCAAGGCTCTTCTTGCAGAGGCTGGATATCCAAACGGCTTTGAGTTTACAATCACAGTTCCATCCAACTATGGTCAGCACGTTGACACAGCTCAGGTTATTTCTGAGGAGCTCAAGGCTATTGGCGTAACAGCTAATATTCAGGAGATAGAATGGAACTCATGGGTAAGCGATGTTTACTCAGGAAGAGAGTACGAGGCTACAGTAGTAGGTATTGATGCATCAACACTTTCAGCATCAGCTCTTCTTTCAAGATACGTTTCAGATAACGGCAAGAACTTCGTTAACTTCAACAGCGCAGACTTCGATGCAGCTTATGCTAATGCATCAGCAGCTACAGATGATGCTGAGAAGACCAAATACTACAAAGAGTGCGAGACAATCCTTTCACAGGAAGCTGCCAGCGTATACATTCAGGACCTTCCTGAGTTTGTAGTACTCAACAAGAAGTTTACAGGATATGTTTTCTATCCTCTTTATGTGCAGGATATCGCCAAGATCAGACCAGCACAGTAAAATGCAGATAAATACTGATACACAACAGGTATTCCTGCATATATAATATAAGTAAAAAATGCTAGCGGGGAATATGCATATGAAATACACACTCAAAAAACTTTCATCTACGATTGTTACTTTGATAGTGGTTTCACTATGCGTATTCCTCGCTTTTAATGTATTGCCTGGAGATCCAGCTATTCGTATGCTGGGACTTGAGGCTTCACCTGAGCTTGTTGCTCAGACAAGAGAGAAGATGGGACTTAATGATCCCGTTCTTGTCAGATATTTTAGATGGTTTGTAGCTTTCTGGCAGGGAGACTTTGGAACTTCCTATACCTACAGTGTTCCAGTAGCAAGCCTTATTCTTAGTAAGATTCCTATAACACTTACACTGGGACTTCTTGCTTTTCTTTTTACAGTTGTTATTTCTATTCCTGTGGGCATTGCCACAGCCAAGTATGAGAATGGTATTCTTGACAGGACCATTACTGTGGTCAATCAGGTTATTATGGCCATTCCACCTTTCTTTTCAGGTATTTTGATCACCTTTATATTTGGAATGATATTTAAGTTCTTTACCCCTGGAGGCTTTGTGTCCTACACAGATGACGTCAGAGGGTTCCTGAGATATCTCCTTTTCCCATCAGTTGCCATTGCATTTCCCAAGATTGCCATGACAGTCAAGATGCTAAGAGGTAATCTCATAGATGAATCGGGCAAAGATTATGCGAGAACAGCATATTCAAGGGGTAATAATACAAACGGTGTTCTCTACAGACACGTTCTTAAAAACGCCATGATCCCAGTTATCACCTTCCTTGGAATGGCGCTAGCAGATATGGTTGCAGGCAGTATCGTTATTGAACAGGTATTCAATATCCCTGGCATCAGCCGTATACTGTTGTCCAGTATCAGTAACAGAGACTATCCTGTAGTTGAGGCAATCATCATGGGTATTGCCATTATCGTTATTGGTACTAATTTCCTTGTGGATATAATTTACAGGATCATCGATCCTAGAATTGATATAGATGACTAAATAGTTAGGAATAAACTAGACATGAATAATTCCAAACTTAAGAAATTACTGAAAAATCCATATGTATTTATTGGCGGCATTATCATGGGACTGATTCTCCTTATGATAATCGTCGGCTTTTTCTGGATGCCCTATGAGCCTACAAAGATGAGTGCTTCAGAGAAACTTCAGGGCATATCTCTTCGCCACATCATGGGAACAGACAACATGGGACGCGATGTGTTTAGCAGAGTTATGTACGGTAGCAGAGTAACACTTATGATCGCTATCGGAACCATTATCATCGGAGCAGGTGTTGGCACTATCATTGGCTCAATCACAGGCTACTACGGTGGAATGATCGACGAGGTCACAATGAGAGTTATTGATGCTCTTTTTGCCTTTCCTAGTATCCTTCTGGCGCTGGTAATCGTCAGTGTATTCGGTGTTGGCTGGCCTCAGCTTGTCATTTCTCTTGGAATAGCCTTTGTGCCTAGCTTTGCACGAATTGTAAGAGGCGAAGTTCTCAGGTGCAAGAATATGGACTACATAGAGAATGCACGTCTCCAAGGCGTTTCGGATTTCAGAATGATCTTTTTGCACATACTTCCTAATATCAAGGGAGTGTTGGCTTCATCAATACTTATTGGTTTTAACAACGCAGTTCTGGCTGAGGCTGGTCTTTCCTACCTTGGAGTTGGTTCACAGCCTCCTTACGCAAGTCTTGGACGTATGCTGTCAGATGCGCAGCAGTACATGTTCACAAGACCCAGCTACGTTCTGTGCCCTGGTATTGTTATCGTACTGATGGTACTAGGCTTTGCATTCCTTGGAGAGGGGATTAAGAGATGGAAATAATTCTTGATGTTACTGATCTCCATATAGAATTTCATGATTCAGATTCTCCTGAGACAGCAGTAGAGGATTTTGACCTTATGCTTGCTGATGGCGAGATTGTTGGAATAGTTGGCGAGTCTGGCTCAGGTAAGAGTATGAGCGCCCTGGCAATTGCTGGTCTCCTTAACAGACATGCCATCAAGAAGACAGGAAGGATCATGTTCGAAGGCCACGACCTTTTGACCTGCGATAGAAAGACATTGAGGTCTTTCCAGGGGGATGAGATTTCCATTATCTTCCAGGAGCCTATGACAAGTCTTAACCCGGTTAAAAGAATTGGCTGGCAGGTGGAGGAACCGCTTCGAATCCACCACCCTGAGATCAAGAAGCAGGAGCGCAAAGAGCGCGCCATCGCAATGCTCAGAGACGTTGGCCTTGAGAATGCTGAGGAGGTGTACTTCATGTATCCTCACGAGCTCTCAGGTGGTATGAGACAGAGAGTTATGATCGCAGCTGCCATGATAGGTAATCCGCAGATATTGATAGCTGATGAGCCTACAACCGCCCTTGATGTAACGGTTCAGGCGCAAATCGTTGAACTGCTCAAGAAGATCAACAGGGAAAAGAGAACCTCTATCATCTTTATTTCCCACGATCTTAGTCTTGTGAGTCAGCTCTGCGAGAGAGTAATAGTAATGCAGAAGGGCAATATTGTTGAGTCTGGAGATACCAAGACTGTTTTCTCAAGACCAAGACACACCTATACCAAGAAGCTTATAGCAGCGATACCCAAGATTGATCTGGATAACTGATAGATTGGTGATTTAACAGATGGAAAAAGAAAAAGTATTAAGAGTTACTGGGCTTAATGTCTTTTACAAGAACAGAAAGCGCAAGCTCTTTTCCAGGAAAAACAAGAAAATACAGGCTCTTTTCGATGTTTCTTTTGACATGGAAGAGGGAGAAGTACTGGCTATAGCTGGTGAGTCGGGCTGTGGTAAATCTACGCTTGCAAGAGCTATCGTTGGTATCAATAAGGACTATCAGGGCGAGATCTGGCAGAAGTACGGAAGGCCTATGATGGTATTTCAGGATCCTTACAATTCCCTTAATCCTGCCAAGAAGATCGGATGGCTCTTAGAGGAACCTCTCAAGGTTGACAAGGAGCGTACCTGGACCAAGGAAGAACGTCGCAAGAGAGTAGAAGAGATCATGCAGGAGATTGAGCTCCCCATCAGCATGCTGGACAGATATCCTTCTCAGCTATCTGGTGGTCAGAGACAGAGAGTTTGCATTGGAATAGCGCTTATGCGTGAGCCCAAGCTTCTCATTGCTGATGAGCCTGTTTCAGCTCTTGATGTAACAATTCAGGCACAGATCATGGAGCTTCTTGATAACCTTCACAGGAAACATGGTATTTCCATTATCTTTATATCTCATGACCTTCGAGTTGTTTATCAGATAAGTGATCATGTTATGGTCATGAAAAATGGCAAAGTTGTGGAATATGGCGCTACCAGGGATGTGTATAGAAATCCTCAGGCTGAGTACACAAGACAGCTCCTTAAGGCTGCAGGAATTACCAGATAAAAACTTGAAATTAGTATTAAAATATTATAAAACCTACTAAATATAGTATAATACTATTAAGTATAGTTTTGTTTTTCCGATATATACTTTGAAACTCATTGTGTTATTTTTATTGGAAAGGAGAGGGACATGGCATTAGATAGACTTAATGGCTTTGGTAACTATAATGCTTACAATATTCCTCCCGCAGTAGATAATAACATCAAGGTGGGTACACAGGCTCCTCAGGCAGCCCCTCAGAAGGCACCAGAGCAGCCAGTAGAAGCCAAGGTAGAAGAGCCCAAGAAGGGTATGGATCTTTCTATTGAGGAGCTTCCTTCCAGAGAAAATGCCTCCATCGAGAATGTGGCCATTTCCTTTGGTATGTACGACAGTTCATCTATAGATCTTTTCGGAGAGAAGGGCCTTGCATCAGAAGATATGAAGCAGGCAATATCCGGAATGCAGAGGGATAAGATCCTTCATGAGTACCAGTATTTTGTAGGTGGCAAGGATCTTACAGGTAAGCCGAGCAATATCATCGCAGGTACAGACGACGGTATCGTTATCAAGCTGTGATCTGAGAAGGGTTATAGAAACCAGCATAATAGACGTATCAGAGAAGTTTTCTAAGGAAAACTTCTCTATTTTTTTATGGCAGAAGTGACTTTGGATTTAGTATAATAGTCATAGTTCATGCTTCTGGGAGGTTTGTAATGGCTAATTTTACTGATGGTAATACGAATGTATGTGGACTGATAGGTAACCCTGTAAGGCACACCCTGTCACCACTTATACATAATAGTTTGTCAGAACTCACTGGAATCAATATGGTCTATGTGCCTTTTGAGGTTCCGGAAGGCGGAGTCGGCGATGCCATTAAGGGCGCGCTTGCTCTGGGCATCAGAGGACTTAACGTAACTATCCCTTATAAGAGCGATGTTATTCCCTATCTTGAGGATATAGATCCTCTGGCTAAGGGAATTGGAGCAGTTAATACGCTTGTGAGAACAGAGAGCGGCGGCTTTAAGGGCTATAACACAGATATGACAGGCCTGTATCGTTCCATGCTGGATGAGGGCGTTGAGCTTGAGGGTAAAACTGTAGTTATCCTTGGAGCTGGCGGAGTTGCCAGACCTTCAGCGTTTCTATGTGGCAGTAAGGGAGCCAGGAGAATATATATTCTCAACAGAACCTTTGAAAGAGCAAGAGATGTAGCTGATGAAGTTAACAGAGCTCTTTTTGAAATGGGACGAGAGGATAGTCTCACAGAAGATGGCGTAAATGCAGAGGGTGAGCCTTCTGATATTCCTCAGATTGTTATTCCTATGAGGCTTGAGGAGTACAGGGATTTATATACTGAGGAAGATAAATTCATAGCGCTTCAGTGTACGTCAGTGGGTCTTTTCCCGGATGTTAACAGTGCTGTTATCGAGGATGCGGAGTTCTACCAGCACGTCAGCGTTGGAATAGATATGGTATACAGACCACTTGATACCAAGTTCATGAAGCTGGCAGGGGAGGCTGGTGCCAAGGTGGTTTCTGGTCTTAAGATGCTGTTATATCAGGCAATCGATGCCTATGAGCTGTGGTTTAACGGTGCTACCAGCGAGGGATATGAGGCTCAGATCAGTATCAGCAGGGAACAGGCTGATGAGATCTACAAGTCACTTGTAATGGAGGTTACAGGAGCTCGCAATATTATTCTTGAGGGATTTATGGGAAGTGGCAAGACCACTGTTTCTGAGATCCTTGCAGATAAGCTTGAACTTGAGCTTCTTGATACCGATGCTGCCATTGTTGAGGCAGAAGGTCGCAGCATCAATGATATATTTGCCACTGAGGGCGAAGAGTCCTTCAGGGATATGGAGACAGCTCTTTTGGAGACCGCTTCCAGCGAGCATTTCAGAGAAATGGTTATTTCACTTGGAGGAGGGCTTCCACTTCGAGAGGAGAACAGAGAGCTTCTTGGAAGGCTTGGAAAGGTAGTGTACCTTCGCACCAAGCCTGAGACAGTTTATGAGAGAGTTAAGTTTGACGATTCGAGGCCACTACTTAAGACTGAGGATCCTCTTGCGAAAATTCGTAAGATGCAGGAGGAACGTGGCAACATTTATGAGCTCGCGGCTGATTATATAATAGATACTGATGAGCTTACCCCATCACAGATCGCTGACAAGATCATTGAGGGACTTGGAATCGTCTTTTGATATTAGAAATTAGAAGATATGAACAAAAGAAATTATTCCAAAGAATTAGAGAACAAAATAGCGGAGTTTGAAAAAGAGGAAAGGGCACCCAAGCTTCTTTTACATGCGTGCTGCGCACCGTGCTCGTCATACTGTCTGGAGTATCTTAGAGAGTATTTTGACGTTACAGTCTTTTTCTACAATCCTAATATCACAGAAGAGCGTGAGTACAGGAAAAGAGTTGAAGAGGAAAAGAGACTTATCGCTGAGTACAACAAACAGGTCGAGGATGGGAACTTTGAAGGGATGAATTCAGATTCCAGAGCCAGACGCATTGAAATCATGGAAGGGGATTATGTCCCTGGAGATTTCCTCAGCGCGGTCAAGGGCTATGAGGATTGCCCTGAGGGCGGCGACAGATGCAGGAAGTGTTTTGAACTTAGACTTGACGAGACAGCCAGAATAGCAAGGGATAAGGGCTTTGAGTTTTTTACCACGACTCTTACTATCAGCCCTCTCAAAAACGCCGATGTGCTGAACGAAGTTGGAGAGCTTGCTGCGGAGAGAATTAATACAGAGGGTAAAGGCACTGTAAAC
Source organism: Butyrivibrio sp. (assembly GCF_017433805.1). Lineage (GTDB taxonomy): Bacteria > Bacillota > Clostridia > Lachnospirales > Lachnospiraceae > Butyrivibrio. The sequence continues at coordinate 229,730 of NZ_JAFRGN010000036.1, read as the reverse complement.
TTCCTTCCATCAGACTTTAAGAAAAAGAACGGGTATAAGCGCTCTATAGAATTGTCCCATAGATTTGATCTGTACAGGCAGGATTTCTGCGGATGCAGTTTTTCCAAGGCTCAGAGGGAAAGAGAAAAAGAGGAGAGAAAAGAAAATGGATAATCAGCAGTTCGATCAGCAGTATACATCACAGATGATGCCACCACAGCAGAAGATCATAATGGTGACACCTTATAGCATGGCAGATGACAATAATAACCCAATAGCTAAAAAATATATTTTGGCAGCGGTTATATGTATGTGCATTTCCAAGTTTTTCCCGGCAATCAGCATGCTCATTATGTCGGCCGAAAGGTTTGTTGATATGCCTTACGTTCCATCAAGCTTTAACATCCTTTTATTTATTGCAGCAATTGTTATTCTGATCATTACAAGAGTTAAGTATCCCAAGAATAGTATAGCTAAGGGGCTTTTGATAGGTCTTATAGCTAATGCAGTTATTTCATTTTTAATAGGAATAGGTGTTCTGGTTGCGCTCTTTGGTATCCTTAGTACCTATTCTTCAGCAGAATTCTCAGATTTTATCTATGAACTTATGGAGATATTTGATCTATAAAAATAGCTTGTTGATGTATAAGTAATTATTTGGTAGAATCTTGTAGATTGTGATTAAATATTAGCTATTTGGATAGCTACTTTAGATAAGAAAGAAGGTTAGATTTTGGAAAAAGTACTTGAACTAATTTCTAAAGAAGTAGGAGATGCATTTGAGGCAGCTGGATATGATAGGGAGCTCGGAAGGGTAACTATCTCTAACAGACCTGACCTGTGCGAGTATCAGTGTAATGGTGCTATGGCTGGTGCCAAGAAATATGGCAAGGCTCCATTCATCATTGCTGATGAGGTGGCTGAGAAACTTCAGGGTAACGACATGTTTGACAAGGTTGAATCTGTTAAGCCTGGATTCCTCAACATCACAGTAAGCGGAGACTTCGCAAGAAGCTATATCGTTAGAATGCTCCACGAGAAGCACATGGGCGTTACAATGCCAGGTCACGAGCCTACATATATCATAGATTATGGCGGACCAAACGTTGCTAAGCCTCTTCATGTAGGACATCTTCGTTCTGCAGTAATTGGTGAGAGTATTAAGAGAATCCTTAGATATACAGGTAACAAGGTAATCGGTGATGTTCACCTTGGAGACTGGGGACTTCAGATGGGACTTGTTATTACAGGTCTCAAGGAGAGGAAGCCAGATCTGTGCTACTTTGATCCTGATTATACAGGTGCTTACCCTAAGGAGGCACCATTTACTGTTACAGAGCTTGAGGAGATTTATCCTGCAGCCAGCAAGAAGTCCAAAGAGGACGAGGCTTTCAAGGCAGAAGCTATGGAAGCAACCAAGCTTCTTCAGGATGGTTACAAGCCATACAGAGCACTTTGGCACCACATCCTCAATGTTTCAGTTACAGACCTTAAGAAGAACTATGACAAGCTTAGTGTAAGCTTTGATCTTTGGAAGGGTGAGTCTGATGCACACGAGACTATCCCAGGAATGGTAGATTACATGAAGTCTCATGGCTATGCTCATGAGAGCCAGGGAGCACTTGTTGTTGACGTTGCAGAGGAGACAGATACCAAGGAGATTCCTCCATGTATGATCCTCAAGTCAGACGGAGCTTCACTTTACAACACAACTGACCTTGCTACAATCAAGCAGCGTATGGATGGTGAGCATCCAGCTGGAATTATCTACGTAGTAGATAAGAGACAGGAGCTGTACTTTACACAGGTCTTCAGATGCGCTCGCAAGACCAGGCTTGTTATGCCTGAGACAGAGCTTCATTTCGTAGGCTTTGGTACAATGAATGGCTCAGATGGCAAGCCTTTCAAGACAAGAGAAGGCGGCGTTATGCGTCTTGAGAAGCTCATCGGCGAGATTGATGACAAGATGTACAACAGAATCAAGGAAGGCAATCCTGACATCAGTGAAGAGGAGGCTAAGGATACATCACACAAGATAGCTCTTTCAGCTCTTAAGTATGGTGATCTTTCCAACCAACCAGCCAAGGATTACATCTTTGATATTGATAAATTCACTTCCTTTGAGGGAGATACAGGCCCATACATTCTCTACACTATGGTTCGTATCAAATCAATCCTCAAGAAATACGAGGCAGAGGGCGGTAACGTCAAGGAAGCCAAGCTCGGTAACCCAGACAGCCCTGCTATGAAGGAGCTCATGCTTCAGCTTACAAGATTTGCTGATGCAGTAGAGAGCGCAGCAAGAGATCTTTCTCCTAACAGAATCTGTGCATATATCTATGATCTTAGTAATGCATTTAACAGTTTCTATCACGGAACCAAGATCCTCGCTGAGACAGATGCAGACAAGAAGAGCAGCTATATCGCACTTCTTAGCACAACACTCAAGGTACTTGAGACAGGTATAGACCTTCTTGGATTTAGTGCACCTGAGAGGATGTGAGCGATATATGGAAGAGAAGCTTCAAGTATGCATGCTCGCATGCATATACTTGAAACCTCGATGACATAACGGACATGAGGAAAGAAGACATACGAACGAAGTGAGTAGGTCGATTTCCGAATGGACGTAGGATTGCGTGAGCGAAGCGGAGCAATCCGTAATATCGCTCATAAGTAGTGGGTATATATAATGAATCAAAATCACATGTTCAGCAACAGGAAACTTCTCCTGTTGCTGATTCCTATTATAGCTGAACAATTTCTGAACTCCCTTATGGGAATGGCTGATTCCATGATGGTCAGCAACGTAGGAGCAGCGGCTCTTTCCGGTGTATCCCTCGTTGACTCCATCAACAATCTGGTAGTTCAGGCTTTTAATGCCCTTGCAACAGGTGGAGTTATCATCTGTTCAACTTATATTGGCCAGAAGGACATCAGAAGAGCTAATGAGGCAGCCAGACAGGTTATTCTGGTATCTGCCTTCATATCTCTTGCTGTTATGCTGATCTGTCTTCTTTTCAGAGGACAGCTCCTTAGAGGAATATTTGGACAGATAGATGCAGATGTTTATCAGGCAGCTAGTATCTATTTTATCCTGACTATTCTGTCTTACCCTGGAATATCTCTGGCTGCGGCCGGAAGTGCCATATTCAGGGCTCAGTCCAATACAAGACTTCCTATGAACGTAGCCATTGTTTCTAATATTCTGAACGTGGCTGGTAATGCGGTTCTTATCTATGTATTTGGGCTTGGAGTTTACGGAGCAGCTATTGCTACTCTGGTTTCAAGAGTATTTTCTGCAGTTGTACTGTTATGGCTTCTTCGCAGAGATAATCAGGAAATCTTCATCAGGCAGTATCACAATATCAGACCTGATTTTGACAAGATCAAACGTATCCTTGGAATGGGTATTCCAAACGGTATAGAGAATTCCATGTTCCAGTTTGGTAAGCTGGCTATTCAGTCATCTGTATCAACCCTTGGTACAATGGCGATTGCAGCTCAGGCTATGACCAATATCTTTGAGAACGTCAACGGTGTTGCGGGTATTGGAGTTGGTATAGGTCTCATGACCATAACTGGTCAGTGTCTTGGAGCAGGCAGGAAGGATGAAGCCATCTACTACACCAAGAAGATGATAGGATGGGGCTACATTGCAATACTGGCGAGCTGTCTGTTTACCTATGCTATTGCAAGACCAGTAACTATCCTTGCTCACATGGAACCAGATAGTGCTAAGCTTTGCATTTACATGCTGGGCTGGATCACTATAGCCAAGCCACTGCTCTGGGCGCCATCTTTCATTACTCCATATGCCATGAGAGCAGCTGGAGACGTTAAGTTCTCAATGATAATCGCTACACTTACCATGTGGCTTTGCAGAGTTACCCTTGCTACCTTCCTTATCCGCGTGGTTGGTATGGGTGCAATGGGTGTGTGGATCGGAATGTTTGCAGATTGGGCAATCCGAGGCATTATTTTTACTATCAGATTTGCCAGCGGAAAATGGATTCACAAAGTTGTCGAATAGTTATTAGTCTTTTAATGGTTTTTTAATTAAATAAGAATCTTATCTCCAATATAATTAGGGTGTAGTAAATTTTCGTATAAATAATTATGGCGAAACGTATGGAAGAGAGAAAAAGAAAGCTTTTCTTATATATACGCTACACCCTGACTGCAATTGGAATCATGCTTCTGATTGCAGCTATTATTACGCTTGTTTTTAGTATTCGCTCAGAAAATGAGGATACTGAAGTCAAAAGACCAACTATGGTCACTCACCGCGTACTGTTCCTGTGCGCATATAATCCACTTTATTATACATATGATGATCAGATAGAAGGCCTCAAACAGGCTCTCTATCCTAAGGGTATTGAGTTTGATGTGATTTACATGGATGCCAAGAATTATGGCACTGATGCTGATAAGCTTGATTTCCATGATTTCCTAAAGAAGAGGATGGAATCCAAAGACAGGGGCTACGAAGCAGTTCTTTTAGGAGATGATGATGCCCTTGCATTTGCACTCAAATATCAGGAGGAGCTTTTTAAGGGGCTTCCAATGGTTTTCTTTGGCATAAATGATGCGGACTTTGCTGTGAAATCTGCAGAAAATCCTATGATGACAGGCTTTTATGAAAAAGACTACCTGAGAGATTGCCTGGAACTTGCCATGGAAACTATGCCAGATAGAAAGACCTTCGTGGCGCTTCACGATGAGTCAGCTGCTGGTAAGGCGGATATGGATATCTTTTTCTCCTATGACCAGAAGTATCCGGATTATACCTTTACTGATATAAACACAGAAAGTCTCACTCAGGAAGAGCTTATTGGAGTGCTTAAGAGACTTCCCAAAGATGACGCAGTTCTTTTCTACATGACCAGTTATACAGATCGCAACGGAAATACTTATTCTATGCTGGATCGCACAAATACGGTTGTGACATATGCTGATGTGCCTATCATCAGAAATTATTCCGGTGGAAGAGATCAGGGCGTTTTGGGCGGAATATACATGGATTTTTCCATACAGACAAGGGACGCAGGACTTATTATTGTTGATGTCCTTGAAAATGACACGGATATTTCAATGTATCCTCTTGATCTGGTCACTCCAAGTAAGGCTGAGTTCAACTATAAACTCATGCAGAAATATGGCATAAAAGAGAGTATGCTTCCGCCAAATACGAATTACGTCAATAAGCCTTTTAATCCTCTGGAATACTATAAGAATATTATTCCGGCATCGATGCTTATTGTTACAGCCCTTATGCTACTGATGGTTACTGCGAATATGACAGTCACGCAACAAAAGTATGATAATGAGCAGCTTAAGATCTCAGCTGAGAAGCTGGAAAAATCGAGGAACAAGCTCCGTTATCAGGCTGAACATGATGATCTGTCAGATCTTTTGAACAGAAGAGCCATTGTTGAAACTCTGAACAGAGAAATCAAGAGCGACGAAAAATATGCGGTCATGATGGTTGATATAGACGGCTTCAAGGTTGTAAATGAGAACTATGGGCACAGTATGGCTGACTATATCATCAGGCATTTGTCCAGAGAACTCAAACAGCTTGCTATTGATAAGCGATGGCAGGTCGGAAGATATGGCGGAGATGAGTTCATTGTTATGGTTCCGGGCAAAAATCTGGAGGCGGATTCTGAGGAAGTACAGGAGATTCTGGAAGCCTTTAGAAAACCGATAGTAGCAGGCGAAGACACTCTGGCACTTTCTGCCAGCGTAGGTGTGTCAAATGCATCCGGAGATAGCTATCCTGAGCAGCACATTATAAATGCTGAGATCGCTATGTATGAAGCCAAGGAACATGGCAGGAATACAGCATTTATTTATGCTGACGAGATGCAGAAAAAGCTTCAGGAAGAGAGCTATCTCAAGACTCTGGTGAATGAAGCCTTTGATAATAATCTGTTCTACATGGTATATCAGCCCAAGATTGAGACTGCTACAGGCAAAACTATAGGCTTTGAGGCTCTTGTAAGGGCGAAAAACATTGCACAGGGACCAGGTACCTTTATTCCTGTTATTGAGAAAAATGGCTGGATCATCAGGCTTGGAAGAATCATAACAGAGCAGGTTGTTAAGCAGATGGCAGAATGGAGAGATCAGGGAAAAGAGCTCATTCCAGTTTCCATAAATTTCTCATCCAAGCAGGTTAATGATGTGGGCTTTATGAGCTTCTTAAAAGAACTGCTGGCAGAGTATCAGATACCACATAGATATATACAGATAGAGATTACGGAATCTCTTTTGATAGAGCAAAATATCCAGACCAAGAAGCTGTTCGAAGACTTTAAGGATTTGGGCTTCAGGATTCTGATGGACGATTTTGGAACAGGATATTCGTCCCTTGGTTATCTGATCTATATTCCTATAGATGAGATAAAGCTGGATAAGTCCCTGGTGGATGCTTATCTGATTCCTGGTAAGGACAGCTTTATCGGTGATGTAATTAAGCTTGCACACGACATGAACAAGACAATCATCATCGAGGGCGTTGAAGAAAAATGGCAGTATGACAGGCTCTGCGAGTTCAAAGCAGATGCAGTACAAGGCTATTATTTCAGCAGGCCACTCGAAGCTGATATGGCGATTGATTTCGTGGCAAACATGAATTGATATTTTCCAAACTATAATGACATGAAAGGGCGTGAAGTTTTATGAAGGGAATGAAGTTTTTTTGCAAAGGATTTGCAGCTTTACTACTTGTGTTAGGGGTACTTGGTGGGTCTTGCGTGAGAGCACAGGCCAGCGACTTTGACCCGTCTTTTTATGCAGCTCAGTATCCGGATGTTGTGGCTGCCTATGGAAGAGATCCGAACGCTCTGTATAGTCATTATGTGAATTTTGGAATAAATGAAGGCAGATATAAAAATGCGCAGGAAGCAGCCTCTGGAGAACATGAGGCATATACTGCACCTACAACCTATGTGGATGTGGACCTCGATAATCAGACCATGAACTACTATGTGGATGGCGTATCTGTACTGTCGTCCCCTATAGTTTCCGGTAATATCAAAAATGGCAATGGAACACCAAGAGGAGTGTTCTTTATTGATTCAAAGGTTCCTGGTAAGTACCTTGTAGGGCCAACCTGGAATGTATGGGTCAACAGATGGATGAGATTTACAGGGGCAGTAGGACTTCACGATGCCAGCTGGAGAAGCGAATTTGGCGGCGATATCTATACCTATAACGGATCTCATGGTTGTGTGAACCTCCCTAGTGATGTGGCTAACACCTTGTATGATATGGTTAGTGTTGGAACCATGGTTGTTGTACACTAAATAACATGATACAATTTATCTATAAAACATTTATGGAGGTAGAGATAATGTGGAGTAGAAAAGAAATTAAGGCTAGGGGTAAAGAGTGCTTTAAGCGAAACTACTGGAAATCTGTGCTGGTAGGAATCGTTTATTCTCTTTTCTTTGCATCATCATCAGGTGTAGCATGGAAACAGAATGGTGAACAGATTGAACAGGCTATGGCAGAAGGTACTATCGATGAGCAGACTTTGATAATAATTGCTGTAGCTATACTTGCAGTTCTGGCGTTTGTGGCCATTATCGTTGCTCTTTTTGATACGTTCCTGTTCAATCCACTTGAGGTCGGATGTAACAGATTCTTTATACAGAATCTTGATGCAAATGCTGATCTTGGTGAGATGGGATATGCTTTTAAACATGGCTATCTTAGCACTGTTGGTGGTATTTTCCTTAGAAACTTTTTGATTGCGCTTTGCTGTGTGCTATTCATTATTCCGGGAATAATACTGTCGTATTCCTATAGGCTGGTGCCATATCTTTTGGCAGATGAGCCGGGAATTAAGGCTGTTGAAGCTCTTAAGAAGTCAAGAGCTATGATGAAGGGCCACAAGTTTAATGCATTTGTTTATGACCTTTCATTTATTTTGTGGGGTATCCTGGTAGTATTAACACTTGGGCTTGCAGGTATCTTCTACGTTAACCCATATAAGCTCAGTTCTGATGCAGCTCTTTATAAGGCAATCAAGGGATAAAATATTAGCTGGATATAAGGTCTCAGGTTTTTAAACCTGAGGCCTTCTTTATTTCTTAAATCTTTCTTAAGGTTTGGCTCTAACCGGCAAATAATAAATGATATAACGTATAATTAATTTGCGATTATATTACCGCGTAGTAGAAAGGAAGATGAGACATGAGAAAAAGAATTGTATATCTTCTGACGGTAGCTTTGGCCTTGATGTGTGTTACTTCTGGCTGTGGTAATAAAGAAGCTGCAGGTGAAGTGACAGATTCTGCAGAGCCAGCTACTATCTCCTTGCTGAACATTAAGAGTGAGGTAAGCTCTCAGTTACAGACTCTTGCTCAGGAATACCAGAAAGAAACAGGAGTGACAGTAAATATCCTTAATGTTGAGTCTGGCGTTGATGCCCAGGCGACACTTAAGGGGTATTATTTGTCTGATCAGATGCCTGATATCATTGCCTGTGAATCCTCCGGTTTTGGTAACTGGGAGGGACTTCTGGTTGATATGAGCGATCAGGGCTGGGCTTCCAGAACTGATGCAGCCTACAAGGATTCGACTTATGGTACCCTTGGCTTTCCTTATACAACTGAGGCCATAGGTCTTGCTTATAACGCAGATATTTTGGCTAAGGCAGGCGTTGATCCAGCGTCCATCACGGGACCCGAGTCAATGAGAAAAGCCTTTGAAACAATAGATTCTAAGAAGGACAGCCTGGGCCTTAAGGCTGTTATTGGATATTGCGCAGAACCTGAGAATCTTGGATGGTCCGCAGGAAACCATATTATGGGTGCGTATTACGATTCAGGCCTTGACAGGGCTGACACTACATACATTGATATGCTTGGAAATGGCGGATCCTTTGACGATGAGAGACTTACTCATTTTGCTGAGATGATAGGTCTTTTCAATGAGTATTCTGATCCGGCTCTTCTGACAGATGGCGTATATAATGATCAGGTGCTGGGCTTTGCATCTGGTAAATATGCTTTCATAACCCAAGGGTCATGGATCGGTGCAACACTCACAGGTGATGATGCCAGTCAGTATGCCGCTGCCGGCAATTTCGAAATTGGAATGATCTCATATGCTTTTGAAGAAGGCATGGATACAATCCTTACCAGCGCTCCATCCTGGTGGGCAGTATCAAAAGAAGGAAATGTTGATGCAGCACTTGCATTCTTGCAGTGGTGCTCTGAGGATAGTGCGCAGAAGATTCTGGTAGAAGAAGCAGGCTTTGTAAGCCCATTTGTTGATTGCAAATATGTGGCTTCAGATCCATTTGCTCCTGTAATTTCCAGCTATATTTCAGCAGGTAAAACCTCCAGCTGGCACTGGATGGATATGCCAGAAGGACTTGGACAGAACGGTTTGTCTTTTGCCTTCCATCATTTCGCAAAGGGCGACACAGATGTGGCTGGTTTTGTTAATGAAATCAAGAAGATTGCCAAAGACTGGTACGCTAAATTATAAGGAGGGGACATGAGAGAAGATAAAGTTCGTATTAAAAAGATACATTCTATTATGTTCCAGCTGACGACATCAAATGTCATGATCTTCATAGCGTTCATAATAGTTATGGCCTTTGTGGTTCTGTCTATGAGGAGCTCCACAAATAGCAGTAAGAGCATGTTCAATACCATGATGAAGCTGACGCAGGATGAGGCAACACTAAAGAGTGATGTCATGTCTCTTTACGATCAGGCTACAGGCTATGTTGCAGCTTCTGCTGTTGAGACCAAGACAGCGCTTCTTCCTCAGATTGAAGCAGTAAGGTCGGCGATAGATGCAGATATTTCATCGCTTGAGACAGATTTTACAGCACTTGGTAATGAAGCTGCGATAGCGCAGATGGCTGAGATACGTCAGCAATATTCAAGGCTTAATAAGTTCATTGATTCATCTATAGAAAAATGTGATGCCGGAGATACTGATTCAGCCTACAATATTCTGTTTAATAAGGCTGAGATTCAGAAGGTGGCTATTTTCCATTCCACTAAGGTTTTGGATGAGGCAATAAATGCATCCTCTGATGCCACAATCCTCATGATGACCACCTTGCTTAAGTCCGGTAATATGACGGCTCTTATTGGTGTTATTGTCATTCTGATGCTGATCATATTCAGCTTCCTTATCAACTATAAGAACATCGTCAGAAAGATTAGGAGCATCAGTGACGAAGTTAATAGTATTATTACAGATATTGAGGCGGGCAAGGGCGATCTTACAGCAAGAATTGGAACAAAGACTAAGTCGGAGCTTCTTTTCATAACTACAGGTATCAACCATTTCATTGAGACACTGCAGGGAATAATGAAGGATGTAAAAGAGGGTTCCGGAATACTCACCAAGTCCTCAGAGGAAGTTGCGGAAGAGCTTCATATTGCTGATGACCACGTTACTAATACTTCTGCAGCATTGGAAGAACTTGCAGCCAGCATGGAGACAGTAACCGGCAATGTATCTCATATTAATGACAGTGTTGATAGCGTCAAGGCTGCGGCTCAGGATATTGCTGATCAGGCAACAGATGGTGCCAAGACTGCTGCTGAGATCAAAGCAGAGGCAGATGAGCTCAAGGCAAGAGTTAATACCAAAAAGACTGAGGCGGGAGAACAGGTGGAGAGCCTTTCTGCCACACTTATGGAATCTGTTCATGAGTCAGAGAAGGTTACTCAGATCAACGAGCTTACAAATGTCATTCTTGAAATTGCAAGCCAGACTAACCTTCTTGCCCTTAATGCTTCTATTGAGGCAGCACGAGCAGGAGAAGCCGGCAAGGGCTTTGCTGTAGTTGCTTCTGAAATAAGTTCTCTTGCGGATAACAGTAGACAGACAGCTGCCAATATCCAGAACATCAGTAATGAGGTTACAGATGCTGTTAATAATCTGGCCAAGAATGCTCAGGCTGTGCTTGATTATATCAATGGTCAGGTAATCGGCGACTATGATGAATTCGTTGCTACTGGTGAGAAGTATGAGCACACAGCTGACCTCATGGAGGATATGCTTGGTAAGTTTAATGACAAGGCTGAGAACCTCAATGAGATCATGCATGAGATGGTAGAGTCTGTATCACTTATCAGTACTTCAATCAGAGAGAGCTCACAGGCTATTTCCCAGTCTGCTGAGAGCTCGCAGGAAATTGTCGGTGGTATCAAGAAGATATCCAAGGCTATCGACAGAAATACTGAGGTTACTGAACAGCTTAATGATACAACACAGAAATTTGCAACTCTCTAAGCTTTTAGATATTATATTGAAAAAGGTTTAGTTGAGGGCAATATGACAAATTTTGGGGTAAAAGAAATAGTGGGCGCAAGAGGCGTGGCAGATGAGTCCGCAGTGCGCATTAAATATGAGAAGCTAACAAGGTCTTTGATAGAAAAGAGGCTCTCCATCACTACGATGGAGAGCTGTACTTCTGGCCAGTTAGCTTCTCTTATTACTGATACGGAAGGTTCATCCGCTGTGATAAAGGGAGCCTTTGTTACCTACTCCAATGAAGCCAAGGTTCAGATGGGGGTACCTGCTGGCGTTATTGAGGAGTATGGAGTTTATTCAGCTGAGACGGCGGTTGAAATGGCGAAGACCAGCAGAAGAGCTTACGACGCAGATATAGCTGTTGGTGTCACAGGAAGCTTTGGAAATGTGGATCCAAACAATGCAGACAGCACTCCGGGGGAAGTGTTTTTTGCTATTGAGACAGATAGTGGAGTTAAGGCCTATCACTGCACAGTTCCTGATCAGCCATCAAGGCTTTCCTATAAGCTATATATGGCTGATGTGATAGTGGAGGAGCTATTTGGCGCCATATAAAAAATGTGTTGCATATAACAGTTGCTCAGTAGTATAATGAACAATGCTGTGGAAACATTTTAGTGGAATTTAGTTTCCGAATTACATATTAAGGGCAAAATTAGAGTAATCTAATGACGCAAAGCTATAGGGTCCGAGAGGATAGCCAGTTGCATTTTAACTAGTAGCGATGCGTATTCGCTACTATTTTTTTTGCTGTTTTTTCATTGGTCAAAAAGGAGTTTGTAAGATGAAAAGTGGTGTTGAGATGAATAAAGAAGAACTTCGTGTTGCGCTCAAGAATGCGCGTGATTTTTTAGGTGGTGGTACCTATAGAAATCTTGAGGTATATGAAGCTTCTATAATAGCCGATTACAATAAGAAATCAGAAAAGCTCGCTAAAAAGGCTGCTGGAGGAATCGTAACTATATTTATGTGGTTCTGCCTCGGGTATTCTGCAGTTTTTTTGCCAGCGTTCTTATACTATACCAATAATAAATATGACGCCGATCTGTTGGGTATGGTTATAATTGCGATCATGTTCGGAATAGCTCTTCCATTTATTGCAAGAAAAAGAGTGGATCAGAAATTAGAGCTTCTTACAGCTGATACAAAGAGAATTCTAGGTAAGATCGAAGAGCAGAAGAAGGGACATGTGGCAGATCATCCTGAAATTTATGGCTTTATGCCAGATAAGTATGTAACAATTGCGTATATAGAAAAGCTTATGGAATATATCGATGATGGACGTGCTGAAACACTTAAAGAGGGAATCAATATTCTTGAAAGTGAAGCTCGTTTTAGAGGAATACGTTCAGATTATTCCATGGCAATCAGAGACCTCAAATTCCCTATGAATGCGTGAAAACATAAAATGGACCACTAACCCCGTCCCCTAGGACCATTTAGGCGGACGGGGTTACAAAAAAGGAAGTGCGATTTGCACTTCCTTTTTTAGTAGCGAGAGGGGGATTCGAACCCTCGACACCGCGGGTATGAACCGCGTGCTCTAGCCAGCTGAGCTATCTCGCCATATTTGTTGTCTGCCGCAGCCGACTTGTATACTATAACGCGTGGGAGCAATGTTGTCAACAAAGATTTTAGCATTTTTATAAAAAATTAGTTATACGTTTTGAAATTATCAATAATTCGTAGTAGTCCTATGTGATACAATAAAGTATATCGCATTCATATGCAAAACGCAGTAAAATAGCGATAAAAAAGGAGATAGAAATGGGAGTAGTTGTTGGAAACTCATTTTGGTTTGATTTTGAGGTTAGGCTAATGGAGTTCTTGCAGAGAACTCTGGGTGAGACAGGAGTAAATATTTTTTCATTTTTCTCAACCTTTGGTGAGGAAATGATGCTGATTCTGATTCTTGGCTTTTTATTCTGGTGTTATGACAAGAAAGCTGGTACCTACGTGGGAATAAATGTAATGATGGGTATCGTGCTTACGCCACTTATTAAGAATGTTGTCTGGAGAAGACGTCCTTATTTTGATCATGAGACCATTAAGTGCTTCAGGCCGGTTGAAAAGGATGCTGATATCTATGACATAGCAGCTCAGGGCTTTTCTTTCCCAAGTGGACATTCAACTAATTCGGCTGCAGTTTATGGATCACTGGCAAGGTTCTACAAAAAGCCTGTGTTCACAGTACTTGCTTTTGTACTTCCTTTCCTCGTTGGCTTTTCCAGAGTGGTTGTTGGCTGTCATTATCCAACAGATGTATTGTGCGGATGGCTTACTGGTACAGTTATCGTGTTTGTTATGCCAGCTATTATCAGCAGAGTAGATGAGAAGAAGCTGTGGATTGCATATCTTATCATCTTCCTTATTTCAGCTATAGGTCTTTTCTACTGCAAGACCTCTGATTATTTCTCAGGACTTGGACTTATGGGCGGATTCTTTTGCTCAGCTTTGTTTGAAAAGAGATTTGTCAATTTCGAGACAACAAGAAATCCTCTGTTCTGCGTAACAAGACTTCTTGGTGGAATTATTGTTTACTTCGCACTTAACACGTTGTTTAAGATGCCATTTAGTAAAGAATTCCTGGATTCAGGAGTTTTTCTTGCTAATATCGTTAGGTTTTTTAGATATGCAATAGTGTCCTTCCTGACAATCGGTGTATATCCGTTTTTTTTCAAGGCAGAAGGATTTCTTAACAAAGATAAGTAAATAGTAGACGTCATGCGATAACAGGAGGGCATAATATGTGGGCTTATGAAACTTCTTTTTATCAGATCTATCCATTGGGCTTTTGTGGAGCTCCTTTTGAAAATGATGGCAAACTTGAGCACAGAATTCTAAAGGTGATCGACTGGATTCCTCATTTCAAGAAGCTGGGAATCGGCGCAGTTATGTTCAACCCTGTATTTGAGTCAGATACCCATGGCTATAATACAAGGGATTACAAAAAGATCGATGTTCGTCTTGGAACTAATGCTGATTTCAAGAAGGTCTGCGATGCACTTCACAAGGAAGGCATCAAGGTTGTTCTTGATGGCGTATTTAATCATGCTGGTAGAGGTTTCTTTGGCTTTGTAGATGTCCTTGAAAAAAAGTGGGATTCTCCCTACAAGGACTGGTTCAATATTAGTTTTGACGGAAACAGCAATTACAATGATGGTCTGTGGTACGAGGGCTGGGAAGGAAACTTTGACCTGGTTAAGCTTAATCTTCGTAACCCTGCAGTTACAGATTATCTCATGGAGAGCGTTAAATTCTGGATTGATGAATTCGGAATAGATGGTCTTAGACTTGATGTGGCATACTGCGTAGATCCTGATTTTATCAGAAGGCTTCGCAGAGAGACTCCCGCCTGGAAAGAGGACTTCTTCCTGATGGGCGAGATGATAGGCGGAGATTATAACCGCATTATGGGAGATGACCTTTGTCACAGTGCTACTAACTATGAGTGCTACAAGGGCATGCATTCAGCTCTTAACAGCATGAACCTCTTTGAGATTGTTCATTCACTGCTCAGACAGTTCGGACCTGAGAACTGGACACTTTACAGAGGTAAGCACCTCCTTGCATTTGTAGATAACCACGATGTCAGCAGAATTGCCAGTGTTCTTCAGAGGCCACAGCATCTGCCACTTATTTATACTCTGATGTTTGGAATGCCTGGAATTCCTACAATCTACTACGGAAGTGAGTGGGGAACCAAGGCTGATAAGTCTCAGGGGGATCCGGCTCTTCGTCCATGCTTTGATGCACCTGAGTGGAACGAGCTGACGGATGTTATCAGTAAGCTCTGCCATGCGAGAGAGGGCTCCAAGGCGTTGTCCTATGGAGAATTTAAGTCACTTCTTCTTACGAACAGACAGTGCATTTTTGAAAGAGAAACTGAGGGCGACAGAGTCCTTGTAGTAATAAATGCTGATGAGAATCAGTTCCATGCTGACTTTGATGCAAGAGCTGGAAGAGCAACGGACCTGATTACGGGAGCTGAGATAGACTTTGGCGGAGGCCTGGATATCCCGGCTTACACAGCATATCTTCTCCAAATATAAGAGTTACCTGTAAGGAAAGGCATAAAACATATGAAAATTCACTACGACAAACTATATAAAGACGACAGAAAAAATGAGCTACTTGGTATTGGTGTGCCTTTTCCTAAGGGAGAACTGACCCAGAAAGATTTTGAAAGGCTTGCAGTCCTTGATTCGGGCAGCATCATTCCATCCCAGTTCAAGGTGACCTCCACCTGGGAGGATGGCTCCATCCGGTTTGTTTACGCAAGATTCCTTGGAACACTTCCAGGTAATAAGGCTAAAGACTTTGTGCTGGTCACTACCTCAAGCCTTATAGATGGCAGTAATGCCTTTGCTGATCAGATCAATAATAACTTTGTGACTAAGACTAACAGTACGATTTCTGTCACGAACGGACTTATCAATTTCAAGGTTTCTGATTTCCAGAAGGAGGCCTTCCAGAGCTTTGTTTATGACAATCATGTATTCAAAAAAGAGCAGTTTTCCGGCCCTGTTTTAAAGCTTGATGGTAAAACGCTTTCTCCAATATTTGAATTGTGGAACGTAATTGAGAATGGCCCAATCTATTCAGTAATTGAGGCTACGGGACATTTTGAGGACGCAGACAATAAGCTTAGCGGTGAAGGAATCAAGTTCACGCTTCGTCTGTCCATAACCAGCGACAAGCCATGGCTGGAAGTAGCGCTCAAGGTAATTAACTGCACAGAGGACAGCATAGAGCCGGATGAGCTTATATTTGAGCTCAGGAACCTTGGCAAAAACAAGGTAACTCCTAGAACAACTGTAGGTATTTCCAACTATAAAACAAACTTTGAAAGTAGTGAGGATGGAGAAGAAGTATCCAAAACTATAACAGCTGAGTATCTGGAAAAAGAGGCAAATGAGCATTTTGCAGAGGTTATCTACGGAACCTTTATGGCAGATGTTTCAGACTTTGGATCAGGTGTTGGAGTATGTGCCACAGTTTTTCAGGCTCAGCAGAATTTCCCTAAGGCTATAAGTGCCAGCAGTGATGGCATCAAGATATATCTTTTACCGGATAAAAACGAGCTGTCTCAGATTTCCAAGGCACAGCCAGTGAGGTTTGAGTCTGGAATGGCAAGAGAGCAGAGGTTCCTTCTGCATTTCCATGATGCTGATGAGGAACTTTATGAGCTTAACAACAGGAGTATCATCTACCAGATGCCGGATACGGGCTATGTAGATACTGAAGTTTTCGAGGAGGCCAAGGTCTTTCCTGATATTTTCCTTGCGCCTGACAAGCAGATAGATGATGTGGAGATTGCGCTTATAGATAAGGCTGATTCCCATGCAAGGTGCTATGGAATGCTGTGTTGGGGCGATGCACCTGATCCTGGCTATACGGCTCAGGGAAGAGGCGGCGGAGACCTTGTCTGGACTAACAATGAGTACGACTACCCCCACGCTATGTACATGATGTATGCAAGAACAGGTATCCGCAGAATGCTGGACTATGCCAATGTGGCCTGCTGGCACTGGATGGATGTGGATATCTGCCATTACAACACGGATCCTATTTTTATAAATGGTCAGTGGGAGCACCAAAGGAAGCATACTGGCGGGTCAGAGGATGGTAAAGGCTCACGAGGAATCATGGCATGTTCCCATGAATGGGTAGAGGGACTTCTTGATCACTATCATTTCACTGGCGATGAGAGAGCCTTTGAGGCTGCTATTGGAATTGGCGAAAATGTTCTGGCTCTTTTGGAGACACCTGAATATCAGAAGCCTGGCGAGATAAGTGCAAGAGAGACGGGATGGGCCCTTAGGAGCCTCACAGCTCTTTATGTGGAGACCCATGACAGGAAGTGGCTCACCAGGGCTGACTGGATTGTTGGCCAGTTTGAGCAGTGGAACGACAGATATGGCAACTGGTTGTCACCATATACTGACAATACCACAATCAGAGTGGGCTTCATGATATCTGTGGCTATTGGCTCACTGATGCGCTACTACAGGGCAGTTCCAAGTGGACGTGTTAAAAAACTTATATTAAAAGCCATCGACGATATCGTTGATAATTGCAGAACACCTCAGGGACTTTTTTACTACAAAGAGCTCCCAAGCCTTTCCAGAAACGGTAATAACACATTACTTCTGGAATCCATGGCTATTGGCTATGAGCTTACAGGAGAGGAAAGATATCTGGATTATGGCATAAAGACATTTAAGAAACAGATTGGCAACCAGAGCGGTGTTTCTTTTACCAAAAAAATAGTTGAGGATACTGTAATGGTTGGCAATGGACCTACCAAAAATTTTGCCCAGTCATTTTTGCCATTGACCTTCTTCTATGTCAAGGCAGTACTAGCAAATAAGTTGTTGCAATAGGAGTTTTATATTATAATTTATTTATGGAAATACGTACACCTATAATTGCAATATTGGTATCTATCATACTGTTGGTAATCTACCTTCGAAGGAATGTTCCGCAGCTTATTTCTGCGCGAGTTTTCTTCGTTTTCTTGGTGTCGGTCTTTTTTAACAACTTGTGTGAGATATTGGAGTGCGCAGCGTTCCTGTTTATTAAAGAAAATGATTCTGCAGCAGCTCTTAGAGGAGTGGCTCAGATTCTGTACGTTGGATCTCTTTTGTTCTGTGCATTTATCATGTGCATATATGTCTATACCAAGACTACGCTTAAGAGAACGGTTTCCAACAGAATGGTGGTAATTACAGGACTTCCTGTGGCTTTTGCCGTAGTTACAGCAACCATCATGGGACTCAAGGTTGGAATAAACGCTTATGGTTATTACTACAATTATGGCCCGGCAGCACAGATCTGTTACCTGGTAGGTTTTGTATATATCTTTCTGTCGCTGATGCGAATTATATATTTTAAGGAGCGAATCCCAAAAGAAAGCTTTTATTCGATACTTACTGGTCTGGTCATCTGGACAGTATTATCGCTGTATCAGTTCATTGACAGAGGAATGCAGGTATCGGCCATCGCCATGATGATGATGGCACTGATTCTTTTCCTGTCGATGGAAAATCCAAGAGAGTACTACGAGAGATCCATAGAGGGAATCAGGAACAGGGATGCCTTTGAAATGGCTCTTTTGGAAAAACTTGGACTTAAAAGAGATTTCTTTATAGTATCTATTATTTTTACAGGAAAAACAGCAGTCATGTCCAATTCGGAGAGGAGCGAGATGACTGAGCTGATGAAGATAGTTGGTAAGATTTCCGAGACCTATGTAGGTGCGCCGGCTTATCTTTTTAACTGGAATACGCTATGTTCTATCATTAAGACACCTGAGAGGGTGGAGACCTTCATGAACATAGTCAATAACTTAAAGGACAATGAGGGTAAGAATTACAGACTAACCTTTGCAGTTTTGGAACTTCCTAAATATGCGTCTGAGCCTGAGAAGGCGCTTCAGATTCTGGCTTATGTTTCTGGAGAGTACGCTTTTACTCAGTCTTCACCGAACCTTGTGATAGACCAGACGGTTGTGGACAAGATGACCTACAGAAATTCCATCGAGGATGTGGTCAGAACAGCAGTAAAAGAGAGAAGCTTCGACGTATATTACCAGCCAATCCTGTCGGTTGCGGACGGAAGCTTTTGTTCTGCAGAGGCGCTTGTAAGACTTAGGAGACCTGATACGGAGAATTATATTTCTCCTGAGGACTTCATCCCGATTGCCGAGAAATGCGGACTTATTCAGGAAATTGATGATCTGGTATTCGAAAAGGTTTGTTCTTTCATTGCCAAAGAGAACCTTAGTAGCTACGGTATCAAGACTATAGAGGTTAACCTTTCCGGTAACGAAGCTGTTGACGAGCAGACACACATAAGGCTCATCAACAAGATGAACAAATATCATATTCCACCCAAGTTTATCAATTTCGAGATCACAGAAACTTCCTACATCAATAATGATGAGGTGTTTAAAGAAAATGTGACAAGGCTCCGTGAAAGTGGAAGTACCATTTCCATGGATGACTTTGGATCAGGCTATTCCAATCTTTTGGAGATCCTCAAGATGGATTATGCACTGGTCAAGATGGATAAAGAGTTTGTATGGAGCTGTCTTGATAAAGACAAGCCGGAGAATATGAGGATGCTGGATTATACCATTAAATTCCTCAAGGACTTCGGGCTTCACATCCTGGCAGAAGGTGTAGAAACACTGGACCAGGCCCAGATACTCATAGATAAGGGCGTTGAGTATCTACAGGGATTCTATTATTCAAGACCAATACCAGAAGAAGAATACATTGATTTCCTCAAAACACAAAAGGGCATGTTTGCGAAAGGAGACTAATATGAACGAAGGTCTTTATAATGCTGTTTTTTGCTACGGCGAGAATAAGGTTGACCCATTTGAACAGACAGCGGTGGATTTTGACAGGATTATCGGAGACATGAAGCTTGTTGGCTATGAGATCAACTCGCTTAATATTGTTCATCAGATCATGCTGGAGCAGCTTGATAATCTTCTTAAGACCAAGAATAAAATCGTGGAAGAGACTATGGATCTGGATAACAAGGATGATGTCTGCAGGGAGAAATATGGCCTTTCTTTCAAGGATATCATTGCCCTTGATCCTCAGCATGATATTGAATGGGATATCAAGAGCGGTAAGGTAATCTATTTCCTTTCACATGAAGCTATGCACAAAGAGGCTGCTTATTTTACTCTTTTCAAAAAATCAATGGATGCCTTCACGGCCAAGACTGGCTTCCAGTACATGAGCTTGTAATATGGGAAGGGTTCTGGAAACAGAAAGACTGATATTAAGAGGCTGGAGAGAGGAAGATGCTTCCAGTCTCTTTAAGTATGCCAGCGATGACCGCATTGGGCCTGATGCCGGGTGGCTTCCACACAAGGACGTTGGCTATAGCAGAGCGGTTATTCGCACTATTTTTGCCAAGGATGAAGTGTACGCTATCTGCATCAAGGGCCAGGAAAAAGAACCAGTGGGTAGCATTGGGCTTACTCTGAATGGCAGCAATGAAAGACCTATAGATGATGGCGCAGCAGAGCTTGGCTATTGGATCGGATACCCCTATTGGAACCAGGGATATGTTACAGAAGCTGTAAAAGAAATCATGAGACATGGCTTTGAGGATCTGGGACTTCACATGATAGTCTGTGGTTACTTTGATGGCAACGAGAGATCCAAAAAAGTTCAGGAAAAATGCGGCTTTAAACATATGTATACCAATGAAAGGTCGCATATTCCTATGCTTGGTGAGACCAGAGTCGAGCATATGAGCATAATTACTAGAGGTACGTACTACGCCAAACGGCTTATCGGGAGCTGATCTGGGCTTGCGACAGGCCATAAAAAATACACATTTTTATCGCGGCAAAGTATTACAAAATATGTAATATCGTGTTATAATACTAGCATGTGAGTAAGGACATGGTTAGTGGGGACCAAGGACATTCCTGCTTCCATGTTTTTTAATCTTCAGCCATGAAAGCGCTTTCAAGTTAGCAGAGGTTTTTGTTTCAGACTAAGGAGGAACAAGATGTTAAATATTGGAGAGTGCGTAATTTACGGTAGTCATGGTTTATGCCAGGTACGAGAAATCCTGGTACCAACGTTTCTTGAGAGGGGCAAAGAGAAACAGTATTACATGATGATTTCCGCAGTTGATGCCGGAAGTGTCCTCTATGTTCCAGTGGAGGGGGCCGAAGACAAGGTTCGTGAAGTCATCAGCGCTGACTATGCTGAAGATTTGATAGACGACATCGAGGAAGTGGAAGAGATTGAGCTTCCAGAGGGTAAGAAGGCCGAGCCCGCAATACTAGAGATTATTAAGAGAAATGTTGTGGATGAGATGATGGGTCTTGTGAAGTCCTTGCGCAGGATCAAAGCTACTCGCGAAGCAGAGGGCAAGAGATTTGCAACACTTAATGAGAAATACCTGAATATGGCAGAGAAGCTTCTTTACACTGAACTGGCTTATTCTCTTGAAACCGAGAAGGATAACATCAAGAGAAGGGTGTTAGAAATGCTTGCAGAACTTCCAATGGAGACCGCTTAACTTGCGGTCTCTTTTTTGTATTTGAGTAAGTGGGGATATTATATAGGCGGGAAATATGATAAAATGTGCTGTAGTGTTGCTTTAGTGTAGTGAAGAGGCGACGCAAGATATATCAGTTTGGGGAAATGTAGATGACAAAAGAGTTATATTACGATAGTGCATATATATCAGAGTTTTTTGCTGAGGTTATAAGCTGTGAGAAAAAGGATGGAAAAGGTGGTAAGGACTGCTACGAGGTAATCCTTGACAGAACAGCCTTTTTTCCAGAGCAGGGAGGACAGGGCAGTGATAGTGGAGTTCTTGAATTTGGCGATGCTGGAAATGATGCCAAGGTAATGCATGTGAGCATTGGCTCAGAGATAAGGCACCTTGTTGATAGAGAGATTCCTGTTGGGACAACAGTTCACGGCGTTATAGACTGGGCTCACAGGTTCAGCAATATGCAGCAGCATACAGGAGAGCATATCTTTTCAGGGCTTGTGAATTCAGAATTTGGCTATAACAATGTGGGCTTTCACTTAAGTGATTCAGAAGTGACAATGGACTACGATGGAGTTCTGAGCGCGGAGGATATTAAGGCTCTTGAGCTTAAGGCTAATCAGGCTATATGGGCTAACCTTGAGGTTTTGTGCGAATTTCCTGAGGCTGATAAGCTTGCTGAGATTCCTTATAGGAGCAAAAAAGAGCTTGAGGGCGACGTCAGAATAGTTACTATTCCAGGTATCGATATCTGTGCCTGCTGTGCGCCTCACGTTATCAGAACTGGCGAGATCGGGCTTCTCAAGGTGGTTGGCCTTCAGAATTATAAGGGCGGCGTCAGAGTCAACATTCTCTGCGGCCAGAGATCCCTTGAGTATCTGCAGAGCGAGCATGAGATAGTATCTGAGCTTTCTGGAATGCTCACAACTTCAAGTGATAAGGTCATAGCTTCTGTAAAGAGAGCTTTTGAAGATAACAGCGCCATGAAGGCTGAGTTGTCACAGGCCAAAGAGGCACTTATAGAATACGAGCTTGAGGACATCGTTAAGGCAGCTTCAACAGACAGAGAAAAGGGAATCTTTGTAAGTGGTGACAACAGCGATATATACGTGATCAAAGATAATTCCTATGATTCTAATATGATGAGAAAGCTTGTCAATGAGCTTGCCAGTAAGAAAGCCGGATACTGCGGAGTTTTTGCGGGCTCAGCTGATAAGGGCTACAGATTTATAGTGGCTTCTGGAACAGCAGGCAAGGATTGCAAGGCTTTATGCGATAAGCTCAGGAATGATTTCGGGGCAAAGGGCGGCGGAGCGCCTGCCATGGTTCAGGGAAGTGTGAATCATTCAGATATAGAGACTGTTATAGCTTCAATATCTGAATAAGAGGAGAGAGAAGATCTATGAACGTTGGGAGTTTTAAGGATTTTAGAGAAGGTTGTAAAAATGCCATTCCTATCTGCCTTGGCTATATAGCTGTTTCTTTTGCCTTTGGAATAGAGGCCTCCAAGATTGGAATGACCACATTTCAGGCGGCGATGACATCACTTCTTAATGTAACAAGTGCCGGCCAGTTCTCGGCTCTTGAGGTAATTGCCAGAAATGGAAGCTTTGTGGAGCTCGCGATTTTGCAGTTCATCATTAACCTCAGATACATGCTGATGTCCACAGCTCTTTCACAGAAGCTCGATGGAGTTAATACTCTTAACAGACTCGGAATATCCTATGGTGTGACAGATGAGATATTTGCTGTCAGCATCTTCAAAAAAGACAAGCTTTATCCAATGTTCTCTTATGGACTGATTCTCACATCTGTTTTTGGATGGGTGTTTGGAACAATTCTTGGAGCTGTTGCAGGACAGGTTCTTCCTCAGATCCTTGTCAGCAGCCTGGGACTTGCTATTTACGGAATGTTTATTGCTATCATCATTCCTGATACCAGAGTTAAGAAGCCTGTAGCTGTGGTTGTTGTGGCAGCTATGGTTTTGAGCTGTGTATTTACCTATGCTCCGGTTCTTAAAATGATTTCTGGCGGGTTTAGGATTATAATAGTAACTATAGTGGTTGCAGCATTAGCAGCAATTGCCGCACCAGTAGAGGAGGAAGCACATGAGTAAAGTATATCTGTATATCCTCCTTATGGCAGTTGTAACGTACTTGATAAGGGCCCTTCCTCTTACTCTTATACGGAAAGAGATAAAGAGCCGCTTCATCAAATCATTTTTATACTATGTTCCATATGCGACACTGGCAGCAATGACATTCCCTGCCATTTTGTCAGCAACTGATCATCTGGCTTCATCTGTTGCAGGATTTGCAGTTGCGCTGATCCTTGCCTTTAACAAAAAGAGCCTTCTGACAGTTGCAGGTGTTTCCTGCCTTACAGCGTTTGTTGTGGAGCTATTTCTTTTACTGTAAAAACATGATTAAATAATATAGTGAGGTATTTGACATGAGAGTTGGAATGGGATATGATGTGCACCGGCTTGTAGAAGGCAGAGACCTTATAATCGGTGGTGTTAAGATTCCATATGAAAAGGGACTTTTAGGACATTCGGATGCGGATGTTCTTTTGCATGCTATATCGGATGCACTTTTGGGAGCGGCAGCTCTTGGAGATATTGGTAAGCATTTTCCGGATACAGATCCTAAGTTTAAGGGAGCGGATTCAAGAGTGCTCCTCAGGGAAGTCTGTAGACTCCTGGACGAAGCTGGATATCGCGTCGAAAATGTTGATGCGACCATAATCGCCCAGGCACCCAAGATGAGACCACATATCGATACCATGAGGCAGAATATTGCAGATGACCTTGGAATCGAACTTTCTCAAGTCAATGTCAAGGCTACAACAGAGGAAGGCCTTGGCTTTACTGGAACCGGAGAGGGTATTTCCTCTCAGGCTATATGCCTTTTGGAGAACAAATAACTATAGGAGAACATATATAATGGCACACAAATTTACTTTTTATAATACACTTTCTCGTAAGGTTGAGGAGTTCAACCCAAGAGAAGAGGGCAAGGTTTCAATGTATACCTGTGGACCTACTGTTTACCACTTTGCCCACATCGGTAACATCAGAACTTATATCATGCAGGATGCGTTGATCAAATCCCTTGGTTATGCAGGATACGATGTAAAAAGAGTTATGAATATCACAGACGTTGGACATCTTTCATCAGATGCTGACACTGGCGAAGATAAGATGCTTGCAGGTGCAAAAAGAGAGCACAAGACAGTAATGGAGATCGCTAAGTTCTACACAGATGCTTTCTTTAAGGATTTCGATGCAGTTGGCAATAAGCGCCCAGACGTTGTTGAGCCAGCTACAAACTGCATTCCTGAGTTCATCCATATGGTTGAGACTCTTATTGAGAAAGGTTATGCCTACGTTGCAGGCGGTAACGTATATTTCGATACAAGTAAGCTTCAGGATTATTACGTATTCTCTTCAGAGGTTGAGAAGGAACAGCTTCAGGTTGGTGTTCGTGACGACGTTGAGGAAGATACTAACAAGAAGAACAAGACTGACTTCGTTCTCTGGTTCACTAAGTCCAAGTTCGAAGATCAGGCTCTTAAGTGGGACAGCCCATGGGGCGTTGGTTACCCAGGCTGGCACATTGAGTGCTCATGCATTTCCATGAAGCACCTCGGTGAGTTTATCGATATCCACTGCGGTGGTGTTGACAATATTTTCCCTCACCATACTAATGAGATCGCACAGTCAGAGAGCTATCTTGGACATGAGTGGTGCAAATACTGGTTCCACTCCAATCACCTTAATGACAAGTCAGGTAAGATGAGTAAGTCTAAGGGCGCAGTTCTCACTGTTTCTGTACTTCAGGAAAAGGGCTACGATCCACTGGTTTACAGATTTTTCTGCCTCCAGTCACACTATCGTAAGCCACTTGAGTTCTCCTATGAGGCTCTTGATCAGGCTACTCAGGCGTTTAATAAGCTCGTTAAGAGAGTTGCTGAGCTTAAAGAGGATGGCGCTGTTGACGTAGCTGCCAAGGAGAAGTTCGAGGAGAGCTTCAGAGATGCTGTAAGTAACGACCTTAATACATCAATGGCTATCACAATTCTCTATGATGTACTCAAGGCTGATATAAATGATGCTACCAAGCTTGCACTTGTTGAGAGCTTTGACAGCGTTCTTTCACTTGATCTTATTGGACATGCCAAGGGCTTATCTGAGGGACCAGATGTTGATCCAGAGCTTGAGATGTTTATTCTTGATGCTATCGAGAGAAGAGCTAATGCCAAGAAGGCTAAGGACTTTGCTACAGCTGATGCTATCAGAGCAGAGCTTCTTGAGAAGGGCGTAGAGATCAAGGATACTCGTGAGGGAGTTAAATGGCAGCTGATCTAAATGCTTATTTAAACGACAAATTTGGAATACAGGCACAGGATATCAGGACTTATTCGCCCCTTACACTGGCCTATATAGGTGATGCCTTTTTTGACGTGATCATCAGATCAATACTGGTCAACAAGGGCAACACTGCTGTTAATAACCTGCACAAGAGAGCCAGCAGTATTGTTAAGGCGCAGACTCAGTCCGCTATGGTCAAGGCTCTTATGGATGACCTTACAGAGGAAGAGCAGGATTATTACAGAAGAGGACGCAATTCCAAGCCCCACACCAAGGCCAAGAATGCCACAACTATGGACTATCTTGATGCAACAGGTTTTGAAGCTGTCATGGGCTTTTTGTATCTGACTGGTGACCTTGACAGAGCCTGCGAACTGGTTAGTAAAGGCATCGAGAAGCTAAGTCTTGATGTTTTATGATGTAGTGAGTAATTCTGTTTCTTTTGGAATGGGATTATCTGAATGAAAGGATTTTTAATGGAAGAGAATTTTGAGAGCAGAATTATAGAAGGAAGAAATGCTGTACTTGAGGCATTTCGCTCAGGTAAGACAATTGACAGACTGTTTATTTTGGATGGCTGCAAGGATGGACCTGTTCAGACAATCCTTCGCGAAGCCAAGAAACACAAGGACACAGTTATTTCTTTTGTCAAAAAAGAGCGTCTTGACCAGCTCTCTGAAACTGGCAAGCACCAGGGCGTAATTGCCTACGGCGCTTCCTATAACTATGCTGAGGTTGACGATATCCTTGCAAAGGCCAAGGAAAAGGGTGAAGATCCATTTATCATTATTCTTGATAATATCGAGGATCCACACAATCTCGGTGCTATTATTCGTACAGCTAACCTTGCTGGTGCTCACGGAGTTATTATTCCCAAGCATAGAGCAGCATCTCTTACAGCTACTGTAGCCAAGGCTTCTGCAGGTGCTATCAACTACACACCAGTAGCCAAGGTTACTAACATTGCAAACACTATCGAGGATCTCAAGGACAAGGGACTTTGGTTTGCCTGTGCTGATATGGGCGGAACAACCATGTATCAGCTGAATTTAAAGGGACCTATCGGTCTTGTTATCGGCAATGAGGGTAGTGGCGTTTCCAGACTTGTCAGAGAGAAGTGTGATATGATCGCATCTATCCCTATGAAGGGCGATATCGATTCTCTTAATGCATCTGTTGCCTGCGGTGTTCTTGCATTCGAAGTAGTAAGACAGAGACTTTCATAAATAAAAAGATTATATGAGTGATAACAGATATAAAGAAAAATCTGATGAAGAGCTTATTTTATCTATAAGAGATGGTGATGATCCCGGTGCTGTTGATCATATCATGAACAAGTACAAGAATCTTGTCAGGAAAAAGGCGGCTTCCATGTTTGTTCTTGGAGCTGACAAGGATGACCTGATTCAGGAGGGCATGATAGGTCTTTTTAAGGCGGTAAGGGACTACGATTGTGGCCGTGATGCCAGCTTTGCGACCTTCGCAGATCTGTGTATTTCAAGGCAGATGTACTCTGCAATCAAGGCTATGGCCAGGAAAAAGCATACGCCTCTTAACAGCTATATTTCGATCTATGCAAGGAGAGAAGATTCTGGTGAGGATGCTACGACAGCTCTTGAGGAGATACTTGAATCGGATTCAAGTATGATTCCGGAGCAGCATGTGATAGATCAGGAGAATCTCAAGGCTTTGGAAGAGGCGATTGATAGTGAGCTAAGCCCGCTTGAGAGCCAGGTTCTTGACCTTTATATCACCGGAATGAGCATTAAACAGATTTCTGCGGTTTTATCAAGAGATGAGAAGTCTACTGATAATGCAATGCAGAGGATCAGAAATAAGCTCAAAAAGTATTTGAACAGATAATATTGATGTAATGGGTACTTCCTGTTACATCATATTAAAAAAAACATTTCCTACTAAAATGATAGGAATTTGACAGATAGTGTTAATTCATGTACAATTGCAAAATATAGATGCAATTAGATTGCATTAAATATAACGAGGAGATATGAATATGAGATTATTTGAAAGTAAGAAGCTCATTGGACTCACAGCTGCAGTAACACTGTTAACAGGTGTTCTTACTGGCTGTGGAAGCTCTAATGAAGTAGCAACTAATGCCACAGATAATAACAATACAGCAGCTGTAACAGAGGTAGCTAATGAGAATGCAAACGATCTTTTGGTGACAATCAGAGAAAGAGGCAAGCTCATTATTGCTATGGAAGGCCAGTGGGCACCTTGGACCTATCACGATGAGTCAGGCAATCTTGTGGGCTTTGATACAGAGGTTGGACAGGAGATTGCCAAGAGACTTGGCGTTGAGGCTGAGTTTGTAGAAGGTGAGTGGGATGGCCTTTTCACTGGTCTTGATGGCGGCAGATATGACATGATCATCAACGGTGTTGAGATTACAGACCTTCGTAAGGAAAAGTATGATTTCACTACTCCTTATGCATATATCAGAACTGCTCTTGTAGTTAAGAATGACAATACAGAGATCACTTCTTTTGAAGATCTTAAGGGCAAGAAGACAAGTAATTCACTTGGATCAACTTATGCAGATATGGCTGCAGACCTTGGAGCTGAGGTTCAGAATGTAGACACTCTTTCTGAGACAATTGATATGGTGCTTTCCGGAAGAGTTGATGCTACTCTCAATGCAGAGGTTTCTTTCTATGATTATCTTGGGGAGCATCCTGATGCACCTATCGAGATTGTTGCTCTGACAGATGAGGCTTCAGAGGTTTCTATCCCTCTTAGAAAGGGAGATGAGACAGCATCTCTTAGAGAGGCAGTTAATGCTGCTATTTCTGAGATGGCAGCTGATGGAACTCTCACTGAGCTCTCTAACAAGTACTTTGGAAGAGACATCACCAAGTAATAATCTGATATAATGGAAGGTGCCCTCGGGTACCTTCTTTTTGTTGTCAAAGGAACATTTATGAGTGAAAGATTAATAGGAATAATTACAAGTTCATTTTTTAAAATACTGATACCTGGAATCAAGGTGACAATTCCGCTGACGCTTTTGTCTTTTGCATTAAGTCTGGCTGTGGGACTGCTGCTTGCTCTTATCCAGGTAGCTGATATCAAGGGACTTCGCCAGGTTGCCAGGTTCTATATATGGGTATTCAGGGGAACACCGCTTATTGTGCAGCTCTTTATCATATTCTTCGGTCTTCCCAATATTGGAATCACGCTGGATGCATTTCCTTCAGCTGTGCTGGCTTTTGGACTTAACCTTGGCGCTTACAATGCAGAGGTTTTCAGGTCGGCTATTCTGGCTATTCCCAAGGGACAGCTTGAAGCAGCATATATGATAGGTCTTAACTACCCACAGGCAATGGTAAGGATCATACTTCCCCAGTCATTTCCTGTAGCTTTTCCTAACCTTTTTAATAACCTGATCAGCTTGCTCAAGGATACAGCGCTTGCTTCCAGTATCACGGTTATCGACCTGTTCACTACAGCTCAGCAGATAGCTGCAAGAACTTATGAGCCATTTGCTCTATATCTTGAGGCTGCATTTATATATCTGATCTTTTCAACAGGCCTTACATGGCTGCAGCGGTATTTGGAGCAGAAGCTTGTTTGGAAGAGCGACAAGAAAAGATGATTTTAGGATAAGTAAAAGGTGAAGTAATATGCTGGAAATACATAATTTACACAAGTCTTTTTCTGGAACAGGAGTACTGTCCGGAATGGACTTTAAAGTTGATAAAGGAGAGGTTGTTGCCATAATCGGACAGTCTGGATCAGGTAAGACAACACTTCTTCGCTGCATGAGCTTTTTGGAAAAGGCTGATATCGGAGAGATTATCTTTGATGATTACAAGGGAGATATGGCCCATATTTCGCAGAAGGATATCAAGATGCTCAGAATGGAGATGGGCTTTGTGTTCCAGAGCTTTAATCTCTTTAACAATATGACAGCCCTTGAAAATGTTATGGAGGGACTTGTTACAGCAAGGAAAATGCCCAAGGATAAAGCCAAAGAGAAAGCGCTTGAGGTTCTGGCCAAGGTTGGAATGCTGGATAGAGCCTACTATTATCCTGGTGAATTATCAGGCGGTCAGCAGCAGAGAGTTGCTATAGCAAGGGCGATTGCTCCTGAACCCAAGGTAATCCTTTTTGACGAGCCTACAAGTGCTCTTGATCCAGAGCTTACAGGGGAAGTACTTGAGACTATGAAAAAGCTTGCTCTTGAGGGTACAACAATGGTAGTGGTAACACACGAGATGTCTTTTGCAAAAGAGGTTGCTTCAAGAGTAGTATTTATGGATGGCGGCGTTGTGGTTGAGCAGGGAACGCCACAGGAAATCTTTGGAAATCCCAAAGAGGAGAGGACCAGACAGTTCCTTAACAGGGCTCTTCACAAGCTGTAAACTGCCGGATTTACCTATATAGTTTTTTAGTATGAATTTAATGAAAAAATACTTGCACTTGACTTTTAAGTATGTTATATTGATATAGCTGTTGTAATGAACAGCGGTAACTATAGTTAATTAGAAGATTTTTTGTATATAGAGAGGTGAGAAGAGATGAGACAGGACATTCAGCCAGAATTCCATCAGGCCACTGTTACTTGCAACTGCGGTAACACATTCACAGTTGGATCAACAAAGAGCGAGATTCACGTAGAAATTTGCTCAAAGTGCCATCCATTCTATACTGGCCAGCAGAAGGCTACAAGTGCTCGTGGACGTATTGACAGATTCAACAAGAAATACGGCATGAACAACCAGTAATCTATTTAGTAAAATAAAGAGGTTGAGGCAATTAGCCTCAGCCTCTTTTTTGCTACTAGACTAAACGAAACGGGGAACTAGCATGAAAAAACGTAAGATCAGACATTATTCGGGAATAGGCGGACAGGCTGTACTTGAAGGCGTTATGATGAAGAATAAGGATATGTACGCTGTTGCAGTCAGAAAGCCTAATGGGGAAATAGAGGTTGAAGTTGACGAGTACCACGGAATTGCTTATGGCAGTAAGCTTCTTAACATTCCATTTGTCAGAGGTATTTTCGTATTTATAGATTCTCTTATTTTGGGACTTAAGTCTCTTAATTATTCATCTTCATTCTATGAAGAGGGTAATGAGAAGCCTACCAAGCTTGACGAGGAGATTGATGCTGTTTCAGGTGGACATGAGGATACTTTCCTTATGGTTGTTACTACAGCTATTTCATTCCTGTTTGCTATTGGATTATTCATGGTTTTACCATATGCGCTTTCAGAGATTCTGAGCAAATATATCAGAAATGCTTCTCTGATCGCTATTGCCGAGGGTGTACTCAGAATAGTTATTTTTATTCTGTACATTCTGCTGATTTCCTGTATGAAGGATATCAGACGCCTGTTCCAGTATCATGGTGCAGAGCATAAGTGTATTAACTGCATTGAGAAGGGAAGACCTCTTACTGTTGGCAATGTCAGAAAGAGCTCAAGACTTCACAAGAGATGTGGCAGTAGCTTTATTTTGTTTGTAATGCTCGTTAGTATTGTCCTGTTTTTCTTTATCAGAGTTGATTCATATGCTCTTAAGATCGCTCTCAGGATACTGCTTATTCCTGTTATTGCAGGCATTTCTTATGAGCTTATCTCACTTGCTGGCAGAACAGATTTCTTCCTTATTAAGCTTATTTCAGCTCCTGGTTTGTGGCTTCAGAGGCTCACAACCAAGGAACCAGATGACAGCATGATCGAGGTTGCCATTAAGTCAGTTGAGTCTGTTTTCGACTGGAAGGAATTCCTCAAGGATTCTTTTGGCTATGAGATCGATGACAGCTGGCTCAAGGATGACGAAGAAGAGTAAAAATGAGTAAATACGTTGATTTATTTACAACTGGATTAGAGACATTAGAAAGGGCCGGGATCACGGAAGCTAGGCTGGATTCCCGGCTCCTTTTAGAATACGTGTGTGGCACTGACCATAGCACTCTTTTGGCGCATCCTGATATGGAAGTATCAGATGAGAATAAAGAGAAGTATCTGGCTATGATAGACAGAAGAGCAGCCCATGAGCCTGTTGCCTATATCCTGGGCAAGTGGAGCTTTATGGGACTTGATTTTAATGTGAATAGTGATGTTCTGATTCCAGAGCAGGATACTGAGATTCTGGTGGAGGAAGCTCTCCGCAATCTGGAAGATACTATGAGGATTATGGATCTGTGCACAGGTTCAGGCTGTATTGCACTTAGTCTTCTTAATTATTCTAATGATACCAAGGCTGTATGCACAGATATTTCCAGCAAGGCTCTGGATGTTGCAAGGAGCAATGCTGCTGAGCTTGGTTTTTCTGACAGAGCTGAGTTTATTGAGACAGATCTTTTCCCAACTACAGAAGTTGGCAAGTTTGATATTATTGTTTCCAATCCGCCATATATTGCCAGCAGTGTGATAGAGACTTTGGCACCAGAGGTCAAGGACCACGAGCCAAGGCTGGCTCTTGATGGTTCTGAGGATGGACTTGTTTTTTATAAGCGGATTATTGACAGAGCACCTGAGTTTCTGTATTCAAGCGGATATCTGCTTCTTGAGATTGGCTATGACCAGGCTGAGGCAGTAGTTCGTATGCTTGAGGATAAAAAGGTGTATCATGACATTCAGGTTGTTAAGGACCTTGGAGGTAATGACAGAGTGGTATCAGCATGTTTCTATTAGCAGGCGCGCAAATTGATAGTAATCAGTAACTACTAACATAGGATCATATTTGCCAGAGAAACTGCGGATATGACCATAAATGCGCGAGGATAGAGAAATGTTTGATAGAATAGAAGACATTCTTCGTAAGTACGAAGATATTACAATGGAACTAAATGAACCTTCAGTTATAGCTGATCAGGAGAGATTTCGTAAGCTCATGAAGGAGCAAAAGAATCTTGAGCCACTTGTTGCATGCTATAACGAGTACAAGAAGTGTAAGGAGACTATAGAAGAGAGCTTATCTATGCTGGATGAGGAGTCTGATCCTGAGATGAAGGAGATGCTCAAGGAAGAGCTTCAGGCAGCCAAGGACAGGGTTCCTGAGCTTGAGAGCCAGCTCAAGATTTTACTTCTTCCCAAGGATCCTAATGACGACAAGAACGTTATCGTTGAGATAAGAGCCGGTGTTGGCGGCGACGAGGCAGCTCTTTTTGCAGCTGATATGTATAGAGTTTATACCAGATATGCTGAGAGACAGGGCTGGCGCGTAGAGACTATGAGCGTTGAAGACATCGGAATTGGTGGTATCAAGACGGTCAGCTTTATGATCAAGGGAAATGGTGCTTACTCAAGACTTAAATTTGAGAGTGGAGTACACAGAGTTCAGAGAATACCAGCAACTGAATCTGGCGGAAGAATTCATACTTCAGCTATAACTGTAGCTATCATGCCTGAGGTTGAAGATGTAGAAGTTGAGATCGATATGAATGACTGTAAATTTGACGTATTCAGAGCTTCCGGTAATGGTGGACAGTGCGTCAATACTACAGATTCAGCGGTCAGACTTACACATTTCCCAACTGGAATCGTTATTTCCTGTCAGGATGAGAAGAGCCAGCAGCAGAACAAGGCCAAGGCGCTTAGAGTTCTGAGAGCCAAGTTATATGAGCTTGAGCAGGAGAGACAGCATAATAATGAGGCAGAGCTCAGACGTAGTCAGGTTGGAAGCGGTGACAGATCCGAGAAGATCAGAACCTACAATTTCCACCAGGGAAGAGTGACAGACCACAGAATAGGACTTACTCTGTACAAGATTGATCAGATCATGGACGGTGATATCGATGAGATCATTGATTCACTTATTGCGGCTGATCAGGCAGAGAAGCTCAGCAAGGTAGAAAATAACTGATAATTACGTATATCTTAAATTAAAATAAACTAAGATGTGTTAAGTTGAAGCCAGTTTATAAAGGTTGTATAATCATTATATGGCGCATAATCTATACTTTTTTTCGTGAAAGGTATTCGGTGATATATGGACGCAGGATTCAAGGCTGAGCTAATTGAATGGGGTGTCGACTGGGACGAGATATTAGACAGGTTTATGGGCAATGAGGATCTCATTGCCAGATTTATGTTTAAGTTCCTCAAGGATCAGAGCATGAATGACCTGACCAAATATCTTGAGGAAGGAAATGTCTCGGAAGCATTTAAGGCTGTACATACACTAAAGGGTGTAGGCGCCAATCTCGGACTTAAGGGATTTCTTACACCGGTCAAAGAGCTTACAGAGGTTTTAAGAGCTGGCTCCATGGAAGGATATGAAGATTATTACAATCAGATCAAACCTAAATATGATGAGCTGATAGTAATATTGGAAAAGTATCAGTCATAGTCTATTGTGGAAATATTAGATTTGCTTAGAAAGCTTGGGATATATTCATCCCAGGCTTTTTCTATTGTCTTATCCATTGAGAAAATCTTGAATGTAGTTCCTGTTGTAATCTGTATGAATTCGCCGTTAAAGCGGATATTGATTCCGAGAAGAACATCTTCTGGTCTGATTCCGGCATCTGCTTCTGCTACAATGGCCTTTTTGACCTCTTCATCAGGATGGAAAACCAATTTAAAGCCAAGAGGAGTTCTTTTACCCTTGATAAGATCAAAGCAGAGGCTCCTGAGATCGCTCCATCTGGAGAAATCGCCTGTTTTATCAGCTTCTGTAGTTGTTTCATCGTTCTTGTAGAAGTCTTTATGAATATGTCCGTCAACATGGAAGGTGTTAAAGGTCTCTATCACAGCCTCTTCTACGTAGTAGC
Organism: Butyrivibrio sp.; assembly: GCF_017433805.1. Taxonomy (GTDB): domain Bacteria; phylum Bacillota; class Clostridia; order Lachnospirales; family Lachnospiraceae; genus Butyrivibrio. The sequence goes on along the minus strand of NZ_JAFRGN010000036.1, from coordinate 195,291 downwards.
TATCGAACAGGTCTGTAGCAAGGAGCCTTCCCATGAAATCTTTTTTGTTAGATATTTTAACTGCGATCATTTTGTTTCCTATCTGATTTGGTGTGCTTTTTGTGCATTTTATGCAAAGAGTCCATAAGTTTTGCACCACTTGATTAGTATATCATGAAAAACTAATATTATTGCAACATTTCAATATGCTAATTTTTATAATAATTGTGAAGATAAATTCACAAAATTCGATAGATTAATTAGTATATTATTGACTAAATTTAGTTTATACTATTACTAGTTTATTTCTTGGAGAGGAAATCACGATGGCTAAGACAGTAAGACTTAAAGATATTGCAGATAGAATAGGCGTCAGTACAGTTACGGTTTCCAAGGCGCTTTCTGGTCAAAAAGGAATGAGTGAAGAGCTCAGAGAGAAGATTCATGCTCTTGCGGATGAGATGGGTTATGTTCCTTCAGTATCCAGAAAGCAGGATTTTACGAGCAAGAGTTATACCATTGGAGTTCTTATTTCTGAGAACTTTATGAGTGAATATAGTTCTTTTTATACCAGAATGCATCAGCAGGTATCGCAGATCGCCATGGATAAAGGCTGCTTTACAATGCTGGAGGTTATTTCTGTTGAAAATGAGAAAGCCAAGGCTACGCCAAGACTTGTAGAAGATAACAAGGTCGATGGTATCGTGGTCGTAGGAAGACTTGATCATGATTACCTCAAGGCTATCAAGGATGATAGTGGAGTTCCTATGGTTTATCTGGATTTCTGCAACCACTCAGGAGATGAGGATGCGGTTGTTTCAGATAGTTATAATGGAGCCTATTGCCTTACAAACTATCTTTTTGAGATGGGCCACAAGGATATTGCTTTTGTTGGAACTATCCTGGCTTCAGGTTCTATAACTGACAGGTACATGGGCTATTCTAAATCTCTTTTGGAGCATGGAGAGCCCTATAGAGAAGACTGGATAATAAATGACAGAGACCTTGAAAATGGCATAATGGATGCTAATAAGTATTTCCAGCTTCCTAAAGATATGCCAACAGCGTTCTTTTGTAACTGCGATCTGGCAGCAAGCATGCTGATCAAGAAGCTCAATGAAAATGGCTACAGAGTTCCGGAAGATATTTCCGTTGTAGGATATGACAACTATCTGTTCCCAGGACTATGTGATATCAAGCTTACAACCTACGGCGTAGATAGTTATGAGATGGGCAGAAATGCAGTTCTTAACCTTATCCGTAAGATAAGCGGTGAGAGATACAGACAGGGAATTATGATCCTTGAAGGACATATGATAGAAGGCGAAAGCGTTAAAAAAATCAACTAACCCAGGTGGCTAGTTGATTTTTATTTGGTAAATTATTTGATTTTTCATCCTTTGGCAGAGTTTTTGATGATCTCTCTGGCCTCAGTGATCGCGTTCCTATAGGCAAAAGAGATGCTAAAGCTCTCTCCACAGTCCATAGTGACTTTGGCAAAACCAGTCTTTTTGATGTGATTGACATTTATAAGAGTATAGTCACTAATTGGGCAGATCTGCGGGAAAATAGCACACTGGTCGTAGAAATTATAGATTTCATCGATCAGGGTTATGTCTCTGCCATCTGCTATATGAATGGTGAGTTCTGAACCATGTTTTTTGACATATACTATGTCATCATTCTTGGCATAGAAGGTGCCATCCTTGCCACGAAGCTCCAGAGTCGGGATAGGATCACCCTTTATTTCCTTGATCTTATCTATCATGGCAGTCAATTCAGCAACTCTGAGGGGCTTGTCTATGAACATGAGATTAGGAATCTCAAGACCGGATTCCTCGTATTGCTTGCGGTAATCAATTGATGAGACACAGAGAATAATAGGTCTTACAACGCCTGCTTCTAACAGGAGCTTGACGATTTCAAAGCCTCTTGGCTCCTCCAATGTCATGTCTACAAAAAGGCCATCATACATCTGCGGATAGCGTAAAAAAGCTTCCACATTACCATAGGAGTCTATATAGAGCCTTTCTCCACATTCCTTAAAGAATCTATCTGACTGTCTGCCGAGCAGCCTTTCGGTCTGCTTCCTGTCAGCTATATTGTCATCACATACTGCTATATGCATTTCTTTTCCCTCAAAACAAATAAAGATACTTTTTCATACTTCCCCATTATTTTATATGAAGCTAAAAGAGATTGGAAGCCAAAATAGTACGGCTACAAGTAATATTTGAAGAACTAGAACAAGTGGCATACCAAGGGTGAAATACCAGTGTTTGGTCTTGTGGCGGAAGATGATCATGCCCAGGATAGAGCCGATGCTGCCTCCCACAAATGCCACAGAAAATAGGGTTGCCTCAGGAACACGGAAGGCGTTCTTACGCGCCCTCCGTTTGTCGATTCCCATTAAGGCAAACCCTATTATATTAGCTAAGATCAAATATCCTATTATAAGAACTAAAGAATTCATGTATTACTTATTGGATTCTACTTCCTGCATCTTCATAGCACGAACCTTGCATGAAAGACCAAAGAGGTTGATGAAGCCCTCTGCATCGTGGTGATCATAGAGGTCGCCAGTCTTGAAAGAAGCAATGCTCTCATTGTAGAGAGAATAAGGTGACTTGGTGCCAGCCTTAATGATATTGCCCTTGTAAAGCTTGAATGTTACTTCGCCAGTTACATATTTCTGAGTTGACTGGATGAAAGCCTGCTCAGCCTCTCTAAGAGGAGTGAACCATTTCCCTTCATATACTATATCAGCAAACTTGTTGCCCATATCTTTCTTCATTGTATAGGTATCACGGTCTAAAATCAACTCTTCAAGCTGCTGATGTGCCTCGTAGAGGATGGTTCCGCCAGGTGTCTCATAAACGCCACGGCTCTTCATGCCTACAACACGGTTCTCAACGATATCTACGATACCAATTCCGTTCTCGCCGCCGAGCTTATTGAGTGTGCGGATGATATCTGAAACCTTCATTTCCTTACCATTAACAGACTTGGGAACGCCGCCCTCGAAAGTCATAGTAACAGTAGTAGGAGTGTCAGGTGCATCCTCAGGAGTTTTGCCGAGTACTAAGAGATGTTTGTAATTAGGTTCAAGTGAAGGATCCTCAAGCTCAAGACCTTCATGGGAAATATGCCAGAGATTACGATCACGGCTGTAGCTTGAATCTGCTGAGAATGGAAGATTGATTCCATGAGCCTTGCAGTATTCAATCTCTGATTCACGGGAATCCATTGTCCACTTGTCATTTCTCCAGGCAGCAATGATCTTGATGTCTGGTGCAAGAGCCTTGATTCCGAGCTCGAATCTGATCTGGTCGTTACCCTTACCTGTAGCACCGTGGCAGATAGCAACAGCGCCTTCTTTTCTAGCTACTTCTACAAGCTTCTTGGCGATAAGAGGACGTGCCATTGATGTTCCAAGAAGGTACTTGTTCTCATATACTGCATGAGCCTGTACACATGGAACGATATATTCGTCGCAGAACTCATCAACTACATCAAGGATATAGAGCTTGCTTGCTCCGCAGCTGATAGCTCTTTCCTCAAGACCGTCAAGCTCTTCCTCCTGACCACAGTCGATACATACGCATACAACTTCATAATCGAAGTTCTCCTTAAGCCATGGAATGATAGCTGTTGTATCAAGTCCACCAGAATATGCAAGAATAACTTTTTCTTTAGCCATTACCGTAACCTCATCTTTCTTTATATTATTTTTTCGATTATCATTAATTATGTACGGCTACTTGATAATAATTAATCACAAATAGCTGCTACTAGTTCAATATAAATCATCATTGCATAAAATGCAACACATTTTTGCATAAATATTTAAAAAATTCATTTTTGATGCATAAATATTAAAAAACATATTGCGCAATTCATTTTTGAGTCGTATACTGAAAAAAGTTTAAACAAGCTATTTTGACAAGTTATTATTTTGATTTTCCTAATTATTTCTTATAAAGAGAGGATGCATAAAATGATCAAAGTCGGAATTATTGGCGCAACTGGTTATGCAGGCGCAGAGATAGCAAGAATTCTTTTGGGACACCCTGAAGCAGAGGTTGTCTGGTATGGCTCAAAGAGCTATGTTGGTGAAGAATTTGCAAGTATATTCGGAGGCTTTTTTAAGATAATAGAAGATAAGTGCCTTGATGATAACATGGAAGAGCTTGCTGATCAGGTTGATGTAGTATTCACTGCAACTCCTCAGGGACTGTGCGCTTCACTTATAAATGAAGATATTCTTAATAAGGTCAAGGTTATTGACCTGTCTGCAGACTTCAGATTAAAAGATGTAGCTGAATATGAGAAATGGTACAAGATTGAACACAAGGCACCTTCTTATATAGAAGAAGCAGTGTACGGACTGTGCGAGATCAACAGGGACAAGATCAAGGATGCAAGACTTGTTGCTAACCCAGGATGTTATACAACCTGTTCAATCCTGACTGCTTATCCTCTTATTAAGGAGGGCATTATCGATCCTGACACTTTGATCGTAGATGCTCTTAGCGGTGTTACAGGAGCTGGAAGAGGAGCCAAGGTTGCAAATCTGTTCTGTGAAGTTAATGAAAGTGTTAAGCCTTACGGCGTAGCAACTCACAGACATACTCCTGAGATTGAAGAACAGCTTGGCTATGCAGCTGGCAAGAAGATGGTTATAAATTTTACACCTCACCTCGTTCCTATGAACAGAGGAATCCTTGCTACTGAGTATGCGACACTGGTTAAAAAGGATGGAAAGCTTCCAACAGAGCAGGAAGTAAGAGCTGTCTACGAGAAGTATTATGGTAGTGAGATATTTATCAGATTATTAAACAGTGGTGTTTGTCCTGAGACAAGATTTGTTAACTCCAGTAATTTCGTCGATATTGGATTCAAGATCGATGAGAGAACTGGCAGGATCATCATGATGGGGGCATTAGATAACCTGGTTAAGGGAGCAGCTGGTCAGGCTGTACAGAATATGAATATCATGTTTGGGCTGGATGAGACAATGGGACTTAGGATTGTCCCAAGGTGCCCATGAGGAGTTGGAAATGGTTCGTGTAATGACAATGGATGATTACGATGAGGTTTGGGAGCTTTGGAATTCAATTCATGGATTTGGGCTTCGCTCATTGGATGATTCAAGGGAAGGAATAGAGAGGTTTCTCAAGAGAAATCCTACCACAAGCGTAGTTGATATCGAGGATGGAAAAATAGTAGGTGCTATTTTATGCGGCCATGATGGAAGACGAGCTTGTCTGTATCACGTATGTGTTAATGAGAAGTACAGAATGCATGGTATAGGCAAAAAGATGGTTGGGTTTTGTTGTGAGAAGCTTAAGGAAGAGCATATCAGTAAGGTGTGTCTGAACGCTTTTGTTACGAATGTTGTTGGAAACAAGTTCTGGCAGAAGATGAACTGGACTCGCAGAGATGACATGTACTATTACGATTTTGCTCTTAATGAAGATAACAAGACAGTTTTTGTTCCGTAAAAAGATTAGGAAGGATGGAGCTTGATATGAAGAAGATAGATGGCGGCGTCACAGCTGCTAAGGGATTTAAGGCAGCTAGTTGCCAGGCAGGGATCAAGTATCAGGGCAGGACAGATATGGCTTTTGTATATTCAGAGCTTCCATGTGTCTGCGCTGGAACTTTTACCTCTAATGTAGTTAAGGCAGCCTGTGTTATGTGGGATAAAAGTATTGTTGAGTCAGGAAGTCCAATGCAGGCAGTTGTTGTCAATTCCGGAATAGCTAACGCCTGTACGGGAAAAGAGGGCTATGATGCCTGCGAAGCTACTGCTAAAGCGGTTGAGGAGAGCCTTGGCGTTCCTTACTCTTCTGTAGCTGTAGCATCAACAGGAGTTATTGGAATGCAGCTTCCAGTAGATAAGCTGGTGGCAGGTGTTAAGACCATGAGTACAACCTTGGACGGTAGTATCCAGGCTGGAACTGATGCATCCAAGGCTATCATGACTACAGATACTGTTAATAAGGAAGTCGCTGTTTCTTTTGAAGTATCAGGTAAAACTGTTACTCTTGGTGGAATGAGTAAGGGTTCAGGAATGATCCATCCCAACATGTGTACTATGCTAGCATTTCTGACTACAGATCTTGCTATTGAAAAAGCTCTTTTACAAGAAGCTGTCAGCGATGTGGTTAAGGATACCTTCAATATGATAACTGTTGATGGTGATACATCCACCAATGATACGCTTTTGTGCATGGCTAATGGTCTTGCAGAAAATGAGAAGATAACAGACAAGAACGCTGATTATGAAGCCTTCAAGGAAGCACTTAAGTTTGTCTGTGAGTTCCTTGCCAAGAAGATGGCTGCGGATGGAGAGGGCGCAAGTAAGCTCTTCGAGGCCAAGGTTGTCGGTGCTAAGGACAAGCAGGATGCAAGAATCCTGTCCCGTGCAATTGTTGGCTCTAACCTGTCCAAGGCTGCTATCTATGGATGCGATGCCAACTTTGGAAGATTCCTTTGTGCTATGGGATATTCCGGAGCAGACTTTGATCAGAATGATGTTGAGCTTTACTTTGAGAGTGTAAACGGTAAGCTTAAGGTGTTTGATAAGGGAACACCAATATTATTTGATGAAGACAAGGCGCTTGAGATTATGAAGGCAGACACAGTTACTGTATTTGTAAACATGAATGAAGGCGAAGCGCAGGCTACAGCCTGGGGCTGCGATCTGACATACGATTATGTCAAGATAAATGCGGACTACAGGAGCTAAAGGGGAGGAGAGTGGCATGGATAAGGATATGCAGGAAGTATTAAAAAAGGCAGAGGTGCTGGTAGAAGCACTTCCATATATTCAGAAGTTCAACAAGAAAGTAATTGTTGTTAAGTATGGTGGAAGTGCCATGAGTAATCCTGAACTTCAAAAGAGTGTAATAACAGATGTTACTCTTTTGAAGCTTGTAGGGTTTAAGCCTATTATCGTTCACGGTGGTGGAAAGGCTATCAGCAACTGGGTTGCCAAGGTTGGCAAAGAGGCTGAGTTTGTAAATGGCCTCAGAGTTACAGATGAAGAGACCATGGAAATTGCTGAGATGGTTCTGAGCAGAGTTAACAAGCAGCTTGTTACTATGGTTCAGGAGCTGGGAGTTAAATCAATTGGTATCAGTGGCAAGGATTCAGGACTTCTTCATGTTACCAAGAAGTATTCCGATGGTAAGGACATTGGCTTTGTTGGAGAGGTTGATAAGGTTGATCCTAAGGTCCTCTTTGACATGATAGATAATGACTATCTCCCAATTGTTGCTCCTATCGGTTTTGATGACAATTTTGATACCTACAATATCAATGCTGATGACGCAGCCTGCGCTATTGCCAAGGCAGTTGGAGCTGATAAGCTTGCGTTCCTGACTGATATTGAAGGTGTTTACAAGGATATCAAGAATCCTTCTACATTTATTTCACGTCTTACCTGTTCTGAGGCAGATGCGCTTATTGCTGGTGGTAACATTGGCGGAGGAATGCTCCCTAAGCTTAATAACTGTACCAATGCAATCAGAGAGGGCGTTAAGAGAGTGCATATCCTCGATGGAAGAATTCCTCACTGCCTGCTGCTGGAGATATTTACAAATAAAGGTATTGGAACAATGTTTATGCCAGATGCTGATGACTTTGCTGCAGAAGCCTGACGTACTATGGATTTCATAAATAACGGGAGATATTGTGATGAGTGAGACAATGAAGCAGTATATAGAGGAAGCTGAGAAAGCGCTTCTTCATACCTATAACAGATATCAGATCGTCCTTGATAAGGGGGATGGGGTATATCTTTATGACCTTGATGGCAAGAAATATCTGGATTTTGTATCTGGTATAGCTGTTTTTGCTCTTGGTTATAATAATAAGGAGTATAACGATGCTCTTAAAGCTCAGATAGATAAGCTTTTGCACACTTCTAATTACTACTATAATGTTCCTGCCATAGAAGCTGCCAAGAAGATAAAAGAAGCTTCCGGTATGGACAGAGTATTTTTTACCAACAGTGGAGCTGAAGCTGTAGAGGGAGCACTTAAGGCTGCCAGAAAGTATCATTATAATAAGACTGGCAAGGCAGATGGTGAGATTATAGCCATGAACCATTCCTTCCACGGCAGAACCTTTGGAGCGTTATCTGTTACTGGAAATCCTCACTATAGAGAAGCTTTTGAACCTATGATCGGCAATGTTAAATTTGCTGATATCAATGACTATGATAGCGTAGAAGCGTGCGTTACAGACAAAACATGTGCTATTATATTGGAGACTGTTCAGGGTGAGGGAGGTATTTTTCCGGCTACTGAAGAGTTCCTTACAAAGGTAAGAAAGCTCTGCGATGAAAAGGACATTTTGCTGATACTGGATGAGATTCAGTGTGGTATGGGCAGAACCGGATATATGTATGCCTGGCAGAAATTTGGAATTAAGCCAGATATCATGACAACAGCCAAGGCACTAGGTTGCGGAGTTCCCGTTGGAGCTTTCCTTATGACAGAAAAAGTTGGAGCAAATTCTCTTGTTGCCGGAGATCATGGTACTACCTACGGGGGCAACCCTTTTGCCTGTGCGGCGGTAGGCAAAGTACTTGATTTATTTAAACAGGACAATATAATAGAGAATGTGAAAGTAGTGGCTCCTTATTTAGAAAAGCGCTTAGATGAGCTTAAGGATGAGTACGACTTCATAATAGATAGAAGAGGTGCGGGATTGATGCAGGGGCTGGTATTTAACAGACCTGTTTCAGAGATAATAAACAAGGCTCTTGAAAAGGGCTTGATCTTAATTAATGCCGGGGCTGAGATAATCAGATTCGTTCCACCTCTCATTATAACCAAAGAGAATGTGGATGACATGATCGATATTTTAAGGTCATGCCTGGAGTCTGTATGAAATTAAAAGTAAGAATTTTTTCTATTATACTTATTGCATGTACCCTTGCGGGCACAATTGTGTACGCCCGCTCGGGACAGAGCATTTTTGAAAATCGTTCTTTATTTCCCAAGAGCAGAACAACAGTGAGATTGTGGTACACGGATGATTCCCTTACCAGTTATCTTCAGAGCAAGGCTGTTGCTTATTCTGAGAACAATCAGAATGTCAGAGTTGAGCCTGTGCTTGTGTCTGGTCTTGAGTATCTGGAAGCAATCAATAAGGCTTCTCTTACAAATGATAACTACCCGGATCTATTTATTATAACTAATGATTCATTGGAAAAGGCTTATCTGGCTGGACTTGCCATGGAGATTACTGATGGTGAGGATTATCTTTCACCTGAGATGTTCCCTGATGCTGCAATCAGTTCTGTTTCATATAATGGCAGATATATAGCCTATCCTATGTATTTTGAGACCAGTAGTCTTGTGTATAACAAGACCTACATGGAAGAGATGGCCGTTGCCAACATGCAGTCAGAAATAGATGCTGCTGAGGGTGAAGCTGCTCAGGCTGAGATAGATGCTTCTTCTGATGAGGCGTCTGAGGCTGATTCAAGCGAGGCTACATCGGATGTACCTACAGAGATTACTCAGGTCATGATTGAGGAGGAGATTGCACATAACCTTCCTCTTACAATATCTGATATCCTCAAGTTTGCTGAGAGCTACAATGCTCCAGAGCAGGTTGAGGCCGTATTTAAATGGGATGTTACTGATATTTTCTATAATTACTTCTTTGTAGGTAATTATATGAATGTTGGTGGTAAGGCTGGTGACGATGTTAGTCTTATTGATATTTACAATACAGACACAATCAGCTGTATGAAGATTTATCAGCAGCTTAACCAGTTCTTTGCTATTGATGCAGATGACATCGACTACGACAAGATCGTCAGCGATTTCATAGATGGTAAGATTGTATTTACCGTAGCGACAACAGATATTCTTGGCAAGATCAAAGAGGCTCAGGATGCAGGCGAATGTCCTTACGAATTTGCTGTTGCTGATATGCCAGGGCTTACAGCTGATTTTGGTACCAGAACTATGTCAGTTACAAACTGCCTTGTAGTTAATGGATATACTGAGCACATTACAGAGGCTAATGCCGTAGCAAGATATCTTTGCAACGATAACTCAGGAGATATTTACGTCAATAGTGGCAAAGTGGCTGCTCATTATGGCGTTAAATATAATGACAGCAATATTAATACTTTTGTTGATGTATATAACGATTCAGTTCCTATGCCTAAGACTATTGAGACAAGTAATCTTTGGATGGAGCTTGAGATTGCATTTACCAAGATCTGGAATGGAGAGGATTGTAACGCTACTCTTAGAGCGGTATCTGAGAGCATTATGACTCAGATTACAGGAGAAGCTTACACTGAGGAATTTATTCCTGATCCTGACGATGAGGCTATTACAGCTGGACTTACAGAGGAAAGTGATTGATGATGTGCATGCCATAAATGGTATTGCGTTATCAAGTTAACTTTTATAAAATTAAAATGCATGGCGGGGTCCTCTCTAAGGGAGGAAACATGCGAAATATTATAGTATTACTAGTTACAATGATGTTACTTGTGGGCTGTCAGAGGGCAGATTCACAGGTGATGGTATTATCTTCTCAGGATGTAGAGCAGGAGCTGGTTCTGGAAACAGACACAGCGGAGGAAACTCCGAAAGAGACAGAGACTGCAGAAGCTATAGAGAAGGTGACCTGCGCAGTGTTTGTATGCGGCGCAGTGGTTAATCCTGGAGTTTATTATCTTGATAATGATCTCAGGATCGTGGATGCAGTTGATGCTGCAGGTGGCTTTACTGAGGATGCTGACAAAGCTTATGTCAATCTTGCGGCGCTGATTCAGGATGGACAACGGCTCAGGATTCCGACAGTAGCTGAAGTGGCAGAAGCAGAGAAAGCTTCTGATAAGAGTGCCAAGGCCGAGAGCTTTGACATTGGTGATACTTCAGGACAAGGGACTGGATCAGCGGACAGTAACAATGGACTTATTAATATCAACACAGCTTCAATAGAAGAGCTTAAGGTGCTTCCTGGGATTGGAGACGCGGTAGCTGGCAAGATAGTTAGTTATCGCACTGAGACTGGTAATTTTTCCTGTATCGAGGATATTATGAAGGTTTCAGGGATCAAGAATAAGCTCTTTTCCAAGATAAAAGATCAGATAACTGTGTAGAAATGGTGGTTTGTATGAGTAAAAAAGCACTTGTTGTTGATGATGAAAAAGTGATAGTCAAGGGCATTAAGTATAGCCTTGAACAGGATGACATAGTTGTTGACTGTGCTTATGATGGACAGGAAGCTCTTGATAAGGCAAAAGCCAATGAATACGATATTATTCTTTTAGATGTAATGCTGCCTATACTTACAGGTTTTGAAGTATGTCAGCAGATCAGAGAGTTTTCAAATGTTCCTATCATTATGCTCACAGCTAAGGGCGATGATATGGACAAAATCCTTGGTCTTGAGTATGGTGCTGATGACTATATCACCAAGCCATTTAATATTCTTGAAGTTAAGGCCAGAATCAAGGCAATTATGCGTAGAGCATCCAAGAATTCTGATAGTAAAGATGTTATCGCCTATGGCGACCTCAAGCTTAATGAGGAGTATAGAAGAGTATTCGTTGGTAATAAGGAAATAAATGTTACCAGCCGTGAATATGAGCTCTTGGAGCTCCTTGCTTCTAACCCTGGCAAGGTTTATTCAAGAGAAGAACTGCTCACTACAATATGGGGAACTGAGTATCCTGGGGATGTCAGAACTGTTGACGTTCATATCAGAAGACTTAGAGAAAAGCTTGAGTCCAATCCTAGTGAACCCAGATATGTCAGAACAAAATGGGGCAGTGGCTACTATTTCCAGGCGTAAGTAGCATTCTAATATGAAAAAGTTTGTAGATGGAATTATTGAATCTTTTAAACAATTAAAAATCAGAGACCTTCTAAAAAGTCTAAGAGTACGTTTCTTTTTTGTCGTAGCTATTACAGGATTATTATCATGCCTTTCTGTGCATATGATGATTCTTGATAGCTATGAGAACCGTGCCGTCAGTGTCAAGTCTACAGAGGTGCAGACGCAGCTCAAGATTCTGGCCAATCACCTTATTACTTACAACTATTTACAGAACCAGTCATCAGATGTTATCAATGCTGAGCTGGATATGCTTGCCAATCTCTATGATGGACGAGTAATGGTTATCAATGATGATCTCAAGGTTGTCAAAGATACTTATAGTATCAGTCAGGGCAAGACAATTATTTCTGAGGAAGTTGTAAACTGCCTGAAGACAGGAACAAAGGGAACTATGTCAAGGTACGATCAGGCCAATGGATATATTGAGCTTTTGACACCTATTGTAGAGACACAGCTTATAGAAGAGCAGGATGTATATGACAGCGACGATAAGAACGAGGTGGTTAGAGGAGTTCTTTTGACTAGTGTATCTACTGACACTATTGCTACCACAATGGAGATCCTTGATAGGCGTGCTACTACAATTGAGATATTGATTGCCATGGTGATTCTGGTATTTGCAGCACTTGTTGCATATGCGCTTCTTAAGCCGTTTGATAGAATTACAGCTGCTATCAATGACATCAAGGAAGGTTATACAGATAAGCCTATTGTTGGCCCCAACTATATGGAGACAGAGCAGATCATCAAGGCTTTCAATGCTCTCCTCAGGCGAATGAAGGTTTTGGACGACTCCAGACAGGAATTTGTATCCAATGTCTCTCATGAGCTTAAGACTCCTATTACTTCCATCAAGATATTAGCTGATTCTCTTCTGGCACAGGAAGATGTTCCTAATGAAGTGTACAGAGAGTTCATGACAGATATTGGTAATGAGATAGACAGAGAAGATAAGATCATCAATGACCTTCTTGCTCTGGTTAAGATGGACAAGACTTCTGCAGGTCTTTCTATTACCGAGGTTGATGTGGTTGCACTCACAGAAAGCGTGCTTAAGAGGATGAGGCCTATAGCCAGAAAGCATAATATAGAGCTGACCCTTGAGAGTAAGAGAGCAATAACAGCTGAAATTGATGAAGTTAAGATCTCGCTTCTCATCATGAACCTGGTTGAGAATGCTATTAAATACAACAAGGATAATGGCTGGGTAAGAGTAACACTTGATGCCGACCATCAGTATTTCTATGCATCTGTGGCAGATTCTGGAATGGGCATTCCGGAAGCTTCACTGGATCATATTTACGAGAGATTTTACCGCGTAGATAAGTCACGTTCCAGAGAAATCGGTGGAACAGGTCTTGGTCTATCTATAGCGAGAAACGTAGTAATCATGCACAGAGGCTCAATAGATGTTAAGAGTACTGTGGGAGAGGGCACAACCTTCACAGTTAAGATACCTCTTTCAAGTGTAGGAACAAAATGATGAAAACAGTTAACAGACATTCAAATTGCATACGGAATCTGGGCGTCTTTCTGGCTACAGTAATGCTTATGCCACTTCTGGCTGGTTGTGGCAAAGAGGAAGCTTCTCCTGAGCAGCAGATCAAGGTTTACTACGTAAATAGCAGTGAGACCGGAATCATATCTCAGGACTATGAGCTTATTGCGCCTATAACAGATACTGACGCAGCTATCAAAGAGCTCATTGATGTATTGGGACAGATGCCTGACAGACTTCAGTACGAGGCACCGATATCAGGTGATATTCATTTGATTGGCTATTCACTTAATGATAAGCTTCTGACCATGAATTTCAGCCCTAATTACACTAACCTTGGTAGAACAATAGAAATTTTGGACAGAGCAGCCATAGTCAGAACTTTTACTCAGCTAGAGAATATTGATTATGTATCCTTCCAGATCGAGGGAACACCAATTACTGACCATTACGGAAATGTTATTGGTAATATGTCTGCAGATACCTTCATCTATAATGCTGGTAACGAGATTAATACCTATGAGAAGGTTGAGCTTAAGCTGTATTTTGCCAGTGAAGATGGCAAGAAGCTGATTCCCGTATACAGATCTGTTGTATATAACAGTAATATTTCAATGGAAAAGCTTGCAGTTGAGCAGGTTATCAACGGGCCTAACACAGATATTGCCTTTCCAACGGTATCCAAGGAAACCAAGGTCAGAAGTATAAATTCCAAGGATGGTGTCTGCTATATAGACTTTGACTCTGCGTTTTTATCTCAGACTGGTTCAGCTTCTGCAGAAGCTGTTATTTATTCAATAGTAAATACTGTTACGGAACTTCCAAATATCAACAAAGTAGTATTCTCTGTTAACGGAGAGTCTGCCTTTACATTTATGGATTATCTTATAAGCGGATCATATGAAAGGAATCTTGATCTGGTAGAATAACAAAAGGAATTACATTATGAAACGACCGTTATGCTTGGCAGCACTTTTAATAACGGCGTTAGTCTATTTATATCTTGAATTATCTGGATCTGAAAATCTTGTAGATGTTTCTAATACAGGAGATGGGCGTTCACTTCAAATAGTTGGCATTGTAGACAGAAAAGAGTTTCGAGTCGACTATTTGGGTGAAGTATCTCCGGTAATCTATATTATTCCCATAGGAATCAATGACTTAGGAAATAATAAGTATATTCAATGTTATATGTCTAAAGAGGATTATAAAGAGCCTGCTATTGGACAGTATGTCAAAGTGGCAGGAACGCAAAAATCCTTTGAGCCTGGGAGAAATCCGGGCGAATTTGACTCACGCCTTTATTATTCAACTTTGAAAATTGCATATAGAATAAAAAACGCAAAGATACTGGCAGTTACCGGTAAAAAAGATACGATCAAAGAGGGCTTGTATCAGATAAAATATCAGCTGGAATCTGTGCTGGATAAGAGCCTATCGTCAGAAGATGCTTCCATAATGAAAGCTATCATTCTGGGGGATAAGGCGTTTATGGATGAAGAAACCAAGAGCCTTTATAAGGATGCTGGAATCATTCATATCATGGCAGTTAGTGGTCTTCATATTTCCATTCTTGGTATGGGCTTATATAAGCTCCTTAGAAGGCTTCGTATTCCACTGATACCGGCGACTATATTACCTATAGCATTCATGTTTGCCTATGGGCAGATGTGTGGAATGAGCGCCTCATCGGTAAGAGCAATTGTTATGTTTGGAGTAAGGCTCATGGCGCCTGTGCTTGGAAGAACCTATGACCTTTTATCAGCCCTTAGCCTTGTAGAGATAATGCTTCTTATAGAACAGCCTTTATATTTATATAACAGCGGATTTTTATTTTCCTTTGGTGCTGTGGTGGCTATCGGATTCGTTATGCCAGCTATTAAGAGTTTTATTCCTAATGCAGAGGCTGAGAAGATGAAGTTTTCTGATGATAAAGAGAGCGTTTTTAAGACTATGGCATATAAATACATTGGATCAGCTCTTCTTGTGAGTATATCGATCCTACTGGTTACAATACCTGTGTACATGAGCTTTTACTATGTATATCCTATTTACTCTATTATACTTAATCTTTTTATTTTGCCACTTATGCCACCTCTGATGCTGCTAGGAATAATCTGCATGCTTCTTGGAAGCTTTCTGGGAAGCTTAGGTTTGATACCGGGCGTTATGATACATGTCATTCTCAGAAGCTTTAGCCTTCTATGCAAGGTAGTAGGGACATTCCCAGGAGGAAAGTGGTATATGGGAAATGCCCCAAAATGGAAGATTGTTTTATATGTGGCAGCACTTATCATGTTTTCAGTGCTTACAATGAATCAGAAATTTAGTAAATATAAGGCTACAATTACGGCTTCCTATCTGTCAGTTCTTTTTCTTCTGATTATCAATCCCGTGCCAGATCTTAAGATTACTGCAATTGATGTAGGTCAGGGAGATGGGATACTGATTAGAACCAGGACAGAAGCTCTTCTGATCGATGGTGGCAGTACAGACAAAAATCAGGTGGGGAAATATACTATCATTCCATATCTTCAACATGAAGGAGTTGGAAAACTTGACGCAGCTATAGTGACGCATGAAGACGAAGACCATATATCCGGCATTTTTGAGATAATGGATGATATGGAAAAGGGAGGGATAAGTATTAAGAATCTTATTCTTCCTGATGTGGGAAGCTCATCCAGAGGCTCTAACTACAGAATGCTTGAAGAAAGAGCAAGAGAGCTTCATATTCCTGTAAGTTATATCAGCTGTGGACAGGGATTAGCTTTTAATGATATGAAGCTGACCTGTCTTAATCCGGTTAAAGATATGACTACAGATGGGGCCAATGCCTATTCGACAGTTCTTTTTATGGAATATGAGAATTTCACAGCTCTATTTACTGGAGATGTTGAAGAAGAGGGACAGGCACATATCATGAAGGATGTGAGGGCTAATTCTGATAAGCTTTCTCATATAAATCTTCTAAAAGTTGCACATCATGGCTCAAGGTACACAAGCGATGAAGAATTCCTTAAGGCGCTACGTCCTGGCATTGCGCTTATAAGCTGCGGAGAAGGCAACTCCTATGGCCATCCTCACAGGGAACTTATAGAAAGGCTTGATGCTGTTGGCGCCAGGATCTATCGCACGGATAAATCCGGAGCAATAACAGTAATTGTGAATAATAACAGGGTTTACGTTGATGAATTTTTGGCGCCTCTGTGATAACATATATGTTGGAGCGTGAAAATGGCAGCTAAAACAACAGATTTTCCAGTAAAACAAAGACAACTTAATGAAGATATTAAAAATGGCAACTTTCAGAGGTGCTATCTTGTATATGGAGAAGAAGCATATTTGAGAAATCAGAACAGGGATAAGCTTGTGAAAGCTCTTGCCGGCGATGTTACATCGATGAATTTCTCCAGATACGAGGGAGACTCCGTCAATCCAGGCGAGATCATCGACATGGCCGAGACAATGCCGTTTTTATCTGATAAAAGAGTTATTCTTATTGAGAATAGTGGTCTTTTTAAGAGCGGGTGTCCAGAACTTGCAGATTATCTCAAAAGTCCCTCAGAGACCACGTTCTTTATTTTTGCAGAAAAGGAAGTAGATAAGCGTAAGGATATCTACAAAACTGTTTCCAAGACAGGCTTTGAAATATGCTGTGAGGAACAGGACGAGAGAACTCTGGCCAGTTGGATTGCCAGCAAGGTAAAGAGTGAAGGCAAGACTATTTCTCCAAGAGCTCTTTCATTTATGATCGACAGAGTCGGTACTGACATGTCCAATATCAGCACCGAGCTTGAGAAGCTTATATGCTATTGTCTTGATAGAAACGAGATAACAGAAGAGGATATCGAGGCAGTTTGCGCTAACTGGCTTACCAATAGGATCTTTGCAATGACAGATGCCATTGTTGAAAAGAATCAGAAAAGAGCTATAGATCTGTACTATGATCTGCTTGCTCTCAAGGAGCCACCAGCCAAGATACTGGCTCTTATAACAAGGCAGTTTAATCTGATGCTTCAGGTCAAGGAGATGAATGAGAATCATAAGGATAATGGTTCTATAGCAAGTGCTGTTAAGCTTGCACCTTTCCTTGTTAATAAGTACATTGGGTGGGCGAGAGGTTACACCAGACAGGAGCTTCAGGATGCACTTGAACTGTGCGCCGCTAATGATGAGGCGGTCAAGACTGGTAAGCTTGACTATGTGATCAGTGTTGAGATGGTGATCATTAAGTGCACAGCGTGATACTTTTGGAGTTGAGAAATTTGTTACATTATTTGAAATAATATTACTAAGGGATTATACTAGACAAAGATTATTTTCTTAATCATTTCGTATGGCCCGGGGAGGTTTAGTTTTGGATAGACCAAGACCACAGGAACTTTATAGACATTTTAAGGGAAATCTGTATCAGGTAGTTACTATAGCTACTCACTCTGAGACAAGAGAAGAGATGGTAGTTTACCAAGCTTTGTATGGTGATTACAAGGTATATGTCAGACCACTGGATATGTTCATGTCTGAGGTAGACAGGGATAAGTATCCTGATGTTAAGCAGAAATACAGATTTGAGAAAGTTACTGATACCAAAGCAGAAGCGTCAGAGCCAGTAGCTTCAAAAGCTCAAGCCTCTGAATGCAAGACATCTGATTCCAAAGCATCCACGCCTGCATCAAGCCTTGATCAGCAGCGCAACAACTTTCGTAAGGAACCATACAAGCCTTCAGCAGTCATGGAGAAAAGCGTCGACGAAGAAGCGCAGGAGCTCAACATGGATCCTCTTGTTATTGAGTTCATGGATGCTGATCTTGCTGCTGATAAGAATGATATATTGTCCAAGCTCCGCCCGACAATAACGAATGATATGATTGACATAATGGCTATGTCTCTTGGCGTTGTTGTTAACGAGGGAGATGTGTATGACAGATTTAATGATCTGAGAACTTGTCTCAGTACTATGGAGAAATTCGAGAGTACTAGATTAAGATAAATATTATGAGGTTTAAGGAGTTTTACCAGGAATGAAATTACTTTCAATTGCAGTACCATGCTACAATTCCGAGAGCTATATGGAGAAATGTATTGATTCTCTGCTCGTCGGAGGAGAGGATGTAGAGATTCTCATTGTAGATGATGGTTCTAAAGATAGAACTGCTGAGATAGCAGATGCTTATGCAGCCAAGTATCCAACAATTTGCAAGGCTATTCATAAGCCAAACGGAGGACATGGAAGCGCAGTTAATGCCGGTATCGAGAATGCTACAGGACTTTTCTTCAAAGTTGTTGATTCAGATGACTGGGTTAAGGAGATAGCTTACAGAAAGATCCTTTCAACATTAGCAGAACTTGCAGGAGGAGAGACACAGCTTGATCTTCTCATCAGCAATTTCGTATATAACAAGGTTGGCGAAAAAAGACATAAGGTAATGCGTTACAATAGGATGTTTCCTATTGAACAGCTCTTTACATGGAAGGATGTAAAGAGAACTCCTAAGGGACATTATCTTTTGATGCATTCAGTTATTTTCAGAACCAAGCTTCTGCAGCAGTGTGGACTTAAGCTTCCAGAGCATACCTTCTATGTAGATAACATTTATGTGTTCAACCCACTGCCATTTGTTAAGACCATGTACTATCTGGATGTTAACTTCTATTACTACTACATTGGTAGAGAAGACCAGTCAGTTAACCAGAAGATCATGTTGTCCAGAATCGATCAGCAGATTCGCGTTAACAAGCTGATGGTTGATTACTATGTTGAGAATTATGGTATGATCCGTTCTCAGAGAGAGCGTCATAAATACATGTTCAACTATCTTGAGATCATTACAGCTATATCCTCAGTTCTTTTGATCACAGAGGATACACCTGAGAATCTCGCTAAGAGAAAAGAACTTCTTGATTATATCAAGGATAAGAACTTTCTTTTATATTTGAAGATCAGATATAGTATCGAAGGTACTTATATCTATCTTCCAGGTAAGGGCGGAAGAAAGATCACACTTGCTGGTTACAAGCTCTTACAGAAGATATTCCACTTTAACTAATCTGATTATTGTGGAATTATAAGCTGTTAGTATCAGATTATGAGGAAAAATTATGAAAAAATTCTATGAAGAGTGGACTGGACGTAAGCTCTGTAAAGAGACACGGATGGATCTATTTAAATTGGCTATGCCAATTCTGGTTTATGTGCCTATTTATATGTCCTGGTTCATTTGTATTGAGAAACACAAGTTTTCTCACTATGCAATCATCCACACTGTAATAGATGATTACATACCGTTTGTGGAGGCATTCATTATTCCATATTATTTATGGTTTGCATATGTGGCGCTTACACTAATGTTCTTTTTGCTTTCTTTTGATGTGGAGGACTATTACAAGTATTTCTTTTTCCTTGCAACAGGAATGACGATATTCCTTGTAATATCAACACTATTTCCTAATATGCATAATCTACGCCCTGTAGTTATGCCAAGGGATAACATATTTACAGATCTTGTTCGTGTTATATATAGTACGGATACACCAACTAATCTATGGCCTAGCATCCATGTATATAACTCAATTGGAACAATGATAGCTGTTCATCACAGTAAGCGCTTTGGTAAAAGAGGTAGCATCATTATGGACTTCATTGGATGGAGTGTTATCCTATCCACACTTTTTGTTAAGCAGCATTCCTTCTATGATGTAATAACAGCATTTATCATGGCTATTATTTTCTACATATTGTACTATCACACATCTCTTCTAGAGAACTTCTGCATCAAGCAGGAATCGAAGATAGCAGTTCGTTACAACTAATAACAACAGCCTGGCTCATACGAGTCAGGCTGATTTTTTATTCTAAATATTTAGTTCATCATACGCAGCTTCTGCTGGAGACACTCCCAGGTGATGTGGTCTGATTTGACAGATACTTCGCCGTCTGTGTGAACCCACATAGGCTTGTCAGTCTTGATGGTGGCCTTTCTGACAACGTGGTGGCCAACACCCTTGATCCAGTAGTAGTTACCTAAAAATGACATTGGAAGAGTAAAGAGCATCTTGATTGCTGGCATATCACCTGCGTAAACAATGTCGAACTTACCATCAGTTAAGTCTGCCTTGGGGGCGAAGTTAAAGCCGCCGCCCTCGTGATGATGGATCATTGCAGCTATAAAGATAAAGCGCTTTAAGTGAATGCTCTCGCCGTTATCAAGGATGATTTCACAGGGAACCTTCTCGGCTCCAAGGAGCTGCCTAAGAGCTATTGAACCATAGGTAAGCTTACCAAGGCCTATTTTGTTGAGGAAATTCTTGGTACCGGAAGAAAGAGCCTGTTCGCATACAGCAGCGTCAAAGCCAATTCCTGAGCTTACATCGAATATCCTGGTTACAGCTATCTTGTCATCGTGAAGTCTTGATGTCTCTCTGGACATGGAATTATAGGTCAGTTTGCCAAGATCCAGTGTGCGTACATTCTGAGCTTCTATAATCTTATCTAACAAAGTATCTATATCCTTGGGATAAGATAAATCCCTTGCAAAGTCATTGCTTGAGCCAATTGGAATATAGCCTACAAGTGTGTTCTCAAAGTCCTGTATTCCGTTGACAACTTCGTTAAGAGTGCCATCGCCTCCGAGGACTACAAGCTTGATGGGACTTTCATGTTTCTTATTAGTGGAATCATTCTCGCCTTCTGGCGCTTTGGTTGTAAGGTTCCTGGCCAGCTTGGTTGCATGTCCTGGTCCCTTTGTGAATACTGCTCTGTACTCAAATCCCTTTTCGTCAAATTTCTTTTCTAGTTTCTCCCATATCTCTTTGCCCTTGCCTGATCTGGCAGAGGGGTTAACTATGCAGTAATACATTTAATTGCCTTCCCTGTGTTGTTATTGATAATTAGTCATTTAACACCTGGTCTTGTTAAATAAATAATTAATGCATTTATTATAGCATTTTTTCTCGGTATATGATACGATACACAAGATGTTGCTTTAACGCATTACATTGTAAAAGGTTATTGGGAAGGAGTCTAGAAATGTATTCATTGGAAGAATTAAGGGCAGTAGACCCTGAAATCGCGTCTCTTATTGAGAAAGAGGTAGATCGTCAGAACGATCACATCGAACTTATTGCATCTGAAAACTGGACAAGTAAGGCTGTTATGTCAGCTATGGGAAGTCCGCTTACCAACAAATATGCAGAAGGACTCCCTGGAAAAAGATATTATGGCGGCTGTTATGTAGTAGATGAAGTTGAGAAGATCGCCATCGAAAGAGCTAAAGAGCTGTTCCACTGCGATTATGCAAATGTTCAGCCACACTCAGGAGCTCAGGCAAACCTTGCAGTTCAGTTTGCACTGCTTCAGCCAGGCGACACAATCATGGGTATGAATCTTAATCAGGGTGGTCATTTAACTCATGGTAGTTCAGCTAATATTTCCGGAACATATTATAAAGTTATCCCTTATGGCGTAGATGAGAACGGTGTTCTTGACTATGAGGAGATGTACAGACTTGCAGTTGAGTACAAGCCTAAGCTTATCATTGCCGGCGCTTCAGCTTACTGCAGAACAATCGATTTCAAGAAATTTAGAGAAGCTGCTGATGCTTGCGGAGCAGTTCTCATGGTAGATATGGCACACATTGCAGGTCTTGTAGCTGCAGGTGTTCATCCAAGCCCATTCCCATATGCAGACGTTGTTACAACAACAACTCACAAGACTCTTCGTGGACCTAGAGGAGGACTTATCCTCTGGAATCAGGAAGCTCAGGACAAGTACAAGTTCAACAAGGCAGTATTCCCTGGAATTCAGGGTGGACCACTTGAGCACGTAGTTGCTGCCAAGGCTGTATGCTTTAAGGAAGCTCTTTCTCCTGAGTTTACAACTTATGGACAGAACGTTGTCAAGAACGCTAAGGCTCTTTGCAAGGGACTTATGGACAGAGGCATCAAGATTGTATCTGGTGGTACAGACAATCACCTCATGCTTGTTGATCTCACAAACTTCGGTCTTACAGGAAAAGAAGTAGAGGCTTGGCTTGACGATGCTCATATCACTGCTAACAAGAATACTATTCCTAATGAGCAGCAGTCTCCATTTGTTACAAGTGGTATCCGTCTTGGAACTCCAGCTGTAACAACACGTGGAATGAACGAGGAAGATATGGACAAGATTGCTGAGGCAATTGCTATTGTTATCAAGAATAAGGGTGAGAAAAATGATGATGCAAGAGCTATCATCGCAGAGCTCACAGCTAAATATCCTCTTAAGTAATCAGAATAAGATTAGTTTTTGGTGTTTTTGAAATAATACGCGCATCATTTCCAAAAAGGATGATGCGCGTTTTTTCTTGCTTCCAGGAGGTGTCTAAATTGTATATAATGAATATACAATTATAATAATTAGCAGAAAATAGAACAATTATAGCTCTATTATCAAATTAATTAAAAGAAATACGAAATATGTATTGACAATTTGATACCCCATGAATATAATAAAAACATCTAAAGAAACAAAATACTTCTCCAAAGATATACAGATCCATTGGAGAAAGAAAGGTAGGTACAGTCCAAAGGGATAAGTAGTTAAAATATTCAAAGAAAGGATGGTACGGACCACCAAACTAAGAAGTTAGGTTCTATTTAAAAGTTTTAAAGTTTTAAAGTTTTAAAGTTTTGTTTTAGGAATTAGGTTTTAGAAATACAGCTATCGAGTACATGATAGGTGGTAATTGCAATATCAACATCTTGCAGCCACAGCATATGAATGCAAAAGTTAATGGAAAGAAGGAGCTGAGAAACCGGAGGATTAGTCCATTGGACGAAATAAAGGAAGTTAATAAGTACTCGGCATAGGGCAGAAGCAGGTTTTATCGATGAAGCTTCTGCCCTCAGTTTTTGTGCTTTTTTTCTTCATAGGAAACTCTTAATATGGTAAAATTTATTTAATAGATTTACTTTAGAGGGAGTTTTTTGGGGAGATATGGGAAGATTAGAAGAACAAGATTTTGATGAGAAGAGACTGGCTCGCAGACAGCGTAGGAAAAAGAGTCAGCTCATGGCTTTGATCATACTTATTACCACATTAGTTATTGTTATAGCAGCTGGTGCCTTCGGAGTTTATTCCATCAGGAAGGTTACAAGCGCAAGAAAGGCAGAAAAAGAGGAAGCTGCAGCTATTGCTTCCAGTGAGAATCAGGAAGTTGTGATTGAGACTCCTCAGGAAACTACTCCGGAGCCGGAAGTTATGACTTCTGGAGATGTTCTTGAAGAGATCGTTAACAGCTGTATCTCTGAACTGACACTGGAGGAAAAGGTTGCAGGTCTTTTTATGGTCAGTCCAGAGCAGATCACTGGTGTAGCGACTGTTGTTAAGGCTGGTTCAAGTACTCAGGATGCTCTGTCTAAATATGCTATCGGAGGTCTCTACTACTCAGCCAAGAATATTAAATCTCAGGAACAGATTTCTGAGATGATCAAGAATACTACCGATATGAGTAAGTATCCTATTTTTACTGCAATCATGGAAGATGGAAGCGGAAACGGCGCAATTGCAGCATCTGTAGGTGGCCTTGAGATAGGAGAGGTCAATAATTCTGACACAGCTTATAATGCAGGTTCAGCTGTTGGAAGTGCAATGTTCAAATATGGCTTCAACTTCTGCATAGCACCAGATCTTGATATTACAGAAAATGGCAGATATGGAACTGAAATGGAGACAGTGGCAGATATTTCGGTGTCTATGACATCAGCTCTTCATGACAGTGGTGTTACAGCCTGTGTTTATCAGTTCCCTGTCTGTGGAGACACCAAGTCAGCAATGGTTTCCAATGAGATGACCAAGGAAGAGCTTACTACTACAGCCTATGTTGTTTATCAGAGAGCAATTGGCGATGGTGGTACAGGCGCAGTGATGATGAGTAATGTATCTTTTCCTACTATCACTGGTGATAACACTCCGGCATCCCTTTCCAAGGTTATGATCTCAGATGAGCTCAGAGGAATGCTCGGCTATGATGGTCTAGTTCTGACAGGCCCTCTCAATGAAGGTGCTATCACTGAGAATTATTCATCTGAAGAGGCTGCTGTTAATGCTATCACAGCAGGAGCAGATATGCTTTTCCTTCCAGCGGACTTTGAGCAGGCTTACCAGGGAGTACTGGAGGCTGTTCAGAATGGAGTTATTACAGAAGACAGAATTAATGAATCATTAAAAAGAATATACAGACTAAAGTATTCAGGCAAAGTTGACGAAATAAAATAAAGGATACTATCGATATTGCATAGCTAATTGTTTACCTGAGGATTAAAGCCGTTATGGATACGCTATTAGTAGGCAACACGAGTTATTTTAGAAAAGATGAGATATCTGTCGCATGCCATGGAGATATGGTAGTGGTATGTGACTGTACTCGTGACGCCAATAAAGAGGGTAGCATAACCTGGTTTGATCAGCCTGTAATGTCAGCCAAATTCCGTAGATTGTTTGATACCTACGGCTTTGAGCGAGTAATGTTTTTCTCCAGAACTCTTACGAGAGATTCTAATGAGGTCGGAGAAATAGAGGAGCTTAGGCGCGTTCTTTCACTTAGCCAGAAGCACCATGTTAAGCAGTTTATCTATATTGTTTCTGACGAGGCACTTGTTGACGTTGATAACAGTGACTCTATCATTTTTGATTCCACAGAGAATATCTGCAGATACTATGCAGAGACTTACCACATCGATGTCAAAATTATATATTCGCCTTATCTTTTGAGTGCTTTTAATCGTGAGGATTATTGGTGCCGTATTTTGCACAGCGTAGAGAACAAAGAAAAGGTTGAGATCAAATCTCTGGAAGATGAAGTGGCTTATTTCTTAAAGCCAGCGGATCTTGCAGATTTTTTGACGCGCCTTTATGCAGATTGGGAGCCTGAGACCAAAGAGTCAGATAAAGAGATTTCTTTTGAAAAGATATATCTAAAGAGCGGCGCAAGGACTACTTATGGAGAAATAAAAAATAAGATTCTTGAAGCGTATCCTCATGCAGATATTACCCTGTCCAAATCTGGAATAAAGGGAAAGATTGTCCACGGAGAAAACAAGGCTAGAGAGATTTATGGCTGGTTTGCTCATCATGATGCCTGCTGGGACTTTGAAACGTATATAGCTCAGTTCCAGGCGCTGTATCATCAGAAGCCTACACTCTCAGAACGAATCAGAAAAAGATTCAGGCGCTGGGGCAAAATAATGGTTCCAATAGAGATCATTGGCGGCGCTGCATTTGTCGAAGCCTATAACTATATGTCTAATGGCAGTGTGCAGTTCAAGGTAATCGATGTAAGGCTCATGTTTGTAATGATAATGGCTCTGATGTATGGGACCAGAATCGGCTCTTTAGTAGCGATAATCGAGATCATATCGCTTATTGTAGCCTATCAGCTATCTGGCACCAATGCACTTTTACTGTTCTATGACCCCAGTAACTGGGTAGCGTTTATTCTTCTTTTGGTAGCAGCGGCATTTTGCGGATATATCAAGCAGAAAAGAGAAGAGGACATTCTTTTTGTAAAAGAAGAGAGCGAGACCGTTAAGTCAGAGAACGTATTTATAAATAAGTTGTATCAGGAAGCTATGAACTATAAGAATCAGTATAAAGCTGACCTTATAGGTAGTAGAGACGGATTTGGCCGAATTTTTGATGTTGTTAAAAGACTTAGTACCACAGTGCCGGAGGAAATCTTTGCTGAATCAATCCCTGTAATGGAGGATGTTCTTAATAATAAGTCCATTGCCATCTATACGATTAATGATCCTAATGCCAGATTTGCAAGACTAAATGTCTGCTCAGAGCAGATGGGACGCGTGCTCAAGAAGTCAATAAACCTTGATGACTACAAGGAGGTTCTGGATACACTTAGTGAAAACGACATCTGGTTTAACAATAACGTGCTGGAAGAATATCCGACCTATGTGGCAGGTATCAAATCCGAAGGTATGGTAACTGTCCTTATCATGATCTATCAGGTTGAGTATCTGCAGATAAGTACCTATTATTCCAACCTTATAAGAATCCTGGCGGGCCTAATGGAGAACTTCATTCTCAAGGCTTGGGATTATCAGAAGGCTGTGGTTGCAGAAACTTATGTGGAAGGTACAGGTATTACCAAGACAGAGTACTTCAAGCAGCAGTTTGAGATTCAGAAGGAAATGATGAATAACAGACTTACGAGCTTCAGGCTGATCAAGATCCAGAGAGAGGATAGGAGCCTTGAAGAGATAGATGAAATGTTCCAGTCCAAGATCAGGAACAATGACCTTGTTGGAATTGGAAATGATGGAAACATATATCTTTTGGCTGCTCAGGTTGATAAGACCAGTGAGGGCATCGTATTAAAGCGATTTAGAGATATGGGACTTAAGTGTGACATTGTCCATAACGTAGTATAGGAGCATTACCTGATGGGATACGTGCTTTTGGGCGTGCATATTTTAATAGCGGCAATAGCTTTTTTCCTAAAGAGGAAGAACATTCTCCAAATTGATTACCTTATGTGGGTGATCCTTTTGTGCATTCCTGTTTGGGGCCTGTTTAGTGCGGTCATTATCAGTGTTATGGTCAAAAGAAATCTTGTGGGCAGGAACAGTAAAGATCTTGAGGTAATGCATAACAATACGGAAGGCTCGGAGTACCTTATGATAGAAGCTCCAGAAGGAGAGAATGTAGTTCCTCTTGAGGATGCGCTTATTATGGATGATGCTGCCACCAAGAGATCAGTAATGCTGGACGTACTCATGAGTAATACAGAAGGTTATCTGTCAGTCTTAAGTCAGGCCAGAATGAATGAGGACGTCGAGGTTGTACACTACGCTACCACAGCTATGGTGGAGCTGTCCAAAGACTATGAACTTAGACTTCAGGAATACAGTTCTGAATATGCAAGAGATCCGGAAAAAGAGGGACTTCTTGATGAGTACATTATGTTCCTTGAACAGTACATCTCAAGCGATATCATTCAGGGTCAGCTTTTGGAAATTCAGAAGAATACTCTGATGCAGCTTCTGATGGAAAAGGTTAACAGAAATCCAAGTCCTGAGACCTATGAGAGATTTATAGTGGCTCTTCTTAGTAATAAACAGTTTTCTATTGCGGATGAAGCGCTTAAGAGCATGGAGAAGGCGTGCCCTGATGACGACAGATGCTTTAAGCTTAGATTCAGATACTACTACGAGACTGGCTCCGGCAGAGAACTAAGAGAAATGGTAACAAAGGTTAAGAACAGTAATGAGTATTATTCCAGAGGAATCAGAGATCTGATAAGCCTATGGGATGATTCTCAAAAGGAGAGCAGCGCATGAAAAAGACAAAGAGATTTCATGAGCTGATTCTGGTAGCCTTTGGATTTATCCTTATTTTCACGCTTCTTTTGATAGAGCGAATTGGAATCCTGTATCAGGGAACGGCTTCGGATATGGCTCTCCTTACGGATGACAAGATAACAAATGACAAAAAGACTGGCAGCAACAGTAAATGCCTCGTTATCTGGGAAGAAGGCGATGCTACCAGTGAAAAGGCTCTTAAGGTCTATGATCAGATACTTACTGATATGCGAGTATCCCACGACGATATGAACATCGGGGAAAATACGCAGGACATAGACAAGGTCATCTCTAAATATAACAGTGTTGTACTGGCTATGAGTAATCTGGAGATACTTGGAAAAGATATAACCAAGGTTACAGGCTGGGTTGGCGATGGCGGAAGGCTCTTGTTTGGAATTCCCCCCTTCAAGTCTTCCAATTTTGAATTTATCTCAGATAAGCTTGGAATTGTGAGTTCTTCAAACAATTACGCCAAGGTAGATGACTTCGTTTCAGAAGAAGGCTATATGCTGGGGGCTCAGCGTACATATCCCATAATAGACGGCTATGAATCATCACTGTCTGTTGTACTGGACTCAGATGCTACAGTTTATGCCCACACTGCAGATGACACAGTTCCACTTGTTTGGGCAAGAGACTATCAGAAGGGCAGATTTGTTGTCTGCAACTTTGGATATACAGAAAAAGCCTACAGAGGAATCTTTTCAAGTGCATACACTCTTTTAGATGATGTTTTTATTTACCCTGTAATAAATGCTTCGACCTTTTATCTTGATGACTTTCCATCTCCTGTTCCCGCAGGAAATGGCGAGTATGTCAAAAGAGATTACAAGATGGGTATAGCAGACTTCTATTCGAGAGTCTGGTGGCCTGACATGCTTGCTCTTGGAAGAGACCACAACATCGAGTACACAGGCCTTATTATCGAGACCTATCAGGACACAACCGAGGGAGAGCTTAAGGCTAACGAAAGTACAGCAAATTATTACTACTACGGCAATATGCTCCTCAATCAGGGAGGCGAGCTTGGCTATCACGGTTATAACCATCAGCCTCTTTGCCTTGATAACTTCGTTTACAATCAGGAGCTTGGCTATAATACCTGGGATGACTATAAGACGATGCACTCCTCTATAAAAGAGCTTATAAGGTTCTCTACGAGTATGTTTCCTAATCAGGAAATGTCGGTGTATGTGCCACCTTCAGATGTATTATCGCCTGAGGGAAGGCAGATGCTGGGAGTGGATTTTCCGCAGGTTAAGTGTATTGCAAGTATTTATCTGGAAGGGCCTGACGAGTACGTTCAGGAATTTGAAGTAGCAGAGGACGGAATTGTAGAGACTCCGCGAATAGTATCAGGCGGAATTCTTGACGATTACATGCGTATTACTGCTTTTGCTGAGATGAATCTTCA
This sequence comes from Butyrivibrio sp., assembly GCF_017433805.1. Classification (GTDB taxonomy): domain Bacteria; phylum Bacillota; class Clostridia; order Lachnospirales; family Lachnospiraceae; genus Butyrivibrio. The sequence goes on along the minus strand of NZ_JAFRGN010000036.1, from coordinate 166,156 downwards.
CTTTGTAAGCTCACACTTCATGCATCCCGATGATCTTCTTGATGAGGACAGAGGAGCGGATCTTGGCTGGGAAGTACTTAAGGCCAATCTTGATGACTACATGGGATGGGTTGATGAATCTGCAGTAGATATCAGGCATCTGACAGGTTCAGAGATGGCCGGAGCAGTACAAAGGTATGTAAATCTGATCCCAGCATATGAAGTAGAGACCGACAGTATTAGCCTCACGGACAAGGGACTTATAGACAGTGCATATTACCTCATCAGGGCCAATAAGGGCGGACTTGATAATGCATATGGCGGAGAGCTTATAAAGCTCAACGACTCACTTTATCTTTTAAAGGCTCAGTCAAGCAAGGTGACAATAATAAGGAGTAAGTAATTTACATGAGAATCTGCCTTATTTTGGAGGGAAGCTATCCATATACCTTTGGTGGTGTATCCTCCTGGACTCACAACTACATAAAAGCACTTCCTCAGCATGAATTTGTGTTGTGGGTCATTGGCGCCAAAGCTTCAGACAAGGGGCGGTTTAAGTATGAGCTTCCCGATAATGTCAAAGAGGTACACGAAGTCTTTTTGGATGATGCGCTTCTCATCAAGCCCAGAAAAAAAGATAAGTTCAAATTAACGGAAGAAGAAAGAGAGACCATTAAGCACTTTATTGACTGTAATAAACCTGACTGGAACGTTTTGTTTGATATGTTTCAGGTCAAAAGATATAACCCCGCGAGCTTTCTTATGAGCGATGACTTCCTTGATATACTCACGGAGCTCTGTAAGGAAAAATACCCATATGTTGCCTTTGCGGATATCTTTTACACCATCAGATCAATGCTGATACCGGTTCTTCATGTAATACAGAGTGAAGTTCCACAGGCTCAGATATATCATACAGTTTGTACCGGCTACGGCGGACTTCTTGCAGCCCTTGCCAATTTTGTTACAGGTAAAAAAGTAATCCTCACTGAGCATGGTATTTATTCAAGAGAGCGAGAAGAAGAAATAATAAGGGCCAGATGGGTTGTACCAGAGTTTAAGAGGCACTGGATAAGATTCTTTTACATGTTATCTGATGCCATCTACGGAAGAGCAACCTTTATAACCTGCCTTTTTGGAAATGCCAGCAAAATACAGCAGGAGCTGGGAGCAGATCCTGACAGATGCAGAGTTATTCCAAACGGAATACACTATGACAACTTCTGCGATATTCCCCTTAAAGAGGATGACGGCATTGTAGACATAGCAGCAGTTATCAGACTTGCGCCAATCAAGGACGTCAAAACTCTCATATATGCTTTTAATGAGCTTAAGAGCATGAGAAAAAACGTAAGGCTCCATATCCTTGGGGGTACAGATGATGATGAATATGCCAAGGAATGTTATGACCTGGTCAAGACATTGAGATTATCGGATGTCATGTTTGTTGGACAGGTCAATGTAATTGAGTATATGGCCAAGATAGACTTCACGATACTAACAAGTATCTCGGAAGGCCAGCCACTGTGCGTACTTGAATCCTTTGCCGCCAGAAGGCCTGCGGTGACAACTGACGTTGGCTGCTGCAGACAGCTGATAGAAGGTGAAGCAGATGACGTATACGGAACAGCTGGCTACTGCGTACCACCTATGCACAGAGAAGCCCTGGCAATTGCCATGGACAAGATGTGCGCAAGCAGACAGGAACGAGAAGAAATGGGAATGGTAGGGCAAAAGAGAGTAGAAAGATTTTTTAAGCATAAAGATATGATGAAGAAGTATTCATCTCTTTACAGAGAGGCATGATTTATGGCTGGAATAGGTTTTGAGCTAAAAAAGCTTTTTAAAGCCACAGGCGTATTATCAATGCTAAGAGCCTACGGATACACCGGTATGATCACGGCAGGTCCTATGATTCTTGGCTTTATATTCCTGTTGTCTATTCAGGTCATTGCTGAAAGATTTGGGCTTGATAAGCCAAATACTGAGCTACTTGTCAGTATCATTACCTATTCACTACTTGCATCAATGATCTATAGCAGCATCTTTTCTATGGTCATGACCAGATTTGTTGCAGACCTTTTGTATGAGCACAAGGAAGCAGATGTTATACCATCCCTTGAGGGCATTTTGGTATTTCTTTTGCCATCAGGAATAGTGCTTTGGGGAACCTTCCTATTCTTTTCAGGAGTTACATTTCTGCAGGGACTACTGGCGCTGATGCTGTTTGCAGAGCTTCTCACCGTGTGGACGGAGATGAATTATCTGTCAGCAATCAAGGACTATAGAGGAATTCTCTTATCTTATGTTGTTTCAATTGTTCTTGCCGTTGTGACAGCGCAGGTTGGCGGATACTTTTACGGCGGAAGCATAGAGCTGATGCTTATTAGCGTTGTTTTTGGCTACGGAGTCATGATGACTCTTGATATGGCTTTACTATATGGATTTTTCCCTAATTCGCAGAAGAACTTTTTCGACTTCCTGCCATGGTTTGATGAGTATTCAGACCTTATGGTTATAGGTCTTACCAGCAATATAGGTCTTTTCGCCCATCTGGTAATTGCCTGGTTTGGAGGAATCGGGCACAGGATAAAGGGACTGTTTTATGCAGCTCCTGAGCATGACATTTCAGCGCTGTTTGCCTTTCTTACCATACTGATCACAACCATCAATTTCGTGGCATCAGTAGAGGTTAATCTCTATCCCAAATACAGGAAGTACTACGACCTCTTTAATGGTCACGGTTCAATCTTTGAGATAGAGCAGGCGGAAAAAGAGATGCTGACGGTTCTGGACCACGAGCTTATCTACACAGCAAGAAGACAGTTCTATGGAACTGCGTTCATATTAGGCGTTGGACTTATTATTCTGGAAAGACTTCCACTTGGCTTTGATGCGCTTATGGAAGGGTATTTCAGAATACTGTGTGTTGGATACGGTGCCTATGCTGTAGCCAACGTCCTTACACTGGTTTTAATGTACTTTACGGCCTACGAGGATGCCATGAAGGCAAATATTGTCTTTGCGGTAACTACAACAGCGTTTTCTCTGGCATCACTGTTTTTTGAGGCCAAATACTACGGTTTTGCCTTTGCTCTTGGCAGCATCATCTATCTGATATATGCAATAAACAGGCTGATGGTCTATACCAAGAGGCTTCCGTATCACATACTGAGTGCGCAGCCTATCATGGCAGTGCACAAAAAGGGACTTGGAACCAAGCTTTATATGTATTTTCTTTCATTGGAGAAAAAGAGGCGTAGTCTATGAAAAAAGATACTCTGAAGATCATACTGGCTCTTGTTTTTCTGGGAATCGTTATGCTGATTGGCAGTAACTATTCCTTGATTAAAGATACTTTTTTCCCGGAAAAAGAGGGTGAAATTGAACAGGTGCAGATAAATACAGAAACACCTTCTGCTGCAGAAATTGCTTCGCAGGTTGTAAGTAACATGGTAGATGGCGGGAAGAGTCAGGATGATACTGACTATGAGCATCTTAGGGACAAGAGACTCATATATGATGATAACAATAGCGTTATCACTATGTATCTGACTGTTAGAGAGGGAAATGTATCCGAAGGCACTAACCATACCTGGGAAGAGATCAACACTTTTTCTGCCTACGACTATGATGAAATGGGCGTAGAAAGATATAAGGTGGAAGCTCTTTTGCAGGTGGGAACAGAAAGTGGAATCCCTGCAGGAAACCTTGGGTATGGAGAGACTGCTCCCAATGCCACAGTTCAGATAAGAGGTCAGACCTCCAGCCGTAACCCTCAGAAGAACTACAAGATTGAGCTCAAGCCTAATATGGGTTCATGGAATGGGCAGACTACAATAGCTCTCAATAAGCATATGACTGATGGCCTCAGGTTCAGAAATAAGCTTGGCTTTGATCTTCTTACAGGAATAGATCAGCTTATGAGCCTTAGGACGCAGTTTGTACATTTGTATGTAAATGACCTTACTGACGGAGAAGATACAGGCTTTGATGACTATGGCCTGTACACTCAGGTGGAGCAGCTAAATAAGACAGCTCTTAGAACCCATGGCCTTGATAGAGCCGGTAATCTGTACAAGATAAATTTCTTTGAGTTCTACAGATATGAGGACGTTATAAGACTTACTACTGATGGAAGGTATGATCAAAAGAAATTTGAAGAATACCTTGAGATAAAAGGAAATGATGATCACTCCAAGCTGATTGAAATGCTTGAGGCTGTTAATGATTATGGTATCCCTATAGAAAGAGTAATAGATGAGTATTTTGACATGGAGAATCTTACCTATTGGATGGCCTTTAACATCCTGACAGGTAACTATGATACCCAGAGTAGAAACTCATATATATACAGCTCTTTAAACGATGATATCTGGTATTTCTATCTGTGGGATTTGGACGCAGTATTTAGAAACAATGAAAATGAGATAAAAGGATGGTCAGAAGCTGGAAGCTGGGATAGAGGAGTAAGTAACTACTGGGGAAATATCCTGTTCCGGAGATGCCTTAAATCTGACAAGTTCAGAGAGGAGCTTGACATCGCAATCCAGGATCTAAGGCAGTACCTTACAAAAGACAGATTAGAGAAAATGGTGGATGAGTATAGTGAAATAGTAATCCCATTTCTCTATGCTGAGCCTGATGTTGACTATTCACCTGTTACTCAGGAGGAATATAAAGAAATAGCGGATAAGCTCCCTGAGCTGGTGGAGGAATATTACCAGCAGTATCTGGAGTCACTTAAAAAGCCAATGCCATTTTATATAGGTGATCCGGAGCTTAGCGGCGTTAAGATGAACTATACCTGGGATTTAAGCTATGACTTTAACCAGGAAGATATAGTGTACAAGGTAGTCATTGCAAGAGATTTAGAGTGCACAGATATAGTTACTTCCTATGAAGGTGAGTGGAACTCTTTTTCCGAGGTGGTACTTCCTGCCGGAGAGTACTTTATCAAGGCATCAGCCACCAACGAAAGCGGATACACTCAGGATGCCTTTGACTACTACGAAACAGAAAATGGTAAGGTGTATGGCATAAAGTGCTTCTTCGTCAATCTTGATGGAAGCATAAGCGTATACGAAGTTACAGAGTGAGTGGTGAGTATGGAACAATACCGGCATGAGCTTAAATATCTTATAAGCTATCCTGAATACGAAGAGCTGCGGATAAGGATGCTTCCCTATTTTAGTCTTGATCCCAATGCAAGGGACGGGGAGTATACGATACGAAGTCTCTACTTCGATGATTACTGGAACAGTGCCTATGAGGAAAAAGAGATGGGTATACTGGCCAGGAGAAAGTATCGTATCAGGATATATAACTATTCAGATAAGAGTATTAAGCTGGAACGCAAAAAGAAAGTAGACAAGTACATATTCAAGAAAGCGGCAAGTCTTTCAAAGGATGAATTCTACAGGATTCTTGATGGAGATTATAGTTTTCTCTTAGAAAGTGATGATCAGCTCCTTAGGGAATTCTACATTGAGTGTATTTCCAATGTCATGAGACCAAGGGTGATAGTGGACTATGAGAGAACCCCTTTTATCATGGATGAGGGAACTGTGAGAATAACCTTTGACAAAAGAGTGAGGGCTGCCATCGGAGGCTACGATATATTTGATGATAGCTTGCCAACACTTAATGCTATAGATAGTGACAAGCTGATAATGGAGGTCAAGTATACGGAGTTCCTTCCTCAGATTGTAAGGAATATGGTTCCTCCAAGAAGCAGCGAACTGACAGCAGCATCCAAGTTTGTGATCTGTTGTGATAAGACAGCCTATTTACGAGAACAGGTATATTACCGTGATGAGAAGTATATTCTGTGATAGTGGGACATATAGGAGAAGAGTATGAGCGTAAGAGATTTTATTAAGAATTCGGTTCTAAATTCAGACACTTACCTTCAGGTAGATGTATGGAAGATGGCGTTATCACTTTTTACAGCACTTGTTCTGGGAATACTGATATTCCTTGTGTATAAAAAGTTCTACTCAGGAGTCGTATTTTCCAAGAGCTTTGCTGTTACCCTTATCGGTATGTGCGTCCTGACCTGTATGGTAACACTGGCCATCAGTACCAATATCGTTATTTCTCTTGGTATGGTAGGTGCGCTTTCTATTGTAAGATTCAGGACGGCTGTAAAAGACCCGCTGGATCTCTTTTACCTGTTCTGGTCTATCACTGGAGGAATAACTGCAGGTGCTGGTATGTATGCCCTTACCCTTATTGCATCAATTATTGTTATAATAATGTTAGCAATATTTTATTCGAAGCCATCCAAGGGCAATGTGTATATCGCCGTTATTCACTATGAAGGTACGGAAACAGGGGATGAGATCATAAGGGCCTTTGGTAAGAATAAGCATTTTATCAAGTCAAGGACTATGCGCGGCGATATTACAGAAATGGCTGTTGAGGTGTTCTGTAAGGATCAGAACCTTGTCTTTGAAGAGAGAATAAGGGACATCCCTAAGGTAAAAGACATTACGCTTATTCAGTACAATGGCGAATATAACGGATAATAAGTAAAGGAATAGTATGAAAAAGAATGGGTTTATTTTTTTCCTGATCCTGGCAATGGTAATAGGTGCAGGAATAAGAGGGTATCAAATGTATATCAGGAATCTGACTGGAACTACCTACAAGTACAAAGAGGGAACAGAAACTGTTATGAATCCTTATATCGGTTATGCTCCCGATACTAACAGTATCAGTCTGTGCGAGAAGTCAAGCCTTGTATACTGCGAGATTACCTGGGCAGATCTTGAGCCAGAAGAAGGCAAGTACAACTGGGATCTCTATGATAAGTTCCACAATCTGGACAGATGGCGCGACTTTGGTAAGAACGTGGTCATCAGATTTGTGTGTGACAAACCAGGCCCCAAGGAGCACATGGACATTCCTCAGTGGCTCTACGACAAGACCGGGGATGGCGAGTTTTATGATATGCAGTACGGAAAGGGATATTGCCCTGATTACAACAACAAGGTGTTCATTGCAGAGCATGAAAAGGTGATAAAAGAGATAGCTGATCACTTCAGAAAGGATTCTCTTTTATCCTATGTGGAGCTTGGAAGTCTTGGACACTGGGGAGAGTGGCACACCTATTACATGGCTGGTATTCCTCAGATGCCACTTGCTGATGTAAGAGCCAAATACGTTAAGCACTACACTGACAATTTTGATTATTGCAAGCTTCTTATGAGAAGACCATTTAATGAGCTTCCTGATGGAGCAGGCGTATATAACGATATGACAGGAATAAGCCATGATACCAGTATATGGCTTAAGTGGATAGATGAGGGTGGCGATTATAACGAAACAGGTGAAGTCGGCGCGCTTAAGGCTGTTCCTGAAATTTGGAATACAGCTCCTATAGGCGGAGAGTTTGCAAGCTCTGTTCCAATCAGCACCATGCTGGACAAGGACTATGACCAGACAGTAGCTCTTTTGCAGAAGTCTCATATGAGCTTTATCGGACCAATGGTTCCTTATACCAAGAGAGAGAAGCTGGAGTTCTTAGAGGCAGCAGATTCCATTCTCAAGTATGTGGGCTACAGATACAGGATCAGCGAGTTTAATATCAGAAAATCAATTGGTCGAGATACTGTGGAGCTTACAGCTACCATAACTAATGACGGTGTATGTCCTATTTACTTCGACTGCGTGCCTTGTCTTTATCTGGACCTTCCAGAGGACAGTGGTATTTCTTTTGAAGGAAAAGAGGGTGTTCGCGCGGCAGAAGGTACAGAAGCTGAGGGCATGATGGTGTACAGGCTCAATATTGACCTTAAGACAATGCTTCCAGGGCAGCAGGCGCAGGCTATTGTTAATATCCCAAGAGAAGTACTCAAGTGTCAGGGGGCCAAAATATATGCCGGAATAGAAGAGGGAATCATAGGGGAACCTAGTATCAAGCTGGATATGGAAACAGAGAGAAAGAAAGACCTTAGCCTCCTGTGGGAAAAAGAATAATCACATACTTGTATACATTGCGAAAAAGCCTAGGAAAGAGGAAAATCATGTGTTACAATCGTCTTTGGCTCAAATGAGAGTCAAAGTAATGCGTTGTTGGAGAATTATATGTCAGACAGACAAAAGAAAATTGTATTTACTCTTAGAAAGGATCTGATTCGCCTTATTGTGGTAATCGCTGCAGCCTTTATCATGGCGATGAACATCCTGACATTTATCAATGCAGGAGGTCTTTATCCGGGTGGAGCACAGGGACTTACGATCATCATTATCCGTGTGGCAGAGAAGTATTTTAATCTGACTATTCCATATACTCCTGTCAATCTGATTATAAATGCGATCCCTATCTATATAGGCTTCAGATTTATAGGCAAGAAGTTTACACTTTTTTCCCTTATTATGGTACTGATGAACGGCGTATTCGTCGATATTCTGCCGGTTCATTCAGTTACACACGATCCGCTTCTTATAGCTGTTTTTGGTGGTATTGTTAACGCAGTTGCCATCACAATGTGTCTTGATGTGGATGCTACAAGTGGTGGTACTGACTTTATTTCCATCTTCTTATCACAGAGAAAAGGAATCGATGCGTTCCCGATTATCCTTGCAGGAAACGTTGTTTTGCTTGCTATTGCAGGTCTTTTATTTGGTTGGGACAAGGCGCTTTATTCCATGATATTCCAGTATGTATCAACGCAGGCGCTTCACGTCCTGTACAGAACCTACCAGCAAAAGACATTGTTTATTATTACAGATGTGCCCGACGAGATTTGCCATCTGATTTATAATCAGTCAAGCCATGGCGCCACACTTATTGATGGCGAGGGCTCTTACGGACACGAGAACAAGAAGATTGTATATTCTATCGTAAGTGCTTCTGATACCAGAAAGCTCATTCCTATGATCAAAGAGCTTGATCCTCATGCCTTTGTTAACTCCATAAGGACAGAGGAAGTAATGGGTAACTTCTATATGAGACCAAGAGATTAATAGATTTGGATATAAAGAGAGCTACTGTCGTGATGGCAGTAGCTTTTTTGTATTACTTATTTTGATTCTAAGCGGTAGTCTCTGGGACTACAGCCGTAGGTTCTGCGAAACAGCCTGTGGAAGAAGCTTGTATTATCATAACCTGTCAACACAGATATATCAGCGATTGATATGTCGGTGTTTTTAAGTAGTTCGCAGGCTTTGTTCATGCGCTTATTCTGCAGTAGCTCCTTGAAGGTGTTACCGGTATTTTTCTTGATGATACGGCTAAGGACATATTCATCCTCGCCAACAGTCCTGGCAAATTCTGATAGAGAAGCATCTCTGTACTGTTCATCTATATATCTTAGAAGTCTGAACATTATTTCCTGCTCAAAAGACCTTCTGGACACACGAATGGTATCTGTGTGTTGCAAAAGAGTCATAAACAGTAGCCCCATTGTCACTTGATTGATCGAGCCAGTGGACCAGGGGGACGGGGTTAGTGGTCCATTTTGAGATGAAGGCAACATATTCAGGATCAGATTTTCCATGATGTTCTGAATCTGTGGAATACCTGATACTCCAAAGTACAGGAAGTTACCACCAATATCCTTCTGAGTTAGGCAGCTTATGAGGAAGTCCTTGAGAGGCGATTCCTCGCGCTCTAGCATGGCAAAAGAGGTATCGAAGAACTCCGGAAGTATCATGAAATTGATTGCAATATCATTTTCACCTGCCGGAAGGATTTCCTGCCGCGCGTGCTGATTGAGGAACAACAGGTCGCCCTGATGGAGCGTTATGCGCTGTCCGTCAATGATGTGAACAGTCTCTCCCTGACACATGTAGATGAATTCCACATAGTTGTGAGTGTGGAGCGGAAAGTGCACAAAACGCACGTGAGGACGCATGTCGATCAGCTTGCCGTTCTGAAGGACACGGGCTGAATCGATGGTGTCGGATGTCTTCGTATCTGGGCTATAGTATAGCTCGCGATTTATGTAAGGCTCACCATCTAAAATTGCCTGTTCCTCGTCTGTAATTGTACTAAGAAGCTCTATCAGCTTGCTATTCATGATACAGTGATCTCGTAGGAGATAGTTCTGGCTGCTGCAGCGTCAAGTTTCTGCTCGCCGTACTTTTCTGGAAGCTCTCCTCTAAAGCCCTTATTGTCACATCTTCCAAACCATGGCTCAAGGCAGACATATTCTGCATCTATTGTAGGCTTGGACCAAAGACCAAAGGATGGGAAATCAGGGCAGCTTAAAGTGATATAAGGCTTACCGTCTGGTGTGCAGAGGCTGACCTTTTTTACCTGATTGTTGTCAAAGATAAGAGCATCCTTATCAAAGAGGTGCTCAGTGATATCAAGGTATCCATCCTTAAGAGTAAGAGGATTAGGATTTTCAAAATCTACTTCTCTTGTTGCCTGTATAATAAGGACGTATTCAAGGTTGTCGCCAGCGCCTTCAAACTTAACCTTGTAGTCAGTTCTTTTCTCTCCATCAGATATAGGACATCTAAATGCCGGGTGTCCTCCGATAGAGAAGTAAAGGGGGTCTGAGTCAGAAAGGTTCTTAACTTCCCAGATTACGTTAACTGTGCTTCCTGTGAGCTTATGAGTAACAACAAGCTCAAAATCAAATGGGTATTTCTCTTTGGTTTCAGCAGTTGCCTTGAGAGAGAAGCTGACGCTATCCTCAGTTTTACCAGCAAACTCAAAGTCCATATCGCGGGCAAAGCCATGTGATGACATGTGATATGTCTTTCCTTTATATCTGTACTCGTCATTTACCACATTTCCAACAAATGGGAAAAGAATAGGTGCATGTCTGTTCCAAAACTTAGGATCAGCCTGCCAGAGAAGTTCCTTATTTCTCTTTTTGTCAAAGATGCTGCTAAGCTCAGCGCCGTGCTCAGCAACGCCTATTATCAGATACTCGTTTTCGATGAATTCCATAATCTATATTCTCCTTTTGAATTATTGCAAACGTGAATTTTCCTAGGCTTGCAAGATGTTCATAATCATACTTCTGATGATAATAGCTCGGATGATAAATTGCAAGAAAGGACGTAAAAATTGTTTTTTACCGACCTTAAATAATTGTAATATTCCGAGTATGCTCTTATTTAAGAGGATATTTTGTCAGAAAGGGGAAAAGAAAATGACAGTTAAGGAAAGATATGAAGACGCAAAAGCACGTTATGCAGAGATTGGTGTTGATGTAGATAAGGCATTAGAAGCACTTTCTAATATCAAGCTCTCAATGCACTGCTGGCAGGGGGATGATGTAATTGGTTTCGATCAGAAAGGACCTCTTACAGGTGGTATTCAGACAACAGGTAATTATCCATACAAGGCTACAACTCCAGAGGAGCTTATGGCTGATATGGATAAGACTTTTTCATATGTGCCAGGTAAGCACAAGATAAATCTCCATGCTTCTTATGCAATTTTTGAAGATGGAGAGTGGGCTGACAGAGATGCTCTTAAGCCAGAACATTTCAAGAAATGGGCAGAGTTTGCCAAGGAAAGGGGACTTGGAGTTGACTTCAATCCTACATATTTCAGCCATCCTAAGTCAGATGTAGCTACACTTTCATCTGCAGATGAGGAGATCAGACAGTTCTGGATCAGACATGGTCAGGCCTGCATCAGAATTTCTGAGTATTTTGCAGAGCAGACAGGTCAGACCTGTATGATGAACATCTGGATTCCTGACGGACTTAAGGATGTACCAGGTGACAGAAAGGCTCCAAGAGCAAGACTTAAGGATTCTCTTGATCAGATTCTTTCTATAGATTATGACAAGTCTAAGGTAGCAATCGCTGTTGAGTCCAAGGTATTTGGAATCGGCGCTGAGTCATACACAGTAGGAAGCCACGAGTTCTACATGAACTATGCTGCCCAAAATAATGTAATGTGCCTTATCGATACAGGACATTTCCATCCTACAGAGAACGTTGCAGATAAGCTTTCTTCAATGCTTCTTTTCAATGACAAGATGGCACTTCACGTATCCCGCCCTGTACGCTGGGATTCAGACCACGTTGTTATCTTCAACGACGATGCAAGAGACCTTGCTCAGGAGATCGTTAGAAACGGCGCAGACAGATTCTACATTGGAATGGACTACTTTGATGCCAGCATCAACAGAATTTCTGCTTGGACTAACGGCATGAGAAACTTCCTTAAGGCTCTTATGTATGCTGAGCTTCAGCCAATGGATAAGTTTACACAGCTTCAGGATAGCTGCAATTTCACAGAGCTCATGTCACTTCAGGAGCAGCTCAAGATGATGCCATTTGGTGATGTTTGGGATTACTACTGCGAGTCTAAGGGCGTAGCTCTTGAAAAAGACTGGTTTGCAGACTGCGCAAAATATGAAAAAGAGGTTCTTTCAAAGAGAGCCTGATTTATAAAAGGAGATATGAAAAATGAAGGTTTTGGATTCGAAATTTGCACAGGGATTCTGCCGTCTGTGCGTTGATGGATTTTATCAGGGATGGCATGAGAGAAATGGCGGAAACCTTAGCTATAGAATTAAGGCTGAGGAGATTGCCGCAGTAGCAGATGATCTTGATGAGTCAGGCGAGTGGAAGGAAATTGGTACAACAGTCACTGGTCTTGCTGGTGAGTACTTCATGGTTACAGGCTCAGGCAAGTACTTTAGAAATGTAGAGATTGATCCTGCAGCTAACGTATGTATCATCAGGGTTGACGATGCTGGTGAGAAGTACAAGATTGTATGGGGGCTTGTAGAGGGAGGAAGACCAACCTCTGAGCTTCCTTCACACCTTATGAACCTCGAAGTATGTAAGGCTCGTAACCCTGAGATCAGAGTTGTATATCACTGCCACCCAGCAAACACAATTGCTCTTACTTTTGTACTTCCACTTGATGGCAAGGTGTTCACAAGAGAAATTTGGGAGATGGCTACAGAGTGTCCAATCGTATTCCCTGAGGGTATTGGCGTTGTGCCTTGGATGGTTCCAGGCGGAAGAGAGATCGCAGTTGCTACTTCTGAGATCATGAAGAGACAGGATGTAGCAATCTGGGCTCATCATGGAATGTTTGCATGCGGAACAGACTTTGATATTACCTTTGGCCTATGCACACGGTAGAGAAGGCTGCTGAGATTCTTGTTAAGGTTATGTCCATGACAGACAGAAAGAGACAGACAATCGAGCCAGCTGACTTCAGAGCACTTAACGCTCCATTTAATGTTAATATCAGTGAAGATTTCCTCTACGATAAGAAAAGCGACATCATAGGAGAGGTATGAATTAGGACGCTGATAATTTGATATATTGCAAAAATATGCATCTAATCCTCCGATGATGCTAAGCATCAAATCGGATTATCTGCATATCCTTTTGCCGATAATATCAAATTATCAGCTGTCTTTCTATAACTGAGAATATGGGAGGTTACAATATGATGAAATATTACCTTGCAGTTGATATAGGTGCTTCTTCCGGACGCCACATCCTCGCCCATATTGAGGATGACAAGATTGTCTTAGAAGAAGTTTACCGTTTCTATAATGGAATGGATGAAAAGGGTAAGCATCAGGTATGGGATACCGAAAGACTTTTTTCAGAAATTCTTGAAGGCATGAAGAAGTGCAAGGAGCTCGGTAAGATTCCTGCTACTATGGGTATCGATACCTGGGGTGTAGACTATGTGCTTCTTGATAAGGATGATAACAGAATTGGCGATTGTATCGCCTACAGAGATGGCAGAACAGAAGGGATGGATGAGGAGGTCTACAAGATCATCTCAGAAGAGGAACTCTATGCCAGAACCGGAATTCAGAAGGCTATCTTTAATACCATTTATCAGCTCATGTCCACCAAGGTCAGAAAGCCAGAGAAGCTTGAAAGAGCCAGAACCTTCCTTATGGTTCCTGACTACTTCCATTTCCTTCTTACAGGAGTTCGCAAGCAGGAATATACAAATGCCAGCACAACTCAGCTAGTCAACGCACAGACTGCAGATTGGGACCACGAGCTTATCTCGAAGCTCGGCTATCCTGATGAGCTCTTTGGAGAGCTCTCTATGCCTGGAACAGTAGTTGGACCACTTAAAAAGGACGTTGAGAATAAGGCTGGTTTTAACTGCACCGTTGTTCTTCCAGCAACTCACGATACAGGCTCAGCCGTTATGAGCGTTCCCTGTACTGATGAGAATACTCTTTATATTTCATCAGGCACCTGGTCTCTTATGGGCTGCGAGCTTGAAAAGGCCAATTGCACCAAGGAGGCTCAGAAGGCCAACTTTACTAATGAGGGCGGCTATCAGCACAGATACAGATTCCTTAAGAATATCATGGGACTTTGGATGATCCAGTCTGTTAAAAAAGAATTTGAAGAGGGCTACGATTACCCGGGAAAGAGCGCGGCTGACGATTTTTCTTTTGCCAACCTCTGTGACAGAGCGGCCAAGGAGACAATTGATTCTGTAGTCCCAGCCAATGACGCCAGATTCCTCAATCCTGATTCCATGGTAAAAGAGGTACAGAAGGCCTGTGAAGAAAGTGGCCAGCAGGTTCCACAGACGCCTTGGGAGTTATCCAGAGTTATCTACAGAAGCCTTGCTGTTTGCTACAAGCAGGCAACAGAAGAGATTGAAGCTATCACAGGCAAACACTTTGACAACGTCAACATCGTTGGCGGCGGATCAAATGCTGTATATCTTAATCAGCTGACAGCCAAGGAGACAGGAAGAGTAGTCAATGCCGGCCCTGGAGAAGCTACAGCCATTGGCAATATCGGTGCTCAGATGCTTGCAGATGGCGTATTTGCAGATCTGAATGAATTTAGAAAATGTGTTTTTGATTCCTTCGGAGTTGTGAGATACTGAACTGTAAATGCAAATCACCAGTATTATAGATTTTACTCCGATTGAGTAATGATTCCGGAAAAATAGTATAATAGTATTAATTAAATTAGCAGGAGGGGAGCTTATGTGTTTGTCGACAGCTGTAAGAGCAGATAATCCGGATGAGATACTTATGGAGTATGTTCAGTCTCTTTCTATTGATGGAGATTCTATTACTTTAGTCGATCTGATGGGGGAGAAAAAAGTTATCAGGGGAAATCTTACCTTTGCAGATTTAACTGGAGCGGTTCTTAAGATTGATTGCAAATGAAGGAGACGTTTATGGGATCAGTTTCTAAAGTTTATTTTTCCAGAACAATAACACCTGAGCAGGTTGTTAAGATGTATGAGGCACTTGGCAAGAAGCTTGAGGGAAAAGTTGCTGTCAAGGTTCATTCAGGAGAAGATGGAAATCAGAATTTCCTAAGACCTGAGTTTTTCAAAACTATGGTTGAATATGTAAACGGAACAGTAGTAGAATGCAACACTGCTTATGATGGTGAGAGAAACTATACTGATAAGCATACCAAACTGATAAGGAAACATGGCTGGAATGACTTTTTTGTAGTTGATCTTATGGATGCTGAAGGCCCTGATATGGAGCTTCCTATAGCTCATCCGAATCATCTAAAGAGCGATATTGTTGGTAAGAATCTTGCAAATTATGACTCGATGCTTGTGTTGTCTCACTTTAAAGGCCATCCAATGGGAGGCTATGGCGGAGCACTCAAGCAGTTATCAATAGGATGTGCATCTACAGCGGGCAAGGTCAATATTCATTCTGCAGGAAAATATGTCAAGGCAGAGGAGCAGGGAATTGTCTGGGGAGATCTTCCACCTCAGGATGCATTTCTTGAATCAATGGCAGAGGCAGCTTCTGCAGTAGTTGATTATTTTAAGGGCAACATGGTCTTCATTAATGTAATGAAGAATCTGTCTGTTGACTGTGACTGTTGTGCAATAGCAGAGGATCCTTGTATGGCTGATGTTGGAATTCTGGCTTCTACTGATCCTATAGCTATAGACAGAGCTTGCATGGATTTGATTTATAAATCAGAAGACCCGGGACGTGACCATTTCCTTGAAAGAGTTCAGAGGCAAAATGGTGAGCATACAATTGACGCCGCTGCTGCAATGGGATTTGGAGTTAAAGAATACGAATTGATAGAAATTTGAAGAAAAATATGTAAAAGAGCTGCCTTATGGCAGCTCTTTTAGCGTTTCATCCAGAAGTTTATTACCTTTTGTGTATTCGTCTATTGCCTGTGAAACCTTGGCGGCAAGATCAGGGCTACCCTGGTCTTCAAGTGCATGTACTATAGCATGGAGCTCCTCAGTATGCTCTTCGTTGTGATGATACATATGATGGAGCAGTGCTTTTAATTTTTCGGGAGAATCTATGCTTCCGTGTTCGTGATGATGGTGTTCATGCTCTGACATTTTATAAGCCTCCTATTACAAAATCTGTGTGTATTCATCGGGAGCAACCTTATCCTTCTGGAGATAAGGAATGCTTGTATTATCTGCACGCTTCATGTTGTCAAATCTCTTTATCATCATTGGCTCCCAGATGTAATACATGAATTTACCATCAAGATCCCAGTAAAATACTGCAAAGAGAATGCCATAAACTACTGCAGTAAATCCAAGGAATTTTCCCAAAAGTTTCCATATAGATTTCATTTTGTCTACCTCGTTTTGTTATTTCTTTTACCAGCTCTTATCATCGTCGAAGTCCACGAGTGTAGGATCAAGCGGCTCTTCGTGCATGACTGTTGTCATATAGTCATTGATGATCTGGCGGATTTCTTTTCTTGAAACAGTTCTCTTTTCTGGAAGAGCGTGTGGAATCCAGATAGCATGGATGTCACGTTTTCTGAATTCATCCTCGAATACACCGTGGATACCCTGCATTCCTTTACACTGAAGCTGATCGTACATGATTACCATATCACAGTTGAAGCGTTCCATGTAGTCAAAGAGTGAGAGGATATGTTCATGACCACCAACAGCCATGGCTCTCATAGGTGCCTTCTCGTTCATCCAGGCAAGGTCTTCAAGAGCGTGCTCGTAAGTATCGGTTCTAAGGTACTGATCAAACATAAGTGAATCCATGTTGATTACACAGTTGATTCCCCAGCAGTTATAAGCCCATGTGCACCAGTGTGAGTAGTAGAGAGGAGCACAGCTCCAGGCAATAGCACGATGTCTTGTCTTAGGGAAGGTTTCAATCTTATTCTTGACTGTCTTGTTCATGATGCGCTTAACGTGCTCATCCATCTCATGCCAGATTGGCCTGTCGCCTACCTGAGAATAATAGATACGGTAAAGAGCCTGCGCAACGCCGCTAATAGGATAGTAAGGTGTGTTAGCTGCAACATCCCATTTTTCCCATTCAAATTCTGTCAGCTTATTGTAAGCCTCTGCGTGCTTAACATACTGATCCCAGTCAAACTTGATACCATACTGTTCTTCAATGAACTTCCAGCAGTTCTCAATTTCCTTCTGACAGTGCTTCTGAACCAGAGGGTCATCGTATCTCATAGGCTGAGGAAGTGCATAAAGAGGGCGGTTTAAGAACCAGTCCTGAAGAACACTTGTAGCAACCGAGCCATCACAGGCTTCATTAGAGGTTACCATGGCAGGAGCAAAGTCTGGATAGTCATCCAGTACAAAAAGACCATATTCAGCCTGACACATAGGACAAGGATCTGATGGAAGGCCGATGGACTGGGCAGCATCGATGTAGTTAAGTACAGTGTGGCTGTTAACGTGAACAGATACAAAGTATGGAATCATCTCAAGAGGGACTTCTTCCAACTCGTCCATGAAGGGGTAAAAGAAGCTTCCGCCAACTGTTTCGTTGTGGGCGATATTCTTTTTCCAGGTTTCTGGTTCTTTTCCTCCATGAATCTTCTTATCTGAAACGAACATACGCTGGAATTGGCGAATGGATTCACTTACCATTCCACGGTAGTGCCAGGCAGAAGCTCTCATGGCTTCTCCGCGCATACCCTCCATACCTCTGTCAAACCAGTGCATAACAGTAAGGTAGGTCTGTCCCATCCAGCGGTAGCGCATTACGCCTTTGGCAAAGTCTACAACGCTCTTGGGAGTACCATCACCGTACTTCATGATATCAGTTACCATGTGTGCGTAGTTGTACAGCCATACCATATTGAAATAGTACATGGTGTCTTTGACGCCTCGCCACTCACGGTGCTTGTAAAGACCAGTATCTCCAACGTAGAGATCGCCAAGGCGTCTCTCTTCATGGGGCTTACCATACCAGAAATCTTTGACTGCTTTTTTAACATCTTTAGGTTTATTCTTATCTTCAGGAGCTTTTTCTACAACAAAAAGCTCTCTGTATTTGGCTTTTATATCATTAAGCTTCATGCTGTAACCTCCTTTTTGGAATTGTCATTATTCTTAAGAGCTTTAAGTTCGATACTTTCAACAAAGGCCTGGAATCTGGTTCGAAGCTGTCCAACGGCGTTGTTGACGTATTCTTTTTCTATGGAGCAGACAGGGATACCATATTCCTTTTGCATAACGATAGTATCAATGGTGCGCTCATAGCTCCAGTACTCACAGAACTTCATCTGGGAAATGATGATTCCATCTGCCTTGTATTCTTTTACAATGTCAGCAAGCTCTTGTTTCCTCTGTCTCATGACATGCTGCTCCATGAATCTTGGACAGCTACTGGTCCCAAGGTAGTGCCTTGCAATAGCGCGGAGAGGAGACTCACCGTCTTTTACCACAATCTCTTCGCGGCCTGGGAGAGAGCCGTAGCAGTGTCTGTCAGCTACAACAAGAGCTCCACATTCCTCAATGAGCTTGATGAAATTAGGATCATCCTCTTCGGAGCCGGATAATACAACCTTACATCTGTAGGTCTTTTTGACATCGGGCTCACGAGTCTTTAGCTGTTCAGCAATGTCGCGAAGCTTATCGATAATAAGATATTTAGGACAAACCAAGGTGGAGAGCATAATAATAGAAAACTCTGTGCCTGTGATTGTGGGCTCATCGAGCTTTCTGTAGCTGCCAATCTCTGTAATGAGCCTGCAGACTTCGTTGTGTTCTTTGATCGCAGTTAAAAGAGCTTCATCACTGGTATCAATACCAAAATGCTCATGAAGCTTGTCAAGAACATGAACCTTAAGCTGGTTCTCATAATGCTCTATTGAGTTGTCGTTTTTCTTGAATGGAACATCCGTGAATTCACAGAAGAAGTTTGGATTCTGGATGATATCCATGAGCTGTAAATGCTCCTGGAATCTACAGGTGACGGTACAGGTTTCTGTAGCCATCTGAGCGTCAAGGAAGTTGAAACCGCCTTCGAGAGCACGCTCTAATAAACACCTGCCATACATACAGGTGCGGCCTGACATATAATAAGTTGCCATGTCTGGTGAAGTGCTGCGAGGAGCACGAAGGCGCGCAGAAACGCAGCCTGGCAGGTCTAAGAGCACTTCGGGCATAAAGTAGCAGGTGTAGCCGAGAACTTTTTTGCCATCGTCCTTAGCCTTGCGAATAAGTTCGTTATTCGCTTCCTGTAACAAGTCCTCGAGCTCAAAGATATGCACGAGATCTTTCATATTTAGTTTTTCCCCCTTATAAAAATTGTAAAACCCATGTATTTAGGCACTGGTAAAAAATGTGCTTTTACATATATTTGATTTTATCATAATGTGGCGGAAACTTGAATGAAAATGCGTTTAGTAAATTGCACTATAATTTTAAATAAAATTCTACAAAAGTGACATGGGAAAAAAACATTAATTGTTCTAAAATAATTATATGTACATTTGATGGTAGGGGGATTGCTTTCTTAATGGGGGAAAAAACCAAGATTATTGCACTAACGGGTAAGGGGGGTGTAGGCAAGACATCTCTTTCAGCTTGTATTGTGCGTGTTTTAACGGATGTATATCCGGATTCTAAGATTCTTGCAATTGATGCAGATCCTGCAGTCGGTTTATCGGTTGCACTTGGCGTCAGACCAGAGCTTACTTTGGACGAGATCAGGAAGAAGGTTGCTGAGGACGTTACGGGGAAACTAAGGGACACACAGGATATTCTTGCAGAAGCCAAATTCCAATTATACGAGACAATGGTAGAGAAGGACGGGTTTGCATTTCTGGCTATAGGAAGGCCAGAGGCTGCAGGCTGTTATTGTGCTATCAACACATATTTGCGCAAGGTTATCGAGATGCTTGTGGATGATTTCGATTATGTGGTAATCGATGGTGAGGCCGGCATCGAGCAGATCAACAGGCGTGTACTTGAGAAGGTAACGCATCTTATCTGTGTGTCTGATCAGAGCCGTAAGGGCCTTCAGATCATCGAGACCATCAAAAATGTAGCAGATGACCTGGTAATGTACGACAAAATCGGCCTTATTATCAACCGCGCACCACTTCCAGACAAGGTTGACTCAGATTCAATCGGCGGTGTTCCAGTGGTGGCCGTCATAAAACCTGATGATGTGATGACTGAAAATGACATAGAGGGAAACAGTGTATTCAAGTTACCTGAAGATTCATTGATTCTTGAAGGCGTACGAAACGCTCTTCGCAACATGGATGTTATAGACCAGTAACTTATAAAAGGAGGATATAAATGCAAGATTTAAAGCACATGATCACCTTTGAGAAATGGCTGGAGGATGCATCCAATCCTCTGGTGCAGGAAGCACAGGATGAAGGCAAGTATGCAATTGGCTATACCTGCTACCACATGCCAGAGGTGCTTCTTAATGTCGACAACTGTTTCTCAGTGAGAATGCGAGCTCCAAGAGTTGGATCGATAGATATATCTACCTATTATATGTCCAACTACACCTGTGAGTTTGCAAGATCTCTTTTGGAGAACAGTATTGAGGGCGGATATCGTTTCCTTGATGGAATCGCTGGTGTTGATGCCTGCTCAGCCATGAACAGATGCTACGAACACATTGAGATCCTTAAGTGCAACGAGAAGCCACACTTCTTTGTGACTCACACTGATGTTCCTTACAAGGTTGAAGAGTACAACTTCGATCAAGTGGCAACTCAGATGAGACTTAGGCTCCTTGATGTGATGCATGAAAAGCTCGGTACAGATGTTTCTGACGCTGCAATCCGCAAGGCTGTAGAGCTTCACAACGAGATGTGTCGTGTTATCACTGAGATTGGTAACTTCCGCAAGGAAGAGAATCCTCGCATAACTGGATATGAATTTCACGTTATCTGTCTTGCAAGCTATTGCTGCCCGACAGCCAAGATTCTGCCACTCCTCAAAGAAACATTAGAAGAACTCAAGAATAGAAAGCCTGATGAAAAGAATCCATTCAGGGCAAGGGTGGTTGTTATTGGCTCAGAGGTAGATGACCTTAACTTTACGCGACTTCTTGAGGAAGCAGGAGCTATGGTCGTTGCTGACAGATACTGCTATGGTTCTTTCCCTGGAAGAGAAGAGATCAAGCTCAATGACGATGAAGATGTAGTAAGGCAGATTGCAAGACATTACATGCTGACTTCTGAATGCCCAAGGTACATGGCAGAAGAGAAGGTTCAGCAGAGAAAAGATACAGCGGATCGCCTGGCTAAAGAGTTCAAGGCAGACGGTATCATTTACGAGCAGATGAAGTATTGCGATTTTTGGGCATTTGAAAGACCTCTGGCAAGCCACATTCTTACTGAGGAATATGGATGGCCAACCCTTTCGATTGACAGATCCTATAACGTACATAATTCTGGTCAGCTGCGTACCAGATTCCAGGCCTTTGTTGAGGCATTGGAGATCAAGAAGATTAGAAGAAGGGAGGTAATGTAATGCATTACATTGATCCCAAGAACTTCAGATTAAAAGACCATATCGACTGGAAAGCCCAGGCTGAGAACATGAAGGAAATAGCCGGTATTGTGGGCGAGATAGTCAAAGAGACAGATTGGAGCGACGTTGCCAAGGCTGCTCACAAGGATGCCAAAGGTATCAAGAAGCGCCTTACTCACGAGCTTGATCTTCTCAAAAATATGTCTCCTGATGAGGTCAAGGACCTTGTATTAAACGGAGAAAAACAGCTTGGTAAGCTCTATGCCAACGGCAAGATGGCCACAGTTAGACGTGAGTGGCGAGGCGTCAAGGACACAGGCGTTGACTTCTACGAATGGGCCAAGATGTGGGGAATGCTTCTTGCAACCTTCTCACAGGATCTTGTTCCAGCTATGATGGGAGCTGTTCATTACAGATGGATGATTTCATACTTCTGTTGTCATTCCTTTATGGACAAGAACACCCTGGGACTTCGCGGAAGAGCCCTCAAGATGCATCATGAACTTATATACGCTATCTTTAGATACGTTGCCGAGAATCTGGTTCTTTTGATGAAATCAGATGAGAAGGTTGGTAACTGCACAGAGCTCTCCAAGAAGATAGTTCTTTTTGATGAGATGACAATGTCGCAGATTATGGCTGGATTCCCAGACCTTATCGGAATCCCATATCAGCTGATGCCAGTATTTCTTTTGTCAGAGATTGATCAGCTGGCCTGCATGCCATATATTGACGCTGTTGAGTCCTATGGACTTCCGTCAGATACATGCCCTGTTCCGTCATCCGAGTGTGGTGCAGCAGTAGTTGATGCGCTGCCTCACATGGGCGCCTGCTTTATTTCAAGCTCAATGCCTTGCGATGGTTCAGTAATGGCATCATCCTATACGAGCCGTAGATTCAGAGATCTTCCTACATATCACCTGGCTTTCCCGGTTAGATATGAGGACGAATCCATTATGGATGCAGCGGTCAAAGATATTAAGGGATGTATCAAATTTATCGAAGAAAACACTGGGGCTAAGTGGAACTGGGATGCTTACTTTGCAGCTATGAAGAGGTTCAACATTGAGACCAAGTACGAGCTTGAGAAGTGGGAAATCAACCAGACACCTGATCCACAGCTCATCGGTCCATGCTACGAGTTGTTCCGTAAGTGGAACTACGAGATGGACGGCGGACTTGATCCACGAATCATCAAGACCTTCTACAATGTAGACAAACTCATGAAGAAGGCCTATGAGATGAAGGATGAGCCATGGCGTGGCAAGATGAAATACAGAGCTATCGTATGGTCTATCCCAGCTCACTACTATGCGAACTTCTCCAACTGGTTTGCTAACTGCTGGGGCGTAGATATTCTGGTAGAGATGGAGTCACTTAACTTCACCAAGCCTCTGGAGACAGAGAATCAGGAAGAAGCCCTTAAGGATCTTGCAAGACTCTATGAGCGAATGGTAATGAGACGTCACACCAATGGTGGTTACGATCATGTTGTTACCGAGCTCTGGAGACAGTGCGAACTGTGGAATGTAGATTTTGTTCTGATGTATCAGCACGTATCCTGTAAGAACATGGCAACAGTTCAGGGCTTATTTGAAGATCAGGCGAGAGAGCGCGGAATCAAGCTTCTCTGGGTAAGCCACGATCTGATGGATCCAAGAACAGTATCCAGAAAAGATATGCGTGCTCAGGTCAACGAGTTCATGAGAACCGTTATGAAGGCCGAGCCTATAGACCCGTCGTTAGAAGACTTCGAGGATGACACCACCTGGTAAGAGAGGGTAATACGTACTGATATAATAATAAAATAATAATGATACAATATCGAAATTGATTATGTATTTGATGCGATTTTAGTGCTATGGAGTAAAGACCAATTCATCTTTGAGTGCCATTGCACGATAAGATGAATGTATTGGGCTTTACGAAATGAATAGCACTATGAGCAGAAAAACATAATCAATGAGATATGAATAGAAGGGAGTATATAAATGAAATACTTTGGAGGATGTGATGTAGGTTCTACCTACACAAAAGCAGTTATTATTGACGAGAATGGCAAGATGGTGGCTAACACCACTATTAAGAGTAAGATCATTGCTCAGGAATCAGCAGAAATGGCTATGAAGGAAGTAGTAAGCCAGGTTCCTGATCTTAGCAGTGCCAAGGATCTTACATATCTTATTGGTACTGGATATGGACGTAACAAGGTTCCATTTGCTGATGAGAACATTTCTGAGATTTCCTGCCATGCTATGGGCGTACATGTTACAAATCCTAGCGTTAAGGCTATCATCGATATCGGTGGACAGGACGTTAAGGGTATTGCCATCGACAGCGACGGAACAGTTAAAAACTTTGCCATGAACGATAAGTGTGCTGCTGGTACAGGTAGATTCTTTGAGGCTATGGCAAGATCTTTTGAAATGAGTCTTGAGGACTTCTCCAAGCTCTCACTTAAGGCTAAGAACGTTATTCCTATCACAGCTCAGTGTACAGTATTTGCTGAGTCAGAGGTTATAACTCTCGTAGGAGAGGGCAAGCCTATGGATGAGATCGCAGCAGGTATCGAGATGGCTGTTGCTAAGAGATGCTTTGTAATGTCCAAGAAGGCTGGAGCTACAGATTCTATCACACTTACAGGTGGATGTGCCAAGAATGATGGCCTTAAGGCAGCTATTGAGCAGGTTCTCAAGCTTAAGGTTGTTGAGCTTTCAATCGATCCACAGCTTATGGGAGCTCTTGGTGCAGCTGAGTACGCAAGACAGAAGGGCCTTGCTAAATAATTAAAGAGAGGACAATTCATGGATAAAGCGCTAAAAATCTTTTTCAAAATAATAAAAGTGCTGACTGTAGTCACAGGCGTTTTATTTGTTATCTATTTCTGGAATCTTGATCAGAAGCTGATGGCATGGTTATATACCGTGGTCAATAAGATCTTTGACAAAAAGAAATCAGATATCAGATTCTGATAGAAAACAAGATACATGAAGGAATTACGATAGCATGAAATTATACGATGGAATTATATCAGACACCCTGAATGCATTTAATAGTTTTGGGGATGACAAGGTAAAGATATACCCTTATGAAGGTAGCTCCTGGAAAGACAACGGCAGTAGCGAGTTCATAATGCAAAGAGATGTTGCGCTTGAGCTTGGAAGCGGCGGACAGCCATCCGTTAACTACACGCTGGTTACAACATCAGGGATTGTAGATAAGGATGAAATACTTGTTTATGGCGCTGATATAAATGAAATTAAAGGCGATGTGGCCTTTGCCAGAGTGGTTGTTCTGGAGACAGAAGATTTGGAAGAGGACAAGGACCAGGAGAAGGCTTTTGCAGCCATTCGTAATCTGGAATTTGTCAGATACCATGTTTTTCCCAAGGGCTACATGGTAAGAGTATCAGCAAGAAGCAATCAGGAACAGATCAGGATCAGTGAGGGAGCCTTTGCAAACGGTATTACCTTTGCCAAGGTTGGAGCTCTTTATATCAAAAAATATAAAGAGGTTCCAGGGGTTAAGAATGTCCGCATAGCTTTCATTACGGATAAAGAGCTGGTTCAGAAGTTACTTCCTAATGCTGAGAAGGTTGATACTATCACCAAGACACTTACTCACATTTTGGACGGAATGCCTACTGACTGCGGTCATTGCAGCATGAAGCCTGTATGTGATGAGGTGGAAGGTATGAAAGAACTTCATTTGGGTAAAAAGCAAAAATAATTGTCATAAAGGGGGAATGGAATTGAAGCAGGAATATGAAGCACTGTTTACGCCCTGGAAGATCAGAAATCTGGAGATCAAGAACAGGATTGTCCTTGCTCCTATGGGCGGAACTTGTATATTTGGTTGGATGGAGCCTGGGGGAAGCCACTTTGATAAAGAGGCTGCAAGACTCCTTCTGAAAATTGCCAAACATGACTGCGGTCTTATAATACCAGGAATTGCTCCGGTAAAAGATATGCTGGGCGGTAAATGGTTATACCAGAATCCTGGTAAGTTTAAGCAGCTTGCTGGCTTTATGGATCAGGTTCATGATACAGGAGCCAAGATGTTTGTACAGTTAACTGCCGGATTTGGAAGGTCTTTTGCCCTGACAGATCCACTTGCTATGTTGATCAGAAATAAGGCTCTCGGAGCAGTAGCTAAGCCTTACATTGATCCTGAATATCTGACAGCTGCGCCTTCAGTTCTTCCTAACAGATGGGCTGATGACATTATGACAAGGCCTTTAACAGTAGATGAGATTCATCAGATAGTGTACGCATTTGGTGAAACAGCAAGACTCTGCAAAGAGGCTGGAGTTGATGGTATAGAGGTTCATGCTGTTCATGAGGGATATCTTCTTGATCAGTTTACACTTGGCTATACCAACCACAGAACAGATGAATATGGCGGATCTTTTGAGAACAGATACCGTTTTGCTGTTGAGATAGTTAAAGAAATCAAGAAAAAATGCGGAGAGGACTATCCGGTTTCCCTTCGTTATTCAGTTCGTTCCATGACCAAAGCTTTCCAATATGGCGCCATGCCTGGTGAGAAGTTCGATGAGATCGGACGAGATATGGAGGAGTCTGAGAAGGCTGCCAAGTACCTGCAGGATGCGGGCTATGATATGCTCAACTGCGACAATGGTACCTATGATGCCTGGTACTGGGCTCATCCACCACAGTACATGCCTCAGAACTGTAACCTTGAGGATGTAACTCATATTAAGAAGTTTGTAGATATCCCTGTAGTATGTGCAGGTAAGATGGAGCCTGATGTGGGCGCTAAGGCCATTAAGAATGGCGATATTGATGCTATGGCTGTAGGAAGACAGTTCCTTGCTGATCCTAAGTGGGTGGCTAAGCTTGAAAGAGGCAGAGAAGAGGATATTCGTCCATGTATCTGCTGTCACACAGCATGCTTTAACCTGACCAAGCACGGCAACAGTGCTAATGATCAGGATCTTACAGAGTCAGCAGGAATGTGTAAGTGCGCGGTTAACCCTCGCAGCATGCAGAGCAAGAAATACCGCGTAGTTCCTGCCAAGGAGCCTAAAAAGGTTGCAATTATCGGCGGTGGTATCGGTGGTATGGAGGCAGCAAGAATCCTTGCTCTTCGCGGACACAAGCCAGTTATCTATGAGAAGACTGGTGAGCTTGGCGGCGTATTTATCGCAGCTGCAGCCCCTGAGTTTAAAGAAAAAGACAAAGCCCTTATCGAGTGGCAGAAGAGACAGCTTCGTAAGCTCGGTGTTGAGATTCACATGAATACTGAGGTGAGAGCAGATTCTCTTCCTCAGGCAGATGAATATATTATCGCTACTGGCGCAGAAGCTAATCGCATTCCAATTCCAGGAGCAGCTGATTATGCTATGGATGCCACAGATTACCTTCTGAACAAGAAGGATGCCGGTAAAGACGTTGTCATTATCGGCGGCGGTCTTACAGGCTGTGAGATTGCTCTTGATCTTTTCAGAAAGGGTAAAAATCCTCAGATTGTTGAGATGAAGGATGATCTTATTGCAGTTAAGAATATGTGTCTTGCTAACACAAGCTATCTTCGTGACTGCTTCAAGACCAATAAGGTTCCTGTATATCTCAAGGCTTCTGTTAAGGAGATAAAAGAGGATAGCGTAGAGATAACAACTGGAGATGGAAGACCAGTTACACTTCCAGCAGACAGTGTAATCATGTCAGTTGGATATCATGCAACACCTCTTCTTCAGGCAGCTAAAAATGTACATCTTCTTGGAGACTGTAAGAAGGTTGGTAATGTCAGAAGTGCCGTATGGGGCGCCTGGGACATTGCAATGAAAATCTGATATATCATATCAAATAAAGAACCTCCATGTGCCATATGCGCATGGAGGTTTAATGGTTTATGGACATTTAAGATTTTTTGCGTCCCGTTCATGTTACAATTAAATGGTAATATTATGCCATAATAACGTCAATTATATACTGGGAATATACGAAAGAAAGGAGGCTGCCATGAAGAATGATCATTTTTGTAGGTTATTCCTATGCGTTCTGCTGACAGCTTCGATTTTCGTAGATACTTCGTGTGGATCGCAGACATCAACAAGCAAAACGCTCCAACAATTTGAGCCCAAGAAATATGAAATATCACATTTTCTGGTGGCGGTGGAAGACGAGCCTGACACAGTAGATTTCCAATGCACATCTATCCATTACACCATTGCTCAGAATGTATTCAACCGTCTCGTAGAAATGGAGAACGATGAGGCGGGGAATATGCAGATACTTCCTTCCCTGGCCAAGTCCTGGGAGATTTCCGATGACGGAAGGGAATATACTTTCCACCTACAGGAAGCTGTAGAATTCAGTAATGGAAAACCGCTTACAGCGTCTGATGTACAATTTACATTTGAAAGGCTTTTAACGCACCCGGATTCCTGTAATAGCGATATAGTCGATATAATCGTCGGTGCTGGTGAACTGGAAAGTGGGGAGACAGACCATCTGGAAGGCTTCAGGATTCTTGATGACCTGAACTTTGTCATAACAATAGAGCAGCCATTTGAGGCCTTTTTAGCCTGTCTCTCAATGCCCGGAGCCTCAATCCTTGACCAGGAATCGACTATGGCGGCAGGAGATCTCTTTGGGAAAGATCCAAAATGGACGATAGGGACAGGCTCTTTTGTCCTAAGAAAATGGACGCCCGGAGAAGGAATGCTCCTGACTGCAAATCAGCACTGCTGGATGGGCATTCCTAAATGCGAAGGACTTGATCTTCGCTTTGTCAATGATGCCCGTGAGATCCGAAGAATGTTTGAAAATGGAGAGATTGACGTGCTTGATCTCGATGAGCTTGGCAACGCTGCAGAGTTCTTTTTACATGGAAGTGAGTATCAGGACAGGCTGTTCAGCGTTCCACGTATTGGAATAACGTATATTGCGATAAATGAGAGCATAGAACCTCTGAGTGATGTGCGAGTGCGTAAGGCCATGCAGATGGCAATAAACCGTCCGGTTCTGCTGGCTGCGGTTTATGGCGGTCGTGGACAGATTGAGAATGGAATATTCCCGCATGGGCTTTATGGCTATAACCCTGATCTTCCGGAAATCCCTTATGATCCGGAGGCGGCAAAAGAGCTTTTGGCAAAGGCCGGCCTCGAAGACGGTTTTGACCTTACTGTCAGTGTGAACTCTGCTTCGACACGATGGGAATTACAGGTCCTTGAGATGGCAAAATCCATGTGGGATGAAGTAGGTATAAGGGCAAAAATAAAAGTTATAGACGAAAGTGACTTTATGAGCAAGAGAAAGAATGGAGAACTTGCATGTTATACGGCTCAGTGGATGGCAGATTTTAATGATCCTGACAATTTTATCTACACATTTTTTGGAAATAGCCATAATACTACTTATCGTAGTCTGTGCTA
Source organism: Butyrivibrio sp. (assembly GCF_017433805.1). Taxonomy (GTDB): domain Bacteria; phylum Bacillota; class Clostridia; order Lachnospirales; family Lachnospiraceae; genus Butyrivibrio. The sequence goes on along the minus strand of NZ_JAFRGN010000036.1, from coordinate 137,117 downwards.
TTCGGATGAAAAGGTCATGAAACGAATTCAGCAGGCTCGTGTAATTTCAGATTCGAAGGAGCGTATCAAAGAATATCAGGATCTTGAACGCATAATTGTTCAGGAAGATGCTGCCTGGATTCCTCTTTATTCCAGAACACGTTACTACGTTACATCGGAGAGACTTCAGGGGATACAGGCATCCTGGAATGGTTCGGTAAAAAACAAGTATTGTGAAATGTCCATAATAAGTGATGAGGAGTAGGTTTCTTGAAAAAGGAGTTAGTCAATGCATTCAATCCGCTCTAAAATCGCAATAATTACGGTTCTGGTAATCCTTACGAGTGTTCTGTCTGTCTTTGGCGCAAGTTATTTTATTATCCAGAGAGAAACAGACCAGAATTCCGTAGATATGATGAATCTGATAAATTCAGATACTAACAAAGCTCTTGAAAAGTATTTTGAGAGTATTGAGCAGTCTGTAGAAATTACGTCCAATATCGCTATTGATGATCTTGACAGCGTTGTATTGGCTAATTATGGTGCAATAAAAACCGGAACGGATATAAGCGCACAGACACCTGATCAGATCAAAGCTTTGGATGATTACTTGGAATCTTATTGCAATAGAGTCCAGGGATTATTCTCCGGAGTGGCGGAAAATACACAAGGAATAAACTCATATTACTATTGCATCAGCCCTGAGATCAGTAAAAATGTTCATGGATTCTTCTACATGAAAGAAGGAAAGACGGGCCTTATTGAAAAAGATCCGCTTGATGCGTCAAATCTCACACCCAGTGAGCAACTCGGTGCAACCTGGTATGATACTGCCGTTGACATGGGAAGGCCCGGATGGGTTGGCCCATACATTTTCCAGAAAGAGTGGGTATATTCATACTTTGTTCCCATTTATAAAGCCGGTATGCTGATCGGTGTACTTGGAATGGATATTCCCTGTGAGATTCTTATGGATCAGGTCAAAGATATCAGTATCTACGACACCGGTTTTGTTTGTCTTCTTGATAAAGACGCAAAGGTAATCTATCATCCTGATCTTCCAATCACAAGCGATCTTGATGAATTACAGCTCAGCGTTTCGTCTGAGACCTTCACAAAAGAAAATAGCGGTAATGATCTCATACGCTATGAAGCCCATGGCACAAAAAGGCAGATGTCTTTTTCCACACTGTCAAATGGTATGCACGTGGTCTGTATTGCGCCAACAGAAGAGATCAATGCTCCCTGGATCACACTTATCAGAGATATTGCACTGATTACCGTGATAGTCATCTTTGTTTTCGTTTTTCTGATTCTCCTCGTGATAGGAGCACTTACCCGTCCTTTGAAACAGCTCACAAATGCTTCAAAGAGGCTTGCCGATGCTGACTATGATGTTGATCTGACATATCAGGGCAAGGATGAGATTGGCGCACTGACTAATGCTTTCATGCGAATGAGGGATCAGCTGAAGCTTTATATTGAGAATCTGAATCATCAGATCTTCTATGACACAATGACAGATATTCCTAATATGCGTCACTTTTTTAAGCTGGCGGTAGAGGAAAAGAAACGCATCCTTTCAGAAGGACTTGATCCGGTAATGGTCTATATCGATATTATAGGTATAAGATACTATAACCGACAGTATGGATTTGAAATGGGCGATAAGCTTATTATGGATTTCTCCAAAATTCTGGCCGAAAACTTTGGAGAACACCGAATTTGCCGCTTTAGCGGAGATCATTTCACTGCAGTCGCAGAAGGAGACAAGGTAGATGAGATACTCCAAAAAGTTTTGGATGAATGCAGAACAGCCGTGGATGGAAAAGAGCTGCCGATTCGCGTGGGAATCTATAACAACGCCCTTGAAGATGTAGATGTGAACGTTGCCTGCGATCGTGCAAAATTTGCAGCCGACAGGAAGAAGGGAGAGTTGTCTTCAACAATTACATATTATGATGAAGACATGCTAAAGAGGAACGAGATCAATGTTCACATCATCCAGAATCTGGACCGTGCCATTGAAGAAGGCTGGATCAAGGTGTACTATCAGCCAATCGTGCGCGCTTCCAATGGTCAGGTATGTGATGAAGAGGCTCTGGCACGCTGGATAGATCCTGAACTTGGGTTCCTTTCACCGGGATATTTTATTCCTGCTTTGGAACAGGCCAAACTGATTTATAAGCTTGATCTTTATGTGCTGGAACAGGTACTTAAAAAGATGAAGAAACAGAAAGAACTGGGATACTACCTGATATCCCAATCTATCAACCTGTCCCGTATGGATTTTGAGAGCTGTGATATCGTAGAGGAAATACGAAAGAGAGTTGATGCTGAAGGCATTGACCATTCGCTTATTTCTGTGGAGATTACGGAAAGTGTAATCGGTGAAGAATTTGACTTTATGAAAGAGCAGGTTGCCAGATTCCAGAAGCTTGGATTCCCGGTTTGGATGGACGATTTTGGAAGCGGCTACTCATCTCTGGACGTACTTCATCAGTTGCACTTTGATCTCATCAAGTTTGATATGCGCTTCATGGAGCGCTTTGATGAGGGCGAAGAAGGAAAGATCATCGTAACCGAGCTTGTAAATATGGCTATAAGTCTGGGACTTGATACTCTTTGCGAAGGCGTTGAACTGGAAGAACAGGTAGAATTCCTGCGCGAGATCGGCTGTACGAGAATACAGGGCTACTACTATGGAAAACCTACTCCTTTTGAGGAAATAGTTGCCAAGATTGAAAGGGGAGAGGCGCTTACAGTAGAGAACCCTGAGGAGGCAGATTATTATGCTTCGATAGGACGCCTCAATCTGTATGATTTCTCAACGCTTTCTAATGGAGAAAATGATGAGATCATGACGCAGTACTTCAACTCACTGCCTATGTGCATTATAGAAGTCAATGACACAAAGTTGTGGTATAACCGTTGTAACCGTTCATACCGTGATTTCCTGAAACGGACGTTAAATATTGACTTCAAAACATTAAAAAGAGATATACTCGATACTAAAGACAGAGAGGAATCGACATTCCTTAAGGCTATTATGCATTGTTGCAGGGAAGGTGGACGTTTGATTGTTGATGAAAAAATGGGTCAGGATACGTATGTCCACACATTAATCCGTCGAATTGGAGTCAATCCTGTAACAGGTACGTCAGCAATCGCTGTGGCAATCCTGACAATAGCTAACGAGTCAACATCGGGAATGGCTACCACAAAATGAGAAAATGAGAAAGCAACAGGCCCTTATAGGACCAGAACAAACCACCGGCTAAGCCGGTGGTTCTGATTGTTTTATCAGTATTTATACATCATGAAGATCTAAGAGATTCTCAATAGCCTTGGCCTGTTCAGCCATTCGGGCTTCTTTACGTTGTTCCCTGAGAGTCTTAGGCTCACGACTTATATGTTCAAGGTTGGCAGGATCAAGAGGATTACCGTTTGTGATCCTTCTCTGAGGTGAGTTCTTTTCAGAAATGACCTGACGAGCGAGATCTTCCTCAACTTCAACGATCTGTTGCTGCTTGGATATATCCGGATTAAGATCTGTAGGAATGATATCTTCTCTGATAGGAGTAGCAACGACTCCGGAATTCTCGATATCGCCGTACTTCTCGCTCTTTTTGGTGTTGAGAAGCCCTATAAGGTCTACGTTCATGTTGGAGATGCTGCATCCAAGAGCTGGTCTGTTTGCTACAGAAAACATTCTTACAACGGTGGCTGTAACCTCATACTGATGGAGAAGCTCGCCGTATCTGAAGGTTATTTCAACTGTATCTCCGATCTTAACCCGGGAAGCATTATCTATGATAAGAGACATTCCACGCATTGAAATGTCATGCACTATGCAGTTCTTGATGGTTGCTGAATTACCATTGGTTCTGAATACACCTAGCTTTTCAAGATAAAAGCGCTCAGCCCTACGTGAGTTTTCAGGTTCAAGCTCAGAATTACAACGTATCAGATGGAAATTACCATATCTTGTTTTGACCGGGGTAACAGAAGTTGATGTAAACTTATAGATCCTGCCATCTCTTTTATTCTTGATCTGAATCTGTGATGGCTCAAGAAATTGCATGTATTTGCCAAAGTATTCCATAGGCTTGACGAGAAGGCCAGAGTTGACTCCAAAAATAGCCTCTGTCATCAGTACGACGTTGTGCTGATTGATAGAAGCATGTATTTTAACTTCGGATCCAGCTGCGATATCGTTGATATTCATCGTTCCCCCTCGTTAAACGTCAACATGTTTATCTATAAATATGATATAATGGGCGTGTTATTTTAGCAAGGAAGCTTAAGGAGAAAAGTGTGTATGATAAAAGAGAATCTTGAAGTAGTAGAAGCTAATATACAAAACGCCTGCAAGAGAGCAGGAAGAGATAGAAGTGAAGTAACACTTATAGCTGTCAGTAAAACCAAGCCTGTAAGTGATATCAGAGAGGCTATGGCCTGCGGAATTACTGTGTTTGGTGAGAATAAGGTCCAGGAGATAAGGGATAAGACAGCTGAGATTACAGAGCCACTTTCATGGCACATGATAGGTCACCTTCAGGCTAACAAGGTTAAATATCTTCCAGGTGTTGCCTGCATGATACATTCAGTAGATAACGTCAAGCTTGCAGATGAGATTGAGAAACAGGCAGCCAAGCATGAGCTGGTGATGGACGTTTTAGTCGAAGTGAACATGGCTCATGAAGATACCAAGTTTGGAATTTCTCCTGACGCTGCAATAGATTTTGTAAAAGAAATAAGTGCTAACAAGCATCTTAATATAAGAGGCCTGATGACAATAGCGCCTTTTACTGATGATCCTGAGAGTAACAGAGTTTATTTCAGGGGGCTTAGAGAGCTCAAGGATAAGATAAATGCGCTTAATATCCCAGGCGTTAAGATGGATACACTTTCAATGGGCATGACTGGGGACTACGAGGTTGCTATTGAAGAGGGTGCAACCTTTGTCAGAGTGGGCACCGGAATCTTCGGAGAGCGAAATTATTCTAAATAAAAAATGTGAAATATTAAATAAACGTAAACGAATTTACACTAATTATGCCGGATAGTATAATTTACTTATACTATTTGGCATTTTTTTGTGTGGGGAAAATATGGACGGTATAGCTCTTTTATCCAAGGTTTTCGAAGCTCTTGCAGACTCGGGCAAGGGAAGATATCTTTTTATAACTGATTTGAAAACTGGATTATCCAAGTGGTCTAAGGACTGCGTGGATGAGTTTGGATTGCCAGATGAACATGTCTTAAATGCAGGTCAGGTGTGGGGAGAACATGTACATCCCATAGATAAGGCCAGATATGACCAATCCATGCATGATATTTTCGAGGGACGGACAGATTCCCACGACCTTGTATACAGAGCCAAGAACAAAAAAGGTGAGTATGTAACTGTTTCCTGTAAGGGCAAGGTTATACGAGATGAAAACGATGAGCAAATGTTTTTTGTTGGAACCATGATCAATCACGGAATAGCCAGTGAATACGACAGCGTAACTAATCTTTTTACCAAGGAAAAGCTCATTGATACCCTTGCTGACTATAAGGATGACAAAGAAAGATACAATATTCTTTTTCTTGGAATATATAACTTTATAGATATTAATAATGTCTATGGCTATGAGTTTGGAAACAAGGTGCTAAAGACCTTTGCAGAAAAGCTCCTTGAATATGTTGATGAGGCGGAAGTTTTTTCTGCTGGTGGAACCAAGTTTGCTGTAGTTTCTACGTCTCTTAAGCTTAAAGAGCTGGAAAAGATATATGGAGAGCTTGTTGAGTATGGCAAGTACTCAATTGAGGTAGATGGAATACATGTGGCAATAATGCTGGGAGCCTCCTGTACGGAAGTTATCAACTTTGCGGTAGATGAGCATACTGTTTTTTCCAATGGACTTAGAGGTCTGGAAGAATCAATGTATGAAAGGCATGGAGAACTCTATGCTTTTAGCAACAGCACCATGGATAAGAGCCATGAGAGGCTTGTTATTCTGAATGCGCTAAGGCATAGCATTATTGAGGACTGTAGCGGCTTTTCGCTGGTTTTCCAACCGGTTATAGATGCAGATGGTGAAGGCTTTAAGGGAGCAGAAGCGCTTGTAAGATGGAAAAAAGATCCGTTTGGCAGTGTATCTCCTGCAGACTTTATTGCCTGGCTTGAGGATGATCCTCTTTTCTATGATCTTGGTTTATGGATTGCCAGAAACGCCATGAAGCTGTGGAAAGAAAATGTATTATCAGTCAGACCAGAGCTGAATCTCAGTATAAATATTTCATATACGCAGCTGGAGAGATCTAACTTTAGAAAAGATATTATGGCAATCATAAGGGAAATAGATTTCCCAACAGACAGATTAAAGCTCGAACTCACAGAAAGATGCACTATTTTGGATAAGCACTTCCTTAGAAATGAGATCATTTATCTCAAATCTCAGGGAATAGATACTATAATTGATGATTTTGGAACAGGCTTTTCTGCTCTGGAATTATTGCTTCTTCTTCCGGTAGCTGCTATCAAGATTGACAAATCTTTTGTGAATGGTATAGAGGAAGATTTCTGTAAACAGGCTGTAGCTGAGGCAATGATAACCTGTGCCAAGAAAATTGGCCTGCATATTACTGCAGAAGGTATTGAAACAGCAACTACGAGAGATGCATTAAAGAAGTTTGGTGTGACGTCATATCAGGGATATTTTTATTCCAAACCTGTTTCTATTGAGGAGTATAAACAGTTAGTATGATTAAGACACAACCTTTAACTAAAAACTACACATTAGATCAGCTTAATCATCTGATAGATACGGGCCATGTTTTTGTGACTCCCTTTGGGCTTAACAGGTCCTGCTATATTGTGGTTAACCACAAGCCATTTATGGTTATAGCTACGGACATTTCCATCAGGGGAGTGCAGCTAAGCGGAGCTTGGTATACATGGGAAGATTTGGAAGCAATGGGTGGAGTATATGAATCAGAGTTTGAAGCGTTATCAGCAATTGCAAATGGAGCGTAAACGAAGGGCTTTGGGGCTCTTCGTTTTTAATTTATAAAGAATGTATAAATAATGTATAAACATTGTTACAACAAAATTCTTTCGTGATAAAATTGTTCTTACATCGGCAATTTGGAGGTCAGACTTTGGAATACGTCTCTTATTATGTGATGGCCCAGATAGCGTGCATATTTTTAATGGGCATTATCCTTTTTAAAATACATAACAATGTAAATAAGCAGTTGTCACAGGTATATTTAGGAAACCTTGTTTTCGTGCTCATGTTGTACTTTGCAGCAGAAATCTTTTGGGCCATCGTTGATGGTGGCGTTATTGTTTCAACCAAGCCTTTATTGTATCTGTCCAACATTTTTACATACGTGCTTTTGAATATTGCTGCATACCAGTGGTATCTGCTCTCAGAGGCAATACAAAAGAACAAAGCGGTAGAAAATAATCCTACCAAGCTGGTTATGAGTATTCCTGTGTGGCTTTCAACAATTCTTTGCGTTACTGCATATAGAACGGGACTTGCATATTACGTTGATGATACGGGCAAGATTGTAGGTGGTAAGCTTTATTTCATCCTTATCTTAGTTCCTTTTGGCTATATGATAGCTGCTTCTATCAAGGCATTTGGAAGAGCACTTAACAAAGATAAATATGCAGAGCGTAATATTTATTTCATGATCGGATTTTTCCCTATAGCACCTATTGTGCTGGGTATCGCACAGGCTATTTACTGGAGAGCGCCATTCCTTTGCTATGGTGCGGTGGCTGCGGCCTTTTATGTTTATACTTCAATTCAGGACAACCTGATTTCGCTTGATCCTCTTACACAGGTCAATAACAGGAATCAGATGTACAAGTACCTGACACAGAAGATGAAGAATCCAGATCCTGGCCTTTCACTATTTCTTTTGATCATTGATGTAGATAAGTTTAAGAGCATCAACGACACCTACGGTCACGTAGAAGGTGATAATGCACTTGTTCTTATTGCAGATGCTATCAAGAATGCTTGTCAGGGACCAAGGAACAGATTCTTTGTTTCAAGATATGGCGGAGATGAGTTTGTAGTAGTTGCTGAGATGGGCTACAGGGCAGAAGCAACCTGGCTTGCGGAACAGATCAGAACTAATGTCAGAAAAATCGGAACTGAGCATAATCTTCCGTATACACTCGCCGTAAGTGTTGGAATAGCACAGTATGATTATTCAGAACCAATACCTATCCAGTCATTTATAGCAAGAGCAGATTCAGATCTGTACAAGCAGAAAAAGCTAAATGCCGGATAATATGTGATAAAAATGGCCGAAGCCTTTATGTTACAAAGGTTTCGGCCTTATTATATGCCTTAAAACAATCTGCCAATGGCACTTACGAGTAAACCTGCGAGGATGAAGCCCGCCAGAATCGCTATTGCATATATATATTTCATTCTTCCCATAACGAATACGCTCCTTTTATTACTATATACATAATTATACGTTATTTATTATAAAAGGAATATGCAAAAAACATGGTATAATTAAGAGTGGATAATGTTTTCTTCAGTAACATTACAGGAGGGGGTATATATGCAGATATATGTAGCTGGTAATGTGCTTCGAAGCGGTGATGGTACAGTCAATCATCCATTCAAGACCATACAGGAAGCTGCTCAGCTTGCCAATGCAGGCGATACAGTATTTGTTGGCCCTGGAATATACAGAGAGTGGGTTAAACCGGTTAATTCCGGTACCAAGGATAAACGAATCACGTATATTTCGACCTCAAGAGCAGAAGCGGTAATAACTGGTGCGGAGGAACTGCGAGGATGGGAGCAGTTTGAAAATGTATGGCGCATCAGAATTGCTAACAGCTTCTTTGGAAGCTATAATCCTTACGTAGACACTGTTCACGGGGATTGGTTCTCGGTTTCTGAAAATGTTCCACACACAGGTGATATATATTTAAATGGCAAATCCATGTATGAGGTCTTTGACCTTAACACATGTATGCATCCAACAAGGGATAAGAGATCATGGGATCCTGGCTTTACAGAGTATGTCTGGTTCACAGCGCAGGAGAACGATGAGACTGTTATCTATGCCAATTTCCAGGGCAAGAACCCTAATATAGAAAATGTTGAGCTTTCAGTCAGGAAGGCTTGTTTTTATCCGGGAAAAGAGGGACTTAACTACATTACTGTTTCTGGCTTTAGCATCAGGTGCGCTGCCACTCAATGGGCTCCACCAACTGCAGCTCAGGAGGGCATGATAGGCCCACACTGGTCCAAGGGCTGGATAATAGAGGACTGTGATATTTCAGAGTCCAAGTGTAGCGGCATTTCCCTTGGCAAGTACTATCAGAAGGGTAATAACAATAAGTGGACTACGAACTGGGTAAAAGATGGAACGCAGACTCAGAGAGATGCTGTATGCATGGCAGTTAATGACGGCTGGGACAAAGAGACTGTAGGATCACATATCGTAAGACGCTGTGATATTCATGACTGCGGACAGACAGGTATCGTAGGACACCTTGGCGGTGCTTTCTGTGTGATTGAAGATAACCATATTCACCATATCAATAACAAGCATAACCTTGCAGGTGCTGAGATTGGCGGAATCAAGCTTCATGCTGCGATTGACACTATCATAAGGCGCAACCACATTGACCATTGTACCAGAGGTATCTGGCTCGACTGGGAGGCGCAGGGCACAAGAGTGTCTCAGAACTTCCTTCATGACAATGTTCCACCGGAAGGAACAATTATTGATTCAGGTCTTTCACTTGGTGAGGATATCTTTATAGAGGTATCTCATGGACCTACAATAATCGACCACAATCTGCTGTTGTCAGATATTGCCTGCAGACTCAGTACTCAGGGAATAGCCTTTGTACATAACTTTATCGCTGGTTCTTTTACCTATGTAGGAAACGGAACTGACAACGGTGGCAAGAGATTTGCAACCAACAGATATACTCCATACCATGTTCCGCACTCTACCAAGATTGCTGGTTTCATGACTATTCTTCATGGAGATGCAAGGTTCTACAATAACATTTTCCTTCAAAGGAAGGTTCGTCAGGATCTTTTGGAATACTGTGTTTCCAGAGAATCAGATACTATGGATATGAACAACTTCATATGTGGCACAAGCCCATATAATGCATATCCTACAGCTGCAGAGTATTTCTCAGGCTTTTATAAGGGAGCAGAAAAAGACAAGGGCTCCAAGGATCATTACTATGATCATCTGCCTGTTTATCTGTCTGGCAATGCATATTTTAACGGTGCAAGGCCTTGCGATAATGAGAAGTGCCACGTGGATAAAGACCACAAGATCAGCTTCTATATCGATGAGGATGATGGAAGATATACACTTCATACGAACCTTTATGAATATCTTCCAAGAAATATAACAACTCCGGTTAATTCTACTGTACTGGGTGTGGCTTTTGAACCAGAAGCACGGTTTGAGAATCCTGATGGTACAGAGATCATCTTTGACAGAGATTATTTTGGAAGGAAAAGAGGAATAAGTCCTGTGGCAGGACCTTTTGAGGAATGCAGGACTGACCGATTTACTGTTCAGACTCCAGGCTTTGGTTCCTACATGATAAGACATGAGGAGAAGGCTAGAATCTCTGAAAAGAAGGAGGATGAAGAGGAAGTATTAGAGGAGGTTAAGGAGCAGAAGTCTACTATTTATGTAGAACCTACAGATGAAGCTCCTAACCTTGAAGAGCTGGAAGAACCCAACTTTACAATAGATGAGGATGAGTTTGAACAGGATAATAAGGTTAGTGAGATTAATTCTAACGTGCTTCTTACCGGCTGTGATGCCTGCGGAATCAAGTTCCCGTTTGAGGGAGGTCTTTTCCAGGTAAGTGATATGTTTGTTAAGGGCAACGAAGTGTGGCTCTATGACAACACCAATGAGAAGCTCGTTGAACTTGACCTTGAGTATGGTATTTACCATAATTTGAAACGCTGGTCTGTTGGTGCTCTTCAGTCGCTTGATGTATCGGAAGATCCCAATATTGAGGGACTTGTGAGAACAGCGGGTACACTTTTATGTATCTTGTCCAAGAGTATGACACATGACTCAGCTGATACCTGCGACACTATTCAGAGTAAGGTTAATAGCGGAATAGAGCCTAAAGGCATCAAGATGAGATTTACTCCTAAATATCTTAAATTTATCAGGAACAAGAAATTCATTTCCCTAGAGGATGTTATCTACAGGATGAGCAGAGGGTCAATGGATGTTGTTACTGAACGACTTGAAAATGTGAAAAAGGAAAACTGACTAAATGGAAAACAGCAACAATTGGTACAAGCTGGATAATGCAGCCAAGATAGTACCTTCAACTGCAAAAGGTGCAAATACCAGAGTATTCAGACTGACTTGTCAGCTGACTGAGCAGGTGGATGAGGATATTCTGCAGCAGGCGCTTGACGAGATCATAGAAGAATTCCCTATCTTTAACTGTGTCCTCAGGAGGGGATTGTTCTGGTACTACCTGGAGGAAAGTAACCTCCGTGAAATAGTTGAGGAAGAGAATACTCCAGCCTGTATGCCTTTGTACATACCTGGTCGTAAGAACCTTTTGTACAGAGTTAATTACTACAACAACAGAATAAATCTTGAGATGTTCCATGTTCTGGCTGATGGTACAGGAGCTTTTATGTTCTTCAAAAATCTCCTTACCAGATACATCGTTATCAAACATGGAATAGATGCGGATATTAAGCCAACTGATGAATTTTCTATTGAGGAAAAAAATGTAGATGCCTTTACGGACTTCTATAGTAAGCAAAAGGGCTTAAAACAGCTCAAAGAGATGCGTTCTGTTAAGGCTTACCAGATAGGTGGCGAGATTGACGACAATCTTTTGCCACATCTGATCGAGGGAACTATATCAGCCAAGAAATTCCTTGATATAGCGCATGAGTACAACACAACAGTAGGTGTTATGTGTGTTGCAGTTTATATCAAGGCTATCATTCAGGGAATGAACAGAGCTCAGAGTAAGAAGCATATTGTTATTAGTGTTCCTGTTAATCTTAGACAGTACTTTAAGTCTGGAACCAGCCGTAATTTCTTTGGCGTCATCAACATTGATTATGATCCTGCTGAGTACGACGGTCAGATGAGCAGTATTATCAACAAGGTAGACAAGGATTTCAAGGAAAAGCTTTCGCAGGAGAACATTGAGAAGACCATGAATTCCTATGCTGCGCTTGAGCATAATATCGGAATCAAGATGATTCCACTTCCTCTTAAGGATCTGGGAATTGGCTATTTTGACAGAACAGCCAAGAAGGGAATTACAAGTTCCATGTCAAACCTTGGTCAGATCAAGATGCCTGAAGAGGTAGCAGATTATATTCAGGGCTTTAGTGCCTTTATGACTGCTGCAAGCCAGCAGATCACTGTATGTTCCTACAAGGACAGACTTACCTTTGGTGAGTGCTCTCCGTACAAGACTCATAAGAGTATGCTGAACTTCTTTAGATGCCTTACTGAGATGGGGCTTGAGGTTGAGCTTGGAACTAATGATTACGACAAGGAGTAAGAAATGCAGTATTGTCCTAAATGTAAAGTCAATATAAGAGGGCGTAAGGCCTGCTGTCCACTTTGTCAGGGACAGCTCAAACAGATAGATGGTGAGCCGGAAGCTCCTTTTCCAACACTTAGAAAGAAAAAGGTCAGTAGCATAACTTTGTTTAAGATGGCTACGTTTTTATTCATTGCCTCAGAGATAGTGTTTGGAACTATCAATTACCAGACAGAGAATAGATATCCATTTATTGGTGTTACCATGCTGGGAATTCTGGCTGCCTGGGTTACAATTGTTGCTACACTGTACCTTAGAAATAACCTGATCAAGGTCATTACTTTTGAGGTAGTTGTGGCCATTGTGGTTGATATTTATGTTGATTATCGAACCGGTTATCATGGCTGGAGTGTAATGTGGATGGTTCCTAGTACGCTTCTGGCACTGGCTATAGCTACAGTTATAACCGCCAAAGTATTAAAACTAAGGCTCGATGAGTATATTCTGTATCTGGTGCTGGATCTTATTATGGCGCTTTCACAGATCATCTTTATCAGAATGGGTCGTAATTTCTTTACCTGGCCTGCTGTTATCGTGATAATGATCTACCTGATACTTATTGTAGGTCTTGTGATATTCAGGTTCAGAGATCTTAAGAGAGCATCAGAGAAGATGTTTAATATGTAATCATACAGGTGAGGAATGAGTTTAAAAGACAGACTGAATAAGGACAATTTCAAAAGGGGAATTGTCTTTGCATCTAAAGTTGGAGATTTCGTTGAAAACAGAATAGGCAAGGCTATAGAAGACAGCTCTTTTAAGGCAGAGGTGTTACCAGACAATCCAGAGAAGATGACCTGGTATAAGGTACCTTTGGAAAAGGGAATGTCAGGTGATGGATCTGAGTATCATATTTATGTTAAGCTTGCTGATCCGGATAAGCTCTGTGTTTTCTTATCTGGAGGTGGTGTTGCCTACAATGAGTACACAGCAGCAAGACCTGTTACTGGTGGCAAGGTTGCTGCCGGACTTCCCAACTATTATTGGAATAACCTTCGCCCATTTACTCAGATAATGAATATCAATGTGGGAATCACGGATATCTTTACAGATAAGAATCCTTTCAGGGAATGGAGCTTTGTTGTTATAACTTATGCTACAGGGGATTTCCATGTTGGTAATAATGATTATCCTTATGTGGGAGAGGATGGACAGGATAATGTCCTTCATTTTCATGGATATGTTAATTTCCTGGAGAGCATGAATGTTTCTAAATCTCTTTTCCCAAATCCCAGCACACTTCTGATAGCGGGCAATTCTGCCGGGGCGTTTGCAGTTCCAGCGCTTGCAGGCGAGATTGTGGATGATTATTATCCCAAGGCCAGGAATATTACTCTTTTTTCAGATAGTGGACAGCTCCTATATAAGAACTGGAGGAAGACAGCCAGGAACATCTGGATGACCAAGGAATCTACCTGGAAGGCCATTCATGGAGAGAATATCACGCTTGACTGGTATAAGGATCTATATGCCAAGTATGGCGATAGGTTCAAATACCTTTATTCAAGCTCTATTTATGATTATCTTCTGAGTGCCTATTACAACGATATTATCAACAAGAAATATAAGACAGACCAGGATGTTCAGCTGGAGTATTACAAGCAGCTGCAGGTAATGGTAAAAGAGCTTAAGGAGATAACTCCTAAGTTTGGGATGTTTATAGATGACTGGAGAATTCCGCTTATCACCATGGGTGGAACTGTGCACACCAGTGTAAGAGAGCCACATTTTCTTTTGTTTACAGAGAATGGCATTACTATGGCCAAGTGGCTGATTGATGCCTGTGAGGGCAAGGTTTATGATGTGGGAATGGATCTGCTCCATGATGACAATAAAAAAGGCCGCTGATAAACAGCGGCCGGTAATGTCTGGTATAGTAGACTGTGTGATCAGTCTACGAAGCATTCCTCAATCTGAGCTACATACTCACTACGAAGTTCCTCTGGAATATCATACTCATCCAATGCCTCAGCTACTGACCAGTGTTCATTGGTCATGGAGCGAAGGATGTTGCGTATAACCCCTGAATCAAGAGCCTCAATATCGGCAACATTACTCATAATCTACACCCTCCTCAAAAAACATAACGTACGAAATAAAAATCATTTCTTAACTACAATATATTGTAGTACAAAAATAAAATGATACAAGTATTGACATTTATTTTGAAATAATTTTTGTAAAATATGCACAGAAAACGAGAGGGAATTTCATGCATATAACTACAATTGCTCTGATAATCTCTATACTGGGACTACTTACGTCCTTTGGTTTTGTAGGAATAATCCCGTCAGTTGCAGCCTTTGTTCTGAATATTCTCAATTTAAGAGAAGAAAAGTCCATAAGGACTATTAGAGCACTGGCTATTTCTTTTGCCGGAATCCTGCTTCCTGCCGTCATGTATCTGAATTGCTATGGCCTGCATCTGCCCTATGACAAGCCTGAAAAGCTTGGAATGCTATCACAAATTATCTATGACAATTACTCACGACTTGGCTTTAATATGAACGGACTTATCAAAGATGATAGTCTCGAGCTTACCGATAGTTCTGCAGAGGAGCCTTCCGGCGGAATGTACTATGTGGCAGAGGGTGTTGTGGAAACGGATGATGGAGTTAAGCTTGATACAAAATTAGATGAGACAGAAGCCGGAACTGATCTAACTGAGGGCGAAGGAGCAGCTGGAGATAAGATATTAAATGAACTTGGCGTGGATAGTATTTTTGAGAGTATAGATAGTTTGGACGAGGGAAATGATAAATGCTATGGAGCTGATATGTCGGGCGCTTCTGACGATGATATGCCTTCTTATGGAGGCCTTCCTATTGGAACACTTATAGTAGGGCAGTATTTCAGAGAGGATGACCATAACTGTAATCCTGTTCTGGTACTGCAGAATGAGACAGGTAAAGATTGCAGGTTTGAATGTCTTTTTACAGCAAGAGATGAAGATGGTAATGAGCTTGCAACCTCCAACAAGACAGTAGAAATAGTTAAAAACGGTGAAAAGTTCGTGTTTGAGGGCCGTTTTGATAATGATGAGCTGGGAGGCGTTCTGCCGGCAATGTATGAGTTCCTGATCTCAAAGAGAGAACCATATGAAGAAAATCTTTACGATGAAGTTACAGTACTTGGGGAGATAGTTGAAAATTCAGCCTTTGTTACAGCCATGAATACCAGCAAAAAGAAAGCTAAGGTTGATGCGTATGTTTTGTTTTTTGATGGAGATGAGCTTGTGGACTGCATCTGGATGATTCCTCAGAATTCGGGCGAAGTCTGCATAGAACCAGGTAGTAGTGCGGCAATCAAGGGGGATGCTTACTACAAATTTGACAGGATAGAAACATACTATACAGCTTATGAAGCGGTGGGAGAATAAATGTTGATTAAATGATGCATTAATGCGATTATTTATGTGGTAATTATTTGTATGAAAAAAGTATGGGAGAAAAACGTATGGGAGAAAAACAGGCTATTTACGACGCAACAACTCTGGGGAAACCCAAAATGCTGATCCTTGGTCTTCAGCACATGTTTGCCATGTTTGGTGCAACGATTCTGGTGCCAATCCTGGTTAACAGCTATTTCGGTGGAGAGGGACTTTCAGTCCAGGTTACACTCTTCTTTGCAGGTCTCGGAACACTCTTGTTCCACGTATTTTCCAAATTTAAAGTTCCAGCATTTCTTGGTTCATCATTTGCATTTCTTGGGGGATTTGCAACGGTGGCAGAACTTAATACAGGCAAGTTCGCTAATATGACTTATGGAGAAAAGCTTCCATATGCTTGTGGCGGAATTGTAGTTGCAGGACTTCTTTACCTGGTTCTTGGTGTGATCATCAAGGTTGTGGGAGTTAAGAAGGTAATGCGTTTCTTACCACCTGTAGTAACTGGTCCTATCATCATCTGTATCGGACTTTCACTTGCTCCTTCAGCAGTAAGTAATGCTTCAATGAACTGGTTTCTGGCTTTCGTAGCTCTTGCAGTTGTTATTGCATTTAATATCTGGGGAAAGGGAATGTGGAAGATCATTCCTATTCTCATGGGCGTAGTTATTTCTTATGTAGTTGCAGTTGTAATGCAGCTTATTGGTTTCACAAATGCAGATGGAAGCGCAATACTCAACTTTGAGCCTATCGCACAGGCAAGCTGGGTAGGACTTCCTCCTTTCCTTATTGCCAAGTTCGATATCACAGCCATTCTTGTTATGGCACCTATTGCACTTGCTACAATGATGGAGCATGTTGGTGATATCTCAGCAATCTCTGCTACAACAGGTAATAACTTCATCGAAGAGCCTGGTCTTCACAGAACACTCTTTGGTGATGGACTTGCAACAGCAATGGCAGGTTTGTTCGGTGGCCCAGCTAACACAACCTATGGTGAGAACACAGGCGTTCTCGAGCTTTCCAAGGTTTATGATCCTAAGGTTGTTCGTATAGCTGCTTGCTATGCTATAGTTGTTAGCTTTATTCCTAAGATTGCAGATGTCATTGGTACAATGCCTACAGCAATCATCGGTGGAATCAGCTTCGTACTCTATGGTATGATCTCAGCTATCGGAGTTAGAAATGTTGTTGAGAACAAGGTTGACTTTACTAAGTCACGTAACCTCATCGTTGCAGCAGTTATCCTTGTTTCAGGACTTGGCTTCTCTGATGGAATCACATTTGTAGTAGCAGGAACATCTATTACACTTACATCACTTGCTATTGCAGCACTTCTGGGAATTATCTTAAATGCTGTTCTTCCTGGTAATGACTACAACTTTGGTGTTAACCACAAGGGCGACATCAACAGAGGTGTAAGCTTCAACAATCACGATGAGGAAGAAAAGAGAGCTTAATCAGAGCATAATATAAGAATAATAAAACCATCCGTAGTATGTGGGGCATCTCACATAGGCGGATGGTTTTTTGTTTGAGGATTTATTGGTGTTTGATTTTTGTTTTGGTCTGATATCAGGAAGTAGGAGCGTCAGGCTTACCACTTTCAACCATCATGTTGATGGCTTCAAGAGCAACCTCGTAGATACTTGCAAGATCCTTAGCTCCTTCATCGTCCTTGCTCGCAAGCTTACGGTACTGATTATGAAAATAGATACGGGATTGTTCAATGGTCTGTTTGGTGATCACATGGCCATTACAGAAAATGCTACCTGTATCTGCATTATATTTACCTGCTGTGTATTTGGCCTTTTGGGCTTCGCCCATTCCCATTGATTTAGCTAATGAATGAATCAGATCTTCTCTTCCAAGTGACATATTAGCTCTCCTTCGTAACATGATTACGTCTCTAATAATATTATATAACAAACATTGTTGAATGTTTAGATGTATATTTACGGGGATTGGAGAATTATCACCATTAACAAGATAAGGGTAATTTGTCGATATACATGTATATGATCTTATTTAATGAAATTTAAAAAATAAATTGCATACAATTCAAAATAGTGGTATAACATTTATTACGACTTTAGTTTAGTAAAGCAATGGATTGAGAAATACATGGAGGTAACAAGATGATCTTATATTATGTATGTGTACTCCTTATAGGAGCCTTGTACATTGCGTTTCTGGAGCTTTCCAAGAATATTATTGCTGGCTGGATAGTAGGAATACTGGCGACGGTTGCCATGCTCATTTATAGAAGCTTTTTTTACAAAAAGGGAAGCGGAGCCAAGGCTATTCTGATTCCTTTTGCTATTTATTTTGCTGTGCTGGCTCTGAACTGTGCGCTCACTCAGCCACCTGTTGGAAGAATTCCTGCGGTAGATAATAAGAATCCCGATGTTACTGAGGTTATGACCATTCCTCAGGGACAGCTGACAGGAGTATATAACGAGGATCATTCTGTTAAGGTGTACGCTGGAATACCTTATGCCAAAGCTCCTGTTGGTGACCTAAGGTTTAAAGAACCACAGGCTCCTGAAAGCTGGGATGGAATTAGAGCCTTTGATCATTTCGGTCCAAGAGCAATGCAAACGTCAGGTGCAATATGGTTTGACTCTCTGTCACACATACTTGGCTGGCACGATTATCAGGTGAAATTCGGCGATGAATATGTAGAGGAGGTCAGCGAGGACTGCCTGTATCTTAATGTCTTTACACCTGAAAATATTGGTGATGAACCTCTTCCAGTTATTGTCTATGTTCACGGCGGATCACTTACAACTGGTCAGTCTTCATATACTGAGTACAGAGGAGAAGACCTGGCTAAAAAAGGCGTCGTATTCGTAAACTTTGCTTACAGACTTGGAGTGTTCGGATATTATGCGGCTGACGATCTCAAGGCTGAATCTCCAAATGGAACAACAGGCAACTACGGACTTCTCGACCAGATTGCAGCCCTTCAGTGGGTTTATGACAATATTGAATATTTTGGCGGTGATAAGAATAAGATCACTATAGCCGGTGAATCAGCAGGCTCTTCAAGTGTTAACGCGCTCTGCGTGTCTCCGCTTACAGAGGGGCTTTTTAGATATGCTATAGCTGAGTCCAGTGGAATTGTGGCAAAAGAGCCATTCCATACCTTCAGATATTATGAGGATGCTTTTGAGACTGGAGATAAGGTAAGAGAGGAGTTTGGAGTAACTTCATCTGCGGAGCTTAGAAATATTCCGGCCGATAAGCTTGTTCAGACACAGACTCAGAACTCATCAATGACTGTTGATGGCTATGCTATCGTCGAGCAGCCGTATCTTACCTATGAAAAGGGTGAGAATCATGAGCAGGCCCTTCTTAATGGATTTAACGTAAAAGAGGCAGATGCTTTTCTTTTAAATACTGAGGCAACTAAGGATAATTACGTTGATCTCTTGGCTGAGGATATCAAGGAATATGCGCAGGAGCTTGCCGAGGTTGTACCTCCAACGCTTCCTCAGCGTGATCAGTACTTTATCATTGATGCACTTGGAGAAGCCAAGGGAGCGCTTAATGTGGCCTATAGTGCTATGTGGTTTAGCTATTCCCACTATGTATGGAACAACTACATGATAGAGCAGGGAAGACCAGCCTACGAGTACTACTTCACCAAGACAAATGACATTTTGTCCAACTATCACGCTGGTGAGCTTCCTTATGCCTACGGCAATCTCTGGAGACATCCAGGACTCTATGACGAAGAGGACTACAAGCTTTCTGAAATCATGCAGAGCTACTGGGTAAACTTCGCCTATACCGGAGATCCTAACGGATTTCTTTTAAATGCTGATGGTTCCAAGACTAGTGAACTCCTCCCAGCCTGGGAAAAGAGAACTGCCACCCAGGACCAGCTCCTTCAGCTCGACACAGAAATCAAAATGGTCGACGACCCCAACATGGAAGCCTACAAAGTCATCGACAAATTCATGGACTCAAGAGTGGAGTAGTAATTTCATACAAAAAGAATAATTGATTTTGTGGAGATGTCACAAAAATTATGAAATGATCAGGAAACTATTTAGAATATGTTGCGTTTTTAGGGCGACGAGCCTATTATAGTTTTATGGATAAAATATTAATTATGAACCTTAGAGATGAGAGCAAAGGGTAAGCAAGAGGGAGGACCTCTGCTTATTTGTTGCGCTCATCTTTCTTTGTTTCTAGGGAAATTACTAAATGGAAAATTGCGAGTTTATTGCAAAGATAGAACAAAATCCCATAATTGCAGCGGTCAAGGATCATGAAGGTCTTGAAACGGCGCTAAAGGAAGATGTTGAGATCATTTTCGTACTGTATGGAGATGTATGTACTATCGCTGATATTGTTGATGAGATCAAGGCTGCAGACAAGGTAGCCATGGTACATCTGGATCTGATAACCGGGCTCAACAATTCAAGAGATGTGTGCGTTGATTTTATTAGGAACAATACAGCGGCGGACGGGATCATCACAACTAAGAGTAATCTTATCCCACACGCCAAGGAGCTGGGACTTAGCACAGTACTTAGATATTTTATCTTAGATAGCATGGCACTTACCAATATTGAGAAGCAGTCCAAGGCATCAGGAGTTAAGCCTGATTGCATCGAGTTCCTGCCGGGAATTGTAATGCCCAAGATGATCAAGAAGATCAACAAGGTCAGCAGAGTTCCAATTATCGCAGGTGGACTTATCTCAGATAAGGAAGATGTTATGAACGCCTTAGAAGCGGGCGCAATCGCTATTTCATCTACAAATGAAGATGTATGGGGACTGTAAATACAGCAAATAGCTTTAACATGTATAAAAAGGAGTTTTGAGTATGGCAAAGTATGTAATGGCATTGGATTCTGGTACAACCAGTAACAGATGTATCCTCTTTAACGAGAAGGGAGAGATGCTCAGCATCGCGCAGAAGGAGTTTACACAGATATTCCCTCAGCCAGGCTGGGTTGAGCACGACGCTAGTGAGATCTGGCAGACACAGCTGTCTGTAGCCCGTGAGGCGATGAATAAGATAGATGTTACATATGAAGATATAGCAGCAATCGGTATTACCAACCAGCGTGAGACAGTAATCATGTGGGATAGAAAGACAGGACAGCCTATTTCACACGCCATCGTCTGGCAGTGTCGTAGAACCTCAGATTTCGCTGAACAGATGAAGGCAGAGAATCCTGGAATTGTTGAGCTTTTCCAGCAAAAGACTGGTCTTAAATTTGATCCATATTTCTCTGGAACCAAGATCAGATGGATGCTTGATAATGTTGAGGGCGCAAGAGAAAGAGCAGAAAAAGGAGAGCTTTGTTTTGGAACAGTTGATTCATGGCTGATCTACAAGCTCACAAAGGGTAAGGTTCATGTAACTGATTACTCTAATGCTTCAAGAACTCTTTTGTTCAACATCAACACACTTGAGTGGGATAAGGAGCTGTGCGACATCCTTGATATCCCAATGAGCATTCTGCCTGAGGTTAAACCTTCTAGCTGCGTATATGGTGAGACAGATGAAGAGTTCTTTGGCGGACCTATCAAGATTGCCGGTGCAGCCGGAGATCAGCAGGCAGCTCTTTTCGGACAGACCTGTTTTAACGAGGGAGATGCCAAGAATACTTATGGAACAGGCTGCTTCATGCTGATGAATACAGGTGATAAGCCTATTTATTCCAAGAATGACCTTCTGACAACTATTGCCTGGGGAATCAACGGAAAGGTTACATACGCTCTTGAGGGCTCTGTATATGTAGCTGGCGCTGCGATTCAGTGGCTTAGAGATGAGCTTAGAGTAGTTGATTCTGCTCCGGATTCAGAATATTTTGCAACTAGAGTTAATGATACTAACGGATGCTATGTAGTACCTGCTTTTACAGGTCTTGGTGCGCCATACTGGGATCCATATGCCAGAGGAGCTATTGTGGGACTTACACGTGGTGTCAACAAGTACCACATCATCAGAGCAACGCTGGAGTCACTGGCATTCCAGACCTATGATGTTCTCCATGCTATGGAGCTTGATACAGGTAAAAAGATTACATCACTTCGCGTAGATGGCGGAGCAAGTAAGAACAACTTCCTGATGCAGTTCCAGTCAGACATTATCAACACAAATGTTATCAGACCTAGTTGTGTTGAGACTACAGCACTTGGTGCAGCTTACCTTGCGGGCTATGCAGTAGGCTTCTGGAAGGACAGAGATGATGTTTGCAGCAACTGGTCAATTGAAAAGACCTTTGCTTCACAGATGCCTGCAGAGCAGAGAGAAAAAGAGCTTAAGGGCTGGCAACAGGCTGTTGCATCCACAAGAGGATGGGCAAAGGAAGCCTGATAAATAAGTAATTACTTGATAGAGAAATACAGATAGATGTAGAAGAGGAGATTATTATGTTTGACGTAATTGTAATTGGTGCCGGTGTATCCGGAAGTGCGATTGCAAGACAGCTTTCACGCTACAACGCAAGTGTATGCGTTCTTGAGAAGTGCGAAGATGTCTGCGAAGGAACATCAAAGGCTAATTCAGCTATTGTACATGCTGGTTTTGATGCTGATGAAGGCTCACTCATGGCTAAGCTCAATGTTCGCGGAAATGAGATGATGGATGACCTTGCAAGGGACCTTGATATCCCATTTAAGAGAAATGGATCAATGGTAGTATGCATCCACAAGGAAGAGCTTGACGGTCTTAAGACTCTTTATGACAGAGGTGTTAAGAATGGCGTTAAGGGTCTTAAGATTCTTACAAGAGAGGAAGCTCTTGAGATGGAGCCAAACCTTTCTGAGAATGTTGAGGGAGCTCTTTTTGCTCCAACAGGTGGAATCATCTGCCCATTCGAGCTCACTATCGCTATGGCAGAAAATGCCAACGTTAACGGCGTAGAATTCAGATTCAACACTAAGGTTGAGGATATCAAGAAGGGCGAGGATGGCCTTTGGCACCTTAGAACCAATAACGGCGAATACATTTCAAAATACGTTGTAAATGCAGCTGGTGTGTACGCTGACAAGATCCACAACATGGTAAGTGCTGACAAGATGCACATCATCGAGAGACGTGGTGATTACTGTCTTCTTGATAAGCAGGTTGGCGGATATGTTTCACACACTATTTTCCCTCAGCCAACTAAGTATGGTAAGGGAGTACTCGTAACACCAACTGTACATGGTAACCTCCTTGTAGGTCCTACAGCTATTGATATTGAGAACAAAGAAGGCACGGCTACAACAGCTCAGGGAATCGATGAGCTGACAGCTAAGGCTTCTGAAAATGTTAGAAATCTTCCAATGAGAAATGTCATTACCTCTTTTGCCGGACTTCGTGCACACCTCGAGAGACACGAGTTCGTGATCGAGGAGGTTGCTGATGCTCCATGCTTTATAGATGTAGCTGGAATCGAATCTCCAGGTCTTTCTGCATCACCTGCTATCGGCGAGATGGTTGGAAATATGCTCAAAGAGAAGATGAATCTCACAGAGAAAGAGAACTGGATTGGAACCAGAAAGGGCATCACAAGAACAGAGGGACTTTCTGTAGAAGAGATGAATGCTCTTATCAAAAAAAATCCAGCTTATGGCACAATCGTTTGCAGATGCGAGTCAATCACAGAGGGCGAGATCCTCGATGCAATTCACAGACCTCTTGGCGCAAGATCACTTGATGGTGTTAAGCGCAGAACAAGAGCTGGAATGGGTAGATGTCAGGCAGGCTTCTGCTCACCAAGGACAATGGAAATCCTCAACAGAGAGCTTGGACTTTCTTATGAGGAAATCACTAAGAGCGGCGGTAAGTCAAATATCGTCATTGAGAGAACTAAAGGGGAGGTATAAGGATCATGAAGACATACGATATAGTTATAGTTGGCGGTGGTCCTGCAGGCCTCGCAGCAGCAGTAGCTGCTAAGGAAGCTGGAAATGACAGCATCCTTATCCTTGAAAGAGATCACGAGCTTGGCGGAATCCTGAATCAGTGTATTCACAATGGTTTCGGACTCCACACTTTTAAAGAAGAGCTCACAGGTCCTGAGTACGCTTACAGATTTATCAAGCAGGTACTGGACCTTGGAATCGAATATAAGCTTAACACAATGGTTATGGACATTGCTGAGGACAAGACAGTTACAGCTATGAACAGAGAAGATGGAATGTTCCAGATTCCTGCCAAGGCAGTTATCCTTGCAATGGGCTGTAGAGAGAGGCCTCGTGGAGCCCTGAACATTCCTGGCTACAGACCAGCAGGTATCTTCTCAGCTGGTACAGCTCAGAGACTTGTTAATATCGAAGGCTACATGCCAGGTAGAGAGGTAGTTATCCTTGGATCCGGTGATATCGGACTTATCATGGCACGCAGAATGACACTTGAGGGAGCTAAGGTTAAGGTTGTGGCAGAGCTCATGCCTTACTCAGGCGGTCTTAAGAGAAACATCGTTCAGTGTCTTGATGACTACGGAATTCCTCTTAAGCTCTCACATACAGTAGTTGATATTGAGGGAAAAGAGCATGTGACAGCTGTTACTATCGCTGAGGTTGGCCCAGACAGAAAGCCAATTCCAGGTACAGAAGAAAGATATACATGCGATACACTTCTTCTTTCCTGTGGACTTATCCCTGAGAACGAGCTTTCAAGAGCTGCTGGAGTACAGATGAGTCCTATAACATCAGGCCCTGTAGTAAACGAATCTCTTGAAACTAACATTCCTGGCGTATTTGCCTGTGGTAACGTTCTTCACGTTCACGACCTTGTTGACTATGTTTCTGAGGAAGCAAAGCGCGCAGGTCAGAACGCAGTTAAGTACATAAATGATGGCTGCAAGGAAGCTGGAGATGCTGAGGTTATCGAGGTTACAGCAACTGACGGTGCCAGATACACAGTTCCTAGCACAATCAATGTAGATAGAATGGATGACCTTCTTACAGTCAGATTCAGAGTTGGTGATGTTTACAAGAATTCTTTTGTCAGCGTTTATTTCGATGATGAGAGAGTAATGCACAACCAGAAGAGAATCCTGGCACCTGGTGAGATGGAGCAGATTGTTCTTCGTAAGACTCAGCTCCAGGAGAAGAGCGGACTTAAGAAGATTACCATTAAGATTGAGAAAGATTGATAAATCAGGCAGCCATTAGAATATGGCTATGTATTGAAATATAAGGAGACATATCATGGAGAAAAGAGAACTCACTTGTATAGGATGTCCTATGGGCTGCATGCTGACAGTCAGCATGGAGAATGGTGAAGTTACTGAAGTTACAGGTAACACCTGTCCTAAGGGCGATATATATGCCAGAAAAGAAGTAGTTAACCCTACCAGAATCGTAACCAGTACAGTTAAGATTACTGGCGGTGATAAAGAGAGAGTATCCTGCAAGACTGCAAGCGATATTCCCAAGAACAAGATATTCGAAGTAATGAAGGATATCGATGCAGCTTGTGTTGCAGCTCCTGCTCACATCGGAGACGTGCTTATCAAGGACGTTGCTGGAACTGGCGTAGACGTAATCGCTACAAGAAATGTTGAGATAGCTTAATACAGTTAATTGGACGGTTCTTGCTTACATCAGTTATACTGAAGGTAGTAAGAACCGTTTTTTTGTTTTAAATGCTATAAATCTTAGGATATTACTGACTCTCATATGTTCTCTTTTCTTGCTAAAAGAGGTTGAGGTATAAAATTACCAGATACTAGGAGTTTTATACGTTCTTTTTTACCCTGTAAGAGGGGGGAGTTATATAAAACATAGGATAATAGGTTGTTTTATACGTATTTTCCCTCTGTAAACGGGTGGCGATTTCGTATAAAAACGGCAGAACGGCCCTGTTTTATATGCTTTTGATGCTTTTTTACATGGGAAAAATACATATAAAAAGTATGAGATAGTTCGAATTTATAGCAGAAGCTAATTTATAGCAGAAGCATATTTTTAGCGGGAGCCAATTATTAACGGGAGACAGATTCAATTATGCCGGTAAGCCGGATCCAATTTTGATGGGAGCAGAATGAATTATGAAAAAATATAGACTAATTACAATCCTGGGGCTAATCCTATATCTTACAGGCTGCGCAGATAAGGCGGAAGTACAGGAAGAGACAAGCTTAGGAGCGTCATTTGAGCATGTTGAATCCATAGAAGCAGTAGATGCTATAGAAATGTCTGATGAGACTAAGGAACTTGGCAGCACTGATGAAAACAGTATTAGCGAGGGTGAAAGCAACGACGAAATCTACGACAAGTTCCTTGCTGGAGAAATCAGTGCAGTAGGTTACTTCGAAGGTAGCAAGTATGAAGTTTGGTTCAATGAGCTTCCACAGGATCCGGAAGAATGGGATAGCTATAGCGTGAGCGATGAAAAGATAGACCTTGATAATGATGGAGAGACTGAGCTTATCTTGAATGGCCCCTATGGCGGAATGTACCTGGATGCAAGAGATGGTGGAGTTTATGTCCTTGCTCAGGGAGAGGGAACCGCAGGTGAACTCAGTTACACAGTATATGAGGGTAGAACATACATCACCCATAGAGATGTATCCCATGGCGGCCGCCAGATATACTGGTTTGATCTATATGACGGAACAGGGGCAGTAGTTGACTCTTTTGAACTGTCGGCAGAATACTGGGATAGTGATGATGACAGCTATGATGAAAATAGCGACTTTACCTATAGAGGTGAGAAGATAACCATGGATGAGTACGAGAAGCTAATGAAAGAGATACTAGGGGTAGATAATGATTGATGTATTTGGAACACTAGGACCAAGCTGCACGGACGAGGAAACACTATATGAAGTGTTCTCTTTGGGCATGACTGGAATCAGGATAAACTTATCTCATGTTATGTTAAGAGACTGCGAAGAGAGCATTAAGGTCATAAAAAGAGCTGCCAAAAGAGCGGGTGTTTCGCCCAAGATACTCATAGATATGCAGGGACCGGAGCTAAGAATTGGAAAGCTTGATATTCCTGTAATACTTGAGGAAGAAGATGAGTTTATTCTGGGCGCAGCAGGAATAGATGTAGATAATCGAATTCTTGAGGCTATGAAAACAGGAAATGAAGTGCTTCTAGATGATGGCAAGATACTGGCAAAGGTTGTTGAAGCTGATAGTGGCAGCGCTAAACTTAAGGTAATTCGTGGAGGTCAGCTTTCTGGCAGAAAGAGCATAGCTATTGTCGGTGCAACAGTAGATATGCCAGCACTAACAGATAGCGACTTGGAGAATATACGAATAGCTGCTGATTACAATGTAACTGGAGTAATGCAGCCCTTCGTCAGAAGCGCAGATGACCTTAAAACTGTCAGAGAAGTGCTGGATAAAAATGGCGGACAGAACATTAAGATATATGCCAAAATCGAGAACACAATAGGCGTAGAGAATCTGGAAAGTTTTTTTGATTATGCGGATGAGATAGTCATAGCAAGAGGAGACCTCGGAAATGCTGTGCCACTCTGGAATCTTCCTAAAATACAAAAAGATATATCTGCTAGATGCAACACCCATAATATGCCGTTCATGGTAGTTACTCAGATGCTTGCCTCTATGGAACACAGCAAAGTCCCCACCAGAGCAGAAGTAAGCGACATCTACAATGCAGCCATCGACGGCGCAAGTTCTGTAATGGTAACTGGGGAGACTGCCGTAGGAGATTATCCTGTAGAAGTAATCAGATATATGGTAAATACAGTAAAAGCTGCTTGTGATGAATAAGAAATCGACAGATAAATTATTAAAGGACATGTGAGGTGATTCACATGTCCTTTTACTATTATCTTAATATGTCTCCATAACAGCTCTGACCTTTTTGAATGCAGCCTTCGGCTGGTAGTCTTTGTCGAAGAGACGAGTGTTTGTCTGGTCACCGTCGCGGTAGTGGTCAACAAGACCAAATACTGTAACGTTGGTGATGTTAACTGGGCCGCCACCCTGAGTGTCCATTTCCTTGAACATTTCGAATACTTTCTCGTAGGCTGTTGCCTGCTTCTCGAATTCAGCGTCAGTTTCTTTATCAACACCGATAGAGAGCTCAGTAACCTGAATCTCGAGGCCAAGCTCAGCGAACTTGGTCATTGCTGTCTTGATCTCATCGATTGAAGGGTACTTGATTCCCCAATAGCCCTGCATTCCAATACCATCGATGAGTCCTTTTTCATTGAGGGAAGTTGCAAGAGCAACGATTCCTTCAGTTTTTGGCTCCTGGAAAGTGTTGTAGTCATTGTAAAAGAGCTTAACATCGTCTGCAGCATATTTTCTAGCGTAGGTAAATGCCATCTCTACATATTCAGGTCCGATTGTGTCGTACCATGGGTTAGGATCCTGACCGCACTTGGTTCTGCACTTGAAGAAGCTGTCTGGATCAGCGCTTTCAGGGTCAACAGCTTCATTTACAACATCCCAGCAGTAGATTACTCCAGGATATTCTTCCTGACAGTGAGTCATAACCTGCTTGATATAGCTCTCCATACGGGCGAGCATTGTCTCTTTATCTACATAGTCGCCGTCATCTGTATAGCCTTCTCTGAAGAACCAGTTAGGCGCCTGTGTGTGCCATACAAGTGTGTGGCCTCTCATCTTCATGCCGTTTTCCTTGCACCATTCAAGTGTAGGATCAATAGAGGCAAAAGAAACAGCGACCTCCTTATCACCGCTCTCGAGATTCTTCTGGCATCCCATCTGATCAAGGATGTAGCAGCTCTTCATGAGATTGGACATTGTAACACTGTTAAAGTGCTTCTTGGAAAGTTCCATATACTGTGGAATATTAAGACACTGATTAAAAAGGTCACTTCCATTGATGCCAACTCCAAGAGTGAAGTAGTCAGCGCAGAGATCCTTAAGCGCTACGTCATCAACGAATTCCTCAACGGCTTCTGTAGAAGCCTCTGCAGCATCAGCACTGTTCTCAGCTGTAGCTGATTCTTCAGCACTGCTAGCCTCAGTAGCAGCAACTGTAGCTGAATTCTCTACGGCTGCAGCATTTCCGGCATTGGGACCCCCGCATCCCACCAGAAGAGTAGCAGCAAGAATTCCTGCTAATACACATTTTCTTTTCATACCTGTAAATATCCTCCATACCTTCTATAAATCGCTCGGAGTCTTAGTATCTGATCCAAGCTGACAAATATTACTATATTCCGCAGCGCGAGGTAGAGCCAATCACTACTTGCTAGGTTTTTCCTTGTTCTTGCGAAATAATGTGTAATTCTTTTTTCACAAAAGCTTAATTATTGTCGCCTGGGCTCTATGTTATCATTAAAGTGATATAGTATACGCGAAAAATGGAGAATGAATGATATGAAAAATAAAACTTCGATGAGTAGTGTTTTGTTTTTTAAGCTTCTTCCAGTTCAGATTATGGTAGTTGCAATGGGCTCTATTAATTCGATTGTAGACGGTATTATAGCTGGACGGTTTATTGATGCTGTTTCTGTAGGAGTAATAGGTCTGTTCTATGCAATTGTGCTGGGACTTAATGCTGCAGGTTCTGTCCTTTTGGGTGGAAGCTCTGTTTTGAGTGGAAGATATATAGGAAGCGGAAATATCGACAAGACATCAGGGATATTCTCGTTAACTGTTAATCTTACAGCAATTATCAGTATCTTAGTTTCATCAATTCTTTTAGTCTTCCCTGGAGCAGTGGCTGCGTTTTGCGGCGCAGATGAGACACTTAAAGCTAGTCTTATCACATATATATCAGGTTATGGAATAGGTGTTTTCCCAATGATGATGTCGCAGCAATTGGCGGCATTCCTACAATTAGAGAGGCAGAGCAAAAGAAATTACATTGGAATAGCTACAATGATCATCTGCAATATTACCTTGAATATAGCATTAGTTGCTGTGTTTAATATGGGGATATTTGGACTTGCGCTTTCTACCTCTATATGCAACTGGATATATTTTATTATTCTTGTGACCTATTATTTTGGTAAAAAATCACAGCTTAAATATAGTTTTAGAAGTGCACTTTGGGGCGATGCCTGGAATATGCTAAAAATAGGCTTTCCGGGAGCTTTACTTGTACTTTGCCTTTCGTTTAGGGATGTTGTTTTAAATAGAATAATTCTTAATGTAGCAGGACAGGATGGTATGTCGGCTAAATCAGCTCTAGGCATGGTTGGGGGACTGTTCATTGCATTGTGCCTAGGAACAGGTACAGTAGTTCGAACCCTGGGAAGCGTTCATGTGGGCGAGGAAGATAGGGATTCGAT
Organism: Butyrivibrio sp.; assembly: GCF_017433805.1. GTDB lineage: Bacteria > Bacillota > Clostridia > Lachnospirales > Lachnospiraceae > Butyrivibrio. Next base: position 106,927 of record NZ_JAFRGN010000036.1, on the reverse strand, counting down.
AAAAGAGCTGATTAAGCTTGGACTTACGAAGGTTCTGATATTGTCATGTATTATTGCAGTTGTTGTAATGCTTCTTTCTGGGGCTGTAGTCAGGATATTCTTTGCAGACCCTACGTCTAATGTATTCAAATTAGCGCATCAGTACTTTATCATCTATGCTGCGTCGATTCCGCTTATTCAGGTTGTTCAAGTGGAGACTAACTATCTGCAGGCTATGGGAAAAAACACCTGCGTAAATGCATTTTCTGTAATAGATGGATTTGCGAGTGTTGTACTTCCAGCACTAATACTTGCACCTATAATTGGTATATTAGGTGTATGGCTGGCAACACCGATAGGAATAGTAATATCAGCGTTTGTATATCCTGTTTATGCTATTATCCACTGGCGTCGTATACCACGTAATGTCAACGAATGGCTATTATTTGATGATGGCTTTGGAGTAAAAGACGAAGACAGGCTTGCTGTTAGTATTACGAATATGGAAGATGTAACAAACACAGCAGAGCTTGTTCAAGGTTTTTGCAAGAAACAGGGATATGATAATAAAGTATCTTTGTATGCAGCACTTTGTCTTGAGGAAATGGCCAGAAACGTCATAGAATATGGCTTTACCAGTGATAATAAAAAGCATTATCTAGAGACAAGAGTTGTCAGCAAGGACGATTGTATTCTTTTGAGAATTAAAGATGACTGTATTCCATTTGACCCGGTTAGCATGAAAGAACAGCTTAGACCTGAAGATACTACAAAGAATATTGGAATAAAGATGGTTATGAAACTGGCGGATGAGACTAATTACCAGAATCTGCTGGGACTTAATGTTTTGACAATTACGATTGACAGAGCAAAGACCAAAATGTAGGCTAGAATGATATATGAAATACGAATAGAAAGATTGTAGAAATGGAATCTGGTTATAGAGAACTACGATATACGTACAAGGTGACTGATAAGGACAGAATTACAAGTGTCAGCACAGATAAAAAGAAGACAGATAATGATGATGCTGTAATGGCAGGCGATATAATGCGTGAGATCATGAAGCTTTCAAGCCGCGAGATATCAAGATGCAAGCAGTTTGATGACGGAGTGATGTGCATTCGCCATAATTTAGAACAATTGGATTGTAATGGTGTTGAGGAACACTCGTTGTTAAAAGAAAAAATGGCTCCAATTAGGCTCATAGATAAGCTGAATCCTGACGATGAGCTGATTGTCAGAGTCTATGAAGACAATGATAACGCAGGAGATATTGTTCCAGCCGATGGACCTCTTGATATAGTGTATGAGGATGAGGATCTAATAATCATCAACAAGCCTGGAGATATGGTGGTGCACCCATCCTATGCTCATTACAAGGATTCACTTAGTAACTACCTTGCCGGCTATTACATTAAATCAGGTCAGAACCATGTTATTAGAACTGTTGGAAGACTTGACCGTGAGACTTCCGGTCTTGTCATCTTTGCCAAAAACAGGCATGCAGCAGCTCTTTTAGCAGGGCAAAAAGAGAACATGTCAAGGCGCAAGGAATACCTGGCTATTTGCAGTGGCGTGTTTGAACAGCCGCAGGGGACAGTTAATGCACCTATACGCAGAAGGCCTGATGAGCGCATGATAAGAGAGGTTCATCCTGATGGAAAAGAAGCAATAACTCACTACAAGGTGGAGAAACAGTTTGAAGATTATGCACTTGTGAGACTTCAGCTGGATACAGGAAGAACCCACCAGATTCGTGTTCACATGGCGCATCTTGGACATCCGCTTCTTGGGGATAATTTCTACGGCAAAGAGATACCTGATAACCACGAGATGACGAGAGCTGCTCTGCACGCTGGTTACATTGAGCTGGATCAGCCTATATCAGGTGAGAGGATTAAAATCAAAGCTGATTTACCACAAGATATGAGAAGATTACTTGATGATAATTGATATGCTATATGAGTATATTGCAACAGTCACAAATGATTACAGAGAGGAATACTGATGACATACTTTACATTTTTCTTTTTGGATAATGAAAAAGATATTGTTGTGAATCTGTACAAGGATCTGGATAAGCTCTTTTACGTCCTGGCAACTCCTAATCATCACTCTGGAAATCTTATAAGCAATCTGGCTAGAACCTGCAAACTGCCTCTGTCGCAGGATACGGACGGCAAGTTCATCATAAAGGGCGAGGTTCCATGCTATATAAATGCTAACTGCGAAGAAATATATCTTTTCAAGCTGGGAGATGTGGAGGTTGCCACCATTTATCCTGACGGAAGAGTCACGACCAAGGCTCTGGTCCCAGCTATTGCCAAGACACTTATGAGTCAGACCAAGGACTATCAGCTAGATATGTCCAAGACTCTTTTCAAGACCTATATTCCCAAAGAGCTCAAATTCAGAGCTGATCTGCATACCCACATGAACGGCAATCTGCCGGCAGATGTGCTGATCGCACTTGGAATCTACCATCAGATTCGTTACCCGTTATATTATGTCAAAAAGCTTGAGCTGGAGCTCACACCAGAGCAGTGGATCAAGGTAAATGCCCAGAGAGAAAAGGTTGCAAGACAGTTTGTGACTTCCGACCTTAAGGGCAAATATCTGGACAGAAAGATCAACGATAATACCTTTATCAACTTTGCTGACCTTATCCTTAATAATCTTGATAATGCCGAGCTCAATATTGTTAAGATACGTGGCTCACTTGGAATTATCAGGGATGGTCAGGCCGTCTTTACCAATCTTGAGAAGGTGTATCTATATCGCTATGTCTTTGCCAAGGGAAAAGAGAGTGAGGAGAAGATTCCGTTTAACAACGTATCCCAGATTCCTGACAGAGATGTACAGAGTACCCTCAAGCAGATGCTGAAGGATAAGGAAAATCCAGATTACACAAATAACACTATTTTCCAGGATAAGCTCCTTTGGATTGCTAGAAATTATAAGAAACAGGGTGTTGAATACGCTGAAATCAGCGATACAACCCTGGTTAAAAAGTATGAGTCTATTGAAATGCTCAGACAGGTTCATGAGGTAATGCCTGCTATCTACAGGGAAACTGGAGTTATGATCAGATTTCTTGCAGCTATGCGGAGGATTCCTCTTACAATCATCAAGGATGCTGTTACTCCTGAGAACTATCTGGAACAGAACCTTGAGGTTTTGAAGGCTACATCCCTTGACCCATATGTGGCAGGCTGCGACTTTGTAGGAGAAGAGATCAATGATATCATCGTGCTCAAGCCTGTATTTAAAGAGCTTGCCAAGATAGCCGCCAAGGATCCGACCTTTGTTATCAGAGTTCATGCTGGCGAAAATGACAGCCTTAGGGACAATATAGCTCATTCAATACAGTGTGTTAGAGATTCTCTTTCAAAGGGACAGCCGATGCCTAGAATAAGGCTTGGTCACGGCCTTTACACCTATTCGCTTAAATCACAGAAGGGAAGAGAAGTTCTCAAAGAGTTAAAAGAGAATAACGTTGTTCTGGAGTTCCAGATAACCAGTAATGTAAGACTCAATAACCTGAATTCTCTTGATAAGCATCCGCTTAAAGAGTATTTGAAGCATGGAATCAAGTGCGTAGAGGGAACTGATGGAGCAGCTCTCTATGGTACTACTTCCCTGGATGAGCAGCTATCTTTGGAAAAACTCCTTAATCTGTCTGAGAATGATCTTCGCCTTATGAAGGAGACAGAGAGCACCAGTATAGAAAAGAGTAGACAGGCCTACTCCGATAAGAAGGCATCCTTTGCCAAGCTTTTAAATGGCAGAGACATGGAGGATGTACTTCTTGAAAAGATGCAGACTGTTAAGGTTTCAAGAACCAGTAAGAAAGCAGAAATCCGTCTTGATGCTAATGCAGAGCTTAAAGACCAGATCTCAGAAATAACCTGGGACCGTTTCCCGATTATTCTCATGGGCGGAAGCTTTAATACAGAAAACAGAGCTACAAGGATGACAGATGCAGCAATCAGGCAGCTTGATGAACTTCTTAAGTTCCTTAATCCTGATGAAGTATGTTTTGTAATAGGACATAAGCTTGGAGGGTACGAGAAATACCTGATAGAACATAACAAAAAGAACTTCAGGATATATGCGGTTGTTCCGGCACTGATTAGTCCTAAGGAAATTGAAAAGCTTCAAAAAGCTGGTGTGATCATCAGAGTATCAACTGAAGCTGAAGGAATGGGAATATATAAGAGTTTTAACTACGAGATTTTTGAAAGACGTCCGTCCATGGTTGTTGCTTTTGATGGTAACAGTGCAGGAGCAAACCTTATTCAGGAAGCCAGAAACGGAAAAGGTAAAGCAGCGATTTTTGTCTGGAACCACTGCAAGACTCTTAGGCAGAAAGCCCAGTCACTTCACGGCTATGTATATCTTTTTGATGAAGAAACAACCCTTGTGAAGATCCTTAGAAAGCTCCAAAAAGAGTACGGAGATTTAAGGCCAGCAGGTGCTGAAAAATAGATGATAAAAGGGAGCAAACCTTGAATTATTTGAGGTTGCTCCCTTTAAATATGGTTCCTTTCCCGTAGCGGGAATCTATTGCTTCGGACATCTTGTCCAGTTTTTTCTGCTTTTCAATTTTCTTTTCAAATTCTTCATTTACATTTTTATCAGGCTGGATGTTCCTGGATGTGCCCTGTTCTTTACTCATGACATCAAACAAACTAAGCTGTCTGTAGGAACCATCGTCAATCTTGGATACTCCAACGCCCACAAGTCTCACAACTTCGCCTCGGATAAATAGACCATCATCTCCAAGCAGGAGCTTATCTGCTAGGATTTTGGCATATTCATATATGGTATTCTCATCATCAATCAGGTCAGAGCCCTTCATCTGGCATGAGTGGCGCTTGAAGTTACCAGTTTTGACGCTGACAGTTACTGTCTGGCCATATACATGATCTCTTTTAAGCCTTCTTGAAACACTGGCCGACAGATGTTTGAGAACTGGTACGATTTCTTTATCGTAGGAATCGGCAGTCAGATCAGAAGAGAGAGTAGTTTCGTTGGAATAACTCTTGGCATCCTCGTAGTGCTCACTGACTTCGGTGTTGCCATAGCCGTTGGCACTCGCATAGATGTATCCACCGCCATTTTCTCCAAGAATTGAATATAGAAACTCAGGATCGGAAGTTGCTGCATCGCCGATAGTCCTGATGCCTACTGACATGAGCCTTGATGCTGTTGATTTGCCACAACCATAGAGGTCACCTATTGGAAGAGGCCACATTTTGGTCTCGATTTCTTCTGGGAAAAGAGTATGTGTCCTGTCAGGCTTTTGGAAATCGCTTGCCATTTTGGCAAGGAGCTTATTACAGGAAATGCCAATGTTAACAGTAAAACCTAGGGTGTTTCTGATTTCATCCCGGATCATTTTGGCTACATTAAGTGGAAATGGATATTCGTCTGTTTCCGAATATGCAAAAAGATTTCTGGAGCCGGACATGTCGATATAGGCCTCATCTATTGAGACCTGCTGAACCACAGGAGAGTACTTGCTGATTATCTCAATGAAAGCTCTGGAATATTCTCTGTAGGTATTAAAGTCGCCTGGGATGAGAATCAGATCAGGACATTTCTGGAGAGCCTTAACAACGGGCTCTCCAGTTACAATTCCATATTTTTTAGCTGGGATAGATTTGGCGGTAATGATACCGTGGCGGCTTTTGACATCGCCGCCAACAGCAGAAGGAACTGTGCGCAGGTCAATACTGCCTGGCTCATCCTTAAGCTTTTTTACCGCAGACCAGGATAGAAATGCAGAATTAACGTCTATGTGAAATATGATGTTTGTGTAAGAATCAGCAAAATTAGTTCCAGGGGTCATAAGCCTTTACTTCTTTATTGTGGAATAATACGTATAGTACCACGCAGCCAGCAGCCATTACAACAGTTGAAAGGATAGTTCCTTCAAGTCCGAAGGCTACACTGTAGGCAAAAGAATCTGTGGCCGAAGCAGCATCAAGCTTGAAAATTGAAAATGGAGAAACTATACCGCTGTTAGGAAGGCCAAGGATAATGTTCTGAGTGTAGTTCCATGCTGCGTGAGCTGCCATCGCACACCAGATGCTGTCCAGATAATAAACCATCAGTGAGAAGAAAATTCCTGTGATAAAAATGTCGAGAAGGGCTAGATTGCTAACACCAGGATTGCCAACGTGTATAGAGGCAAATAAGAGGGCGTTTAATACTATTGCAACTGCTGGATGTCTGTAGCCTCGTCTGAGCCTGTAATACAGGAAACCTCTGCAAACCAGTTCTTCGGCAGATGACTGAATAAACACAGCTATGAATATGATTACCAGCTGAAGAAATGGAAATGAATCATAGTAAATACTGATATCTTTGTTGATCATTGCTGTGATAGCGCAGATCATGTTAGTTACAAAGCCAATTAACAATCCAAGTAATAAATACTTAACGTTATTTCCCTTGGGTGCAGTCCAAAGAGCCTTGAGAACAGGTCTATTTCCCTTGGAAACAACTATACATAACAAGGTAATGATCCACATACCAATGAAAAGTAAGTACATGGTTGTAATCTCTAAAAAGCCTGTTTCATCCTTTGCAATGGCATTTCCGAACAAAAGCCCTATTATGAGCTGCCCAAGGACTTCACCTGCGATGATCATTATATATGTGAGGAACATTGGAATGATAAAGAAATCATTCCATCTGAATCTATCTGTGTGGATTTTTTTGAAGATGCTCTGTTTTTCTTCCATTTTAGGTCCCCTCCTTTAATTTCATACAAGTTTAGTATACAGCATGTGTGAATAAGTGATAATATTAATTTATGAATCGTATACATATTATTGATATAATATTAACGATTTCAAGATTTGATCTTAGAGGGGAAGATTATGAATAAAACTGTCTTAAAAGTCTTGCGAATTCTGGCTATCATACTATGCCTTGGCATAATCGTGTATGAAGCAGTCAGAATCTATGATGATCAAAAAGAATATGCCGTGGCTGACGACGAGTATGAAGAAATTGAGTCTATGGCAGTCACCTGGCCCAAAGAGGAAGATAGTGCGCAGGTAATTTATTATCCACTTATTCAGATTGATTTTGATAAGCTTGAGGAAATCAACGAAGACGTGGTTGCATGGCTATATTTTCCTTGTCTTGAAATCAGTTATCCCGTGGTAAAAGAGAATACAGTAGACGAATACATTCATCTCACCTTTGATAAACAGGTAAATAAGGCTGGATGTTTGTTTGAAGATGTTCTCAGCGATGAAGAGTTCAGAGGAATGCATGATATAGTTTTTGGACATAACATGAGAAATGGATCCATGTTCGGAAGTCTCAAAAAGCTGTATGCCACTGGTAATGAGCATTTGCTGGAAGAAAACCCCTACGTTTATGTATATACCAAGGATTACGTTTTCCAGTATCGTGTATTTGGCTATTACATCACGAAAGTAGGAAGTGAAGCTTATAAAGTTGTTGAAACAGACGAATCCTACGAGGACTTGCTTGAATATATCCAGTTACATTCGGCATATCCAAGACCGGCAGATGCTGACTTCTCGGGTAAACCTAGTCTTTTGACATTATCTACCTGTAGCGGCCAGTCTGGAAGCGGCAAGAGGTTCGTAGTACACACGTACAAGACCGCAGCATGGGAAAGATAAGATGCATCAAATTTCGAAAATGGATTGTTTTTATAGTATAAATCATATGATCAATCATATGTGAATTATAATTTCAAAGTGTGTTAATTAAAAGTGAAATAATATACTAAAATAAGCATAAAATCTATCGCTGTGTTATTGATTTGGGTTATTTGTTACGGTACCATTATTATAAGAAAATGATTAAGTGGGTTACTATATTAACTCTAGGATTAATCAAGTAGGAGATTAAAATATGAAAAAGTTTAAGAAAGTGTTTGCAGTATCAATGGCGCTGGTTTTAGCATTCACCTTCGTTGCATGTGGATCATCATCTGCTGATTCAGTTATCGATGATCAGGCTGCTGTAAGAGGAATGGATGAAGGCGTCGGTGAAATCTGGATCGATGATGAGGCTATTGCACTTGCTGGATCTGCTGCATCAAGCCAGGCTGCAATCGATGCTTGCTATGCAGTATTTAATCTTATGAATCAGGAGAGAGTAGCAAGAGGTCTTGCAGCACTTGTATGGAGTGATGCTCTTACAAATGCAGCTCAGGTTCGTGCTAGTGAGATCACATCAGTATTCTCACACACAAGACCTAATGGATCAGATTTCTGGACAGTTGATAGTAATGTTCAGTACGGTGAGAATCTTGCTAAGCTGTATCAGTCGGCTGACAGTGTTTACACAGCTTGGATGAATTCACCAACTCATGCAGCTAACATTATGGATGGCGGATACAAGACAGTTGGTATCGCAGTTTGCCAGACAGGTGATGGAAGTTGGTACTGGGCACAGGAGTTTGGATATTAATGAGAAGTGCGAAACGATAATAAAAATCGGATGCTTGCTTGCAAGGCATCCGATTTTTTTATTGTTTCATACGGCGAAGCCGCACCAACGAGGAACAAGCGAAGCGGTTCCGAGTCTGGTGGCACTTCGAATGTGGTAAAATGCATCAAAAAATGGAGAGCTCTCTATTTTTGATGACATAATTCAAGCTTTTTCGATTCTACTTGCATCTATTATTGAAAATATTGAAATAATGATGCACTTGATTTTGTTATTTCTTTGGAAAAGGCATCAAAAATGCGGATTCTGCTATTATAGATGCAATTTGCAATGAATCAATAATGTGTCGTTAAGTTGTCGTCAAACCTTCGCTGCAGCATCTCCATCACTGTACTTCTCGTCACAGTATTTGCAACGGTAAATTTCCTTCTTCTCATCAGCGAGGTAGAAGATCTGTGGGAGTTCCTGTTCGATAGAGGAGATACATCTAGGGTTATGGCACTTGATAACTCCGGTGATCTGCTTAGGAAGTACAAGAGAGCGTTTCTCGATGATTTCGCCATCCTTGATTACGTTTACTGTGATGTTGTGGTCGATGTAGGCGAGAATGTCGAGATCAAGTGATTCAATGTCACATTCAATCTTTAAGATATCCTTTTTACCCATGGCCTTACTTTTAGCATTCTTGATGATGGCTACTGTTGAGTCGAGTTTATCAAGACCAAGGTGTTTGTATATCTGCATGCTTTTTCCGGCCTGGATGTGGTCGAGAACGAAGCCTTCTTCGATTTTTCCAATATTTAACATTTATTTCCTCCTTTAGAATTCCCTTAGTAAACCTTCGTTCATGTGAGCATCAGTCATATCCAGCAAGGTGAGGATCAGGGCCATTCTAACGTAGAGGCCATACTGAACCTGTTTGAAATATGCGGCTCTTGGATCGCTGTCGATTTCTACAGAGATCTCGTTTACACGTGGAAGTGGATGGAGAATGAACATTTTCTCTTTTGCAAGCTCCATCTTGGCCTTGTCCAGAATATAGAAGTTCTTCAGACGTATGTAGTCTTCTTCGTTGAAGAAACGCTCTTTCTGTACTCTTGTCATGTACAGGAAGTCGAGTCGAGGCATAACATCTTCGAGCTTAATTACTTCTTCATAGGTAAGACCCTTAGAATCGAGCATTTCAGTTATGTAGTCAGGAACCTTGAGCTCCTTGGGGGAAATGAAAATAAAATGAATACCAGTGTATCTGGTAAGAGCATTTATAAGAGAGTGGACAGTACGTCCAAATTTAAGATCGCCGCAAAGACCGATAGTAAAATCGCCAAGCTTGCCATATAAAGATCTGATAGTTAAAAGATCTGTAAGTGTCTGAGTGGGATGCTGATGTCCGCCATCACCTGCATTGATAACAGGAATGAGAGAATTGGAAGCTGCTACCATTGGAGCACCTTCTTTTGGATGACGCATCGCGCAGATATCTGCGAAACAGGAAATAACACGTATTGTATCGGCTACGCTTTCGCCCTTGGCTGCTGAAGATGATCCGGCATCTGCAAAGCCGAGAGTCTTGCCCCCGAGACGGAGCATTGCGGTCTCAAAACTAAGTCTTGTTCTGGTACTGGGTTCATAGAAACAGGTGGCTAAAATCTTGCCATCGCACTTGTGCGAATAGGCTGCCATGTTGTTTTCGATGTCATTGGCTACATCGAATAATGCCTCAAGCTCCTCGACAGAGAAATCAAGAGGGTTCATCATGTGTCGCAAGTTATTCATACCTTCTCCTCATACATTAAATGATTGTGAAAAATACCTCTTTGCCAGAATGGAACGTCCCCATCAGTCGAAAGTCAGAACTGAAATCCGATTTGTTCCATCCAATGGCATATGATACACCACATCGTCATTCCCGTAAACCTTAAAATACAGATAATGTGATGTTACATTCAAACTATTTGTTACACCCTCAAAAAGAACGGTTTTGCCATAGCCATCAAGGTCGCACATTTTAAGCGCGGAATTCTGGCCGTTGGCGTAAGCGTAGTAAACATGCTGATCATCAAGGGTGTAGTAGTCAATACGCTCTGAAGTAACGATCTCGGTTTCCCCAGTCATGAGATTGGTACGCCAGAGGCTATAATTGGAATCTCCGTTCATATAGTAGATATAGTTACCTTTTACAACAGGGAAGAAGAGATGTCCTGGTAAAACATCGCTTATTGTGTCCCCAGCCTGAGTGTTCATAGCATGAATCCTGTGATCCTCAGATACTCCTGTATAGAAGATATAACCATTGTCATAGCATACAGGAGAGATGGCTTCAGGTGCGACAACAGACCTATTCTTTTTATCTACACGGATTTTGTTGAGAGCTCCGCCATCCAATTTTGTTATATAATATATATATTCTCCGCATAACTGCATTTCTCCACAGAAATCCCTGAGAAGACATGTCTGATCGCTTCCATTTACCTTACATCTGTATATACCATATTGGTTGGCTACGGTACCAAGACCGCCTACAGAGCCGGACTTCTTGGTTGAGTCCATGTAAAAATACAGAAAACCATTGGCTCCGCTTATATATTTAACGCGCATACTTGTAAGTCGCTTGGGATGAGTTTCATCGGGATCCATAGAATATAGACAGTCAGAATCATAGGGATTAGCAAAATATACCTTGCCATCCATTTCAAAAAACAGGCCACCATTGTGGAGATTACCGGCAGAATTGCCATGATCGGAAGGGGCTCTTGGGACTCTTTTATCCAATATAGTAAATATCACTACTGCAACGATCAGAAGTGTGACAATAATAAAGGCTAAAATAGTTCGTCGTCTGTTCATAATATGCCCCTCGCATATAAAACAAGCTACCCAATATTGTGTCCTTAACTTAATTATATGCGTACCAGTTATTGCTATCAAGCGGTTTTTATCTTACACTTATTTTGTGGAATTATGAGTAAAGATACGCCTATGAGGGCAATATTTTATATAGAAAAGGATGGATCCAATGGACTTACAACAGCTTCGAGTAGAGATAGATAGTGTAGACAGGCAGATAGTTGACCTCTTTGAAAAGAGAATGGAGATTGCCTCACAGGTAGCTGATTACAAGATCGCTAATGGCAAGAAGGTTTTCGATAAAGAAAGAGAAGCTCAGAAAATAAAGGCTGTAAGGGATATGGCCTCATCTGATTTTAATAGAACCGGAGTAGAGGAGCTCTTTTCCCACCTTATGTCTATGAGTCGTAAGCTTCAGTATCAGAAGCTTGCAAGCGCTGGCGCAACTGGAAGACTTCCATTTATTGCTATTGATTCAATCGATAAGGATAATTCCAGAGTGTGCTATCAGGGAGCTGAGGGCGCTTATTCAGAGATGGCTATGAAAAAGTTCTTTGGCGAGAACGTCAAGAGCTTCCATGTTGAGACCTTCAGAGATGCTATGAGTGTTCTGGAAGAGGGAAGTGCTGACTATGCTGTCCTTCCTATAGAGAATTCCACAGCTGGAATCGTAAGTGAAGTATACGATCTTCTGACAGAGTACGAGAACTACATTGTTGGAGAGCAGATCATCGAGATAAGACACTGTCTCATGGGTGTTCCAGGGGCTAAGCTGGATGATATCAAGACTGTATATTCACATCCACAGTCTCTTATGCAGAGCAGCAGATTCCTCAATGAGCACAGCGATATTCAGCAGATTGGTATGAAGAACAACGCCTTTGCTGCCAGAAAGGTAGCTGAGGATAAAGATATTACTCAGGCAGCTATCGCAAGTTCAGCTGCAGCAGGAATCTATGGCCTTGATATTATTCAGGAAGGTATCAACCAGGCGGATTCTAACTCTACAAGATTTATTATTGTGGCCAATCAGAAGGTCTTTTTAAAGGGCGCTGGCAAGATCAGTCTTTGCCTTGAGATTCCTCACGAGGCCGGCTCACTTTACCACATAATGTCACATTTCATTTATAATAATCTTAATATGACCAAGATCGAATCAAGACCTATCGAGGACAAGGATTGGGAGTACAGATTCTTTATTGACTTCGAAGGAAACCTTGAGGACAGTTCTGTTCGCAATGCATTGAGGGGACTCAGAGAAGAAGCCAAGATGATGAAGATCCTCGGCAACTATTGATCTGATATTTCCGGGGTAAAAGAATTAGTATATGAGGGGCAATATATGACAGGAGAGGTTTTTGCAGCAATTGATGTGGGATCCTATGAGATGGCACTTAAGGTGTTCGAGCTCTCTTCTAAAAATGGCGTGAGAGAGCTGGATTACGTCAGACATCGCATGGATCTGGGCAGTGAGACCTATGCAACTGGTCGCATTTCCCATAGGCATGTTGATGAGATGATCAGGATTCTGTGTGATTTCAGGCAGATCATGAAAGGGTATGGTGTTACGCACTACCAGGCCTATGGTACCAGTGCGGTCAGAGAAACCAAAGATATTGTGGTTGTTCGTGACCTTATAGAGCAGAGAACAGGGATACACATTGATATCCTCAGTAACTCAGAACAGCGCTTTCTGGATTACAAATCCATCGCCCTTAAACATGGCAATTTTAAAGAGATTATTGCAAAGCCCACAGCCATAGTGGACATTGGCGGTGGCAGTATTCAGATTTCACTCTTTGAAAAAGATACCCTGGTTGCTACTCAGAACCTTCGTACCGGAGTTCTGAGAATCCATACAACCATGGAGTATGTTCATGCCACAAGGCTTAAATATATGGACCTTGTGTCGGAACTTGTTAATTCCCAACTATCAGTATTTTCCAAACTATATCTCAAAGATAAAACAATAGAAAATATCATTATCATTGACGATTACGTTTCGCCTATCATTCAGAGGTTCAAAAAAGATACCGTTAACCCTGGCTTTATTACAAGGCAGGAGTACATGGGATTTTTGGAGCAGGCCAATCAGGTCAGTGATATTGTTGTAGCCAAAAAGCTGAATATCCCTGAAGATAACGTACCTCTTTTGTATGTTTCAGGGGTTCTCATAAAGTGTATTCTTGATGTTACCAAGGCAGCAAATATCTGGGCTCCCGGTATTACGTTGTGTGATGGTATTGCTTATGAATATGCTGAGCAAAAGAACTTCATAAAATCACCACATGACTTTGAACAGGATATCGTTGCCTGTGCTCAGAACATATCCAAGAGATTTATGGGTAGTAAATCAAGACGAGAGACTTTGCAGAAGATCGCACTTAATATCTTTGACAATACAAAGAGTCTTCATGGGCTTTCCCAGAGAGACAGGCTGCTTCTTACAATTGCCACAATTCTTCATGACTGTGGTAAGTACATCAGCGTAGTTTATCTTGGAGACTGCTCTTTTAACATCATCATGTCTACTGAGATCATAGGTCTTTCACATTTGGAGAGACTTATAGTAGCCAATGTAGTCAGATACAATCACGAGGACTTTGAGTATTATGGCAGCCAGAGCCAGTATCTGGAAGGACTCTCCAAGGAGGATTATCTAAGAGTTGCCAAGCTGACAGCGCTCCTTCGAGTAGCTAATGGTCTTGACAGAACTCACAAGCAGAAGTTTAAGGATGTTAAGGTAAGTCTTGCTAATGATGAGCTTATTATTAACGTTGATACCAAGGCAGATATCACTCTTGAAAAGGGACTATTTGATAACAGAGCTGCATTTTTTGAAGAGGTCTTTGGTATAAGACCTGTCATCAGACAAAAGAAAATGTGAGGTGGGTATGGCTAAGAATAAGTCTAAAAAGGAATTCGATTTTGAAGATCCTAAATACTATATAAACAGAGAGCTGAGCTGGCTTCAGTTTAATGAGAGAGTTCTGTCAGAGGCAGAGGATAAGGATAATCCTCTGTTTGAAAGGCTCAAGTTCCTGAGCATATCAGCAAGTAACCTTGATGAATTCTTCATGGTAAGAGTTGCTTCCCTCAAGGATATGATAAATGCTGATTACAAGAAGCTTGATATCGCCGGAATGACTGCCAAAGAGCAGCTTACTGAGGTTCTGTCTACTGTCCACAGCTTTGTAGATGAACAGTATAGAATCTATAACAAAGAGCTTGTTCCAGATCTTTTATCCAAGGGACTTATGATCTGCAGAGCAGAGGATCTGAATGCCAAGGATGGTGAGTATGTAGACAGATACTTTGAGGAATTTGTTTACCCTGTTCTGACCCCGATGGCAGTAGATTCATCAAGGCCTTTCCCTCTTATCAGGAACAAGACACTTAACATTGCAGCTCTTCTTAAGAAAAAAGAGGGCAAGGATGATGTAGATTTTGCTACAGTTCAGGTTCCTGACGTTCTTCCAAGAATCCTTGAGATTCCGGGAGGCGGCAAGGAGAGAGAAGTACGCAAGGTTATCTTCCTTGAGGAAATCATCCAGAGGAATGTAGATAAGCTGTTCCTTAACTATGATGTAATCACAAGTTCACCATACAGAGTTGGTAGAAATGCGGATCTTTCTATCGATGAGGATGAGGCAGAAGATCTTTTAAAAGAAATCGAGAAGCAGATCAAGAGAAGGCAGTGGGGACAGGCCATAAGGCTTGAAGTTGCCACAGGAATAAATAGAAGGCTCTTAAAGCTCATAGTTGATGAGCTTGGAGTAGAAGAAAACGAAATCTACGATATTGATGGACCGCTTGATCTGACCTTCCTTATGAAGATGTACAAGCTTGAGGGCTTTGATGACCTCAAGGAGCATAGATATAAGGGGCCACAGCCAGTTCCTGAATTTATCGGACAGGATAATCTCTTTGATGTTATCTCAAAGGGCGATATCCTTATGCATCATCCGTATGAGACCTTTGAGAATGTCGTTAAGTTCGTTGAAGACGCTGCTGTTGATCCGGATGTTCTTGCTATCAAGCAGACACTGTACAGAGTAAGTGGTAATTCTCCAATCATCGCAGCTCTTGCCAAGGCTGCTGACAACGGCAAGCAGGTAACAGTACTGGTTGAGCTCAAGGCCAGATTTGATGAGGAGAACAATATCGTCTGGGCCAAGATGCTTGAGAAAGCTGGTTGTCACGTTATCTACGGACTTGTGGGCCTTAAGACACACTGTAAGATAACTCTTGTTGTGAGAAGAGAGGAAGATGGTATCAAGAGATACGTACATCTTGCAACAGGTAACTACAATGATTCAACAGCCAAGCAGTATACGGATGTAGGTCTTTTCACCTGTGCTCCAGCTTTTGGTGAGGACGCTACAGCTGTGTTTAATATGCTCTCAGGTTACTCAGAGCCACTTGGCTGGAATAAGCTGTCTCTTGCGCCATTATGGCTCAAGGACAGAGTTCTGGACCTTATCAAGAGAGAAGAGGACCATGCTCTTAATGGAGAGCCAGCCCATATCGTTGCCAAGATGAATTCAATCTGTCACAAAGAGGTAATAGCTGAGCTATATAAGGCAAGCTCCATGGGAGTTAAGATTGATCTCATTGTAAGAGGTATATGTTGCCTTCGCACTGGAATTCCAGGAGTAAGCGAGAATATATCAGTCAGATCCATAGTTGGTAATTACCTTGAGCACAGCAGAATATTCTATTTTGAAAACGGTGGAAGCCCTGAGTATTACTGCAGTAGCGCAGACTGGATGCCACGTAACCTTGAGAGACGTGTGGAGATTCTTTTCCCCGTTGAGAATGATAAGCTTCGCAAAAAGCTAAGACATATCCTTGATGTAGAGCTTGCTGACACTGACAAAGCTCATGTGATGAATGATAAGGGCGTATATGTTAAGGTGGATTGCCAAAAGATAGATGCATCTGATAGAATCAACTCCCAGAAAGTATTTGGCGAAGAAGCAGCCAAAAATTCAAAGGTAATGAATTCTCAGAATTCCAGAGTGTTCATACCAGAAATGAAGGTTTGATAATATGAGATATGTTTTAGCATCAGGATCACCAAGGAGAAGGGAGCTTCTTGCCAAGGTGATTCCAAATTATGAGGTTATTCCGGCAGTGGGCGATGAAAACGCTGATAACACCGAGCCTAGCAAGATGGTTGAGGAGCTTTCTTTCAAAAAAGCTTCCGAGATTTTTCACAAAATTTTTACGAATGAGACAGATAGACTAGTTGTAATCGGCGCAGACACCGTTGTATCATATAATCGTAGAGTGCTTGGTAAGCCCGCGGACAGAGCGGATGCAACGCGGATGATCAGAGACCTTTCAGGTAACACTCACGCGGTGTACACAGGTGTGACAGTTTTCTATACTGACGAGAAGGGGGAAGCGAAGTCTTTTACCTTCCATGAAGAAACACTGGTGGATGTAGCACCTATGACTGACAAGGAAATAGAAACTTACGTAGCGACAGGTGAACCGGATGACAAGGCAGGAGGCTACGGTGTCCAGGGACAGTTTGCTATATTTATTTCAGGTATCAGAGGTGACTACTACAATGTAGTTGGGCTTCCAATCGCAAGACTCTATCATGAAATGCAGGAGCATGAGCTTTTGTAAGGAGAAAACGCATAGCTTCGAAAAGGATTTTTGGAGGATTTTAATTATGCACGAGTATGATGAGGCAGTTCTGAGATGTTTTTTGGAAAATCAGGGGCAGCTTTTTCCTGAGGATGTTGCGTCCAATATGGAAGAGGCAGAGGCATTTTTAGAGGACTGCATGGCTGTTGTTGTGGACGGCGTTGATGAAGTTGAAGAGTACTTTGAGGAATCAGGCGTTGATACCGAGGGTGGTAATGTGCTTGATGCTGATGAAGTATTTGATATAGGCGATGGCAGATACCTTATAGTTGAGGGCTGATGTTATTCGCGATTAAATGATCAGAGAATCTTTACCCATTTTTCGCGCAAATTTGGGTAAAGATTTTGTTTTGTCTTGGAGATAGATGTGAGTAAAAAGATATTTTTCTTTGACCTGGATGGAACTCTTTTGAACAAGCAAAAAGAGATAACGCCAGGGACAATGGAGGCACTTAAAAAGTTTACTGAAGCAGGAAATCATTTCTGTATCAACACGGGGAGAGCAATTGACAGCGCCAAGGCTGTGTACGAGGGACTTGGACTTGATTTCAAGGGGAGCTTTCTGTGTGGTTCAAATGGTACAGAAATTTATAGTGTAGATGAAGGAAGGTATGTGTTTAAGACCGGAATTCCTCTGGAAATGGTGGAACCAATACTAGACCTTGCGGATGAGTATGGTATACATTGTCATACCTACAATGAAACACATATTGTTTCAAGGCATGACGGCGAATGCATGGATTATTACAGGAGAGTTATCAAGACTCCGCTTATTGTAACTGATGATGTTATGAGCGAACTTCAGGCGCCGCCATCCAAGATGATCGCCATTGAGCTTCATGACCATGATAAGCAAGAGCGCTTTAGGAAAGCCCTGTACGAGATGACAGAAGGTAAGCTTACCCTGCTGTATTCCAATCCATATTACATGGAGATTTTTCCTGCAGAGGCGGGAAAAGGAAGCGCGGTCAAAAGACTTGCTGATATTCTGGAAATACCTCTTGAAAACACCTATGCAGCTGGAGATGAGCAGAATGATATCTCGATGATCGAGGCTGCAGGCTGCGGAATAGCCATGATAAATGGTACTGAGCTTGTTAAGAAAAGCGCCAATGTGGTTACCAGTGAGGATAATAACAATGATGGCCTTGCGCCCTTTATTTTGCAGGCTATAGGCTGATATTTTGAAACGGAGAAAACAATGAGAGCTATAGATTTACATACACATTCAACATGTTCAGACGGTACATATTCTGTTCAGGAACTTATGGACTATGCGTATGCCAAGGGACTTGCAGCTATTGCTCTTACAGATCACGATACAGTTAAGGGACTTAAAGAGGCTGACGAGTATGCTAAAGCCAATTATCCAGATATGGAGTTTGTTCCTGGTATAGAGTTTTCTACTGTCAATGAGGGCAAGGACGTCCATGTCGTAGGGCTTTATATGAACTACAACGACCAGGAGCTTCTTGATACCATCGACTCTTTTATGAACTCCCGTGTCGAGAGAAATATCAAGATGTGCAAAAAGCTCTCTGAGGGAACTGGTTTTGATATTACCTATGAGGCGCTTTGCGATGCTAATCCTAACACAGTTATTACAAGGGCTCATTTTGCCAAGTACATGTTAGAAAAGGGATATGTGAGTTCCAAGCAGGAAGTTTTTGACAGATATATTGGAGATCACTGTCCATACTATGTTCCAAGAGAGAACATTACTCCAGAGATGGCTATTGAGACTATTATCAAAAATGGTGGTGTTCCTATCCTTGCGCATCCAATTCTTTACCACTTGAGTGATGAGAAGCTGGAGGCTTTGGTAGTACGTCTTATTGATGCTGGTCTTGCTGGACTCGAGGCTATTTATTCCACCTATGAAGCATATGAAGAGCGTCAGATGAAAGAGCTTGCAGAAAAGCATGGTCTTCTTATTAGTGGTGGATCAGATTTCCATGGTGACAATAAACCCGCTATAGATCTGGGTGTTGGCTATGGTAAGTTGTTTGTTCCGGAAAATGTTTTGGAGCAAATAAAAAATTATAGTTGATTTTATAAAAAAAATATTGTATGCTACGTGTTGAAAAAATTAAACAGGATTTTGATGATTTATATTCTTTAAACAAATGCAATATAGTTGCGGTCGTTTATTTTTCCCACAGTTAATTTTTTGCTTTACTAATTTTTATATGTTTTAAATTAGCGCCTTTGTTGCGCAGAAATGGAGATGTTTTGAGAGAAAGATACGAGACACTTAAACTTAATGACCTTAGAGAAATTGCCAAGAAAAGAGGCATAAAGGGGGCTACAGCGCTCAAGAAATCTGAGATAATTGATATTATGTGCGAGATGGATGAAAAAGAAAACGCACAGAAGCAGGAACCTAAGAAAGAGGCTGAAAAGGAAGAAAGCCCTAAGCCAGTACCTAAGAAGAAAAATATAGTTGTTACAGGTGGAAATGCTAAGCCAGCACCTAAGACAGCTGAGAATACAGAAGATAGAAGACCAGCTAGACCAGAGAGATCAGAAAGACCTGAGAAGACAGCTGAGGCTGAGAAGACAGAAGAAGAGATCGCTGATGGCGATGATGCAAATGGTATCCTTGAGGTTATGCAGGATGGCTATGGATTCATCAGATGCGAAAACTATCTTCCTGGTGAGAATGATGTATATGTAGCACCAAGCCTTATCAGGAAGTTCAACCTCAAGACTGGTGATATTCTTAAGGGCAGATGCAGAGCCAAGAAGGAGACAGATAAGTTTGCAGCTCTTTTGGTTCTTGATTCTGTTAATGGATACAAGCCAGAAGTTGCTATGGGAAGATGGAACTTTGAGAATATGACACCTATTTTCCCTAATTCCAGAATCAAGCTTGAGCAGCCTGGATCATCAGTAGCTATGAGAATCATGGATCTCATCAGCCCAATTGGTAAGGGACAGAGAGGTATGATCGTATCTCCTCCTAAGGCTGGTAAGACAACACTTCTCAAGGATGTAGCGAAGTCTATCTTAAAGAGTGACAACAATATTCATCTGATCATCCTTCTTATCGATGAGAGACCAGAGGAAGTTACAGATATCAAGGAATCTATCGAGGGACCAAACGCAGAGGTTATCTATTCAACCTTCGATGAGCTTCCTGAGCATCACAAGAGAGTAGCAGAGATGGTTATGGAGCGTGCTAAGAGACTTGTTGAGCACGGCAAGGATGTTGCGATCCTTCTCGATTCCATCACAAGACTTACACGTGCATACAACATCGTAGTTCCTCCTTCAGGAAGAACTCTTTCAGGTGGTCTTGATCCTGCAGCTCTTCATATGCCTAAGAAGTTCTTTGGTGCAGCTCGTAACATGAGAGAGGGTGGATCACTCACAATCCTTGCTACAGCTCTTATTGAGACTGGTTCCAAGATGGATGACGTTATCTACGAGGAATTCAAGGGAACAGGTAACATGGAAATGGTTCTTGATAGAAAGCTTCAGGAAAAGAGAATCTTCCCTGCTATCAATATTCCTAAGTCCAGCACCAGAAGAGAAGATCTCCTTCTTACATCAGAAGAACTTGCTGCTATCAATAGCCTGCGTAAGGGCTTCAATGGCATGAAGGCTGATGACGCTGTTGACCAGTGTATCAACCTCTTCTCCAAAACCAGAAACAACACTGAGTTCGTTAGAATGGTTGAAAAACAGGTTCGCTTCTAATATTTATAGGATAAGTACAAGAGACATGGCATTTCGTCATGTCTCTTTTTTCTTATTTATATTCATCATAGTAGGGCACTACTATATTTTCACCAGCCTTGATGAAGTTGGAATCTGTAAGCTGATTGATCTTGCAAATTTCGGAAACGTAGGAACCAAAATCTTCATATTCCTCTTCATCAAAGTATTCCTGAGCTAGCTGACTTATGTTGTCACCGGCGTGTACTGTCAGAACCTTGTAGTATTTGCATTTTGGAACAAAATTATCATCCTGGGCAACGCTCATAAGAGAATAGCTGGAAAAGAGAATGATAAAAAGAATAAATGCAATACCTAGGAAAAGAGCGATTTTCTGTCTTCTGACGATTCTCAGGCGTCTCTTTTTATTCTCGCGGATTCTGATCTCGCTTTTTGAAAGAAATCTTGGATCATTATAAAGACTTGCTGCTTCCATCAATGCTTTTGTCATAACACTTACCTCCAAAATATATCAAACAAACTACGGGTTAAATGTAGGAAGTGACCGGAATTACGGCCTTTGGGACTTCCGATGATTATATTCTGCCACATGACGTGGGGCATATTTTGGACAGCTTGACAAAAATATTCACCTATGTAAACTGTTGTAATGTGTTTGGGCAAACTGTTGTAATGTGTTTGGGCAAGTTTCGATTTAAAGGAGTTAAAAATGATCAGAGCAATATTTTGGGATCTTGATAATACACTGCTGGATTTTGATGTGGCAGAAAAAGAAGCTCTTACTACGGATTTCAGGGAGTTTGGTCTTGGAGAGTTTACTGATGAAATGCTCTCTGAATATATGGTAATTAATAGAAGACGCTGGCAGGCTCTTGAGCGTGGAGAGATGGAGAAGCAGGAAGTTCTGGAAGGAAGATTTAGAGAATTCTTTGGACTTAAGGGCTTTGATACATCTATAGCTGCAGCTTTTAATGACAGATATCAGGAACTTCTTGGAGAGACAATCTGCTTTAGGGATGATTCCTATGAGCTTGTTAAGGGCCTTAAGGGCAAATATCTTCAGTGCATGGCTTCTAATGGAACCAAGAAGGCCCAGACCGGTAAGCTTTTGAATTCAGGTTTTGATAAGCTCTTTGATCTTTGCTTTATATCAGAGGAAATTGGCATAGAGAAACCAGCTGTAGGCTTCTTTGATGTGGCACTTGATGAAGTGGATAAGTGGCTTGAGGCTAACGAAGCTGATATAAGAGGAGAGTATCTTGGTCCTGTTAAGCCTTCAGAGATCCTCATGGTTGGCGATTCTCTTACAAGTGATATGAGAGGCGCCAATAATGCAGGGCTTATTTCCTGCTGGTATAACCCAAAGGGAATGGTCAATGATCACGGGGTTACTATTGATCATGAGATAAAAGATTTACATGAGATAGCAGGAATTCTTGGAAGAAGTTAATGTTGTTATCAAAGGAAATCCTGTCATTAGTAGCGCACATGGATAGCAATTGTGACAATAAAGCCACCTCATAATTGAATAATATCCGTCATATTTATGTTCAAAATTTTTACTTTCACATCAAATATTTACATATCATTATGCAATTAGACCGAAAATCTGATGCATAATGATATTTTTTTGTGAAAAAGTAAAAATAATGCTTAATGATGTAAAAGATTTACATTCAATATAGTTCACAAATATTTTATATTTTAGTTATGAACAAGCGACGTAGTCGCGAAACAATTTTCTTATTCAAATTACGGGAGGTTTGAAATGAAGAGACGTATTGCTTCAATCGTTATGGCTGGCATCATGACACTTTCTTTGTTCGGATGCGGAAGTGCTACTCCAGCTGCAACAACTGACACAGGTTCTGCTACAACAGAAACTAAGACAGAAACAACTACTACAGAGACTAAGACAGAGACAACAGAGACAGCTGCAGCTGCAACAGACGAGCCTATCACACTTAACATGTGGTGTATCGCTACTGAGAGTGACTCAAACCGTCACGCTTATGAAGCAGCTATCGCTGAGATGGCAGAGAAGTATCCTAACATCACTCTTAACTGGGAAGCTTTCGAGAATCAGTCTTACAAGACAAAGATCAAAGCTGCTGTATCTGCTAACGAAATGCCTGATATCTTCTTCACATGGTCATGTGCATTCCTTGGTGATTTCGTAGACGCTGGTAAGGTATATTGCCTTGATGATGTTTATCCTGAGTTTGCTTCAGAGCTTCCAGAGAACATGCTTGGTAACACAACATATGATGGAAAACACTACGGCGTTCCTACAACAATGAACATCGTTGGTCTTTTCGCTAACATGGATCTTCTTGGCGAAGTTGGCTACACAGAAGTTCCTGGCACATACGAAGAGTTCATCGCTTGCTGTGATGCTCTTAAGGAAAAAGGAATCATTCCTTTCGGATGCGCTGGTAAAGAGACATGGTGCGTAACAGAGTACCTTGAGTCAGTTATCGAGAAGAGCGTTGGTGCTGATGCTCTTAACGACATCTTCCTTGGAAGAGATACATGGAACAACGCTGAGGTTGGCGCTGCTGTTGATACATTCCAGGAGCTCGTTAACAATGGTTACTTCGATCCTTCAGGAATCGGCCTTACAAATGACGAAGTTAAGAACAACTTCATCGCTGGCAAATATGCATTCTACATGAATGGTACATGGAACTGCGCTGACTTTGCTTCTAACGAAGAGTTCCTTCCTAAGGTTAAGGTTGCTGAGTTCCCAGTTATCAACTCTGACAAGGCTAAGCTTGGACAGCTCATCGGTGGACCTTCAGACACGCTTGCAGTTGCTGCATCTTCACCTAACGCAGAGGTTGCTGCTAAGTACGCTATGGAGCTTGGTAAGCTCATCTGCCACTATGGTTACCTTGATGGATGTGGACTTCCAGCATGGACACCTTATGGTGACACAAGTGCAGTTAACCCTCTTACACAGACAGTTGCTGAGATCTGTGCAAACGCTGATACATTCGTACTCTTCGGAGATACAGCTATGAGCGCTGATGATGCTAACACATATCTTTCATACGTAGATCAGGTTTATGGATGCCAGGTAAACGGCGACCAGTTCATCGAAGGTCTTGCAAAAGAAATAAGATAAAAGCATAAACTAAATTTCCATCTCTCAGGTCCTTCCTTGCTTCCGCGTTGGAAGTAGGGAAGGACCTTTTATAAAAAAGAATTCAAGTGGGTTGTTTGAGTGAGGATTGGTATGAGTGATAATAAGGTTAAAAATGAGAAGAAAAAGCGGAAAATAGAAGAGGGGCTTGCTATTTTCGTATTTCTTCTTCCAGGACTCCTTCTCTTTGTAAGCATCCTGATCGCACCTATTGCTGTTTCTGTTTACAGAAGTATGTACGATTGGAATGGTTTTTCCGAGGGAACATTTATTGGTTTTGACAACTATATAGAATTATTTACAAATGGTTCTATCAAATTCATGAATTCTCTTAAGAATTCTCTTATATTGGCGTTTTTCTCAGTGTTTATTCAGCTGCCTCTGGCGCTTGGACTGGCTCTTATACTGGGAAGACGTGAAAGCAGAAAAGAAAGAGCCTTTCTTTCTATATTCTTTATGCCGGTACTGATTTCAACAGTTGTTATTGGTCAGTTATGGCTTAAAATTTACAATCCTGATTATGGTATCCTGAACAGATTCCTTGATGCTGTTCACCTTAGTAGTTGGAAGCATGTATGGGTAGGAGATATCAAGACTGCTCTTGGAAGTATCATTGTTCCAACAGTATGGCAGTATGTAGGCTATCATATGCTCCTGATGTACGCAGGTGTTAAGGGTGTTGATATTGATCTTAGAGAAGCAGCTATGCTTGATGGCGCAACAAAGTGGCAGGTTGACAGATACGTGGTTATTCCAATTATCAAGCCAATCCTCAGAGTAAGCGTTATCTTTGCTGTAACCGGATCACTTAAGACCTACGACCTTGTTCGTATCCTTACCGAAGGTGGTCCATTCCAGTCAACAGAGGTTCCAAGTACACTTTTGGAGAACATGTTATTCCTCAGAAACCGTTATGGAATGGGAAGTACTATTTCAGTAATGCTGATACTTCTTTGCTTTGCTTTTGCACTACTGATAACTGCAGCATTTAGAGAAAAGGATGTATAAATATGGAAAGTTACACATTAAAAGAAGAAAATCCCGTGATCAAGATCATTATTGATGTGTTTTTGGTTATCTGGGCTATCATAAATCTTTTCCCAATATATTTCATGTTTACTTTTTCTCTTAAGTCAAACGAAGAAATATTTGGTGAAAACATAATTGGACTCCCAAAAGAGTGGCTTTGGTCCAACTACACAACAGCTCTTCATACAGGAAATATGGGACTGTATTTCTTTAACAGTATTCTTGTAACAACACTGGCTATAGCTATTTCCATTATGGCAGCTATGATGGCCTGCTATGCTATCACCAGAATCAAATGGAGATTCAGTAGGCTCACAAATGCATTCTTTATGCTGGGACTTACGATTCCTATTCAGGCATCTATCGTTCCTGTATATGTAGTAATGAGTAGAGCTCACTGGCTCAACAAATATTCAACACTTATTATTCCTTATTCAGCGTTTGCACTTTCAATGGCTATCCTCATCTGCACAGGCTTTATGTCTGAGATTCCTTATGCTCTTGATGAGGCTGCCAGAATCGATGGCTGCGGACTTTTCAGAACATTTTTTACCATCATATTACCGCTGATGAAGCCGGCTGTATCTACGGTTGGAATATATTCATACCTCCAGTGCTGGAATGAATTCATGTTTGCCAATGTATTCATTTCCGATTCGGCCCACAGAACCCTCCCGGTTGGTATTAAGGCTCTTTCAGGCCAGCATACAACGGATTGGGGACCGATTGGAGCAGCACTTGTGATTGCAACTTTCCCTACTCTCATAGTTTATCTATTTCTCAGTCGTAAGATACAGGCTAGTTTCATCGCGGGAGCTGTGAAAGGATAAGAACCCACTTGGACGCCACTTTTTGTGCTGTTTTACTTTAATAAACGGCCAAAAAGTGGTATCTTTTTTGTGTAAGGGAGTTTGGGGAATTTATGGGGAGAGAGGTTTCTTTTGGCAAATTAAAGAGTAGCCATAAGAGAAGAGTGTCTTTGTCTGCCAGTCTGCAGAAGGGGATACTCGGTCTTATTTTGGTTGTTACCATTTCTTTTATTATTTCCACCTACTATATAGCAGATAAGGAGCAGAAGAACTATTGTAAAAGAGAGTCTGAGAGCGTTCTGAAGACTCTTTCCAGCAATATTTATTCTGATGTTCGTAAATACATAGAGCTTTCCAGGCTTGTCATGACTGAGGACAGGTTGGTTGAGTTTCTTAGGGCCGATGCTGACAGAGTTGATATTGGTATGATCAATGATGCCAGATACGGCGTTATGAGTGTTTTGAATGTTACTGAGAGCGTGGACGGTGTCATGATCTTCAGAGAAGATCTGATAATGGTTGCGACTAACAGATTTACATATAACTATGACTACGAGCTCATGAACAGTGATGAGTGGAGAAAAGATATATACGATGGAAGAGGAAGCGCCATAGTAACACTTAACAGCAACAATGTGGCTTCCAAGGCTGATAACAGGCCAGTTGTTACAATTGCCAGAGCTATATATGACATAGACTCCCAGGAGAGAAAGGGAGTTATGCTGATGAATATCTCCACCAGCCTTTTTGACAAGATGCTGTCACAGCTGGGATACAGGAATATCTGCATCATGGGCGAGGATGGTACATTCCTTGCAGGAAATAGTAGTTACACACAGTTCTTTGATGGCAATATAGCCCAGGGATGCATTAAATATAAAGATGTTGACTATAATGGGGCCAAGATGCTCTTATCTACCACAAGAGTCAGTGATTATCCCATTATTGTCATGAGGCTTGCACCCTATAGTACAGAAGGAATTCCTTTTAGTATTATTTACGTTTTGTTAGCTCTTTTGCTCATCTTTATCATTACGGTATTCTTTGTCAGCACATTTATCAGGAGGAACATTACTGATCCGGTTCTTTTGCTGTCAGAATCCATGGACAAGAACAAGAAGACAGGAGAGCTTAAAAAGGTTGATGCACATATGCCTTCGGACGAGCTTGAAATGCTCAAGGAGGACTATAACAGCCTTATTGATCATGTCAATGAGCTTATTGATACTCTCATAGAAAAAGAGAAAACGCTGCAGCGAGCAGAGATGAGGGTTTTGCAGGAACAGATCAAGCCACATTTTCTTTATAATTCCATAGAGACAATTGGTTATATGGCGCTGGATGCAGGGGCAGAAAAGGTTCACGATGCACTTGAAACCTTGGGAAGCTTTTACAGAAATTTCCTTAGTAAGGGCGACAGGGAGATTCCATTATCCAGGGAAATATGGATAGTTAAAGATTATCTGGCTCTTCAGAAGCTAAGATATGGGGACATCATGGATGATGAGTATGATATAGCTGAGGATACGCTTCAGGTGGTGGTTCCCAAGCTGATATTGCAGCCACTGGTTGAGAACAGTATTTATCATGGTATCAGGCAGAAGGGCGAGAAGGGTATTATCAGGATCAGTAGCAGACTTGAGGATGGAGAGCTTTATCTGACTGTCAGAGATACCGGCGTTGGTATGAGTCAGGAAGAAATTGATGATATTCTTTCTACGGAGAAAAATGACAGCAGATCAGAAGCGGATAGCTTTGGACTTTGGGGTACGATCCAGAGAATCCGAATATTTGAAGGTGAAGAGGATATAGTTAAGATTGAGAGTGAGATAGGTGAATACACTCAGATAGAATTCAGAATTAAGGCAAAATAGGTATCATAGGTGGTTTCGAGTCATAAAGTGGGGTAGGTATGGATAGAAAATACAGGGTTATGATAATTGATGATGAGCAGTCAGCCAGGAAACTAATGAGGGCTTCCATAGACTGGGATAGTCTTAACATGGAGGTTGTTGGGGAAGCAGCCAGTGGTATCGAGGCTATCAATACAATTGATGAGCTCAGGCCAGATATAGCATTTGTAGATATCTCAATGCCATTTATGGATGGAATTGAATTCACTCAGGTTGCCACAGGCAGATATCCGAATCTGGTTATCATTATCATGACAGCCATCGACAAATTCGAATATGCAAGGAAATGTGTGAGCCTTCCCGTATTTGAATATATGCTCAAACCAATGGTCAGAGCGGAGATTACAGAGGTTTTGGAGAGAGTTAAAGGAAAGCTTGATAATTCTCCTGATTTTTGGGATGATAATAAGGCAAATGATGGAGTGGCATCTTCCAAAGCCGATTCCACAGATACTATCAAGGCATATGTGGAAGAAAACTATGGTGATCCCAAGCTTAATCTGGCTTTTATAGCACAGCATTTTGGCTTTAGTTCCAGCTATTTATCCAGAAAGTTTAAGCAGGACACCGGCAAGAATTTCATCGAATATCTTACCGGTATCAGAATGACCAAAGCCATGGATATAGCAAGGAATGGACACAAGATGTATCAGGCGGCTGCAGAGGTTGGTATTCCTGATCCAAACTATTTCGGAAGATGTTTTAAAAAGTACGCCGGAATGAGTTACTCTGATTACGTTAACGCAGAGAGCTTTGGCGGCAAGATGACAGTGCACAAAACAGGTGCATGAGGTTTTTATGAATGTTTTTGATATTATAGGTCCCGTTATGATCGGACCTTCAAGCTCTCATACAGCAGGAGCTGTGAGACTTGGAAATGTAGTTAATAAGCTTATTGATGACAGGAAGCTTAATAAGGTTGAGATTATTTTCTCTGGTTCTTTTGCCCAGACCTACAAGGGGCATGGAACTGATAAAGCGCTTCTTGCAGGAATTATGGGCTACAAGAGCTATTCTCCTGAGATAAGGGATGCTCTGACAATAGCAGATGAAAGAGGAATCAATTACTCTTTTACCAAGGAGAATATCAAGGATGCGCATCCCAATACAGCGGTTGTAAGGTTCTATCTGGAGGATGGGACTGAAGGAACTATGCAGGGAGCCAGCATAGGTGGTGGCAATATTCTGGTCAATCAGATAAATGGCATGAATGTAGAGTTTAACGGAGATAACAATACGATTCTTGTCATGCATGAGGATAAGCCTGGAGTTATCGCAAATGTAACCCATATGATGCACTTTGAACATGAGGATCTTAATATTTCCAATTTCCATCTGTCCAGACAGGAGAAGGGCGGAGATGCTATCATGACTATCGAGATAGACAATCAGCCACCAGAGGAACTGGTAGATGAGATAAGAGGAATAGAGCATGTCAAAAATGCTATTTTGATCAGACGCGTGTGATCGCAGCAAGAAGTAGAGGTAGTAATGCTTAAATATGAATCAATACAGGAACTGGTCCTGGAAGCTGAGAAAAGAGATATCAAGATAAGCCAGCTCGTTCTGGAGGACCAGGCAAGGTGCATGGAGAAATCCGAGCGCGAGATATATGAGAAGATGGAAGAAAGCTTCCAGATAATGAGAGAATCAGTTAAGGCTGGAATGGACAAGAATCAGAGGTCTACTTCAGGTCTTACTGGAGGCGAAGGTTTTCTTATGAATGAATATGCCAGGAATAATGGAGGCCTAAGCGGCAGCTTTATGACTAAGGCTATCGCAAGGGCTCTTTCTGCGTCATGCTGTAATGCCAGCATGGGCAAGATTGTGGCAGCCCCAACAGCAGGTAGCTGTGGTATCCTTCCTGGATGTCTTGTTAGCCTTTATGAGGACAAAGAGTACGATGTAAAAGATATAGTGATGAGTATGTTTACTGCTGCTGGCTTTGGTATGGTAATAGCCAGTAGAGCCAGTATAGCTGGAGCACAGGGTGGATGCCAGGCAGAATGCGGAAGCGCTGCGGCTATGGCGGCTGCTTCTCTTGTAGAGCTTGGTGGCGGAAGCCCATCTCAGTGCGCAGATGCTCTGGCTATAGCTATTTCGAGCCAGATGGGGCTTGTATGTGACCCGGTTGCAGGTCTTGTAGAGATTCCTTGTATTAAGAGAAACGCTTCAGGTCTGATGATTGCTTTTTCTAGTGCGGATATGGTACTTGCGGGGCTTGATGCCAAGATTCCAGCAGATGAGTGTCTGGATGCAATGGCAGAGGTTGGAGATAGCCTTCCTAAGAGTCTTAAAGAGACCGCCAAGGGAGGTCTTGCAGCTACTCCAACAGGCAAGAAACTGAGAGACCAGGTATTTGGCTAACTTTATTGGACTGGTTTATGTCAGTGTGATAAAATGAAGCGTTGAATTTAAGTAAAAGGATATTCGAAAATGTGTAATGACAAGAAGACCATCATAGTAATGCCCGTAGCCAATGAGGCAGCTACTATGGCACAGGTCATAGATGAGATAATGGCACTTCCTTATGAGAATCTGTATTACTATCCGGTAATAGATGATTATTCCAAGGATGATACAGAGAAGATCATAAGAGAAAAGGCAGAGAATAACCCCAAGATCAAGCTTATTTACTATAAGGAGTCAAAGGGAGTTATCAGCTGTTACCTTGAAGGCTATAGACAGGCTCTTTTGGATGGGGCAGACAGAATTATTGAGATGGACGGCGGACTTAGCCATGATCCCAAGCAGATTCCCATGTATATGGACAAGCTTGATGAAGGCTATGACTGTGTATGGGGCTCCAGATTCATTAAGGGAGGCGGTGTAAGCGACCTTCCTTTATATAGACGAATACTTAGCGGTGGTGGAACTATTCTTGCCAACGTGGTTCTTGGAACCAAGCTTAAGGATATGACAAGTGGCTATGAGGCATTCCAGAGACATGTACTTGAGAACATCAATCTGGACCAGATTATGTCTACAGGGCATATGTATCAGACTGAGCTTCGCTATTATTGCAGAAACCTTAACTGCATAGAAGTGCCGATCCACTATGTAGGCTCATCTACAGGACTTAAGCCCAAGGCTGTTGTAGAAGCTCTCGAAATCTTATTTAAGCTTAAAAAGCACGAAAGGTACATATGGAAAAAGTAAAGTATTTGATACTGGGTGGGGGTCCTTCCGGACTTACTCTTGGAAGAAAGCTCCTTGACCTGGGAGAAAGAGACTTTCTTGTAATAGAAAAAGAGGACACTGTAGGTGGACTCTGCAGATCAGAAACAGTAGATGGCAAGCCACTTGATATTGGTGGCGGCCATTTTCTTGATGTTAGAAGACCAGCTGTATGTGAATTTGTTTTCCGTTTTCTTGAGGAAAAAGAGTGGAATTCTTTTGACAGAGATTCCAGGATCAGCATTCATGGCATGGAGATAAATCATCCGTTTGAGGCCAATATCTGGCAGCTTCCAGAGGAATATCAGGATAAATATCTTGAGTCAATTAAGAATGCCGGCTGTAATACCGGGGCTGAGAAGCCAGTTCTTTTCACAGAATGGATCAGATGGAAGCTGGGAGATGAGATAGCTGATAATTATATGCTACCATATAATGGCAAAATGTTCTCTGATACTCTTGATGAGCTTGGAACATACTGGCTTGAGAAGCTCCCTAATGTAAGCTATGAGGATACATTAAGGTCCTGTCAGGAGCATAGGATGTTTGGTACTCAGCCAGGCCATGCACAGTTCTATTATCCCAAGGAATATGGATATGGCGAGGCTTTCATCAGAATTGCTGACAGCATGAAGGAAAATGTGGTTACGGGACTTTCTGTAGCTGAGGTTGACCTTGAGAACAGAGTAATTACTTGTGATGACGGCAGAAAGATACAGGCAGATAAGATAATTACTACGATTCCATGGGATAGCTTTGAAGTGGTTGGAGTATCTGATGAGTTCAAGAACGCAGTTTCTGCACTTAAGCATTCAGCAGTGGAGATCAGATACGTGGATGAGGATCCTCAGACACCTGCTCACTGGGTATATGTGCCAGATGAAAAGAAGCCATATCACCGTATTTTGTGCAGATGCAATTTCTGTCCCGACTCCAAGGGCTATTGGGTTGAAACTGTTAAAAAGAGAACAGCAGCCTATGCGGATTCTGAGTGGGCTGGTAATTATGCATATATGAATGAATATGCTTATCCGCTTAACACAATAGATAAGCCACAGAAGATAAGCTTTATTCTGGAGGAAGCTAAGTCTAAGGGCGTTATCGGCCTTGGCAGATGGGGCGAACATGAGCATTATAACTCAGATGTTGTAATGGAAAGGGCTATGAAGCTTGCTGACGAGCTTATCAGGGCCTGAGGTTTGATGAATTGAGATTTGAAAGGGGAGAGCTTAGTAGCGTATGAAGAATAAGATTAAGGTTACTAAGATACTTTTATGCGTGTTGGTTGTAGCGCTGACATGCTTTGCTCAGATTATACTGGGCAGAGAAACTGGACTTCATAATAAGTCGGAGGATGTTCATCCTCCGCTTTTTGATACTCCGTCTTATGTAGAAGTTAATGAAGGAGATATTCTTAATCTGGAGCTTGTAGCCAAGGAAGATACTTATCTTGGCAGTATGAATGTTGTTCTTGTTAATACTGATCCTGCAGGAAAAGGAACCATAGAGTTCAGGTTAACTGATGCTTCTGGAAATGAGCTTTGGACAACAGTCATGGATGAATCTACTGTAGTTATCGGTGAATGGACTAATATAGGCAGCCCTGATTTTTACATGGAAAAGGGCAAAGACTATAGGCTATCTATTAATGCAAAAGGTTGCAGTCCTTATTTTATCAAAACTCAGATAGATGCTACCAATAAGGTGCTGCCATTTTATGAGAAGGTAGAAGGGGCTGATACAGGCATTTCCCTTGGAACTTCTATTATTTCTGATAAGGCTCTTACCTATGCGGATGTTTTCTATTATTCCAGAGTTACTACGGTGCTTGTAGGTATAGCTCTTATCTGTCTGATTCTTTTTGGCTATGGTAAGTGTGTTATGACGCTTCGTAGGCTACCAGAGCTTAAGGCTATTGAGTCTGTTGGAAGTGATATCTTTTTATGCGTGCTGTATATCACTCTTTGTCTTTCTATATGGATAAATGGATATCTTGAGGGAATCAATATTAGTGCTGATTCAGCAGGCTACCTTAGAGAAGCCGTCAATATGGTGGTTGGAAATGGATTCCACTACGATGGTCTTGCTGGTTATAACAACACCTGGTTTGCCAACTGGCCGATTCTGTATCCTGCTATGATAGCTTTGGTAATGAAGATTACAGGAATGGAAGTGTATGCAGCTTCCAAGATTTTGTCGATGATACTTGTAGGTGTGCTTATTTTGATACTCAGGTTCACTTACAAAAAGGATGCGTGGTTTTATGCGCTCTTTATGACCAATCTGGGGCTTATGTATCTGTATTGGTATTCCTGGAGCGAGCTCCCATTTATTATCTTTATGGTGTTATTTGCCCTTAGCCTTCACAGGGTGCTGGCAGATGGCGAGAATAAGGCTATTAGCCATGTATTTCTTGGTGCAAGTGCCTTTTTATGCTTCCTTACAAGATATTTTGGAATGTTCACCTATTTTGTAATAGGGCTCTATATGCTGATTCTTCTGATCGATAAGCTCTGGGGCAGCAAAAAAGGTGACTTTAAGAAGATTATTTATCTTGGAATTACAGCTTTTGTTTCAGGATGTATGTGTATTTTGTATCTTCTTAATAACAAGATTCAGAATGGAATGCCCTCCGGAGTATCAAGGTCAATGTGGTGGGATGATTATCAGTCATTAACTAATGACCTTGTGAAAGCTCTTTTGGCTGAAATATTCAATATCTTCCATACCGAGGTACCAGCTTATATTGCTGGCTTGCCCTACGGAAAGAGTGTGCTGATAGTATTTCTTGTGATAATTGTTGCTGTTGTTTTTATCCTTGGAAATGCCAAGAGATTATCAAGAGAGTCAGTACTTATTACAACCGGCGTTGTATATTACGGAATGTTCATTGTTATCCGTTATTTCTCTTCAATGGATACTTTCTACTACAGATTTTTTGCTCCGGCTACTTTCCTGTTAACTCTCGGTATTGCAGGTCTTTTGCATGGCAAGATGAGAGATGTGCGAGTGAGGAATGGGCTTTTACTAACTGTTATGTGCTTTATCTGCATCTTTGCATGGAGTGATCAGACAGAGCATATTCGTACCAATAAGCTTCCTTATTACGATATTGTTCAGATGAACTGGGATGAGGAATATGCAGAGATCCCTGATAGAAGCGTAGTGATCTTTAGTACACTGGATTACAGATCACAGTACTACAGGGCAGATGTTGTGGAAGGCACGATTAGTCCTGATGATACCATGGAGTCACTGCGAGAGAGATACCATGGCAGTAATCAGATGTGTATTCTTTCATCAGATGCTACAGCCATGGTAGAGGCTGGAATTTATGATGCCAGCATAAATGAAGCAATTACAAATAATGTTGTAGATGGCAGGAAATACTGCGTTATTTCGTTGAATTAGTTTTTGCTTTTATATCTTGAATCAGTATTATGAAATCCCCTTGGACAGGCAGAAACCAAGGGGATTTTTTGTAAAGATTAAAAATTACAAAATACTATAAAAATACGATTAATCGTATAGCTTGCAATCAAATTGTGGTGTAGAATTTTATTGTTATAAGTGTATTATTGTGCGTTTAAACGAATGACATTACTAGCGTGTCACGGGAAAAGGAGAGAAATAATGGCTTCTAACAATAATAAACAGGAGAAAATTCCATTTATCAAGACTGTAGCAGGTATGAGTGCTGTTTCATATGGTGCACTGCTAATTCTGTTTGCAGTTTCAATCTTTATCGTTGTGAATCAGATGAATCAGATGACAAGTACTTCTATCGCTACATCTACAGTTGTAGAAGGCGTTATGAACGATATGAGAGTATTTGAGGTAGACATGCGAATCCTGGATAATGACGGATTTGCGCTTGCTTCTGTGTATGACACTATTAAGGCAATGGGACAGGTTGAGCAGAAAATTCCTGAAATGGAGAAGTGTATCACAGAGATGGATAGTGCTGTAGAGGGAATTGTGTCCACCTTTAATACGGCTGGATATAGCAGTGCTACAGCTGTAGAGGCTGCTAAGACATTACAGGATAACTATACGCCATATAGAGAAGGCTACAAAAATGTAATTACTGCGGCTGGAACTGGCGATGTCAATTCAATCCTTATGGTTGTATATGGTGATGCTTCAACTCAGCTTGCAAACATGAAGGATCAGCTGGCAATACTTAATGAAGAAGTTGCTCTTGTTGAAGAAAAATCTCATCAGACTGTTGAGAACAGAACGCACGCAGCTATTGCAGTTATAAATGTTCTTATGGTTGTATATATCATTTTCATTGTTGCATTCCTTTTCTTTAACTACCAGATGGTTGGTAAAAAGGTTAATCAGATGGCTGACGAGATCAACGATATTATTTCAAATATCCAGAATCATAAGGGTGATCTTACAGTCAGAGTTCAGACCCATACAGCTTCTGAGCTTGTTTATATCAAAAATGGATTCAACCTTTTTATTGAGACTCTTCAGAAAATCCTTAGAGAAGTTAAAGATGGTACAGTTGTACTTACAGAGTCTTCTGAGGATATGACTAACCAGATTGTTCTGGCTAGAGACAATATTACTAATACTTCTGCAGCACTTGAGGAATTGTCAGCAAGTATGCAGAATGTATCTGATACAGCAAATGTAATGAATGATAAGCTTGATGATGTTAAGAATGCTACTGGTAACATCAACAATGGCGTTGAAGATGGTACAGCCAAGGCTGAGGAAATCAGAGCAGAGGCTATCGAGATTAAGAATGGTGCTCAGGTTAAGAAGGATAACACAGGCTCCAAGATGGAAGAACTCTCAGGAGTACTTGAGAAATCTGTTAAGGATAGTGAGAAGGTATCACAGATCAATGAGCTTACTAAGGTAATTCTTGATATCGCATCACAGACTAACCTCCTTGCTCTTAATGCTTCTATTGAGGCAGCAAGAGCGGGTGAAGCTGGTAAGGGCTTTGCAGTTGTTGCGCAGGAAATCAGTGCTCTTGCTGATAACTCCCGCCAGACAGCCGGTAATATCCAGAACATCAGTAATGAAGTTACTGAGGCAGTTAAGTCCCTTGCAGATAACGCTATGCAGGTGCTTGAATTCATCAATACAACAGTACTTGCTGATTATGATGCATTTGTTGATACTGGTGAGAAATATGAAGAGACAGCTAGACTTATCAATGAGATGCTTGATGGTATTTCAGAGCAGACCCAGAATCTGAATGAGATTATGGAACAGATGGCTGATTCAGTTACTTCAATCTCTTCTTCTGTTAATGAAGCATCAGATGCAATTAATACATCTGCTGGTCATTCACAGGATATTGTTGATGAGATTACAGGTATCAGTTCTGCTATGGATACTAATAATGACGTTACAAGTAAGCTCAATGACAGTACTAAGCAGTTCATTAATATCTGATATTACGATTGCAATTGTTTTCAGATAATAACGAATAAAGTTGAATAATTTACGAAAATATTACGGAATTGTTAATATATTATTGACAATTCCGTTTTTTCGTTAATAATTATATATGTCGCGACAAAATATATGGGAGGTGCTTATGATGCACAATTCAAAATGCATTAAAAGGGTATTAACAGTTGTTTTAGCATTATTTGTTTTTGTTATGGCGATACCGGCTAGTACGGTTTATGCAGCAGGTGGAACAGACAAGACTGCTGCGCAGGTTGTCTCAGATATGACAGTTGGTTGGAATATTGGTAACAGCCTGGATTCTTATGGACAGAGCTATAATTTCCCATACACCAGCTCAAATGAGACTTATTGGGGAAATCCTGCTACAACCAAGGCTCTTATTGATGAAGTTGCCAAGGCTGGTTTTAACACAGTTCGTATTCCTGTATCATGGGGACAGTATACTTCAGGTTCTGATTATAAGATTCCTGATTTCTTTATGAAGAGGGTAAAAGAAGTAGTTGATTACTGTATCGTTAATGATATGTATGTAATCCTCAATTCTCACCATGATATCAACTCAGATTACTGCTTCTATGTTCCTAACAATGCGAACAAGAGTCGTTCTGAGAAATATTTCAAGTCAATCTGGACACAGATAGCAAATGAGTTTAAGAACTATGATTATCACCTCGTATTTGAGACCATGAACGAGCCTAGACTTGTTGGTCACAGCGAAGAGTGGTGGTTCCCTAGAAATAACCCAAGTAATGACATCAGAGAAGCTGTTGCATGCATTAACGATTACAATCAGGTTGCGCTTGATGCTATCAGAGCAACTGGCGGAAACAACGCAACAAGATGCGTTATGGTTCCAGGTTATGATGCTTCAATCGAAGGCTGTATGACAGATGGATTTAAGCTTCCTAATGATTCAGCCAGCAACAGACTGATCCTTTCAGTTCATGCGTACATTCCTTATTATTTCGCTCTTGCAAGCGACACTTATGTTACAAGATTTGATGATAACCTCAAGTACGACATCGATTCATTCTTTAATGATCTTAATTCTAAGTTCATTTCAAGGAATGTTCCTGTAGTTGTAGGCGAGACAAGTGCTACTAACAGAAATAACACAGCAGAGCGTGTTAAGTGGGCTGATTACTATTGGGGAACAGCTTCCAAGTACAGCAACGTTGCTATGGTTCTTTGGGACAACAACATCTACCAGAACAATTCAGCTGGTTCAGATGGTGAGTGCCACAGATATATCGACAGAAATTCTCTTCAGTGGTCAGATCCTGAAATCATCAGTGCTATCATGAAGCATGTTGATGGAACTCCTGCTACAATCAATGGTCAGCAGATTCCTTCTACTGATCCAGTAGTTGATCCAGATCCAGTAGATCCTACTCCAGTAGATCCAGATCCAGTAGATCCTACTCCAGTGAATCCAGACCCGGTTGATCCTACTCCTGTAGATCCAGAGCCAACACCTGTAACAGGCGGACTTAAGGCTGAATACACAATCAATAACTGGTGTTCAGGCTATCAGGTTCTCATCAAGGTTAAGAATGAATCAAGCTCCAGAACAGATACATGGACAGTTAAGGTTAGCAAGAGTGAAGTTAAGATCGATTCCAGCTGGTGTGTAAACATCGCAGAGGAAGGTGGTTATTACGTAATCACTCCTATGTCATGGAACTCATCGCTTGAGCCAGGAGCATCTGTAGATTTCGGTATCCAGGGTTCAGGCTCTATTGGAACATCTGTTAACGTTACAGTTCAGTAAATAAGCGATTTTAAGGCTAAGGGCAGTCCGAATGGACTGCCCTATTTGACGTTAAAAAACATACCTAGCATGTAGTACAAATGGTATTTCGATAATCGGTAAAAATTTGGAAATATTTTTCATTGACTTTTATATTCCTTTTTAGATAAAATCAATAGCTGTGTGCTTATTGATGAGGGGTGTAAATATAGAAAAGGTGTGGATTTAGAGCGATGCAGAACCTTATATCGTCTTTTAAGAAATTTAATAA
This sequence comes from Butyrivibrio sp., assembly GCF_017433805.1. Classification (GTDB taxonomy): domain Bacteria; phylum Bacillota; class Clostridia; order Lachnospirales; family Lachnospiraceae; genus Butyrivibrio. The sequence goes on along the minus strand of NZ_JAFRGN010000036.1, from coordinate 68,775 downwards.
TAAGCATAGAAAGCTTGTTCCGTTCATTATATATTTTGAGATATTTGCAATTTTAATTGCCAGCATATTTAAGGGCTTTCGCAAGAATTTCAAAATGGTAGCGGTGGTTGCACTGGTTGTGATTGCGATAGTATTTGCATTAGGTCATCTTCTGTACAATGACCGCATGGTCAATGCTTCTGAGAAGGAAGATATGGGAACGGAAATCGTAGAGACTATTTCTGTTGAAGAGATGATTGCTGCTAAGGAAGAAACCATTAAGCTGGTGGAAGCTGCTGTTAGTGCTACCAGCGAAGCGAGCGAGAATGCAGTAGCTACTGAGTCTTCTGATGAAGCTTCTATTGATGAAAGTGTGACAGAAGAAACTGTAGAAGTAAGTACAGAAGCGACTACAGAAGTAAGTACAGGGGCTGCAGTTCTTCCTAATGAAGATCTTGCTAAGTTTATGGCAGAGTATCCTGATACAGTAGCATGGCTCTCATTTGAAGATGACCGCCTTAGCTATCCTATTATGCAGGCTGGAGATAATTCCAAGTATGCCATCAAGGACTACGAAGGTAATGATTCTGAAACTGGATCTCTTTTCCTGGATTATAGGGCAACTTCTGATTTTAGCGATGCTAATTCAATTATTTATGGACACAACATGCGTAACCGTACTATGTTCGGTGCGCTTAGAACATATAAAGAGGATCTTGGCTTTCTTGAAAATCACAAGTACTTCCAAATCATCACTCCTGAAGGCACAAGACGCTATATGCTCTTTGCTTTCATGGATGTTCCCAAGAACTCATATATCTATGATGTTTGCGGAGCAAATCCTGAGAATATGAGAGAGTTCCTTGATACTATCGAGTACAAGACCTACATAGATACAGGCATAGAGCCAACTGTAGATGACAAGATTATAACTCTTTCTACATGTACTAAATCGGACACCTTATTCTTCGTAATGTTTGCTGTAGAAGTTGAATAACTAAAAGATATACAGACCATAATTGCGTAAATTAAAACGTGATTATGGTCTTTTTGTATAGTAGAGTAGTTTGCAATAATAGAATATAATAATATAGTAACTAATTTCTTTTGAGGTGTTTGGAGAACTGATATGACGATGATCCCTATTGAAATGCAGATTAAGCCATTTATTCTTTTGATTATATTGGTATGTCTGATTTCGCTTAATATAATATATTTTAAGACCAATGAGAGCATTGGTAATAAGAGAGAAGTAAGAGCATTCAAGGGTATGCTGATATCATATATGGTATATGCTCTGGTGGACTTCAGACTCCTTATTGGCGATGGGTTCTACACCGCTTTTCCAGAGCTGTTTGTTAAGCTTGTTATATCTGCCGGGTTCGTGTCTATGACCTTCTCGTGTTATTTCTGGTTTATGCATGTATCTGCTAATCTACAGAAGCCATCTAGCGATAGGGCAATACTTATATGGAAAATTCTGATACATATACCTCTTGCTATTGTGCTCATATTATTCCTTACACCACTTCATGTATATGCTTATGAGCTTACAGGTGGAACAGCAGTTTTTAAGCCTATGATTGGAGTAGTACTGCTTCTTGACTATGCATATCTTATCTATGCGACGGCTATTTCCATACATAACAAGAGAAGAGCCAGAACCAAGATGGAAAAGAAAAAGTATAGAAGCCAGATTATCTTTATCCTGGCATTTACTGTAAGTGGTATTCTAATCGGGTTCCTTCTTAATCTTCCAGCAATAGAGCTGTGCGTTATCCCTGTTGTTCTCAAGCTATTTGCAGAGCTTCAGGATTCACAGATTTATACAGACGCTTTGACCAAGCTCTATAACCGCAGGCGTATGACTGATTTCATGGCTGAAGAGATCAGCAAATGCAGTGAAGAGAATCCTTTTGCCATTATGATGATAGATATGGACTTTTTTAAGAATATCAATGATATTCTTGGTCACGATGAAGGGGATAAAGTACTTATTTCTTTTGCCAATTCTATCAGAGAATCCATTGATTCCAGAAATGCCATAGGCGGCAGATGGGGCGGCGATGAGTTCATAGTCGCAGGAAAAGGAAAAGACGTATTTGATGGTTTTAGGGAGCGTATGCTGTCAGCCCTTGAAAATGATAAGGATTTGGAATACATTCCTTCTTTTAGCATGGGCATATACAGCTGCACTTCTTCAGACATAAACTACGAGCAGGCAATTGAAAAGGCTGACGCTGCCCTCTATGAGGACAAGGAAGTTCGTCACGCTGATTCAGGCACCTTCGTAAACATGCTTAAGGAAATAAAGAAAAATCGCTAAATGGACCATGGGGACGGGGTTAGTGGTTTTATTTGGTTTAGTCAGCACCAGTATCAGTACTACTGCTATGATTGTAAGAGGACAATATGGATTGATGAAGAACATCATAACTGAATTACAACAAGAGGAATAATAATAGGGATTAAAGAAGGACGGACATCTGAAATGCCCGTCCTTACGTAATTTTGAATGATTAGTATATGATTTATTCAGTAACCAGCTCGCCTTCAACACGGAAGAATGCCATCTCTTCATCAAGCTCTTTTGCAATATCATTAAGGCCGCTTGCCTTATCGGACAGAATATCCATTGTTTCAGAAAGATTCTGCATAGAAGCACGTGTCTCTTCTGAACTCGCTGCGTTCTCCTGAGAGATAGCTGAAAGGCTGGTAATAGTCTCTGAAATGCTTGTACTTGCCGCATTTGTTCTATCAACGTTTTTAACAATCTCTTTAGTAAGAGAGATAGATTTGTTGATATCTTCGATGAGCATGTCAACCTGCTCGATAGTTCTGTGAATCGTGCTACGCTGGTTGCTCATTGCTTCCTGAACACTTCCTGCTTCTTCCATAGTCTTGTTGGAGTCAGAAGCAAGACCCTTCATAGCTTCCTGAATATTCTTGGCAGCGTCTGCAGACTGATCAGCAAGCTGTCGGATCTCATCAGCAACTACCGCAAAGCCTTTACCAGCTTCGCCGGCTCTTGCTGCCTCAATACTTGCGTTAAGAGAAAGGAGGTTTGTCTGAGCAGCGATAGCATCGATAATGGCAACTGCTTCACTGATTGTTGTAACAGCAGTGTTAGTATTCTTAATAAGTTCAACAATGCCATCAATTGCAGCAATACTATCTCTTGTTGAGGTTCGAAGCTCATTCAGCTTATCCTGGCTGGCCTGTGAGTTCTCCTGCATTGTATCAGCGATAGTCTGCATCTCATCTGTATTTTCGATGATGTAATGAACTGCGTCATTGATGTCATTAACGTTTTCAACTGCTTCCTGAAGAGATTCGGCCTGGCTGGAAGCACCACTTGCAACCTGAGCAACAGCAGTAGTAACATTTTCGGCTGTCTCTGAGATTGTTTTAACGGTTTCATTCAGATAGCCAGCGGAGTTATCAACCTCATTAGAAGAAACTCTTGCATTTCCGATAACGCTGCGGATTTTCTCTGCCATATCAAAAAGAGCTGAAGACATTTCGCCAAGTTCGTCTGCACGATCCTTAACCTTTGCGCTAAGTTCGATATCAAGATCACCTGTAGCCATCTTACGAACTGCTTTAACGTTTTCATCAAGGGCGCCAACAATGCTAAGGACATATCTGATTGTTGTAATAGTGAAGGCGATAATGAGAATACCTGCAAGGATAATCATAGTCTGTACACGGTTAGTGATGTAGGTGCTGATGTTGATCTTTTTAAGACCAACGAATGCCATGCCATATACAGCGCCTGTATCATCAGTGAGAGGCTCATAAGCAACATAGTACTTTTCACCGTTGATAACGACGTTTTTAGCCTGATAGCTCTGTTTGTTTTTTAGAACAGCAGCGATAACAGCATCGCCTGCCTTTGTACCTATAACACCTTCAATACTGGAACGTTCTCTGGTATCACCAACGAAATATGTATAGTCATAACCGGTTGAATTATGCATATCAATTTCGAGTTTATCTGTAGAACCATCGTCTATGTCGTGTGTATACTGAAGTACCATAGCATAGGTCTGGCAAGTAGCTTTAACACCCTGCTCAACTTCGTCTTCCATACCACGGCGCAGATTAACTACTGCAAGAGTTGTAATAAGACCACCAATGAGAATCAGAGATATCATTACAAGGCCGGTCAGGAAAATTTTGAGGGACATTTTTCTACTTTTTTCTTCCATATTACTGTTCATTTCGAACCTCCTTTTAAGGTTGGAAAAGTGTGCGGCTCAATTACAATCATACCATTAAAACGAACATAATATATTGTTAAAACGATAGTATTTTTGAAAAATAAATTAAATTTATATAAAGAAAATATGGCATTTCAGAGCGCTTTGAATATGATGTAGTTTGGGCTTTTGAGGCACTAGATATAGAGAGAAAACAAAGGTGGTCCTAGGGGACGGGGTTAGTGGTCCATTTTTGCATGTTCTTTGTGGGCGAGGAACAGAGGAAGTAGCGTAATAAGTACGATCACAACTCCTGCAATGAAAAGTGTATTGGTAGGAAGATACTCTGTGAAGCCGTATTCATCCACAAATTCGCCACTTCTTTTGATAATCGGATTGGAGATGAGAGGGGCGATGATCATTGGAATCAGAACGTAAAAGATAATGCGGATTCCCTCAAACTGACCTCTGGCATCTTCAGGATAAAGTCGCTTGGACCATACTGTGATAGTCTGAAGGAACAGTATGTAGCCGATTCCAACAAAGAGAACACCGGCGAGAAGATGAGGATTCCATATAGTAGCTGGGTTAACGTTAGTAGGAGATACCAATAGGCTGATGATCAGAAGGCCTATGGAGTTGACTACAAGGGCAACAAGTATGATAAGGGAAGACTTATCTGCCTGAATCAGTTTAATTGCAGGGATTGTAGTAAACATGGCAATGAGAAGGCCGATGCCTTCAATAAGTCCCATGGTGTCAGCTGTAAATCCAAGATAATAGATCATGAAATTTCCCAGGTGAGAGAAATATACATTAAAAGAGATGAAGTAAACTGCGAGCATCAGATTTACGAATACGAGCTCGCGGTGCTTCAGGTACTCTTTTACATTGAATATTGAAAAGAACTGCTCGGAGAAGGAGCCTTTTATGGATGGCTTCAGTTCTTTTGAATCCTTCATGCACAGTAAAGATACGAGGCCAAGAACTATAACGCTTCCACCGATAACTGTGAAAAGACGCATGTAGTTGTCGTCAGCGCCCACAAGGAGACCACCAAGGATAGTGCCCACAATGGTGCCGATTACCGGCTGAACTGCGATGGCAGCGCCGAGAGCTCCGGCATTTTGAGGATTCATGTGGTCGTTTATCCAGGCATTGAAGCCTATATCATTTCCCATAGATCCAAAGAAACTCATAATGGCATCAGCAGCAATGACAGCGAAGGCTACTCCTATGATTGCACTTTGATCGCTGTTGGACGTCCTCATAAATTCTGTACATCCAAAAAGAATCGTGAAGATTCCCCATAGAATATAACCAATAGAAACAAGACTCTTTCGATTGCCTTTTCTATCTGATATACATCCGAAAAGAAATGTCGAGATAGTAGTCGCTGTGGCAGAAATCGCCAGCATCCATGAAATGATTGTAGGATCTTTGGCTATCTTGGCATAGACAAAGGTATTAAACCACTGATTTTCCATGTTCCAGCACAACTGTCCTGCTAGTCCCAGAAGCCATATCAGCGACCAGAAAGTGACTTTGTTCTTGGTAGAATCTGTATTCATATGAAATCCCCCACACATACTATTTTTCGTATATATCTATGATACTACAGAAATGGTCCTAGGGGACGGGGTTAGTGGTCCAAAAAGAGGTTGTTCATTTGGAATGTAGCATCTAAACTATAGTAGAGTGCTTGGGGAAACGGCCATAAGGGAAAAACATATAATCGGGGCTGTAGTTTGGAGGAACTTTCGTATGAATTTTGACTCCTTTATTGGGGATATAAATGGAAACAATTGGGACGTCTATGGTGTGGAAGTGTATGAGGACGGCGTTTTGACGCATAGCTACGGGGATACGACAGAGAATCTTCACGATATATATTCAGCGACCAAGGCGATAATCTCAATAGCCGTGGGAATTGCCACTGATGAAAAGAAATTTGATATCAGTAAGTCAGTACTGCACTATCTACCACAGAATAAGCTCTTGCAGATTTCTGATAAGCAGAAAAGAACATTTGAAAAGATTACTATTCAAAGGCTCCTGACAATGTCTGTCGCTGATTTTCCATTTAGACCAGAGGGTAGCAGTTATATTGATTTTGCCCTTCAGACAGAAATTGCTGATCCTGATGAAAGAGTTTTTAATTACAACAATATAAGCGCATATCTGGTGGGTGTTGCCCTTACTGAATTTCTTGGCATGGACCTTGGCGCATTCATAGAAGAGAGGATATTCAGACCACTCGGAATCACACGCTTCGAGTATAATAGGTGCCCGGAGGGCTATTTCTATGGAGCTTCCGGAACTAAACTTACAGTGAATGAACTGAGCAGGCTCGGACTTATGCTGTACAACAAGGGTATTTTTGACGGTAAAAGAATTCTTTCAGAAGCGTATATAAATGAAGCAACTTCTATTCAGCAGATGAACCGTGAAGGCGGCTATGGCTTTTTTATCTGGAAATATCGTGATGGATTTAGCATCAACGGCAAATGGGGACAGAAGTGCTATGTGCTTCCTGAACGCAAGCTTATGATTTCTTATCTGGCCCATATGGAAGAAGGCTCCCAAATACTGAAACGAAGCATGGAGAGCAATATACTGGAAATATGAAGTATGGACCAGGGGGACGGGGTTAGTGGTCCATTTTAGGTTGAGGAGACACAGCAGTTATGATTTATATAGGATGTCATTTGACAGTTACAAACGGATACGAGGCAATGGGCCATCAGATGGTGGATTTTGGAGGTAATACCTTTGCGTGGTTTACCAGAAATCCAAGAGGTGGCAAGTCCAAAGATATAGTGCCTGCGGATGTTAAGGCTCTTTTGAGTGTTCTGGAAAAAGAGAAATTTGGCAAGCTGGTAGCGCACGCAAGTTACACTATGAACCTATGCTCCGCGAACCCTGAAACAAGGGCCAACGGCCTTGATATGTTGGTAAAAGATATAGAGAAGATGGAAGCATTACCTGGCCAATACTACAATTTTCATCCAGGCTCACATACAGGGCAGGGAGCAGAAGTTGGAGTCGAGCAGATAGCAGAAGGGCTTAATAAAGCTCTTTTCCCGGAGATGAAGACTACGGTTCTGCTGGAGACTATGGCTGGCAAGGGCTCTGAAGTTGGTAAGAGTTTTGAAGAGCTTCGGGCAATCATCAATCTTGTAGATTGTAAGGACAAGCTTGGAGTTTGCTTTGACACCTGTCATACATGGGATGCGGGCTACGACATAGTTAATGATCTAGACGGCGTGCTGGATGAATTTGACAAGATCATTGGCCTTAACCGCCTCAAAGCAGTTCATTTCAACGACAGCAAGAATGAGCGAGGCTCTCACAAAGACCGCCACGAGAAGCTCGGACAGGGCATGATCGACATGGATGCTATGAAACGTATCGCCATGCATCCAGCTTTCGAGGGACTTCCATTTATCCTGGAAACGCCTAATGACGACGAAGGCTACATTCAGGAAATAGCAACCGTTAAGAACTGGTTTGGACCTGGGAGACGGGGTTAGTGGTCCATTTTGCATAGTCTTTTCACAGTGGTCGCTGAAACATCCATGAGTCGTGCAACCTGATTAATGGTCAAACCTTTTTCGCGAAGTCCTCGAATATAGTCATTACGCTTTGTCTTTTTGAGATTGATAACGTCGGAAGTCGACGACAGATTTGTATACGATCTGAAGATTGATAAAGCTTTTTCATCAGTAAGAAAGTGAGCTGTTTCACGATGATCATTTACGAATAATTCATCATCAGCGACTTCGTTTTCATGTGAAAAATAGCGAATCAGAGACTCTTTAGACCCACATATGCTATATGCAAAAGATACATTGACTACAGAATCCTTGGCGCCATAGTACGCGTTATAACTGCTCCAACGATATTCGGAGGGGAAACGGATGACGTTAGCCTTAACTGGATTGTTATGTATGTAGGCTAGCACAGATAAGAAAGATCTGTCATTTTCTATAGCAACGCTGTGAAAACGTTCCTGGAAAAGATGCCCACTACGAGAATATTTGTTATTGTACCATCTGACAAACTTGCTCCCCAGACTCTGGAAAAGACTAGACAGATTATCCTGGGAAGATTGAATCAAAAGGTGTATGTGGTTGTCCATTAGGCAATAAGCATATATCTGGCTATCATATTTCTTAACGCAGTCTGATAAAATAAGTAGGAATTTAGTGTAATCGGAATCTTCTTCAAAGAGGATATGCTGATTAACAGAACGAAGTATGATGTGATATATGCCAGTTGAACTCATAATTCTGGGTTTTCTTGGCATAACTACTCCTATAAAAGATCATTTAGATTAAAAAAATAACTTTTTGAATTATATACGTACAGAAAAGGAATTGCAATATGATAATGAAAAATGGTCCACTAACCCCGTCCCCTAGGACCATTGTCGGACAATTCGAGATTTTACGCTTTTTTAATAATTTGCGTGGCAATAAATGGTGTAACATTTATTTAGATAAATTTTGAGGGAGGATGAAAAAATTGTTTATTGTTGCGCTAATTGAAATTGTTGTTGATTTACTGATCTTAAGATGGGTTCTCAAAAAGAAGGCGGGGGAGCCTTTTTCCAAAAAGAAAGTAGCAAAGTACTTTTTCTTCGGCGTGTTGGCGCTTGTGGTTGCGCTTATCGTTTCAATGATTTCCCCTATTGAAAGAGATATGTTTTTTGGATTTAACCCTATTATAGCTGGATTCCTGACAGCATTTCTTACAGCAGCACTGTTTGAGGAATGCTTTAAGTATCTCTTTTTCCGACTTGCACTTATAAAGGATACTGAAGTAAAGAGCTGGAGGGATGTGATCATTGTTGCCGTTATCGTTGGCGTAGGTTTCACCTTGATCGAGAACATTGAGTTTGCTATAAGCGGCAGCGGAAATCTCTTGAGAGCTTTTTTGCCAGGACATATTCTGTATCAGTTCTTTATGGGATATTTCTATGGAAAGGCCAGGGTAACAGGGGAAAAGAAATATGACGTGCTTTCTCTTGTAGTTCCAATCCTGGCGCATGCTGTTTTCGATATGCCGATCATAGCTCTTATTGTTGCGACAGGGGACATGAATTTAGATAACCTTACATCAGCTGATGTTGAAGCAATCATGCAGCTTCCATATTTTGGTTACTTTATCCCGCTTCTGGTATTTACTATAGCTGTTATGGTTGCTATGCTTGTGGGACTCATTGCTTTTGCTAAGACAATGAACTCCTGGAGCAAGAAGGGCGAAAAGCAGGAACTACTGAAAAAGGTAGAAGATAAAACCACTGCAAATGCAGTATAACGTTCTGCAAAATGGACCTAGGGGACGGGGTTAGTGGTCCAAAAATATATTAAGTGAATTATAAGAAGCTCTCGAAGTATAAAAACTCGAGAGCTTTTTTGCTGAAGAAATTGTGAAGCCGCGTGTTTACTGGTAAAATAGTGATTATTGTAAGGGGAGATATGAAAAAATCTATTGGGAAGGATAATTTATGACTTACAGATTAGGCACAATGCAGGATTTGGATGGAATCTGCAATTTGGTTAAGAACGCCATTGTCGAGATGGAAAAGAATGACATTTACCAGTGGGATGAGGTGTATCCTGCCAGGTATGATTTTGAAGAGGATATAAAGAAAAACAGTCTATTTGTGGCGTATGAAGAAGATGAACTTGCCGTGTTCTATGTAATAAGTGATGAGAGCGATGAAGCGTACAACAATGCTAAATGGTGCTATGGTGATTCTTATTATGTGTTGCATAGATTCTGCGTTTCGCCCAATATGCAGAACAAGGGCATTGGGAAAAGAGTTCTTTTGCATATAGAAGAACAGATCAAGGATATGGGCTACAAAGCGGTAAGACTGGATACATTTACCGAGAATCCTTTTGCCCAGAGACTGTACCGCCATAATGGATACGAAGCCAGGGGATACGCAGACTGGCGCAAAGGAAGATTTGACCTGATGGAGAAGGCACTATGAGTAATATGAAAAATGGACCACTAACCCCGTCCCCTAGGACCATTGAGCTATGGGACGCCTATGACGCTAAACTAAACAAGATTGGTGATGTGACACTGGTTCGCGGTGAAGATGTACCTGATGGGTATTTTCATTTAGTGAGCGAAATTATAGTTAAGCACACCGACGGAAGCTATCTGATAATGCAGAGAGACAGGAGAAAGCACCTGGGCGGAATGTGGGAAGCTACAGCAGGAGGCTCTGCTTTACAGGGAGAAAATCCACTTACATGTGCTCAGAGAGAGCTTCGTGAAGAGACGGGAATAGAAGCTAGTGAGCTTATTGAAATTGGACGAGTGTTACACCACAGTCATAAGACATATTACGTTGATTACCTATGCGTCACAGACGTGGATAAGAATAGCATTGTTTTACAAGAAGGTGAAACAATGGATTATAAGTGGGTTACTGCAGATGAACTTCGCAAGATGTCCAGAGATGAGATGGCAACGATGCGAAGCCTTAACTTCATAGAGGAGCTTACTTGATATGTTGAGACTTGAAAGAGTAAATGGGAAAAATGTCTGGGAACTGCTGAAGTTAAATGTTTCAGATGAGCAAAAGAGCTTTGTGGCAGCTAATGATACTAGCATTATTGAGGCATACACAGCTATTACAGGTAATGGCTATGCATTTCCTTTTGGTATTTACGATGGAGAAATACCAGTTGGCTTTCTCATGATTGGATTTGATATCGATGATTATTGGGAAGATGCACCAGAAATAGCTAAGGGGAATTATAATCTGTGGCGCCTCATGATAGATAAAAAGTATCAGGGTAAAGGATACGGAAAAGAAGCAGTGAAGCTTGCCCTGGATTACATTCGCACCAAGCCATGTGGCGAAGCTGAATTTTGCTGGCTTTCATACGAACCTGAAAACAAAGTAGCTGCTGACCTGTATCGTTCTTTTGGCTTTGAGGAAACAGGAGAGATGGACGGTGAAGAACTTATAGCAGTTTTGAAATTGTGATAAAGAAAAAGTAACATGGGGAGGACATGATGGCGGATTTTTCTATAAATGAGATGCAGGAAATGCAGAGGCTTCTGCAGGATAAGTATAAAGATAAATGGGAACCTATTGGGCCAGAGACCGGGAAGAATAAGCTGCTGTGGATGGTTGGCGAGATAGGTGAAGTGGTGGATATCGTCAAGAAAAATGGTGGCACGAAAGCGTCAGAAGATCCTCAGTTGAGAGAACACCTCGTTGAAGAAATGGCTGATGTTCTCATGTATTACAATGATGTTATGCTCTGCTACGGAATTACAGCCGATGAGCTGAAAAAATCCTATGAGCAGAAATTTGAGAAGAACATGAAGCGTTGGTAATTTCATGTTTGATTCATGATAAGCGGATGAGGATAGAGGATGAATAACTGTAGTTGGTGTAATCTTACGGACGAAGACAGGAAATATCTACTGTATGAGAATCAGTATTGGTCAGTATACCTTGCAGATGAGCAGGATTATGTTGGACGATGTATCGTTGTTTCAAGGAGGCACTGTGCATCTTTAGCAGAACTGGATAGCACAGAATGGGAAAGTCTCAGAACAGTTATTCAGATGGTTGAAGGCTGTCTAAAAGAAGTCTTAGGCGCGGATGTTTGTAACTGGAGCTGCCTGATGAATGATTTTTATAAAACGTCAGAGCCTGATCCACATCTTCATATGCACTGCAGACCGCGATTCGGGAAGCCAGTGATTATCAATGGTAATGAATATACTGATGAAGAATTTGGCCATCATTATGCACCTCGTAAGAAGACGCAGCTACAGGATGCAGATAGAGAGAGTCTATTTGCGATATTAAAACAGAGGTTTGGAACATGAAAAGAAAATCCGTTGATCCTAAATTTTCCATGTGTGTTCAGCCATCGTTTATTATTGGAACTAACAATGAGGATGGTTCACATAATTTTGCGCCTATAACATGGGTTAGTGCTACCTGTGAACAGGGCGATGAATATCTGCTTGTTGTGAGCATGTTTGGAACGAAGAAAACCAAGCAGAATGTTATACGAACTGGCGTATTTAGCGCGAATCTCGTAAACACACAGATGCTGCCACTTATGGATTACTTCGGCACCAAGCATGCCAAGGATGGAGATAAGAATGGTATCACGTATAGTGTAAGTCGTGGAGCTGTTTTGGATGTTCCAACCCTTGATGAAAGTCCATGGGTATATGAATGTGAGGTGGCAAGATCAGTAGAAACAGGAGATTCAACGACCTTTTTCTGCCATATTCGAAATGTTCAGATGGACGAGAAGCTCTCACCAAAGGATACCTTCGATATCGATCTGACAGTATTGAATCCAGTTATATACTCAGGAAAATATCATAGCCTTGGCAAACTACTTGGAGAGATTGGTGATTTTTCAAAATGAACCACTAACCCCGTCCCCTAGGACCATTAGGAGAAAAACAAATGAGAAAAGAATTTACGGCAGCATTTAGCGGATTTCCAGATCATCATTTTTCGGAAGAAATAGCAGATAGGCTACGAAAAGAGCTGACTGACAGGAAGAGTATTGTTTTTATCACAGCCTGTCCACTTGATTATGCGCAGAATGACGATGATTGCGATGGCATGCATGAAATGTTTGTTGAGCAGGGGCTGGCGTTTGAGAAGCACTGCGTGATAGATAATCGAACAGAACCATCTGTGGCCAAAGAGCTGGTGGAGAAGGCAGGCTGTATATTCCTTATGGGCGGCGGAGCATGCGAGGATCAACTTAATCTGATTCGGGAAAAGAACTGCTATGAGGCGATTCTTAATTCTCATGCTGCTATATTCGGTGTCAGTGCAGGTTCAATGAATATGGCAAAAGATACCGTGGATTTCTTTGATTCCTTTGAACCCTTTGATGGACTGGGATTTACTGACTTTACAGTTAGTTGCCATCATGACCCTGAAGATAAGTGGCGCTTGGAACAGACACTTCGAATGTCTGAAGACCGCGTGGTGTATGCTATGGAGGATATGAGCGCATTCTTTATAAAGGATGGGAAAGTAGACATTGTCGGAAATATCTACCGCGTAGAGAATAGAGAACTTCGATTACTTACAGAGAAAGTGGACCACTAACCCCGTCCCCTAGGACCAAAAATTATGTTAAAAGATAAAGATATACGAGAACCGCTTTTTGACTTCCTGGAAGATACATATGGGAAGGTTCGAATAATTGAAGAAAAGACTATGGGCCGTTCAAGGGCAGATATTGTGATGGTAACAGAAAAGAGCCTTTTTGGCATTGAGATTAAAAGTGATGCTGACACCTATGCAAGGCTTTCGTATCAGGTCAAAGATTACGACAGATTTTTTGACAGCAACATAGTCGTTGTGGGCTCAAGTCATGGAATGCATATAAATGAGCATGTTCCGGCGCATTGGGGCATTATTACTGTAGAAGAGGCGGATGGAGCACTGGATTTTTATATGCTAAAGAAACCTTCTCGGAATCCCAGTGTTATGCTGGAAAACAAGCTCAAGATATTATGGAGACCTGAGCTCTTTCAGATTCAGCAGAAATATGGAATGGCCAAGTATAAGGAAAAGAGCAAGGACTTTGTAATAGGCAAAATCTGCGATCTTGTTCCTGATACCATTCCTGAGAATGAGCTTTCTGAGACTATCAGCAATATTCTCTTTGAACGTGATTACAATCAAGTGGAGGAGACTCTTACTGAATACAGGAAGAGTGAGTTTCAGAAGAAGATAGAGAAAGAGACTGATTCCAAGAAAAAGCTTGAGCTTATGATGGAGCAGACTGAAAAGAGTAAAAACTTTGCCAAAAGAAATCGTAAACGGCGAAGACGTAGATAGATATGGAAATTGGAGGAGAATGTATGAATGACAGACTGAGGGCAGGAGGCCCGGATTACAATCGTTGTCTTGTAAATCTGTCAAATTCCATTTTAAAGAATTTTGGGGCTGAAACTACTGCAAATACGCTTGATATAGCAGATAAATATCTTGATAAAGGCTACAAGAACGTGATAGTTCTTTTGCTGGATGCCATGGGAGATTCTATTGTTAAGAAGCATCTCAAGGAGGATGGCTTTTTCCGCTCGCACCTAGTAGATACATATTCTTCTGTTTATCCGCCTACAACGGTTGCTGCTACAACATCGCTCCTTAGCGGCCTTTATCCCAACGAGCATGGATGGCTTGGATGGGATGTGTATTATCCTCAGATAGATAAGAATGTTACAGTGTTTAGAAATTTTGAGCAGATTACTGAGGAGACTGTGGAGTCAGAACCTGTTCAGGCGGCTGATTACAACGTTGCTAATAAATACACTCCATACAAACAGATTCAGGCCAAGATCAGTGAAGCAGGCAGCAGGGGTAGTACTTCAATGCCTTATATGGAGCCTTACCCTAAGACTTTTGATGATGTTCTGGCTAGGGCAAAGAACCTGTGTGAGGATCCTGGAAGACAGTTCGTTTATATTTATTGGGATGAGCCAGATTCAACTCTGCATAGAACCGGAACTACGAGCGAGGAGTCGCATGCTGTGCTGGTTGATATTGAGGAGAAGGTAAAAGAATGGGCAGCAGGGCTTTCAGATACGCTTCTTTTCGTCACTGCTGATCATAGCCATATTGATAGTAAGAACCTGTGTCTTATGGATTATCCAGAGGTGCTTGATTGCCTTGTTCGCATGCCTTCGCTGGAGCCTCGCACTATGAGTTTTTTTGTAAAAGAGGAATATCAGAAGGCGTTTCCTGAGATATTTAGAAGGAATTTTGGGGATGACTTCATTCTTTTGACGAGAGAAGAAGTCCTGGAAGAGAAGCTGTTCGGGCCAGGAGAGGACAGACCTGGGCTTTCGGATAGTATTGGCGACTATGTGGCTCTGGCAACATCTGATACTTCAATCTACATTACACATAAGGGCGCTCAGACAATGCCTGGTGCCCACGCAGGCCTGACCGCAGAGGAGTCAAGAATTCCGCTGATTGTTGTGGAGAGTTGAGAATGTTGTTAGATGGTGGAAGCTGACGAAGAAGCTGACGGAGGTGGCAACTTGGCATCGGAAATCAAGAGAAAATGAATTTCCGTTGTCTCGAGTGAACCGGATATGGTTGGCTAGGCATCGAAAATTAAGTAAAAGTGAGTTTTCGGTGTCTTGAGTGGGCTGTATTAGGTCGACCAAGCATCGGAAATTGAGAAAAAAGAAATCCCGATGCCTAGAGTAGATGAAATCTTACTGGCTTGGCAACGAAAACTAGAGAAAGTGAAAATCCGATGCCGGAAAGGATTGAAATTCGAACGAAGCAGCATCGAAAATCAAGAAAAACAAAAATCCCGATGCGGTAGATGGAAGCAAATAGGATTATATGCTTCAGGAAGGATATATAGAAAGGAACATAAGAGCCTACAGCGTATTTAAGGGTGAAGATTGAATGATGATAGAAACAGAAAGACTCATACTAAGAGAGTATACTTTGGATGATTTTGATGCGTTATATGAAATAATGTCTGACGCTGAGACGATGCAGCATTATCCGGCACCGTTTGATGAGGCAAGGACGAGACGCTGGATTGAATGGAATCTGGACAACTACGCCAAGTACGGATTTGGACTATGGGCAGTTGTTTTGAAAGAAACAGGCGAGTTTATCGGAGATTGTGGAATCACAATCCAGAATATAGACGGAGAGAGCTTGCCTGAGATCGGATACCACATTCACAAGAAGTATTGGCGAAGAGGCTATGCCAAGGAAGCAGCGCAGGCAGTCAGGGACTGGGCTTTCGAGAACACAGATTATCCATCATTGTATTCCTATTGCAAATATACAAATGAAGCATCCTACAAGACAGCAGAAGCAATAGGTATGCATTTTGAAAAAGAGTACCCTGACGAGGTTAACAAGATCACTCATGTTTCAGTGATTCACAGGACATAACAACTATGGATGAGCTTTAATAGGATGCGGATACATTTAGAAATTGGGATATGACAATGGAGGGATATACTATTGGACAAATTTCTTGAAGATGCTAAGAATCTGTATAACTTAGAGGGATATGTAATCAGTAAAGTGCCTGGACATGAAGGTGGGCGTAATCTTGTTTATGTATGCGACAGAGAAGGGAAAACGGAATATGTATTAAGGCTTTCGATTCTTGGCGACAGAAGTGCTGAAGAGTATTTGGCTGAAGCAGAGTTTGTGCATTATCTCGCAGAAGCTGGCGCTCCTGTGGTAGATGTGATTTCTTCTATAAACGGAAAGCTTGTCGAGTCATTTTATCAGGATGAGAATGAGTGTTTTGCAATACTCTTTTCATATGCAAGGGGAATGCTGATTTCAGATAATGGCTACAGATACAGAGATGGTGCGCCACTTTCGGAGTATTTCTATAATACTGGAAAAGCGCTTGGAGCTATTCACAGATTGTCTAAGGAATACAAGCCTGAGAACAAAAGACCTGAGTACTTCGACAAATATAACGTGGAATATATCAATGCTCTGATACCTGATGAGTATAAAGAGCTGAAAAAGGTAATAGGAGAGCGCTTGGAAAACTTCCATAAGCTTCCTATGAATAAAGATGCTTACGGACTTGTTCACTTCGACTTCAGCGACGGAAATTATCATATAGACATGAATACCGGAGATATCACAGTCTTTGATTTTGATAACTGTATGTATTGCTGGTACATGTTTGACCTTGCTAATCTCTGGATCCATGGAACCGGATGGTACCAGAATGAGCCGGATCCTGAGAAACGCATGGAAGGCATGAAAAGATATTTTGATACAGTGCTTGATGGCTACAAGAGCGAGACAAACATTTCTGACGAGGAGCTTTCAAATCTACAGCTGTTCATTGATATGGTACTGATCGAGAATATAGTCGATGAATTTGAGTGCAGCGCTCGCGAAGGAGAAGAACTTGATCCTGAAGATATCGAAGACGCTACAGAATGCTTGATAAATAATGTGCCATTTGCGGGATTTGGGGAATAGTAGATTTTTTTGAAGAGGAGAATATGCACAAGTTAATAATATTACGAGGAAATTCAGGCAGTGGAAAAACAACAGTATCCAGGGAATTACAAGGTATGTTTGGACGCAACACTATGCTGATTTCTCAAGATGTAGTTAGAAGAGAGATTCTTAACGTTAGTGATGGAATTGATACTTTGGCGCTGCCCTTGTTAAAAGAGCTATTGAAATATGGCAGCGAACACAGTGAAATAGTGATACTTGAAGGAATAATGGTGGCGGATTGGTACAAACCGTTATTTGAGCTTGCCAATGACTTGTATGGTTCAGAGGTTTTTGCGTATTATTTTGATATTCCTTTTGAGGAAACTTTAGTCAGGCATCAGACAAGACCAAAACATAATGAGTTTGGTGAAGAAGCCATGCGTAGTTGGTGGGTTGAGAAAGATTACTCAGATGTATTGGAAGAAAAGTCTGTAACCGAAGAACTTAGCAAGGATGATATAGTTAAGACAATATATGAAGCAGTAATTGGGAGTTAAAGGAGTATCTATGTCAGATAATGCACTTGTATATATACATGGAAAAGGTGGTACAGCCAGTGCTGCTGGGACTTTTAAACCTCTTTTTCCTGAATATGAGATATTCGGTTTTGATTACAAAGCAGAAAACCCATGGGAGGCGGAGCCTGAGTTTAGGGAGTACATTACAGCGCTGTATAAAGAATATGGCCCACTTACTGTTATTGCCAGTAGTTTAGGAGCATACTTTTTGATGATTTCGGGCGTTGGCAGCATGATAAAGAAAGCGTTCTTTGTTTCTCCTATTGTTGACATGGAACGTTTGATAAAAGATATGATGGTTGGGGCAAATGTTACAGAGGAAGAACTTAAAGAAAAAGGTATTATATCGATTTCCGAAGATATGATTCTTTCATGGGACTACTTAAGCTGGGTAAGGGAACATCCGGTTACATGGAATGTACAGACCTGTATTTTATATGGTGAAAGAGATCATCTCCAATCAATAGATACAATGAGGGGATTTGCAGAATCTATAAATGCTGATCTTACCGTTATGCCAAATGGTGAGCATTGGTTTCATACAGAGGAACAGACTGAATTTAGGGAGAAGTGGCTTAACAAAAGTAAGTAGTTCACACAAAATCCTTAGGCGCTATTGGAGGATAAGAAGATGGATAGAGAAAAAGCGAAGGAATTATTTGAAAAATACTGTAAGAAGTTAAGAATATCTCCACAGTGGGATGTGAAGTTGGAATTTGTAGAAGACCCGGATTGGCGAAAGACGGGAGATGTTCGAAGAAGAAATCTTTCAATGAATTATATGATGGGTTGAAAGACCTTGAGTAGAGTTCGTGAAAAAACTTTTTTCAACTCAACTAGTGATAGAACAAACTAAAAATACTATCGATTGTATCATACAAAATCTGTGCCTATAATCTGATTATAGAAAAGAGATGGCCATTCCTTTATAGAAAAATTCAACACTGGGTTGAGGAAGGATTATATATGATAGGCAAACAGATTAAGTATTTTAGATTACAAAAACAGGCAAAGCAGGAGGAGCTGGCTGAGTACCTCGGGGTATCGTATCAGGCGGTTTCCAAGTGGGAGACAGGAGCAAGTGCCCCGGATATATCCCTGCTTCCAAAGCTTGCAATATTCTTTGGTGTCAGCATCGATGAGCTTTTTGAGCTTCCTTACGAGGAACAGATGCAGCGCATTGAGAACATGATCTTTAACGAAAGAAGAATTCATCCTGATACATTCAGGCAGGCAATCAGCTTTTTGGAAGATAGGCTTAAACAGGATCCAAAGGATATACGAGCTATTGGAAACCTTGCAAGTATATACAATCACAGAGCACGTAGTGATCACGAACTGGCTTCGGACTATGCACAAAAAGTATTGGAGATGGATCCGGATGATAAGGGCGGATGGGTTGATTTCCTTGAAGCTAATGGTGGTGTCTGCGGCGATGAGTGGTATGATAATCATTTTGAAGTGATTCGCTTCTTTAAAGAACTGTTAGAAAAACATCCGGGAAATTATCGATGCCTGTACGCTCTTTTGGAAAACATGATTGCCGATGGTCGATATGATGAAGCAATTCCGTATATTGAGCAGATGAAGAAAGCCAAAAAGAATCATCAGTATCTCTTGTACACAGGCGATGTGGCATTTGGGAAAGGCCGTTTAGAAGAGGCAAAAGAAAACTGGGAAGCAATGGTAAAAGAGTTTCCTGATGTGTGGCAGGCATTTTGTGATTTGGGCGATGGATATGTCAAACTTGGCATGTATGATAAGGCTCTGGAGGCTTACGAAAAGTCTTTTGACATGCAGGAAAAGCCCAGAATCGCTGAAGGTCTTTGCTCAATGGCGCAGCTCCATGAATCACATAAGGAATACGATAAGGCTATCAAAGACTATCAGAGACTGATAGAAAACCTTAGGGAAGACTACGACGTGACCGAAGGTGAGCAGGTGGACAGATATGTCAGAGAAATTGCCAGGTTAAAAGGAATCAAAAAGAATAGATAAAATGCGAAAGGGATGTGATTGGTACGAGTCACATCCCTTGTATGAGGTAAAGTTTAGATGACAATTGGACTGGTTTCATACAGATGTAAGGATAAAGATATTTCTTTTAATATGAGTCAGATTGAAAGAGCATTACGATATCTGAAGGGAAGATAATAAATAATTACAGAAGAATTTCCAAAGGCTGGAAGAAGTATACCAAGACAGATGAACATTATCAGGAGGGGACATCTGTTGATAGCTTTTGTCTTCGTGGCGAGGAAATCACTATTGCATTATGTGGAGATTTATGGGACTATCCTGAAAGATTCAAGACCGATAGCCTGCTGATTTGGCCGGTCTATGTAACATTTACTACTGATGACTGGAAACAAGTAGAAAGTGATGAATATGCCAAGCAGTCTTTTCTTGCGGCTAAAGATGTGCTGATGATCAATCCAATTGACATAGAAGGCCAGAATCATGGAGGATCTAGCTATTTTCATGACGGAAAGCTGGTGGAGAGGACATCATACGATAAAGAGCAGATAATAATAGTAAATTATGGAGAGAATAAATAATGGTTGGGGAATTTATTATGAAGACAAAGGGCATAAGTTTACAGACGCTATGCGCACCATGCAATTGTCATTGCAGGTATTGTCTTCTTTCATGGGAGAAGAATCCGGTTGGATTACCCTATGAGGAAAGTGAAGAGTTTGCACAATCTTTTTATGATTGGATAAAGACAAACAGGCCAGAGTTGGATTTTAATTTCTCTTATGGTTACTCTATGGATATGCCGCAGATGTTTAGGGCAATCGATTTCA
Organism: Butyrivibrio sp.; assembly: GCF_017433805.1. Classification (GTDB taxonomy): domain Bacteria; phylum Bacillota; class Clostridia; order Lachnospirales; family Lachnospiraceae; genus Butyrivibrio. Next base: position 48,221 of record NZ_JAFRGN010000036.1, on the reverse strand, counting down.
TGAACTCTATCGGTTCTATTGGCGGAAAGCTGATGCAGTTTGATGGTATGAGATTTAGAGAAGAAAATGAGATCATATCACTTATGCATAAGCTATGTGAACATGGGATAGAACATCTGAATTTTACTTTTTACGGAACGAGAGATTATCATAACAAGTTTTGCGGAAGATCAGGCGATTATGAATATATGCTTTCGCTTATTGAGGCTACGCAAAAAGAAGGTATTGAGGTTAGTTGTGGTATTCCGGCGACACATGAGAATGCTTCTCAGATAGATCAGTTATCAGAATGCCTTCGTGAGTGTGGCGTGGCACAGCAAAGACTGTTTGTTCCACACGAAGAGGGACGTGGAGCAACTTTAGCAAATATCAGACTTTCGGCAGAAGATTTGGCTCTTTTACCAAGCACCAAGAAACTGCTTAATACAAATGTTTTCAAGACAGAGGCAGAATGGTGCACGAGTGAATCATATAAGCAGGAAGAAAATAGGCTCCTTATCATTTCGCTTACACCGGAGAATATAAATGAGTACAGAGAAATGGGCTTTGAGGCGCTGATTGCACACGTGGAAAAGCTTGATGACGCTTTCTATAACTCCACCCCATCATTTATGGAGTTGGCAGAAAAGTATGGCAATCCAAGCAGTACACTTCTTTATAGTCAGAGGGATATGTACAATCATTTCCAGAGACTATATATCAAGGACCATGGCCTGGACATCTATGATGTGACAGATGAAAGATACAGCGGCAGTAGGAGATATTGAGAGATGGACATTACAAGAATAGATACTTATGATGACAATAGATTTTCTCAAAATGTTCTTAATCAGCATGGAGCTTATATCATTGAAGATGAACCTTATGAAATTGAGATAATTACTAAGGATTCTGCAGTAATTAGAGGAAAGAATAAATCTGTATATGGAGAACTTATTGAGCAGTTTCGTTTTCATGCACCTCATATATGCATATTTTTAGATGCAGCTGGGACAATAATAAAAGAGTATCCTAATGAAGAGGAAATCAAGATAAAACTGGAGGATATTCAGCCGTCACAGTTTTTTATAGATAAGGATAAGTTGGATGCAGTAAAAAGCTTTGTAGATTGCGAAGACGATATTGTTATTCAAGTCATACCATGGAATGACAGATATATAGCATTGGATGGACATACTCGCTTATATCTAGCGAAGTTATCTGGATTTTCTTATGTTAAGGCTGTTATAGCTGAAACTGAAGACTGGGCATGGCAGTTTGTGGGTGAGGCGCAGAAAAGAGGAATCTTTACGCCAGGAGATATGACTCTTCTTGAACACAAAGATTATGATATTAAATGGAATCAGTTCTGTGATGAACTTTTTGCCAGCGAAGAAGAGGAAGAATATCGCGAAGCATTCACAAGAGATGGTGTAAGCCAGAGACGTATTGTTCCAAAGCATGCGCCTGTAAGTGAAGGAGATTACTTCAAGCAGATTCTTGTAATACTTAAAACTAACGACAGCCCAGCGTCTGGAGAAGGTGCTGGAAAGTATATAATGCAGCAACGTTCACTAAAAGCCAAGTACTATGCTGGAATGTGGGATGCTACCGGTGGAGCTGTGAAGGCAGGGGAAACACCTGAGGAAGCTGCTGTAAGAGAAGTGAAGGAAGAACTGGGATTGGATATTACAGTTGAGGATCTTGTTCCAGCTTGGGATTTTATAGCAGAGTGGAATCCGGGAACTGGACTTCTTTTCTCTGTATTTGGATGTAGAGCAAAAGTCCCAGCAGGTGGATTTAGCTGTAGTAAGCGTGAAGTTAATGATGTTAAGATTGCCTCTTTCGATGAATTCTATAAATGCATGATGGAGCATAACGATGAGGCATTCGGAGAAGAACTTAAGAAACTTGAAGCGAGGCTGTAACTAATGGAACCAATCATAAAATACATAAAAGAAAAATATTGCCCAGAAGCAATTATAGTTTACGGTTCATTTGCAGACGGAAGCGCTAATGAAAACAGCGATTTTGATGCTTTAATAATTACGGATAACGTTAAGACACATGATGCATCAATAGTAGATGGCACAGTACTTGATGTCTGGGCATATCCAGCACAGACCTTCAAAGAAGAATATGATCCAGATGAGTTTATTCAGGTCTTTGATGGTCAGATTCTTATGGACAATAATGGAACTGCATCAAAACTGAAAGCAGAAGTAAACAACTATATAAGTAACCTGCCATTAAAAACTGACGAAGAGGTTAGGCGGGAAGTAGAGTGGTGTGAGAAAATGCTTCTTCGTACTCGAAGAGGAGATGCTGAGGGTTTTTACAGATGGCACTGGCTTTTGGTTGATAGTCTGGAAATCTACTATGATGCCAAGAAGCTGCATTACTTTGGACCCAAAAAAGCTCTGAAATACATGGAGAAAGAGGATTCTAACTCATTTCAAAGATATAATGCGGCATTGAAAGAGTTAAGCGATGAACAATTGACAGCTTGGATATCACATCTTAGGGAAATAGTGGCAACGAAGAGTTAATTGTTAGCGGCTGTTTTACTGTTATATTGTCGAAAGATGAGGAACAAGATGGTAATTTGGATTAGTGGACCATATGGTGTTGGAAAGTCAACACTTGCGGAATATATGCAGGGTAAGATGAAGGATGCATTGATATTTGACGCGGAAGCAGTGGGAAATGCAGTGCGCGACAATTATCCTGACCATCCGTATGGTTTTATTTTTGAAGACTATGAGCTTTGGGGAGATTTTTGCTACAAACTTATAAAGGATATTCATGAGAATTTCCATAAGAATGTTATTGTACCTATGACACTTCTTAGGCAGAACTCTTATCGGATCATTGAGAATCTGCGCAAAGACGGTATTGATACACATTTAGTTGTGCTGGAAGCTGATCACCAGACTGTTCATGACAGAATTCTGAACAGAGGAGAAAAAGAAGGCTGCTGGTGCATGGAGAATATTGATCTGTCCCGTGAGGGAACAGCTGCTTTACCGGGAATTCATGTTGCTACAGACGATAAGTCGGTAGTAGAATTGTATGAATGGATTTGCAATAAGATAGGTATTTTGGATGAGCAGCGTATACAAGATAGCAATCTGTGATGACACAGAGATAGACAGAAATTTCATAAAAGATATCGTAACTGATTGGGCTAATAAGAGCGGTGTTAAGCCCGATATTCACATGTTTTCATCGGCAGAAGAGTTCCTTTTTGAATATGAGGACTGTAAGGATTATCAGATTCTTTTGCTGGATATTGAGATGGGCCAGATGGACGGTGTTTCTTTGGCAAAAGAACTTAGAAAGACCAACGACAGTGCTCAGATCGTATTCATAACGGGGTACTCAGACTATATTGCTGAAGGATATGAAGTATCGGCACTGCATTATCTTATGAAGCCTGTTAGGGAAGAGAAGCTTAGCGAAGTGCTGGACCGCGCTGTAAGTAAACTCGGCAAAGATGAAAAGGCACTGATGCTTGAGAGCGGCGGTGAAACTAATCTTGTTCCTATTTACAGAATCAGGTTCATCGATGTAAGAGGCAACTACACCACTGTTCATGCGGATAAGGAGTACACCATCAAGAAAACTTTGAGTGATGAGGAAAAAGAGCTTGATGAGAGGTTTTACAGAGTTGGACGCTCATGCATCGTCAATCTTACACAGATCAGCAAAGTCACAAAGACGGATATTTTCTTCAATTCAGGAGAAACAGTACCGCTTCCCAGAGGAAGTTACGAGAAGGTTAACCGTGCAATAATAGAATTCAATTAAGCATGTTGGGGAATGTATGAGATTTTTTTCTAAGAAAATCGACAATCAAATAGAACTGTACCAGAGAGAACTTGTTGAGACCCATTATAAGGAAGTCGACAACATGTACAAGAAGATGCGTGGTTGGCGCCATGACTACCGCAATCATATTCAGATGATGAAGGCTCTTGCATCAAACGGCGACATGGAAGGCATAAAGGCGTATCTGGATGAGCTTGATACTGATCTCAACACAGTAGATACAGTCATTAAGACTGGAAATGCCATGGCTGATGCGATTCTTAACAGCAAGATTTCCCTGGCCCAGTCAAAGGACATAAATGTAAGTGTAGACGCTCATATACCGGTTAAACTCAAGATGTCGGAGCTGGACCTATGCTGCATCATAGGAAATCTTTTTGATAATGCAATCGAAGCAAGCATGGAACTTCCTATAGAACAACGCATGATTCGCGTATATATGGATATGAAAGGCAGTCAGCTTTATATTTCTTTCACCAATCTCACAGCAGGAAAAAAGCTAAAGAAGATTGGAAAGCTCTTTGGAACTACTAAGGGTGAAGGACATGGTCTGGGGCTGATCAGAATGGATGGCATAGTTGACAGACTTGGAGGATACCTTAGCAGAAACAGCGAGGATGGAGCATTTACAACAGAAATACTGATCCCTCAAGAGTGATTGACCACAAACCCCGTCCCTTGGTACCATGGCTGCATTACAATTCGTCACCCAAAATTGACAATTCATCCCCAAAGTGATTTGGGGGTGTTTTTGTATGGTAGGATAAGAGCGTCACAGAAGGGGAGAAATATTCAGTACATGAGGAGGCGTAGGGAAATGAGTGACAGTGGAAAAGAGAAGAAACCCAAATACAATATGTGGCAGAATCTCTTATATATGCTTAGGAAAGCATGGAAAGTAAATAAAAAGGTTATCTGGGTGGTATTGACAATCGGCGTTGTAAAAGCTTCGCTTACTGTAACGAGACTATTGGTGACTCCGGTTATATTAAAGAAAGTTGAGCAGGCAGAGAGCTTTTCATCTCTTATAGGAGCGATACTCCTGTTTAGTGGACTACTCATTGTTTTTTCATCGCTAATTGGATACTTTATTGCAAATAAGATATTTGGAAGAATTGATGTAAGGTCAAGTATTATCTATGATTTAACCACAAAGTTCTCAGACACGTCCTATGAAAACATCTTGGATACTGATTTTATGGCTGCACATTTAAAAGCGAGGAGTGCTACAAATGGAAACAGCGATGCCACTGAACATATCTGGGAGACTCTTCAGGAACTAATTAGTAACATTTTGGGGTTTGTTGTTTTTATTTTTATTGTGTCAGGGCTTGATCTGATACTTATGGCAGTTGTTGTTTTGACAACAGGTATCAGTTATCTCATCAGTAAAAGAATTGATGAGACGGCAATTGATCCTGAATATGAAAATAATCTGTATATGGAAATGGATTATTTGATGAAGAAAGCTACAGACAGGGCACTTGCCAAGGATATCAGGATTTTTGGGCTCAAGAACTGGGTAGATGAACTTAGTGTCAAGGCTGAGAAGGCATACAGGGAATATCTTCTTGGTTGTCAGAAGAAAAGATTTGTTGGAAATATCTGTGATGTGATTCTGACTTTTTTGCGAAATGGTATTGCATACGCGATCCTTATCAAAATGACTTTGGATAAAGGGTTGTCTGCTTCAGAGTTTTTGCTATATTTTGGCGCGATTGGTGGTTTTACAGAATGGGTAAAAGGAATTCTTGAAGGCTTTTTGACATTTCACAAGGAGAGCATTGATATTTCAAGGGTTAGAGAATTCATAGAATGGGAAGAACCTTTCAAATTTGAAGATGGCAAGCCACTTGATACAGATTCTTTTGATAAATATGAGATTACTCTGGAAAATGTAAGTTACAAGTATCCTGAGGCAAAAGAATTTACGATTAAAAACCTGAATCTGACCATAAAACCTGGAGAAAAGCTGGCAATAGTAGGTCTTAATGGTGCAGGAAAAACAACCTTGATCAAACTTGTTTGCGGACTTTTGGATCCAACTGAAGGATGTGTCCTTTTAAACGGAGAGGATATCAGGGATTATAACAGAAGAGACTATTACAAGTTGTTTTCTGCAGTATTTCAGGATTTCTCAGTCCTGGCAGGAAGTATCAGTGAAAATGTAGCGCAGAGAAAAGATGATTTCGATGAAGACAGAATAAAGGATTGTATTGAAAAAGCAGGCCTTGAGGAAAAGATAGTTGAGTTTCCTGAAGGTTACAACACAAAAGTTGGACGAGATGTATATGAAGAAGGCGTTGATCTTTCCGGAGGTCAGATGCAGAGGCTGATGCTGGCAAGAGCGCTATACAAAGATGGCCCTATACTTACTCTTGATGAGCCTACTGCAGCACTTGATCCTATAGCTGAGAATGATATCTATCTTAAATACAACGATATGGCAAGGGGAAAGACTTCCATTTTTATCTCCCACAGACTTGCATCCACCAGATTTTGTGATCGTATCATTCTCCTTTTAAATGGCCAGATAGTGGAAGAAGGAAGTCATGAAGAGCTTATGAAAAAAGGCGGTAAATATGCCGATTTGTTTGAAGTTCAGAGTAAGTACTACAAGGAAGGGGGAGACGAGGATGGATACGAAGAAGACAAGGTATGTTGATGCTTGGCGTAATAATCTCAGATCCTGGAAGATACTCTGGAATTTAAGAAGTCTTTTCTTTGTTTCAACTGTAATAGATGAATTTTTGGGAGCGCTGCTCCCCTACACAACCATATGGATTTCAGCAAGAATAATTGGAGAATTGGCAGGAGAAAGAAAACCAGAGGCTTTGACGAAATGGGTTATACTGGAGATTTCACTTGCGCTTGTTCTGGGGCTTTTAAAGTATTTAACATCCCGTTGGGCTCAGTATGAGAATGGGATAGTAACAGAAACAGCATTTAACAATAAGCCATTAACAGATAAGTTTTATACTATGGACTTTGCAGATATTGATAAGCAGTATGTTCATGATCTGTTTAATCGAATCAGGCAGAATGCAATGTTCAGCAACTACGGATTTGAAACCAGCATTTTTGTGTTTACAAGCTTTACTAAGGGAATATTTGAAATTGTCGGAGGGATAATACTTTCTATCAATCTGTTTCTGCTTCCGGTGCCCAAAGAGAGCTCATTATCTGTATTAAACAACCCTGTATTTATTCTGATTCTATTGATATGCATGGTAGCAGCTTCAATTATAGGCGGCAAACTCGATTACAGAGGTCATCGTTATTGGATCGATTATGCAGACAAAGCACGATTTGGGAATAGATTCTATTCTTTTTATGGCTTTCAGATGACAGAGAGAAAAAGAGCTGTCGATGTAAGAATGTATGAGCAATACAGAAATGTTGCAGGGCGATATATGCAGAAAGAAAGTGTATTTGGTGGCAACTCAGAAATTGCCGGGAATGCCAGAGGCCCTATGGGATTTGTTCATGGGTTGGCCGAAGGTGTCACAATGCTTCCTACGGCCGCGATTTACCTTTTTGTCTGCCTCAAGTCCTACGGAGGTGCTTTTGGAGTGGGACTGGTAACACAGTACATTGGCGCATGCACATATCTTTTTACCGGAATCAAGGATTTTATGGAATGCATCAGCAGAATGCACGGAAACAGTGAATTCCTTGACCTGATATTTGAGCTGATCGACCTTCCCAATAATATGTATCAGGGAAGCCTGACTACAGAAAAGCGTATGGATAATAAGTATGAAGTTGAGTTTAAAAATGTCTCCTTTAAGTATCCCGGAACAGAAAACTATGCGCTTAAAAACGTGAATGTAAAGTTTACTGTTGGGGAGAAACTAGCAGTTGTAGGCATGAACGGAAGTGGAAAGACGACTTTCATAAAGCTCTTATGCAGACTATATGATCCTGATGAAGGTGAGATTTTGCTTAACGGCATCAACATCCGCAAGTATAGATATGATGAATACATTAATATCTTTTCAGTTGTATTCCAGGATTTCAAACTTCTTGGATATCCTTTGGGAGAGAACGTTGCAGGAAGAAGCTCATATGACAAAGAAAAAGCTCTTAGATGCCTTAAGGAAGCCGGCTTTAATAACCTCGATGATAAGATGAAGAATGGTCTTGATACATATCTTTATAAGGATATCGATAAGGAAGGAGTTGAGATTTCAGGAGGCGAGGCCCAGAAGGTTGCCTTAGCAAGAGCGCTATACAAGGATGCACCGTTTATTATTCTCGATGAACCGACAGCGGCACTTGATCCAATCGCCGAGGCTGAAATCTATGAGAAGTTCAATGATATCGTAGGTGGTAGAACAGCAGTATACATTAGCCACAGGCTTTCATCCTGTAAGTTCTGTGATGAAATCATGGTGTTCCATGAGGGTAACATTGTTCAAAAGGGTTCTCATGCCCAGCTTCTTTCGGACAAAAACGGAAAGTATTATGAGCTGTGGAGTGCACAGGCCCAGTACTATAACGATGATGTGAAGGAAGCATGCTGATTATTTGGTTATTTTTCACTATGCTCCGGTTACTAAGTTCCTCGATGTTTACATGAGATGATGATCTCAGCAGGTTTAGGCTTGCTGAGATTTTTTTATAGCACTGCAAAAGCTAGTTCAATAGTAAAATCTGTTTTGTCAGTGTGGATTATGCAATCACCGCCCATTTTCTTCATCATTGAGCTAACGTTCTTTAACCCGATGCCATTGCTGGAACTGTTATCTACGTGATCAGAAACAGCGTTATGTATAGAGATATAAAAGTTTTTTCCATCGCTTTTGGTATTGAGATTAACGGGCTTTGCGGTATCCGCATATTTAACGATATTCGACTGTATGTTATTCATGATCCTGCCAATGTAGTCGAAGGAGATTGATACATTCTGGTGAGGCCATGAGAGATCAGATACTGCTACATTAAAACCCTGTGCGCCCAAGTAATTGCAGAGTTCAGACAGATAATCGTTAAAAGCATATTCTATGCTGACTACCTCGAATTCATCTTTTTCTCCTGAGTTTATGAGAAAGAAATCAAATAATTGGTCAGAGAGATTCTTTATTTCTCCGGCTTTCTGTAGGGCTTTATCTGAATACTTTACGACCTCTTCAGTTTTATCCTGACGTTTGACAATCTCGATATATGCAATAAGGCTGGTAAGTGGTGTTCTGAGGTCATGGGCCATGCCAAGAACAAGATTATCCTGAGCCTTTTTCATCTCAAGTTCTTTGTGCTCTTTATCTATAAGTGATGTCCGCATATTCTCCATTGCATTTGCAAGATCGGATATCTCATCATCGCCAACTATGCGAAACGAAGCATTTTCGAGGCCAGAACTCATTTTGTCCACTTCATTTCCAAGCTCAACGATGTAGGATACCTCTTTTCTTATTCCTAAAAACATGATCATAAAGCCAACACATACGCATAGTATCGCTATCAGGGCATAGGTGACGAAATAATAGGTGCGCTCAACATTCTTGTAAACACGGATAGTAGCAGCGCCGTCAGAAAAGTTCACATTGTAATCTGGTAGCAGAGCGTAGTTTAACTGCTCAAGCCTTGTATAGGGACGCTTTATAAAACTTGAGTGATCATAAACGTAAGCATTGTCTTTAACTATTACGAGATAATCGACTTTTTTATCTTCAGCCCATTTACGGATTGCTAAAGTATCACCTGATCGAAGGCTTTTTTCAGTGACATAGTAATGGAACTGGCTTGCCAAAGGCTCTGATATTTTTCTTGTAGAATAGTCATTCCAGAAAGTCTCATCTAACTTAAAACTTGCTATGGAAAAGAGAATAAAAAATAGTGCTAATGAGGCAACTGCACTGATGGCAAATAGTATGATTATCTTATGAGTTATGCTCTTAATATGAAATCTAGCCAATTTTGTAACCCTTTCCCCATACAGTTAAGATTATTTGCGGTTCCTGCGGATTTTGCTCGATCTTTGTTCGCAGCTTTCTTATGTGTACCATTACCGTATTAGCAGAATCGGCACGGTAAATCTCATCCCAAACTGTTTCATAGATTTCCTGAGCTGAAAATGTTTTATCAGGACTATCAGCCAGTAAAAGAAGTATCTGATACTCAGTTTCGGTTAGAGTTATTTCTTTTCCATCAATATAGACTTCGTTTTTGGTGGCGCTTATGCGGATATTTTTGTGTTCCACCCACTCTTTTGAATTATTGGAGATAGCGGCAGATAAGGGGTTGTATTCATGGTGCCTTCTGAGCAAAGCCTTTATTCTTGCTGTCAACTCCACATATGAAAAAGGTTTTACAAGATAGTCGTCACCGCCTCTGGCAAATCCGAGAACTTTGTCGCTTTCGGTGGATCTGGCAGTTAAAAAGAGAATTGGCAGTACAGAGGTTTTTCTAATTTCCTCGCACACTTTATAACCTGACATGCCCGGGAGCATGTTATCCAGAATTACAAGGTCTGTATCGTTACTTAGCAGGGAAAGTCCCTGTTCTCCTGAAGAAGCGTCAGTTACAGAGAATCCTTCGCTTTCCAAAAGTATTTTTACACTTTCACGGATGCTTTCATCATCCTCGATAATTAGAATATTTGCAGTATTCATGAGTCTTCCTTGATATCTTTTTTCTTAACTATATCACATAAATCTGGCATCTTAAGAAATCTTAAGAATTAATAAGAATTGTTAAGGCGAAATCACTGATATGATGGGCATAGCAAGAAATGCGATGTTGGAGGTGAGTTGGGGATGAGAAGAATATTGGCAATAATATGCGTTACCACACTGATAGTGGGAGTGATGCTAATTTGCGGAGCTTGCGGTTGTAAAGAGAATAGTTTTCCTGAGCCTGACGTTATAGTGGTCTATTATGAGGGAAGGCAGATTGTATTAACAAAAGGAGATAAAGACTTTTTAAAGGTTTATGCACTATTCAATGCAAAACTTCCAGAGAGAAAACTAGACGCATTTGCTGATGATGAAATAGTAAATAGCGTGAAAAAGAAATTTGCTGCTGAGTACATATATAATGACGCACAGCTTATTCAGACAAAAACTGGTACTGAAAACATAGCGAGAGCACTTTTCTTTTTAGCAGAAAATAGTGAAGGAAAGGTTGCCTTCTACAGGAATGGCTATTATAAGTCCGGAAGAGTTGATTTTTCCTATGACAGGAGCAGAATCAAGGAAATAGTAATCTCGTATGAGGACGATGTCTTTACTATGCCAAAAGCTGGATGGGTTACAGCGCTATAACTTATAAATGATCACAAAAAAGGGGAGGAATTACCATGAGAAGAATTATTATTATGCTATCAGCAGTAGCTTTTTTGATTACGTGTATCACAGGATGCGGGAAGGAAACAGGCGCATTCGGTAATGAAAATGTAAATGAGTCTGCTATATACGAGCAATCAGAGAACATGAATACAGAGAAGGAGCAGATTGTTCTTGCTATGCTTTTTGAGGATGACGAGTTATCAAATGATGCTGACGAAATACTACAAAAGCAGATTGATAAATTTAATCAGGCCCATAGTGATTATGAAATAGTCATAAAAGAGTATCGCCGTGAAGAGGACATGTATGATGGAAATGTGACTCTTTTGCAAAGAGAAGTTGTATCAGGGGAGGGGCCGGATATAATAAATTACAGATGGGATTACAATGTTGCTGCTGTTACCGGGAAATATACCGTTGATCTTAGGCAGTACATTGATAACAATCCAGAGATTAAAGAGAATTTATTTCCTAATATTCTTGACGCACTTTCTGTTGAAGGTGGACTTTATGCACTTCCATCAACTATACGTCTTAATACGCTCGTAGGATGTAAAGCTGAGATAGGAGATATCAGAAGATGGGACGTTGAGACTATGTTAGGCATTTTTGAGAAAAGTGGCAAGGAATATCCCCTTGGACATCTAAATAAGCTTGCTGTATTTGATAGGATATTTTGTGCGCTTACTAATGAATATGTAGACTGGGAAAAAGGGACCAACTCTTTTGATAGTGATGAGTTTAGAAGTATTTTAGAATATGCTGACAAGTTCGATCTTAATTATGGTGATGAATCTTGGAATGGTTTTGGGGTAAAAGACTATGTGGTCAATGGATATATAGTTGCAGATGTTTTTGATACTGCCAGAATTGAATGCGAGTTTCAAACGGAAGATGTAAATTATGTTGGATTCCCTTGCCATGATGGATGCGGAACAATAGTTGAGCCTGGAGATAATGTTATGGCTATATCCATGTCTAGCAAACATAAAGATCAAGCTTGGGAGTTTATGAAACAACTAATGTCTGATGAATATCAGCTGGATATGGCAGAAAGTTTTAATCTTCCTATAACCAGAAGTGCTATGGATAAAATGCTAGATAAAGCTAAGAAGGTTGAATATAATGGTGATGAAATGGTGGCAAAAGCTATGTATCAGCCTGATGAAACCTATGAATCATTTCCAATCTACTCCATAACAGATAAACAGGCTGAAGATCTGATATCACTAATTGAAAGTGTAGATAAGTCGTATTCTTTGAATCCAAAGGTGGATTACGTTATATATGAAGAGGCAGATGCTTTCTTTGCCGGCCAGCAATCGATTGATCAGACAATTGACAACATTGAAAATCGTGTTTGGCTATATATCAGTGAAAAAGCTGCATCATGAGATGTACTTGATTTAGAAAAATGAGTGAAGCGTAGAAGTAAGAGAAATAGTAGAAAAAAGAAATGTAGAAAACGCAAAAATTTGAACTAAACGTTTCTGTTTCAGCCGGTGAACTTTATAATCTTTATAATCTTGGATTCAACTAATTCATGGCGATTTGCTGACAAATTAACACGCGAATATGCTTGTAAATATATGTGCATTGAACTATAATTTGTTTAAGGAAAAGTTTGTTTAGATTAAATAGATTGAATAGGAGGGATGTTATGCCAGCAATCATGCCAATATCTGATCTTAGAAATTATACAGATGTATTAAAGGAAGTAGACGCTAGCAACCGTGTATATTTAACAAGAAATGGTCGTGGCGCTTATGCAATCATGACTGTAGAAGAGGCTGATGAATTAGATCGCTTAAGAGCTGTACATGCTGTATTGTCCGATCTTAAAAAGGCTGAAGAACGCTCCAATCTTGAGGGATGGGTAAGCGATGAAGAGATGCAGAAAGAGATGGGACTTGAGGATTGAAGAAAATAAAGTATTCCCAGGATTATAGAGACAAGATCAGAATAATTAAAAAAGATCTTGATACTCGCTTTGATAAAGATGTAAGACTTGCCGTATTCAAAAAGATAAACGATAGGATACAGTCCATTAAGGAAAATGAAGAAATTGGAATATCAGTACGAGAAATGTTTGGTGTTGATACTGATTACCAAGTAATATATGCAGCTAAAAACTATATTTTCTTTAGGATTGAGCTTGATGAAATATTCATTGTGAACATATACAATGAGAGAGAGGACTTTATGTGGAAGTTGTTTGGAATCGGAACCACTTCACAGGAAACAGAAGATTATTGGAAAGAATAAACCTTCATTATTGAATCTAGTTTGTGCCAATCTGGCGGTTTGCAATCGATCAAAAAGGTTGTAAGCCGCCTTTTTGCTGATAGAAGATTTTGACAAAAATGTTTTGCAGCTAAATTCAAAGTAATAATTGTGCACAATGCATCTTTTTCCAGCGTAAAAAAATAGTATTTTTATAAGAATCAGCATATTTCCTGCTAATACTGATGTTCTCATCATTGTTCATGATCACATGATCACTTCCTGTCTTTTTTATAGCATTCAGATTGATCACGTAGGAATTGTGTATCTGCAGAAAGTAATCCGGCAATTTCTTTAATTCATCTGATAATTTGCCATAGTACTCTATGATCTCATCCCTGCAGACTATGCTGATCACTCGCTTGTTGCTCATGAAATAGAGAATCTCTTTACAGCAGATTGTGTTATTGGTTCTCCCAGACTTATATGAAAAATAGTCCTCTGATTCCCCAATTATCTCGAGACCACGCTTTATTGCCTTGAACAGTTCTTCCTTTTTGACAGGCTTAACAAGAAAATCCAGAGGCTGAACGGAAAAAAGCTTCATGGCATGGGGAGAAGATCCTGATAGTTCTCATGGACTTCATTGATGGGGACGAGCCGGAACTTGAAAAATGTGCATCCGAAGTAGGCAGGCTTGTAGGCAGATTTCATCAATTGATGGAGGACTATCCCTCGGAGCTTGTCTACCGCGACAAAGAATTCTTTATAGGTCGATATATTGAGTCCCTTCGTAAAAAGAAATACCCACGTATCAAAGAGTATGAGGAACTGGGAGAGCGTTTGTGGGATAAGGTAAAAAATCTTCCGCAGGGGAATTGCCACGGAGATCTTCACAGGGGGAACCTGTTGCAGAATGCGGATGGGAAGACAATGTGGAAGCGATCAGAAGCATAGTGTTTCATAGGCTTACTATACGCGTTTTTCTATATTCTGAGGGTGTCAGATCAAATATTTTTTTAAATACTTTTACAAAGTAATTGTTGTCAGAATATCCGACGTAGCTGCTGATCTCCTGGACCGGAAGATCTGTCTTTTTCAGGAGTCCGGCAGCTTTTTTGCAGCGCATAAGTGCGATGTACTCCGTCATGGTCCCGCCGGTTTCTTTTTTGAACACCTTAGACAGGTGAGAGATGGACATACTGGCATTTGCCGCCAGATCATCGTTTGATATATGGTCCCCCAGATGAAGATTGATGTATTCCATTACCCTCTGAATGGGGGGAGAATATTTGTCCAGAGACAGCTTGTGGTTGTGAACAGCTTTTGTCAGCTCAACGATCATATCGATCGGATAGCGCGTCTGAAGCTCTGCATTGTTTGTAGCTGATGAAAGCTGGGTGTATTTTTGGGTTATCTCATCTATTGTAATGACTGAAAGACCTGATTCTTCCGCAGCTTTTCTGGAAAGAGCTTTAAGTATTGCGAGGCCATAACCCGAGGCATAGTAGTTAAGAGTCTCTTTGGAAAAATCGGAAAGAGCCTCCGGACCGGACAATTTTTCAAATGCGGACAGGATGTTTTTGGTATCCCCGTTTCTTATCATCGAAAGGAACTGCTTTTCCTGATCATATCTCCTGTAGATTTTACTGTAATTCTTCTCGGACAGTTCTGTCTTATCATCTTCTTCAGATACATCCTGAATAAATCCCGATAGTCTTCTGTATGAATACTCACTTTCCGTAGGGGAAAAAGAGATTATGCATTTATTTACAACACTGGTGATCTGCTCGGTATACACAATGGGAAATGCTGTGTAATACAGCTTAAACGCCAATGATTTGGATGAGGATTCATCGTTTTTTGCAAGTACGGTTTCTGTCTTAAGCTCTGAATATTTCTCTTTTACATAAGGTCCGATTATATAAATCCTGTTATCAAACGTAAAAAAGGACAAGCAGATACCGAGTTGGTCTATGAGCTCATAGATCATGCTTCCTTTGGATGAGGCCAGAAGATAGCGCAGAGCATCGCCTGTAAACATGGGCTGCATCTTTATGCTGAAGCAGTATTCCTTTTCAAAGGCGTAAAGAGAGCTGTCCATGTCTGTTGCATCCGTGACATCCACAGAGAGCAGGTTTTTTAAAAGAGCTGAAAAAAGAGTGTGGTCCATATTTATTCCTCAAAACAATAAAATAATGCTAATTAGGATATAATAATTCTAACATATTACAAAACTAAATGATACTATGACCATAACAGGAAAGCTTTCAAAGATTATCATGCAACTGAAAGGGGTTAATAATGGGTAAAGACAAATCTCTGATAAGAGAAGAAAATGGGGTAACTTATAAAAGAGCTAAAACCTGGCATATTGCGCTTGCGATGATGACAGGTGCAGGGCAGATGGCATTTTATCTGCTGATGAATGGTGCAACATATATTGGAAATTCCAACTTTGGAATACTTGTTGCAGTTACAGGACTTATTATCACAGGATCAAGGCTTTTGGATGGAATTACAGACCCGGTAATAGCTTTTTTCCTGGAAAGATTTAATTCAAGGTTTGGAAAAGTAAGATTCTCAATCATGTTTGGATGGCTTCTTATGGTCATTGCTACGACGCTGATGTGCAATATAGGGGCAAAGCTGTCACTTACGGGCGCAGCAGGAATAGCATTCTTTGTTCTCTGTTATGTGATCTATATCATTGGTTATACATTCGTAAGTATAGCCGGCCAGATCAACATGAACATTCTGACCAACGATCCTAAGCAGCGTCCTACAATCGGTGTCTGGAGTACAGCATATTCATATCTGGTTCCGATGATCATGAGCGTTGTGGCATCGGCTGTGATTCTCCCAAGATTTAATAACATTCAGGGAACAGAATACTTCGCAACTTACAATGTAGTGGTAATACTTGTTTCACTCTTTTTCTACATTCTGGCATGCATAGGAATTGCTCCATATGACATTCCCGAGAATTTCGAAGGAATCAAAAAGGATGGCGAAACCGATGAAAAGCCAAGCTTTAAGGATATGCTGGCTCTGATCAAAGAAAACAAAGAGCTTCAGAGATTCATCATGGCTGCAACATCCGATAAGCTGGCTCAGACAATAGGCTCTGCAGCGGTAGTAGCCACGATGCTTAACGGAATCATGCTTGGATCAATGGCTATTTCATCAATTCTTTCTGCTGTGGCAATGCTTCCATCCATTATTTTCGCGATCATAGGTGCGAAGATTGCCGGCAAACAGGGTAGCCGAAAGGTCATGATCGACTGGACCAAGAATTGTATCGGACTGAATATCGCATTTGCAGTATATCTTTTATTCACACCTACAACTCTTGTGGGAACAGTATTCGGTGGCAACTTATCAACCGGAGCAGTTCTCATGGCAATCACTTATGTACTCTTTACATTTGGAAATAACGCAATGAAGATGGTTGTTTCTGTATCAACAAGCGCGTTCAGAATGGATGTTGTTGACTATGAGATGGATCGCTCAGGAAAATACATGCCTGCGACAGTATCCGCTACTTACAGCTTTATTGACAAAATAGTTTCATCCTTTGGTGCAACTATCGCAACACTCATGATCGGGCTTATAGGATATACAACTACAGCGCCTCAGCAGGGTGATCCGCTTACCTTCGGCGTCAGAGTTATGACCGTAATACTTCTTATCGGATTCCCTATAGTGGGATGGATCTGCACACTTCTGGCAATGAAGAATTCTGAGCTCACATACGAGAAGATGGAAGAGATCCAGAAGAGTATCGGCGAGAAGAAAAAGGCTGCAATGGGTCAGTAAAAAACTGGAGAGGTGAAACATGCGAACAACAATTCTTTGGAATGATAACTGGATATTTGAAAAAGAGGGAAAGAGCAAAAGCATAACTCTTCCTCATACCTGGAATGCTGTTGATGGACAGACGGGGCCTGAGCAGTATTACAGAGGAACCTGCCTTTATAAAAAGACATTTGAAAGACCGGTAATGGAAGAGGGACAGCGGGTGTTTGTGGAATTTCGAGGCGCTAACTCCTCTGCAAAAGTTGTTTTAAACGGCCGTGAGGTAGCGAGCCATGATGGCGGATATTCCTGCTTTAGGACGGACATTACAGAGGCACTTTCAGATTTAAATGAGATGGTAGTTTCTGTTTCCAACGAGCCCAATACAAGGGTGTATCCACAGAAAGCGGATTTCACTTTCTATGGTGGCATTTACAGGGATGTTTATCTTGTGGTTGTGGATGAAAAGCACTTTGACATGGACTATTATGGTGGAAAAGGACTGTACGTCACACCAAGACTAAACGGAAATGATGCTGAAATTGAAATAAAGGCATACACATGCGGCGGAGAGCGCGTAAGAATATCAATTGACGGTGTAACAGAGCAGGAGTTTGAGGTGGTTCCGGCAGAGGATGCATCCTGTGGATATGTTGCCTGCGGTAAGATCACGATAAAAGAGCCACATTTATGGAACGGTCTCAAGGATCCGTTCTTGTACAACATAACAGCAACTCTTTTGGATGGAACAAAAGAGTGTGACAGAATCTATGACAGGTTTGGAGTAAGGCAGTTTCATGTTGATCCTCATAAAGGATTTTTCCTCAATGGAGAAAGCTATCCGCTTCGAGGCGTTTCACGACATCAGGACAGGGCAGGAGTTGGCAATGCACTGACAAAAGAAATGCACAAGGAGGACATTGATCTCATCCTCTCCATGGGTGCCAATTCCATAAGGCTTGCACATTATCAGCATGATCAGTACTTCTATGATCTTTGTGATGAAAAGGGAATAGTAGTATGGGCTGAGATTCCATATATCACTGTACATATGGACAGTGGAAGAGAGAACACCATATCCCAGATGAAAGAGCTGATAAGCCAGAATTACAATCATGCATCGATAATGTGCTGGGCACTTTCAAATGAAATCTCTTTGCAGGGTGTTACTGAAGATCTTTTGGAGAACCACAGGATATTAAATGATATTGTCCACGAGATGGATCCTATCAGATATTCTGCCATGGCAAATCTGTTCCTTCTTGAGACAGACTCGCCTCTTGTAACACTGCCTGATATTCGCGGCTACAACCTCTACTATGGCTGGTATGTAGGCGAGATGGAGGACAATGACAAGTGGTTTGACGATTTCCATAATCAGCATCCCGATGTGGCAATAGGACTTACGGAGTATGGCGCAGATTCAGTAATTACGCTTCAGTCTCCAATACCTGAAAAAGGCGATTATACAGAGAGTTATCAGGCTGTTTATCACGAGCATATGCTTGAAATGTTCAGCACCCGTCCATATATCTGGGGAACATATCTTTGGAATATGTTTGAATTTGCTGCAGCAGGACGAGATGAGGCAGGAGATCCGGGCAAAAACCACAAGGGTGTCATCACCTTTGACAGAAAGCAGAAGAAAGACGCCTATTACATTTATAAAGCATGGTGGTCAGATGAGCCTTTCATCCATCTTTGCGGAAAAAGATATCACGACCGCATCGAGGATAACACAGAGATTAAGGTATATTCAAACCAAAAGTCCGTAACTCTCTTTGTTGACGGCGTAGAGGTAGGAAACGCAAGTGGAGAACATATCTTTAAGTTTAATGTTCCCATAAGCGGAGTTCATACCATAAAGGCTGTGAGCGGAGAACTTTCGGATGAGATGGAGATAACAAAGGTTTCCGAGCCCAATCCGACATATTTTGCACCGGATAAAAAGGTCAGGAACTGGTTTGACAAGAAAGATGAGCCTGAGGAAAAAGAGGGATATCTCTCCCTTTCAAGTACAATGGCAGAGATTCAGGCCATACCTGAAGGAAAAGCAATTCTCGACAGGATGATGGCAGCAATGACATCAAGAACAGCAGGCGGAATGGGAGAAGGCGTAGAGATTTCAGAAGCAATGCAGCAGATGATTGCCCGACAGCCCCTTAAGAAGCTCCTGCAACAGAGCGGAATGGATATAGAATCTGACGAGATTAAGGCACTTTCAAATGCCCTTATGAATATTAAAAAGCAGTAAAGAACACAAGAGGTGTTAGATGGAAGCGGCTAAGATTTTTGAAAAAGCAAAGTGGATATCACCTGAAACCGTGACAGAACCTGATAAGAGAAAGGGAGCAGGCTATTTAAGGACCACATTCTCTTATAAAGAGGGGAAAGTTAGCATATATGCTACGGCCCATGGCTTGTATGAAATATTGATAAATGGCCAGAAAATTACGGATGCACGACTGACACCGGGATGTGATGAGTATGATAAAAGGCTTCAGTATCAGGAGTATGAGATCACTGAAGTGCTAAAGCCCGGTGAAAACGAGATATTTATAACGCTTGGTGATGGCTGGTACAGAGGATGCAACGGAATTGACGGCGTGAGAAACCTCTACGGCGAGGATATTTCATTTCTGTGCGCAGTGATAGGCGATGGAGACATGGAGAATCCGATACTTGTCACGGATTGCAGCTGGGATGCCTGTGAAAACGGGCCCATTAAGCTTACGGACCTTGAACTGGGAGAAACTTGTGATGCCGGTGCGGGCTTTGGTGAGTGGCATAAGGCCGGGGAGATGTCTTTTGACAAAAGAAATCTGACAGCCCAGAAGGCGCCATTTATCACTGAGCATGAGGTGTTTGAAGGAAGGCTCATCACTACTCCGAGCGGAGAGAGCGTATTTGATTTCGGACAGAACCTTGCAGGTTATACGTCTTTTGTTGTAGAAAACGCCAAAGGCGGTGAGAAGATCTGCCTCGTCCACGGTGAAACCTTGGATGAAAACGGAAACTTCACGATTAGTAATTTCCAGCCCGGAGACAGGAACAAATCAGGCGGAATAAAACAGGAAATAAACTATATCTGCAAGCCGGGCAGGAATGAGTTTAAGCCTCATTTTTCGATGTTTGGATTCAGATATGCAAAGATAACGGGTGAAATTTTGCCGTCTGACATCCAAATAAAGAGCATTGCTGTTTATTCGGACATGAAGGAAACAGCGAGGTTTGAATGTGGCGTGGATGAAGTAAACAAGCTCTTTAAAAACAGTGTATGGTCTATGAAGTCAAACTTCTGTGACATTCCTACTGATTGTCCCACAAGGGAAAGAGCAGGCTGGACAGGCGATGCAGCGGTCTTTGTGAGGACCGGTGCGTACCTGATGGACTGCAGGGGAGTTTACGAGAAATGGCTTGCGAACGTGAGGATAGGGCAGCATTCAGATGGCAAGATGGCGTATATCTGTCCCAAGAACTCAAAACCGGGCAAGATAGCAGAGATGTTCTCGGCGTCTGTTGGCTGGGGCGATGCGGCGGTTCTTGTGCCCTGGAATCTGTACAGAATATATGGCGATGAGCAGATACTTAGAGACAACTATGAAATGATGAAGAAGTGGGTGGATTTCCTCGGAAGAAGGGCCGGAAAAAGCAAGCTCAAGAACCGCTTTGGAAAGAACCCTTACAGAAAATACATCATCGACACCGGAATGGACTACGGTGAGTGGTGTGAGCCCGGAACAGATGTTATGAAGACCATGATGGCTGCATTCAAGGATGGCCAGCCTGAAGTGGCAACAGCTTACTATGCATATTCATCGGGGATTCTCGCTAAAATATCAGAGTTCCTTGGAAATGGCGCCGATGCGGATAAGTACAAAGAAATCTCGGAAAAGGCGACTGAGGCATACAGATATCTGGTTCTGAAAGACGGGCGTATAAGATCTGACAGGCAGTGCGAATACGTAAGGCCTCTTGCGTTTTGTCTTTTACCTGAAAAAGAGGCAGTGGAAGCTGCTAAGGACTTAAATGAGCTGGTAGTGAAAAATGACTATCATCTTAATACAGGCTTCCTTTCAACGCCTTTCCTGTGCAGCGTGCTTGCAGATTACGGTTATGTGGATACTGCATACAGACTGTTGTTGCAAAAAAGCTATCCTTCGTGGCTCTATGCGGTGGAGAAAGGTGCTACCACTATCTGGGAGACGTGGGATGGTATCAGGGAAGACGACACTGTACATGATTCACTGAATCACTATTCCTACGGAGCTGTTTCTGGATGGCTTTTGTCAGGTGTCTTGGGAATCAGATACGATTTTGACAAAGTCATGATAAAGCCTCTGCCGGATGAAAGACTTAAGTTTGCAAAGGGCTACTATGATTCGCCGAAAGGCCGCATAGTTTCTGAATGGAAATATATTGAGAACTCGAATTCTTTTGCCTACCGTTTTGAAATTCCTGAAGGAATGGAAGCAGAGTTAGAGCTCCCCGATGGGGAAAAGAGAATTCTGACAAGCGGAAGTTATGAGATTTAAATTATGGAGGATAGGAAAATGAACAAGTTCGAGAACGGATTTATGCTGGGCGCTTCTACTGCAGCCCACCAGGTTGAAGGAAACAATACAAATTCAGATTACTGGGTAATGGAGAATATGGAGTATTCACAGTTTGTTGAGCCTTCACTGGATGCTGTGGATCACTATAACAGATACGAAGAAGACATCAAGATGCTTGCGGATGCAGGCCTTAACACTTACAGATTCTCTGTTGAATGGGCACGTATTGAGCCTGAGCAGGGCAAGTTTGATGAAAAGGAGATCGAGCATTACAGGAAGATGATCAAATGCTGCAGGGACAATGGTGTTGAGCCGGTTATTACCCTCATGCATTTCACATCACCTGTGTGGCTTATAAAAATTGGAGGCTGGGACAATGAGCAGGTTGTAGAGCTTTTTGCCAACTATGCAAGGTTCGTCACAGAGCAGCTTGGAAGCGAGATAAAGTATATCTGCACCATAAATGAGGCCAACATGAGACTTCAGATAGGCGCTCTCATGGAGAGATTTAAGAAGCAGATGATGGCGAAAATGGCAAATGCAGCCAAAAGCAGTGGTGACTCCATGGAGGGACAGGTTCAGGTTGGACTTAATCTCTCTGACCCGATGGAGAAAATGAAGCTGGCAGCAATGGAGAATGCCAAAGTATTCGGAGATCCTCAACCGCATACATTTGTTTCTGCAACAGATGCAAATGGCGATATGATAGTTATAAAGGCGCATCAGGCAGCAAAAGAGGCAATCAAAGCTATAAATCCTGATATTAAGGTTGGCATCACACTTTCTCTGCATGACTGCCAGTATATTGAAGGTGGCAAGGAGCGTGCGGATAGCGACTGGAACGAGGAGTTCAGTCATTACATTCCTTACATCAAGGATGATGATTTCTTCGGTCTTCAGAACTATACCAGAACAACTTACGGCCCTGATGGAATAGTGCCTGTTCCGGAGGGAACACCCATGACACAGATGGATTACGAAGTATACCCTGAAGCCCTTGAGCATGTAATAAGACGTGTACATGGAGAGATGCCCGAAATTGCAATCCTTGTAACAGAAAACGGAATTGCAACCTCAGACGATGAGCAGAGGATACAGTTTATCGACAAGGCACTGGAGGGCGTACAGAACTGTATAGATGATGGAATTCCTGTTATCGGATACTGTCACTGGTCCCTTATCGATAATTTCGAGTGGCAGAAAGGATATGCGCTGACATTTGGTCTTTGCGGAGTTGACAGGACAACACAGATCAGGACACCAAAGAAGAGTTTGAAGCATCTTGGAGGCTATTTAAAATAATGAGCGACAGAATACTGACGGGTGTGCAACAGATAATGATCGGAAGCAGGTGCAACAGCCATGAGAGTGCATTTAGCACACTAAAAGCAATTAAAGATGCCGGATATGACGGCATTGAGCTAAATGAGTTTATGATAAAACCAACTCCCTTTATTGTGAGGCTGCTTACTAAATTTGCCGGCATGCCCACGGGAAGTGGAGGGAAACTTAACTGGAAGGAGCTGATCGCTGAAAGTGGGCTGAAGGTTATAAGTCTGCACAGCTATCTGAACAGCATTGAAGAAAACCCTGAGGTTGTTGCTAAAGAAGCCATGAGCTTTGGAACAGATACCGTTGTTATAACCGGTATGTACAGGTTTGATTACGGGAATGCTTCTGAGGTAAAAAAACTTGCTGAGAGGCTTAATAAGGCGGGAGAAGCTCTTTTACCCTATGGAGTAAAACTTCTTTATCATAATCACAATGTCGAGTTACAGAAGGTCTCAGAAGAAAAAACTGCATTGGACTTTATCGCCCTGAACACCGACCCCGGGTATGTTAACTTCGAACTTGATACCTACTGGCTTGCAGACGGAGGAGCAGATGTTACTGCTCTGGTAAAAAAGCTGTCAGACAGAATGGTAATGTGGCATATAAATGACAGAGGCTGCAGAAAACAAGGACCGTTCATTACGCCTATTCTCAAGGAAGATGCGGCCGAACTAGGAACAGGGAATATGGCCCTTGGCAGTATTTTGGAGACTGTACAGGAGGCTGCCAAAGTAAAGGCAATTGTATTGGAAACTCATAAAAACTGGATTGACAATGATCCGATAAAAAGTTTGACTCTTAGCGCGCAGTGGTTTAAGAAAAACAAATTGATTTCCTCATGATTTTACAGCGTGATATGGAAATCACACGTCGGTAAGATTACGCCTCATGTTTGCCGCCATACATTTTGTAGCAACATGTCGTTAGGGTAATCGGGTAAACAACAATAATAAAAATGTCGGTTGACTGTATAGTTGATCGACATTTTTTATTGATAATACGCAATGCGTATAAAGGCATTGGATGAACGGGGTGACTTGATTACGGAAATGTAGATCTTGAGATTGTGTATGAAGCGCTTAAATACGATATCCCGGAGCTTATGGAGCAATTAAAAGACAACTAGATAAAACGTTGTTTACAGGAAGGCTAATCCAAATTGATTTAGGATTGGCCTTTTCATTTCTCTGAATATCTCAGAATCACCAACCACGCCTGACTACTTTTTGACTACTTTTGATGTCCATGATTTTCCCAGATATTCGTAGATATTACGCAAACTGTGATATGATAGTTCTGTCACCGTGATATATGAACACAATTTTTATCCTGCAACGGTGCGCATTACAGGGAATAACTCAGAATTTCAAGGAGCCAAAATCAATGATAAGAATATTATTCGTCTGCCACGGCAGGATTTGAAACGCCCTAAAGAAATGACGGAAATAAGCCATTTGTGAGCAGAGCGGTATCTGATTTACACCTTGTTTACATCTTTTGATTTGGGAAGGGACACACCTCTGAAAGAGAGAACCAAAGATATGATAAAAATACTGTTTGTCTGCTGGGGCAAAAGATTTCAGTAGAATGTTAAACCCTTAAAATAGGGGATTTTAATGGCTTTTTAAACGGATTTACACCCTGTTTAAACCTTTTGAAGGTGAACTACCCGATGAATGATGAGAGCACTCTGTGTGATGCAGGGTGCTTTTTTCTTTGGATTGAACGCTAAATATATCGGTAGAAACTCCGGTTTGGATATAAAACCGTTGGATTAAAAGAGAAATCCAAGGAGTGAATTATTAGTTTGGGGATTTAGGAAACACAACCTGATGTTTGTATGGAAAATATAATATTTGCAGTTGGCGTTGTTAAATTGGGAATGTAGTTCTTTATTCTGTAAAATGTCGGTTTATATGTTGGTATAGTGTCGGTTTAAATGCAAAACGATATTGTTCTGTCCCAAATATATTGACTTCTGTCCCAAGTTCAATTATAATAATGCTGAAATATAAGAGCATCCGTCAGAGAGGAATAAAACTATGAAAAAGCAAAGTATTATGAATTTGGTTAGATATCATGTAGAAAAGAATGAGGAAGCTTTTATCTCTGAGGTTGCTGAGATAGCAAGAGAGTTTGATCAGAGTGGTGATTCAGCTATGGCAAACTATCTCATGGAATTAGTATCTAATGCAAATTATTATGTGCCGCAAAGATCATACAAAAACCTGCGCTATTTATCAAAAGTTGATTATGCAAATACACCGTTATTGTTACCTGAGATTATCGAGGAAGACATCTTGGGAATTACTAGGGCAATCAGCGAAAAAGCTGATTTAACTAAATTTTTGTTTTATGGGGCTCCGGGAACAGGTAAGACTGAATCTGCATATCAAATTGCACGTATTCTAGGAAGAGATCTTTTGCGTGTCGATTTTGAGCAACTTATAGATAGCCGACTTGGAGAGACTGCCAAGAATGTATCTTTACTATTTGACGAAATAAACCATTTGGCATTCGGAAAAATAATCGTCTTAATGGATGAAATTGATGCATTGGTGCTGGACCGGGTTAACGCCAATGACTTGCGAGAAATGGGGAGAGTTACTTCTACATTCATAAAGGAATTGGATAGGTTAAATGAAAACACTGTCGTAATAGCAACTACTAATCTGTTTAATATCTTTGATAAAGCTATAGTCAGAAGATTTGATGCCACAGTATCGTTTGATAGATACTCTAAAGAAGACTTGATTGAAATAGCTGATTCACTTCTTTCCTCAACCTTGAAGAAAAACGCTAATTCAAGGCAAGACATGCGTCTATTTAATAAGATTCTTAATAATCTTAATAATATTCCTTACCCGGGGGATTTGAAGCAGATTATTAAGACCTCTGTAGCATTTTCAAGTGAGGCTAATGAGTACGATTATCTGAGAAAGATTTATTTTGCATTAAACGATAATAGAGAAATAGATATACAAAGACTTAGTGATGAGGGGTTTACAACAAGGGAAATTGAGATTTTATCACGTATTCCAAAGAGTAGCGTGTCACGGAAACTGAAGGAGAACTAAGATGAATCCATTACTTCAGGTAAAACTGAGATTTACAGGAGAAAAAAATAATCAAAAGCCTGGTGCAAGAAATCTACGTGCCAAAGCAGAAACTTCAATAGAGAAGATAGATGAGTTGATTGATAGTTTAAGAGCAGTTCTTAGGTTTTATAAAGATAATCCACGTATTACTGACAAAATGATGATTGATGTTTGGTATAACGACATTATTGCGAAATCTAATCGAGTAAGAGAATTGTTGAAACCAAGTAGACAAACAACTAATGATACTGTGGTTGGCGCACGATTTTCGGATGCACCTGAGGGGGAAGAAAACCATATTATTACTCATTATGTAGATGAAAAAACTATCAATAAAACGATAGAAGAATTACAGGTGGCAAGGGGATTTCTGCAAAAAAGATTAGGCGGGAAGGCTACGCCTACGAACTTTGCAGAACCTAACAGCAATATTGATTATGAAGGATTTTCACTTGGAAAAGGGAAACTTCGGGATTTGATCATTGATTGTTCGGTTGTGGAAAAGTTCGATGTTCCTCGTGTTACGGAAGTTCCTGACAGAGATACATTTTTGATCACGTTTTATAAGTCCGAGCTATCTTTATCGCTTTTGCTTGAAAAGCTAAGAGTTGATGATGCTCAATTGCCTTACACAGCATACGGAGATGATACTATTTCTGTCACAAGAAACTTGTTTGAAATCATAAATGACAAGATTCCATACATGATTTCTATGATCTCGACAGATCTTTCATCAATTACTTTAGAGGATATATCTCCGAAAAAGAGAGAAGAGTACGATATCCCCACTCCTCAAAATGAGCCTGTCATTGGAGTTATTGATACTTTCTTTGATGAAAGTGTGTATTTTGGAAGCTGGGTTGATAATAACGATTATATAAGTGATTTGGAAAAATATCAGAACGATTTAGATCTTAGAGATCATGGAACTGAGGTTACTTCAATTATTGTTGACGGTCCCAGAATGAACCCTTGGCTTGACGATGGATGCGGAAGATTTAGAGTTCGCCACTTTGGGGTTTGTTCCAGCAGAATTTCAACGATACGATTGGTTAAAAAAATCAAGGATATCGTGAATGAAAATCCGGATATACATGTATGGAATCTTTCGTTAGGAACAGATGATGAGGTGTCAAGAAACTTTGTATCATTCGATGCGGCGGCTTTAGATGAAATACAAGCAAAAAAGAATGTAATCTTTGTAGTTTCCGGAACAAATGACAATCGTGAAACTCAAGAGGGAATCTTAAGAGTGGGTTCGCCTGCGGACTCGTTGAATTCACTTGTAGTAAACTCTGTCAGGAGAGACGGACAACCGGCAAGCTATTCCAGAAAGGGAAATATTCTTTCATTTTATAATAAGCCGGATGTTTCTTACTATGGCGGAGATTACGATGACAGAATTACAGCATATACATCCTATGGAACTGAAGGGGTATATGGCACATCATTTGCTGCTCCCTGGATTAGTAGGAAAATGTGTTACCTGATAGATGTAATGGGAATGCCAAAGGAGGTTGCCAAGGCATTAATAATTGATTCAGCGGCGGCATGGGATTACAAAACAATGGCTACAAGAAGCAAGTCCATTCTAGGATATGGTGTGGTTCCTGTGGATATCCGGAAAATCGTGGAAACAGAAAGCGACGAAATTCGATTTGTTGTTTATGGCACTTCGGATTCATACCGCACTGCTAACTATGCAATTCCAGTGCCGAAGGATGATGATAATAAGTATCCTTATGTTGCCAGAGCAACATTGTGCTATTTTCCAGAATGCTCAAGAACACAAGGTGTTGATTATACAGACAGGGAGTTATCTTTGAAATTCGGAAGAATTGTGGATGATAAAGGAAAAATCAGTGATATCAATGATAATGTCCAGGATGATGCGGATACTAGGATGGATGAAAGACAGTCAAGAAAAGAATTCCGCAAATGGGACAATACAAAGTTTATCTCTCGAATAGTTAAGAACAGTAACAAACCTGTGAAATCATATGATGATCGTTTGTGGGGCCTTTCTGTAACATCAAAGGAAAGACTTAGTACGCAAATGAGGGGGCCATTGAATTTTGGTGTTGTTGTTACTTTAAAAGAAGTAAATGGTATTAACCGGATAGAGGATTTTATTAAAGCATGTACACTGCGCGGCTGGATTGTAAATAGGATAGATGTTCAAAACCAGTTGGATATTTATGCGTCCAGTCAGGAAGAGATACACTTTGAGTAGTATGCGAATCACTTTGCATGAACTGATAAAATGGCATTGTATTAAATAATCAGGAGGGAGTTATGAATAATTATCGAGTATCAGTCGGTATTGAACCGACTGATACATATGAAAAGGCAAAAAATGATTTGGTACAAGCATTAAAATCGATACAATCGCTTACACCTGCTCAACAAAAACTGTTGGCAGAGGAACTGTTTGGTGCCGCAAAGGTGGCGAGTATCTGTAGATTGCTTAGCTATTATTATAATAAGATGTAAAAGAGTATTAGCGGTACAGTATTATGAAAAATGACACAAGGTATAGTATGCATACTGGTATAAATTTATAATAGGTGTCTGATAGTTGAAAAAACAGGGTTATTAAAAAAGGAAGATAAAGATAGAGGAGCATTATTTAAGGTGGATATGGAAGAAATAATCAATAATCTTTTATTAGGCATTATTAGCGGAATAATATCTGGTATTTTAGTATCGAGAATCTTTCTTATTCAAGCAGAATATCAAAATCAAATAGATGGTTTTGAAAATATAATCAAAGCTTTATCTAGTGCAAGAATGTCAATGGAAATGTGTCGAGCTGTACTTGAACTAAAGTACGATACTAGTTCGAAAGCCCAAAAAGAAGCTAAGGATAAAAAGTATAATAACATAGAACAATATTATGTAAATCATGCTGAGGAAGATTGGATTTCGGCTTCTGATGTTATGAACGTTATTACAGGACATATGGATGATTATATTGAGCGAATAAGAAATATAAACGTCGTTTTAGATATCAAGGAAAATGAACTAAAAGGATTATATAATAGAGCAATTTCGGTACTTTCCAAGGTTGAAAAACCTAAAGATATAGATTTTGCTAAAATAAAAGATAATATAAGTATGATCAAGCAGATAGAGTCTGATTACGAGGAATATAAAAAGCGTATTGGTTCTAAATTGTTCAAGATGATATTAGAAGATAAAGTAATGCTACTGATTTTGGCTGTGTTTGTAATTGTAATAATCACATGTGTAGTAATCAACATACTGTGAGAATCAAAATAACTTGAACGAAAACTAAGAATCGATGAGGATATAAGATGAGCCTGTATGTTGTGAATAGATGATATTAGGATTTTTCACGAAGAAATATTAGTATTAGAGAGTCCAGTATCCTGAAAAAGGGTACTGGAAAAAATACATCTCAAACAAGTCATACAGATGTCTTGTTAGCTTTGATAAGATAATCAGGAAAGGTGAGCATATGAAGATTGACAGGTTGATCGGAATATTATCGATACTATTGCAAAAAGAGATGATAACGGCACCTGAGCTAGCGGAGCATTTTGAAGTGTCCCGAAGAACGATAGGCAGGGATATAGAAGCTCTTTGCAAAGCGGGAATACCAATCCACACGATGCAGGGAAACGGAGGCGGGATTTCCATTATGAACGGATACCGCATGGACAGGACTCTTTTGACATCCCGTGATATGCAAATGATCTTGGCCGGGCTTCGGAGTCTGGATAGTGTGAGCGGAAGCAGATATTATGGTCAATTGATGGAAAAGATACAGGTCGGATCGTCAGAACTTATCAGTGGCCGAGATTCTATTTTGATCGATCTGTCCTCCTGGTATAAGACTTCGCTTGCACCCAAGATAGCTACTATACAGGATG
The DNA here is from genome assembly GCF_017433805.1 of Butyrivibrio sp. Lineage (GTDB taxonomy): Bacteria > Bacillota > Clostridia > Lachnospirales > Lachnospiraceae > Butyrivibrio. The sequence goes on along the minus strand of NZ_JAFRGN010000036.1, from coordinate 18,219 downwards.
CGATTGAAAACAGACATATTCTAGAATTTAACTATTATGCCCCGTCAGGAGAGAGTAAGCGCTCTATAGAACCATATTATGTTGTTTTTAAATGGAGCAGCTGGTATGTGTATGGATGGTGTCTGAAACGCAAGGATTATCGGCTGTTTAAGCTAAATCGAATGGACAAGGTAAGGAAAACAGAACAGGGATTTGCATGCAGAAATGCGCCTGTTCCTGACCTTACTTCCGAAGCGGTATTTCCAAGAAATATAATTCTCAAGGCTTTATTTGAACCTGACGTGAAATGGAGGTTGATTGAGGAATTCGGACCGGATTGCTATAAAGTTCAGGAAGACGGAAGACTTCTTTTGATTCGGGACTATAGCAATATGAATGATCTTACCATATGGATGCTTACCTTTGGTGATAAGGTGGAAGTAATTGAACCACTAGAACTAAGAAAAAATCTGAGAACTATGGCTGAATCAATGCTCAAAAAGTATGGAGAAAAGAAAGTGGGAGACTATGAAACGTGAAGTACGAATGGATCGATGAATACTTACTGAAAATGCCGGGCGTTACCCAAAATCTCCAGAAAGATTGGAACTGGATACGTTATCAGATCGGTGGAAAGATGTTCGCAGCAATATGCCTGGATGATAATGACAAGCCTTATTACATAACTTTTAAATTGGAGCCACTGGAAGGGGACTTTTGGCGCAAGCAGTACGAGCATAATTCCCGGCTATTACATGAATAAGACACATTGGAACTCCGTAAAAGCGGATGGAAACGTGCCGGATGAAGTTTTAATGAATCTACTTGAAAAGGCATATAGGATTGTGCTTGAGAGCCTCAGTAAGAAAAAGCAGAAGGAGATATTGGGAGATGAGTGATCTTAATGAAATGATCAGTTGCTGTGGTTCAGACTGTAGTGCCTGTTATTGTTACGGAGAAATGTGTAAGGGTTGTCATGCGGTATGCGGAAAGGTGTTTCATGCACCGGAAGGTAAGGAGTGTCCAATCTTCTATTGCTGCAGGATTCAGAATGGCTTTCATTCCTGTGGAGAGTGTGGCAATTTACCGTGCGATCTGATATTGGGAACAAATGACCCCCGTATGTCGGAGGAAGAGTTAATGAAGAATGTAGATGAGAGAGTAAAACGACTCAGGAGGTAAGGACTATGGCATTTGACTTTAAGAAAGAGTATAAAGAATTTTACATGCCTAAAGGTAAGCCTGCAATCATCACGGTTCCTAAGATGAACTATATTGCGGTTCGCGGTAAAGGTGATCCAAATGATGAAAATGGTGAATACAAAGCAGCAATTGGATTGCTGTATGGGATTGCTTTTACTATAAAGATGAGCAAAAAAGGCAATCATCAGATAGAGGGATACTTTGATTATGTGGTTCCGCCGTTGGAAGGCTTTTGGTGGATGGAAGGTAAAGATGGCATTGACTATGCGCGCAAGGAAGATTTCCGATGGATATCAGTGATACGCCTTCCGGATTTTGTGAGCGAATATGATTTCAATTGGGCAGTAAATGAGGCGACAAAAAAGAAAAAACTGGATTTTTCTAAGGTTGAATTCCTGACTATTGAAGAGGGGTTATGTGTTCAGTGTATGCATATAGGTTCTTACGATGATGAACCTGCTACGGCGGATGCTATGCATGAGTTTATGGAAGAACATGGGTATGAGCTTGATATTACTGATAAGCGTCTGCATCATGAGATATATCTTAGTGATGCAAGAAAAGTTGCTCCGGAAAAACTGAAAACGGTAATTCGTCACCCCATCAGAAGAAAGGATACTTGACAAACACGAACGCATATTCTATATTACTGGTGTGTTTACTGCACCTAAAATTCGGTAAACACGATTTTGAATAATAATAAGCAAAAGCTCAGACTCCTTGTAGTTTGGGCTTTTTTTGATGCCCGAAATTGTCCACAGAGAATGATCGTTTCTTTCAAAATAGTAAAATGCCGGGAAGAGGTGGACAAAACGTGACCAATTATATGGGTAATAATTCACAAAAATGGTTGTGCAGATATAACAAAAAGAAAGGCGGTGATGATGTTATGAGGAAAACATAGCAACCACGAGTATGTGGATAACTTACTCTCGTGTGTCCAAATCATACCATAGTAGTCTTAAAAGGACACGCGGGAAGTATGAAAATCAGACTTCAGGAAATGTCTTTTGGAAACGTAAAGAAATGTCAAAAAGACAAAGTAATAAGACTGAGAGAAACAAAACTGACTTAAGTAATACTAATCGTATCCTATCTGTAGTATGTCAAAACTACACTACGGTTGATTGGATGAGATAAGGATAGGAGGTGATCACCTTGAGAGGATCATAGAAAAGAATATCGGTAACTATTAACGCAGGCATCCTTATGGATGTCTTTTTTATTTCATGAAGGAGAGAAAGAACAAATGTATAAACAAGAGTATTTTCCAAGTAACAGACAGATTCATATCAAGCTTTCTGATGAAGAATTGGAAATGATCCGGGACAGGATGGAGCAAATGGGATTCAAGAATATGAGTGCCTATATCAGAAAAATGGCAATCGATGGGTATTGTATTCATATTGATTTTACTGAAATCCATGAGCTTGCAAAGATGATGTGTGTTGATAGCAGGAACATCAACCAGATTGCAAAGGCAGCAAATACTTATGGCTGGGTTGATGAAAAAACCATTGCTGATATGAAGGTTGAGCATGAGAAAGTGCTGGAAACGGTAAAAGAGTATTTTGACAAATTACTTGAAATCATGTAGTTCCGGAAAAGTGTTTTTAGCCTGCTTGCAGGCGTAGCTTGACGATGAAAATCGGCAATCAGGGGGATTGGGGGGCGCAGAACCGGAGTGGAACGGAGACGCTCCCCAACAAGCAAAATCGCATCAGGTGTACACCGATGCACTGCTTGCCAGTTTATAAACAACATAATTTTCTATATGAAAAAAGAAAGGAATAAAGAAAAATGACTATGACAGAATATGAAGAATTAATGAATGACACGAGATTGTTTTACAGGCTTCCGAAGAGGCTCTTCGATGATACTGCGTTTGCAGATTTGTCGGTTGACGCAAAAGTGCTGTATATGATTTTGCTTGATCGCAGATGTCTCTCGGAGATCAATGGAAGTGATTGGAGAGATGATCACGGGTGCGTGTTCATTTATTTCACCGTTGAAGAGATGATGAGCCTTTTGAACTGTGGGAACAAGAAGGTTAATGAACTTTTGAAAGAATTGGAGAAATGTAATCTTGTTCAGAGAAAGCACCTAGGTCTCGGAAAGCCAAACAGAATATATGTGTATGATCTGCTTGCACCGCATAATCCGAACTGGAGACCCGGAGCAAAAACTGATGAGGAAGGAGATAAGAAATATGCCTAATTCTAATCTTGATCGTAGCAACTCTAACGGAATAACTGTAATAAATGAATTCACAGCAAAACCTGCAAAGGTACCGGCTATGGTTCCACTTGCATATGGAATCCTTTGTGAGCTTAAGAAAACGGTAAAAGAAGCTGAAACTGTAAAAGAGGAAAAGGATAGCCCCTCAGTATCCATAGCGGACAAGTATTCTCTATCGATACAGGAAGCTGCTGAGTATTACGGGATTGGAGAAAAAAGACTTAGAAGTATTATATCAGAGCACTATAATGAGCCGTTCATTCTTGAAATAGGATCGCATCAGCGCATTAAGCGAAGACTCTTCGAAGAGTTTCTTGATCAGGCAACGGCGGTATGAATAAACACATGAAATAATGAAAACAGAACAAAAATTACGTGGCAGGCGAATAGTCCGATTGATATAATGTCAATATCGGGTAGTTCGCCTTTTTATTTTGACAAGGAGGACTACTAATATGAGTGAAAAAAGAAAGGATAACAGAGGAAGAGTTTTACACAACGGAGAGATCCAGCGTAAGGACGGAAGGTATCAGTTCAAGTATATAGATGCCAACGGAAAAGAAAAATTCGTTTACAGCTGGAGGCTTGACCACAATGATGCTACGCCACAGGGAAAAGTCAGAACTTTATCCCTAAGAGAAATGGAACGTCAGATTCAGGCTGATCTGTTTGACAACATCGTTTCAAATGGTGGCAATATGACCGTACTGGAACTTGTGGAGAAATACATTTCTACGAAGACCGGTGTGAGGCCTACAACGAAGGCGGGGTATAAAACGGTGATCAATTTCCTGAGTAAGGATCCCTTTGGCAGAAAGCGCATTGATACAGTGCGTCTCTCAGATGCAAAATGCTGGCTTATCAAGCTTCAGGCAGATGGAAAGAGTTATAGCTCAATTCATTCTTTAAGAGGCGTCTTAAGACCGGCTTTTAAGATGGCTGTGGATGATGATTTAATCCGCAAGAGCCCGTTTGATTTCGAATTGGCATCCGTGATAGTAAATGACAGCCATACAAGGCTTTCGATAACCAGGGACGAAGAGAGAAAATTCCTTAAGTTTGTAAAAGAGGATCCTCATTTTTGCAAATACTATGAAGGAATTTATATTCTTTTCCATACGGGGCTTCGCATCTCGGAGTTTTGCGGACTGACTCTTGGGGATATCGATTTTGATAATCACAAGATCAATGTGGACCATCAGCTTCAGAAGCGTGCGCATATCGGATACTACATCGAGAGCACAAAGACTACTTGCGGAACCAGAGTGTTGCCTATGACAGAAGATGTTGAGGTTTGCTTTAGGAAGATCATCTCTGAACGCAACGCACCCAAGGTTGAGCCGATAGTAGACGGGTATACCGGATTTCTGTACTACGACAAGGATGGAAGCATTTCATACTCGCTTCACTGGGACCATTACTTTAAGCATATAGTGGACAAGTATAATTCCATCTACAAGCTTCAGATGCCCGAGATTACACCTCATGTGTGTCGTCATACCTACTGTTCCAACATGGCAAAGTCCGGGATGAATCCAAAAACGCTTCAGTATCTCATGGGACATGCAGATATCGGAACCACGCTTAATGTCTATACTCACGTGAATTTTGAGGATGCAAAAGCAGAGATCGAGAAGCTGAATGCTGTGTGAAAATCTTAAGGTGTAAACGAAAAATAATTACACCTTACTTTACACCTTTTGCCGGTGTAAATATGCCAAAATATGCATATATTATGCCGGCAAATGAAAAATGAAAAAGGTGTCTAAGCCCTGATAAAACAAGGAAAACCGATATGATAAAGATACTATTCGTCTGCCACGGCAATATTTGCCGTTCGACAATGGCTGAATTCATTATGAAAGATATAGTCAACAAACAGGGGCTGGCAGAGGCCTTCCATATTGAGTCATCTGCAACACATACTGATGAGATATGGAATGGCGAGGGAAGTCCGGTGTATCCGCCTGCGAGAGCGAAGCTAAGAGAGCATGGGATAGGCACGGATGACAATGAACTTGGAGTAAGTGAGAAACGTGCAAGACTCACTTCCAGGAAGGATTACGACAAGTTCGACTTTATAATTGGAATGGACAACGCTAACATCAGGAATCTGAATGGAATATTTGGCGGAGATCCGGATAAAAAGATATTCAAGATGCTGGAGTTTGCTGACAGAGATGGGGATGTAGCTGATCCGTGGTACACAGGGAACTTTGATGCTACCTGGAGAGATTGTAGTGATGGATGCCACGGGCTGTTCAGACAGATCATGATGGATCCTCGTTTCGCTGGTGACCTTGGTGATGGAGGTTTCTCGGATTCAGATGATGAAGGTTACTATAGCGACGGGCTCAAATATGACGACTTCCCTCGAGGATAATGATCATAGATATTGACCGTTTTCAATGGTAATTAAACAATACGCAACATATTCTCCAAATGACATGTTAATTAATTAGAAAACGTTAATTTAGCACATATCTTTTGGGGGGAACAAATATGTTTTTTGTAGATCTTGTATTATCTTTTTTACCAATGTGGTGTCTGATTACGCTGGTTAAAGTCAGGAAACATAGTGTATATACGGCTATTGTGTTTTGTGCGACACTCATACTGATAGGCTTTGATATTATCGTATCTGTGACGTCATCAGATTTTCACGACGCTGCATTTATATTGCAGCTCTTTTTACCGGCGCAGGTGATCTTAGCAATCATTTCACTTCTGGTCGGAAACCTGTTTCTACTGATCATCAATAGACGTGCGAGGAAACATTCGCAGATAGAGGAGTAATCCTATATATGAAATACGACAACATAACCAAAGCGGTCTTTGTAAATCGCCCTAATCGTTTTATTGCAGAAGTCGATATCGATGGGAAAAAAGAAATTGTCCATGTCAAGAATACTGGCAGGTGCAAAGAACTTCTGATTCCAGGATGTGAGGTGTGGCTGACTGAGCCGGGAACCCCAGATAGGAAGACGAGATATGACCTGGTGGCTGTAAAAAAGGACAATGGAATCCTATTTAACATAGACAGTCAGGCCCCTAACAAGGTGGTAAAAGAGTGGCTGGCAACTCAGAATTATGACAAGGTTATCCCTGAGTTTAAATATGGGAATTCCAGGATCGATTTCTATATGGAGCGCGGAGAGGAGCGCTATCTGATGGAAGTTAAGGGCTGCACCCTTGAGATTGATGGAGTAGGATATTTCCCAGATGCACCTACAGAGCGCGGAGTCAAGCATTTGCATGAACTGGCTGACGCCATAGCAGAAGGATACAAGGCGATGATCGCATTCGTGATCCAGATGGATGGTGTATCGGAGGTTAGAGCAAACATCACAACTCATCCTGAGTTTGGAGTAGCTCTGGATGAAGCTAAGGCAACTGGAGTTCAGGTTATCTTTTTAAAGTGCCACGTAGAACCTGACACTCTAATAATTACAGATAGTAATGAATAAAAATATGCGGAGCATAGGTTATTGCAACTTTCTCCGCATTTATTTATCTACGTATTTATTCCTGATTTCTTCTATTTCACTATAGTTTTTAACAAAAGCTTCTACAACTCTCGGAGAGAACTGAAATCCTTTTTGCCTTACAATTTCTGTAAAGGCTTCCTCAGGTGGCCAGGCTTCTTTGTAGGAGCGCTTGCTGGTTAAGGCGTCGTAGACATCTGCTACTGAAACAATCTGTGCATAAATGGAAATCGCATCGCCTTTAAGACCTCTTGGATACCCTTTGCCATCCCAGCGCTCATGGTGCTCATGAGCAATCTCTCGGGCTATGGTCATGATCTCGCCTTCATTATGCGATAGGAGACTGTCTCCATAGGAAGAATGTGTTTTGATGATCTCATATTCGTCTGCAGTCAGCTTTCCCTTTTTTTCTATAATATTATTTGGAATCATGAGCTTACCAATGTCGTGCATCATGGATGCGACTTTGATATAGCTTATTATCTTTTCATCGTCAAAAAATTCTTTGGCCAGAATAGCTGTATATTCAGAAACTCTCCTGATATGTTCGCCTGTTTCGCCGGACTTTGCCTCTGAAATGGAAGCAAAATCACGAATGATATCTGTCTGGCTATCCTGGAATTTCTGCATGTATTCAAGTCTGTTGCTGTGTTCCTTGGACAAGTGGACATTGAGCTTGGCAAATCCAGAGGCAAAAATGCAGGCAATGATGATTATGGAATCCAGCCATATCATGGGAATACTGAGCTTGTCGTATTGCAATTCAGAGAAAAAGTAATAGGCTCCGTAGCAGGTATCGATCAGTACGAAAAGAGCGATATTGTACAGGAGCACAGGCATCCAGTTGAGGGAATCCAGGTGCTTGGAAATGTAATCCACATCTCTTCCGTGAACAAAGGCAATTATCAGAAAAGCGATCGCATATATGATCACATAGCCTTTTGCATCCTGTGATATTACATATGCAAACCTGTCCTGTAGAACAAATTGTATATATGTTGTGGCGGATATTATCAGCACATCACCAAGGATCTTGGAATATAGATATATAGGAATAATAAACGCCAGAACGTCGAGGACTATACAGTAGAGACCGAAAATGGCAATTACGGTGGAGTTTTCAAATTTAAGATTTGGCTTTATAAACAAGTTGAAGGTCCTGTAATTAAATATCTCGGAGAAAATGCTGACTACCGGACCAGATAAAAGGAAAAAGATAATTCCCCTGACAATCTGTCTGGGCACAGAATATTTAACCTTTGACACACGTAGTGAGAAAAGGGCAAATAGAAGAGAAACTATTAATCTTGGCCAGTAATATATGATGACGTCTCCCATTGGATACCTCTTGGCAGTGTATACAATTCCACATTTGATTATATACTATAACAATAATTAAGTGACGCAATTACATAATTAATTATGAATATTAATAGAAAGTTTATTATATCTGACTGTCATTTTGACAGTTTTTTTGATGGGCAAAAGAGAATAATTATGCAATAATTCTTTGAATTGTATTCGATTTATTTGAAAATACAGAATTTAGTGAAAAAATGTACAAAAACAGCAATATTTGCGAGTTATCAAGCAATATCTGAAAGGTTAAAACTAGACATAATTGCTATGATTATTGTGCTCGAGCAAGCATGGATGCACTTATTTTTCTTATTTCATATGGGGAGGGGAACTTATAAGAATTAAGAAAAGGAGAAGGTATGAAAAAGATAAGTTTTAAGTGCTTATTCGCTAGGCTCATGGTACTTATTTTCCTTGTAAGTACTCTGGGAGTGTCTTTTAAGACAGAAGTTAAGGCAGCAAGTTACAACTTCATGGAAACCTATGGGGCTAAGTATGGATACTCAGGAAACTGCGTTCATACATACATGCTCAGGGACCAGAACACTGTTAATGCGATCAAGAAGGATTCTAACATTGTTACTCTTGGCAACGAGTTTAAGCCGGATTATCTTCTTGGAAGCAGACAGGCAACTCTTATTTCAGTAGCTGAGGCAAAAAGACTTGGCTATTATATTCCATCTAATTATTCTGAGCAGTATGTGCCCAAGATCAACTTCAGCACAGTTGATGAGGCTATGAGGCTCTGCTATCAGAATGGTCTTAAGATGAGAGGTCATACATTTGTATGGCATTCACAGACTCCTACATGGTTCTTTAGAAACGGATATTCAGGAAATGGCGGCTTTGTTAGCCAGTCAACAATGGATGCTCGTCTTGAATTCTATGTAAAGAGCGTTCTTAATCATGTTTATTCAAGCCAGTATGGCAGCGTTGTTGTATTCTGGGATGTTGCAAATGAGATCATGCACGCATCAAACTCAGGCTGGGAGGCTGTTTACGGAAACAACAAGACAAATGCTACGTATGTAAAGAAGGCATTTAACTATGCTTATGACGTGCTTGAGCAGTACAATCTCACTAATTCAGTTAAGCTTTTCTACAATGACTACAACACATACATGGTTGTAAATGACGAGATTGCGCTTGTTAACTATATCAACCAGGGTAAAAAAGTATGTGCCGGAATTGGTATGCAGTCTCACCTTAGCACAAGCTATCCTTCAGTAGACTACTATACTCAGGCTCTTAACGCATTCATCAGAGCTGGTTTTGAGGTACAGATCACTGAGCTTGATATCAAGAACAAGGGTGATCAGGATCTTAACAATTACACATACAATCTTTTCAAGAACATCAATACAGCCAAGAAGAATGGTGGAAACATCTCATGCATCACATGGTGGGGACCTTCAGATGCTGAGACATGGCTCCGTGGTGAAAAGCCACTTCCATGGTCCAATATCGGTGTTAATAAGGGAGCATATGATTCTCAGGTAAATGCTTATCTTGATGTATTTGGTAAGCCAGGCAGCTCAAGTTCAGGCAGTGGATCAGGTTCGTCATCAGGCTCAGGATCAGGTTCATCATCAGGCTCATCAAGCCAGACTGATACTAATAGCGCAGCAAGGATCGAAAATGGCTGGTATTACATCAAGGGCGTTCAGTCTCAGAAGTACCTCACAGTTGAGGGTAACAGAGCAAGCGGCTGGACAAATGTATGCATCAGTTCAGGTACAGGTGTAGATGGACAGAAGTGGTATGTTACAAATACTAATGATGGTTACATCAACCTCACATCAGGACTAGGCAATTTTATGCTGGATGTAGCTAATGGTGAAGATATCGATGGCGCAAATGTTGGTATTTACCAGGGCTATGGCGGAAATGCCCAGAAGTTCGTAGTTAAGAATACTAATACAAATGGTATCTATACAATCGCAACAAAGTCTTCAAATGCAGCACGCGTTCTTGATGTTAATGCGCACAAGACAGATGATGGCACAAATGTAATCCAGTACAAGTACAACGGTAACCAGAATCAGCAGTGGCAGTTCGAGAAGGTTGACGGAGGTCAGAGCCAGACAGGTGGTCAGGAACAGGGACAGACTGGTGGACAGGGACAGCAGGAACAGCCACAGCCTCAGCCTCAGCCAGAACCAGAACCAACTCCAGAGCCTACGCCAGATCCAGAGCCAATCTTCTTTGATTCAGGACTTGAGCTTACATATTCAATCAATAGCTGGGGTTCAGGCTATCAGGTAACCTATAAGATATCTAACAATACAGGAAACACTGTTGATGGATGGACTCTTAAAGTTAATAAGAATCAGGTCAACCTTGATTCATGCTGGAATGTAAATGTAACAACAGATGGTGATTATTATGTGATCACACCAGTTGACTGGAACAAGACAATTGCTAATGGACAGAGCGTAGAGTTCGGTTCGATTGGTGTTGGACAGGTCGGAGATTCTTTTGACTATGTATTAGAATCTGCAGCAGGAAGTTCATCAGGCAGTCAGGGACAGACGGGTGGTCAGGAGCAACAGGACCCTAATCAGGGACAGACAGGTGGCCAGGAACAGCAGGACCCTAACCAGGGGCAGACAGGTGGCCAGGAACAGCAGGATCCTAACCAGGGACAGCAGGAAGAGCAGCATCAGAGCGGTATTGATCTTTCCAAGGTTCAGTATTCAATTCCTCAGCAGTATAAGTCAGCCAGATATGATCAGGCTTCAGGAACAATCGTGAACATTTCCTATACAGCTCATGACTATTCAGCTAACAACCGTACATATACCAAGAGGGCTAACGTTTATCTGCCAGCTGGCTACAGCGCAGACAAGAAGTACAGCGTATTGTACCTCCTTCACGGAATTGGCGGAAACGAGAATGAATGGGGAATGACAGGAAACAACTCACAGGTTAAGGCTATCATGGATAACCTTGCGTACTATGGCGATATCGATGGATTCATCGTAGTTACACCTAATGGTAAGGCATCAGCCAGTGGCTCAGTAGATTCTTTCTATAACTTTGGAAAAGAGCTTAGAAATGATCTGATTCCTTATATTGATTCTCACTACAGCACCTATACAGACAGAGACCACAGAGCATGTGCAGGTCTTTCAATGGGTGGAATGCAGACCATCAATATCGGTATCGGAGAGTGTGTTGATCTGTTCAGCTATTTCGGAGCTTTCTCAGCTGCACCTACAAGTAACACCGCAGCTACAACAGCTTCTAAGTTAAATGGCAATCAGTATCCGATTCACTTCTTCTACAACATTTGCGGACTTCAGGATGGAACAGCTTATTCAAGTGCATCAGCTGCAGCCAAGAACCTTCCTTCGGTTTGTAACCAGTTTGTAGACGGTCAGAACTTTATGTGGCAGGAACTTAACGGTGCTCATGATTTCAATATTTGGTACCTTGGTTTCTACAACTTCGCGCAGATTGCATTCAAATAATATAGGATTTACAAAGAGCGGTGTGCAGAAAATGCACACCGTTTTTTTACAATTAAATCTATCACAATATAGTGTACAAATATGCTATTATAAGATTAATGAGGGGTAAGCAGATATGGTACAAAAAAAGTATTCATTTCACACAATGGATGAACTTGCCACTATAATTGCGGAGATTAATGGAAGTAAGTCTTACGAGAATGCTTCCGGTGTTCTTATGCAGTTATACAATCCCAAGATAGATGCGGATGATGAGGCTATAGTGGATTATATCAACGCGAACTGTAGCAATGCATGCCTTGTTGGTCTGACTTGTGCCAATATAGCAGACATAGAATATGACATCAAAGATAAGCCAATAGAGCTTAATGTCACGTTCTTTAAAAAGACAAGACTCATAGAATATGACTTTGACCTTGATATAGCTACAGGTTTCGTTGCAGGTCGTATTATCAATGAAGTACTTGATGATATCCAGGACGCCAAGTGCATGCTGGTATGCTATTCATGTGGCAGTGCTGTCATACATTCTTTTACCAGTGAGTTCAGGCACCATAATCTGCCGATGTTCGGGGCTAAGGCAGGGCGTAGTATCAGAGCTCTCAACACAGCCAAAGCTTATGGACAGAGAGCAGGGGCTAATAAGATTGTTGCAGTAATATTTTCAGGAAAAGACCTTCATTTATATATGGATAATTGCCTTGGCTTTAAAGAAATTGGAGTTGAGATGCTTGTGACCAAGACTAACGGCGACAACATCATTTCTGAAATAGACCACAGACCAGCTACTGAGGTTTACTCCAAATATCTCAAGGTTAGTCCTGGCAAATATTTTGTACAGAATGTCTGCGAGTTTCCAATGATCTTCCATAGAAAAGGCTGCGTTATAGCAAGAGTTCCTTCAGCCTATGGAGAAGATAATTCAATACATTTTACCTCCGATGTTGTTAAGGGTGAGACCTTGAGGCTTTCTTATGGAAGTGCGGACAATCTTTTAGATACGATCAGTGAATCAGTTGCAGGTATGAAGGATTTTAAGCCGGAAGCAGTTCTTTTGTTTGAGTGTGGTAACAGAGTCAGATTTCTTAAGGAAAAGGCAAGCAGTGAAACTTCCTGTTTCAGAATTCTTTATCCTGAAGTATCCGTGGCTGTGGGCTATGCGGAATTGTTTATGTCGGCTGATGGACATGGTGGTGTGCAAAATAGCGCATTAGTTGCTGTTGGACTAAAAGAAAATACTGATGCAGAAGATAAATACAGACCTTGTGTCAATTATATTGATGACTCGGAAATACAGGAGGACGAAAGAGAGTACATTCCGTTTGTGGATAGAATTCTGAATTTCCTGGAGAGAACATCCATAGAGCTGGACACTGTTAATAAAGAGCTGGGCAAGATTGCCTATACAGACCAGCTCACCAAGATATATAACAGGTGGGAGCTTGAGAACAAGATAAATGAAGTGCTGGGATTCTGTGCTGCGGACAATACTCCGGCTTGTCTGATATTTATGGATATTGACCATTTCAAGCATGTCAATGATACCTATGGTCATGACGTGGGAGACATGGTACTTAGAGCATCTGTCGATATTGTCAAAGACAATCTCAAACCTTCACATGTATTTGGTCGCTGGGGCGGCGAGGAGTTCCTTTACGTTTTGCCGGAGACTGACATGGACAAGGCACTTGAGTTTGCAGAGAGCCTTAGGTCGCAGATTGAGCAGAGTTGTTTTACTACAGTTCAGCACATAACTATGAGCTTTGGAGTTACCCAGTACAAGGCCGGAGATACCATTGATTCTTTTGTCAAAAGAGCTGACGAGGGGCTTTACAAGGCCAAAGAGAGCGGCAGAAACAGAGTAGTAGGAAATTGATAAACATATTATCTGGAAGATAAGGGCTAGTTATTGCAGCCCTTATTTTTTTGTGCTATTCTGTAGAACAGTTTGGAAACTAACGATATACAAAATGGCCAATAGTCAGTTTTTGACGCTATTATCAGGAAACCGATTGTATAAAATGATTTTATGACAATTATATTTTGATTTGATAAAAGGTTTGGGAGGAGAAGAAAATGGCAGTTAGAATAATTACGGATTCAGCAAGTGATATACCACAGGAGAAGGGCAAGGAGTGGGGAATAACAATTCTGCCTCTTAAGGTAAGATTCGGGGAGGAAGAATACCTTGATGGTGTTACACTTTCTGCGACAGATTTTTATAAGAAGCTTGTAGAGACTGATGCAGTTCCCAAGACAAGCCAGATTACTCCTTATGAGTATTCTGAAGAATTTAGAAAAGCAGATGAGTGTGGTGACGAACTCATATACATTAGTATTTCTTCCGGAGTTTCTGGTTCTTATCAGAGTGCATGTATGGCAGCTCAGGAGTATTCAGATAATATCTATATCGTGGATAGCAAACAGTTCTGCATTTCGCAGTACATCATTGTTCAGAGAGCAGTCCAGCTAAGAGATCAGGGCTATAGCGCTAAAGAGATTGTCGATATCATGGAGCCAGAGATCAAGAAAGCTCATGTTATCGCTGTTTTTGATACTTTGGAATACTTAAAGCTTGGTGGTAGAATTTCAGCTGCTGCAGCTTTTGCTGGAAATCTTTTGATGATCAAGCCTGTTATCACTATAGATGAAGGTGTGGTTAAGGTTATAGGTAAGGCCCGTGGCTCCAAAAACGGCCACAACATGCTCATGGAGTTCATCAGGAAATCAGGCGGAATTGATTACAGTAAGCCAACTTGTCTTGCTTATTCAGGATTATCTGATGAGATGTTAAAAAAATATGTTGAAGACTCCAAGGTACTGTACGAGGGGCATGAGGACGGCATTCAGTATGCAGTTGCAGGTGCAACTATTGGTACCTACACTGGACCTGGAGCTATTGCTTTTGCATATTTCGAGAACTAAAAATTATTCAAGATTTACCAGAAAAATTATCTTGTGTTTACGAAGTCCTGATAATAAAATGGTAAGGATGGAAAAAAGAAAATATTGGGAGGAGTATCATGGCACAAAGAACTGATATACACAAAGTTTTGATTATCGGCTCTGGACCGATTGTTATTGGCCAGGCGTGCGAATTTGACTATTCTGGAACGCAGGCTTGTAAGGCACTTAGGAGTCTTGGTTACGAAATCGTATTGGTTAACTCCAATCCGGCTACTATTATGACGGATCCGGAGATGGCAGATAAGACTTACATCGAACCACTTAATGTGGAACGTGTTGCAGCAGTTATTGAAAAGGAAAGGCCAGATGCTCTTCTACCTAATCTTGGTGGTCAGTCAGGCCTTAATCTGTGTTCTGAATTATACAAGGCCGGAATTCTCGACAAATTCAACGTAAAAGTTATTGGTGTCCAGGTTGACGCTATTGAGCGTGGCGAGGACAGAACAGAATTTAAGAAGACAATGGACATGCTTGGAATTGAAATGGCTCGTTCCAAGGCTTGTTACTCTATAGAAGAAGCTCTTGCAGAAGCTGATGAACTTGGTTACCCTGTAGTACTTCGTCCTGCTTATACAATGGGAGGCGCAGGCGGCGGTCTTGTTTATAACAAGGAAGAGCTTCAGACAGTTTGCGCTCGTGGCCTTCAGGCATCTATCATTCATCAGGTTCTTGTTGAGGAGTCAATCCTTGGCTGGGAAGAGCTTGAGCTTGAGGTTGTTCGTGACAAGGACAACAATATGATCACTGTATGCTTTATCGAGAACGTTGATCCTGTTGGTGTTCACACAGGTGATTCTTTCTGTACAGCTCCTATGCTCACTATTTCTGAGGATCTTCAGAAAGAGCTTCAGCGTCAGGCATACAAGATTGTAGAGCACATCGGTGTTATTGGTGGAACAAACGTACAGTTTGCTCATGATCCTGTATCTGGACGTGTCATCGTTATCGAGATCAATCCTAGAACATCACGTTCATCTGCCCTTGCAAGTAAGGCAACAGGCTTCCCAATTGCCCTTGTTTCAGCCAAGCTTGCTACAGGTCTTACACTTGCAGAGCTTCCAGATTCCAAGTTTGGAACGCTTGATAAGTATGTTCCAAATGGAGATTATGTTGTTGTTAAGTTCGCCCGCTGGGCTTTTGAAAAGTTCAGAGGCGTAGAAGATAAGCTTGGTACTCAGATGAGAGCCGTTGGTGAAGTTATGAGTATCGGCAAGAACTTCAAGGAGGCATTCCAGAAGGCAATCCGTTCTCTTGAAAAGGACAGATACGGCCTTGGATGCATCGAGAAGTTCGAGAAGATGTCCAAGGAAGAACTTCTTCGTCTTCTCAAGGATGCTTCATCAGAGAGATACTTCCTTATGTATGAGGCTATGAAGAAGGGCATTACAGTAGACGAACTCTTCGATATTACTAAGGTTAAGCATTACTTCCTTAATGAGATAAAAGAGCTTGTGGATGAAGAGACAGCTCTTTTGACTGAGTCCAAGGGTAGCGTTCCTGCTAAGGATGCCCTTGTTAAGGCTAAAAAAGATGGTTTCTCAGATAAATATCTTGCTAAGCTTTTGGGTGTATCTGAGGACGATGTCAGAAATTCCAGAATGGGCTTTGGCCTTACTGAGTGCTGGGATGGAGTTCACGTATATGGCACAGATGGTAGTGCTTATTACTACTCAACATATCAGGAGGAGAGCGCTCTTGAGAATCCTATGAAGCTCTCAGCTGGTGAGAACAAGAAGATCATGATCCTTGGCGGTGGTCCTAACAGAATCGGTCAGGGTATTGAATTTGACTATTGCTGCGTACATGCTGCTATGGCTCTTAAAAAACTTGGCTTTGAGACAATCATTGTAAACTGCAACCCTGAGACAGTTTCTACTGACTATGATACTTCAGATAAGCTTTACTTTGAGCCACTTACACTTGAGGATGTTCTGCAGATCTATCGTAAGGAGCAGCCACTTGGCGTAATCGCTCAGTTTGGTGGCCAGACACCTCTTAACCTTGCAGCCAAGCTTAAGGAAGAAGGTGTTAACATCCTTGGTACAACTCCAGAGGTTATCGACCTTGCAGAGGATAGAGATCAGTTCCGCATGATGATGGATAAGCTGGGAATCCCAATGGCAGAGGCTGGCATGGCATCTGATGTTGAGACAGCCAAAGAGATTGCTGCCAGAATCGGATATCCTGTTATGGTTCGTCCTTCATTTGTCCTTGGCGGACGTGGAATGGAAATCGTCAGAAACGAAGAAAATATGGAAGAATACATGAGAGCAGCTGTTGGTGTAACACCTGACAGACCAATCCTCATCGACAGATTCCTTCACAATGCCCTTGAGTGCGAGGCTGATGCGATTAGTGATGGCCAGCATGCCTTTGTTCCAGCAGTTATGGAGCATATCGAGCTTGCAGGTATTCACTCAGGAGACTCAGCTTGCATCATCCCTTCCAAGCATATTTCCAAGGAGCACCTTGCTACAATCGAGGAGTACACCAGAAAGATTGCTGTTGAGATGAACGTAGTAGGTCTTATGAACATGCAGTACGCTATCGAGGATGACACAGTTTATGTCCTTGAGGCTAATCCAAGAGCATCTCGTACAGTACCTCTTGTATCCAAGGTTTGTGGTATCAAGATGGTTCCTGTTGCTACAGATATTATTACAGCACAGCTCACAGGCCGTCCTTCACCAGTTCCTCAGCTCATTGCTGACAAGAAGGAGACAGAACCTGTATATTATGGCGTAAAAGAGGCTGTGTTCCCATTCAATATGTTCCCTGAAGTTGATCCTGTTCTCGGACCTGAGATGAGATCAACAGGAGAAGTTCTGGGACTTGCAAAGACTCCTGGTGAAGCCTTCTTTAAGGCTCAGGAAGCTGCTGGAAGTTTACTTCCACTTGAAGGAGCTGTACTTATTTCCCTTAATGAGGAAGATAAGCCACATTCAGTATGCCTTGCTAAGAGTTTTGCAGCTGATGGATTTAAGATCTATGCTACAGGCAGAACCTATGAGCTTATTACAGAAGCTGGAATTCCAGCAGTTAAGATAATGAAGAACTACGAGGGTGGAAGACCTAACGTAGAGGATGTAATCAAGAATGGTGAAGTTCAGCTGATCATTAACACACCTATCGGCCGCGGAGCAGAGCACGATGATGGATATCTTCGTAAGGCTGCTATCAAGGCACGTATTCCTTACATCACAACAGTTGCTGCTGGTAAGGCCGCGGCAGAAGGAATCCATGAGGTAAAAGAGAAGGGCTGCGGCAATATCAACTCCCTTCAGGAATATCACGCCAAACTGAACTAAAAATTATTAGAAGTCCGCAGAAATGCTTGTGTTCGTCTGCAAAGAGAAAAAGAGCCGGGAGCTTAGCTGATATGATTCCCCTAAAGTAGACAATGGAAATATCCAAAGTCTCCTTTAGGGGGATTTTTTATGGCTAAGTATCCTTTAGAAATCAAGATTGCTGCATGTAAAGATTATTTCGAGCGAAACATGTCAATGGGAGACATA
>NZ_JAFRGN010000005.1 GCF_017433805.1 Butyrivibrio sp. | reverse complement strand
CATGTGACATATCCTGCATCTCTTTACCATACTTGATAAAAGACCTGACTGTTTCCACCAATGTCCTGTTTTCACCGGTCCTGTCCAGTATCTGGCAAAGCTGCTCCATGGAAAGCCTTGCGCACTCTGTAGTATTATTTTTGAATAGTTCATCTAGGAACCTTAGTAATTCTTTCTCGTCCATGCATTATTCCATCTGGTTAATCTACTATATATACATTTGTAGATACACTTTTGTCTCAAAATTCTATATGATCACTTCTCCACGAAAGCCCGTCCGCAGGTGATTGTCAGCCCCATAAACAAGCCCCTTAACATAATCATAGCTTCCAAACAACGTCTGACGACCCTAGAACTCGCAGATTCCGCCATTAGGCGAAGTGTATACTCCGTCCTGGCATCTGCACAGGTCATAGTCCTGATATCTTCTGGTAAAAAGAAGATTCGGATCATCTCGTGAAATGATATCCTCGTAGGATACCGCCTGAGCCCTGGTAAAATCATTTATCTGCATCGCAGTAATAAAGCCAGTCTTGGGAACACCAATTTCTATGTTGAAATCAAGGAACTTGTGGAGCTCCTCTCGATTACCTATGTAATCCTTCATGAGGATACAGTTAAATACAAAGATATCCTTATAGGAAACACTGTTCACAATCTCTTTAAGTTCTTCATTAGTTGGCACTTTGCCATTAAATAAAGAGGCATTGATCTTGTCATCGTAGTGATGCCTGCTGATGTGAATGGTATCAACATCATGTATCCTCTTTATCCTGTGCATATCATGTAAGCCGCTTCCATTAGTATTAATGGACATCTCCAGCATGTCGCCAAAGATTTCAAAACACATGGAGACTATCTCATCCAGTAAAACTACATCTGTAAAGGGCTCTCCGCCTGTAATGGAGATTCCCCTTATCCGGTCAGCCTCCTTAAGCCTTCTAAGAACACTTTCAAGTATCTTAGGATCAAGGGTATTTCCATGCATTGTATCTTTTGCCACGCAGTATGGGCAGTTACAGTTACAGATTTCTGTAGGTATGATCGATAGCTGAAGCTGGTTATTATCAGGCTTTTCTCTGTAGGCCTCTCCATCCCTTGAGCATATGTAATTTTTTACCAGGATGTCTTTTCCCAGGACATTTATAATTCTGGTCTTGGGAAAAGAACAAGTGCTGCACTTATCTGTCAAATTCTCCACGGATATCTCCTGTTGGTGGATCTACCGGATACTGACCAGTAAAGCAGCCCTTACAGATGCCGAGCTTACCACCAACCATCTCCTCAAGTCTTTCTATTCCAAGGTAAGCCAATGAATCAGCGCCAATAATCTTGCAGATATCATCTACGTTTCTGTTATAGGCGATGAGCTGATCCCTTGCTGGAACGTCGGTTCCAAAGTAGCAAGGCCATAAGAATGGTGGTGAGCTTACTCTCATGTGAACTTCTTTGGCTCCCGCATCTCTGAGCATACGTACGATGCGGTCTGAGGTTGTTCCTCTTACGATAGAGTCATCTATCATGATGATTCTTTTACCATTAACAGCGCTCTTAAGGGCATTGAGCTTGACCTGAACGCTGGATTCTCTGTTCTTCTGTTTGGGCTTAATGAAGGTTCTGCCGATGTAGGAATTCTTGACAAAAGCCTGTCCGTAAGGAATTCCTGACTCAAGGGCATAACCAAGAGCCGCAACATTACCAGACTCTGGAACACCTACAACCATGTCTGCATCAACTGGTGAATCCTTGGCAAGGAATCTTCCTGCAGCAATTCTGGCATCATAAACACTGATTCCATCGATTGTACTGTCTGGTCTTGAGAAATAAATATATTCAAAAATGCAGCGTGCGTGCTGTTCTTTGGGCAGGCACATGGATTTATCGCTGCGAATACCATATTCTGGAGAAATTGTAACTATCTCACCAGGCTCTACGTCTCTTATGAAGGTTGCACCGATCGTATCAAGAGCACAGGTCTCAGAAGCAAGGATATAGCAGTTCTCACGTCTTCCGATGACAAGTGGCTTGAAGCCATATGGATCTCTTGCTCCAATGAGCTTTCTGGGAGACATGGTAACAAGGCTGTAAGCACCCTTTATCTTGGTCATTGCCTTACCAACGGCCTCTTCAACAGAATTAGTCACAAGACGCTCTCTTGCGATAAGATATGCAATTACCTCTGAATCGATAGTAGTCTGGAAAATCGCACCGGTATAAGCAAGCTCGTTACGAAGCTCTGGTGCATTGACAAGGTTACCGTTGTGGGCAAGACCCAGGGTACCCTTAACATAATTAAGAACGAGCGGCTGAGCATTTTCTCTTGTGCTGCTACCAGCCGTAGAATAGCGCACGTGTCCAACACCAATGTCTCCCTTGAGATTATCAAGGTGGTCTGGTGTAAATGCCTCATTGACAAGGCCCATGTCCTTGTAGCTGACAACCTTGCCCTTAGGGCCGTTTGTCTCACTAACTGCAATACCACAGCTCTCCTGACCTCTGTGCTGCAGAGAAACAAGTCCATAGTAAATGGACTCCGCTACATCTCCCCCATCAAAGTCATACATTCCAAAGACGCCGCACTCTTCCCCCAGGTGCTTATAATTCTCACATCTGTTCTCTTTCATAATTCCTCCCGAATAATGAAAAAACATTGTCATACAACAAAGAGAATAATATCATCTGCTCCCTTGCATGACAATGTCTTTTATAATGAATAATTTTGCTTTTTATGACATCTTTTTGTACATATAATTGCCCAGCATCTGAATGAACTGAACGAAGGCAATCAGGATGATTGAGCACACGATCAGGTAGTCTGTCTTGTACTGCTGATAGCCGTATCTGATGGCAATATCACCGACACCACCGCCGCCTACAGTTCCTGCCATAGCTGAATATCCAATAAGAGAAATAATAAGGAGTACTACTCCGTTGAGCATTCTTGGAATAGACTCTTTTACATATACTCTCATAAGAATCTGAAAGTTGGATGCGCCAAAGGATCTGGCTGCCTCAATTACTCCAGGGTTAGTCTCACGAAGGCTTGTCTCAAACACTCTTGCAATATATGGAATTGCTGAAATTGTAAGAGGTACGATAGAAGCAGTTGTTCCAATAGCCTTACCAACAACAAGTCTTGTAAATGGAATCAGAATAACCAGAAGAATAATGAATGGGAAGCTTCTGAATACATTTACAATAAAGCTAAGTATCTCGTAAACAATCTTGTTAGGCTTAAGACCGTCTGGAGCTGTAAGTGTCAATATGATTGCGGGGATAAATCCCAGTATTACTGAAAAAAGTGTAGACCAGAACACCATGTAAAGTGTCTGCTTAAAGGCATTTAAAATAATTTCTGTCATGCCTGCATTTGATAAAATTCCTGACATCTGTATATCCTCCTTAGCTTACTACTTCCCATGTTACGTCGTGCTTATCAAGGAAGTCGCAGGCTCTCTGCAAATCTTTTTCCTCCATATTAAGGACAAGGCTTCCGTAAACATCCTCACGGAAATCCTCAAGCTTAGCCCAGCAGATATTGAAATCTGTGCCTAGCTCCTGAGACATCATTGTAACGATAGGTCTCTGATTACCCTCTCCAAAGAAAAAGAGCTTAAGATTAACTCCAGTTGTAGGAAGCTTGTCACTCTCTTCTCTAAGGAAGTCTCTGATTTCTCTCTCCTTAGGCCAGATAAAGAGCTGTTCAGGCTTACCAACTGCAAGAACTCTGCCATCACTAAGAAATGCCACTCTCTGACAGATCTGCTTAACTACTTCCATCTGGTGAGTTACAACAACGATTGTAATTCCCATCTCCTTGTTGATCTTCTGTAACAGTGCAAGAATTCCTCTTGTAATCTCAGGATCCAACGCGCTTGTTGCTTCATCGCAAAGAAGGAAATCAGGATCAAGAACAAGAGCCCTAGCTATAGCAACTCTCTGCTTCTGTCCACCTGAAAGCTCTCTTGGCTTAGCATGTACCTTCTCTTCAAGTCCAACAAGTGTAAGGAGCTTCATGATCTTATCCTTGGACTCGGGTGTATTAGGATTAATACCCCAGAATTTCATAGGAAGGGCAACATTCTGATATACATCAAGTCTCTCCAAAAGGTTAAATCCCTGGAAAATCATACCCATTCTCTTCTGCAGAAGGCGAAGGTTCGTCTTATCCTTGATATCAACCTTCTGACCATCAACCAGAATCTGTCCATCATCATAGCTCTCAAGACCATTGATGCATCTGAGAAGTGTTGACTTACCAGCACCTGACTGACCGATGATTCCGTATATCTCTCCCTTTTCAATCTCAATTGAGATATCCTTCAATACTTCTGTTTTTTTGAAGGATTTTTTTACATTCTGAATCTGTATCATTTCTTCCAACTTTCTAAAACACATTATCTAAATGTCATCCGCACAATTGCTGATTACATCTTGATTTCAAAATTCCTGCACAAGTATATCATAATTTATCAAGACATTCCACGAAAGGAATATTCACATATCGCAATACAATATTGCCCATTTAAATTAGTCGCAATTTAATTCTTGCAATTTTGATATATTTGTTGTTTTTATAACGTTATTTAGTTAACTTATAAATGTAATCTATAGGCATTCCATGAAAGGAGAAACAACATGAAAGCTTGGGCAAATCCTAGCATTGAATCTCTCGATTTTACCGCAACCGCAAACGGAAGGGATAACGGTAAAATTGAAGAAGTTATACTCATCACGCAAGGTGGCGGAGAGTATTACTCTGAAGGGGTAGAGCGTAAATCATAACTGCTTCTCAGTAAAACTATGGCCTTGTCATATTGACAAGGCCTAAAAAAACTTCAAAAAGGGATCAAACTAAAACATGAGTGGTATTTTTGGTTTTTATGAAATCAACAATAATGAATGCAGCTTAGATGATAAAAACATTCTATCCTCCATGCTATCTTGGAATCGTCTATATGGAAGTGACTGCCATGATAACATACTCAATAAGTCTGGTACCTATTTCCCCAACGAAAAAATATTTGAATATCAGCGCAATAATATAAATCTAAAAATCGGCTGCTGCAATTTTTCCTTTTCTAATGAGTTTAGCCCAAAATCCCCCATTCTACGAGTAAATGAACTTGTTTCCGTTATAGACGCCCACATTTACAATCGTAAAGACATCCTGACAAACTGTAACATAACTGATAATCTTTCCGATGCAGAATTACTCCTAAAATACATAGCTAAAAATGGATTATGTTCTCTAGCAAATGTAAATGGCGATTTTGCCGGCATTATTTTTAATACAGAAACGATGAAGCTAACGCTTTTTAGGGATCACATGGGTGTAAGACCTTTATTTTTTTATCAAAGTGATAGCATTGTAGCATTTTCTTCTGATATAAGAGGGCTTTTGGCCTTACCAAAAGTTAATACTATAGTCGATGAAAAATGGCTCTACCAAACCGTTTCCGGGTATGATGCTGACACCTTAAACAACACTCCTTATACGAATGTAAAATGCGTCACCCCTGCTTCTTTCATAGATTTTTCATTGGATAAAAAATGTCTGCGTTCAAAAGAAAAAAAATACTGGAAACTGGGAAGCCACAAAATAAAGTATTCCTCAGAAAAGCAATATGAACAAAAATTGCGTAATCTCATAGAAGACGCCGTAAAAATACGATTAGAATCTATTCCTGAGCCTGCTAGCGCAGAATTATCCGGCGGACTTGATTCTGGCATTATAGATATTCTGATCAATCGATTTGGAAAAGAATGCATCTACTGTTCCTGGTCTCATGACCCATCACAGTTACAACTAGTTGAAGATGATGAAAGACTGATAATATCAGATATATGTGCTCAGGAAAAGATTAAATGCAATTATATACTTCTAAATTCGCAGTTGGAGGAAAAGCTTCACTCAAGTATGCAAAGTGCAGGTATAAATCTTCCCGATAAAGAATTAACCGATGACTTTAAATACCTTTTACCGCCAGGAACCAATACCTATCAAATATTGGCAACAGCTCTATATGCATATGAGAATGGATCGAGATTTGTTTTTACTGGTCATGGCGGTGATGAAGGCGTAAGTCACAGATGTAATGCCTACGAGTTATTCTATAATCACGAATACTACCATTATCTTAAGCAAATTCATTCAATTGCCGGACCTAAAAAGCATCTTCGCAGAACAGTTCAAATTGCTTTGGATAATATTTCAAAATTCAACAAAAGAGGATGTTACGTTAGCACGTTTTCAGCGCCAGAACTATTAAATGAAGCATTTCAAAAAAAATACATTAAAGAAAAAGAAAGAAAGCTTACATTTTCATATGATCCAATAGCCTATATAGAAAATGGTGGAAGCAGAAACAGACTCGATAATATAGCATTATTCGGAGCTTTAGCAGGAGTTCGGTATATGGTTCCTTATTTGGACTACAGAGTAATCGACTATGCTGTTTCTATTCCTAGATATCTGTTCATTAATGGCAAAATAAAACGATTCATTTTCAGACAAGCATTTAAAGATATTATGCCAAAATCGCTGTATGAACTTGATTCTAAGGAAACAGCCAGTTTAAAGCAATTAAAACCATCTCTAGACAGATATGATAAATTAGAAAAAAGAATGAATGAAGTTGTAGAACATTTGGACAAAGATTATTACGAAAAGTATTTGGACTTTAACAAAATAAATGCGCTAAAAGAATATAATAAACCAACAGATGAAAACTATTCTGTACTATCACGAAAAATAATAACTCTTGCCAAATGTGCCTGTGCACATAATCTAATAGCTAAATCAAAAGAATATGTTTCAGGCTGACAACCAGCATTAAGCTATCTCACTTTGTACAAGTATATGGAAAGGCACGCTGCGGATGGGCAGCGTGCCTTTCTTAGGTAGGATTTTTATGGCATATATTATGAAATATTATGGCTTCTAAAATATAGTTGGCTATGTTATGTATATTCTTATATCTGTGCATTCTTTGAATGAAACATTCAAGCTGTCATGCTATCTGTCAGCTGCAATTACTCAGCATCAATGAATGATGTGATAACTGCTCCCTTATATGTCTCATCAATATATGCCTGAACCTTGTCAGACTGGAGAGCCTTGATAAGAGCCTGTGTCTTCTCTGATGACTCATTTCCCTGCTTAACTACAAGGAAGTTTGTTCTCTTAACTGTTGTCTCGTCGTCAAATGACTCGATGTCGAGTGCTGGGAACTTAGCTGGAAGTTCTGCTTCAAGTGCGTAGTTACCATTGATTGTAGCTGCATCGAGATCAGGAAGTGAAAGTGGAAGGCTTGCAGCCTCAAGTGGTGTGATTACATATCCGTGTGGGTTAGCTTCCTTATCGTTTGTAAGTGAATCCTCTGTGTAGTTGGCATCTGTTCCGAAACCACCGTTTGAAACAAGAAGTCCCTTCTGTACGAGAAGATCAATTCCTCTAAGTCCGTTGTCAGGATCGTTAGGAATACCGATTGATGCGCCGTCTGGAAGATCAGCAAGTGATGTGTACTTCTCTGAATAGATTCCCATTGGCTCGATGTGAACACCTGCAACTGCTGCAAGGTGAAGTCCTGCATCCTGGTTCTGCTGATTCATGTAACCAAGTGTCTGGAAGTAGTTAGCATCAAGCTCTCCCTGCTCAAGTGATGTGTTAGGAAGAACGTAGTCTGAGAAAACTACTGTCTCAAGTGTCCATCCATCCTCTGCAAGAACTTCTTTTACGATATTATCAAGAATCTGTGCGTGTGGAACTGGTGTAGCTCCAACTGTGATAGTCTTGTCTCCTGCGTTCTCAGTAGCTGGTGCTGC
Source organism: Butyrivibrio sp. (assembly GCF_017433805.1). GTDB lineage: Bacteria > Bacillota > Clostridia > Lachnospirales > Lachnospiraceae > Butyrivibrio. The sequence continues at coordinate 9,589 of NZ_JAFRGN010000005.1, read as the reverse complement.
AGCAGATGAGCTGTTAGCTGTTTCAGCAGATGAGCTTCCGCAACCTGTAAGTGCACCAAGTGTAAGTGCTGCAGTAAGTACAAGTGATGTGAATAATCTCTTTTTCATAATGTATATTTCCTCCTCAGCCCGCCTGCATTTCGCATGCGGTTTATTAACTTGAAATAATAATATAACACAAAACTGCTCTTGTGAAATCATCAAGTCTTATAATTTCCGATAACTTCAGGTTATTGCATTAACCAATGTCAGGATACTTCTCCTCGTAGCGTGATACCATATCCAAAATCTCCTGAGTATACTTGGGATACTGACGGGCCATATCCTCAATCTCAAGCTTGGCATTGCCTGCAACTACGTCTCTGTTGTATTCCATACGTTTTCTAAGAGACTGTCTCTGAACATTGAGGCTGTGCCTGATCTCAACCTCTTCATTGTGATTAACAAGGCCCTCTGGCTGATGAATCCAAATCTCAGGATCCTTAACTCTGAAGTGCCTTAGCATGAATACCAGATCCTTCTGAGTTGTATCAAGGTTCTTGGTGGCATCCTCATACTCAGCTCTCTCCTTGGCCTCCTGAAGATATCTGTCATAGAGGCTCGTAAGTTCTTTGGCAGACGATACTCTGTACTTAAGACACAGATAATCAATAAGGTTAGTATTATTGACATACCTTATCTTGACCTGATTCTGCAGCATGATAAGCCTTGAAATAGACTTTCTAACTGTCCTTAGCTCCACCAGTGAATTGGTACTGTTGACATATAGGAGAGTTACTGCGATTGCTGCCAGCAGTACTGCTATCATGTAGCCATACACAACGTTCAGCTCCAGTACAAACTGCAGTATCAAAAGAAACAGGATAATAACTCCCAGTGCTACAGCAATAGTTATAATAAGTCTCTTGGAATTCTCGATGGTATTAACCAGTTCTTCTTCTCTATAAAGATACGCCTCATGTTCACCATCAAGACGCTTTAGATCATTACGAATTTTCTTTTGATAGTCCTCAGCTTCTGATAACTTTTTAGCGCCCTCTTTAGCCTGGGACTCGAGTCTCTCCATGTGCTCAAACTCTTCGTCCGTCATCTTGCTCTTGCGCCTTGCAAACTTATCCTGCTGAGTCTGTGAATCAATTATTTTCTGAGCAAGCTCATTGATCTCAAGTCTCTGCTCAGGTGGCAGGGAATTGATCTCATCGATATCCCTCAAATGGCTCGTTACATCATTGTACTCGAACTCAAGGGCATCAAGCTCCCTGGCAGCTTCCTCCATCTGCTGAAGGCAGCTACCTATATACTCTCTTCTCTGAACCGGATCGTCCATGTCCATTTCTTTTCTCGTATAGACAATATCATTCCAGTTCTCTAATTCTGCCTGTTGGACCCACTCATCGTCGCGGATCTTACCAAAAATGTCCTGAAGAAACCCCATCACTTACTCCCAATCTTATCTTTTACAAGATCTCTGTATTCAAGTTTAAGTGCTTCTGCTGTATCCCCAATCTGCTGATAATACTCGTGCATCTTGCCCTCGGCCTTATAAACTGCAATTGTGCCTAGTTTGTGCTTGTCATCGCCTGCCGCGTATAGCTCCTCAGCCTCATTCATACGTTTCTCGAGTATCAGCGATGTCTCATAAGCCCCTTCATTATCAGCAATATATCCTACGTAATCTCTCTTGGAAAGCCTCATCCTGATTGCTGCCAGATACTGTAAATATGACTCCGGATCACGTCCGTGTTCAAATGCCAGCATGAACATTTTCTCAGCTCTCTCGAACAGGAAGAGCCTTGCATACATTACGCCCTCGTTGTGCTCGATCCTGGCCCGAAGCTTTTTGTCCAGGTCCGGTGTATTAGCCAAAAGATATTCATATTCCTTAAAGGCCATGCTATAGCGCCCGTTCCTCATAAGGAAATCCGCTCTGGAAAGTTTCTTTCTATAAACATCCATTCCAGCATTGGCGCGAAGTATCTCTTCTGTCTTGTCCACCTCTTTTTTGGTGTTATAGCCCACATAGTCAAGGATAGTTCCTGCCATTGCTGCAATAGAGCACTTCTTGGCATGCATCCTCCTAAGCTCATCAGCCAGCCTGTCAAGACTGCACTCCGCTGCGATCCAGTCAAAGAGCTCCTTGTCAAAGCTGTCCTCATCCAGCAAAAAAGCATTCTGCACGATGAGATAACACAGCTCCTCGATGCAGTAGACATTTCGGCCAATTTTATCGACATGATATGGATTTTTCGCATAGGTACCTATACATAAAATCGGTTTACCCATAATCCGCTCCCAGTTGCTATACTTAATTACAATTCAATAACCTGCTCCCACACCTTGTTGGTTGCCGGGAACAATTCTCCAAAGCCCATATCCTGGACTCTTATATTAACTTCATCCACCGCATTCATGGTCAGATTGAGGTGTAATCTCGTGGTGCCCTTAGGTCTTTTCTCAAGGCCGTCCAGATATAGCTGCACAACCTTGGGACTCTTGCCAGTAAGTGGCGTTATCTCACGATCCAGAATGCCCGAAGGATCAGCGTAGATATCAAGCTGAGCCTGGGCTTCATACCAGTTAACTCCCGCATCAAGAATCGCATGATAAGCCTCTGTGCCACACTTTAAAAGATTCATTCCAATATTGGACTTAAGCTTATCTTCTCCAAGAAATACGTATCTCGAAGCGCCCTCACTAGGCCTTATACGCTCTCTTGCAGCAATTGTTGCGCCCTTACTAAAGAGATTATTACCCTGGAAGACACGCCTTGTCCTGCACAGGAATTCAAGGGATCTCTTAGGCCACTTCTCCCTGTAACCTTCTCCTAAGAGGAACACTGTAGAAACAATCTTCTCGCTGCAGACCTTCTGCATGATATTAAGAAACTCGTCGTCCAGTCTTTCACAGGTTTTGTGGAAAAGAGCTGCATCCTTTGGGAAGCCATCCTTGCCAATCTTGAGCTCATCAAAGGTCTGAACATTTATCGTAGCCACAATAGGCGTAGTGTTGGGATTGAGGTTCATCTCATACACATGAAGAGTTTCAAGGTCATAGTCGCAGGCAATAATCTCGTGATGCATCAGCTCATCTGGCTGATAGAGCATATAGTTATAGAAGCTCTCCTCATGGCTCTGGTAAAAGATATTTGAAGTCTTGAGCTCCAGCGCCCCCGTCACAGCATTAAGTACCTGAACCATCCTGTGGTCAAGTGACTTGGTCGTAAACATGATTGCCTCGACCATATCCAGCTTGAGTTCCATTGACAGAAGGGAGAGACTTCTTTTAACAAATAAGGTCAAAAGAGCTATCGGATCATACTCTGCATCCCCGACCATAATTGGCTTGCCTTCCCTTGCAGCAGAAACAAGATTCTCCACAGCTACGCAGTCGCCATCCTCCATGTGACGCACGGCCTCTTTGCCGTAGTACCACTGGTTAACATCCTTCCTCTTGCAAAGAACAGTAGGAATATTATAAAGTTCTGCTCCGGCCAGCACTGAGAGAGTCTCTGGCATATCGGCATCAGAAGAAAGAAAACTTATCTGTGATACCTTATCACCCAGATCATATCCCAGCACAAAGCGCTTTTCATTCGAGTTACCAAACAACATTACTGTTTCTTATACCTCTTCGTTATTGTCGAAACCTACAAAAATACGGTCACATATATCTCTCTTGTGGTAGTACTCTGCAAGGAGCTTATCAACTGTATCATAGTCCTGCAAAGTCTCACCAATCATGATGTCATTGATAAGACTATATCTGCTGCCTGCAATATTCTTGACGATATCACTCTTGGCAATGGTTCCACTTTCTGTGGCAACCTCAGCATCATCCTTGCCCTCTTCGGTAATGTAGTACTGAAGCTGTTCACCAAAGAATAAAACGAAGCTGCTGACAAAAATGCCATCATACATTTCCTGCATGTCGCGCTTCTTGTACTCATCGTCTATATCACCAACAAGCCTGTAATGAATAGTGCAATGCATTCCAGGAACAGTCCTGTACTCCAGCATTGTCTTATCCGTAAACTGAACAAGGTCAGGAAGCAGATCTTCGTACTCTCTGTAGAATGGGAAATAAATATCCTTTCCCATGAGGCTGCGCATAAAGCCCTCAGCAACTTCTCTGTTATACTCTTCTCCAGTTGCCTTCTCTGTCGCATAGTAGCGAAGGTAAGCAAGCTTACATACATCCTGAAGCGGAACTCTCTCTAGAGAGAGCTTCTCTATCTCTTCAAAAATAAATACATCTGTAACCTTGCCAACAACAAAGCTATCGTAAGCAGCCTGAGTCAGGAATGCCACTTCAATATCAGTATTGGCGCCCATTCTAACGTACTGCTTGAAAATGTCTATCTTCTCTCCAACATAGGAGCCTGTGTATAACATCTGTAAGAGCATCCTCTCGCACAGGACATATGTCTCAAGGCCAAAAGACTCAGCGGCCTTCCATACATTTCTCTCCTCCTTGAGAGTGCCTTCAAAATACTTGACCAGATATGTAAGGAGCTGCTCATCGTACTTGCCATTAGAAAAAGCGAAGTACGCAATCTCTACCTCAGCTGGCTCTGCAGCGTACTGCTGCCTGTCTATCATTCTGCTGCAAAGACGGAGTATTGTTCTGGCATCAACGCCGAAGGTTCCGTAGGTCTTAACCCAGTCCAGAGCCTTCTCATAAAGACCAGCCATAACAATGAGCTCTAATATCTCGGCTCTCTCGCTCCTGCTAAGCTCTGATGGATCAATATCTACAAGATACTCTGTAAGCTGTCTTGTAAAATCGTTGTCGTAATAGAATCTGACAAGATTATTGCGGATTTCTTTTCTGCACTTTTCCCTTACAAGCTCAGAAGCAGCCAAATCCCTGTATCTGCCAACGTTATCCATGGTGATGGAATAAGCGTTTTTACCAAGGTCAGATAAGAACAGGTCAAGGTTCTCTTTGCCCTTCTGAATGTATGGAATCGCGTAGCTGGCCAGCTTACCTGGCAGCATCATCTTGACATTGCTGTAAGGTATACTGCTGGCGTATCTGTTATCATCACGGTCTGCCAAAAGAACGCAGTAATCACTTCCATACAGTGGCACATAAGCCTTGCCATCTGTAAGTGGGTATCTCATCTCCTTCTGACACTTATCGTAAACCACAAGAACACAGTTAACTCTTTTATCTGCTGTTTTGATTTCTGAGGTTTGTAAAACACTCAGAACCTTGGAAGCATTGGCAGCGTCAACCATCTGCTTGGTCAGCATGTTCTTGTAAAGATATCCAAGGTCTCTGTTGATCCTGCCCTTATCCAACTGCGCCATGAGGTACTTCTCGATCTGTGGCTTGTAGGATTCATACAGCTCTGGATATTCCTCGCGGTTCTCATGCACATATCTGTAGAGAATCGCATTCTTCTCATACTCAAGGTCACTCTGGTATGAGAAATACATCAGTACCATCTTGCTGATCTCGCAGGGAAGAAGTCCCTCCTCATCAGTGTAAATGGCCATCATATAGTATTCGTAAAGTCTTGTGATACGAAGCTCTCTCTCAACGCCTCTTGCGTACCACTCAAAGGAATCCTTATCTACACGGCCTCCCTTTATCAAAAGACCTACCAAAGCCTCTAAAACTTCGTCGCTATCTTTGATCTCGTAGCAGGCTCTGAGTATCCTGAAGAGCCTGTCGTTATAGCTCCTGACTCTAACTGCCTGATACACGATCTGGTCGATAAGATTAAGGCTGATCGTGCCCTTCTTGGCGCCATACTCAAGCACATATAATTCAAACTCATCAAGCCTTGTGAGGATTGATGGGGTTTCATTCAAAAGAGACATAGCCTCAAGGTACAGGATTGGACTTCTGCAACCATAGGAGAACTGCTGCTCCAGCATCATCCATTTCCTTGGACTAGATGAGGTGTACTCCTCAGAGATATACTGAAGGAGCCAGGCTATACGCCAGTTGTCAGGGTTCCTTCTGAATATTCCTTCCATTCTCTCAGAAATATCATTAACAAAACTATCCTCTCTGCTACTCAGAGTAGAAAGATAGAGAAAATAACTATAAAGAGTATCGCCAGGTGAATCCTCAACTTCTCTTTCCATCTGGTCAAGAAGCCACTTGCCCTCATTGACTCTTCCAGCAGTGATATAGTAATGCGCTGTATATAACCTGAATTCCAGGTCACTCTCATCAAGAGCGTTCATCTTGGTAATGATCTTACCTGTTTCTGACAGCCACGCCCTTGGTGTTATCTTCTTGCAGCTAAAGCTCTCGTAAGCCTTAACAAGTTCAACGATGAGCATTTTCTTTTCCTGATAATCCGCTGTAACATGTCTGTTGTCCACTGGAACTGTCACAGTTACAGGAAGAGAAACACTAGTAAATGCATTTTCAAAGGTTACTCTGCCAAAGTTATTGCCACCGTGAAGCTTATCCGGGCGAATTCTGAGCTTGGTGTGACAAGATGTAGCAGAAAAATCGTCGTCCACAATCTCCTGCCTGTCCACAAACAAGAAATCTCCGTCTATCCTAATCTTGAGGTCAGAGTAGCCCCAGCCACTTCTGGTGATAGTAACAGGAATTTCCCTGACAGCAGATGTATACTCAATTGCTACCTCTTTCTGATCAAGGAAAAAAGCCATTGGCTGCTTCTTGTTAATGGAAATAAGAAACTCTTCTACGTTCTGCTCATTACCTGGAACCTCTGAAAGTCCTCTGTAAAGACTCTCGTATGAATCCTCGCTTCCGCTAAAAAGAGAAATGAACTCACCAGAATAAAAGAGGTCTACGGCCTCTCTCCAGTCTGTCTTGGCTAAATTGGCAAAGTGAAATAAATTCTTGATGTCACCAAGGCTTGATGCAATGTGATCAAGTCGCACTGTGACAACGAATGGGAGGAAATATTCTCCCTGATTAGATATGATACGGAAATCGCCCTGAAGTACATCGCCCTTGGCAAGACCCTTTCCATTAAATCTGTAAGATACTTCGTAAGGTGTTCCGGAGAAATCTCTGGTGATGACCTGCATTCTCATCTCAGTAGAAGACACTTCTCCTACAAGCAAACCGGCCTCAGGTCCAAAGATAGTAAAAGAACCCTCGACGATTTCCCCAGCACTTAGAGATATTTCTACGCGAGAAGTAGAAAAATCAAGATTTCTCTCCGCGTAATAGTATTTACCCTTTAGCAGCTGATCAACAATCTCTCTCACGACTCACCCCAAAACAAAACATATATTGCTTATTATATCACAATTATTCCGTTCTGAGGGCCTCAATTGGGTCAAGCTGTGCGGCTCTTTTGGCAGGATAGATGCCGAAGAAGAGGCCAATGGCAGTAGAAATAAGTACAACAATTACAACTAGAAGCGGATTTATTGTGAATGAGAAGCCCACAACCTGGCAGATTGTGTATGATACGGTAAAGCCAAATAGCATGCCAATAATACCACCTGTGAAGGTGAGAATTGCAGCTTCTGCAAGGAACTGGGTGAGGATTGAAGAGGTCCTTGCCCCCAGGGATTTGCGAATTCCGATTTCCCTTGTTCTCTCAGTAACTGAAACTGTCATGATATTCATAACGCCGATTCCACCAACGAGAAGTGAAATAGCTGCGATTATGGCTACTACTGAAGTGATGATATTGAGGATACTCTCAGTTGTCTGGTCAAAGCCCATGGAAGAAGAAATCTTAACTGCGTTTTCTCCTCTGATACCCATAACGTTCTCAACAACAGATCTGGCACTTGCCAGAACTGCATCCTTGTTCTCACTATCAAGATAGATGTTAAAAGAGCTTATGCCATCTGTAGAAAACTGATAAATATCTGCCACTGTAGAATAAGGCATAGCTCCCATCAGCGTTGCCTCGTCGCCAAACATAGCATAAGCCGTATCCATAGCAGTATCCTTGGTAACTCCGATAATAGTAAGTTCTGCCTCAGTTCCAAATGCATCCAGCGTAAGTATGTTTCCCACAACCTCCTCATAACCAAAGAGACGATTTGCAGCGGTCTGACTGATGGTTATAACTCTTTTTGCTTCCAGAACATCATTTTTGGAATAATATCTACCATGAACCATCTCAACACCGGCAGCATTAGCTGTGGCTTCTGTTGCACCAGTTATAAAGCAGTCATAGGTCTTTTGCCTGTTAACAAAGTTTCCACCCACATTAATACTGGGAGATGTTCCCATTATATCTTTAATGTTCTCTCCTATTGTCCTGATCTGCTCAAGATCAAAGGTCTTATCAGTCTTGGAGGTATCAAGTGAAACGGAAACAGTGGTAGCCCCAATAGAATCCATTTCATCGTTGACCGTTGCCTTCATGCCATCGCCAATTATGAGCACAGTAAGAACAGCTGCGATACCAATGATGATACCCAGCATAGTCAGAAAAGATCTGCCTTTGTTACTTCTTATGCTCGCAATCGCGCTTTTTACATACTCAAGATACATTTACTGCTCCACAAAACTAGAATACTTCTAATATTTTAATCATAATCTAAGTGCATCGATCGGTTTCATCTTGGCTGCTTTTCTGGCCGGATAGAGTCCGAAGAAAAGACCTATGAGCACAGAGAAAAGAGCTGCACCAGCCACAGAGGTCGGTGTGATGATTACATCAAAGCCAATCAGTGTGCAGATGATATAAGCCATTATTATTCCAAGGATAATTCCAACTATTCCACCCAGAAGGGTAAGAATCGCAGCTTCTGCAAGGAACTGGGCCATAATAGCTCCTGTCTTGGCACCAATTGATTTTCTGATTCCTATTTCCCTCGTTCGCTCTGTTACGGATACCAGCATAATGTTCATAACACCGATACCGCCTACAACAAGGGATATTACTGATACCAGTAAAAGGAACTTAGTTGCATAGCCAAGAATAGTATCAAGCTGCTCAGAAAGGTCAGCCATACTATAAGCTGTAAGAGCCTTGGTCCCTCTAAGACCGTGCACATTTGTCAGTATCTCTTTGGCCTCATTAACTCTATCCGCGAGAATATCCTGATCAGCAAAAAGAACCAGAGAATAAAAATCTTCTGTCCAAAAATCAAAGTCACTACCAAGTGCAGTGTATGGAACTTCTATGGTTGCAGAATAGTCCTGCCCCTCCATGATGAACTCATACATTCTGTTCATGCTCTCTCTAAGGCCAATTACTGTGTATGTAGCAGTCTTGCCCCACAAAGTAAGCTCAACCTCAAGGCCGATAGCATCCTCAGTTCCAAAAAGCTTTCTGGCATCATCGATCAGCATGACACATACTCTCTGACCACTTTCAACCTGCTGTTTGTTGAAATAGCTTCCCTTGCATATTCCATTGCTCATTGCATACTCAAGAGCTGGGGCTCCGCCTGTTATATCGGCATTGAAGGTTCCTTTTCTGGTAGATATTTTCCCAGAGGCTGACAGATTTGGGGACATTCCCTTAATATCAGGAAGCATACTCTCAATAAGCTCCATATCTTCTCTGGTCAGAGTTTCCGAGGTCTTGGAAGAATCAATACTGATATAGCCGTAGTTACCAGCAATTTCATTGATCTGGCTCTGAACAAAGCTGCTCATTCCATTTCCAAGAGCTACT
>NZ_JAFRGN010000035.1 GCF_017433805.1 Butyrivibrio sp. | reverse complement strand
AGATCAGAAATGAGAAGGTCTATATCGGAGAAGCTGTTGTTATGGATGCTCCTGGCGCTGCTGACAGATCAGTATATGTGGCAGTAAGGCCAGAGGGCTTTATCATCGATGAAAATGGTCCACTTGAGTGTGACTTTATCGCAAGAGAAGTAATGGGAAGAGATACAAGCTTTGTAGCTACACATCCTCTTTTTGTTACTACTCACAAGCTCTTTACCGGAGAAAACATAAGAGCAATCGTTCCATCAGAAGAAACTGCAACGGCCAAGGACGGTAAGATAAGATTCACACTTAAGCCAAACAAAGTTCGTATCTTTGATGAGAATACATATGAGAGGGTTGTACTATGAAAAAGAATCTGACAGCCTGGCTGTGCCTTTTGCCAGCCATAGCTTTCCTTGGAGTATTCATGGTATATCCCCTTATCGATGTACTGATATATTCCTTTGAGGAAGGTTACAATTTTGCATCCCAGTCTTACTGGGGAACAGGAGTATATAATTATTCCTATGTTCTTCATGATCCTTATTTTATCCAGGCTCTCAAGAACACCTTTATTATCGTAATAATTACGGTTCCGTTATCTACGGGAATCGCTCTTTTAATATCTCTGGAACTCAGTTCTATCAAGGTACTCAGGGACTTTTTCCAGACTGTATATTTTCTTCCCTATGTCACTAACACTCTGGCAGTAGGTCTTGTTTTCATGATCCTTTTCAAAAAGACTGCATATTCGGATGGTCTGGTATCGCTGCTGATTCAGCTATTTGGTGGTCCTTCAGTTGATTTCATCGACGGACCATATTGGGCCAAGATGTTTGTAATGTGCTTTTACACAATATGGATTGTTATGCCCTTTAAGATACTGATTCTTACAAGTGCGCTGGCTTCGGTTAATCCTATGTACTACAAAGCGGCTGAAGTTGATGCAACCCCCAAGTGGAGAATCTTTTACAAGATAACACTTCCTATGATTTCTCCAATGGTATTTTATCTGATAATCACAGGCTTTATCGGAGCCTTCAAGGCATATAGCGACGAGGTAGCTCTTTTTGGAACTGACCTTAATGCAGCAGGCATGAACACAATCGTAGGTTACGTGTATGACATGCTCTACGGTAACAGCGGAGGCTATCCGTCCTACGCATCGGCAGCAGCTCTTATACTGTTTGCGATCGTGTTTACTATTACAACCATAAATCTTATGGTCAGCAAAAAGACTGTATATTACCAGTAATTCAGATTGAGGAATAACTAAGACATGAACGAAGAAACTAACAAAAAACTGGAACAACAGACAATGATAAATGAGCGCGTCAGGAAATTTGTTATCTATTTCCTTCTGACTTTATGGGCAATTCTGGTTCTTTTCCCATTTTACTGGATGCTTCTCACATCCGTTAAGGGGTATGGAGCTTACAACTCAGAGTATGTGCCCAAGTTCTTTACCCTTAGCCCGACACTTGAGAACTATGTAACAGCCTTTACAGCAGTTTCTCTTGGCAGATACTTTTTTAACACCTTTGTATTTACTGTGCTGACTACAGCGCTGATGATGGTTGTTGTTATCCTGTCAGCCTTTGCTTTTGCAAGGCTTGATTTCAAGGGAAAAGATATAGTGTTTTCTCTTTTCCTGTCTCTTATGATGATACCTAATGAGCTGGTCATCATCACTAACTACGTTACTATTACCAATCTGGATCTGAGGAATACCTTCCTTGGACTTATCCTTCCGTCTGTGACTTCGGTTTTCTACATATATCTTTTAAAAGAAAACTTTGAGCAGATTCCGGAGGAGCTGTATAAGGCTGCAGTTGTGGATGGAACCTCTGATTTCAGGTATCTGTGGAAGGTAATGCTTCCTATATCAAGGCCTACAATCGTTACCATCACTATTCTCAAGGTTATCGAGTGCTGGAATTCTTATGTGTGGCCAAGACTTATCACTGACGATTCCAATTATTTCCTGGTTTCAAACGGTATTCAGGAGATCAGAGAAAACGGCTTTGGACGAGAGAATGTGCCAGCGATGATGGCGGCTGTAGTAGTTATTTCTGTTCCCCTTGTAGTTCTTTTCCTTATTTTCAGACATAAGATCATGGCTGGAGTAGCAAGAGGCGGCACGAAGGGTTGATGTTTCTGGGATTCTAATAGATTTTGTGAGAAAAGAGTATTAGATAGATATGATGATGAGACTAAAGAGAAAGTTCATAGTTGGCTTAAGCTGCATCGCAGTGAGTGCTCTGGCTCTTACTGGATGCCATGGTGCCAAGGACAGCAGCGGCTTTGAGATACCACAGGAGTTTGATGAGAGTCAGAAGATCGAGCTCACCTTCTGGGCCAAGAACGACACCAACGTAACTCAGACAGCTATTTATAATAAAGCCATAGAAGACTTTGAAAAGCTATATCCCAACATAACTGTGAACATGCGACTGTATACAGATTATGGCAAGATCTACAACGATGTTATTACCAATATTTCTACAGGTACAACACCAAACGTATGCATTACTTACCCTGATCATATTGCGACTTATCTGACGGGCAACAACACTGTAGTTCCGCTGGACGATCTTTTTGCAGATGAGAAATACGGACTTGGGGGAAGTAGCCTTAAGTTTGACTCTCCAACAGTAGATGAGATTGTTCCGGAGTTCCTTGGGGAATGCGTTATTGGAGAAAACCACTACGCGCTTCCTTACATGAGATCCACAGAGGCCTGCTACATCAATAAAACCTATGTTGAGGAGCTGGGCTACAAGCTTCCTGAGACACTTACCTGGGATTTTATCTGGGAGGTTTCAGAGGCTGCCATGGAGAAAAAAGCAGATGGCACCTTCAAGATAAATGGCCAGAACGTCATGATTCCTTTCATTTATAAGTCTACGGATAACATGATGATCACAAGCCTTAAGCAGCTTGGGGCTGGCTATTCAGATAGTGATGGAAACATATTGCTGTTTAATGATGATACCAAAGAGGTTTTGAAGACGATTGCAGCTCACACCAAGAATGGTGAGTTCTCGACTTTCAAGATTTCTGGCTATCCTGCCAATTTCCTGAATGCAGGACAGTGCATATTTGCCATAGATTCAACAGCAGGAGCTACGTGGATGGGCTCTAATGCGCCGCTTATCGACATTGCAGAGGAAAAGCTTGTGAACTTTGAAACTGAGGTAATGACGATTCCTCAGTATGACACTGGTCACCCAGCCATGATCTCTCAGGGCCCTTCTGTTTGCATCTTTAATAAGAAAGACTCTCAGGAAGTGCTGGCATCCTGGCTTTTTGCGCAATATCTTTTGACTAACGACGTACAGATCGCATACTCAGAGACTGAAGGATATCTGCCTGTTACCAGAAAGGCTCAGCAGGCCCCTGAATATCAGGAGTATCTATCACTTGCTGGAACTGATAATGATGTCCACTACGATGTTAAGATCAAGGCAGCCAAGCTCCTTATGGATAACACAGAGAATACCTTTGTTACAGCAGTGTTCAACGGTTCTACTTCAGTTCGTGATGCTGCTGGTCAGCTGGTTGAGAATGTCACCAAGTCTGTTAAGCGCAAGAAGACAGTTGATGATGCCTTTATTGATCAGCTCTATGAGGATGTGAAAGCTCTTTATCATCTGGATCAGGGTGCTGGAAGAGCCGGCGCAGGCGGCAAAGCAGACCTTGGAAAGCTTCCGGCTCCGTCGGTTGTGCTTCTGACAGTGCTGGTTCTTGCATGGATCTTGATCGGAGCATATGCGTTAAAAGAGAGACTTTCGAGAAAAGAAAACGAATAAATATTTGTATTATTGCTGTAATGTTAGTATAATTGCATTGTTTGTAATTATTCATGGGCGTTCGCCCACATAATAGGAGGAATATTATGAAGAAGACATTAGCAGTAGTATTGACAATGGGTCTTGCTCTTGCATTCGTTGGATGCGGCAAGCAGGCAGCAGAAGTTGCTGAGACAGCTACAGAGGCTGCTAGCGTAGTAGAAGAGGCTGCAACAACAGCAGAGTCAGTTGCTGAGGCAGTAGCTGAGGTTGCTGAAGAGGCTAAGGCAGAAGGCGTTATGACATACGCTGAGTATGCAGCAGCTGAGCTTGATTCAGAGGTTGTAGTTGAGACTTACGTTCAGGCTAAACAGTCATGGTGGGAAGATAAGGCTACATTCTATACACAGGATGAGGATGGCGCTTACTTCATTTACGAGATGGCTTGCTCACAGGAAGATTATGACAAGCTTGTTCCAGGAACAAAGATCAAGGTTTCTGGTGTTAAGTCTGAGTGGTCTGGAGAAGTAGAGATCGTTGATGCTACTTTCGAGATCGAGGATGGTAACTTCGTAGCAACAGCTAAGGACGCTACAGACCTTCTTGGCAAGGATGAGCTCATCGATATGCAGAACCAGCTCGTATCTTTCTCAGATATGACAGTAGAGGCAGTTTCATTCAAGAACGAGCAGCCTGGTGATGACATCTACCTTACACTTTCTAAGGATGGAGCTAGCTATGAGTTCTGTCTTGAGTACTATCTCAATGGATCAGACGAAGAGTTCTACAACCTTGTAAGCGGACTTGAGGCTGGCCAGACAGTAGACGTAGAGGGATTCCTTTACTGGTACGAGGGTGCTAACCCACACATCACAAAAGTTACAGTAAAATAATCATTTAAATATTTAACCGACAGGGGAGGCGTAGCTATTTAGCTGCGCCTCTTTCCATTTAGGCAGTTTGTTGGTGTATAATTAAGTTAGTAACAGGTGGTTTTTTTGCGAGGGCATATACATGATCAAGGAAGTACATATCAATACCATAGATGAACTTTTGCCACTTCTGACTGAGCAGGAATATAGAGCTGACCTTGATAGGAACAGAAGTCCATATATTTACAGGGGCATGTCTGATTCCTCTTTTCCTATGTATACAAGTCTTAGCAGGAATTGTAAGAGCAGGCAGAATCATTTGGAGCCAGCTATCTTAGAGAACTTTGCCAAGTATGCTATCAACGACGAGCCATCAATTGGAAGCTCAGTCTGGAGACAGATGATCCTGGGACAGCACTACGGACTTCCCACAAGACTCCTTGACTGGACACAGTCAGCTCTTGTTGGCCTTAACTTTGCAATGACCGAGGAAAACCTCGAAGATATGGACAAACACGACTGTATGGTCTGGCGTATCAACATGTCAGAGATGGTTGAGCTTCTTCCTAATAATTACAAATACGCTGTTTACGACAAGCACTCCACTATTTTCACTGTGGATATGTTAAAAGAGCTTACGGGTAACAGCCTTAAACAGTACGACAGGGACATGGGCGACTCAGCCATGGTAATAATCGAGCCACCTTCCCTTAATCAGAGAATCATAAATCAGCATTCTTTCTTTGCTGTTGTTCCAATGGGAATAGAGGATATAGAAGGGTTCCTTGATAAGAACACCAAGGATACAGTCAAATATGTCATTGATAAGAATCTTCGTTGGAGAGTCAGAGATATGCTGGATCAGCTCAATATGAGTGAGCGAATCGTTTATCCGGGACTTGAAGGACTTTCCAAGTGGATTGCAAGACACTACTATGTGAAGTGATTGATCTGCAAGGCATGTAGTGCAATAGAATATTAGAAAAAGAATTTAGTTGTGGGAGAGAGTATGAAGGGACCAGTTATTACAAACGATAAGGTAGAAACAGTTTTAGATAAGAAGTTTATAAGAGTTTTTGATCTTCAGTATGCTGAGGGAGCGCACTATTTTGATGCAACAAGGCGCCCTTTGGAGAATATTGTAGCCACCAAGTCGGAAGAAGAATTTAAGAAGATGCTTCCAGATGCAGTCAGCTGCGTGGTTATCATAGAGCTTCCTGGCAAGGAGCCACAGCTTCTTTTATCCTATGAGTACAGATATCCGGCCGGAAGATTTCTTCTGAGCGTTCCAGCAGGGCTTATGGATCCTGAGGACAGGGATGAGGCAGATCCTATCGCAACGACTGCCATCAGAGAGATTCACGAAGAGACAGGAATTGTGGTAGATACCAAGAGAGACAGCGTATCTGTCATCAATCCGCTTCTTTTCAGTACACCAGGAATGACAGACGAGAGTAACGCTCTGGTACAGGTAATCCTCAGGATGGATAATCTGGATGAGATGAATCAGGAAGGCTGCGAAGGCCCTGAGTGCTTTAACGGCTTTTCTCTCGTGACCAAGGATGAAGCCAGAGAGATACTCAAAAAGGGCGTGGATGAAAACGGCCATTTCTACTCCGTTTACACATGGGCTGCTCTTATGTATTTTGTAACAGATATGTGGAAATAAAGCTAAAGATATTACGAAAAGTTTCCGATATACAGAGTGGAGAAATCATAAGCTGTATCATGATGTGCGTGTCACATTTCATATGGATATGAGGTATTTCTTTTGAAGGCAGGGAAGCAAAAACGGAGTCTGACTCTGAGAAATGGAGGGAACCATGAGTAATATTTCTGAAATAGCTGCTAGTAACAGTTCTGGCGCGTATGAAGCTATTAAAAATTCCAGTGCAAAAGAGAGTAGTGGTGTCAAGACCGGTAACTACGGCAAGACAATTGGAAAGGCCCAGCTGAGCGAAACTGGAGCCAAGTACTACGAAGAGCTTAAGAAAAAATATTCCAATATGGATTTTGTCCTTGTCAGCAAGGATATGAAAGATTATGCCAAGCAGAATGCTGCATCCTACGGAAATGCCAATAAGATGGTAGTTCTGATCGACGAGGAAAAGATTGAGCGCATGGCTACAGATGAGAACTTCAGAGCTAAGTATGAAGGCCTCATAGCAAGAGCACAGTCTCAGATGCCGCAGCTTAAATCTCTTGCTGAGCAGAATGGCAATGTTAAGGCTATTGGAATGCAGGTCAATGACAATGGAACAGCATCCTTCTTTGCTGTTATGCAGAAGTCCTCTCAGGATATGACAGAGAGGTTGGCAGAGAAGAGAGCAGCCAAGAAAGAGGCTGAAAAGGCAGCAGCCAAGAAAGCTGAAAAGAAAGAACAAACAGAAGAGCTCCAGGAAAAGCTCCGGGATAAATCGGCTCAAAAGACCGGAGAAACCAAGAGCTGGGATGAAATAGAAAATGACGAGGATGTTGAGATCATCATGGCAAGCTCCGTTGAGGAACTAAAAGCCAAGATTGAAGCCTACAACTATAATCTCAGAGCCAACAGCGTACAGACGCCTGAGGAGAAAATGGTCGGACAGAGCATTGACTTTAGGGGATAGTCAATTGATAATAATATATAGAGCAGTTGTGTATGATATATTGATTGTGCTGGGGGCATTATGTACAGGATTGCAATATGTGATGACGAGAAAAGCTCTGCTGCTGAGGCGGCAGAGCTTTTAGAAAAATATAAGGCAGCTCATCCAAGGCTTGAGATGAATGTCGATATTTTCTATACTTCTTTGGATCTTTTGGATGCCATAGAGAAGAATACCTATGACCTCTATCTTCTTGATATTTACATCGACAAACTTAATGGAATCGAGATAGCTGAGTCCATCCGTAAAAAGGATGAGAACAGCCATATTGTCTTTATGACTTCGTCCAATGCTTTTTACAAGGAAGCCTTCAGGATTCATGCCGTTCATTACCTCGAAAAACCAATTCTTGAGGAAGACTTTTTTGATGCCTTAGACAGAGTGTGTCAGGATCAGGAAGTTCGTTTCCTTGTTGTGAGGGAGAGCGGAGAAGTCAGCAGAATTCCTATTGATGACATAATCTATGTGGAGTCCGAGGACCACTATAAGAGAATTGTGACCACGGAAAAGAACTACTTTGTCCGCAGTACTATGCAGGCTTTGATGGAAGAAATAGGAGAGCAGTACTTCCATGCTCTTGGAATGAAGACGATCGTGAATCTAAAGAGAGTTCTTAAGATAAATAAAGATACTCTTTCTATGGAAGATGGCACTGAGTTTACGGTTCCAAGAGGAACCTACAGGCAGCTCAGCGACCTGATTTTGAAATATACCTTCTGAAAATAAAAAACTCCATCCCGTAGGATAGAGTAAAACCGGAGTTGAGGGGATTTGAACCCCTGCGCCGGACAAGCCGACCTACCGGATTTCGAATCCGGACCCTTCAACCACTTGGGTACAACTCCAAAGGTGCCTTGAATGCAGATTCAAAGCGCCTTTTATTATACTTTTTTAATGAATATCAGTCAACCGGATAACTTGGCACGGACTTAATTATTTTGTATAATTAAACGTAGTATGTGCGTTTACAATTGAGCTTTTTCAAAGGAGGCCTTTTCACAATGATGAGAATTGGTATGTTGACTAGTGGTGGCGACTGTCAGGCTTTGAATGCAGCAATGCGCGGCGTTGTTAAGTGTATTGCGCACAGCGGTGAGCAGGTAGAGTTCTACGGCTTTTTGAACGGCTATAGAGGACTTATCTACAGCGATTTCAGAATGCTCACATCCAAGGATTTTTCAGGAATCCTTACCAAGGGTGGAACTATCCTTGGTAGCTCCAGAACTCCTTTTAAGACTATCAGAGAACCTGATGAGAATGGTCTTGATAAGGTTGAGGCTATGAAGCAGAACTATTACAAGCTTCAGCTCGACTGCCTGGTTGTTCTGGGAGGAAACGGTTCACAGAAGACGGCTAACCTTCTGAGTCAGGAAGGACTTAACATCGTATCACTGCCCAAGACCATTGATAATGACCTTTGGGGAACAGATATGACCTTTGGATTCCAGAGTGCGGTTGATGTTGCGACACAGGTTATCGACAACATCCATACCACAGCCGATTCTCATGGCCGTGTATTTATTATAGAAGTAATGGGACACAAGGTTGGATGGCTTACACTTAATGCAGGACTTGCAGGCGGCGCGGACGTTATCCTTATTCCTGAGATCCCTTATGATATCAACAAGATTTGCGATGCTATTGAGGCAAGAGATAAGAGAGGCAGCAGATTTACGATCATAGCTGTTGCTGAGGGTGCAATTTCCAAGAAGGATGCCAAGCTGTCCAAGAAAGAACTTAAGGAGAAAATGGCAGATTACAAGTATCCTTCAGTTTCCTACGAGATTGCTGAGGCTATCCAGAACAAGACAGGACATGAAGTTCGTGTTACTGTTCCTGGACACATGCAGAGAGGTGGAGCGCCTGACCCTTATGACAGAGTATTTGCTTCACGACTTGGAGCAGAGGCTGGACAGCTTATTCTTAACAAGGAATTTGGCTACATGGTAGCTTACAAGAATAGAGAGATCGTTAAGGTTCCGCTTGCAGACATCGCAGGCAAGCTCAAATACGTATCTCCTGATGCCAGCATCATTCAGGAAGCCAAGATGCTTGGCGTATGCTTTGGGGACTAAATTATAAAATTAAGTTTTGTTGTGGAGTTTTAGTTTTAAATGGGTTATGTAGCATTATACAGAAAATTCAGACCACCGGTCTTTGAGGATGTCAAAGGCCAGGATCACATAGTTACCACACTCAAGAATCAGATTAAATCAGATAGAGTTGGACATGCTTACCTGTTCTGCGGAACTCGCGGAACAGGTAAGACTTCTGTTGCCAAGATTCTTGCTAGAGCAGTTAACTGCGAGCATCCGGTAGATGGAAGCCCCTGCGGTGAATGCGAAATGTGCAAAGAAATCGCTGCAGGCAACAGCATGAATGTCATCGAGATCGATGCTGCTTCCAACAACGGTGTGGATAACGTCAGAGAGATCATCGACGAGGTTTCTTACTCACCTACCAAGGGTAAAAAGAAAGTATATATTATCGACGAGGTTCACATGCTCTCTACAGGAGCTTTTAATGCTCTGCTCAAGACACTTGAGGAACCGCCGTCTTATGTAATGTTCATTCTGGCTACAACTGAAGTTCAGAAGCTTCCTATTACGATTCTATCCAGATGTCAGCGATATGACTTCCACAGGATCACCATCGATACTATAGAAGCCAGACTTCGCGAGGTTGTAGATGCAGAAGGCATTCAGGTAGAAGAAAGAGCCCTCAGATACGTGGCCAAGACTGCAGACGGATCCATGAGAGATTCACTCAGTCTCCTTGATCAGTGTATCGCTTTCAACTACGGAGAAGAGCTCACCTATGACAAGGTGCTTAATGTTCTTGGAGCTGTGGATACAGAGGTGTTCAGCAGACTTTTTTCCGCACTTTATACTCAGGATATTAACGGGGCGCTTACTCTTTTAGCGGATATTGTTATCCAGGGAAGAGAGTTGTCTCAGTTTGTTAACGATTTTGTCTGGTACCTTAGAAACTTAATGCTCGTGCAGGCTTCAGATCAGATGGAGGATGTAATAGATATCTCTTCTGACAATCTGGTAGCTCTCAAGGAGCAGGCAAACTCAGCAGATATAGATACCATTCTCAGATACATCAGAGTCTTTTCCGAATTATCATCTCAGATCAGATATGCATCTCAGAAGCGTATCCTCATAGAGATAACTCTTATCAAGCTATGCAAGCCTCAGATGGAGAATGCTGAGGATGCCTTTGAGGATAGAATCAGAATCCTTGAACAGCACGACGAGGAAAATGGCAAGCTCCTTAAGGGAATACAGACTGGTCAGGTAGCTGTTTCTGTATCAGGAGGCGGAAGTGCTCCTCAGCAGATGGGAGCTCCCAAGGCCAAGAAAACTCTGGACAGGGCAGTTCCTGAGGATATCAAGAAGGTAGTTAATAACTGGCCTGGTCTACTCATGAGGATGGATAATCCTATGAAGACCTATTTGCAAAGAGCCCGTCTTAGCCTTGGAAACGATGATATCCTTCAAATCGTATTGGATAACAAACAGCTTACTGACAAGTATTCCAAGGGTGAGTCCAAGGAAGAGCTTCAGAACTTCTTGGACAATGCTACAGGCAAGCATATAGAGTTTGAGACAAGATATCTGGAAGCTCAGCAGACCTTTGAAGAAAATT
>NZ_JAFRGN010000004.1 GCF_017433805.1 Butyrivibrio sp. | reverse complement strand
TCATAGAAATGCTCATCCATTTCTTCCTTCATGGCCAGAAAACCATCAGTAGCATTAGTACCGTATGTAACGCTGTACAACTCGTACGCCTTCTGATCTCTGGTATCCAGGAATTTGTAGGTAAATATCGTTACATATCCTTCTGTAAGTCCCGGGAAACCTAAATCAGCCTCTTCATGAGCTGTTCCCGCAGAAGAATCAGACCATACCTGGCACCACATCTCCACCGTACGGTTAGCAAGACAATATTCAATTGGAACCCCATTGCTCTTGGCATATTCAAGAGCATTTAACTCAACAACTTTTTCCAGCTCCTGCAAATTAGGTAATGGTGTCATAACCACTCCATTTCTTTTGCTGTCGACTGTCTCGTTTTATAATAATAATATATCATAAAATCGTGCATAATATATATTAATATATTTCGCGTCCTTTTTCGTCCTCAATTCCGCTCTTGCGATAGAAATATGAGTTCACCTGATCGCGCCACTCTCTTGCGTTATATACCTGTCTGCCAAATCTCTCTGATACATTAGCAAAGGATCTCTCTGAAACCTTACCTTCAAATTCCTTCCAGGTCTCTGCAAGCTCCTCAGCCTCTTTGCAGCCTTCAAAATGACTGTCATAGATATACTGAATAAGGCTCTGTCCGCTCTTTAGCTTCCATGTATATGGAATATGGTGGAAAAAGAGAAGCAGGTTTTCAGGACAGGTATTGGGATCATTGTACATTTCTGCATTTGGAGAATAGTACTGCTGTGCATAGCCAGTTCCCTTATCTGTTCTGTCCACACCAAGTCCGAGGTGATCTGCTCTGTGGTAAGTTCCCCATCTGGAATACTCGTAGCCATCAACGCTTGGTCCATAGTGGTCATGAGGAGTTACCATCCAGCCTATTCCGAGAGGACTTGTGTACTTCTCGTAGATTTCTCGGGATCTAAGGAGCATATCCACAAGCTTATCCTCAAGCTCTGCATCAAGATTAAATGTAAGTCTTACCCACTCTCTTGCAATCTCTTCAGCAGAGAGGTCTGTATCATAAGCAAGTCTTCCAAAGCCGTAAAGGTTAGCTGCTGCAAGGTCATTACCTGTCCAGTTGAAGTCGTTACCAGTATTTATAACTGCTGCCATTCCAGCAAGCTTGTTACCCATTGTTCTGCCACTTACAACGTCAGCAACTGTATCAGCGCCCTCTTTACAGTAGGTCTTAAAGCCAAGTATCTCTTTAAACATTGGAATAAGATAGCATAGGTCAATCTGATGTCCTGTATATTCCTGAGCAATCTGCACCTCCAGCATCTGGTTAGTCTTGGTAAGTCCGCCAAGAAGTGGAGAAATAGGCTCTCTTATCTGGAAATCCATAGGACCATTTTTGATCTGAAGAATTACATTCTCATGGTATTCTCCATCAAGTCCCTTGAAATAATCGTAGCCTGCTCTTGCTCTGTCTGTCTTGGTATCACGCCAGTCCTGAGTACAGTTATAAACAAAGCATCTCCAGATGATGATTCCGCCATAAGGAGCAATGATATCGCCCAGCATATTAGCGCCATCAGCCTGAGTTCTGCCATAAGTAAATGGTCCAGGTCTTCCCTCAGAGTCAGCCTTAACAAGGAAACCTCCAAGGTTTGGAAGATGATCATATACCTCTTTGATCTTATCCTTCCACCAGTTGATTACGCTCTCATCAAGAGGATCGCAGATAGGCAGTCCTCCCAGCTCAATAGGTGATGCAAAGTTAAGAGACAGATACAATCTGATTCCGTAATCCTCAAATACATCAGACAGTTCTTTTACCTTGTCAAAAAATCTGGTTGTAATAAGGTCTGTTGCTGCCCACTTAACATTAACATTGTTGATAACTATACCATTGATGCCTATGCTGGCCATAAAACGAGCATAATCAACAGTTCTCTCATCTACTACGATTTCATCATTAACGTAAAAGAATGATCTTCCTGAATAACCTCTCTCTATGCTGCCATCCATATTGTCCCAGTGATTCATCATTCTAAGCGGGTTGGAAGGTGCATGATCAGCTGCTATATCAGCGTACTCCTGTCCCATAAGTCTTGCTCTGATAAGGTGGAACACCCCATAGAGCGCACCTCTGCAATCAGAAGCACTTACAACATTCTTATCTACAACATAGCCTTCTTTTGCAATCTTCTCATTTTTAGCAAGTGTTACCTTTACAGCATCGCCTGCAAGAGCTCTCTTAAGCTCTTTGACTGCACTTTTGATAATACGGCAGTCAGCATTAAAGCCATCAATCTTAACTTCTACTGTCTCTTGATCAGCACAAGCTTTCCCCGCTGCTTTCTGCTTTTCTTCGTAATCCAGCCAAAGCTGTGACCACCCCTTGTTTGCCATTTTATTTCCCTTTCCTTCAATCTATTTAATATCTTTATAGCACATCTTCTAAAGTTATGGTAAAATGTTACTCAAATTTACTACAATTTACACAAGTTATGTTCTAGAGGAAAACCATGATTCACGATATAAACGCTCAATCAAGAGAACATATCTTCTACGATACCCTTAAGGGTGTTCTCCTGTATCACAATGACCTAGCCAACTACCCGCTCCACTGGCACAACGAGGTGGAGCTCATTTTGTTGTTGTCCGGATCACTTAGCGTTAAGTTCCATAATGATTCATCTGCAGTCGTGCACTGTATGCCCGGCGATATCATGATGATCGCTCCCGGAACACTTCACGAATATATTTCTGATGCACCTGGCGGCGAGAAGCTGATCCTTTTATTCGATCTTGCCACCTATTCCCAGGTCTCATCTCTTGTTCCACTTATCAAGACTCTGCCACCTTATACTCATATCAGTCAGAATCTGTATCCTGTGGAAGTTGCCCGTCTCCAGAATTATTTCTGGGAGATCGACAGACTCTATGGCCAGCAGGATGAATTTCTGCAGATTTCAGTATATTCTCTGGTGTCACTTATTCTGGCTCAGATCGGAAGCATGCATCTCAACGACGCTATTCCTAACAGAGACACCTCCGATTCACAGCACAAGAACATCGATAAGCTGGTTGAAGTTACTAACTATATTGATTCTCACAGATCCGATGATCTTACTGTTGAGCAGCTGGCTGACCTTGCAGGCTTTTCCAAGTTCCATTTTGAGAGACTCTTTAAGTCCTACATGGGAATCTCCTGCTATCAGTACATCACCAAGCGCCGCGTCCTGATGGCTCAGGAGCTTCTGGGTGATACAGACCTGTCCGTAATGGACATTGCTCTTCAATCTGGTTTCTTTAGCTTATCAACCTTCAACCGTGTATTCAAGGATATTAATAAATGCTCTCCTACAGAATACCGTAAGCTCTACAGGACCGGAGCTGACTCCAGCCCTGACCGAGCAAAGGTTCACTCATAAATCATCTGATAAATCTAAAGGTTTTGAAATCAAAGTCACTTCCTGGAAGGAACACAAAGGTAATGTCCCATTTGCCTTTCCTGTTATCTATCTGGAAAGTGACTTCTTTGTATTCTGAGGTTTGTGGAAACTCAAGTATCTCCTTAATCTCTGTTCCAGCTTCATCTGGCGACACCTGATCATCCTCCGAAACTTTGACCATCCTGAGGTGAACCGTATTAGCACCTGCTCTGGTCTTTCCACAGATTACAACGCCATTTGCGCCATCTTCTCCAAAGTCCACACCATCAAATTCTATAGTGACATTGTTACCTATTCCTTCGACAGCATCCTCAGTTCTTGTAAAGGTATCTCCATATATTGAATCTGCATCAAGTGCCCGAAGATCAGTATATGCTCTTAGCTGTCTGGTAAAAGAGAATCCTTTAATATGGAACTTCTGGAATACCTTAAGGCTTATAGTCTGAACTCCTGTAAGTCTCTCGCTGAGCTTCCAGGTGTCCTCCTGATATACATTCCAGATTGATTTTTTCTGGTAAACAGCTGATTTTAGCAACTTAGCACCAGCTTCACCAGGTGTTCCTTTCCAAATTTCGATATCATAGGCATCATCATTAAGCGTAAATATAGGTACTGTAATTTCATCTGATCCCTCAACCCCAAAATCAATTCCACTGTATGTAATAACTGTTTCTGCTCCTCTTGCAGAAGCAACACCGTGCTCATTGCCATTTCCAATAGCTCCGCTATAAGAAGTATAAAGACTTCCCGGAATGAATCCGTATGGATCAAGGAATGCTGCCCCAAGACCAGTAATCTCAAAGTCGATACTGGACATAACTGCCACAACCTCTCTGCCATTTGATGCTTCGCATCTCAAGGTAAAAGAGCCATCGCCAAGGGCTTCCACAAGGCATTTTGTTCCATTATCATCTGGCTTAATTACTGCGATGTTGGTCTCTGTTCCGTTCTTGTTAAGAGCCTTGAAGGTTAGTGACTTATCTGTAGCATCCTCAGGATAAACCCTTGCAGTAACCACAGCCGTCTTCTTGTCTGAGTCCAAAGACCTGCTGCCCTCTGTTACAGTAAGCTCAACCTTTCTGATCGGAACAAACTCTCCTCTTGTAACATTTACATGAACATCATCAGGATTTCCTTCTGGCTTAACGATTGCAAGGAGCTTACCATTAAACAACTTCCTGCAGCTGGCCTGATAACTGTCATAATCCGTGCTGTCACCGTTATCAAGTCCCATGAGTGTTCCGTTACACACATCAACTTTAACATAGTCAGAAGCATTTTCTACAGGATTACCATCCTTATCAACAGCACTTATCTCAGCAAAGATCAGATCATTTTCTGCCTGGTCTATTCCTCTATCCTTCTGATACTGCTTGATCCTATGATCGATCTCAACCACAAACCTATCAGTATCACCAAAGGATCTGTGACTATCCCTTGCTATCTCCTGACCATTATCGTCGTATGCTACTGCGACTATCTCGCCCTTTTCATAAGGCACCTGATAATCAGCAAAAATCTTATTGCCGCTGCGAACCTTGTGAGTAAGGGTCTGTCTGCCAAGGCTCCTTCCATTAACAAATAGCTCAACCTCCGGAGCATTGCTGCAGACTCTGATATCAATAAGCTGTCCTTCATTAAAATCCCAATAGGGGAATACATGGACAAATGGGTCTTGTTCCATACTCACCCATGCTGACTTCCAGGCATAGAAAGCATCCTTATAAAAGCCCGCAGTATCAATAAGTCCAAAGTAGGAGTTCTTGGTCTGATAAGGAGTTGGCTCTCCAATATAGTCATAGCCCGTCCATATGAACTGGCCCATTGAAAACTCCATGTCTCTATCCCTGCAGATACAGTTCTCTATGCTGTCCGCTCCCCAGCTGGTTGTACTATTGCCAAGAGATGAACACTGCTCATCTGAATCAGAAAGAGTTGGAACAGAAAGAGGGAAGTGATAGACACCTCTACTCTGAACAATTGAATAAGTCTCGCTTCCGTAGATTATCCAGTCCGGGTGCTCTTTATGATGCTGTTCGTAGTAGTTCTCAGCATAGTTGTAGCCAGCAACCTTAAGGATATCAGCACACTTCTGAGCCTTTTCCCATGGCATATAGTTAGAACCGATAGTGGCTCTTGCATTAAACAGTGGGTCATGCTTTTCTACATTAGCCTTAAGATCTCTTGTAACTTCCTGACCTCTGTCACTTGAATGAGTATCATAGATCTCATTACCTATACTCCACATAATGACAGATGGGTGGTTCCTATCTCTTCTAACCCAGCTGGCAACATCTCTTTCATGCCAATCAGGGAAAAACCTTGCATAGTCAAACTCTGTCTTGGGGCCTTCCCACATATCAAAGGCTTCTGATACAAGAAGAAATCCCATCTCATCCGCAAGTTCAACCACCTGTGGATCATACATATTGTGAGTAAGCCTTATGGCATTAACTCCCATCTCACGAAGCTGAAGTAACCTTCTTCTCATGGCAGTTTTGTTAAAAGCTGAGCCCAGTGCGCCAAGATCGTGATGAAGGCACACGCCGTTTAGCTTCATATTCCTGTCATTTAAGAAAAAGCCGTGGTCTGGATCCATCTTGATATCTCTAAAGCCGATGGTCACGCTCTCTTTTTGTATGAGTTTTGTACTACTATCAGATAGCTCCACTTCCAATTTGTAGAGCTTAGGAGAAGTAACATCCCACTCTCTGATATGCCTTGCTATATATTTCCCTGGATGATTGCTTACTTCCTCAAGCGGTATTTCTAAAGCTCCCATAAGCTTATAACCTACTGAAGCATTATCTTTATCCGGTCCACAAACTTCCGCTGAAACTGTTATTTCATAATCTGCAGTTCCATCGTCATTAGTAGAAAGCTTATCAGAATGCACATATATACCATTTTCAGGAATATAGGTCTTCTCATAATCACAGATCCATACATTTCTGTATATTCCTGCTCCAGAATACCATCTTGTATTGGGAAACTTGCATCTGGCAACCACTACCAGTTCATTTACCCCAGCCTTAACGTAGTCCGTGATATTCAGGATAAACTGTGAATATCCATACTTCCATTCACCAGCCTGCTCCCCATTGACATAGACTACGCTATCCATATAAATGCCATCGAATATAAGAAACAGCTCTTTTCCTATATCCTCCTGGCTGCATTCAAAACTCTTAATGTACCAACCATTGCTATCTCTATAGAGGTTATGGGTGTCAGTTATCATGTAATCATGAGGAATAACCACCTCTTTAAAATCTCTAAGGTGCTCCTTCATCTGTTCAAAGCTCACGCCATATTCTGATTCCCAAAACTTCCATCCATCAATGAATAGTCTTTTCATTCATGTCCCTTCCATGATTTGAAACTGGTTTATGCTGACTGTTTGCTCTCCTTGTTTCCATCTATAACTTCCATAAATGGTCCCATTGGTATTCCTGTTTCGTTTGAAATAAGTCCCCCAGCGTAGGTATTATCTACGCAATACATTATTTCCTGTGCCTCTTCATAGGCCTTGTCGTCCTCGACGTAAACTAGTAATCCCCCGTTGTCTGTATCTAATATCACTTTAGTTTCTACCTTATCTTCCTTGATTCGAACAAATATATCCTTTAGTCCTGTTCCCTTGCCTGCATCTACAACACACAGACCCTTGGCATGATCAAGACTGACTTCAAACGCCTTATTGCCATCCTTATCTACAACTCGCTTAACACCTGTCACTACTGGCCCTGTGTATTCCCCGTTATAGCAGTACTTAAGATGTGCTGCCCACAGTGCAAGCCTCTCACCAATTGGCTTCTTGGTAACAGGATGAAGATCATTGTCTTCTCCAAGTCCCATTGTAATTGCAAGTCCTGTAGCAGGAAGCTCCAAAAGCTTTTTCTGAGTAAGTCTGAACTTACCCCAGTCATCTTCTACAGGGCTGTCGATTGTAAAGTTTGGAAGTGAAACTCCGATAAATGGAAGGTTCTCTTCATTCCATGCCTTACGATAGCCCTCAACCTGTCTGACTGTAAGAGCATTATAATCATAGCCATCCTCAATATTGGATTCTCCCTGATACCAGCAGACTCCGTCGATTGGGAAGTTATGACAAGGTGCTGTCATTGCATTATAAAGACCTGTAGACTTCCAGTTAATAAAATCTGTAGGAGGGATCATCTCGCACCTAGCGCCTACTCTGTACTCCCAGTGCTTATTCCACTCACCTTTAGTCAGATCAGCGAAACTATCCAGTCTTACTGATGCATCTTCATTAAATATCTTATAATCCTTATCTGGTGTAAATCTGCCAAGGCCGATCTCAACACAGACTCTGATAACTATCGTGTTATCTTTTTCCCTGGTAAGTCCCTCTGGAATGTCATATTTACGAGGTGGATACTGATAAGGTGTCTCTCCAACCTTCTGGCCATTTACAAACACCACATCATTATCAACTATTGTTCCCAGGAAAAGACGTGCCTTCTTGCCTGCAAGTTCTGCAGGAAGGTTAAATTTACGTCTGAACCATACACTTCCAATAAAACCGTCAAGCTCTGTTCCCTTAAAGAATGAAGGAATAGTAAATGGCTTCCATTCACTGTCAGCCCCAATATCGGATGCGCTGCAAGTCTCCCACTTCTCTTTTATTCCAAGATCAGCTTCATAGAGATTCTGTCTCCAGGTATTGCCATTAACCATGTTGGCTTCCATAACCTGTTTCCTGAAATCCGCATCTGAGTATTTGTCAGCTTCTGCCAGAAGTTCATCATAGCCTTCCAGCATCTCCCTGCTCATCCAGCTGGAAATTCGAGAGCCGCCAAGGCTGGCATTGATAAAGCCTACTGTCTGGCCTGTAAGCTTCTGAAGGTGCTCCGCAAAAAAGTACGCTGTAGCAGAAAAGCTCACAATATTCTCTTTATTAACGCTTGTCCAGCTGCCAGAGCGAAGCTCCTCAAGAGGTCCTTCAAAGCTGCTGTCTTCTATAATCTTAAAAGTTCTGATTGTGTTATTATCTGCAATTTCCAAAAGCTCAGGATATTTATCCTTAACTCTTATAACAGGAAGCTCCATGTTGGACTGCCCCGAACAGAACCACACGAGACCTATCATCACATCATTAACTGTAACTTTTTCTCCGTTATCATCTGCTACAACAAGTCTGTATGGACCGCCACTCTCACGGGCTGGAAGGTAGATATCAAACCTGCCATTATCACCGCAGCTGATGCTGGCCTGGCACAAAACATTTTCATTAGAAGCAGAATTCTGTAAATCCTCTACGAGAGAAGCTGTAACCTGAGCTCCAGCCTCATCCCATCCCCATATATGAATCGCCTTTCTCCTCTGGAGCACAACTCCATCAGATAAAAGACGAGGTAATCTTAGCGTAGACATTACTCTCTCCTTATTTCCCAAAACAGCGCCCGCTTACGCAGGCGCCGCTGTTGTTGATGTTATTAAATATGATATACGATTTGCTCCATGACACCAATATCATATTATCTTGTCGAATGTCTCAGCAAGTGCAGGATAGATTGTCTTGAACTGCTGATAACGATCCTCATACTTGGCAACGAGTTCTGGATCTGGCTTCTCTGTCTTATCAACCTTAACGATAGCAGCTGCAGCATCCTCAACACTCTTGTATGCTCCGCATGCAACCATTGCAAGCATAGCACCACCCATTCCAGGACCTTCTTCGCAAACAGGAACATCAACCTCTACATTGAGGATGTTAGCGATCATCTTTCTCCATAGTGGACTCTTAGCACCGCCGCCACAGATCATTGTTCTTGATGGAGCTACACCGATTGACTTAGCAACCTCGTACATATCTCTTGTAGCAAATGCTACACCTTCAAGAACTGCCTGAGTCATATCCTCTCTTGTTGTATCCATTGTGATACCTGTGAAGGTAGCACGTGCATTAGGATTGTTCCAAGGAGATCTCTCACCCATAAGGTAAGGAAGGAAGAATACGTGGTTCTCACCAAGCTTCTCGATACCCTTCTGCTCATCAGCATAATCCTTGGTCTTGAGGATCTCATCCATCCACCACTTGTTGCAGCTGGCTGCGCTGAGCATGCATCCCATAAGGTGGAAATGTCCATCAGCGTGGTCAAATGAATGAAGTGCATTGTTGCTGTCTACAGCAAAGCTGTCGGCTGACATAAAGATTGTTCCACTTGTTCCAAGTGAAATATTGCACTTGTTGTTACCAACTGTACCTGTTCCAACAGCAGCTGCTGCGTTGTCTCCAGCGCCCGCTGCGATAACTACGTTCTCGCTAAGTCCAAGCTCAGCTGCGAGCTCAGCCTTAAGTGTTCCAACCTTCTCAAAACTCTCAAAGAGCTGTGGAAGCATATCCTCTGTGATGCCACAGATATCGCACATTTCCTTGCTCCACTTGCGGTTCTGAACATCTAACAGAAGCATTCCTGATGCATCTGAATAGTCTGTGCAGAATGTTCCAGAAAGCTTATATGCAAGGTAATCCTTAGGAAGCATTATCTTCTTGATCTTGCCAAAGTTCTCAGGCTCGTTCTCTTTGATCCAGAGAATCTTAGGAGCTGTGAATCCTGCAAATGCGATGTTTGCAGTATATTTGGAAAGTGTCTCTTTGCCGATCTCGCCGTTAAGGTAATCAACCTGCTTCTGAGTTCTACCGTCGTTCCAAAGAATAGCTGGACGAATAACCTCGTCGTTCTCATCAAGGATTACAAGACCATGCATCTGTCCACCAAAGCTGATACCTGCAACCTGTGACTTATCCACATCCTTAAAAAGCTCCTTGAGACCTTCTACAGCCTGTGCATACCAATCCTCAGGCTTCTGCTCAGACCAGCCTGGCTGTGGGAAGTATAATGGATACTCCCTTGATACTGTTCCGTGAATCTTACCTGTCTCATCCATCAGTACAAGCTTAACTGATGATGTACCCAAATCTACACCAATGTATAACATACCTGTCCTCCTATATTACATTTGCTATAACTCCAGCAATTTCTCACAAAAACTTACATGATATATCTTACTGGTTTTCCCCCAAGGTTTCATTTCGTATTTTGCTTTTTACTTCTTGATTATTGATATTATTTATGCAGCTTACTTAAACACAAGCACCAGCACCAAAATCAACATGATAATAAGAACTGCAGCTGCCATGATGAATGAAAGCTTACGCCTTGATATGCCAAGCTTCTCATGAATGCTCATATCCTTTTCTGCATCCTCAGCTTCAAGGTCTGAACCACTATACCTGCGCGGATCTATCTTGCGCATCTTCTGGGATACCAGAACTATAAAATCAAAGAGATCGGTGTGCCTTTCAAGGAAGCTTACTGTAGCCTCCTTAACATGCCTCTTTTTGAGAATCGTTATCATTGCCTTTTTATTCTTGCCGATAAGCTCCAGAATAATATCGTGGTTGGTGATAAAATCTATTACTCCAAGCATTCCGGTATTGAAACCATTCTGCTTGAGGATTTCTCTGACAGAAGCCACCATTTCAGGCTTTTCCTCTTTGTATCTGAGGACATAAGCCAGAAGATCAGCTGCGCTGTCTGAATATCTCTCATCAGAAAAAGTGTCTGCAATCTTATCAGCATCGCCTGCCTTGGCACAGACAATGATGTTACCCAGCATATTAGCTACATTTTCCCTGACAGACATCTCATAGGATCTGATAAAGCTGTTGAGCATTACATCGAGATCCTTCATCTTCTTGTCCTGGCCCTTAGCTTTCCACAGGCACATTGCACCCGTGTTGTCAAAGAAAAGAACTGCATTAGCACAATGATTTTCTGCAAAGCCAAGCCTTCCAAAATTTGTTCCAAGATAAAACTGTCTGGTACCAACGTCGTTGAGCAGAATATTTACAAAATCACTCTCAGCTATGATGTTCAGAATCTTGCTCTTATTTTTGACTATCCTCGTAGCATTCCTCTTGATGAATTCATCAGAAAAGCCCTGTCCGTCAAAAGAAAAGCAGTTATCCACATGCTCATCCATGATAGTAATGTACTTGGATTTGTTACC
Organism: Butyrivibrio sp.; assembly: GCF_017433805.1. Taxonomy (GTDB): domain Bacteria; phylum Bacillota; class Clostridia; order Lachnospirales; family Lachnospiraceae; genus Butyrivibrio. The sequence continues at coordinate 7,900 of NZ_JAFRGN010000004.1, read as the reverse complement.
GCCTTTGGAATGGCCTGTAACTGTGATGATGTCACAGCCCTCAAAATCAAGGGACTGGAACCACTTAAGAGCATTTTCCTGGAACTGAGTAGGAACCTGATATAGCCCGGAAACATTATCAATCCACTCCGCATCACTCTGAGTTCCCTTAAAGGCAACTATCGCCTCATTACTGGAGGGATCAAAAAGATATGCGCTTCTTCCGCCGCCGGCGCCTTCACTTTCGTAGTGGACTTCTCTTATGATGATATTCCTCAGGTGCTCGTTGGGCTTGATCGACCACAGAATCTCTTTATATTCTGCGCCGGTTACACCTGTGCTGTACTCTTCGTCATCGACAATATCTGCAGCTTTTCTAAGAACACCATTAACATAGTCGCCAATAGTTTTGGACTCCTGTATAGGAGAAAGAAATGTCCCCTTAGGGCCACCTAGATTTTCACAATAAAGAAGATTATTTATAAGAACGATTTCTTCTAAGGAAAGACTGCTGTTCATTTTTTATCCCCCCATTATTCAAGCTCAAAGCTGTCCGAATACAACCTGTCCCTGACAAGATCTCCATTTGCATCCTTGAGGAATACCACATAAATATCCCCCTTGATGTCGTACTTTTTAAGGCACTTCTCAAGCTTTGTAACTTCGCCGTCGAAGGCTTCCCCAGTAACCTTGGAGCCATCAAGGAATATCTTGATATCATTACCTGCAGGTATCTTGCCTGTTAATACCTTGGAAGCATCAATATCCTGGCCACAATCATCGCCAAAATATTCCCAGAAATTCACATTGACCGTAGCTACACTAAAGCCATCTGCAGTCAGTAATTTCCTGATCTCTTCCTTAGCATCCTTCCTAATAAGTTCCCCGTAAAAATCATCCTGAATAACGAGCTTACCATCAACTTCACTAGCTCTGGCAATAAACGCAGAATCTCTGTCTATTTCCAGCGCCTTGTAATACCATTCGTCATAATCCCTTGCTGTTCCTTCCTTGGGCTCACAGCCGGTTATCTCAAACTGGTATTTGCTGTACTTTTCCTCGAGATACTTTTTTACTGCACGCATGTTTTCAAGAATCGCCTTATCCTCATCGCACAGTTCCCCATTTTCAATCTCCTCGGAATGAAACGTAACTCCTGATAATACTTTTTTCTCTTCTGCTGATAGTTCCATTTTTTAACCTCCCATTTTGTCAAACACCCTTAACAGCCTGATACTTTAATAGTTCTCCTTGTGTAATAGGTTTGGAAAAGAAATATCCTTGCAGATAATCCACTCCAAGAGCAGTTAGCTTATCCACATGCTCCCTGGTCTCAACACCCTCAACCAGAATCCTTCTCTTCATCTGCTTGATCATATGAACGCAGTTCTCAAGGATTATCTGTCCACGCTCGCTCTTATCTGCATCCCACAGAATACTCTTGTCGATCTTAACGATGTCAAAATCCAGAGCAAAAAGAGAATGCATATTGGAATAACCAGTTCCATAGTCGTCCATGGAGAACTGGAAACCATTCTGTTTGAGTCTTGTGATAACATCACTCAAAAGATCATTGTCACTGGCAGCTACTGACTCAGTGATCTCAAAGTTGATAAAGGATTTAGGAATCCCGTAGCTATCAACTATGTCCATAATTCTCTTAACAAAGTCATTAGCCATGCACTGGATAACAGATAGATTTACGTTAACGCAGTCCATGCCAAGTCTCTTTGCTTCGCCGCTCTTAATAAAGGCGCAGACCTCTTTTAACACGAATTCATCAATGTCATCTATATTACCTGTCTGCTCCGCAATAGGAATGAATTCATCCGGATACAGCATACCAAGTTCTTTGTCATGAAGTCTTATAAGAGCCTCAGCACCATGAATCTTAAGAGCATCTGTGCAATGAGTTGGCTGATAATATACTTCAAAATTGTGCTCCAATAGACCTTTGGAAACAGCGGCCTCCACCGCCTCACGTCTGATAAGAAAGTCGAGATCTTCGCCAGCAAGTATAGTATCATCGATATCTTTAGGCACAGGGCTGTCTATCATGTACAGGAGATCCCTGAGATTATGGATATGTGATGGAATCTCAGCAGTCATAATTACGGGAGAAAGTTTAAGGGGACTTCCGTGTACTGTCCAATCTGACTTAAACCTCTCATCAAGCTTTTCAGCAACTCTTTGAGGATCTGATGACAGCTTGGAATATCTGTCATGTCTTAAAATGATCACCAATGTCCCCGGCGTAGCGCGGTAAACACAATACCTTGGAACAACAGTCCTGATAAAATCAGCAACCTCATGAATTATCTCTTCAGTATTGGACAGACCAGTAATTCTGCTGACCATATCCATGTTAGTTATCTTAAGACAAACACAGCTCATAACTCTCTTCTTGGCGAGCAAATGTGCCACATCCATTTTGAGCGCGTTTCTATTGTAAAAGCCTGACTCGAAATCCAGCCTGTCGTCTTCGTTTTCTATTGATAACATAACTCCAACAAGGGCAAGGGCTTCGCAGAAAAGCTCACTCTTAATACCGATGTAAAGGAACTGGACAACAACGCCAAACAGAGTAACGCACAGGAAGTAGACTAAAGCCCAGCGACTACGTCTTCGCAGTGCATTCCAGGACAGCATGAGGTTTGTGAAAGCCACAGCCATGTATGCTATAGAAACAATATAGAGAATGATCTCACCCCAGTTTCTGACAAACACCATATCGTCAGTGTAGTAATAAACATATTTAGTAAGTGGATTTGTGATCACCAGAAGTTCTGATACCATATAAGGCAAAAGGCATAGAAGCTTAAACCCCAGTGACCTTCCAAAGAAAGATCCTGCCACCGTCATGACATACCAGAACAAAGCCGGAGCCAGGGTTATATGAACCATGAAATATAGAAATTGACATACCAAAAGAAGGTTATAAAAGACACCTGAAGTGCTCATTAAAGCATCACAGATTTCAGCAAGAAAACATGTAACAGCATTAGCCAGAACAATATAGTTCATTAGAAGAAATGTCTTATTCTGGCTAAGGTCCGTTCTCTTCTGAAACTTAGTAAATACTATAGAAGTCAGGCTGACCAAAATAGCCGCGAAATAAAATGCCAAGTGAAACAGTGTATCGTACGTCATTTTATTACCCTCCCCTTAAATGATCCTGATATCTGTTAACGCCACCATGTCCCCTGTAAGGGCAGCATATACCTTATCTCCACCATCAACGATAGTGGTAGTATTCTGAATCACAACGCCAAGATTCTTGGTCTTTAAAGTCACAGTATTGCCTTTTTGTCTAAAGAAAACTTCGCACTCCATTCCCTGTTTATTAATGCTCTTCCATGAATCCCAGCCAGGGAATTCGCTTTCTCTTTTCATAGAAAAGCTGTTGTGAGCATACATTTCGCTCTTATCTATCTCACCATTTAAATGAATCAGAGCATATTCCTTGTAGCCTTGGCCTCCTACAGTGCCATCTTCAGAATAGAACAAAACCACATATGGGCAGTGCCATACAAGGTTTGATGCCGGAAGGCTCATAGTATGAAATGCCACAGACATGGATCCTTTTAGCTCAATGCCATTAGTGTAAGCAGATCTGTGTCTGTCGACCTGGACATTTGGAATATCTGATTCCATGTGATCAATATAGCTGACCTTTTCAGCAATTCTTTCTACATCGCCCTCTGTGGTCTCGATGTCATTCTTGTCCACAGCGATATCGCTGATATGGCAATTTTCCCCGGTAATAGCAATCGATGCGTACTTGGAGTTATCAGGAAGTGCGATTGTAACATCCATGTCGTGATAACCATCTGTCATACTGATCTTGACGTGGTCTTCATATTTGGTCGCATAGATAACGTGCTTACCCTCTGGCCATCCAGAGATATCTTCAATGTCATCAAGAACTACTTCCATGTTTCTTGCAGCAGTCGAAATGCTGTGACCATCAAACCACAGCTCGCCATATTCCATGTACTTATAAGCATCTATAGATTTTTGATTATTATGAACACGCCTGTCATAAGAATCAAAAACAATTATGGCAGGTGAACTGAAATCCTCAGGATTCTTCTTTTGTGGTACATAGTTAAAACTGATACTTGTAGTAAGACCATCAATTAGTATTCCTGAAGTGATACCACTCCTGTATTCTCGGCAATCAATCTCAGTTTCTATTACTTCACCTGGCTGTGTACCTGTGAGAGATTCCGCTCTGGCATCCTCATCAAGGATACGTATCATGATGTCTGTCATATCAGGATCAAGGCTTTTTCCAGCTTCCATAATGAATTCTTCACGGACAACTGGTTCAGGCAGAGGCTCACTAAACTTGGTTCTGGTAGTCATGGCATCATACTTATCCACAATAGCCATAATCCTGGAAACCTCAGGAATCTCCTCGCCTTTAAGCCCCTCTGGAAATCCTGTTCCATCCCAATGCTCGTGACTATATTTCGCCGCTGTAGCAAGAATCGGGTATCCTGTAATATTTGAAAGTATCTCTGCACTGAGAAGCGGAGTCTTTTTATAAACCTCATATTGCTCAGGTGACAGTTTATCGAGGTTCTCTAAGATACCATCAGGAACTCCCATAACTCCTGCGTTATGAAGAAGTGCCGCAAAATATATCTCATCGATCTCTTCATCTTTTTTGCCCATTGCCTTGGCTATTCTTCCTGCTATTTCTGCAGCCTTGGCAGTATGTCCCTGCGAGTAAGCATCCTTTTTTTCCATAGCTGCTACAAAGGCTGTGGCAGTCTGATCAAGGAGCCTTTTAATACTCCTTCTGTCCTCATTAAGGTGTTCCATTTCTATCTGATGTGCACGGATAGCTGTTTCATTGATATCCAGATATGTGAACACATACAGGAAAATAGATACCAATACCATAGCCATATTTACTATGGATATACCATAAGCAAAAATCTGAATCACTCCACATACAACAGGTCCCACAATATACAGCACCAGCGCCGTATAAATAAGACGGCTGAATCTGCTCTTATTCTGTCTTATAACAGTGAACTGAATAATCGGTCCCACAATAGGAATAATATAACTGATCAGGAATCCCGGACCACGATGATAAACATTGTTTTCATCAAAGTGGTAGTACAGTCCTGTAAATGCAGCCACTATGGCAAGGATCATACCTATCACAGAAATAACCCCTACAAAGGTTATTCTCCTTGGCACTAGATCCATTCCACCATCTACTGTCAGAAGATCGATCAAGTATAGGTCAAAGCCAAAAACTATAGCTGAGGTCAGGAAAAAGACCATGAAGTTGCTGATTCTTACCATGATGTATGCAGTTGAATCCGGAATTCCACTGTAAACATAGGCCATCCTGTCGAACATCAAAAGGGCTGATGCCAGAACTTCCATAAGGATAAGAATCCATTTACGCCTTTTGGTCAGAAACTTCGTGATAAGAAGAAGCATGGCCATGGTCATACAGGCAGCGCAAAGTGTCAGCATTATATTAAGTTGATGATCTCTAATAAAGTCAAACATAGGTCATCTCCTAGGGTTACTCAAATAGTGCCTCCATGGCATCCCAGTCAAAGGTCTTGAGAAGCTTGCCAAGCTTATCCATCTTCTGGGCATCCTCCTGAGGAAGTCTGAATTCCTTCATCTGTCCCAAAATCATCTCTACTGCATCGTAGTCCATCTGAGAAATAACGTCCTTAAGTGCGCTGTAAGCATCCTTGAGGTCTTCATCAGAAATCATTTCAAGACTCTCGTCCTGCTCGTTGGCGCCAAATTCCTGATCCATCCTGCTAAGCTTATCTTTGTAAGCCAGGTAATCTGCCAGGAGTTTATCCGTATTCTGGCTGATGAACTCCTTATCTCCATTGTTACCTGCTTCTTCAAGGCTTGCTGCCAGCTTGGAAAGTTCATGTGCACCTATTATTCTTGCCGAACTCTTAAGAGCATGAACTTTGATGGTGTATAGCCTGATGTCATCAGCTTCATATGCATTGCTGATAACACCAATATTGTCATCAATCGTATCCAGGAAAAGTCGAAGGGAGAACAGATAATTGGATACTCCTCCTGAACTGATTATTCCATCATCAACCGAAATGCCATCCACTTCTCTGATCCACAGCATGTTCTCTGGAAGCTCTGTTATCTCCACTTCTGCTTCCTCATCTTCTCTCTGCATTACAATCTCAGGAGGCAGATGCTTAAGGATTGTACTCTCAAGGACTGCACTATCCACAGGCTTGGACAGATATCCATTAAAGCCCTTGGAGGTATAGAACTCTTCACCTGCAGCAGCATTGGCTGTAAGGGCATATACCGGAAGATCCGGATGAGTTTTCCTGATATGTTCAAGGGTCTCAATTCCATCCATACCAGGCATCATGTGATCAAGCAGAACTACATTGAAATCCGTCTCTTTGATCTTCTCAATGGCTTCCTCACCACTATCTGCAGTGGTTACAAACATCTTGGTAGCCTTAAGTAGTCCCTTGATTACGCTGAGGTTCATTGGGGTATCATCTACAACAAGGATGTCTGCTTCAGGAGCAACGAACTTAGGAACATAAGGACCATTCGCAGACGTATCGTGCTCGATGAACACACCTATAGGTGTAGAATCTACAATTCTCTGTTTGAGGGTCAGGATAAACTCTGAGCCCTGACCATATACGCTTTCGCACCAGAGTTTACCACCCATGAGCTCCGCAAAGCGCCTTGAAATATCAAGACCAAGGCCAGTACCCTGAATGGCACTGTTCTTTTCTTCATCAAGTCTCTCGTAAGCGGTAAAGAGTTTTTCCATATCCTCTTCTTTAACGCCGATACCTGTATCTTTTACAGAAAAGCGCAGTTCACAGACATCATCTTCCCGTGCTTCCATCGTAACAGTAAGTGCCAATCCACCTGTTTCGGTGTATTTAACCGCATTTGTCAAAAGATTGAGAACCACCTGCTTTATCTTACCGTTATCTCCGTACATTCTGGATGGCAAAATCTCATCAATGACAACTTCAAAAATCAGCTCTTTTTCCGTACTTCGCGATCTTATCATGGATACGATAGAGCGTAGCTGTTCCTGAACATCATATTCCTGCTCAACTAAATGCATCTTACCAGACTCAATCTTGGACATATCCAACAGGTCGTTGATGAGACCAAGAAGTGACTCCGTGGCATTTCTGATATCAAGGGCATAATTCATCATAGACAGGAAGTAAGGTTTAGGAACATCTCTTGCATCTTCTCGAAGGATCATCTCATCCATACCCATGATGGTATTGATAGGAGTTCTGATCTCATGTGACATATTGGCAAGGAATCTTGATTTAGCGGTGTTGGCCTTTTCCGCTTCCTCTTTGGCCTGCCTGATCTCTTCATACTGCTTGGTAACAACAGTTGCCTTCAGGATTCGCCATACCAAAAAGCCTGCTGCCACTGCCACGAATATGAACATAAATAATCGCACAGCAAAAAGCTCCATAAATCGCGGCTTTTTGACCAAAAGAATTCTTTCTTCCTGTACAACTTCTTCTCTGTCATTAAGAATCTGTATGTTCAAAACATAATTGCCATATGCAAGGTCGGTATATTCCAAGGTAGAAAGATCACTTCGTGGAACTGACATACCCACATTTTCTTTTCCCTCAAGGAAAACCCTCACAGGCGGATCATTCGTTGTATAGTCTCTTACTGATGCAGTAATACTGATTAGTCCATCTGATTCAGGAAGTATATAGGTTCCCTGGGAATCCGGACGTATCAGTTCGTCGTCGCAGTAAATAGACTGAACGCCTATCTTGATTGTTCCAGTTCTCTCAAAAAATCGCTTTGTATTAAATCTGATAACACCCTGTCTTCCAGGAACGTATATGTATCCATCTTCTGTCTGACAGCCATATTCCTGAGC
>NZ_JAFRGN010000034.1 GCF_017433805.1 Butyrivibrio sp. | reverse complement strand
TCGAGGAAAAAGCTCTTAGCAGACTCAGATATCCTGCAAGGATGAATATGATGAGAAGCTTTTCATATTCGGATATGAAGAAAGCCTTGGATGCGGCGTGCAAGTAATACTTGCAGTTTTACTGTGTTGTTGAGACGCATTCAGAATTATTTAGCGCTAAACACATTATTAGATGTTCATGGGAGACAGGCTGATTTAAACAGACTCTAACAATAATGAATAATACGAGGAGACCAATATGAGAATTTTGTGGCTTAGCATGACTATCGTCTTTTTAATTCAGTTCTTTGTATTTGAAAGGACAATTAAAAAGCTAGAGACAGAAGAGCCTGAAAAAAATGATGATAACACAATTAGTGGATTCAAAATAGCTAGAAATGGAGCCCTTGTAGTATCTCTTATGAGTAGTGTGATTTTAGTACTAAGCCTGATAAACAGGATTTAAAACATGAATCATTCTATAACAATTCATCTAGTGTTTCCGTAGAGAACGCATAAAACAATACATATTTGTAATTCCTGCAATGTTGGGAAAGTGTGCCTGGAATTGATGATCTTGCGGCCATATCAATACATGGAGGCGGCTTATTACACACGATAGATGCAGCCTACACCTAGGGCTCTACAAGGGGTAAAACCCAATATATATGAAAAAACCATGACAGGATCGGGTAACCCGGTCCTGTTTCCGCGTTTGCGCGGAAAAGAGTGCAAAGAAATACAAAAAGAACGCTTGTTCAGAAAATGTGTTCGTGCTATCATTCAGTCACAAGCTAAGAATGAGCTGAGGACAGATACCGATATAACAGCATCCCGGCTAATTAAGGTATCTGTCCAGGCGATCTTAGAAAGGACAACACCATGAACGAAGAATACAGATCATTCGGCGAATTTGTAAGAGCGAAGCGACTGAATACGGGAGAAGTAACATTAAGAGATGTTGGAGCAGCTCTCAAATTATCACTCACTCTTTACAGCGATATAGAACACGATAGAAGGAACCCAGGAGAAAGCTTTGACTATGAGGCTCTCGCAAGGCTCCTGAGACTTAACGATGAAGAAAAGGCCCAGATGTATGATCTGGCCGGCCGCAAGAGGAAAGCAGTCCCGCCGGATATTGAGGATGTGATGATGAATACCGAATCTGGCAATATGGCAAGGATGGCTCTCAGAATGACCAAGCGGGGCATCGTCAAGGAAGAGGACTGGAAGGAATTCATCAGACAGATGGAGAGAAAGAAGAGAGGCGAGTAGAATGGTGAAATTCAGATGCTACAGGAGAAGCGAAGACCACACACCTGTCATCAGAGATGTGGATATAGTCAGATATGCCCGTAACGTTCTCTATGATTACGCACCTGCTCATCTGGAAAGACCCGGGAAGCTCGATGCAGATCACTTTATTGAGCATTACATGAGAGCCAATATCGAGATACAGCATATATATACAGATACCAGAAATGATCTGGTTGCCGGTGCAGCTATATTCAATCTTCAGAAGAT
>NZ_JAFRGN010000033.1 GCF_017433805.1 Butyrivibrio sp. | reverse complement strand
GCTGGGTTGATTGCTGCTCCCATCTGTACGAATGTGTCGATTCCGCTTCCGAACATAACTGCATATGCAGGAAGAAGGAAGAACGCATTGAGAGTTGAGCCAACGATAGCGATTGTAAGTGTACCAACTATGCAGCTGATAAGTGCAACCTTTCTTGTCTTCTTAAATCTGTAGATAATAGTTGCAGGAAGAATGAATGCAGCTCCTACAACGAAGTTAGCGATCTCACCAACAAATCCTGAAGATGTACCCTGAATAATAAGGTTAAGTGCAACCTTGATGAACTCGATCATCACACCAACCATAGGGCCTGCAGCGAATCCACCGATCAGTGCTGGAATATCACTGAAGTCAAACTTGTAAAAAGATGGTGCGAATGGAAGTGGGAACTCGATTAACATAAGGACAAAAGATATAGCGGAGAATACTCCGATAATAGCAATTCTTCTGATGCTGAACATTGCCTCGCATCTTCCTGTCAGCTCTTTCTCTCTCTTGCTGGCGATCTTCTCAGCAACTACTGTGATAGCAATTGCTCCTACAACCAGAAGTACCAGAGCCAGGAATGTCCCCAGGTTTCCCTTAACTGTGTCAAATAGTGTCTGTGTTTCTTTCATGTTTTCTCCTTTTCTCCATCGGGTTTGGAATTCAAGGGAAAAGAAAAAGCTCCAAGTCGATACAAATCCAGACCTGGGGCTACCACAAAAATAAATATTGCGCATTCTTCTCTCATCCAGACTTTACTGTCGGTTTTGGAATCGCACCAAATCAGCCACCTAAGTGGGTCGCGGACTATACCGCCGGTTGGGAATCACACCCTGCCCCGAAGAATTTATATTTTATAAAATTTATATTAGACTTTTATGAGTCTACTTGTCAACACAAAATAGCTAAAATATAATTAAAATATCTTATCGTGAGATAATATGCGTAATTACGGAGCTAATATGAAAAAGATTGCTACAAAAGAGCTGCTTCCTGGCATGGTTCTTGCCACGAAGGTAGTAACAGATAATCTTAATACGATAATGGATCAGGGAACAATTCTGGACAAATCCGATATTGCCAAGCTCGTTTTTTACTCTATTCGTGAGGTTGAAATTGAGGATAACGGAATTGACCATTACGCTTTTGAAGTAGATGACGACCACGAGCTTACTGCTCTGGAGCGAGTTCGTCAGTCTAAGGAATTCCAGGAGTTTAAGCAGAATTTTGAAGCCTGTGCCCAGAAATACAAGGACAGTATCGATGATCTTGTTTCTGGCAAGGGTTCTTTTGACCCCAAACTACTCCTGACTCCTATCTGTTCTCTGTTAAAAAGCGGCAAGTCAACTTCTGAAGTTTTCTATATGCTCCACAACTTAAGAGATTACGACGATCCAACTTATACACACTGCATAAATGTTGCTCTTACCTCCAACATCCTTGCCCAGTGGCTCAAGTGGGATGAATCTGAAATAGAGAAGGCCACCTTAGCAGGTCTTTTCCACGATATAGGTAAAATCACTATCCCAGAAGAAATCATAACTAAGCCTGGCAAGCTTGACCCAAATGAATTGCGAATCATGAGGACTCATCCAGAAAAAGGTTTTGACATTATAAAAGATCTGGATATGAGTATTCATATTAAAAATGCCGCGCTGATGCACCACGAAAGATGCGATGGTTCCGGATATCCGAAGGGTCTTACCGCTCCTCAGATTGATGTTTATGCAAAGATTGTGGCAATAACTGATGTTTACGATGCCATGACCAGTGCCAGGTACTATAGAAAACCTCTGTGTCCTTTCATTGCACTCCAGAACTTTGAAGAAGAAGGCTTACAGAAGTACGATGCAGAAATGATCATCTGCTTCCTTCAGAACATAGTAAACACCTACCTTTTGTCTACAGTACGCCTTAATACCGGCGAAGTAGGAGAAATCATTTTTATCAACAAAAACTTCCTTACCAAGCCAACTATCAAGATTGGCCACGATTACATCGACCTGAGCAAATGCCCTGGCGTTTACATCAAGGAAATAATGTAAAAGAACTTACAAAAAATCCTGCTATCAGTGATATTCACCGTTAGCAGGATTTATTATTCTCAATATTATTTATGCGTGTTTCATTTTGAACTTCTGCTCATCTCGCTCAGAATCAACCTTCTCGATGATACCACCAAGATCTCTAAGCTTTTGATCAAAATCCTCATAGCCTCTCTCGATATACTTGATATCTTCGACGCTTGAATAGCCCTCTGCTGTAAGTGCTGCAATAACAAGCGCTGCACCAGCTCTAAGGTCAGGTGCTGAAACAACAGCTCCTGTATATTTGTCGACACCTTCGATAATGGCTGTGCTGCCCTCTACCTTGATGCAAGCTCCCATTCTGGTAAGCTCATCGACATACTTGAATCTATTCTCAAAAATACTCTCTGTTACAATACTGATACCACTTGCTAGTCCAAGAGCTACAGTAATCTGTGGCTGCATATCTGTAGGATATCCTGGATATGGAAGTGTCTTAACATGGGTGTTCTGAAGTCTTCTGGTAGCAACTACTCTTACAGCATCGTCAGACTCGTGAACCTGACATCCCATCTCAATAAGCTTGGCACTGATAGACTCCAGGTGCTTGGGAATTACATTCTTGACTGTAATATCACCCTTGGTAGCAGCTGCTGCCAGCATGAATGTTCCAGCCTCGATCTGATCAGGAATAATAGTATATTCTGTGCCGTGAAGTCTCTCAACTCCCTTGATCCTGATAACATCAGTACCTGCGCCCTTGATATTAGCACCCATGCTGTTAAGGAAGTTCGCAAAATCTACTACATGTGGCTCCTTGGCAGCATTCTCAATGATAGTCTTACCTTCTGCCATTGTGGCTGCCATCATGATATTGATAGTAGCACCAACACTTACAACATCAAGGTAAATGTGGCTTCCAACAAGCTTATCTGCATGAGCATCGATAATACCATGCTCGATATTAACTGTGGCTCCAAGAGCAGTAAAGCCCTTGATATGCTGGTCAATAGGACGAAGTCCGATGTTACATCCGCTAGGAAGAACTACTCCGGCCTGTTTGTATTTACCAAGAAATGCTCCAAGAAGGTAATATGAAGCACGGATCTTTTTAATATAATCTTCAATCGTATAATTGTGTACTGCAGAAGCGTTGATCTTAACTGCATGTCTGTCAACTCTCTCTACATGTGCACCTGTACTAGCTATGGCCTGAAGCATCGCATTAGTATCTGATTCGTCAGGCATATTATCTATATAGACGGTCTCATCTGTCATGGTGGCAGCTGCTAAAATAGCAAGCGCAGCATTCTTGGCACCACCAATCTCCACTTCACCAACAAGTGGATTACCGCCCTTAATAACGTACTTTTCCATAAGCAACCTCTCTGTTGCATCAGTTCCAATTTATAATCAAACAAACAATATTTATATCACAAACATTTGCATTTGTAAAACTTGTAAATATACCTAATAAAAAGCATACAACTTATTCCGTTTTAATTCAAATAATTAAGCGGATTAACCTGAGATCCATTTATAAGAATCTCAAAGTGCAAATGCGGACCTGTTGAAACACCGGTATTTCCAGACAGAGCAATCTTCTGTCCCTGTGAAACCTTCTGTCCTGTAGATACAAGTATCTTGGAAAGGTGACCATATCTGGTCTCTCTTCCATCAGCATGTTTGATATATACACAATATCCGTATCCACTTCCCCATCCGGCACGAGTTACTGTACCAGAAGAAGATGCAACAACAGCTGTTCCTACCGGAGTAGCCCAGTCAACACCCTTATGATAAGTGCTGGCTCCCTTTTTAGGCGCACTTCTGCGTCCAAATCCAGAAGACAATCTTCCTCCGGAAATAGGCTTGATATATGTAGGAGGCACAATAGTTCCCCTCTCAACAATCTTGGGAACAGCTTGATAGGTAACTTCCTCTTTTTCTATTTCTCTTGAAACTTCACTATTATCTGTATAAGTAATAAGAGCTACAACCTTACGATGTCCAGCTGAAGGCTCCTGTAATACCTTGGACTGTGTGGTATACCAGGAATCATTAGGAATATACTCAACCTCAGCCTCGTAGTCTTCCTCGTAGTAATCCTCTACAGTGTACTGTACTGAAAGCTCAGGCTCAGGAACAGTAACGATAAGCTCGTCCTCTACACGGATTCTGGTGAACTCATCCTCAAGAGATTCGTTCATAGCTATAAGGTCAGCAACAGTAAGGTTATACTCAAGAGCAATAGAACTAAGTGTATCGCCTGATTTAACCTCGTATATCTGATTGGTCTCTTTGTCCTTGGTAACATCATCAATAGCTGTAGACAGATCAGTCAGCTCCTCTGAAGGAAGGTAGCTCTCTACAATCTCAACCTTATCGGCAAAATCAATTGACTGAAGTCCCAGCTTGTAGTCACTGAAATCCTTGTCATATGCAAGAGGAGTGGCCTCATTGACGATATCAGAGATAGTGTTGAAAAAACCTGATTCAGGCATACTCAAAAGAGTCTGCTGCTCTTCTCTCTTAACCTCTTCCTTGCTCTGCACAAGAGTTGTGAGTACGTTCACTTCTCGGCTTGGATCCATGACAAGCTTAACATCGTACTGGTCCTCAGTATCGAAGTTAGAAAGAGCTGTCTCAAGAAGCTCCATAACTTCGTCTATGCTGGCAAGATTAACTGCAAACTCGTTGATCTTGATGGAATAAGCTCTGTTAAGAGTGCTCTTCTTACTATTATTAAGAACAGCTTCCATCTTGGTAGCAACCTCTGCTGGAGACTCAACAGTTCCCCACAGAACATTGCTGCCCTCTACAGCGATATTGGATGTAGCAAGTGTAAGCTCCTCAGTGCTGTCAGAAATAGCCTTTCTGGCAAGTCTAAGTGCAGCGTAAGCATCATTTCTGGACTCTACTGTACCAACCTCTGTGCCATTAAGTGTGACGGTAAAAATGTTATTGCCACCCTTCTGGAACTTAACAAGGCTTGGCATAAATAGGATCCACACTGTAACGATCACCATTGCTGAGCGTAAAAACCATATTTTTATCTTGTTTCTAAAAACTGTATTACTCAAACCCATAAATAAAATAGTAATCTTTCTAAATTTAATCAGTATTCTTTAGATAATACCAAGAAAACGCAGAATGTTAAAGGCCAAATCTGCAATTACCAAAATCATGGTAATTATTGTAAGTGGCAAAAATGCACTATTCTTGGTCTCCACAGTAACCTGAAGTGTCTCAAGTCTGTTCTGCAGATCCTTAATATCTTCCTTATTCTTGTCCTGACTCTTCTCGATAACAGCCTGAACATTTCTATATATCTGAACGCCTACATCATGAATCTTGGTATCATTCTCCTCAAGCTTCTGTCTGTAAGCCTTGGAATCTTCCTTCATCTCCTGAAGCTGGCTCTTGTATTCGCCTGCATCTTTTCTCATCTCTTCGAGAATAGCCTTGTACTCTTCTGAAGAATGCTTGATCTCTTCAAGCTGCGCTTTGTAATGCTCAGCCTCCTGCTTGATACGCTGTGCTTCTGCAGCCTCTGCCTGTGAATTGGCTCTGATGATGTCCTGTGCGCTGATCTTCTCAGCAAGCTTGTTCATGAAATTCTCCACGTTTATTTCCTCCCAACTCAGCGCATGTGCGGATATTATTCATTTCCCCATTCCGCAGGCTGCGCAAAAAATAGCAACAATGTCATTGTACATTTTTTATGCAACATTAACAAGATTAAAGGTAACTTTTATAATTTATTGTACGATTTTACTACTAGTTCATTTTTTGTTCATAATTTATTAATAATTAACTTGTATAGTATTTACATAGCCGATAGCAATACGGCAACTGACAAACGAAAGATAGATTTTTTCATAATAGGGTAGGTGCGGGCGACCGTGTCTACCCACTCCTCATGTTAGGGGGTATTTTAGGTTACACCCCCAGGAGTGCTTCTAGCTACTTCTCCGAAATCGCCAGAATCTCTTCATTAAGAGACAGCATTCTCGCATCGAGGCTTGCCACCATCTTGGCACATTCGTGCAGCTCTGAATTGATATGTACAGGAGCTTTTCCCTCAAACTTATACTGAATCTTGTGCTCGAGTGAAGCCCAGAAATCCATCGCTACAGTTCTGATCTGAATCTCTACCTTAACATTAACAATCCTGTCGGACAGATAAACAGGAAGAGAAATGATCATATGATAGCTTCTGTAGCCACTTGGCTTGGGATTCATGATATAGTCCTTGACTGTAAGGACCTGAATATCCTTCTGGTTGCTGATCATCTCAGCAATCTTGTAAATATCAGACGTAAAAGAACATATGATACGAATGCCAGCTATATCGTTGACATAACGTACCATATTACCTATTGTTGACTCGTAGCCGTTTCTCTTGAGCTTCTTGACAATGCTCTCAGGAGACTTGAGTCTGGCCTTGGTGTGCTCGATAGGATTGTATCTGTGCACCTCCTGGAACTCCTCATTCAGGATCTCTATCTTGGTTGTTATCTGCTTGAGCGCAGAATTATAAAGGAGGTTAACTTCCTCCCATGTGTTAATGTCGTCAGAAATTTTTATATTGCTTCCTGCAAGATCCAGCTCCATAAATACCCTCTCTTAAAATAACCCCAGTAGCCTACGCTACACTCCAAAAACACTATATCCCCGATTACTTCCAATACTCTTTGTTCATAGTACAAGCCATTATAAGCCCCTTAGGCAGCTTCTTGTAATTTCTGCCAAGCTTGTATCCCATAAATCTGCATCCACACATAATAATGTAATGCGGAATCAGATAAGCTTTACCAATGTGCCTGAAATGCTGAATGGTCTGTCCCACCATCTTTTTACCCTCTGATTCAGAACTGATACCTCCAAAGATCTCAGGATGATCAGTCTGAGAAACCCCCAGGTCAAAATTGCGATGGAACTGCTGTGCACATGAATAATTGTGAGAGTGGATCACTCCAGCCTCTGGCACATAATAGATCGCATAGCCTCTCTGGCAAGCATTGCCCGCATAGACCATATCTTCATTAAAGATAGTCTTGTGAGTAAAGCCTCCAATCTCATCATATATATCACGCCTATACATAGCGCATACATTAGAGCAAAAATATGTCTTAATACCGAGCTTGTCCACATCCTTCTGAGTCTTCTTCATTGGCTCATTTGGATAATTAAACTTTCTGGAATAGCGCTCTGCAAGATTACAGTCTGTCTTGGGATATTGTCTTGCATAAGCTGCAGCAACATCTCTCTCAAGTACCTTAACAAGGCTGGAAATAAGCATCTTATCCTTAGGGAAAGCATCCTGTGTCATCATAAGGAAACAATCCGCCGTTGAAAGAGCTACTCCCTGATTCCTGGTCTCACCGTGATCAAATTCACTTCTGGTAACATGTCTTATGATAATATTGTCGTACTTATCTGTAGGATTCTCGTTGCTGGACTTAACAAGTTCATTCCAGTACTGCTCCTCAGTATTCATGATTATGATATGCTCAGGTCTGACGGACTGTCTCTCCAGGTCATCAATCAGCCTAAACAGCGAAATATCCGGTTTGTAGGTGGGTATAATTACATCTACAGTCTTCATAAACTCTCCAAATTATAATTATCAAAAAAGGGGCGAGGTCATATAACCCAGCCCCTTTATATTTTATCAATTTCCTCAGAAAATTACAGTTAATTCAGGTAAGAACTTGTATCAGATTTGATCTTCTCGCTGTACTTCTTAACATCTTCAGATACGGAATACTCTGTATCTTCGAAAAGGAACTGGTGAAGCCACTTAACGTTAGACTCAAGATCAACAGCTACTACGCAGCTACCCTTTTTACCAATTGTGCCTGTAGCACGCATTGTCTCTTCAGGGAATCCGTTATTATCAATAACCTCGTAGTTAGCAATATTCTTGAGAAGGTCAAGGATCTCGCTAAGATCAAGTGATGTATAAGTCTCACCAAAAGCCTTGTTAGCAACAGTCTCAAGCTGTGAATAGCTCATGCCCTTAGCCTTGTCAAGACAAGCCATAAGAACTGTTCTCTGTCTCTCAGCACGCTTGAAGTCATCACCTGCTGTATATCTGATACGGCAGTAAGCTGTAGCCTGAAGACCATTGAGTGTCTGAAGTCCGGCGCTCTGAACTGGAGTGTAATCCATCTTGAGCTCCTGAGCCATTGTAGCCTGGTAGTTATTAAGGTGAGAAATCTCAGCGTCTGTTACCTCGATAGGTACTCCGCCAAGAGCATTAACAACATCTGTAAGTCCTCTGAATCCGATAGTGATAAAGTCTGAAATATCCATATCGAGGTTCATGTTGAGCATTGAAATAGCCTGCTCTGGGCCACCCTCAGCGTAAGCTGCGTTACACTTAGTGTACTCATCGTTACTAAGGTTGAGGTAAGTATCACGATATACTGAGCAGAGCTTAACAGCACCAGTATCATTGTTGATAGAAGCAATGATGATTGTATCTGTTCTGGTCTTCTTGGTAAGCTCACCCTCACGTGAGTCTACACCGAACAGTGCGATGTTGGTATAGCCCTTCATCTCCTGGTTCTCAGCAACAGTCTCGCTGATACTCTTATTGATAACTTCTTCATTCATGTTAACCTTACCAACCTTGGTAACATCAACCTTGAAGAATACCTGATATGCAACAAATAAAAGAACAAGAGCTACTGCAACCTCGGCAAGAACAAGGATAATTCCAAGCTTCTGATTCTTTTTCTTCTTGCCTCCTCTTGATCCGCCCTTGCCAGAACCCTTAGCTGATCTGGAAGCTGAGCTTCTGGATGAGCTGCTCCTTGAAGAGCTGCTTCTGGATGAACCACTTCTGGATGAGCTGTGTGAAGCACTTCTGCCAGATGAGCTTCTGGAGCCGCTTCCACTTCCTGAAGCATTTCTTGATGACTCTGATGACTTTCTGCGAGGTCTGTCATCATAATCGTCGTAATCATCCTCGTAGTAATCATTTCTATATCTGTCATCACTACGTCTGCTGCCTCTGTAATCATCATCCCTTGAACTTCTCTGGGATGGTCTTCTGTCTTCTCTATCGTAGTACTCGTCGTCACGATTTCCCATTATAAAATCCTCCCAACAAAATGCTGAAAATAACAAAAAGGTGGTATGACAATTTCACACCACCTTACATTTTGCCACAATTATTCAAATTATACAAGAAATCTTTAAACGCTCATCAATATGCATTTTTATTCACAAATCCATATCTGATAGTGCCAAGGATTATCTTGAAATCAAAGGTCATGGACCAGTTCTCGATATAGTAAATATCGTAGTCGATACGCTTTCTGATAGAAGTATCGCCTCTGTATCCATTGATCTGCGCCCATCCGGTAAGTCCCGGACGAACCTGATGCTTGACCATATATCTTGGAATCTGTTCCTTGAACTTCTCAACAAACTGAGGTCTCTCAGGTCTTGGCCCAACAAGACTCATCTTACCGATGAAAATATTAAAGAACTGAGGCATCTCATCAATACTGGTCTTACGGAGAAGTGCGCCAACCTTGGTAACTCTTGGATCATCCTTGGTTGTCCAGCCTTTCTTTTCCTCAGCCTCTGTCTGAACCCTCATGGTCCTGAACTTGTACATCATGAATGGCTCGCCGTTAAGGCCAATTCTCTCCTGCTTGTAAATGATAGGTCCCTTGCTGGTAGCCTTGACTGCAATCGCTGCAGCCAGCATAACTGGTGAAAACAGGATAATTGCAAGAAGCGAACCAAATATGTCTACGCACCTCTTGGACAAGCTGTTAAATGCATTGCTAAGTGGCACATATCTGATATTGATAACAGGAAGTCCCTGAACATCCTCTGTGTACGGATTGCTTGGGAAAAGAGATTGATAATCCGGAATGAACTTGGTATGGACACCAGATTTCTCACACTGTGCCACAAGCTCTTCAAGTCTGTCGTAATCATCCAGAGGAAGTGTAATAGTAATCTCATCGTAGTTGCCATTAGCAAGATAGTCCCCAAGCTGGTCGATCTTACCTACAACCTTGACTCCGTGATAGCTGGTATCAATAGGAACAAAGTCATCAAGGACACCTGCCACATCGTAGCCCCACTGTGGATTTTCAAGGATCCTGCTGATATAGCCCTCTGCAGCTCTTGAATAGCCCACGAGAAGAATGTGCTTGATGTTGTAACCTTTTTTCCTGATATATCTCAGGAACTTACGCAGAAGTCCATGAGCAAAAGTCGTGACAACTACGTTTATGACTGCGAATATTGCGATCATGGTTCGTGAGAAGTCGTTCTGCTTGAGCATGAACAGTACAACGTAGAACCCAATCACACCGACAATGTTAGCTTGGACGATATCCACAAACTCATCCCATAGCTTGAGCGCCCTTCGGGATGTATATAAATTCACCAGATAATACAGGAAAAGAAATCCAGGCACCAAAAAATACAGCGCAGAAAAGTAAGTCTGCATGGAAAGATGTCCAGCAGGATTTCTGTCGCCGATAAATGACTCGAACTTGATATAATAAGACAACATGTAAGAACCGGCAACAATCAGCCCGTCCACCACGACATGTGCCCTATTCAAATGTATCTGGTTGTCTTTGATCATCTATATGCCTCAAGCCACAGGGCTCACTGCAAACGTCTGATACAGTTAACCCATAGCTCCAGCTGCATCAGAAAGCTGTTTGCAATCTGCCTGCCGCCAAAGGTGACTCTTTTATCTGAATTAGTAATAATCTTGGAAAATCCCTTAGAAAGACCCTTAAGATGAGCCTTCCCCAACCCCTTCTTCATATAGAAAACATGCTTAATTATAACACCTGACAGAAATAATGGAAGATTTATTATTATCTGAAGTGCATTCATATTTTTATAAATCAAGTATAAGTTATTAGCCGCAGTAAGTTCAACCTTAAATGCATTGTGTCTTGAACCGCTGCTGGCACTACCAACGTGATAGACAATCGCCCCCGGTTCCATCACATTGTTATATCCATAGAGCCTCGCCCTATAACCAACATCCACATCCTCAAGATAACAGAAATGTTCCTCGTCAAAGTATCCTATTTCTTCGAATACCTGTCTTCTGTACATGGCAGCTCCTGCACAGGCACTTGTCACATTTATTCTCTTGGAATATTTAGAATTATCTTTATCCTTGGATGGAGCAAAAGCCCAGCCAAGAGCACAATAATAATCGCCTGCATCATCGATGAGATGCGGCTCCTTGATCTGTAGCATCTTGGCCTGAGCGCTGAATACTGCAGGCTTTTTATCCAGAACACCCACAAGCGCAGCAATAACGCCCTCTTCGCATATCGTATCGTTATTTAAAAGAAATACATATTCAGCCTGAGTTGCCTTGATTCCTACATTAACTGCATTGGCAAAGCCCGTATTGTCAGGCAGAGCAATAACCTCTACCTCAGGAAAATCTCTCTGCACAAGAGAAATACTGCCATCTGTAGAGCCGTTATCCACCATGATCACCTTAAAACCACGATATGTCTGCTTGCGCAGGCTCTTAAGGCAATCAGTCAGATACTTCTGCCCATTATAATTTGGAATGATAACCGCAACAGATTCCATCAACTAATCCTCTGCACAGCCCTTGGATCCCATACGATCCTGTAGCCCTTTTTCCTGATTTCTTCGCATAATTTAAAGCTTAGGTCAACTATCTCCTGCTGATTGAGAGATATAAACCTATCATCCGCAGCCTGAACAACCTTGTGTCTGCCCTCTTTTGCTGCAATTTTCGCCTGGGCGATAGCTTCTCCATATGCATCCACGTATTTCACCCCAGTTACCTGCTCATAGAGCGGAACAAGCTCAGGTCTTACTGAAAGACATCTTATATCCACTGCAGCGCAGTCCTGCTGGAGCACAGCTCTATGCTGAAGGCCACCACTGTAGCCTTCTGGAAGGGTCGCGTACATCAAAGCCTTATCCTTGGTGTAGGCGCCACCTGCAATTCGTCCTTTTTTGTTCAGAATCTTGCCGCCAACGCAGCCCACATCTCGTCTTCCAGAGAAAATGTCAGGCACATAATTGACACGGTAAAATCCCAAATGCTGCAAAGGCTCAACCTCTGCATTTATCTTGTATCTGCGCATGAGATCAGCAATAGCATTCTTGCCGGCTTCATAAGCGTAGGTCTTACTGGCTGGATTAGCTGCTGTAGAATTCTTGTGGCATCTCCAGTGATACAAAACCTTAGCTATATGCACAATCTGACCTGAAGCCATAGGCATATCCAATGTAGCCTCAGCTGTTGCACGCAGGAACAGGTCAAAATCCTGGGCTCCGTCATAGTCATTCCTTAACTTGAGCCTCTTGATCACATCTGCCCTCATCACTGTGAAATGGCAGATATAATTATTGGATAAAAGATAATCCATATTAAAAGATGGCTTGGCATGGTGCTCATAATACTTGTCCCTGTCGCCATCATACTTGTCTTCGTCAGAATAAATAAGCCTCACTGGACAATCCTGAAACCTCACGAGCTTATTCTGCTTCATGCTCTTTCTGATAACTCTTGAAACCTCGTAGAGTGCATCAGGAGTCAGGATATCATCATGATCCAAAAGACCTATATAATCACCGGAAGCTTTCTCAAGGCCTCTATTGGTATTCTCAGAAATTCCGGCATTTTTATCAAGATGATAGTACTTGATACGCGGATCTTCATCCGCATACTCCTTAGCTACGTCAGAAGTATTAAGGGAAGCGTCAGCCAAAACCAGTTCCCAGTTACCATAGGTCTGTGCCAGAACTGACTCGATCATATCCTTAAGATACTTTTCCGGAGTATTAAAAAGAGGAACTACTATACTAAATCTAACGCAGTTCCCCGCCTCAGCAAGGAGCTTGTACTCCCGCTTCTGTTCCTGTTTCACATCCTCTGGAAGAGGTACATACTCGTACTTATCCTTAAAGTTGTCAGAAACACGTTCAAGGGCAGCAAAAAATGCGGCCCTTGTCCCATTGCGTTTCTGATATGCAATTGTCTTACGGACCGCATTTCTTATACCCATAAATTTTTCCTTAATTATTATTATCAGCCGATTACTGCCTTTACAGCATCTGTGAGCTCTTTCTGGAGCTTGTCAGCATCCTCGAGGTTTGTGCCCTTAACACCCATGTAGAACTTGATCTTAGGCTCTGTTCCTGAAGGTCTAGCGCAGCACCAAGCATCGTTATCAAGTGCAAAGTACAGAACGTTAGATGTAGGAAGTCCTGTCTCACCCTCTTTTCCAGTAGCCATATCAAGAGTCTTGCCAGTCTTGTAATCTCTGAACTGTTCAACCTTGAATGAGCCAAACTCCTTAGGAGGATTGCTACGAAGTCTATCCATAAGTGCTGCGATCTGCTCAGCACCCTCTTTACCCTTCATTGTGATTGAGTACTGGCCTTCCTTGTAGTAGCCATACTTCTCATAAATGTCGATCATTGCATCCCATACAGTCTTGCCCTGCTTCTTGTAGAAGGCTGCAAGCTCGCACAGCATCATAACTGCAACAACGGCATCCTTATCTCTTGCATGTGTTCCAGCAAGGCATCCATAAGACTCCTCAAGACCGAATACATAGTTGTGAGACTGGCCATTCTCCTCAAAGAACTTGATCTGCTCACCAATGTACTTAAAGCCTGTGAGAACCTCGATATAGTGAAGGCCATAGTCCTCAGCAACTGCCTTGGCCATGTTAGTTGTAACGATAGTTGTAACGAATGCTGGGTTAGCAGGCATTGTTCCTGTAGCCTTTCTCTCACGAAGGATATACTCTCCGATGAGCATACCAGACATGTTACCAGTAAATGCTACATACTCGCCTGTCTTAGTGTCTTTTGCATAGATACCAAGTCTGTCAGCATCAGGATCAGTAGCAAGTACGATATCTGCATCCTTCTCCTTGGCAAGCTTAAGAGCAAGCTCGAAAGCCTTAGGATCCTCTGGGTTAGGATAATCAAGTGTTGTAAAGTCAGGATCTGGAAGCTCCTGCTCAGGAACTACGAATACGTTCTTGAAGCCAAGCTCCTTGAGTACTCGTCTAACAGGAAGGTTACCTGTTCCATGGAATGGTGAGTAAACGATAGTGAACTTATCAGCCATCTCACCGATTACGTCCTTGTGGATGATCTGCTTCTTGAGCTCTACCATGTACTTGTCGTCGATTTCCTCGCCGAAAGCTACATAGAGACCAGCTGCAACAGCATCCTCTTTAGACATTGTCTTAACCTCATGGTAATCAGTGATAGCCATTACCTCTGAGATGATTCCTGTATCGTGAGGAGGTGTGATCTGTGCGCCATCCTCCCAGTATACCTTGTAGCCGTTGTACTCTGGTGGGTTGTGAGAAGCTGTAACCATAACACCAGCGATACATCCGAACTCTCTAAGTGCAAAAGAAAGCTCTGGAGTAGGACGAAGAATGTCACTTACATAAGCCTTGATTCCGTTAGCTGCAAGGCAAAGAGCTGTCTCTTCTGCAAACTCAGGTGAGAATCTTCTGCAGTCAAAAGAAATAGCTACTCCTCTCTTAGCTGCATCAGCTCCGCCATTCTTCTTGATATAATTAGCAAGGCCCTGTGTAGCCTTACGTACTGTGTACTTGTTCATTCTGTTAGTACCAGCTCCGATAACACCACGGAGTCCGCCAGTACCAAACTCAAGCTCTCTATAAAATCTATCCTCTACCTCTGCCTCATCATTTCTGATAGCAAGAAGCTCCTGCTTGGTAGCCTCATCAAAGTAAGAATCGTTAAGCCAGTATTCAAACTGCTTCTGAGCATCACTCATAATAATATCCTCCTCGTCACAAATCATGTAACTAAACATATATATTGAATTTAAAATAATTCACTACGCAACTAAAATTATATCATATTTTTGGACTTCACTGTGTCCTTAGGCTTGAGTATCCCTCTACATTTAAAGAGAAATCGCTTCGGTCAAGTGAGAAGTTAGGGTTGTAATAAGGATCTCCCTTATCAAGCACCTCTTTCCACTTAGTGCGGAAGTGCTCTGACTCCTTCTCATAGCGCTCAGCATTCTTGCCCTCAAGGTCAAGGCCTCTTGAAAGAGACTCATAATGGAACAGCTCTGCAAATGGTGTAAAGACATTAAGATAGCCTTTTTCTCTGAGCTTAAGACAGAAGTCAACATCATTAAGACTAACCTCAAAGCCCTCATCAAAGCCGCCAACCTCGTCATACTTGGCACGGCTAACCATAAGGCATGCACCTGTAACAGCGCTAACATCCTGGGCATAGCAAAGTCTGCCCATATAACCAAGATTCATTCCAGCCTGTCCATAATGTGAATGGCCAGCAGTTCTGTGGGCACCGAGCTTCAGACCAACACCAGCGTGCTGAATCTTGCGGTCTGGGAAGTAGAGCTTACCGCCAACGGCTCCAACATCTGCTCTCTGAGCATACATCAAAAGCTCTTCCATCCAGTTAACTGTAATAACCTGTGTATCGTTGTTAAGGAGTATGATGTACTCTCCAGTACTATGAGCAACTCCGTAGTTAACTACAGCTGAGTAGTTAAAGGAAGGCTTGCTGCCATCAGCATTAAGATGTGCACCATTCTCATAGTAATCAACAACCTTGACAACATCCTTACGGGAACCGTTTTTAAGCTCCTCGTAGTAGCCCTTAATTTCAGAGCCTGTGCTGCCATTCTCAACAACTATTATCTCGTAGTTGTCATAAACTGACTTCTCATAAATTGAGTCAATGCATCTCTTAAGGTCCTCTGCATGCTCGCAGTTAGGGATAACGATAGAAATCTTAGGTGTTCCCTGAACCTCATAGGTGATCTTGAAGATAGTCTCAAACGCTCTTGTGCTGGTGATCTTGAAGTGGTCATAGCCATGACGTCTCAAGTGATCAGCAACAGCTCCCTTGGCAGCCTCGATAGCATAAGGCTTAGCGCTGATACCAGAAGCTACGCTTCCTGCATGTGATCTCCAGTAGTACAGAAGCTTAGGCACGTGAACGATATGTTCAGCTCTGTCAGTAAGTCTCAAGATCATGTCGTGATCCTGGCTTCCGTCAAACTTAGTTCTAAAGAGCTCTGTTCCATCAAGAAGAGTTCTCTTAAATACGCTGAAGTGACAGATGTAGTTATTAGCACGAAGATTATCAATAGCGTAATCAGGCTTAAAGTGCATTGTGATCATCTTGTTGATGTCTTCACCCTTGAAGGTGGTCTCATCACAGTAAATGTAATCAGCATTCTCTTCGTTGATAGCCTTAACATACCAGTACAGAACCTCTGGATGAAGGATATCATCATGATCAAAAAGACCTATATACTCACCCTCAGCCATCTCAAGGCAGTGGTTGGTGTTTCCGGCAATACCTTCATTCTTTTCAAGCTTCATGTAAGAGATCTTGCCGCCGCGATAGTCTTTTTCTTTATCCTGATATTCTTTAACAATTCTGCTGACAAGTTCAACGTGTTCAGCATCAGATCCATCAGCAAGGCATAGCTGCCATCCGCTGTAGGTCTGAGCTATAACAGACTCGATCATATCTCTTAGGAATTTCTCAGGAGTGTTGTACAACGGTACCAGAATTGAGATAAGAGGCATCTTCTCAAATACAGCAGCCTCCTGCTCTTTTCTTGTCTCTTCACTTGGGAAACTCTCTGTTCCGTAGTGAGTCATTGCCTTTTTCTCGATCTGCTTGTACTTGATCTTGGCGATAACTCCGCGAAGAGAGCCCTGGTTCCTCACCCTGTCTCTCTGTCTGATAACCCAGTGCATAGCATTTCTGGCAGGAGTTGATGCCTTCCAGATTGGGTTATTCTTGATCCTATCCAGTTTAAACTGCAGTTCCTGATTCTTGTCCTCAAGCTCTGCAATTCTCTCAGCCAGGTCTGCGCTCTTGAGCTTCTCGCGCTCGTAGGCTGCCTTGTAATCCATTTCACTCATTACTAATAAATACTCCTGAATTTATCTCTTTACGTTCAAAATATTTGGAACCCAGTTCACAAGCTTAAGTCTGCTTGTCTTGTCCGTTGCCTGCATTCCAATCTGGTAATAACCAGGCTCAAGCACGTTATTCTTGATCTTAACCTTGTAACCAGTAAGATCAACGTTTACCTGATCCTGAAGTCGTACCCTTATGTCCGGTCTGTACCAGGTATAAATAGGGAAGCTGTAAACCTTATTGTTAACTGGGCCAGCACCGCTCTCATTCCTCTCAACCTTGCGAAGGAGAAGTCTCTTTTCAAAAAGAGCATTGTCTGAGCCAATAACAAAGCTGTAGCCCTTGAGGTAATAGCCTTCCTCATGTCCCTCAGCTGTAACACCGTACAACCAGTTATCGAGTGTTCCGTTATACTCACAGCCAATTCTAAGGCACTGATCCTCTCTGGCTCCGCGAATACCCTTGTCATGTATTGATGCACTCGAATACGCGATATCCTCAACAGCAGTGTAATCCTCTCTTGGGATGATCGCAGAAATAGTCTCATCCTCAGTAAGATGTGGACTGTAGAATGGATCCTCATTGTAGAGGAACGCATGACGTCTCATGAGAGTATCGCCCTCAACCGCAAGTCTCTCCATCTTCTTGGGATCCAGGTTATCAAGGCCTCTGGTAAGAGACTCGTGATGACGCAGATATATGTGATTACAGCACACGTTGTAATAGCCCTTCTCAAAAAGAGAATAGCAGAAATCAACATCATTAAACGCAACCTTCAGCTCCTCAGGGAAACCTCCGATAGCATTGAACTTCTGCCTGCTGATAAGAAGGCATGCTGCAGTAACACCGATATTATTGTGGATACCTCTGTTGTATCCAAAGTAGTGGCTCTTGTTGTCGTGCATCTTCTGAAGCTTGTGCACAGGGCCACGTCTGACATTGGCAATTCCAGCGTGCTGGATAAGGTCAGTGTCAGGGTAGATCAGCTTGGCTCCAACAGCGCCAACATGCTTGAGCTGAGCCTGGGAAACCATCTCACGAAGCCAGCCCTCCTTGACACACTCAATGTCATCATTCAGGAAAAGAAGATATTCTCCCCTTGTATTCTTGGCTCCCTTATTGCACATAGCTGAGAAATTGAATTCATCAAGCCTGTACAGATAATTGATCTTGGTCAGTCCGTTCCTGGCTGGAATCTTGCCAATGAAAACGCCGTATCTGACGCGGTTCTTGGCATCTGATCCATTATCAAGAACAACTATATCGTAAGTGATATTGTCTTTTTCACTTGTAGTCTCAACAATTGACTCAAGGCATCTCTTGAGAACCTCAGGATGATCCTTGGATGGGATAACAATACTGACTGTTGTAGGCTTTAGCAGCATATGCCTTGAATTGTGATAGTTTCTGCCATAAAAAACATCCTGCTCAGGGCTTCTGTGGAAAAGAACTTCCCTTATGTGACCAATTGGAAATTCTACTCCAGTTCTTTTCGCAAAGGCATGCTCATGAATCGCCAGCATACAGAAAAGAACATCCGCTGAAAGCAAGGATGCTTCAAGGCCCACCTGTTCAGGCGAGTTCTTTTTATTAGCAGTGCCACCCAGCATTCTGACTGCATTGTCGTATTCACCGCCAGATTCGCGCAGGGTTGCCGCTCTGCAAGCAAAGAAACTTCCGATGTAAAACGCATTTAAATATGAATCCGGAGACCAGTCCGGCTTAAAGAACGGGTGAATGTACTTACCACCCTTTCCTGTCTCATCCTCATCACCGTATACCACGTTGTGCTCAGGATGAGCTATAAAGTACTGCTTAACGACCTCTGTAGCTCTTTTTGTAAGCTTACCCTTAGGGCTCACAAAAAGATAAACTACATTGTCATCATTTTTATCAACTGAAACTTCCCAGACCTTGGCATAAGGAACAACTTTGACTCTGGGCTCAGGAAGCTTATGGGGAACAACCTCTCCGGTCTCTAAAGTCTCATAGCTAATAGGAGCCTCTGCGGTTAACACAGGCTCTTTTTCTTTGGCCTTCTGCCACTTGTCATAGGCAGAAGATTTCGCCTTAACTATCTTGTTGTATTTGCTTACTCTTTTTCCTACAAGAACTGACTTAGCTATGTCCTTTAGCATATCCCCAACCGTCACTCCTCTTCGTCTCTGTAATAGCGCTCCTCACGCTTTTGAATTATCTTCTTGCCAATCTTCTTGATGATATTGTCCTTGGGCTGTGGTGGCTCCTCCTCAACATGTAGCGACTCTACAACCGCCTGAGCTGCATTTCTTGGTAAAAGAGTCATTATCATCTTGATACACAGGTGATTTCTCTCCTGTACACTGAGCTTGTCAGATGTAAGGCCAAACTCAATATTAGGATCATCTGTATTGAAGATCATTGAATCATCTGATATCCAATTACCATTGACCGGATGAATGGAAACATCCGAAATATCATCAGCAAAGGCCTCCCCATTCCATGTGGCACTTACCAAAGTAACCATACATGGTGCAAAAGCTGGATCAATTCTCACTGTTCTGCAATTAGAATCGACTCTGATATCCAGGCTTACAGTATTCTTCTCATCATACTGCTCCTCTGGGAAAATAGAGTCGTCCTCTGAAAAGCCCTCTCCCTCATCGAGGTAGATCTGAATGCAGTCATCTGGTCTTGCTCCCTCGGTAGGATGTACCATTTCCTTAGGTACAATGACCTTACGGCCAATCTCCTTCCAGATCTCAACCATAGACTTACGGCTTCCAGTCACATACTTCTGGAAAGCATATTCTTCTTCAAGCAAAGTCTTGATATCATCCTCAGAAAGGTTCAGTCTCTCGAAAGCGCCCTTAGGATCGAACTTTTCTCTTTTCCTATCCTCTAATCTGTAGCAGTAGAGCGCTCTCCAAATCTGTTCCTTGGCTGGAATGCACTTACCATAGGTCCACTCATAATCTATTATAGTCCAAATAGGCCCATTAACCATAATATTAGAGAAAATTAGGTCATAATCGGACACCGGATAATCAGGCTTGTGGTTAATTCTGCGGATGTACTCATTTATAAGTGCATCGAAGCCATCCATGTCATCTTTATCCAGGCATTCATCCAAGAGCGACGCAAGTGGAACTCCGTTGACAAAAGAGAAAATGGCACAGCCGGATTTCTCATCAAGCTGACAGTCGTTGACCTCCAGATCGCCACCTCTGTACTTCTCCACAAGGCCTGCATAGGCATCTCTCATGCCAAATACATGCTCCTTGGCAGCCTCTGTAAGAGGGAACTTCTTGATGATCTTCCTGCCTGTTCTGCTGATAGCAATGTCAGTTCTGATCTTGAATTCATCAACTCTGTCATTGCTGTACTTACTATAAATCGTATCAAAGCCAGGTCCGATGATTACCTCAAAGGAGTTAGCAAAATCTGGATACATTCCATCTTTTACCAGATCCTCATAGGCGTGCTTCTCGTTAAAGAGAATCATTCTGTCCCTGTCATAGTTCCTGACGTTATCCTGAAGCTCTCCAAAGCCAGGCAGATAATAATCTGAATGTAAAAGAGTCATCAGCTTGTAATCAGGATATGGATAATAGAAATGATACTCTTTCATTCCACATTTCTTGAAAATGTTGATGAGTCCATTTCTAGTAAAAGTCTTGGCTACGCTGTCTGCAGAGTATCCTTCGATACCTGTAAAGTAGGTTCCAAGGTGATCCTCAGCACATCCAGCCAGATACTTAAGTCCCAGTCTGTTCTCAATGGCGATTACGATTCTACCGCCCTTTTTGAGATGTCTGTTCATCATTCTCAGGAACTTCTCATAAGGATTCTCAGTTCCGATGTACCCCTGGGCATACTCAAACACACCGATCAAAAAGATATAGTCGAAGTCCTTGGGAAGATCAGGCTCAACATCTCTGAAGTTACCGATGTGAATAGTAACATTGTCGCAGTCCTGATTCCTTGTGGCATTGATCTCGGAACGTCTCCTTGAAAGATCGCAGGCTACAACCTCGCCAGCCTTCTGAGCCAGCATTCCTGTAATAGCTCCGCAACCTGAGCCAACCTCCAGTACCTTGGCACCCTTTTCCATAGGGATCCACTCTACAATATTGGCTCTCTGCTCAGACAAATGATAGAGAATAGGCCAATTGCCCCTCTCTTCAATTACCTTGGGATATTCTTCTTTTTTATATTTTTTGACAATTTCAAGAAGGTCATTCTCTATAGCTCCATCACTATAAAGATCAACCCCTGAATAATGCTTGAAATTAAGCGTTACCTTGCCAATCTTTACTTCTTCCTGCATCTGCTCGTTCCTCTCAGGTGTTATACATAGACGTCTTATTTAGCATCTTCAACTTTGCATACAGAATTCATATCGTAATATCCAACTGTATTCTTGTCTGATACTACTGTAATGTTAAGTGCGTCATATAACCTGTGATATACAGTAAAGTCATTCTGCTCAAAGCCTGTAACACCGAAGCTTATCAGATACTCTCCGCCCTGAAGTGTCATATTCTGGGTAAAAGAAATATCTTTGACATCTCCAGCCTTGACCGGCTCAAGGAATGCCTTCTCAACCATTGAATTGGTACCAGTAATCTCGATACCAAGGATATTCTTGAAAGTAAATGCAAAAATAGGTGCTGAAACGTCCTTGTTAAACTTAACTCTCATATGAACTGTAAAGTCAGTTCCCTTGATGATAGAACTGGCTCTAAGTCCGTTAGCATCAGTAACATAGAACTCATCTATAGTTGCTGCGCCGTCGCCATACTCGAGAGTATCAGGATTCTCACCCATTGCCTTATTGTCATCACTACTCTTTTTATCAGAAGACTTGTCACCCTTGATCTTGGAATTAGCCTTCTCATCTGCATCAGCAGCTGCTGCTCTGATCTGCTCGTCATCAAGAAGATTCTCTACATCACTTGAAGGAAGTGGATACTGTCCAACAAGTACCTGCTTGTAAATATCGATCATCTTCTTGGGAGTTCCTTCTCCAAGGAGCACACCCTGATTCAAGAGAATCGCTCTGTCGCAGTACTTACTGATACTGGACAGATCATGAGATACAAAAAGAATAGTCTTACCCTGTTTCTTAAATTCCTCAAACTTGTGATAGCACTTAGCCTGGAAGAATACATCTCCTACAGAAAGAGCTTCATCAACAATGAGGATCTCAGGATCAATATTGATAGCGACCGCAAAAGCAAGTCTTACAAACATACCGCTTGAATAGGTCTTGCAAGGCTGATATACATAGTCTCCGATATCAGCAAACTCAAGGATTGCATCAAGTCTCTTGGTTATTTCTTCTTCGGAAAAACCAATCATCATACCATTGAGGTAAATGTTGTCAATTCCGTTGTATTCCATATTAAAGCCGGCGCCCAGCTCCAAAAGAGCTGAAATATGACCATCTACATTGACTTCGCCGGAAGTAGGAGATAAAACTCCTGTAATGATCTTGAGGATTGTAGACTTACCTGAACCGTTTGTTCCGATAATACCTACTGTCTCACCCTTTTTGACAGAAAGACTGACATTATTAAGTGCCAGATGTTCTTTGAATCTCTTTTTACCAGCAAGGCCAAGCGAATCTTTGAGTCTGTCCATGGGCTTGTCATATAATTTATACGATTTGGTGAGGTTTTTTACCTCAATCGCTACGTTGTTTTCCATTTATGTCTCCGATAGGTTATGGATACGCAATTACAGCACATCCGCAAAGTGTGGCTTGGAACGCTTGAAAATCAGTGTACCAATAGAGAATGTAGCAACCACAAATAACCAGAAATATGTTGAAGAATAGAAATGTTCAAAGAACCAAGTGTCTCCACTTATAGTGTTCCTGTATCCCTCTACAATGTATGCCATAGGATTAAGCTTGATGATCCACTTATACTCATCTGGCACAATAGCAATATTCCAAAGAATTGGTGTAAACCACTGGAAAAGCTGAAGTCCGATATTGATGATCTGAAGTAAGTCCCTGAAGAAAACTACGATAGCGCATGTAGCGTAGCTAAGTGACAATACCAGAATAAATTCACATCCTATGTAGTAAATAAACTGAATCCAGTAAACGTTTGGATAATAGCCGTAAACACAGGCAATGATGAGCATTACACAGATAAAGAAAATGTGAATGAACATTGCAGCAATTATCTTAACGATAGGTAATATACTGATCTTGAAAAGAACCTTCTTAACCAGATAGTTATATTCCAGAAGTGATGTAGTACCGTTTGTAAGGGCCTCTGTAAAGAAGAACCAAGGTACAAGACCAGCTGTCAGGAACAGAACGTAAGGCATCTCGATTCCACCAGATACTGCCTGCGCTCTTGACTGGAAGATAACATCAAATACAACATAGTACATGGCAACAGTGACCACCGGCTGTGCCAGTGCCCACACGATTCCCATATATGATCCCGCATATCTCTTTTTGAAATCATTGATAGATAATCTCTTGATAAGATTTCTGGAATGAAAGAGTTCTACCGGCAGAACAGTTAACTTGTCATACCAGGCAAACGCCAGAACACAGCTCACTCCGATCAGAACGCAGCCACATATCTTTTTGAGCATCTCTGTATGTGGATCTGCAAGCGGGTTATTATGCAACACTAATAGAAGCGCAAGTGTAAGCGCCAATACATAGAAAATGCCCAAGCCAGTATGCTTGGGAAGTTTTCTTAACCCTTTATTCAAAGCTGCTTGATTCCTCCCCATTTTGTATCTCTCTCAGAGAAAAGAAGCTCTACACCCTCCTGAAGTGGCCATTCAACCCCAACATCAGGATCATTCCACATAATGCCGCCTTCATCGTTAGGATGATAGAAGTCAGAACACTTATATGCAAACTCAGCATAATCGGAAAGTACCAGGAAACCATGAGCAAATCCCTTAGGAATAAAGAACTGCTTCTTGTTCTCAGCTGTAAGAACTACTCCAAACCACTTACCATATGTCTTGGAGCCCTCTCTAAGATCAACTGCAACGTCAAATACTTCACCGTTAATGCAGCGAACAAGCTTATCCTGTGGATGCTCTTTCTGGAAATGAAGGCCTCTTAGAACGCCTCTTTTGCTAGCTGACTGATTATCCTGTACGAATTCGCAGGTAATGCCAGCTTCCTCAAAATCTCTCTTATTGTATGTCTCAACAAAGTATCCTCTTGGATCACCAAACACCTGAGGAGTGATTACCTTAAGTCCTTCAATTTCGCATGTTTCAACTGTTATCTTACCCATTTTCTCTTATTACTCCGTTATATATTTTATAAGTATTGTAATCATGGATTACCAACTGGTGTTCCACCAATTGTCTCTGAGCCAGGTATAGGCCCCTGAGGAATCTCAGTTCCAGGTCCCATGCTGCTTCCAAAAGAAGCTGCTGCTCCGGGATTATCAAGCTGTCCTACAACAGCCATTCCTGAGCCGCCTGTCTGTCCCTCTTCTGCACTTGATGAATCTGAACTACTGTTAACAGTCTTGGTATTCTGCTGGATAACTACTACAGCAGGAACCTTCTCTGCTTCGTCAAAAAAGTCCTCGTCGTACAGAAAGCTCTTTAAATCATCCCCAATCTGCTGACCGTAGACTTCCTGAGGAACTGACAGCTCTTCTGTGGATACTTCCACCGAAGCGCTGTTGTCTTTTCTCCCAAGCATCTTGTTGATCTTGTCAGCATTTGTGGCATAAATAATAACTACTACCAGGATAAAAGCGCTTAATATGGTCATCAGGGCCATTGTGAATACTTTTTTATCCATGTGTCGTCCCCCATGTTATCCCCACAAAAAAGTTATTATCTAGCGAACAGTACAGTAAATGCACAGTTCTGATTACAGGCCGTTGGCAACCTCTACGAGGTACTTACCATAATCTGTCTTCATGAGAGGTTCAGCAAGCTTAAGGAGCTGCTCCTTACTGATGAATCCGCGCTTGTAAGCGATCTCCTCGATACAGGAAATATAAAGTCCCTGTCTCTTCTGGAATGCACATACGAAATCAGATGCATCAAGAAGTGAATCATGGTTACCTGTATCAAGCCATGCAAATCCTCTTCCCATTGTCTCAACAGAGAGCTCACCTCTTCTGAGGTACTCATTGTTGATGCTGGTGATCTCAATCTCACCTCTGGCTGAAGGCTGTACATTGGCAGCGATATCAACAACCTTGTTGTCGTAGAAGTAAAGTCCAGGAACCGCATAGTTACTCTTAGGGTTCTCAGGCTTTTCTTCGATGCTGATAGCCTTACCATTCTCATCAAACTCAACTACGCCGTAAGCTCTAGGATCTCTTACATAGTAGCCAAAGATAGTTGCTCCGCTCTCTCTTGATGCAACCTCTCTAAGGAGCTTAGAAAAGCTCTGGCCATAGAAGATGTTGTCTCCAAGAACAAGTGCAACTGAATCAGAACCAATGAACTTAGCTCCGATAATGAACGCATCTGCAAGTCCTCTTGGCTGCTCCTGAACTGCATATTCAAAGTGCATACCAAGCTGCTCTCCGCTTCCAAACAGTTCCTTGAATGCAGGAAGATCTCTAGGTGTAGAGATGATCAGAACCTCTCTGATTCCTGCAAGCATAAGTGTTGAAAGTGGATAATAGATCATAGGCTTGTCGTAAACAGGCATCATCTGCTTGGACATAGCTCTTGTAAGTGGATATAATCTAGTACCGGAACCTCCGGCAAGAATAATACCTTTCATTTATGAATTCCTCCACATCAGTATATGATACGGATAACTAATACGAACATGATTTTTGTGCAAGCACAATCAATTTGTATTATTATCTATTGCTATACATCTTCTCGTAATACTTCTCGTAATCGCCGCTGGTTACGTGCTCCATCCATTCCTGGTTCTCGAAGTACCACTTAATTGTCTTGCGGATACCTTCGTTGAACATTGTCTCTGGTTCCCAGCCGATCTCAGCCTTGATCTTGTCAGGTGCGATCGCATATCTTCTGTCATGACCCTTTCTGTCTGATACATACTTGATAAGGTCATATGAAAGATGAGCCTTTCTAGGATCTGAATCATCAAGCTCTTCCTTAAGAACGTCGATGATTGTCTTAACGATCTCAATATTCTGCTTCTCGTTGTGACCACCTACATTGTAAGTCTCAAAGAGTCTGCCCTTCTCCTGAACCATATCGATAGCCTTAGCATGGTCCTCAACAAAGAGCCAGTCACGAACGTTTTTACCGTCACCGTATACTGGAAGATCCTTGCCA
Source organism: Butyrivibrio sp. (assembly GCF_017433805.1). Taxonomy (GTDB): domain Bacteria; phylum Bacillota; class Clostridia; order Lachnospirales; family Lachnospiraceae; genus Butyrivibrio. The sequence continues at coordinate 100,138 of NZ_JAFRGN010000033.1, read as the reverse complement.
GCAAGAGCGTTGTTGATGATAAGTGGAATCAACTTCTCAGGGAACTGGAAAGGTCCATAGTTATTAGAACAGTTAGTAATGTTAGCAGGGAACTTGTAAGTATCCATGTATGCCTTAACAAGCATATCTGAGCTTGCCTTACTAGCTGAATATGGGCTGTGTGGTGAATATGGAGTTGTCTCATAGAAGTATGCATTTGGATCATCATCAAGTGAACCATATACTTCATCTGTAGAAACATGAAGGAACTTCTTGCCCTCCTTGAATGTTCCATCAGGAAGCTCCCATGCCTTCTTGGCAGCGTTCAGCATTGTAGCTGTACCAAGAACGTTAGTCTGGACAAATACCTCAGGATTAACGATTGATCTGTCAACATGGCTCTCCGCAGCAAAATGAACAACTCTGTCGATGTCATTCTCCTCAAAGATCTTGTTGATGGCGTCTCTGTCACAGATATCTGCCTTAACAAATGTGTAGTTGTCTCTGTTCTCTACATCGCGCAGATTCTCAAGATTGCCTGCATAAGTAAGTACATCAACGTTGATGATTCTGATCTCATTGTCGTACTTCTTAAACATATAGTTAATGTAATTAGAGCCAATGAAACCTGCTCCACCTGTAACCAAGTAAGTTCTCATTCTTTTTTCCTCATTGTTCTAAAAAATTTCAAATTTTAACTGACATATTATACCACAAGACAAAGTCAAGTAAAAGTTTTGTCTTCAATTCCGCTAATAGTGCGGCCTGATTGTATAATCCGGCTTTAATAATCAGTAGCAGATATTCATATCTACAAAACCGTTGATTCCTGTTACTCGTCCCTTTGATGTGTACTGCCACATATCATATCTGCTGCCTGAATATGTTACAGCCTCAGCATACTGTGCAAGCCAGATCTTGTAATTTGTGATCTGTGATGTATTGATATAACTTGTGAACCAGGTCTTGTTCGCATATACACCAGCTTTGTATCCAGCGTTCTGAATTGTTCCACAGAAAGCCTTGATGTTAGCTGTTCTCTGTGCTGGGTTTATTCCATCTCCACGTCCATGGCTGGCCTCAACATCAAGGTAAACAGGATAAGTGATGTTGTAACCCTTGATCAGATTGATAACCATAGAAGCCTCTTCTACAGCCTCAACCTCATTTACAGCCTGTGTAAAGAAATAGATACCAACTCTGATTCCAGCATTCTGCGCACCCTGAATATTTCTTCTGAATGTAGGATCCTCAATAAGCTGACCTTCAGATGAACCTCTGTATCCGCATCTGATGATTACGAAGTTAATTCCGGAATTCTTAACTGCTGCCCAGTCAATGTTTCCGTTCCACTTGCTGACATCAATTCCTCTTCCACCAGCACTGATAGCAAGAGCTCCATCCGAGCCAAAAGAGTACTTGGCACCCTGAATTACCTGCTCACCAGTAACTGCATTTCCGTTCTTGTCAAAGAAATATGTTTTGCCATCAATTGTCTGCCAACCGGTGTATTTAAAGTTAGTTGCAGCCTTTCTAAGATAGAGCTTAGTTCCTTTGTAATAATCTTCATAGACAGCTTCTCTGTAGCTTCCATCATCGTTCTTGACATAAAGAACATTTCCGCTCTTATCCTTAAGAGTCTTACCCTTACTAATTACTGATACTGCTACTGTATTATCCGCATAGCCTGTAGCAGAAACAGTAATTGTTGCTTCACCTACAGCCTTACCAGTAATAGTAGTGTCTGAAACTGCAACTTTACTTGTATCACTTGATGCAAGCTTAATTGCCAGCTTAGCCTCTGAAGATGCAAGCTTAACTGACTGTCCCTCAACAAGAGTTACCTTAGTAACTTTCATAGGAACCTTGGTGCCTTCTTTTGCTACTACAGTAACCACAACAGTAGTTGGAGTATATCCTTCCGCTGTTATCTTGATATTTGCTGTACCTACAGATACACCCTTTACCAAACCAGCTTCTGTTACTGTAGCTACTTCCTTTTTATCAGTTTCGTATTTAACATTTTTAGGTTCAGTTACCTTAAGCTGAATTTCTTCGCTTACTTTTACTGTTACTGCTGTAGGCTCAACCTTCATCGTCTTGTCATCAGCCTTACCAACAGTAACGGCAACCTTTGCATCCTTATATCCAGAAGCACTCAGAACAATATTGGTTGTACCTTCTGCGACAGCAGTTACTGTTCCATCACTGGCAACAGTGGCAATCTTTTCATTCTCTGACTTAAATGTTACTGATGAAGGAGTACCAGGCTTTATCTTTTCAGAACCGCCAACCTTAAGTGTCATGCTAGCTGTGTAGCCTGTCATCTCCTTGTCGTCAGCCTTTGAAACAGTAACGTTGACTGTACCTTCTTCATAGTCAGCAGCAGTGAGTGTAATTGTAGTGCTACCCTCTTTTACGCCTGTTACTGTTCCATCTGAAGAAACAGTAGCAATGCTTGTATCATTTGACTTATAAGTAATAGTGCTATTAGCTGATGCGCCTATTGAAGCAGATGCTCCAACCTTAACTGTAATAGTGTTACCATTTACGTTAAACTTGCTCTTTTCTTTTTCCTTCTCTTTTTCCTTAACAGTAATTGTTACAGTAGCTGATTCGCAATTATCTGCTGAAGCAGTGATTGTAGCAGTACCTGCAGCCTTAGCTGTAAGTGTGTTTCCAGAAACGGAAATCACATCATCATTGCTTGATGAAAATGTTGCATTTACTGTTGATCCGGAAACAGAAGCTGAAATAGTTCTAGTATCTCCAACTGTCATTGCAGATTCATCAACAGAAATACTTATCTTTTCCTTAGTTGCTGGAGTTTCTCCGCCTCCTGTATTTCCGCCTTCGCTAGAATTACCACTTCCACCATTATCTTCTGACTTGCTATTTCCTTCTCCTGGCTCATTAGACTTAGGAGTTTCATCATCACCTATAGATGCTGATGTAGTTGAACTTCTTGCCAGCGCCATAAACATCCATGGTCTTACACCAACCATAGTTCCACTAGCAGGATCTGGTACAGTGTCTCTGTTTACTTCTTCATAAGAATAAGTACCGTCTGTACTCTCGCCCACAGCGACCTTAGTACTCTCAACCCACTCAACTGTATCCTGAAGCTGTGATTCAACCTCAGTCTTAACAGCTGTATCCTCTTTTGCAGCGTTGACCTGGGATTCTTTTTTGACCTCGTTGCTGACGTCGACAGCTTTCATCTCAACCTGATCCTTAACAGTAAGGCTCTGAGTCTTGATCTCAAGCTTGTAGTTCTCGTAGCCACTTGGAAGGGACTTAGGAGTAATCTTGTAAACGCCTGCTGTGATATCTTTTTTATATATAATTCCATCCTGATCGTGGTCATTGTACGTAACCTTGGATCCATCAGGAGTTTCAACATCTATTTCGAGAGGGAGGTTAGCAACAAGCTTACCTGTCTGAGAATTGATGAACTTAACCTTCATATCACTCTTGATACTGGTAAGAGTCATCTTGATTGTTACATCCTCAGCATCGTCTGGAACTTCTTCCTCCTCTTCCTCCATAAATGCATCATCTGAGATAAGCTCTGCAGCCATAGCTCTTGCTCTTTCAGCATCAGCTACTGCAATAAGACCACTCTGACCATAGATGGTCTCAGTACCAAGCTCAGAACCAACTTCTACAAATGAGTCAAGCTGCTGCTTATTGCCCATTGCTTTCATATAGAAAGATGCTGTAGCTATACCACCTGCAAGAATCAGGATTGCAAAGATAGCTGCAATTCTCTCAGTTGCAGAGGTATTTGCAAGGAATCCAAAAATCTTAGCTGGTATAGATTCGCCGCGGTCTCTGTCTCTTCTACCGCGTCCACGTCTATCTTCATATCTCGCATCACCAGGATAATATGCGTCTTCATCCTCGTCTTCAGGATAATACTCTTCATCCTCGTAATTATCCTCTGGATAATCGTCATCCTCATAGCGGTCATCTTCTACCTCTTCCTCGGAATAATCTTCATAACGGTCATCCTCTACCTCATCTTCCGGGTAGTCATCTTCATCGTCATAGCGATCATCTTCGCTATATCTCTCTTCACGGCGATTCTCTACTTCTTCCGGATAATACTCGTCATCCTCGTAGCGGTCATCATCCTCATAGTCTTCATCCGGATAATCGTCGTCTTCATAATCATCCTGGTAATCTTCATCATCGTAGTCATCACGATAATCATCTTCATCGAAATCTTCATCGAAATCCACGACGTCTTCTTTATACCTGGACAGATTTCTCTTATCTTTGGCCTTAAGCCCAAACAATCTTTTTTTCATACTAAATCCCCTTAACAACCTGAACTCCAAAGTTACAGAGTCCCTATAATCGCATTCACGACAAGCAGCAGTAAATACGTGCTTATTCTTATCTCAAGAACGCTTAATTATCATCAACATTTCAGGTGCACACAATAACTCCAATTTACACCATATATAGTGCCATTTTACCACCCATGCACTATATCCACAACTTAAATGTTGCTATTCTTCCTAGCTCACAGCTCAGATCAAGCCATTTCAGCTCTTGATGAATTGTTGAATTATCATTTCTATTTCATCTGTTCCAAGTGGATTAGTTGATGTTTCTTCAGTTATTATGAGATTTTTCCCAGCAACAATTCCATTTCTAAGAAAGCTTTTTGCTTTAAAAACTGCCTGCCTAGCATACTCCTTGTCATCCATCATGCCTCGGTGTTCCCAATAGTACTCTTTTCTATCCTTCACATTTAATACTGTGAAATCTGGATAAACCATTTTCCCATTAGATAACATGATAGGACATTCATACTTGTAGGGAATCCCATGTTTATCCAACATATTTGCTATATTAAGTTCTGATTTTGACCTTACTCGCTCTTTTCTTTTAGTTTCAAGAAACGGGACGTAGTCTGGAATCTCCTTACCATCGAAAGGAATCCTTTGCCAGAATATTGCATAATCTTCATCTGAAACATCTACTGGGATAATGTAATCTTTGATTTCATCAGGATTATCTGAATAGAATTGTCGAATTTTCTCTATGATTTGATCAGATTTTTTTAGATATGATTCAAGATTCTTAAGCTCAACATTGATTTGCTTTAGAACCTTTTCGTCATAAGACTTTTGGATATACTTTCTTATTACTTCTGTTTCCGACTTTGGTATATACTCGCCAGTCCTTTCAGCAGCATCTTTCCTGAGGTAATATTGTACTCTTTTACTAGTCTTAATGACATGAATTTTCTCAGGTGGCGCTTTTTCTAGCGCCTTTTCTTTTTCCAACTTGATGCCAATCAGCTCATCGTATCTTCTCTTGGCTTCTTGATACATCATTGTTGGCCTAATTAGCTTTAATTCTTTTCGTTTACTCGTTTTATAACTCTCCTTGTCATCTGTATTTGCCGATTCTGCATCTATTTCAATGAAACCACTAATTCCGATGCCCATTTTCCCAGCTTTCTCATCTCTTTTACACCGGAAAAAGAACTCTTGGCATTATAGATGCACTTTCAATCCGTCAAAGCTCTTTTCCTGCATCTATTTCGTAAAAATGCCTATTACCGATGCACTTACCACATTTATCAATCAAAAATGTGCATCTATTTTGCCAATCTAATGGGATTTTGATGCAAAGAATGGATATCACGCCCTCAACTTGTCCAAGCTGCGCCATCAACCAGCCAAAGCTACACCTAAGTTGCGCCTCAGCTATATGCCAGCTCACCCAAAATGCATCGAATTTTGAAATAATTAGATTCCCGATTCTCTAGAAGAAGAATCGACCTTCGGAATCATACTATAACGTATCAAAAATGTAAATAGAAAAAGCTGAAACCCGCAGCCAGTGCGAATTTCAGCTTTATATTCACTCACCCAATCCCGTAGAACACGCCGATTCCAGCGATGATGAAGAGCACGCCGATGATCTTCTTAGTAGTAAACTTCTCTTTAAAGAAGGTTCTGGACATGACCATAACCAGAATATAGTTAATTGGCTCCATTACTACAGTGCCCATGTAGCCTAGGCCGCCGTAGCAGAAAATTGTGATGACCATGGATACAACCAAGAGGCCATATCCGCTCATAACCAGGATATTGAGGTACTCCCTGATAAAGGAAGGATACTCTTTTCCTGCACTCTTTTTAAGGAGCATCTGAGAGCTGGCTGCTACAAGCTCTGCAAGAATCATTAGAAAGAAGAACACATTAAACATTGTCGTCCTCCTCTCTGGCTGTCACTTCACAAACACCATTATCGTCATATCCATCATTCGCTGCATCTACGCAGTTACCGGCAGATACATCATCAGATGCTACTACACAATCAGCAGACTCCGAACTATCTTCATCAGAATTCATGATCACGACGCCGATGATTACAAGCGCTACTCCTACAACCTTCCAAACTGTAATGCCAGTTGAGAAGATAAGGAAGTTCCACAGCATGGACCACATCAGGGTCAGAGCCTTATTGGCACAGGCGATAGACAGCTGGAACTTCTTGATCATCTGCTGCCAGATGATTGCATATACAGCAAGGATTACAAACTCCAAGCCAAAGAACAAAATATATTTAAATGATAAAAACTCGTAGTCAGATGCAAGCTTTCCAGCCACAGTTGAAAGAGAATACACAACAACCGCGCCCTGAAGCTGCAGAATATCTACAAGACCAATCTTCCTTTTCTTAATTTCTTTTTCCATTTCCTCATCAGATCCATTTCTAAACATCAATTTCTAATCATCTATTCCTGATCATCAATCTATCCTCAGATCAATTCTTTCCAATCCCATTCGGATAAATCACATTCACAAAGTGCTGCGCAACGTGCTCATTGCAGGCTGCGTTGACATGGATATTGTCCAGAAGCCACTCTGAACTGTTGTCCTCGTGAATTGTTCCGTAGTAATTGTCGATGAAGGTAACTCCTCTCTCTCCTGATACATCGATCATAAACTGCAGATAGGTTGTGAGCTTACCATTTCCGAAGTCCACTCTGTCGCCGCTTACCAGCGCTCCAGTTGAATCATACGCATAGCACATGGTAAAAGACATACAAACAATCCTGATGAATGGATACGCCTCCTGAAGTGCTTTGATTCCGGAATTGAGCGCTCCTCTGTAAGTCACAGGATCGAACTCGTTGTCTGGGTTCATACCGATTCTCATGTTCAGATAATCCTGCGCGTTATAGTAGATAACAATCGTATCAACCTTATTCATATCTACATTTTTAAGGTCCCACGAAGTCTGAGTATATGTGTAATCATCAAAAGATGACTGAACACTTTCCATCAGACTAAAGTCTCCGGATACAATACTGTTAACTACATTCACAAAACTAAAAGCATCAAGCTTATAATCATCAGAAAACTCAACATTCTTGTTGGCTACTGTTGATCCAGGGAATGCACAGTTGATAGCTGTAGCACCGAGCTTACTTGCAATCTGCGCTGCAACGCCAGTCTCACCTTTATCATAAGTAAGAGCATCATTTCCAAGGAAAAGAATTGTCTCCTCGTCGTCGTACTCATGGCCAGCCTTCTTATCATCAGTTAAAAGAAATACCTGATCCAGCACCTCTACCTCAAGGCTTCCAGTATCAGAAGTATCAAGCTCAGCAGTTCCCATATTCCAGCGAACAAGCTTAAAAATTGAAAAAGCTATTACAAGTACGATAATTCCGATGAATACAAAATGTACCCAGCCAGGAATATCCTCAAAGCTAAAATTCTTTTCTTCTCTTCTCATATAATCATTCTCCTCATGATTGCCAATCTCTTGCTGCATTTCATAGTCGCATACTAAGACGATGTCATTGTATAACTAATATCATACAAACATCAGCATTACCACTCTTTAGAAAATAACTCCTCAAAATCAAACTCGTCTATTATACCACGCATTTTGGAAAGTTCCGAATGCATCTCATCATAGGTAGTAACCTCATGCTCTCCGCTTGCAAAGCACTCAACCATGTATCTGTTTATTTCTGGCTTGTAGTGAGAATAATCAGCGTAGTTGTTAAGGTCAGTCACCTCATCCATGTTCTGGAAGTAGAAAAGATGTACATTGTCATACTGAAGCAATCTAAAAGCAACATACTCATACTGCGCCATTGTGGCTTCCAGTGAATTCTCCTGCAGAACATTGTGCCAGTACAAAATGCTGTAGGGTGGGAAAAAGAAATAAAACTGAGTCTCAGGATGCTGCTCCACAAAAGGCAAGATATTCACATCCAGATTAAGTTCTGTCTGCTCCAGCATTGCATTTGTCGGAAGCTCTTCCTCCACCTTCTCAGGCTCCTCGTAGGTGTGCATAACCCACTGAATATTGTAATACTCCGGAGTCCACCAGCTAAAATACGCCTCAGACAAGTCTGTTCCCTGCCTCTGAACTATAGGCCTGAATATGTACTGCATGATCACATCCTTGTTTAGCACATACTTAACATCATTGAAAATGTTCTTATCATATAGATACTCTGGTCTCTCGTACTTGACCGTCTCAGTATCCGCCGCCATTACAGGAATATCCATGGCAAAAAACACAGCGTCAACCGGACTATTCTTCCTCGCAAGGCTGCTTTCATCAAACACTATAGAAAGAATATTTGAATCATCCTTGGGATACGCTCCGCTGTAGCTAAGCTTCAGTGTATCCAGCCCCATCAATTCCTTGAAATCATCCGTATCAAAGTTAACTGTCATTGACGAACCGATGATACAAGAATTGTAATTCATATTCCTCGCCATTCCAGGATTCTGACTTAGCTGATTATCCACTACATAAGGAAATCCCGGAAGCGGCTTATGGTAGTGAAAAAATGGATCCACATAAACCACTATCCCAGCCACCGCCACAACTACCACAAGTAGAATCGCCCAGAAAGCAATAAACAAGCCGCGATATCTGCTATTATTCAATTTCTTTTTATCAAAAGTATTTTCTTTCATCTTTTTCATCTGTACCCACATCAGAAATTCATATACAGGAAAGTGCTGACTCCACCAAAGCTCACAACACTCCACACTAACAGGAGCACAGTCATGAGTGTTGTTCCAACCCCGAGTTTACACTCCTTGCATCTTCTGATCGCATTTGGGCAAAAGAAAATCATCACCACCGAAACTGCCATAAATATCCAAGCGCACAGCTCCCATGCGTTACTAAGCTTCATAAGAGGTGTAACCTTAAGCACATACCACAGCTCATCAATCTGGAAAGCCGCAGAGAAGTTATTTCCAAAAGGTCGTACGCCGCCTCTGAATATCTGCCCAAATAAAATCAGCGCATCCTCAATTGTCTTGGCTCTAAAGAACACCCAGGCTGCAGTAACATACATAAATGTCAGTACAATCTTGCAGGCGTTAACAAGTCTATATCCAATACCAGTCTCATCTTTTCCTGTATCAGACTTCGCCAACTCAGACTTAGCTGTACCTGTCCCAGCTTCCTTCCTCTTCCCAATCCATCTGGTCACCACATACAGCACGCCGTGCATAGCGCCCCACACGATAAAGGTCCAGCCTGTTCCATGCCAGAAACCGCTCACAAGGAAAATGATCATGAAGTTAATGTAAGTCCTGACCTCGCCCTTCCTGTTGCCACCAAGAGGAATATACAAATACTTAGTAAAAAACTTAGTGAGGGTGATATGCCATCTCTTCCAGAAATCAACAATATTCACCGCCTTGTAAGGTGAATCAAAGTTGATGGGAAGCTCTATTCCAAGAAGCATACTCACTGCTGCGGCCATATCGCAGTAGCCGCTGAAATCAAAGTACAGCTGGAATGAATAGAACACTGCTGTCATGACAGCCTCAAGACTTCCCATACCAACCAGCCATTCAAAGTTAGCATCAACAGCCTTACCAATGGTGTCTGCCATGATAACTTTCTTAAACAAGCCTATGGAAAAGAGATACATAGCGCGAAGAAAAGTCTCATATTCAAAGCTCTTATCAAGCGCCTCTGTGAGTCTTGCATTAAACTCACCATATCCCATAAGTGGTCCCTGCAAGAGCTTGGGGAAAAAGAGAATATATGCAAGATAGTCCATTATCTCGAACTTCTCAATATCTCCCCTCTCCAGATCCACAATATATGAAATCTGATTAAAGGTATAAAAACTGATAGCGATAGGAAGGAAAACTCCCCACAGCTTAAAGAACAGCAAAAGAACTATGTTAAAGATTATTCCAAAAGAAAGCCACAGCTTCTGAACCGCAATCTTTTTGCCAAACAAAGAAAGCTCTGTACTGTGCTCTCTCATAAAACTCATCGGAATCGAAGTGCAGATATTAAAGCAGATACTCATTAGCAAAATAGCCAGATTCTGCATTCCAAAAAGGGTATAGAAACACAAGGATCCCAGTATGATACACAGCTCTACCAGTATCCTCACATTTCCCTTCTTGCGCCCTATGCTCCTTAACAGGTTATAAGCTATCAGGAACAAAGGCAGAAATAAAAGCACAAATTCATAGGAGTTAAAAACCATAAAATTATCCTTATTTATGACATCTCGAATCCAAATCCAGTAAGATTATAATTCGCGAATGCATTATATCCAGAACTTCTCAGAAGGCTCCTTCATCTCCGCATCAGCAAGACTACCAAAAACTTCTTTATCCTCTGACATAAGCTGATAAATAAGTGCAGCGTAATTGATGTCATGGATAGATACTCCAATGTTATAGGCAAGTATCCTCTCCTTATCATTGGTACGGCCCTCAGCCCTGCCATTAACCACATCACTTACTTCTGCATAATACTTAAATTTGGAGAAATTCCCAAAATGGTCTACATGCCCTGTATCATCAGCAAATACCTTGTCAAAAAACAGATCGCAGTTAGTAAAGCCTCTTGTGTGAACGGGTACAACTAAAACGCCCTCATCAAACCACTCATCTTCTGCTATATCATTTTCAAAATAAGTGGCACCAGAGATAACAACCTCAGATCCCTGAATGCACTCACGGACAGTATCTACAATGACAAAATCTAGATTGTCAAAATCCTTGAACCTCTCCATGAAGCTCTCTGCCTGGTCCTTGTATCTAAGGAGCTTAACAGTCAGCTTTCTGTCACTGCACAGACTGGCAAGAACGATCATAGTACTGCGAGTAACATTACCAAGTCCAATGAGACCTAATGTCTTAAAACCAGCTTTAGCCAGATGCATAACGCTATGAGCTGCAACAGCGCCTGTCCTCATAGCAGTTATCCAGTTCCCATCCATAAGAGCCAGAAATTCTCCGCTATCACCGTCAAAAAGAAGTATCTTACTATCAAGTGATGGCTTCCTCTCTGGATAGCGAGTCACAACCTTAACTCCGCCAATGATGCCCATAGACGCCTCTATCATAGAAGGCATGACATTGCAAAAAATATTTCCAGGAAGCGTCATATGAGTCTTGGGTGGAAGCTGAGTTTTGCCCTTATCAGCAATCATGTCGCTAACCCACTCATAGCAAAGAGAAGGCTCCAGCTTCATATTCTTAATATCTTCAAAGCTAATGATCTTCATATCATCTATCTCCCAGCTCATCCCTCAGAGCTGCAAGCAAAATGTCATTATCTGTAGTATTTCTAACAGCAAGACGCAGGTAGTTCCTGCCGTTTGTCTTAGTAGTCAGCTCTTTTATCAAAAGATTGTGCCTGATAAGCAAGGTCTTAAGAAGCGCCTTAGGTGAAATGTCCGCATCAAGCTCAGCCATAACAAAGTTGGCCTGAGAAGGAATCACGCGTATTCCCTTTATCTTGGAAAGCTCTTCTTCAAACCTCTTTCTCTCTTCTCTGAAACGTACAAGTGCACTAACGTAGTCCTTCTTGTACTTTTCTTCTATCTGCATATAGAATTCAGCAAAAGAATTGATGTTCCAGATGGCAACATCTTTTTTCATGGCACTGATTGTATCAGTATCTCCGGATGCCAGAACTCCAAGGCGAAGGCCTGGTACTCCGTAGGATTTGGATATACTCTTCATCACATAAAGATGCTTATTGTCAGCAAGGAGCTTCTGATCGATCAGCGTATTGTCCGGTTCATCGGCAAAGTCCACAAAGGACTCATCCACAACAAGCTTAATACCCTTATCAGCGCACCATTTAATAAGGCGCAGCAGATCTTTCTTGGCAATGTAGTTACCGCTTGGATTATCAGGGTTAACCACCACCAGGTTACTGATATCAGCCTCCGCAAAAAAGTTCATGATATCATCAGCTGTATAAGAGTAATCAGAATTATCCGGGACAAAGTAAACCGATGTTTCCTTGTCGTATCTGTTAGGATACTCATCAAAGGTAGGACGGATGAAGCCAGTCTTGCCAGTAAGGTTCTCCATAAGACTCTTTATCAGCTCTGCTGCCCCGTTTCCAACAATGATATTCTCACTGTGAACACCAAAGTTCTTGGCAGCCAGGAGACTATTTACCCTCATTCCTGATGGATACTCAGTTAAAAGAAGATCGAAATTAGCCCTGAGTTCATCCTTCATCTTGTCAGGTGGGAAATAAGGATTTACAAGGTAGCAGAAATCGATGAGCTTGGGATAGCGCCAATAACCGCCGTAGCGTCCCTGAAGGAGACTTACCTTCTCATCCTCATCCGGTGTAAAAATAGACTCTGCAATATCAAGATCCTGAATATCATCAATCTCGTACCACTTCTGTCCATCAAGCCTCTTGGCCTTGATCTCAGGATCATCAAGCATTGTTATCACACGTAGAACCTGCTCATAATACTCATTCTGTCCAAGGGCAGACTGATAAGCCTTGAGAAATGGAACGTAATGAGTCTCAGAGAAGTGCTTACTGAATTTATAGATATTAACAGTTTTATAGTATTCTTTTATCTCATCAAATTTGAACTTCTTGCCTGGAACAAAAGCCTCAATGTCATCATTATCAGAGAGCTTAACACAGGTTCCATCCATCCAGGATTCATATTTATCAACAAGTGCCAGAGTATCTCTTGGGTCCTCCAGTAAAGCGTCCAGAACAGAATCCTCAAAAATAAGGTCGGACTCGAATAAAACCGTATCCTCTTTTACCAGATAATCTCCTGCAAGTGACAGGGAATAAATATTGTTGGTCTTGTCGTAGATAGGATTATCGATATACTCGATAGGTGTCTTAATATCCAGCGTAGCGATATAATCCTTGAGTTTATCAGCTTCATATCCCACAACAATGACAATTCGAGAAAGGTTCTTTTTCTCTATCTGATGAAGCATCCTGTCAATAAGCGCAACACCATTGACCTTTACCATACACTTTGTATTATTCTGAGTAAGCTCTTTTAACCTCTTACCCATTCCAGCCGCCAAAATAATCGCCTGCATTACTCCTTCTCCTCATAATGAACTATTCCCATTTTCCTGGGAGTCATGTAATCACCGTATACCAGTCTCAGCTCTTCGTCATATCTCTCAGGGCATGGAAAAGAATCCCTTTCCAGCACTACGTCTATAGATTTCTCGTAAATATCAAAGTCGTACATCGCCTGAATTCCGAAGGCAAAATTGCTGGTAAATCTATAAGGTGTAGTCACCTTCTCGTACTTCCTCTGCTGCCTGTCATACATTCTGATAAGCGTATCCAGGGAAAAGAGCTTACCAACGCTGCTCAAAAGAAAAATGCCCGCCTTCTGAAGCCCGTGATAATCTTTATAATCAATCCACTGCCTCTTGGAAATACTGAGAGCATGGATCAGCTTGAGCTTGAGATACATTCCCTTTTGGAAAACTCTGCCAGCTGGAACGTGGTCCACAAGGAACACATCAACAGCCGGATGTCCCTGAAGCATCTCGGAATCGCTCAAGGTGTATTCCGTGTTAATGACTCTTGGTACAAAGTCAAAAAAATAAGGCCGTAAATCCACTGGCTCTGTGAACTTGAGCGGCCCTTTCAGATTAGCCTTCATTGCTGCCTTAAAGTTCTCATAGTCTTCACGCATCACTTTGATGTCTATATCATCATCCCAGGGAATAAACGCATGGTCTCTCACCGCGCCTATCTCCGTACCAAAGGCCAGAAAATATCTAATATTGTTCTCTTTACAGATTCTATCAACCTCAAGTAGCATATCGTACAATATGCCATGAAGCTCCTCTATTGATTTAGCTTTCTTCATTTATCACCACCGGATCAGCATAGATATAATAGCCGTGGAGCGTATTCACAAGCTCAAGCCCCATATCCACCAGATCTCCATCTATCTTTCTATTTTCAGCCAGAACAATATAGCTGCACTTGGTCTCTCTTGTTGCCTCCAAAAGAGCCTTGGCATCTATAACCTCAGGCTTCTCCATTACTTCATAAACTGGATTGTAATAATCCCACTGAGTTACAACCATCTCTCTACCAAAAGGAAGAAGAATGTCAGTGTCATACTGTCTCACGAAATGAACCAGCTCAGAAGGGAATGCTGCTCGAACTCTTGGCTCGCCATCAGCAGGTGCGATCTCATCGCAGATATCAATAACGTGCTGTGGAATGTGATACAGATTCTCAGCAACCTTGACGTTATTATTGGCATACACAAGTGAACCGGTAACAGCGATAAACGCCAGTGTCACTACCAACGCGATTCTCTGATACATCGCCTTTTTAAGTGAAAAGATAACCTTACACAGCGCAAAGGCAATAGTCACATAAGTTGGAATGAGCCACAGCAGCCTGTAATAGGTATCACTGCCCTCACTATTAAATGCCGCCACATACACAATCTTGGTAATTGGTAAAAGAAATCCCAAGAGAATCAGAAGCGGTATTATGCCAAGCATTATTTTCTTTTTGATGCTTTTCTCTGTTGCCACCAGATAAATACTGGACGCTACCAGCAGAAGAAGTAAAACTCCGTTTCCGCCATAAAGCTTAAGGGCAACCCAGCACTCCATGAAAATTCCGTACATACAAACCTCATATATAAAAAAGTCAGATCAGCGATGGAACAAACCAAGATATACCAGTAGATACAGCGCGTTAGGAATCACGCAGCAGATTGCTCCCAGTATAACTCGTAGATTTCTCTCGAATAAGAGAAGTACCAATGTGAAAAGAGCTACCAGCCCAGTTCCAAAGATAACTCCCATTGAAGTACACATTCCAGACAGCATATTGATAAGTGTCAGGAAAATCCAGGGTGAAATCTTGAATATGATCTTGTGCTCCTTGTACTCCTCGTAGGACTCAGTGTTATTATCAACCTTAGGCCCAAAGAGAGGTCTTTTCCTGCTATCTTCAAGCATCCACAGGAACACCCACATGATAAGAGGGAAAACAAGGCTGTTAACCATTGCCTTACCCTGCCAGGTTCTGGTCAGGAAAAATGTTGCCGGTGTGTAGATTGAGATATTACCAAACATCATAAGGAAGGAAACGATGATCATGAAAACAGGAATAACCTCCTGCCTTCTCCTAAAGAGAATTCTCGCGATCTCAACATACACCAGATAAACAAAAGGAATAACCAGGATTGGCATAACTGAATGAGACATGATTGTCGCATGAACACCGCTCACCCTTGCCATAAAGGCTATCCACATGGTAATTACAGCCAGCGCATGTCTGATATCAAGCGAAGTGGAAGTTCCAGTGTAAGGCAGGATCGTATTCATAACATCCGCCTGCTGCGCCAGAAGTGATTCCACAACATAGTAGGCATCATCCCCGTCAAAGCTGGACATTACCACTGACAGCACCATCTGAACAACTAACAGCACAAAGAAAATCACCCAGTAAATGCGGCTCTCAAGTGAATAGTTGAGCTTGAGCATCCTTGGGTCTGACCTTGGGCTTAAGAGTTCATGAGCTGTTGCATGAGTCTCACCAGGGAAAAGAACCAGATAATCCAGTCCGTTTTTCTTAAGAAGTATAACAGCCTTAACAACTCCCGCCACAGCCAGAACAATACTGAATATCAGATAAAATCTGGTACAGTAGGAAAAGGCATTGTAGACATAGCAAAGCATACATGGTATCGCTATGATCTCAAACACAGCAAAATAAATCATGTATCCAAATATAAAGGTGATGCCCACAGTCCTCCTGACAACCGGAAGTATGCTGTTAAACAGTACTCCGATGCAGAATGGGATCACGAACATAAACAATATTAATTTCAAGACAGAAAACAAAGCTGCGATCATATTATCTCTCTTTGCTAAGAACGAGATTTAAGTGCTCCTGAAGGATGCTGATACCTGTCAGGTTCTCACCACCTCTTGGGATGATGATATCTGCATATTTCTTACTAGGCTCAACGAACTGCTCATGCATAGGCTTAACAGTCTCTGAATACTGAGTAAGGATAGAGTCGATACTTCTGGCTCTCTCTACCATATCACGACGAATTCTTCTCATAAGTCTTTCGTCAGCATCAGTCTCAACGAAAACCTTGATATCCATCAGGTCTCTGAGCTCTTTATTCTCAAGAATAAGAATACCCTCAACAATGATAACCTTCTTGGGTACTACGTGAACTGTAGCACTTGATCTGTTGTGCACTGTGTAGTCATAAACAGGCATATCGATCTCTTCGTTGTTCTTGAGCTTCTTAACATCAGCGATCATCAGATCTGTATCAAAAGATTCCGGATGGTCATAGTTAAGTCTTGATCTGTCCTCATAAGAAAGATCATCATGTGCTTTGTAATATGAATCATGGTTGATTACAACGATATCATCCCCGAACTTCTCCTTGATCCTGCGCACAATGGTAGTCTTACCTGACGCTGTTCCTCCTGCAATTCCTACTATACAAACCTTATCGCTCATAATTCTTTTCCTTTCATAAAAACTTTAGTCCTCACGGTACTTGCTGCCGTAGGATCTGTAATACTTGTGAGAGAGCACCTCTCCCGAATTCTTGTCATAGGTGATGACCTGAATATCATACCAGATATGGTCATCATCGTAGAGGTAGTTAACCTCTTCATTCTCCTGCGCATACAGGAATCTGAAGCGCTGCTCAACAGGCTGATAAACCATTGTGCCCATAGCTGTTGCCACTCCGGAAAGCGCCTCTTCTCCGCTTGCTTCATATACATTACCTGAGCCTGCGTCATTTATCATGATGTATGGGCCATCACTTAAGATTTTGATCTTGTCAGTTCCTGTAATCTGTGCCACCAGCTCTTTAACACTCGCATCGGCAAAAGAACCCGAGCCCTGATTAAAGTATACTACTGAGCCCACATCTCCAAAGTTTAGAAGCTCAAGCTGTGAATAGAGGTTATTCACACTACCGCTAAAGTTTCTCATATCCTCAGCGTATCTGGCTGCGCACTCATCATAGTACTCGTAGCCAGCCTGTCCTCTGTGATCTTCAAGATCTCCAGTTGCAACAAGCCAGTTACCAAGATAATCTGTAACCTTTTTGGCTCCAAGAGCATTCAGGTGACCTGTATCATTAAGATCAGTATATACATCTATTATACCTAAACCTAGCATATTTATATAGGGAACATCGTACATGCCTGCGACAACGCCTGCACTGTTAGCTGCAATCTTATCCTCTGTTGTCGGGCAGAATGGCAGGTATGTTACAAGTACGCCAATTCCGCGTCTCTGGCACTCATCGATTATCTTCATGAGATATTCCTGACCAACTGTGTGCTCAGAAAGCTGCTCTCCCTCAGCAGGATCAGGACTTGTGGAAGGCTTGAGTTCAACCTCATATCTAAGCTCTCCGCCCAGTAGCTTGTTACTAGCGTTCTGACCAGACAGAACTTGATAATCCTCTTTGGTCAGCTCGTTCCATCTGTCATGATATACGATGAAGTCAAACAGAAACTCTTTTCTGATCTCTTTATCCTGAATAAGATCGGAAATAGCAGCAAGCTTAAGTCTGTTAAGTGGCCAGCAGTCCATGTTAAGGTGAAGCTGATCGATTGATGTATCAATGTCCTCCTGTGGTGTGTTCTCGTTCATGACATCCAGGTATTGATAGTTCTTCTCAAGCATGTAGGCATCAACCACAACCCACTTGGGGCTGCAATAATCAAGAGCTTCAATAAGCTCCCAATATGTAGCCTGCATTACGGAACCATGTCCACCCATGTTGTAGGAAGTAATTCCATAATCTTTATACAAGCTTGCTGGATTAACGCCATTTATCATATGGGATGAGCCCATGAAAAGAACGTCTATATTGCCTTTTTCTGCCTGGGTAAAAAAGTCCGCGTATTTATCATTACTTTCTTTTCTACGCACAACTGTCGCTGCCACAACAATACATGCCAGGACAACTGCGGCAAATAAAGCTATTTTAATTAGATTTATTATCCTCTTTTTCATATCTCACTCCAGTTAGAACTGCTGATAAATAAAGCTAGAAGCATCGTAGCCAGGGCCCCAGATTCCGCAAACAGCAACCACAAGGATTGCGACGATCATGATAAGCCATCTGAGCCATAAAGGCTGTCTCAATATCTTTTCCCTAAGGATGATTCCTCTCACGTTCATAAGGTCCACAATAAATACGATAACCACGCCGATAAGGAGTAGTAACATGTTCGCCTGGTCAAGGCCGTGCCTAAACAGCTCGCCATTTGTCAGAACCCATGGGGTAAAAGATAAGCTCTTACCGATCACATCGAAGGCTGCTCCGATAGTATCTGCTCTGAAGAACACCCATGCAAGATTAACTAAAAGGAATGTGATAACAGTTTTAACCACTTTGTGTGCAAAAGACTCTCTGTCTACTGCAAACAGCTTTACCCAGAAGTCTCTCACCGGCTTCATGAGGTATCCTACAACCTGATACAGGCCATGGAGAAGTCCCCATACAACGAAGGTCCAGTTTGCTCCGTGCCACAATCCGCTCACTGCAAATACAATGAGGATATTGAGGTACTTGCGAGCCACTCCCTTCCTGTTGCCGCCAAGTGGAATATAGATATAATCCTTGAGCCAGCTGGAAAGTGAAATGTGCCATCTGCGCCAGAACTCTGCGATTGAGCCTGAAAGGTAAGGAGCTTCGAAGTTGTTCATAACATCGATTCCAAGAATCCTTGCTGCTCCTATCACAATATGCGAATAACCTGCAAAGTCGCAGTAAATCTCAAGTGTGTACAAAAGTGTTCCAATAAATGTGATTGTTCCTGGAACAGGATTTCCATAAATATCAGCTACAAAGATTGCCATTCTGTCAGCCAGAACCAGCTTCATGAAATAGCCCCAGAGTATCTGTAAAAAGCCATCCTTGAGCATCTCGATATCAACCGTTACAGGGTAGTTGAACTGAGATATCAGATTGTCTGCTCTGTCGATAGGGCCGGAAATGATCTGAGTAAAGAATGAAACGTAAAGCACGTATTTAGCCAGGTTTCTTTCTGCCTTAATGGTGCCTCTTTTAACATCGATCAGATAGGACAAGGCCTTAAGTGTGTAAAAAGAAATTCCGATTGGCGCCAGAATACTGATAGTCGGCGCCTCTTTACCCATTACTGCAAATACTGAACCAGCAAAGAAGCCAAGGTATTTGAACACTACAAGCATGCCTACATTGAGGACGATGCAGAGGGCAAAGACAAGATTGTTGGATTTGAAACCACCGTTCTTATCCTCTCCTGCCTGGCCATCAGTTCCAGCGCTACCATCCATGAGAAGACCAGCTGCATAGGTTGTCAGTATTGATATTGCAAGGACTATGCATCCCTTAACATCAAGGCTTGCATAGAATCCCAAGCTGGCTATCAGCAGCAGAATATATCTAAACTTACGTGGCAGGCAGTAATTAAGTGCTGCAACTGCAAATAAAAATACTAGAAATGCAAATGATGTAACCTGCATAATTCCCCCATTTTACTTAGAAATTGATTCTCTTTTCCTCAACCACAAGTGGTCTTCCGATCACACGGGTGTTCATGTTCAGAATGTACTCTCCCATAAGTCCTATGAAAAAGAGCTGTATAGCTCCCATAAGGAACATACCGATGATCATTGGAGCGTAGCCGGCATGAAAGCTGTACCAGTGTGTAAGCTTGAGTATCAGGTACACTAAAGCTACGATAACATCAATAAGTGCACATACAAATCCAGCTATAGTGCAAAGTCTGAGGCCTACCTTGGTGTAGGAGGTGATACTCAGCATTGCTGCGTCGTAAAGTGTGTAGAAATTATTGTGAGTCTTACCTGCGCGGCGCTGTGGCTGCTCATACTCAATTGTTGTCATGTTAAAGCCTTCGCCGTACTCAGCAACGATTCCTCTGATGAATGGAACCGGATCGTTGAGCTTACGAAGAAGCTGGATGAAAGTCTTGTCATACAGACCAAAGCCTGTGAAATGCTCGATCATTCTAACATTGGACATGTTCTTGATCAGCTTGTAATACATTGTCCTGAGGAAATAGATGAATCCGTTTTCCTTACTGGAGGACTTGATTCCACTTACAATCTTATGGCCCTGTTCCCACTTCTCAACAAACACAGGGATCAGTTCAACCGGATCCTGGAAGTCTGCACAGATTGGAATCACGCAGTCGCCATCAAGGCTGCACATGCCATGGAATGGTGAATTGAACTGGCCAAAGTTGGTCACATTGAAGATAGCCTTGATCTTGGGATTACCAGCGCAGATGCTCTCGATCTTATCTCTTGTGCCATCTGTTGATGCGTTGTCGATAAATACTATCTCATAATCATAGGCAGAGAGCTTCTCCTGCAGTACTTTTTCTACTGCTGCTGAGATTGGCTCTACATTTTCCACTTCGTTAAAACATGGAATCAGAATACTAATCTTTTTCATAAAACCTCTCTAAATCTGTCGTGCCCTATTCACACAACAATGCGGTGCAAAGAACCCCTGCACCGCATAAAATATCTGTAATTTATTAGTCCAACTCAACCTCGTCCTCAGACTCTGCGTTGTCGTTGGTCTCGTGGTACTCTTCCTCAGTGTTGACATTCCAGATGTTGCTACGATCTGTAGCGCCACTGACAATGTTCTTAACAACTTCGAATGAAGTGCACATTGAGTGGTCGATGTTGTTGTATCTGTGCTGGCCATTACGTCCTACACAGTATAGATTGTCGATGGTGTTAAGGTAATCAACCAGCTTGTCCATCTCATCATATGTATCGAAGTAAGCAGGATATGCCTTCTTAACTTTTTCCATATGATAATCCATAACCTCTGATGCACTGTTAATAAGACCAAGCTTAACCATCTCATCGATTGCCATCTTGGCAAACTCATCCTCAGTCATATTCCACATTGAATCGCCTTCAAAGCAGAAGTACTCAAGGCCTACCCAAACTGTATGCTCGAGATCCTTAACCAGGTATGGAGACCAGTTGTTGTAAATCTGGAAACGTCCCATCTTAACTGTTCTATCCTGAACGTATACCCAGTTATCTGGAACGATATTGCCCATAGTTCTGATGTTAGTCTTGTTCTGAAGATTAAGCTTAGGAACAAGAACACCAAGAGTCATATAATCACGGTATGGAAGACCAGCTGCGATTCTTGCTGGCTCAGCTGGAACATCATTCATTCCTGCTACAAGATCCTTAACTGGCATTGAGCTGATAACTACATCGCCATCGATCTCGATTTCCTTGCCATCCTGAAGATATGTAACGCCCTTAACATGGTTACCATCCTTGCGGATTCCAGTAACCTTGGCATTCATGATTATTGTACCGCCAAGCTTCTTGATCTCATCAGCTGTAACTTCCCAGAGCTGACCCGGTCCGAGCTTAGGATAACTGAACTCTTCAATAAGAGATGTGTTAACCTTACGATTCTTGACCTTGAAGAGTCTTCCAAGATAATCTCTAATAATTCCAAAGATAGACAAGCCCTTGGTTCTCTGCTTACCCCAGGATGCATCGATCTCACTTGGATGTCTGCCCCAAAGGTTCTCTGTGTAATACTCAAAGAACATGGAATAGAGCTTCTTACCAAAGTTGTTAATATATAGATTCTCAAGATTATCCTCAGGTCTCTTGTGGAATACAGATCCCATATAAGAGAATCCAACCTGAAGAGTTGTCAAAAAGCCGAAATTCTTGAAAGTCTCAGCCTTAAGTGAAATAGGATAATCATAGAACTTAGAATCAAAAAGGATACGAGAAACACGGTGTCTTCTCAGCATAACCCTGTCTTCCTTCTCTGGATCAGGGCCACCCTCCGCCATCTTCATAGGACGGTCAAGTACTATATCATCATATGTTGGAGAACCCTGGAGTGGTAACATCTTCTGCCACCATTCGTTGACCTCAGGCACCTTGGAAAAGAATCTGTGGCCACCCATATCCATACGGTTTCCCTTGTAATTAACAGTTCTGGAAATACCTCCAAACTGCTGTGTCTCCTCAAAAACTATAACCTGATAATCATCAGACTTGGTCAAAAGCTCATAGGCTGCAGTAAGTCCTGCAGGACCTGCTCCGATTATCAACGCCTTTTTCATACGCATTCCCTCTGTTTTCATAATACTGCTAAAATACAACATAAGTAGTATATCCTAAATGGTCTATTTCTTCAATAATTGTAATGCCACTTATTGTAATGGTTCGTATGTATATATATTAGGACATATGGCCGGAATGCATTAACGTTATATCGTTAATTCTTTAAGACTTTCTTAAGATTGGTCCAAAACTCTTCACATTGAAAAAAATGGTGTTTATAATTGCAAGTAGTTTAAAGAAGCGAGGTTTTATGATATGAAGAAGAAATTGATGACCGCAGCTGCGCTCACCATGGCCTTTTCCGTGATGATCACCGGCTGTTCCCTTGGAAAAGATGACACCAAGGAAGCTACAGAATATATAAATGATGAAACTCTTAATGCCACTGATGACAGTTCAGCTCTTGATAGTGTCACAAATATAATCGTTGCTGAGGATCTTGCAACACCTGATTTTGAAGATTACACAACAGCAGCTGCAACTACAGAAGCTACAACAGAAGCAACTACACAGGAACCCGAGAAAGAAGACAAGGTTGTGATGGTATTCTTCGGAGATTCCCAGATAGCCAATGGTAGAAACGATGGTACAGATATCCCAACACTTGTAGGACAGAGAGTTCCTAATTCCGTTTCAATCAACCTGGCAATCGGCGGAACAACTGCTTCCCTGGAAGCTTCAACAGCCAACTATCAGGACTATGAGAACTGGACCTCCAACAGCTTTGTAGGTATGGTTCACGCCTTCACAGGCAAGGTTAAAAAGGACAATGTTCTTAGCTCAATGCCAGCCCTCATTACAGCAATGGATTCAGTTAACCCTGCTGACGTAGATTACTACTTCATCGAGTATGGTGCCAACGACTTCTTTGCCAAGGTTCCACTTGATAAGTTCAACACAGATGTACACTACGAAGATATCTACACCTACTACGGAGCGCTTCGTCTTGGAATTTCAGAGCTCAGACAGGCAAGCCCTAACGCAAAGTTCTTCCTGATCTCTCCTGTATATGGAATCTACAAAGACAACAGCGGTAACTACCTCGGAGATTCCTATGTTGTAAGTAATGGTTTTGGAACACTTTCAGATTATGCCAAGAAGATGGGAAATGTATCAGCAGACGAAGAAAACTGTTTCCTTGTAGATGCAATGTTCATGTCAAGATTTGACTTATACCTTGATACAGCAGATCAGTACCTGATGGACAATGTTCACCTTACAGAAACCGGCAGACGTATCCTTGCAAGGATGTGTGCCCACTGGCCAAATGGATTTGAGTTCAATGAGCCTAAGGCCTACAGAGAATCTGATTTTGTTAACATTGCTACCTTTGATCCAGATGAGTTCTATCGTCTCGACGACGGTGTCCTCATGGATGCTTTCCCAGATCAGTTCGAGCTTCTCGTTAATGGAGAGTACAAGCTCGTTAAACCTAATGAGAATACACCAACACTTGAGCAGGCTAAGGAGGCCTGGGCAGCTAAAGAATCTCAGAGCTCTCAGGAAGCCACTCAGGAATAATAATAATAATAATAAAAGCTTTAATCCTCGCGGATTAAAGCTTTTTTAGTCCGAAGCCTGCTGTAACCAGTAATCGAACCAAAGATACAATAACCAGTCCAACTGCCATACCATCAAGGCCGAACAGCAAAGTCGCAGGAATAACCACTACTGCAAACACAGCGATGTAGATGATATTGATAATGAGCTGCAATTTCTCCTTGGTAAAGCTCATAACGATTACCATAAGTGAACCGGAAATAAAGTACATTATCTGTCCCAGATTGGCCAGGAAGAAGTACTTTCTTGTTTCCTCGAATACATCCGGATACATGATCTTAACAAACACCATGGAAACCAAAGTACAAGCCAGTGCGCCGATAACTGACAAAACCACCATCAGTAAGCTAATAAGTCCAAACTTCTTTTTATCAAGCTTTATCTTGTAGTTAGTGAAGTAGCTGATTATAACGCCGTTAAGAGGTGTTGTGAGCATAGCTACAATCTTGCCTATAAGGCTTGCTGTGTAGAACACAGTAACCTCTCTTGCTCCCACAAGAAGTCTTAACAAAATCCTGTCCGAATTAAGAATAAGAGCTGAGATCAGATTGCTGGCTGAAATCACCCAGGCTGACCTTAGATTCTCCCTGTAGCTGGTAGAAAGCTTGGTGAAAGGTGCCCTGAATATACCGCCTCTTAGCACTGTGTAGATGATGCCAAAGAGTTCTCCCATGAGAATGGTAAGAACCCAGCTCTTGGTATACGGGAACAGGAGAAGTCCTACAACGTATCCAACAGATACGCAGGTAAAGAAAGCGAAATACCTGACGAATCTGATATTCATTCGGTATTCAACATCCGCATAGTACCTGAATACTGTCACGATCATGAGAACTGCTATCTGCAAGTATACAGCGACCGTAAGCTCTTTTAACACAAAAAGAGCTACGAAAGTAACTACGAGAGAAATTCCTGCGATCATAGTCAGGAACAGGTTGTAGTCACCATTCTCCTGAGTTCTGTCCTTCTTGGCAACCATGCGTGAATAGCTGGCAGCTGTACCAAAACCGGCGCCCATGACAGATACAATAGAAATCAAATATAAAACGGTGCCAAAAGCCTCTGCACCAACCTGGGCATTGAGCCCAGGATAGATGAGTAGCTGCAGGACACCGTTATAGATGACCAGCGCAAGTACGCTGAATATGAAATCTTTGGAAGCACTAAGTGCAAGGCTTTTCCTCTTAGAATCAGCCATTATAATCATTCTCCTTGTGTCTCTGGAGCATGTTCAGCTGCATCTCAAACTGACGTCTGTCGCCGATTGCCATTGTGGAGAGAATAACTCCGGCAAAGAATGCCTGAACAGCTGACAACATAATAAAGCAGCAAACAATAAGTGTAGGAAATCTGGGAACCATATGAGTAGCCCAGTATTCCTGAAGAATTGGAATAAAGAATCCAATTGAAACAAGTGCAAGCACAATAGCGATCATAAGGAAGAATCCAAAAGGCTTGTAGCTTCTGTAAAGTCTCATGATTGTTCTAAGAACCTTGAAGCCATCTGAATAAGTGTTGAGCTTACTAACTGATCCTTCTGGACGATCTCTATAATCAATGACTACGTTCTCGATCTGCATGTTGTTGTAAACGGCATGAATAGTCATCTCTGTCTCAATCTCAAATCCCTTGGAGAGAACTGGGAAGGTCTTAACAAACTCATAGCTGAATGCTCTAAAGCCTGTCATGATATCTCTGATGTTACATCCAAAGAGCTTGTTGATACTGCCTCTTACAAGGTTGTTACCAAAGTTGTGGAATGGTCTCTTGTTCTCCTGGTAGTAAGTTGATGACAATCTGTCGCCAACTACCATGTCAGCATTGCGGTTGAGAACCATATCTACCATCTCTCTTGCTGACTCCATAGGATATGTGTCGTCACCGTCGACCATTACATAAACAAGGGCATCAATTTCACGGAACATACGTCTGATAACGTTGCCCTTACCCTGCATATATTCATTTCTTACAACAGCTCCGGCCTCAGCTGCGATCTCAGCTGTTCTATCCTTGGAGTTGTTGTTATATACGTAAATTGTGGCTTCTGGAAGAGCTGCCTTGGCATCCCTTACAACCTTACCAATAGTTTTTTCCTCATTGTAGCAAGGAATGAGTACTGCTATTTTATCCATTTATTACCCTCTCTTTAAGACCTGTAATCCCCTATAACTATCCATTATATATGATATACGGATTGCTTCACTTTAATCCCCTATATCATTTTATCTTGTCATCAGCATTATTCTGATTACCAATCTTCATACGCTCATGACCGCCAAGCTTATTGGCTGCGTCCTGATCACCACGAAGAATAGCATTTACAAGCTGCATACGGAAGCCAGCATCGATGAAATCGCAGTGCTTACAGAATGGATAGTTCTGACGTCCCTCTGCAATGCTGCGTCTGACTGCCTGGAACTTCTCGCTTCCCCAAGCCTCTCTAAGAGTCATCTTAGTAAGATCACCGAAAGCTGTTGTCTCAACGTTGTCACAGCAGCAAAGTCCCATCTTACCGTTAGGCATGATCCACATATCTGTGAAAGGAAGAAGACAAGTCTCCTTGATGATCTTCTTGGTCTCTTTCTTATTAGGTGCACTTCCGGCTCTGTTAGTAAGAACCTCCTGAAGATATCTCATCTGAATCTGGATATCGAGATTCTTGAACTCTTCTGGATGAGCCTTAACATAATCATAGAGCTCCTGAATATTCTTGTGGAGCTTCATCTCCATTGAATAGTTGTTGATAATGAGCTGGTTAATGTAAGGAGCAACCTCTTTAACCTTATCAATTGTGAGAATAAGTCCGTTAGTAGACATGAAGATAAAGCTATCAGGAAGCTTCTCTCTTGCATACTTGTGTCTCTCAACAATCTTGGTGTCGAGAAGAGGCTCGTTGTTACCGTAAAGTGTAAGGTGTCCCTTGTAGCCCCAATCAGCAAGCTGATCAATAATACTCTTGTAAAGGTTGTCGTCAATCTTGGCAAGTGGTCTGCACTCGTCGTGAACATTAGCTGTGCAGAAAGAACATGTTGAATTACATCTGTTGATAGTCTCGATATTAACAACATTAGGCATTGGAACTTCCTTGGAATTAAGGAAGTAATCACAATAAGCCTTCTGTGACTTACTTCTTGTAACAAACTGCAACTTCAGATAGGCGTTACTTGCAAGCATAGGAAAATGCTTCCTCGCAAACCATCCAAACTTCCCCATAAAACTATTAACTCTAATTGGCATTTCTATTTCTCCTATTACTACTATATATCTTTTCAAAAAATTGCCTAAAATGCAAATTTTGTTCGCATATTCATCGTCATCTTCTGCGAAGTGAAATCCTGTCCAGAATACTCTTCATCCCATAAGCAGCAAATGGCATCCAGTACACATAATACCTCATAGTGTATCTCGATGATCCTTCCCAGAATTCATGGAAGATAATACCTCCAAAAATCATTATCAAAAGAAGCATCTCCTGCTCAGGAAACTCCCCTTTTCTGATCCTGGTCAAAAGATATATGAATACGCAAAGATAACAAACGCTCATAAAGACATTCATTATCTGACTGGTGATAATATTACCATCACCAAAAACAATATAATACATCAAATCCGTCGGATTCTCAACATGCCTACTCACAAAGTCCAGATTGTGAGTTGAAATGCACACCGGATCTGCCCACTGAGTCAGGAATTTGCGTCCAAAAAATTTAAAGGCATATCTGGGGTGATGAACAAAAGTATCAACTCTGCTTCTGATCTCCTCCATGGCAACAGCCTTGGTCTTCTCAGTATCATAATCATTTTCTATAAAAATCTTATAGTTGTAACCTGTGTACCAGCCATCCTCAAGTTCAGACTCCTGAAGTCCCATAGCTATGTGGGAAGCTGAAGGGCTTCCTGATGGAATAGCCTCTATGCCAGCTCTTTCACAGTAATAGGCATTAACTGCCCACTTTCCAAGCATCACTACACCGATCATTAGAACAGATAAAAGAATTCTCACCACCAGCCTATGTGCAAACTCATAAGCATAGTAACCTTCAGTGCTCTTATCCTTCCACGCGCTTAATATCATGATCATCACTATGGCGATCAGTGTGATCTCGCTATTAGTCTTGATGATAACTGAAAGGCCCATGCAGATCGATGTAATAACCGCATAAACCACTCTTTTTCTTTTCACAAACAGAATTGTTGTATAAAGAGCTATGGACTGGGGCAAAAGACTGTAAACATCCCCGTACACATAGGTTGAGTAGTTGTAAAAGAAAAGCATTCCAAGGCTGAGGAGTGCCATGATACTACAAACTGCCTTGTCTTCGAATATCTCCCAGGTCATCTTGTAAAGCAAAAAGACAGTGACCAGAATTGATAAAAGAAGCAACATATCCCATACCATATAGTTGGCATGACCAAAGATGGAATCCATCGTTTCGCCAAATAACACATATCCAAGCTGAAATGGCCAGGTAAAAAGATATCCGCCCTTCTCAGTCAAATTGCTGTAATCGCCACTTGCAAACTCAGCAAAAATCTTGTCCAGAGTCATTGCATCCGTGACTGGAATAGGCTTGATAGCCAGTATCAGCGTAAGACAATAGGCTGTGCAGAAGATAAGCGCCAGAATAAGAAACCCTTTACTCCACTTAGTAAAAGCATCCTTCCTGTGCAAGATAAAGAACACTCCAAACACTACCGCCATACACAGCAAAAGAAGTGGAATATTCTCTCTACCATAATGAGGAAAATCCACATCTTCATGCATATCATAATATATAGTTGTCAAAAGACTTGTGACAAATACTGCACATGCGGCTATTGCCAGCAGCGCCACAATAATCTTATAAAAAACACTCTTAACTTTCATTATTAGTTTTTCCTAAGAAGAACTGAGTTCTTGTGGTAATATCTGGCAACTACTGTATTGATCCAAAACTGCGTATCATCCTCAATATCACTAAAGAACAGCATCTGAGGCTTAACCGAATATTCATCCAGGACTACATCTGTAACAGAAGTATCCTTAAGAGTCTGAAGCCTACTAAGGTTCTCTGATCTATAAACGTACGCATCACCAGATACTATATCAGCGCAGGCTGAAGTAACTGAATAATAATGAGGATCAGCCTTGATGCAAAGTATTGATCCAAATGCCAAAATGAATACTAGTGCAAAGATCCAAGTAGATGAACGCACTGATAATTCTACATCCTTCTCGCCACTTCCAGCCAGGTTCTGTCTAACCCAGGCAGTCACATAAAAGGTAATGAGCACCAGCATAACCACGTACTCACCCCAAATAATTGACTGAATTCTTCCAGCCTCGATATTCGCTGTAGCAAAAAGAGGTGGAACCATATTAGAGGCTGTCATTCCAAGTGCAAAAAGTGTAAAGATAAAAGGATGCTCAAATCTGTGCTCAATGCTCTCTGACAGCTTCCAGAACACTGGAACCAGAATCATCAAAGCTACAATAACTTCCCATCTGGTGTACTCATTAACACAGATATCAAACACATCATAAATAGCTATCATAATAGACTTGATAGCTCCAAAGCCCTCTACCTGAGAGCCTCTTACTCTATTACCAGGAGCAAGACAGGATAATACAAAGCCTAGAAGATTAAGACAGGCAGGGATCCATAAAAGCCCTACATATTTCTTTTGCTCATCAGAAACATTCTCAAGCTTTATAAAAGAAATTCTGCTAAGCACTAAAATAATCAGCACCAGCACGGAAATAATAGCAAGCTCAAGGGCTGTCATATAATTGGTGCCTCCGAGAAGAAAGCCCCAGATGCAGGCCCAGATAAGCTTACCTCTTCTCTTGTCCGCTTTATCATAAACTGCTCTTATGAGAAGTCCTACCCAGAACAGTCCAAGTCCCAACATAAACATGTAGTTGATCGCGCCACTATGCCAGTAAAACGCCTCAACTCTTACCATTCCGGCAGGCATACTCTGTGTGAGTACCATAAGTGTCAGCATAGCTGCCACATTTGCAAGATGCTTATCTCCCTTAAATCCGTGCACAAACAGCGCATTAAAGAAATAGCAAACTCCCAGGGTTAAGATACCGATAATCTCGTAAACCACCAGAAAGTACAGTTTCTCGCCAAATATTCCAGGGCAGAGGCTTGAAAGTGTAGCGGAAAAGAAATAGCCAACCCAGGTCATGTATTCATCTAAGGTAATTCTCAGAACCTCGAAGATAAAACCAAAAGCACTTCCACCACCGATCAGATATTCATGCGCCTCATAGGCCATGGACATATCATCCGCTGACAGCCAGTTAAAATGCCCCAAAACAAGCAAAGGCATGACGCTGAGAATATACATCACCGTCATGACCATGCTAAGTCTTTTCGTATTTATCTTTTTGGTAAGTTCTGGCAAGCTGTAGCTGAACATAAGCTGCTCCTGTAAGAATTAGTATGCATTAACTGCATCAATTACCATCTGAACTTCTTCATCTGTCATCTCTGGAAAAAGAGGAAGTGTAGCGCAGTGATCAGCAAGCTGCTCAGCGTTAGGGCAATCTCCCTTGTGGTAGCCAAGCTCTGCGTAAGCTTCCTGAAGATGACATGGAACAGGATAATGGCGATTGCACTCAATATCCTTATCCTTCATGTAAGCAAGGAAATCCTCTGGATTGCCTTCTACCTGAACTTCAAACAAATGGAAAACAGGCTCTGTGTTATCAGGATGAGCCTGAAGTGTAAACTTAGGATTAGTGATCTCAGCCATGTATCTGCGTCCGATCTCCTGTCTGCGCTTGGTCCACTCAGGAAGGTATTTAAGTGATACAGAAAGAACTGCTCCCTGAATGCCCTCAAGACGATAGTTGTAACCGATCATCTTGTGGTAGTATCTGACTTCGCAGCCCTGATTCTTCATGACATTCATATAATGATCATACTCTGCGTTGTTGGTGCTGACAGCTCCGCCCTCACCAAAAGCATAGAGGTTCTTGCCAGGATAGAAACTAAAGCATCCGATATCGCCAAGTGTTCCTACCATCTTGCCCTCTACCTTGGCTCCGTGAGCCTGGGCACAGTCCTCAACGATAAAGAGGTTATGCTTATCCGCAATCTCTTTTACCCTTGGGAAATCAAAAGGCTGTCCGTAAAGGTGAACACCAACGATAGCCTTAGTCTTGTCTGTAATCTTTTCTTCGATCTTGTCAGGATCAAGCTCCCAGGTATCTGCCGTACAATCAACAAATACTGGCTTAGCTCCTGTGTAGGTTACGCCCCAGGCTGATGCAATATAGGTGTTAGCTGGAACGATTACTTCGTCGCCCTCGCCAACTCCAAGCGCAGCCAGTGCGCAGTGAAGAGCTGATGTTCCGTTGTTAAGTCCCTGAACGTACTTAACTCCAAGATACTCAGCAAATTCCTTATCAAATTTATCTGCATACTTGCCACCAG
The DNA here is from genome assembly GCF_017433805.1 of Butyrivibrio sp. GTDB lineage: Bacteria > Bacillota > Clostridia > Lachnospirales > Lachnospiraceae > Butyrivibrio. The sequence continues at coordinate 68,723 of NZ_JAFRGN010000033.1, read as the reverse complement.
AAAAAGCTGTATCTTCGCAGCAGGCCTTAATGGCAGCAAGGTATTCTTCTTCATGTCTCTTGTAATCTCTTGTAAGATCAATTCTCTTAAGCATCTGTATGACCTCTCGTATCTATCATCTGTTGACAGTAGCGTATCTCTTTTCCTGTCTGAACATTTTCTTGAGCTTGTAAATTCTGATAATGTAGTTTTTGATGGTCTTGGGAACGTTAACTGTTGTGTCGTAGTCCTCAACCCACTCAATAGGCATATCCACTATATTTACGCCAGTTCTCTCGGCGCGAAGAAGTAGCTCAACTGTGTAGAACCAGCCCTTGTCATCTGAACACATCTTAACCAGCTTCTGTGCCACAGGAGTTCTAAGGAAAGTAAATCCGCAAAGAGCATCTGTCGCCTTCATCTGGAACATTGCCTTTAAGATAAACACAAGGCCGGCTGATGTGATCTTCCTGTACCACTTTCTGCCGTGAGTCTTGGAATCCTTGCTAAATCTGGATCCGTTCACATACTGAACGCTTTTCTTTTTCTCAAAAATCTCAATGGTCTTGCTGAGATATTCAAGGTCTGTGGAAAGATCGATATCCATGTAGCCCACAATATCGGCTTCGCAGCGAAGTACGCCAGTCTTAAAGGCAATACCTACGCCTCTCTCCTCGATGCGGACATACTCAACCTCATCGTATTTAGCAGCAAGACGCCTACCAATCTCAGGTGTATCGTCGTCTGAACCATTGTCCACAATAGTGAGCTTATAAGGAATGTGAACATTCTCCCTCATGTAAGCTACGCATTTATCTATTCCCTTTTCAAGTCTAAGATGTTCATTCAGAACAGGAAACAAAATATTTATATCCATACTGATCAATCACTTTCCAACTACTTTTTCTATATCTGCAACCATGTATCTCTGCTGCCTGAACACCAGATTAAGAAGAACAGACAGATATTTGAGCACGATTGTGAGAAGTGCAAACACTCCGAAGAATCCAATTGACATAAAGCCCATCATTGATGGCCAGCCTGATGCCACATTCTGCTCCATAAAATGGTCAACAATAGCGTACACAAAACATACAACCGTTGCCAAAAGAAATCCTGCGCTCAGGATAGCTGATGCCCTCTCCATTACATTTGTGAAATAAATAAAGGTATCAAGCGCAAGTCCGCCTCTTTCTGAAAAGCTTGCCTTGGAATTATTACCCTCAAAGCCCGCAACTGGCTCATAGGTGATAGTTGTCATGTTAAGTCCGCAGTTGGCATACACAGCCTTTCTGTACGGAATATGACTTCCAATAGTCTTGATTCTGTTGATAGCGCGTCTTGAAACAATTCTGAAAGTCTCAGGGCCAATCTTGGCAAAAGACTTACTGCATCTGTTAAACAGATTGTAGAAAACTCTGGAAGTAAATCTATGTGCCCTGATATTAGAAGCAGCCACGATATCGTAGCCCTTAACCATCTCATTGTAGACACCCTCAATAAGACTCTTGTCGTAATCAACGATCACGTGGTCAAACTCGTAAACAAGGTCGCCAATAGCAATATCTCTGCCTGCATTCATTGAAGGCTCGATACCCTGATAAAAGCCCATGTGCACTACAGAAACAATGCTATCAAGCTTATTGTCATATGTATACTTCTTGATATTCTCTACTGTTCCATCGCTGCAGGCGTCATCAACACAGATAATCTCATACTTTTTGAAAAGATTACCTATGGCATCCACCGCCACATCGAGAAATGGCACTATATTTTTTTCTTCGTTATGAAGGTAAACTACCATTGAAACGAATTTATTTTCCATATCTGCTTCCTTTTACACAAGATATTCATCCAGGTCATAGACCGTGTTGATCTTACCTGACAATACACTGATAAATGTAGGCTCTGATGAATGAACCTTGATAGCTGTTGGCCTTGAGTCATCAATCTCCGAACTCTTCAGGATTGGTTTCATGGAAAAGAGTGAACTCCTATAATAGAAACCATACTCAGGCTTAATATACTTCTGAGCCAGGTGGCTCATGTATTCCCAGGAAGACTCAGGCTTAACCGGACATCTGTTACAGTTGCCAAGGCATTCTGGAGTGCACTTATATCCGCCAACTTCCTCAAGACGCTTCTGGCAGCCAAAGGTTGGAAGCTCATCATAGCTTGTTACGTGTGGTGTAAATGTAACTGATGTAAGTGAATGCTTGCCAGTTAAACCAAATGGCATAATGGAAAAGAATGGTCCATCCATTACGGTAAGTCCGATATCCTTGAGATTATCATCTACATCACAGAGAATGATCTCGCATAGCTCGTACTTGATTGCAAAACTCTCATCTGGAAATGCCTTTTTAAGTATCTGATTAACTGAAGCATAGGTAGCATTGAGCACAAAGCCTGATGAAAACCTGCTTCCCTCTTTGAGACTTACAACGTACTCATCTGCGTCTCTTTCTATAGTCTCAATGTCCGCTCCAAATTTAAGCTCTATATTAGAAAACTTACTGATCTCATCAAGGAGATAGTCTCTTAGCACATGTGCGTCATAGGTATATTCCTCAGTAAGAAATGCTCCGTCGCACATTTTATTCTGAAACCATCTGCTGGCTGGCACTTCGTCGCACCTGATACCTGCAGCCTTGCAGAAATCCACAAACTGCTCAGCATTAGTCCAGCTGAAGTTCTCAGAGGTAGCATAAATCTGCTCGAACTTGTCATGGATACAGAACTTGTAGTCATCTACAAATCTTTTAAAGTATCCTGCTGACTTCATGGCCGTAGACAAGCTCCTTGGATAGTGATAACCCATATGGACTCTTGCCTGATTGATATAAGTTGCTCTTGAGAAAGAATCTGGTTCTTTTTCAAGCACAAGAACACTCAGCCCCTTTTTTCCACAAAAAAGCGCTGAGTATAAACCATAGAGACCAGCTCCGATTATTATTCTGTCGTACTTGTGCATCCCCTGTGTCATATATTAGCCGTAATACTCCTTGTACCACTTAGCGAATTTACGAAGGCCTTCGCGAAGTGGAGTGTTAGGCTTAAATCCAAAGTCCTGCTGAAGTGGTGTTACATCAGCATAAGTTACTTCTACATCACCAGGCTGCATGGGTACAAGCTCCTTGTGAGCTTCAAAGTCATAATCCTGTGGCAGAACTCCTGCACTGATGAGCTCCTGCTGAAGGATATCTACGAAATCAAGGAGGTTTACAGGATCATTATTACCGATGTTATAAACCTTGTATCTGACACCATTCTCGTTCTCATCTGGAGCCTTCTCCATTACATTGATAACACCCTCAACGATATCATCAACATAAGTAAAGTCTCTCTTACAGTTACCAAAGTTAAATATCTTGATAGTCTCGCCCTTAACCAGCTTGTTAGTGAATCCAAAGTAAGCCATATCTGGTCTTCCAGCAGGTCCGTATACTGTGAAGAAACGAAGACCTGTGCTAGGAATGCCATAAAGCTTGGTATAGGAATGAGCAAGAAGCTCATTGGACTTCTTGGTAGCAGCATAAAGAGACACTGGATTATCTACCTTGTCATCTGTGCTATATGGAATCTTCTTGTTGGAACCATATACGCTTGAGCTTGATGCATATACAAGATGCTCAACACCGTTGTAACCATCTGTCTTCTTGTCTGCATCATATGAATGTCTGCAGGCCTCAAGAATATTGTAAAAACCAATAAGGTTTGCCTCAATATAAGCATCAGGATTCTCGATTGAATAACGAACGCCTGCCTGAGCAGCAAGGTTAACTACAACCTCAGGTTTAAACTCATCAAAAGCCTTGTTAATAACATCCCTGTCAGCAATGTTACCCTTAATAAATTCAAAGTTAGGATTACCGACTATCTTCTTAAGTCTGTCTTCCTTGATACCAACATCGTAGTAGTCATTAACATTATCAATACCGAGAATCTTAATATTCTCGTATCTCTTAAGGAGCTCCATACACAGGTTAGAGCCGATGAAGCCGGCTGCACCTGTGACGATCACTCTTTTATTGCTAAGATCAATATTCTTAGTAAGCATTACTCTTATCCCCTAATCTAATTACTTGGCACCCTTACCAAAAAGAACTACTCCTACAGTCTTGAGAAGGATCTTGAAGTCCTCTGTAAGGCTCCAGTTATCGATGTAACGAAGGTCAAGCTTAACAACCTCATCGAAATCTTCGATATCACTTCTACCGCTGATCTGCCAGAGTCCTGTAAGACCTGGAGTCATTGAAAGACGTCTTCTGTAGTGCTCATTGTACTGCTGGAACTCGTTCTCTGTCGGTGGTCTTGTTCCAACAAGGCTCATGTCTCCCTTAAGAACATTAAGAAACTGAGGGAACTCATCAAGACTTGTCTTTCTGATGAACTTACCAACCTTAGTAACACGAGGATCGTTCTCCATCTTGAACATAAGGCCGCTCATCTCGTTCTGGGCCTCAAGCTCTTTTTTACGCTCCTCCGCGTCTATGTACATAGATCTGAACTTGTAGATCTTGAAACGTCTGCCGTTCTTACCAATACGAACCTGTGAGAAAAATACAGGTCCTGGAGAATCAAGCTTGATTGCTGGTGCAAGGAAAAGTGTGATGATTCCTGTAATAAGAAGTCCAACTAATCCACCTAAAATATCAATGATTCTCTTGATGAATAGCCTCTTATAGCTGCTGCGGAACATACTATAAGAAATAACAGTATAATCAAGGAAGTCCCCAACCTCTGTAACAGCCTTGCCAACATCAGGAAGCTCAAGGTTGTAGTGAGTTGTAACACCCATCTCCTCAAAGCCAAGGATGATGTCTTCCATCTTGCGCTGTGGAATATTAGGAGTATTGATGAATACCTCATCGAAAGGATCTGTGATAAGTCTCTCAGTCAGATTCTGAATACCATGGTGAACATGAACACCATCAATGTACCAAGGTTCTTCCTCTGAAGTCTTCTCATCATCAACACAATATGCTCTTACTACCTTGTAACCAAGGCCCTTGCTGTTGCGCATGAGCTTCTTGATTGTGCTCTCCATAAGCTCTTTTTCTGCTACAACAACTACTCTCTCAACGTTCATATCGCTGGAGATATAGCTTCTGAAAATATTCTTGAATATCACTCTGATTATGAGTGTCAAAAGAATGTCAGCCCAAATGAAATTCAGGATAACAAATCTTGAAAGAATTCTTGCCCAGTCAAGAAAATATACTACTGCAATAGATGCAAGCATCATAACATCAACAAATCTGACTACGTGAAGGAATTCAATTATATATCCTCTTACAATGAAATCCCTGTTCCAGTCAGCCAAAAAAGTGTAGCCGGTACAAAACAACAGGAATAACACACATACCATATAATGAAGTGTCTTATCTCCCCAATCGTTGTTGTCCTTAAATCTCAGCCATGAAAAGAACATGTACGTCACAATAATGCACGCCATGTCAATTACCCACAGAACGTAGGTCTGCAGTGTTCTGTACTTGTTACTCATACTTCCCCATTTCTAAAATTTTTATTAATTTTTACAAATAAACATTGTACCACAATTATAAACAATGCCAAGTAAATCGCAATACTTAATCCACGTCTTTCGTATTCCATTCCGGCAATGCTGCTATCATACTTGTACATTGGTGTTTGGGCATCTACATACCCTACAACAATGTCTCCATCTGCCTTGAGCTGAGATACTTCTGTCTCAGTTAAGTAAATAGCTTCCATTCCAAGGCTCTTACCTGTCTCATCTGCTTCTCTGTTGCCATAGAAAGCTGCTGGTTCACTGGTGAGCAGATAAAACAGCATCATTCCGCAAACTCCGGCAACAGCTCCAAAAGCAATTGCTCTTCCCAAAACTTTACTGGAAATGCCGGAAATTCTAGGCGATGCGAGCTCTAACTGAAAACTGTTGAACATCATTGAACCCATAAAAATATAAACAAAATTTTTAAATCCAAGATTATATAAAAGAGGTTCCCATATTCCTATAAAGAGCATTCCCATGAGAACTGCCAGCTCCTGCATATGTCCAGCCTTGAGGCTCTTGTGGATAAACCATATTGTAAGGACACTGATCACAGCAAAGGCCACAAGTCCCAGCTGCAGGAAAAGATATAGCTGAGCCATATCAATACCATAGGTCTTATACAAATGATGAGGATTGTTAAGTCTTATTCCAAATAAAGAAACAGAATTGTTCTCCCAGAAGTACCTTGCTATAGAAAGCCTTGTTGTAAATATAGTAGTATCTACCTTTTCAAAAATGCTCTCTGGAAGAATAAATGGAAATACAATTGCCAAAAAGCATGCGATTGGAAATGCAGCGTAGCACACAAGCTTCTCAAAAAGTCTTGGTCCATTTATTACTGAGAACCAGAAGTTAACTATAAGGAAAGCTATGCATCCCAAAAGTCCTGTTCTGCTTCCTGAAAACTGGAATACATACAGATTAAATAAAAACGCCAAGGCAGAGTACATAAGAAGTCTTACCTTATCCCCTCTGAGCGCTTTGCTGACAAAGTACATGCAGAGCATGGTCAGCATCAGTACATTCATATGAAGAGTGTTGGGGTGAGCATATCCAAGAGACTCTCTGAACATCAGTCCAACGCCTTCTCTTACCTGAGGATAGTAGATGCCATTTACAAGTCCAAAGGCTCCAGTAAAGATTCTCACAAGGATGATCACTCCAGATACGATGATTCCGGTCTTAACGACCTTCATGACACTGACACCCTTCATTCCAAGCATGGTGCAGAAGCAGACAATAAGACCTTTTTCACCAGTCTTATAATATACGATTCCAGACAGAAGCAGAAATCCCGCGCAAACAGCATACTCTTTGAGACTATACTGGGTAACCAGCATCTTGAGTGCAAAAAGGCCAAGGCCACAGACCAGTGAAAGATTGTAGATTGTCATTCCTTCATAGAGCCCTGCTGCCCTGGCTCCTATCATAACAGCAAAATAGAGAAGGTAAATTCCTTCTCCAATCTGCTGTCTATTATCTTTGAATTTCCTCATTATTTCAGAATTCATATGTCTTTTCCCCATTAAAAATCCCAACACAACGATGATAGATTACCTGAATTTTTCCCAAAACATGTAATACATGTACTTACCATTGGTCACGACATATCTCTTAACAAGACGTCCTGGATCCTGGAACAATCTGTAGAGCCATTCAAGGCCAAAGTTCTGAATCCACTTAGGCGCCCTCTTAATAGTACCTGCGTGGAAATCAAAGCCAGCTCCAACTCCCATCATTACGCCGTGAATAAGTCCCTTGTGGGCCTGCATCCACTTCTCCTGCTTGGGTGCGCCAAGGCCGATCCATACAATGTCTGCCCCCGCAGCATTGATCATCTCTATATCTGCCTTGTCCTCCTCCTCAGAAAGAGGTCTGAATGGTGGTGAATACATTCCTTTTATAACTATTCCAGGATATTTCTTCTCAAGGTTAACCTTGAGCGCATCCAGTGTTTCCTGGGATGCTCCGTAGAAGAAATGTGAAAGCTGTCCATCAGCTGTGTTCCTGAACATATGCTCCATAAAATCAGGTCCTGCAACTCTCTCTGAGAGCTCATGGCCCATCTTCTGCTGGAACTGAGCAATTGGATTGCCATCAGGGAAAGTAAAAGCCGCTCCGTTTAAAACTCTTCTGTAATCCTGGTTCTCTTTACCCATAACAGAAGTATGAACGTTTGAAAAACAGATATACTCTCCTGAAAGCTCGTGAATATGGCGGATCACATGAAGCACCGCCTCCTCAGTTCTGGCTACAGCATAGTGAATACCAAAAAGATCACAGTGCTCGCCTCTTACTGCTACAGGGATAGAAGCATAATCATTGATATCGCTGACAATTCCACTTCTAACTGCGTAGCCAAGACTATCAAGAGAAACATAAGGATGAATTCCTTCTTTTTCAAGGATTGCTGCGACTCTATTAGTCTCTGCATCGTCAGCTCCTTCTGCATGGATAAGGGCTCTTGTGTACTTACCGCCAGCAAGCAGCTCTTTTACCCCGTTCTCATCTGGGAAAGGAGCTCGTAGTTCAAGCGCCACATCAGCATTGTTGCCATACTTGTTAATGTAATGGCGCTTAAAGAGCATTCTGAAAATACACTCATAAATTGCATCCATCAGCACTATCGCCGGGATTACAAATCTTGATGAATTCGTAGCCTGCTGAATAACATAGAGATAAATGATCATTGCTATGAACAGGAAAATGCGTCCCTTGATAACAGAAAAGGCATTCTGAATCTTGTCCATTGACATGATAGAAGCTCTTCTGGCGTCATAGCCCATGAAGATAATCGCCTGAACCAACACAAGGAATACCAGAAGCGACACATAAAGACCATCATAAAATGTAGTCCAGGTGTGGAATATTCTGGTGTACCTGACAATGAGCGCAGTAAAGAAACCCAGCACCAGTGCCAGTTCATCTATTACGAATAATTTTTTCTTGGAAATTCTCTTACCTGTGCTCATCACTTTTTAAGTCCGTCATTAGCTACAGCACACATATCACAGGTGCTGCACTTATCCAATTCTTCCTTGGTAACCTTGCCATCGCGAAGGTCTCTTACTATCTTGTTCTCATACATTGAGTACGGCTTCTTCATGAAAAGAGCCTTGAACTTGTGGCGGATAACCCACCATGCTGGAACCCAGATATACTTATGCATTGCTGGTGAAACTGATCCGATCATCCAACAGTCTCTGTCGCAATGTCTGACTACGTTTCTGACTCTGTCAGCCTGTTCTGAATTCCACAGTTCATCCCAGCTCTGAGTATTGAGGTTACCCATAACCTCTTTGTCCTTGGTTCCATTACATGGCATAACATCGCCATATGGATCAATAAAGAATGTATCAAAACTCATATCACATGGAAGAAGTCTCTTCTGTCCATAGATGTAGTTGATAAGTCCATGGTTGAAATATGCTCTGAACCATTTCTTGGGGCTCTTGGATTTAAGAAGCATGTTAATGAGCTCTTCGAAATGCTCAGCAACCATCTGTCTGTCGTGGATAATGTTCTTGGCCTCTACGAAATAAAAGCTATTGTGGAGTGAAGCTGTCGCAAACTCCATATCAAGCTCATCAGAAAGCTTGTACAGTTCGCACAGGTCAGGAGCATTTCTATCCTGAACTGTCATACCAAAGCCAACATCCTTAAGTCCCATCTCTCTGAGCTTCTTCAGAGTTGTGTAGCCTCTGTTGAAGCCATCAGGAAGGCCTCTGATTTCATTATTAGTCTGCTCAAGACCTTCGATGGAAATTCTGATACCAACATCAGGGAACTCCTTGCAAAGGTCAATGATCTTGTCTGTAAAGAATCCGTTAGTAGAAATAACGATTCTATCACTCTTCTTACGAAGCTCTCTTACGATATCCTTGATATCTTCGCGAATAAATGGCTCACCGCCTGTGATGTTAGTAAAGTACATCTCAGGGAGCTTCTTAATTGTCTCTATTGAAATCTCATCCTTTGGATCAGATGGTGCCTTATATCTGTTGCACATGTTGCAACGTGCATTACATCTGTAGGTGACGATTACTGTTCCGTTTAATTTCTTAGGCATTTCTTTTCTCCATATTAATTACAATTGCCCGCAGCTATAGCATACAGGCAGATCATGCATGCGAACATGCACACCCAGAGTAATTATATAGCATACGGGCGAAGTTCTCAATTATCTTATGTATATTGATAAATGGGGATGTTGGATTGGAGATGCAGGATCAATTCTAATTTGCGGCTGTGGAGGGGGTATTGTTACAGCTGCAGGGAAGTTTTTGTGGCGTGGAGGGTGCAGTTCGGCATATTGTCTATCATATTGCATTTTATAGTGCATTTTTACGTCTGTTTTTCGCAGAAGCGTTTTGCAGCGGTAGCCTGATTTTTTTCTTACGGCTGTATATTAAAAAAGTGAGTTCTAGCAGTAAGAATTCACTTTTGAAATTTGATTCAAGTCAAAAATTCTTCTTAGTTTGAGCCTTTTTTACTCTCATTTAAAAGATTTCTCGATTCCAGCCGTAGGCAAGCTTCAATTTTAGCTTCAATTTTGTCCCTACCTTACTATCAAAAAAGAAAAAACAGCAATCTAGCGGTAAAGAAAAAATTGGGCTACGTTCATTTTCCAATTTCTCAGATACTAGCAGTAAATTATTCTCATAAATATGTTAAATACCTATCGTCAAACCAATACTGTAATTCTATTACCCCTGTTATCTAAATCAGCATGATTTCTACACTCCATACCACTACCACTACTATCATTATCATTGCTAATATGGTTACAATCATTGCTTAGATCTCTATATTCTCGATCATCACCGGGATTCCCTTTAGGACGCACTTTCTAACAAGAGGATCAGCATCGCCATAATAACCGCTCCACTTATCCATATAATCCAGCGAGAAGCCTGCTTCATCGTAGATGCAATTGGGAATCAAAGTGTTTCCCTCAGCATCACTTATATTTGCATTTCCATTATCTTCCGGGTTCTCAGCACTAGTCATTTCTGGCACAGAAATATTTCCTACCACCCCCTGGAACTGCTGCCACAAGCCCTCATCAATTCGCTCAAGGTCAGTTAGTATCTGCTTCTGTGGCACTATGATAGCGCAGACTCTGTCTCCTGATTCAGCAAACACTTCAAGAGATCTACGGATCTTATCAATAGATTTCTCCTTATCTCGTAATAAAAAAGCTATAGAAACATGGTAAATTATGACCTTTCTACCTGCATACTGCCCAAGGAATTTGATCCATTCATCTTCCGATTCATCTATGTCATTCTTTTCACTTGATCCGTCGTTTCCAGTATTTCCTTTATAATTTCCCGCCTCAGTGCACTTTTCCTGTGTATCTTCTCCGACCACATCCTCCATATTCAAGACCTTCTGCTCCCAGTAGCCGCGGGTCTCTTCGCCGCACATCTCGATGAGCCTGGCAACATAGAAATCTCGCATGGCACTAGACTCTACGATAACTCTGTCGGCGTTGATGACAGCTTCCTGTTCAACCAAGACAGATAGCGAAGCCCAGGCCTTATCCCCCTTCTCCTCTGGAGCATCAGCATGAAGATATGGAACATAAATAAGCTCATCCGTCATATTCTGCATATTGGCAGAATAGAAGAACTCATGAACAGTCATAAAGGTGCTGTATCCATCATAAGGAACCTGAGTCACGATGATATCAGGATGAATTCTCTCAAAATCAAATTTCTCGCAGTCCTCTACCTTTACATAATCTGGGAAAAGAGCTCTCTCATCGTGCTTCTCTCCCAGCTCGCCGTTGTAGTTGCAGTCATACCAAAAGATAGGAAGCACATGAACTTCCACACCAGGATCATCCACATACTTTTTCCACAGTGGTTCCATGGTGCTCCACCACTTTGCCTTGCATGGAAGGAATACTACTATCTTCTTATCTTCGGCACCACATGGATCAGCGTCCTTACAAGATTCATTTCCAAATCCATTGCCAGACTTATCACCAGATCCCATCTCCTGCAAAGGCTGTTTTTCAAGCGCCGCCTTCGACACCCTCAGTACATACCTCTGCACGGAACGAAGAAGTTCATTTGGATCTAGTGTATATCTATAAGGATTATGTCCGATATTCTCCTTTAGTATCGCCTCCTGTCCGGAATAAACAGGATACTCATGGATTCCGCCGCTCTTATATACGTGCAGAAAATCCCCATATTCATGGCCCAGCATTTCCTCATATCTAGCAGCAACGGTTATAGATGTATGCTCAAAAGGAAGCTCCACAGTATCCTGATACCATTCTACAGGAAAGACATGGCTTCCCCTTGAAGTATAAAATGGCATAAGTGCCACCTTGGAAGCCCCAGTGCAAGGGCACTCGCGATATATCTTCTCTACTTTTTGAAGGAGCTCATGGGCATTTCCAGGGCGCTTTCCACTTTCTACCTCGTTGAATTTCTCAACAGCCTTTTTGGCCCGGGCCAACCTGTCTTTTTCTTTTTCCTCATCTTCATACAGGCCATCCATTGGGAAAATATCCACGCCAATGGTATATGGGCAGCCAAAATACTCCCTTAAATGCTCCTGCCCGTAGTCAATAACTCCAGTGTTTACAACGCGGCCAATTACCTCTCTGTACTCAGAGTTTCGTTCAATAGTCAGAAGCTGATATCCATGAGGCAGCTCTTTTTCCGCCACTTCAAAAAAACTGTCCCAGTCCTCACGGAACATAACAATATCAAGGTCATCGTCCCATGGAATGTATCCCCCATGGCGAACTGCTCCAAGCAAGGTACCATACTCACCATACCATTTGATGTCATATTTTTCGCAAATTTGCGCAATAAAAGAAAGGACTTTCAACTGCGATGCCCAATAGCGCTTCATCATGCTCGTAATGTAAAAGCCCTCCCTGACCTCGTCCTCAAAAAAGGACTCAGGAAATATCAAATTTGTCAGCTCATGTAAGAATTGCACTTAACCTTCTTTTCTTTCTTGAGATAATCGAAATTCATCTCTCTCGTTGCAGCGATAATTTCCTTATAGGAAGCCTTCTTGCCAAACAGGAGTGTTGTACCAAGCACAAAGCCGTCAACGCCGTGGGGGGCATATTCTAAAATCCTGTCAGCTCCGCAGGCTCCATCCCAGAAAAGATCAAACTTCATCTTGGATCGAAGCTTAATCAATTGCTCTATCTTTTCACCTACATAAGGTAAAAAGACCTGGCTGGCATTGCCCGGATTTACGGCCATTACAAGAACTCTGTCAACGATTCTCAGCATCTCTTTTACTGTCTCAACGCTGGTTCCCGGATTGATTGCGATTCCAGGGTGCATCTTGGCATCAACAATCTTCTGAAGCGTAGTCGACGGATGGTACTCAGCCTCAGGATGAATGTACACCGTATCGCCGGGACGCAGGTGAGTCAGGAAAAGATCTATGTTGCGCCTTGGGTGCTCAATCATAAGATGTACATCAAGCGGCTTTTTGCTAACTCTGGCAATATAAGCCATGTCATAGAGGGACATTGCAAAGTTATCAACGTAACGTCCATCCATGATATCAATATGAAAAGAGTCAATTCCAGCCTCTTCAAGCTCCTTGACCTCTCGTTCCAGATTTCCATAGTCCGCACACATCATCGATGCGCTCAAAATAAAGTCCTTTTTCGCACCAGCCATAGCTTTGATCCCCTCGTGTCAAACACCATGCCAAAAATGCAGTAATATCGCATTCTTGAATAATAAACGCAAGATTATATAATAATATTATGTTATTATGTATATTTTATCATATTTAGCGAAATTGTGATAACTGCAAGACAATAGTTAAGCGAGGAAAAGAGAATGCAGATACCGGAAAGCTTCTTCCAAACTGAAACAAGGCTTGATTTCGAAGTGTCAGAGACCATGAAAAGGGCCTGGGGCATACAGCTGACAGTGCTGGATAAGGTTCTGGCTATAGCTGAGCACAACCACATCAAGGTTTGGCTTGACTACGGCTCACTTCTTGGGGCCGTTCGCCACAAGGGCTATATTCCGTGGGATGACGACATCGATATCTGCGTAATGAGAAAGGACTACCTGATTCTTTTGATGGCGCTTCAGAGAGAGCTTCCCGATTATTACATGGTCAGAAGCCTCTACACTACACCTGGCTATACTCAGCCCAAGGCTTTCATTTCCAACAGAGAGCATGTGGATTCAGGAATTGATCCAGCGGAAAAAGAGCTTACGGATATCTTCTTTGGTCTTCCTTATGTTGCGGGAGTTGACCTCTATCCTCTTGACTACGTTCCAAGAGATTCTGAACAGGCTAACCTTATCCGGAATATCTATATCGCTGTCTACGACCTTGCAATGAACTGCGAGCAGTACAAAAAATCCGGTGAGTTCGAGGGGTACGCTACCCAGATTGAAGAACTTCTAAATGTCACTGTCCCAAGAGATGACAGCTCGGCATCTGCCCTATGGAAGCTGACTGATGGCATAGCAACGATGACCAAGAAAAAAGAAAGTGACTCTGTCCTGTGGTATCCCGACTGGGCCATGAGACAAAATGACATGAGGCGCCCTCTGTCTGCCTATACCAACACAGCCATAGTAGATTTCGAGATGCTGAAGGCCCCTATTCCAGAGGGCTATGACCAGGTTCTGACTTTGTGCTATGGTCCTGACTACATGACTCCCCTTCGCCAGAATAGCACTCATGACTATCCGTTCTACAAAGAACAACAAGAATGGATTGACATGCACTAAATTGTGATATACTCAATATTGATAATATTTAGATGAACTATTCTGATAAAAAGCCAGGTATTTACCCACAATGAAAAAACACACACTAGTTATCTGCAGCTTAATAGTAATAATTCAGTTATTCATTTGTCTTTTCACATACTTCCGCTACGCCGGGAAGGAGCCAGAAACTCTCACCCTTGATAAGTTTTATTTGAAAAAGGATGGAACCGAGATGGTGTACCTTGACTCCTCCTATGATGCGGATGCCAGAACTCTAACCACAGATTCTTTTACCCTTAACAAGGGTTCCTATACTGTAACCGTAGGCTATGAGTGCAACCTCAATGCCGATGCCATCTATGGCACTTCAGCCCGCGTGTACAGCACTCATAAAGATATTTCTATCAGCCCGATGAAAGGAGAGGTTCTCCTTCCTTCTACCACAGGCCAGGTTTCCTTTGATATTTATAGCCCATACGACGACAGCCCTTCCACCCTTGAAATCGGGCTTATCAGTAACGGCGTCTTTTTGGACGATGCAAACGGCACCAGGTATATTCTGGTAAAAGATGCACAGATCACGTCCAATCCGTCTAAGACTGCAAGGCACGTCGCAGGGCGGATGCTACTGATCTGGGTTATTCTGGATCTGTCATCCACAATCATGATCATGGTTCCAATAACCAGCAAACATAAAGAACAACAACTTTAAATTTCCATTTAGAAATAATCACTATAGAAATCCATCAGATCACAAGAGTGTAATCCTATGAACAACGCGCGTAACATCCTCAGCACAATAATTGAAAAGATATCCCTGGTCCTGGCATTTGCGGCGCTGGGCCTTTTGACATACCTTGTTACCGGCCCTGTTGAGCATGTAAACCTAATGACCTATGAAGATATGCCGGTATTATATTTATGGAATCCGCCTCTCAAAATTCTATTTGTAGTCCTTCTTGCAATACTCACTGCAGGCATGACAATTGCACTACATAAATTGCAATCTACTAATAAGTGCCACAACTACACAGCCCCAAGCCATACCAACAAAGAAAATTCACCAACCAATGCCTGTACAAATAATACTAGTCCAAATAGAAACCTTCTCATCACTACCCTGACTCTCCTTCCACCCGCAATCTTCGGAATCTGGTGGGTTCTGGTGGATGAATTTCCAGTAGCTGGCGATGCCAGAGCAGTTGCAGATATGGCCAAAGCAATAGCCTATGGCACCGACACTTCAGAATACATCGACTATATAAATACCTTTGCTAACCAAAGAGGAATCGTTATATTAGAAGCTCTCTTTTACAAAGTATTTAATGACAATGCCTACATTATCTTAAGGTTCCTTAACCTTGCTATGATACTTGCTACAATTCAGGCACTGTCGCTTATAGCTGGCGAAATCTGGCAGGATGAGAAAATTACTATCCTTACTAGAATTCTCCTATCTCTTTTTGTTCCGTTTGTACTGTTTGCAAACCTTGTATATGGTACTGTTCCATCTATCTGCCTCTTAGTTCTGGGCTTTTTATTTGCACTGAAGCTCTGCCGAAAAAACCGGGTGGCAGATGCTATTTTCACAGTGCTATCCTTTACTTTGGCCATGTACATTTATCAGGGAGCCATGATTGCGGTACTTGCTACGATCATCTACCTTCTTTTTATGGACAAAAAAGTTCCTTCAAAAAAGCTCCTTATTACCGCAATACTGCTAGTTCTCTCTATGCTCTTTACTGGCAAGATTGCTAATTTCCTCTTTAGCTTTGTTACGGGCCTTGAGCTTGGCGGCGGAATGCCTGCTATCGCCTGGATTTACATGGGACTATCCGCTGGAGATGGCGTAAACGGCGCTGGAAGCTACAATGATTCACATTCCATGGCTTGGCAGCTCAATAATTTCGATACCGCCAGCACTTCTAGCTACTGCAAGAGCAGAACTATAGAAATCATCGGCGAATACTTAACCGGCAAGCGTCCACTTCTTTTTTTCTATGAAAAGACAAGGTGCCAGTGGACCAACTCCATGTTTGATTCCACGCAGATGACTCAGTTTCCTTCCTATGAAAACTTCGTTTTAACAGATAGCTACAGGCACCTCCTTAGTGGTAAAATAATGCAGACAATCATCCTCTATGCGGATATTTTCCAGATGATGGTCTACCTTCTTGCATTCCTATGGGTGTTAAGAACCCTTTTCAAAAAAGATATGCCTAATAAGGCTGCCCTTTTAGTAATCTTCTTTGTTGGTGGATTTCTTTTCCAGCTCATGTGGGAACAGAAGGCAAGATACTGCATGACATATTTTATGGTACTCATACCGCTTGCAGCCTGTGAGCTTACGCAGCTGGCAACCGCAATTACCGCCGGTCTCAAGAAACTAACAATAAGAAAAAGCGAAAAGTAATATTTTAAACAAGACAGGGACAAACACAAAATGAATTTCAAGAACAAAACTGCTGAAGAAAAAGCAAAACTTTATAAAATCGCGATTATCCTGGTGCTCCTACTTGGAGTCGCAGTTAAATGCATTAAATTCGGAGTTCTCATGGATCAGACACAGTCCGACGAGATGGGCTGTGGCTACGATGCATACTGTCTCCTTCACTACGGAACTGACAGATATGGCTACTCATGGCCAGTTTATTTCATCAACTACGGAGGCGGACAGAACGCGCTGTACACCTATGTTTGCGTACTGACAATCAAGTTTCTGGGGTATTCTAAATTTGCAATAAGACTTCCAGCTCTTTTATTCAGTATAATGGGCGGAATTGTTGGAACACTTTTAACAGGGCAGCTCACCAAGGATGATGATAAAAAGCCCAAGGCAATGCTTCTTTTCGCGATTCTCTATGCCATAGCGCCATACACCTTCATGGCTTCCAGATTTGCCCTTGAGAGTAACCTCATGTTCAGCTGCAGTACAGTATTCCTCTACTTCCTGGTCAGAGCACATAGGGAAAAGAAAAATCTCTTTTACCTGCTCGCAGGACTATTTGCAGGAATCACGCTTTATACCTACGCTATAGCCTATATCGTTCTGCCTGTAATGCTTCTTTTGGCCATCATTTACATGGTCAGAACCAGGCAGATAAGCTTCCTGAATGTCATCCTGTTTGTGATTCCGCTTGCGATACTTGCCACTCCTTTGATTCTGGTACAGTATGTCAACTACTTTGATAAAGAACAGTTCCAGCTTGGCATCTTTACCATCACCAAGTTCAGAGAATACAGATCAGGCGAGATTAGCCTTAATGACTTCTTCCCAGGAATTTTCAAGGGTTACTTTAGCGTTCTGTGCTACGATGGCCTTGGCTACAACACCAACAAGAACTTCTTTACCTTTTATCCAATGTCCATCCCGTTCTTTTTCTATGGATTCTATATCCTTGTAAAAAGAGCTATCGTCTCAATTAAAGAAAATAGCATAGATGGAAATGTACTTGTCTTTTTCTGGGTAATAGGTGAGACGCTGGCTGCAGGCCTCATGACAGAGCCCAACACCAACAGAATGAACGGACTGATCTTCCCTGTGATGTTCATGACAATCCTGGGAATATACACACTTATTGACAAATTTCCTGAGAAGTTTGTACTACCATCATGGTGCACACTGGCTGCAGTTTATGGAATCTACTTTACAATATTCCTGTATTCTTATTTCACAGTGATCGCATGGCAGAGAGTAACCACCACATCAATGTGTCCTGAAGGCTATCAGTACATTCAGGAGAATGATTTGCTCAAAGAAAAAGTGGTGGTAAGTAATATACCACCACAGTTCTTCGCTGCTACTGCCCTCCCGTCACCTGACAAGGTTGACCACGACGGCAACTATAAGGATGAAAGATACGCCTGGTTCAACACCTATGAATATCCAACACTTCGTGATTACTTCTACAATGTCGGAGGCGTAGCTCCTGTTTATCTGATCTATAACCCTACTGACGACGATAAGGCCGTTATGGAAGAATGCGGAGCCAAAACTGAACGCTTTGGCTACAGCTTCTACCTGTTTTACTGGGAATGACGTCTTCTGACTGATCTGACAACCGCATAAACAATAAGACTAAGGGCAGCCACCAGGCTAATTATGTAACTTGCGATCTGGATGGCTGTCTTTCTATATGTCACGAGAACGTGGATAATATCGCCCTCGTAGACATCAGGTAGGAAAACCCTCAGATGTCCGTTGGCATTCTCAGCCTTCTGAGTCGGAAGCTCGCTTGTGATGTTGCCTTCACCATCCAAAACATATGCCTTGTAGCCATAGTAGTAAATATATGGCATGTCGTAATACTCATGGCCGGAAACCAGGTATACGTCAAAAGACTTACCGTTATCATGCTTGGTTCCATCGGCACCTGAGCCATCCGGGGCATGAGCTGTGTTGGGTTCTGTACAGTTATCTGGCCAGGTTTCCACAGGAAGCCACTCCATTCCTGCACTAATTCCCCTGTGCTCGTACAGCATAGTATATTCGAGCTCTTCATCGATTGGAGTTCTCTCAAAGCCTGTATATCTCACAATGTACCTGCTAGTCACAAGTCCAAAGACAAGAACAAGCAGCGCTCCAGCTACAGTAAGGAACCTGTTATCTATCTCTTTTCCCTTCAGAATAAATCCGCCAATATAAGTAATCTCAATGATCATAATCGCAGCAAGCGAATAAATAAAACGCTCAGAGGACTGGAAAAAGCTGAGTTTGTCGCCAATTCCACTCTCCCAGAAGCTGTTGGATACTATGAGCCATGTGTATATCAGCACAATCGCAAGAAGCTTGTTGATGATGAGGCTCGTTTTCTTTTGCCAGATACAATAGACAAGGTAAAAGAGAAGTGCCACAGCAAAGAAACTTACAACCACAAGTCCAACATTTGCCACAACTTCCTTGAACCTAAGAACATTTTCCTCTGCGTCGTAGATGTTGGCGTAGAAAACCTTAAACTTCTGATGATATATCTGCTCAAAAGCCGGAAGCCAGTAAAAAGAAGTCAGCACCATAGGCACAAGGCTGTAAACAGCAAAGTTCCTAAAAGCTTTTCCTCTAAACAGCTGCCTTAGATTAAAAAGAACTATCAAAACCATGGCAAAAATGAGAGTCAGGAACATAAGCGGATGTGTCAGAAGTGCTCCCACGATGCCTATTGCATAGATCAGCCCGCCATCCTTTTCCTCAAGGATTAGCAAAAGACCTACCAGTGTAACTATCAGGAAAATGTGGGAACCCCAGCGTCCAACGCCGCCTTCCTCATAAAGGGCATACCAAAAAGCCTCAACTGAGTAGTACAGAAGAGTTCCTGTAAATGCCACCAGTTTGTTGTCGCTTAGCTTGTAAAGTGAAATGTAGCACAGACACAGACCTGTCAGAATCATCAGAACGATCATGGTTTTGACAGAGACTGCAAGTGGTATACCTGCAAGCCTCATAACTGCTGGAAGATATAAAAAGAAATCCGGATAAAAGAAACCTTCACCGTATCCAAAGGTGTGCACCAAAACCGGACGTATCTTGGCAGGAAAAATACCATTCTTAAGTGAATCAGTAAGACTATATATTCTGGATAAATGGTAACCAAACTCGATTGTCTTGGTGTATCCATCCCCAAATGAAACAAAGCAAATGGCGATTCCAAAAAGCATCAGAATCCCAACAAATAGTGCATCTTTTTTCATGTCATCCCTCTTTATACAAATTATGATAATTCACTATTATACAGAATAATCCGCGATCATTACAGGCTTTTTCTGCATCACAAATTCCTGGACTATAGGAAGTGAACTGCCATAATATGCATCAAAGCTTCCAGCTAACGCAGATATTGCGGAATATGTAGGGCTAATACCATCGACGATTTCGATGCCACTTTCTGATGCAAGATTTATGACTGTTTTGCAAAACTCATTATAATCAGCTGAGTAAAAAGCATTATTTACATCGGCAAATTTGGCATCATAACTTGGGTACAGGTATATTGTCGCCTGTACCTTTTCCTTATTTTCTGTAAAGATAGCTATACGAGAACTGATAACCTCTTTAAAATTCTCTTTATATTCATAATACTCATACGATGAAATTCCATAGAGAATTCTTTTTCTCTTGCTATTGTTACCATCT
Source organism: Butyrivibrio sp. (assembly GCF_017433805.1). Taxonomy (GTDB): domain Bacteria; phylum Bacillota; class Clostridia; order Lachnospirales; family Lachnospiraceae; genus Butyrivibrio. The sequence continues at coordinate 48,346 of NZ_JAFRGN010000033.1, read as the reverse complement.
GCAACATTACCATGTTTACTGACAATCTTCTTTTCCCAATATCCCCTGTCTGTACCAGCACAAAACTCAACTAATTTATCCACATAGTGACTTTTGATATTCTCCGACTGCACAATCACTTTATCTGCATAAATTACCCCAGGCATCGTCACATAGAAATTCATCCCCAGCATATCCGGTTTATCTTCGTCTGAAAACTCTCCAACCGGGCCAAGGGGAATATATATAAGCTCCTCAGTGAAAAGACGCAGATTATCCGCATAGTAATATGGCGGAACTGTGAGCACTGGATTGTGGGCATCGTAAGGACTCTGAATATAGATTCTCTCTGGCTTATGCTCCTGAAGATCATAATCAGTAAAGCCTGTAAGGCACACGTGATCTGTATTTACGCCTGCTGCCTCCAGCTCATTTATGATATTCACATAGTCCTCAAAATGCTCCGCTTCAAGGATTTCCTCATCACTTGCGCTTATCTGTCCATAAATATCCCTTTGCATCAACGGAAGTGGAACCACATACACCTCCGTATCAGAAATAGCACATTCTTTTACGAAGTAAGACTCAAGACTCTTCCATTCGCGCGGACCTATCGGCAGGAAGAGGACTTCGCGACCTGTAGCCTGGGAAGGCCTATCCAGCATTCCCTTTTCGAATGTGAATCTCGGCAACGCTGTTCCAGTCTCTTTTTCAAAAATTTTTCTCTGGCCTTCAAAGGATGGATAATCATGACCAGCTACGCCCTTGAAAACTTTATTGTAGTCACCATAGCGCCTGGACAGCACCTTGTTATACTGCGAAGGCACTGGAATAAACGTATCCTCAAATGGAAGATACGTAATCTCCTGGTAGAATTCTTTATCTTCGCCAGGTACGCCCTTAAGCCCCCATGGAAAGAGCTGACACACCTGGTCGCTCTCCTCGGGAGGCACTTCTGACATCCTCTCCTCAGCTTTCTTATACAGAGCTATAGCCTTCTGCCTTGCGCTATCTGCCTCTGCTCCGGCATACTTGCCACTGCTAAGCTTATTAATGATACTCTCTGCCTCAGCAAGGATGTGCATTATCTCATCGCACCTTTTCTTTTCCTGATCGGGATCTCTATATAGATAGTCCTTGATAAAAATATCCACCCCAGAAAGCCATGGGAAATTGTAGTTATCTTTTAGATAATTCTCATCAAAACAAATATGATGGTTGTTCACCACTCTGGACAAAAAGAGCCAGTGATCCTTGTGTCTTTCATAGTCATGAATGCAATAATTATCTGGAAACTCAGCATCACAAACCGCTCTGAACTTCACATAATCGTCTCTTAGCATACAGATATCAAGATCATCATCCCAGGGCACAAAGCCTCCGTGGCGTACAGCTCCCAGAAAGCTTCCCCAATCAGCAAAGTACCTGATATCGTGTCTCTTACATATCCTGTCAATTTCTGCGAGCACGTCAAGTTCAGCGGCCCAAGACTGCTTGACCGCTGTCGGAATATAGAAACCATTTCTAATTTCGTCCCTAAAAAAATCTATGCCGTGTCGCATTTCGTATCAAAACCACCCATCCAGTAGTTACCTACTCAGAAGTTCCTCTATTCTGTCCTCATACCTGAAAGCTTCTTCAATCCTGGCCCGCCCAGCATTAGCTATCTGCTGTCTGAGATCATCATGCGCCAGATAGAAATCCGCCTTGGCTATGGCATCCTCAAGAGACGTGTACATCACGCACTCCTCACCATCAAGGAAATACTCGTAGAGCTCGCTCTGATAGCTTGATAAAAGAAATCCTCCGCAGCCCATTACATCCAGCGCCCTAAGTGGGATTCCAGACTTATTTGCCTTAAGCACTGGGCACAGGTTAATTTTGCTTGCGGAAAAGACCTGTGGCATCTCACTAAGATAATCAACAGAGCCGCAGAATTCCACGCTTTCCAGTATTCTCTTTTCATCCTCCGATAGTTCAAAGGTGTAGAGCTTTACCTGATGTCTTTTGCCAAGAATAGAAAGAAGCGTCATTCTCTCTAGGTGCGTCACATGAGAAGCCACGGCCCAGGCCAGCTCCTTCTGGGATACCTGGATTGCCTTGTCAGAAAGGCTCTTATAGCGCTTCCTCACACTTTCTGTGAATTCTTCAGTTATCACATCATCGATGATATATCCGCCATAGAGCTGCAGCTGAATCTTGATAATTCCGTCAATGAAGCCCTTCTGATAATCATCCATGTGGCTCATTAGCGCCGGAAGCATGGATTCATACAGCCTTCCAACAAAAGAAATCTCGCCGCCGAATTTACCTTCATCCACCGCGACTTTACTGAGCCTGTCAACATTTACTGCCAGTGGCAGATAATACACGTTATCGAGGCCCATAGCCTTGTACTTCTCATAGTCAGCCCTTGCAAAGAAATAGATTCTGTTGCACTCATACTCCATACACTCAGCCGTAGGCAGATTGGGCGGTGAGTCAAAAAACCATGAAACATACTTAATGTCTTTTGCCTTGCAGACCTTAGACACCACCGGCCAGAAATTGGTCGTCAGAACCAGATCGTAATGGCCACTTTTTAGGTCTCTTTCCATGCGTGTTTTAAAAGACTCATCATTATACCTGTCAAACTGCTGCCTGTAGAGCACATTTGTGCAATGATGTCCCATCTTCTCCAGATAGTACACCAGATCAGGCTGTATATATGAATTTAGGAAATCGTAGAGAAGGATGTTCAATACTATGTACTCCTTGTGTTTACCATCAGAACAGTCTGTCGCATTCTTTTATGATCATAAGGTCAAGCTCAGCAATCTTATTCCTTATATATTCATTCTCATCAAAAGGTATCTTTATAACTTCATTTCGAAGAGCCACCAGCTCTTTTACCAAGCCTTGCTCTTTCCCAGAAAGACCATCAAAGTACCTCTTCACATTTTTCTTATCCGCCCCAAGCCTTGCAATCTGGTCATAGAGACAGCGGTTAATTCCGTAAGAATAAACATTTGCCATCATAAACTCAATTGCCGCTTGGCATCCAGAATACTCCGGTCTTTCATGACATTTATCATAAGTACCCTGCATAGCCCTGTACACCGCGTCGTAGTATTTGTCCATATCCATCATCTTGGTGTTGGAACCCGCTGTATCACAGTAGTTGTAAAAAATCTCTTTTACCGTGGCAATACTCTTTGCCCGTAAAAAAGAATAAGTAAAAATCTCAAGATCCTCCAAAGCTGCCATGTTCCGCTGCATGCGAATCTTGGGTTCTTCAAAAATCTCTCTCTTAAAAATCTTGGTAACAAGGTAGCCGCCGCTGACAATCAACTTAGAGCGCTTTACGTCATCAAGGTCTCCTGCCAGATCATCACTGACCTTCAAAAGAGCTGTATCTGTAGCCTCTGCATAAAATCCCGAATCCACAATATCTGCCCCAGTCTCCATAGCCTTAGCATAGAGCTTCTCATACATAGTAGGAGCAACATAATCATCTGCATCCGCCATGCCGATGAACTCTCCGGTGGCATAATCAAGCCCTAGGCTCCTTGCGCCGCCACAGCCAAGGTTTTCCTTACTATCCACCACCACTACCTTGCCTGGAAACGCAGCCTCGCAGCGCCTGCATATATCGATGGTATCGTCCTTTGAGGCATCATTAACAACAACCACCTCGATATCCTCAAAAGTCTGGTTAACCAGACTTCCAAGGCAACGGGCCAGTGTATCATGAACGTTATATGCTGGGATTACTACGCTGACTTTTTTCACTAGAGCAGATCTCCTTAAATTCGTTTCCAAATCTGTTTCAAATAATCTGCATCATCTATGGGGCTTATAGTTCTATCCCCATAAATAATGTCAGTTGGGCAATACTTTTCTTCTATCTGCACATCCGTTATATTCACATTCCTTGTCACTGCTTCATACTGCATATCCAACATTCCAACATCAACAGCCTGGAATCCTTCTCTAAACAGATCGAAGCTTAGCACAGTTGCTGTCGGTCCTAAAGCAATCAGAACAAGTGCATCTTTATCAAACTCTTTTGCCTTTTCAAATATTTCGTCATATCTATCATAAGCATTTTCAGACGGACATATCAGGCGATGTATCTCTTTACAGTTAGAAAAAAGATCATTTCCTACCCCGAGACCAGTATTTTCACCTTCAATAAACAGGCATTTCCTTCCATCCCATAGTCTCTTGATATTCTGAAAATCTTCCATTGTTTTGGCATTTCTAAAGCAAAGCGCATCAGCATAGATTCTATCTTCATCTATAAGTTCTGCATGCTGCTTTCTAACTTCATCTGTCATATAAGCCATTATTCCCATCACATCTTCATCGCTACGGCCTATATTATTTCTATAAAAATCGGGATTGATTGCCACCAGAAAATCACCGTTGCCAGATTCCAGAACTTCTCTTAGTCTTTTTCCAAGAGAGCGATTAGCATCTTGAAAACGCCATCTCTGAACACCAGAAATAATTCCAAATTCGCCATCTCCAAATCTGGCCATCGATTTATGTTCACTGACAAGACACTCAATAGTATCATTTGTTGAAAGAACCTTGGGCCTGCAAACAGCAAGTTTAAGCTCTGGATCAGTTAGATCATATGGCAGACTGGAAATTCGTCCTTTGCACACTGCCATATCGTATTGAAGCATAAGGCTTTTTTCTTCATAATAATCTTGCTTCTTAATCTGCTCGTTTAATGCATCAATCATTTTGGATATGAGCTGATTGGTACTTTGCTGCCAGTTTCTAAGAAGCTCATTCTCTTTTTCCAGTTGTTCAATACGCTCTTCCAGATTATTATCCATTATTAGCCTCATTCCCCTGAATAGTCGCTGTTTCATGTGCGGCAAACCATCTAGCAGTCCTGTCATTATTATACACCATAATGCGTGATATTTTTGTTATAATATAGTTAACAACACATTTGTATCAGCACTTTAAACACCCATTTTGAGGATAAAAAAGCATGACCATTTATGTTCTTGCACCACAAAATCATACCAGTGGGGGTCCTGAGCTTTCTCATCAATTATGTAATGCTATAAACAGGCTAACTGACGTACCCTGTCTGATGTGCTATGTAGATATAAATGCACCTTTTGAAAAAGCTCTTGGAATCGATGTACCAGCGCCTGCTGCCTATGAAATCTATGAAACAGATCATGTAGCAAACGCCGATGAACTTGATAGTCCTGATAGTGTCATCATCTTTCCTGAAGGGCTTACTCTCAGCATGCCTTATTATCCACAAGCCAAAAAGGTTTTGTGGTGGATGAGCGTTGACAATTACGTAGTTTCTACTAAAGAATCCAATATGCCTTTCATTAAGGATAACGTATGCCTCCACTTGTATCAGTCCTATTACGCTAAAGACTATGTAGAAAAGAAAATCCCCGGTGCAAATGGTCTATATCTGTCCGATTATATAAATCAGGAGCATGGTAAATTCATCTACCCTGCCAAATTCCGTGAAAACATTGGGTTGTACAATCCTGCCAAAGGCTATGATCAAATCAAACCACTTGTCGAAAAAGCCAACTGGCTTAAATGGGTTCCCCTCACTGGTCTTGATGTTCCCCACATGGTGCTTATGATGGAGGCTGGAAAAGTCTATGTTGATTTTGGAAATCATCCAGGCAAAGACCGCATTCCAAGGGAAGCTGCTGCCGACGGTTGCTGCGTTATAACCAATAAAAAAGGGGCCGCAGCCTTTGAAGGCGACGTCCCCATTCCTGAGAAGTATAAATTTGATAATCCCGTAGAGAATCTAGATAAAATAGATGCTCTACTTCATGATATCTGTGATAACTTTGCACAGCACCAGACTAAATTTGAAAACTACAGGAAGATGATCGCTGGAGAAAAAGCAAAATTCGATGAAGATGTTATGAGCTTCATTCAACACTTATTACAATTATAGGCTGCTATAGCTCTTCATATCGTAATGCGTCAACTCCAAATCATAGGTTCATTAACTCCGGATATTATTGTCGTTCCATGTTTGAATGCATAGCTTATTCTCAAGATATTTTTAATATCCCTTCCCAAAATAAAGTGATCCGACAACGCTATTATTGCCTCGTCATCACCTTCCTTTAGCCCCCGAATATCTACTATTTGCTTGGCAAATACGCTACCAAGAGTATCTCGTAATGAATCAGCAAGTTCCTTCTCATCCTCGGAAGTTTCATCGTAGCAAATAGTTAGCTTCCCACCGCCTCCTGAAAACTGTCTAAGAAACTCTTCCACAATTCTCCCGAAGGTCGAATAATCCGTTGCAATATCCACAAAAGCCAGATATTTAACAACACGATTTTGCTCTTTGCTTTTTCCCATATCACTTTTCCAATACTTTCTCACAAAATCATATGGATCCCCCTGCATATCATCTTTAATAGCCAAAAGCTTTTCTTTACTAAACTCCCACCAGGAAATATCTTGAAATTTCCTAATTGTTTCTACATCAAATCTTGTACCAATCTGTCTGGCAGGATTCCCAGCCCAAATAGTATACGGTGGAACATCCTTGGTAATAACACTGCCTGCACCGATAACTGCACCGTTGCCAATTCTTACGTCTGAAATAATAGTTACATTATTTCCAATCCAAACATCGTTTCCAATTACAATCATTCCTTTTTCTAATAGGAAACCATGTGTCTGTCCTACTTTCTTTCTGTAATCCTTTTCCTCTGTATCATCAGCATAATCATCTATTACACCTTGATATACTGATCTATAGTCATGGTTCAAATTACAGAGCATCTGGATATTGTCACCAATTGATACATATCTTCCAATGTATATTAGATGAACCTCGTTGGTTCCTGATGTCATTACCGCCTGAGAACGCACTCCCATATCGCTGGAGTATGAGCCTCTTCCCACATATAAAAAAGGAAAGCCTCCGTAGGAAAGCACAATATCCTCATTTTTAGTCATTTCCTTTGTAATCACTAAATCCGACATTTACTGTCCAAATCTCCTGTCACATTCCATCATAATTTTAATATCCAGGTCAGATATACGATTTCCAATCTCAGAATTATCATCATAATCAATAGTAATAATTCGCTTCTTTAACTGTGCCAAATCCATTAGCTTTTTTTCTATTTCCACAGATAAGTTATCGAAATACTTTGGTATACTCTGCTCATTTGCGCCATATTTAACAATCTGATCATAGATACAGCGATTAATCCCATATGAATACCAAACAATCTGTGCATATTCAATAACCTCTTTTGCAGCAGCATAAGTAGGCAAATTATGACATAATTCATAGGTCGCTTCCATTACACCATATATGCTCTCATAGTATTTATCCAAATCCATTACCTTGGTATCTGACCCTGGGGCATCACTGTAATAATATAAGACCTCTTTTACAGTCCAAATATCCTTGGCGTGAAGATACATATATTTAAGAATATCATTATCAGACAATGCTCTTACGTGCTTTCGCATTTTAATAGGCGGATCCAAAAACAGTTCCCTCTTAAATAGTTTGCTCCATAAATACCCACCATTTAGAATAAGCAATTTGCGTTTCTCGTCATCAAGTATCCCTTCGGCCACATCCGGAGTTGAAATTGAAGGTTTGTTTGCAGCTTCAGCAAAAAAGCCACAATCAACAATGTCAGCATCCTTTTCAATGGCTTTGTCATATAGAAGTTCAAACATATTCGATGCACAATAATCGTCACTATCACAAAAACCTATATACATTCCTGTAGCAGCTTCCAGCCCAAGATTTCTTACTCCACCACTACCAAGATTTTCAAGATTATTAATGATGATCACCTTTTCAGGAAACTGTTCCTTGCACCTTTGCATAATTTCCCAGGTATCATCCTTTGACGCATCATTAACCACAATAATTTCAATATCCTCAAGGGTCTGGTGTACCAAATTGGTAAGACATCTTGCCACAGTATCATGGGCGTTATAAGCGCCAACAATTATACTCACCTTTTTCATTAAAAACACCTCTCTAGCGCCACTTCCAACATCATTCACTTACGATTTTAAAAGAGGTTTCTATACCATACTTTTTCCTATCCTCAACATACTTATTATCGATATCATAAAGAGCCTGCAAAATTCTCTGCCTATGCTCGCCTTCCCTGTTGGAAATAAGGCTCCCCGGCCTTTGATAGTAGTCATAAAGTGGCTTTCTCAGGAATCCCACCTCATATTTTCTTGTTATTCTAAGACACAAGTCCCAGTCCTCGTAACCAAATAGGCTCTCGTCATACATGCCAACGTCTTCGACACACTGCTTTTTTAGTAATCCTGCCGTAGCTGTTATATAGTTTTTATGCAAAAGAGCTGGGAAAATATATCCAGATTTTCGTGCAACACTCATTTCTCTGGAAGGAAGAATTATCGCCTCCTGATTGGTAATTCCTGCAATCCTCCTCGTATGATTTATAGACTCGCAGTATACCATTCCATATTCATTTGGAAGATTCAATATACACTCTAGTTCTTTTTCCAACTTATCTAGTCTGCAAAAATCATCATCATCCTGACACACAATATAGTTTCCTGCAGAATTCTTTATTCCAATGTTTCTAGAATAACTGACACCATGATTTTCAGAATTCCTAATATACTTAATTCTGTCATCAGTGTACCCTCTCACTACATCTTCAGTTTCATCCTGTGAACAATCGTCAACCACAAAGTATTCAAAGTATTGCCAACTCTGTTTCAGAATACATTCGATAGATTCTCTGATTTTATCGCATCTGTTGTAAGTGGCAGTTATAACTGTTATGAGCATATCCTTTCTTAATTCTGTATCAAGTTCCTGCTCTGAATTAAAATGCCTCCCCAATAACAACATAAGATTTCTGTCATCCCTGTTAAGAGAAAAGATATAATCATTTTCAATCCACTTTGGAACAATGCTCAAAGTCACATATTGTAGCACTTCAAATACAGAAAGTTTAAGCTTATCATCCGGTCTGGCAGCTCTTGCCATCTTAAGATTTCGGAGATAATACTCCTTAATAAAATGAGCATCAATTTCATCTCTGTACTCATTGTAAAGCTCAGGAGTTCCAGTTAGCATTTCAAAAAGGCTTGCCTGCTGATTCATCCTTTCAGTTATTCTTGACGAAACGTCCCCATACTCTCTGCTTTCAAAAAAACAATATCCATTATCGGATGTATAAGCGATGCCTTCAGCCAACAGCATCAGGGGATATGCAAATACCAGGTTTTCTTCCTGAACATCATTAGAAAATCTTACGCCCACCTCTTCGATAAGACTTCTACTGTAGAGATGGCAAAGGTAACACTCACTTATACCAGAATTTATCAAATAAGAAATTCTTCCTGTTTTATCGTCTGGCTCTACAAAGGTAAAACCATCCACCAAAAAAGGGTCATCGTCAAACATATCAAACTTGTCATGAGCATAGGTCATATCGAAGGAAACAAGCTCCGGCTGAAAGCATTCAATAACATCTGCTGCCACGCCAAAGAGTCTTGGATTAATAGCATCCCCAGGCCTTACAAAAAGAATATAATCTCCTTTACAGTATTCCATCCCCAAGTTAAGAATCTCAGATTTAGTCAGGCGATTATCAACATTGACGATAGCCACCTTTTCAGGTTCAGAAGCTTCTATGCTGGAAAGCTTTTCATTTACCTTTTCATCTGCACATGCATTTACAATAATGATCTCGCATTCAACTGTAGACTGATCTTGCTTTTCAATATACTCTATCGACCTATCAATCTTTGAACTTTTCTCCACAAACGGAATTACCACACTAATCTTCATGTATATTCCTCTGTAATCAATCAGATTACCATCCAGTCATCTAGGTACAGATTTGGCGAAGGTCTATCAACAAACCATTCTCGCGGAGCTACTGTGCATCCAGCACTACCTTTCGATGCAGCTGCTCCCCACCAGCTAAAACTTGAGTTCGCTATTATATGATGCCTAGCAAATGTCATAAGATATAAGTCCTCATAGTCTTTTCTGTCAGGCATTAGCCTTACATCATTACCAAATAGCCCATCTTTCACAGACTCTGCATACTCCTTATCATCTGTAAAAAAATATATCACTAGCTTTTCTCCCTGTATTTCGCTTATCTTTTCATAAGCCTTTTTATAGTATTCCAGTGATAGCGTATTAAAAATCTTCTTGTTACTTTCGCTTAAATAATCCCCTCTTCTTAAATGAACTGCTACAGAATTACACTCTGATATTTCTTTTGCCAGATTCCTCAATTCTTCTGTTTTATATTTTACTTTTATATCCAGTTCATTTCTTATTTCTTCAGCATTTTCTATAAAAAAGCTTTTATTTTGCCAGTAGCCACTATAAAAATAATCATCAATAAAATCAGATGTCTCTTTATATGCATCCTCGCGTATTATCCCTGAGCAAGTGATCTGTCCCTCCACAGAAACGTAGTTTAAATCAAACTTATCAAGTCTAAGCTCTCTCTTGGTAGCCTCTTCAACATTCTTTACATATGTAAAAAAATCTTTCTGGAGAACAGAAGACCTACCTGTCTTCTTTTCAAGGAACTTGCTAAAAGCGTACTGAAACAGCTGATTCCCCAGTCCACCTTTTATCTCTACATAGTTCATATTAAGTCCTCACAAAGTGAAAAATGCCACAATCATACTCTCCAAGACTGCTATTAGAGTAACACTCCAGAACTTCTTCTATTTTCTCTGCATTGGAATTATTACCAAAGTCAAAAGTTGTTCTCTTTGCATTATGGATATTGGTGTATTCCAAGAGTCTCATCTCCGGTGCCAATTCTCTGACTATAGTCATAGGTCTGAATATTCGATGAGCATTAAAGCACGCTCTCTGTGTCTTCCCCACAGGAACGCTTAGTACCAGATTCCCCCTCGGCTTAATTACTCTTTTGTAATGAGACAGTGCCTTTTTCCATCCGTTATAATCCATTGGATCCCCATATCTTCCAAGGCCAAAGTGTTCAAGGGCATGAAGGCAGGACAAATTATCTATTGAAGATTCTGCTATATCCGTAAGCTCCGTTGCATTTCCCTGAATAAAGCTTAGTCCCTCTACCTGGTAGTTAAGAGGCCTTATATCTATCATGGTCACTTCTATACCCATACTCAGCAAATGGGAAATATATCCGTCAACTCTGGACCCAATATCATATATGTGCTTTAATCCCATTGCATTGACCTTTGATGCAACATAAATATCCTGATAAAAATAATGAAGATCAATACTCCCAGCATTATCCCTGTAATCACTTAGGCATTTTTTCTCAAAGTCTTTCTGATATCTAAAGCTCTCATCTTCAGCACCAAGATAAATGTATGTATATTTGTTCCTTAAAAATTTGAAGGTGTCATCGTCACAGATATTGGCATCATACAAGGCCCTGTCGAACATGTTGCTGTCAAAAGATATCTCTGCACTTATTTCCAGAAAAAGATTTCCCTTTGCGTAATCAAGCATGATGTCAGTTGCAGCTTCTGTCTCAGAGCCATCGCAATTAATTAACATTACATTTTCAGGGTATTTTTGTTCTAATCCGGCAAGACTTTCGGTCGCGTCCGATGTGTAATCAATTACAATTACTTCATAATCCTCTCTGTTATAGAAAGTTTCCATTATTAAATTTAACTTTTCTACAATCTGCTGAGTTTTATCAGCATTTTTGACCTGCGCCCAGAAAGAAACTTCTGCCATAGAAACCTCTTTTTCTCAAAAACTGTTAATATAATTATGTTATTATTATATCATAATAGCGATTATCGTATTGAATTCTTATGAAAGGTATTTCCATGGATAAGCCCCTTGTTTCCGTTATTGTTCCCGTGTATAACGTAGCCAAATATCTTGATGAGTGCATAGAATCTATAACGAGGCAGACCTATAATAACTTAGAGATCATCCTGCTTCCTGGGGCATCTACGGATATTAGCACTGAAATATGTGAAGGCTGGGTTAAAAAAGATTCCAGAATCCGAATTGTTGACCAGGACAAGAACTCTCTGGCTTATGCAAGAAACAAGGGAATTGCCCACTCTCACGGCGATTACCTTGCCTTCTGCGACTCAGACGATAAGCTGATGCCTTCATTTATTGAAGATTTAGTAAGTTCTGCCCTTGAAAACGACTCCGACATCGCAGAATGTGAATATTACAATGCCTCAGAGGATATGACCACCTTAACTTCATATAATGTCCTTGAGCTACTTAAAGATTTTGACCATAGCTTCTATGAACGCTTTGGCTCTCCTTCCGCATGGAAATATTTGGTCAAAAGATCATTCTGGATAGAAAACGATTTTCATTACCCGGAATCCATAAGAATGGAGGATCTTGCTGTTTATTCTCTCCTCTTTGCAAAGGCAAAAAGGTGTAGTTTTGTCTACAAGCCACTATATCTTTACAGACAAAACCCAAAGTCAATGATGCATACCCGTGAAGACCTTCAAAAGCTGCTTAGTAACTTCTGTTTGATTGCAGAATATACCATATCGGAATTTAACCGGATAGGTATTTATGAACAGAATAAAAGCACCATTATCAGCCAGTTTGAGCATCATGCCGGCTTTAATCTGGAGCCTTACCATGACATTACAGGTAGCGATAGAGCCAATTGGGAGATTGCTTACTCTGAAGAGATAAAAAGACTTTTCTCCATTAATACCACGGTTTATGACGTTAGAGCTATGGGCTGGGGGAGTGAGCGCTGTGGACTTTTATGTAAATTACTGACCAAAAGGTGCGATTTTGAGAGCAGATACATCAGACAGATGACCCTTAGAGGCATGACTAGTTCCAATATCAGGGGGCAATTTGAAGAACTGTGTAAGCAGACTTCTCCTAACCTATTTATCATTGATTTACTAGAAGAAATAGATTTCATTCAAAAATTTGAAGGAAGTATAGATGATTACATAAGTCAGTGGAAATCCGGGGTTCTCTGCCTAAAAGAGAGCCTTAGCAGAATTGCGCCTTCAATTCCTATTTTTATTATTGAGAGATATCTAGCTAAAAAGAAACTTGCAGATAATAAACTAATTTCTCTTCCAAATCCGGAGGATATTGATGTTTTTAATGAACTTCTTGAGTTTATGTACAAAAGTCTGCAGCAGCTTATAGAAAACGCGATCATAATAAAAGCCATTCCTGAATCATCCAGGTATAGCCTGACGGATGATCCAAGAGATGGCCACAATTATGATGATGCATATTATTACGAACAGATAGTAGATGTCTTGCACGGCGCATAAAACGAAGCCATTATCCCAAATCTTTTGCAACCTCATCAAATTCGTCCAACTTATATGGCAATTCGCTCTCGCTTCCAACTGCGGTGATACATGAGATAGCAAATTTCCTTGCGTATTCATTTGGTTCAATTCCATATAGCTGTGCATTAGGATACATATAATGAATTCTGCCAAGCATATTGCCGCAGCCGCAGCCAATATGTAAAAGTTTAAACGTAGAATCCTTTTTGTATCCCTTTTTTTCGAGATTTTTAATGTATTCCAGCTCGTTAATGCTCATTGCAGCATATAAAGAAGGATCAAACTTCCACTTATCTATTATCAGCTTTCTATGCTTTTGGAACATCTCGTTGGTATCATTTCGCTTAATGAAACTCTGGCTTCCAGCGTGATAAATATAGCTATTATGGCAAACATAAAGCTTGTAGCCCAAATTCCTTATCTGAAGGCTTAAATCATCATCCTCCAAGAATCCAGGGTTGAACGCCTCATCAAAGCCTCCTGTTTCACGATAGACCTTTTCTCTAATAAGCATGGCAAATCCACATATTTTGCTTTGCTCTTCCAACGGCTTCTCCATAGGAACATTGTTTTCTGCTCCAAACTCAACATATTGCTCAGGAAGATCGAACTTAACTTCCATAAGCTGGTCCGCGTCAGCATAGTTCTGAAGAGCGCCAATACCGCCAACATCATCTGATGAGTATAGCGCCATTCTCATCCAGAACAAAGCATTAGCTGGCATTCTGGTATCATTATTAAGGTAAAAGATATCAAAACCTTCCGGTACATACTGGCAGGCTGCATTATTTCCCGAAGAGAAGCCAAGATTCTCCTCATTTAATATTATCAACGCCTCATCATGTTCATTCCCCCATGCTGAAAGCCACTCCTGACTTCCATCTGTGGAACCATTATCAAATATAACAAGAAGGCAACTGTCTGGATTGCAGTTAGTATATATACTCTCAATGCAACGCTGAGTAAAGTATAGATTATTGTAGGATAAAACTATGAAGGCGGTCTTGTTAACGGACAAACCTCCCTTTTCAATAAGGCCCATTCTCAGACTCGAAAGCTTTAATCTCTCATTATCATCCATACAAAGAAACTCTGCATTCTCATAGCACAAATAAGCTTGGTTATCATTTTTGCTCACAAGGCTGTCTCCAAGCTCTTTGTATATCTTGTATGTATCCTCACTAAGATACTTGATTGGACTTTCCGGCACCACATCATCTGCGTTAAAGCTGCCCATTGTAGTATTAGCCTCCGCAGCAGCCTTATCATCTGCCCATACTTCCTTATACCCTTCTTTATACTCCAGCTGCGCTGCCTGCAGCATCTGCTTGGGAGTGAGCTTTTCCTGATAATAAGGATTGTCAAAAAGATTGGCGTTATCCTCTCTGACTTCGTGGCCTTTCTCTAATGAAATAGCCTCAAAGTCCTTCGCTAACCAGTTAAAATCCCTGTCACATATAGTATCTATCTTAAAGAAATTTCCTCCCTGTCTAAAGGAATGCCATTCTCTTAGTTTATAGACATTCATATATTTAAGGGCGACATAGGTTCCATAGGTTTCAAACTCACTAAATGCAGAGTCCTGAATCTTATCCTCAGGGATAGCATTTATTATCTTTTCCCAGAATTTTTGTCCTGGTATATTGTCATTATTTTCAATATCAGCTATCAGCGCCCTCATAATATCTGTTCTAAACAGCATATGTTCTGAGATAAAAGACCTCTCTATAACCTTGCCAAATCCAGGAAGAATCCGCCCCATAGTTTCAAAATATTCAGCATGGTATTCATGCTTCATATCAAGGTAAGGCTTGCCCGACTCTTCCTGGAACATGCTTATTTTTTTACAGGGAATCGTATCACCATCCCACACCATGTAATACTCATCCTGGCAAGTTAGTGAATACTGCATTTTGAGAAACTGCTGATAATACCAGCCTGTCACGCCCCTTGGAAGGTCTCTACCTGCCAGGATATTCTTCATTTTCTCCTTCATGCAGGCATGGACTTCACCAAAAGGCAGAATACTATTCTCATCTACAGTTCCTACCCTTCCCTTTAAGTTACTGCCATCTATTATCTTCTCTATCTCCGGATCAGCCACAAACAGAATCTGTCCATAATCTATGGCATCTGCCAGCCTTGGATATAAGCTAATCAATCTCTGAAAGTCCTTGGGAGTTATTACCACAAGTGTGTTAAAACTGTGCTTGGTTTCCATCATTCGCCCTCAAATGCATTCAAACAACAGGTCATTTATAACAGTTCATTCAAAATGCTAATTCCGATATGTGCCGGATTATTATAAGCCTTTACCAGTCCGTATATTTTCTTGATATCTACCCCTTGGGGTCCTTTTGACGAAATACTAAAGATTTCAATTATGCCCACAATTATTTCATATATTTCGCTTGAAATCTGTTCCTCTTCTAGTCTAGATAACATATAAAGCTCGTAACAAACAGCAATTACTTTGTTTTCCAATTCCTCAAATCTATTTTCTATTATAAAAATATCTTTCCAGTAATTAACGTGTTGCATAATCTTTAGAATTTTTTCCGTAAAAGAAATGTCGCAGTTTTCAAATTTATAGGTTTCAAGCTCTGAAATAATGCTTGTAATCCTTTTTTCTCTTAATAAGTGTTTGACTCTGTCACTATCAAGGTTATAGCTTGCAAACAGGTTTAAAGTTCTATAATATAGCTCGTTGCACATATCGAAATGATATTCATAAAACTTTCCCACTGAAGCATTCATATTATCAGTCTTCTGATATTCCAAAAACTGATAAAGCACCTTTGGGTAATATGCAAGTGAATTCACCTTTGGCATGACTTCAAGATTGTACAACTGGTCAGCGTTCACATAGTCATTTCTAAATCTAATCCCCTCTACTACCTTCTTTTTGTACACATTGAGCTGATTTTGTAAAAGTCCTGAAAAAAAGAATAAGTCTTCCCAGTAGTCTCTTACGCTCTTTGCATCTTGAAGCACCAGTTCTTTATCTAAAACATTAAATATAGGAGGCGTACAATCTTCGATAATGTTCTGTTGACTATCGACGCGGTAAACTCCAACAGGAAACAGGAACAAATCCACTCCATACCTGTCAATATAATCTGCAGCAATGGCAAGTGCATCTTCAGCAAGCTTATCGTCAGAGTTTAAAAAAGTAATATATTCGCCTTTAGCATGATAAATACCGATGTTAATGCTCTCATATATCCATTCATCTACATGAAAAACTCTGATTCTTTCATCTGACTCAGCATAAGAATCCGCTAATTCTCGGGTTCTGTCCGATGAGCATCCCTTCATGATAATAAGCTCCCAGTCAGTATACTGCTGATTCAGGATGCAACTTACAGCATGGGGGAATATTTTTTCGTTGTTCTTAACCGGCATAATTACTGAAATCAACATATACCTCCATTGTGCAACGCCACCTTCATAAGTCACCTCTCAAGCTCTCACTTATTCAAACGAGATTTTACCATCTCAAGTATCTGACCAACTCTCACGTCAAAAGTATTTTCTCTCATAATCTTGTCGTGCGCATTCCTTGCAATAGCTTGTCTTTCCTCGTCATGGTTTAGATAATACCCAATCTTATCCATGAGGTCTGCGCGAGACTCATAATATACATAGTCTTCGTCTGGTACAAAATGTCTGAGGAAATCCGTTTGAAAATTAGTCAAGAGAAATCCCCCCGCTCCTAAAATGTCGAAACACCTTAGCGGAATCGCTCTCTGAATACTCCTAAGCGTGATATTAAGATTAATCTTGCTGAGCTTAAATACATACGGCATAACTTCGAAATAGTCCGCAGGCCCCATATTCTCAACTCCCTTAGGCGCAAAGGCATTATTTTGCTTATATGTATATAGCTTTAAGGGATATTTCTCCCCTATCATTGTCAGAATTTCTTTTCTCTCAAGAATTGTAGCCTGCCTGTTTATAATGTAATTAGCAAAAAGATATTCCAAGGTTTCAGCGCTGTCAGGGTAAATGTACAAATTGCTCGCTTTTTGTATGTCGTCCACAATTTCCGGAGTAAGGCACTGTTCTATAAAATTCATGCCATCTACTTGTAATTGAGCCCTTATAAGACCATCCATATATCCAAGTGTATAGGGATTTACTTTAGGAGCTATTTCATCGTAATACTGCTTTCTTTCGGTATATAAAGATCCCACAAAGGATATATCAGCGGAGTACTTATCTATCTCGTCCTTTCCTGGAATCATCTTGTCCAGCCTTTTAGTTGACGCAGCAAGTGGCAGATATTCCACAGTTTCTATCCTGTTTTTCCTAAAAAGCTCATATTGTCCTGAGTCAAACATGCAGACAATATTGCACTTATTTATTACCTGGTAGGAATACAAGAGGTTTTCCGGATTATCATAGATCCAGGAAACATATATCACTCCTTCTTTATTGCAAACCTTGGATATAACAGGCAGAAAGTTAAAAGAAAAGACAAAATCAGGACTATTCTCTCTTAATGCCTTTTGAAAATCAGTTTCAAAGACTTCGTCATTTCTGACTCTTTTCTCATCATAATCATAAGGATACTTGACGATTTCAAGCGCCTTACCAGAATCATCACGATAGCTTTCAAAGGCTTCCAGCATGTCCATATTGGCAAAAAAGATTTTAATATCCATGAAAAGTACTTTCATAGGCATCTATCCTTATCTAAACAATTCTCAGCCAGTTCCCATTACTACACTAATGATTTCCTGAAGTCGTTTCTCATACGTGTGGTCTCTGGCTACCTTCTTATAGCCATTTTCAGCGATGGCTTCTCTTTCATCCTCATGAGTAAGGTAGTATTCAACCTTATCCAACAAATCTGCCCTGCTTTCGTAATACACGTAGTCTCTTCCCGGTTCAAAGAACTGGAGCATGTCCTCCTGGTAATTTGTCAAAAGAAATCCCCCACATCCCATGATATCCATGCATCTTAATGGAATTCCTCTCTGAATGCTCCTAAGAGATATATTTAAATTTACGTCTGAGTTCTTGAAAACATAAGGCATGCTCAGGTAATAATCCACCTCGCCGTGATTGGTAATACCCTCACCTGCAAACTTCGTATTGGAGGTATACAATTCCACAGAGAATCTTTTCCCTATATCAGTCAGAATCTGACTTCTTTCGATAGATGTTATCTTCCTGTTTATCACATAATTGGAATATAGGTACTCATACGTAACAACGCTGTCGTACCCAGGCTTGACTCCCAGAATATCTATCATTTCCTGCATAACTACTGGCGAGATCGACTTATCAATCAGATTAAGGCCCTGTATCTCCATTTGGGATTTTATAAGCCCCTCAAGATAACCTTTTGTATAATCAGATGCTTTTTCTATAATCCTGTCATAGTAGTTATGATCTTCGCTATATAGGTGTCCTACAAAAGATACCTTTCCGCGGTATTTTATTTCTTTTTCCGGATTATCTGGAAGATTATCGTAACGCCTTACTGCTGCTGCCATTGGGAGATAGTAAACTGTCTTAATTCCTTGACTTGCAAAGGTCTCATACATCTGAGAATCAAAAACAAAAACGTAATTACAGGAATTGATAAGAGTGTAGGAAAAAAGCCTCACTGCTGGATTATCGTAAACCCAGGCTGCATACTTAACTCCAGCCTCCTTGCAGACATTAGATACAAGCGGAAAATAGTTAAAAGACAAGACAAAATCAGGAGATTGGTTTCTAATCTCCTTTGCCAAAGCATCTGCTGCCTCCTTATCATCATCTTCGATGTGATTGTCAAAAGGATAGAGCTTTATATCTATACTATATCCGTGATGATTAAGATACTGGGCAGTACTTACTATGTCTTCATTTCCAAGGCTCTTCCAATCTAGAAAGAGAATTTTCATATGCCTCATTCCTTGCTACAGCTTAACGTTTATGTGTTCCATCATCTTCTGAAATGCTACATCATAACTGTATTTTTCAGAAACAGTCTTGTATCCATTAAGTGCTATGAAGTTTCTGGACTTCTCGTGAGTCAGATAATAATCCACCTTATCCACCATTTCATCCAGGCTTCTGTATACTTCTATATCCTTACCTATAGTAAAAAATTCTTCGATTTCAGGTTGATAATTACTTAGAACAAGCCCTCCAACTCCCATAATATCGAATACTCTAAGTGGTATCCCCGACGTAATGGAGTGAAGCGTAATATTAAGGTTAATCTTACTAAGGTGATAGGCCTTGGGAAGCTCCTCATCATAGCTAAGAGCTGGCCATAAATCTACTCCCTCTATCTCAAAATCCTTACTAGAGGTATATAGCCTAAAATCTCTTCCAGATAGCATCTGGGCTGCTTCAATCCTTTCAAGGTGAGTGAGTTTTCTGGCAAATAACCTTGAAACCAAATACTTATCCACACCAAGAGCGAAAGGATTATCACTGTCATATGTAAAGTGACATATCTTCTGAAGGTCATCCATAGCCTCTTTTGATAATCTTCCAGCCAGTCTATCTGTCCCGTCCCAGATTCCCACACTATCCTTCAGTATAGAATCCATCTCTTTTCTTGTATTATCAGATGCTAATCCATAAACCTTGTCATAAAAATCGTCAACGTATAAACTCCCAATGAAAGAAACATCACATTCATAGCGATTTTGGTCATCCTCTGAGATTACAAGCCCGGAGTTTCTATATACATTTGTAGCAAGAGGAAAATGAACAACATCTCTGGCTCCCATTACCTGAAGTTCCTTAACCTGTCCAGCATCAAAAGAAAAAATATGAGTATTAGAATTTGTAATCTATCTGTTGTATAGCGCCTGCTGCGGAGCATCATTAATCCATGCAATATATGGGATATCACAATCTTGACAGGCATCTGACACAGCAGGACAAAAATCCATAGTGATTGCGATATCTATGCCATTTTGTTTAAGCTGATCAGACACCTTTTCTGCATCCTCAGGTTTTATGCTGTCCACAGATATGCCAGTATCTATAATCTCTGCATCATATCCATTCTTAACAAATACCCAGGCAAGATCATCATATTTAAGTTCATTTAGGTATAACAGGCCATATCTCATCTGTACTTCACCTTAAAATACCAGATTTATCCCAAGCTTCTACCGCTACATCATAAACATTCTGTGTCAAATGGCACATATCACTGCAAAGAAAAGATTCTCTGGTTTTTAGGTTATCATCCACCATGTTTTCAAAAATTGAAGATAATCCAATTCCCATATCCTGGCATCTCTTCCTTGCGCAATCTGTAAAATATCTGGTGGCAAGATTTCTTTCAACTTCACTGCCAACCCGAGGAAGATACCCATCAACTGGGCAGCTTTCAGTTTGTGATGCTATTGGTCCCCAGATATAAGTCGTAAATCCATGCTCTTTAACATATAAAAGCATGTCAAAATAGTTATTCAAAATATCATCCACTATCTTTTCATACGAACAGCCTTGTCTAATCGTTTGTTTGAATACGTGGCATCTTATATCTATTTCTCCAAGGCTCACCACAACTTTTCCACCTGGAATAATAAAATGCTCCATCAGCCAGTCCAATTTTTCTAAAAATCCTTCTGAGGAGCCATACATATTAGATTTATAAGCAAGGCATGCTCCTAAATGAAGTGCAGTAAAAGGAAAACCATTTATCTGGGGTGATACATTTATTTCCTGTCCAATAGGCAAAAATGTTAATGCTTCATTTCCGCTAAAGAAATTAACATGTGAATCCCCGAGTACAACTATGGTTTCTTCAACGCGGTGCCTCTCATAAGCTTCATCATAATTTGTTTGCTCTATAACCTCTTTTGGGGGAAGCTCGTCAATAGTCGAAAGTAGTTCATCCAAGCATGTACTAACACCCACAGCATCATGAGACTTCAATGTCTTCTCAAGATATTGCTCTTTCTTTTCCACAGTAGCATAAAGATTTAATATCTTATTTTCTTCCACAATCTGCCTGGCGTCAGCAATGTCAGTATATACACACGCTAACAGATCACTTGCTTTATACTTATCAAATAAAGATTCATCTTTATGCAATGAACTCTTTATGTTTTCAAATAAGTCTTTGGTGGATATTTGTCTTTTGATAATACCCATAAATGTCCTCACATTACATGTAAGTGTGCAACTTCACAGTTTAATTATACACCATATAACGTCATGTTTTTGGTATAATATCATTAAGTAATGCGAATCAGATTGATTCCTGGAGATTTTATATGAACATAATCTTTTACCGATACAAAAGCATATGCGAACCAGATTATATTGATGCCTTCAAAGCTCTTGGTGTTGAGGTTCTTGAAGATAGCGACGGAATGGATCAGTCCCTGGCCTTAGAAGAAAAAATAAACCACCTTGGTAATATGATTTTTGATAGCAGGCCTCTGTTTGTTTTTTCAATTAACTATCTTCCCTTCATAGCAATACTGTGCGAAAAGCTACATGTTTTCTATGTTGCAATGACTGTAGATTGTCCTGTTTTTGAAATATATAACGCTTCTATCCGAAGCAAATTCAATAGAATATTTCTTTTTGATAAAGATCAATTCCGCTCCATCAGCGATGAGAACCCTGAGTGTATTTTTCACCTTCCTTTGGGAGCAGCAAATGCTAGACTTAGTGAGACCCTAGGAGACACTAACTCTTATAAATACAACATTTCTTTTGTTGGGTCTCTTTACAGTGAAAAAGACCCTTTATCAAACTTAAAAAATCTCCCAGATAAAATCACCGCCAGAGTGAATTCCGCAATAGAGCACCAGTTTGAAGGAGAGGTTTATGGGTTGAAAGAACTTTCAAAGATTGTGGACAAAGAGCTTGTATCTTCTTTGAAAGAATGTAGTAATGATTTTTATCCATCTGACATGAGCGTAAGAGATATTTCTGAATATGTAGCATTAAATGACTACTTAGGCCCCCATATGGCACATAAAGAAAGATTAAAAGTACTTAACCTGATTGCAACTAGCGTTCCCAACTGTAATCTGCATCTTTTTACTCAAAGCAAAACAAGTGAAATATCAGATAAAGTTATTATCCACGGCGGAGTAAACAGTCTTACTGAGATGCCATTTGTTTTCAGACAAAGCAAAATCAATCTGAATATAACTATGCGTCCCATCTCAAGTGGCTTATCCCAAAGAATATGGGATGTGCTTGGATGCAAGGGATTTCTTCTTACTAATTATCAGCCGGAGATTGACATGTTTTTCAAAGACGGGGAGCACCTTGTAACCTACAAAAGCTATGCTGAATTGGTAGATAAAGCCACCTATTATCTGAATCACGAGGACGAAAGACGTAGAATTGCAGATAATGGTTTTAATATTGTTAATGAAAATGGTTCAGTTCTTAACAGAGTAATAGAAATACTCAGAATTATCACGAAATAATATGGAGGTTTACTATGTCAGAGCTTGATCATAACGAATCCCAAAAATTTCCTTGTGTCATTCCTACAATAATAGATGACTACAATCGAACCAAAGGATATTACAAAACCTTTTTCAAATATCTCCCAATAAATGAAATCGTGCTTATTGGTCCGAAAAATGTGGGCGAAATAGCTTCGTCAGATATTTCTTCCGGCCTATTCGATGATAACAAGGTCAGTTACATAGATGAGAATGAGCTTGTGCCCATCATAGCGGTGAAAGCCATATATGATGATTTAAAAAAGAACGCGACGCAAAGCAATCCATCATCTGTTCACTGGTATTACCAACAGTATCTAAAAATGGCTTATTCACAAATATGTCAAACAGATTACTATCTATGTTGGGACTCGGACACTATCCCCTTAAAAAAGATTGAGATGTTTTCTGATGATGGCAAGCCCTTCCTGGATACCAAACCAGATGGTAATTATTCATATTTTTTAACCATAGAAAGGCTCTTTGGATTTAACAAAATAATAGAAAAATCTTTTATATCAGAGCATATGTTATTTAGTAAGAAATATATGCTTGATATGATAGTAGATATTGAAAATACGCATTTTACCGGTGATGTTTTCTATGAAAAGATCACTAGCTGTCTTGGAAATGATAATCTTGCAATCGGTTTTTCAGAATTTGAAACCTACGGAACCTGGATTGGAATGAAATACCCAGCTGAATATAAACTAAGAAATTGGAAAAGTTTTAGAAATCTGAGCTTCTTTGTTAATATAAATGATTTTAATCAGGAGGATATTGATTGGCTTTCTAAAGATTATCATGCTGTAACATTTGAAAAATATCAGGAAACTGAGCCAAGTCTGACAGAGCTTTTTAGAAACAAGCGTTATCGTGAAAAGCTATCTTCCGAGCAGTTTTTCTTATCAGTTTTGGAAAGTGGTGCCCTTGGAGAGTATTCTAATGGCACCATCAAGTATAATGGACTTATTGCTCCAATTTAAAAACATTTGAAAAAGGGCCCCGGCATAGCCGGAGCCCTTTTAGGTAGTTGCAATGTTTCAAACAGATTTAAAACATTTCTATTGTAGATATTAGCCGAGAAGTGAAAGAACACCCTGGTTAGACTGATTAGCCTGTGCCAGCATAGACTGACCTGCCTGTGCAAGGATGTTATTGTTAGAATACTTAACCATCTCGGTTGCCATATCTGTATCACGGATAGCAGATTCAGCACTCTGAGTATTCTCAACAACGTTATCAAGGTTCTTGATAGTGTGCTCAAGTCTGTTCTGGATAGCACCAAGGTCAGATCTCTGAGTAGAAATTGACTGAAGAGCTGTCTTGATGTTTGTAATTGTAGACTTAGCCTGCTCGTGAGATGTTACAGAAATAGCTGTTGCCTGAACACCGATAGTTGTAGCTGACATGTTCTTAATGCAGATATTGATCTGGTTCTTGTCTTCTGTCTCAGAACCAACCTGAAGATTCTTGTTTGTGAAAGATCCATCAAGAAGTTTCTGGTTGTTGAACTCTGTTGCTTCAGCTGTTCTTGTGATCTCAGTTGAAAGAGCATTCATCTCTGACTGGATGTAAGAACGATCTGTTGATGTCAACGTATCGTTTGCAGCCTTTGTTGCAAGTTCGTTCATTCTCTGAAGCATATCATGAACTTCGTTAAGAGCACCTTCAGCTGTCTGTACTGCTGAGATACCGTCCTGAGCGTTAGCAGAAGCCTGTGTAAGACCTCTAACCTGACGTCTCATCTTTTCTGATATAGCAAGACCTGCTGCATCATCTGCTGCTCTGTTGATCTTGTAACCAGATGACAGTTTCTCACTTGACTTTGCCTGGATACCAGTTGTGATACCAAGCTGTCTGTTTGAATTCATCGCTGTAATGTTGTGTTGTACTACCATAATTTTATCCTCCTTGATAAATACGGTGGCTTCCATGCCACTCGTTTGCTTTGTTATTTGAGATCCGTTTTATTGCTGGCATAAAACATCTCTCTTGTTTACTTACACCTTTATTATCGACTATAAATCTAAAAACTTTAGTCCTAAATTTATTAATTAAAAATAAATTTTAAAAGCGGTGGCTTTTTGAAGGCCACCGCTCGATGTGCTTATGGATTCTGGATTATCTATTCCGGTTTTACTGAAGGAGTGAAAGTACACCCTGATTTGTCTGATTTGCCTGAGCAAGCATTGACTGACCTGCCTGAGCGAGGATATTGTTGTTAGAATATCTAACCATCTCCTCTGCCATATCTGTATCACGAATCTGTGATTCAGCTGCCTGAGTATTCTCTACTACGTTATCCAGGTTCTTGATTGTATGCTCAAGTCTGTTCTGGATAGCACCAAGATCTGATCTCTGCTTTGAAATGGAGATAAGGGCCTGCTTAATGTTCTCGATGGACTGCTTAGCCTTTGAGTGTGACATTACACTGATCTGATCTTTAGCTTCGGTATTTAAACCATCATCTGTTTCCTTAAAGACAGCACCTACGCCGATTGTAGTAGCACTAAGTTTCTTTATGCAAAGATTAATCTGGTTCTGTGAATCTGTCTCTGAGCCAACCTGAAGATTCTTATTAGTAAATGTTCCATCCAGAAGATGCTGATCGTTAAACTCTGTGGATTCAGCTGTTCTTGTGATCTCGTCGGAGAGCTGAACTACTTCCTGCTGGATATAGGAACGATCCTGTGTTGTAAGTGTATCATTGGCAGCCTTAACAGCAAGCTCGTTCATACGCTGTAACATATCATGAACTTCATTGAGCGCACCTTCTGCAGTCTGAACAATAGAGATACCATCCTGGGCATTTGCAGAAGCCTGAGTAAGACCTCTAACCTGTCTTCTCATTTTTTCGGACATCGCAAGACCTGCAGCGTCATCAGCTGCTCTGTTGATTCTGTAACCAGAAGAGAGTTTCTCACTTGACTTAGCCTGGATATCAGTTGTAATGCCAAGCTGTCTGTTAGAATTCATAGCGGTGATGTTGTGTTGTACTACCATATTTAATTCCTCCATGACCGGGGCCCGCTTCCCTGCTGCCTTTCCATCTTAATTTATTGTGCAGACCTTATGCGGAGTCCCTTCCATGGCTGCTTTTGTTTTCTTTTCACTAATAGTATCGACACTTTATTTCATAACTTAACCCCTTTTTGAAACTTTTTTTTATATTTTTTCTACAATTTGAAAATTTTTTCAAAAAAATTGATTTTTGCTATTAAGTTTTTGACAAAACTAGCCGACAGGGGATGTTTTCTAGCTTTGTAGCCTTACAAATTTTGTTTCTATTGTCTGATATATTGGCGCAATAAAAAGAGGATCCAGATTCAGGTGATCTAGATCCTCGTCATGTATTTTCTTAATGCTTTAGTGTTTGTTATCCAGAAACTGCGGCGGAATGTCTTTAAAATTATTCATGGTCTGATAATAGTTAAAGGCTGCTGCCGATGAACGTTTACTTTCATTCATCTTCTGTCTCGCCGAGCTGAAAAACTCTTCTGCCAGTCTTTTGTTCCTATGCTCGCTGGCTTCTATAGATGCGCTCTTGCCAGTAATTTCCTGTATCAGCTGCTGCATTCTTTTGATGTTGTCTTTATACAGGTCTTTGTTATTGTTAACTTCCTCTTTAACCCTGTCAAAGAGTGACTGGAAACCGTCATCGAGAAGTTCTAGCTGGTCGATCAGCTCCATCTTGCGATCGACGGTTGCTTCAAATTCAGGCTCTCTCTCTTCCTCCATACTTGAGAGCACCTCTTTTTGCTTCTCATTCTCCTCTTCAATCTGAGTCATGATATCGAGCTTCTTAACTAGACTTTCTTCTAACATGTCCAAGCTGGATGTTAACATTTTCCCCTCACACTTTCTGATGCAGATTATCATGCATCCTTGGCGTATACGTGATTAGCCTTCATTACTTCGATCCAGTTATCTCTTATTGCGTGCATATGCTTGTTGACCTCTGCAATAATATCTCTATCTTTCGAAATATTTGCTTCAACAAGTCTCCTTGCAATATAAGAATACATGTTTTCGAAATCCTGAGCAACTGCATACTTCATATCGAGGGTATTTCTCAGATACTCAATAATCTTTTCTGTCTTAATAATATTGATGTGAGCCTTCTGAATGTCCTTCTTTTCAATTGCAAAGTCCGCAATATTAAGGAACTTGATCGCTCCATCGTACAGCATGAGTGTCAATTCCGGACCTGATGCTGACATAACTTTATTATTTTTATACTGTGCATAGGCATTTTGCTGTGTAGTCAATACTGGCATAGTTTACGCTCCCTCGCATTCTTTTTTATCATTCCGTTATAATAAACTTCAGTTATCAGCTGCCTCCGCCAAAGAAGCTGGTGAGTGATCCGCTTGTTGAATTAACCTTGGCAAGTGCTGTCTCCATCTTGGAGAACTGCTTGTAGTACTTGTCCTGAGCGGCCTCGTAAGCTTTCTGTGCATCAGAGATCTTGGTGTTATACGCACTGTACTGAGATGCCATAAGCTTGTCTTCGTAGATGGTAAAAGAGCTGCTGTACTGAGTGCCTTTCATGAGATCTGAAAGCTTACCGTACAGGTCTTTGGATAACTGTGAGAAGAAATCCTGTACTGCCTGTGGATCTGTCGAAATAAATGCACTGAGAAGATCTGTATTTCCGCTTGATGTGGTATCGTCTTTGTCGCCATCGATGTGGAAAACATCTCTTTCGTTTTCCTCTGTTCCAAAGTAGCTTCCTGTTGAAATACCAAAGCTTGCAAGTGAAAGTGACTTGGTTGTTCCGTCCTTGAGAGTAATATTCATAGAAGAATTCATTATGTCTCTCATGGCAGTTCTAAGGTTTCCAACAGTTTCATCCTTTGAAAGAAGGCCATCTTTGATTTTCTCTTCCCAGGCTTCTACTTCTTTGTCGCTCATGGCGTCTTTTTCATCGTCAGTGAGCATTTTGTATTTCTTGGCAGCATCTGCGTTGTAGAGCTTAGCGAACTCTTTCATGAGGTCGTTGTACTCTTTTATCATGTTCTTGATATTGTCATAGATGCCACTTGTATCCTGCTTGGTTGTGAGAGTGACATTTTCTGCAACCTGCTTGGCTGTAATAGTCAGACCGTTGATTTCAAAGGTGTTGCTGTCCGATTCATAGGTCTCACCATTTAATGTGATCTTAGCCTTTGTTCCAGCTATGTAGTTACTGCTGCCATCCTCATACTGCTTGACTTCAAAGCCAAGCTTCTTCATGGTATCAGCATCACCTGCAAGTTCAAAGCCTGCTGCTACGCCAGCCTCTTTAGCTGAAACGAAGAATCTTCCATTGTTCTCATCAAAATTGAAGTTGAGCTGAGTCTGAGACTCAGAAGACTTGGCGTTTTTAAGCTTGCTAAGTACTTTTTCGATTGTATCGCCTTCTTCAATACTAACTGAAAGAACGTCATTTGCATTTCCGCCAATCTTGAATTCCAGCTTATCTCCTGGTGCTAAGTCAAGTTCTGATACATCTGTATCCTTTTTGGCGTCTATCTTCGATCCTGTGAGATATGCTGCTGTAGCAAGGCTCTTGATGCTGAGGTTCTGGGTTGTATCCATAGCACCGTCGCCAGTTATAACTGAAGCTGCATTCTCATTAGAAACTGAAGTTGTCTTCTTGGTATAAGCAGTTGAGAATCTCATACTGCTAAGTGCTCCATTATAAAATGAAACAACTTTCTTATTTAATTCTTTCCATTTGTCCTGCTTCCAGGTGAGTTTTTTCTGATCACCTACAGCAGTGTCCCATTTGGTCTTCTTGGTACTGGTGAGGGCGGTTATGATGCTCTCAGTATCAAGACCTGAATTCATTCCTGTTATTCTGATAGGCATAGGCGTTCTCCTTTCTCAGTCCGTGAGTTTGTAACATTGACATCCGTGTCATGCATAACGTTATCTCTTTTCGTCTACCATGATTCCTGCGATTTCCCAAACCTTGGCGATCATATCCAAAGTCTCATCTGGTGGGAATTCCTTGATGACCTTCTTGGTTTCTTTATCAACCATCTTGATGGTCACACGATTTGTCTTTTCATGTATTCCAAAGACTGCCTCAGCGCTGGACTTGGCATTCTTGGTCATCTCTGTAATTGCCTGTTTAACCTTGGCATTATCAGCCTGGATCTGCTCTTCTGTCTCTGCGAGTCTGTTCTGTGTCTGAGTATATGTCTGAGGGCCGCTCTGGGCATCACCATTAGAACCTGCTGAATTATCAGTAGCTTCTACTTTAAGTTCAATATTCTGAGTACTGCCATTTGCCTCCGCATTTACAACCTCAGAGCGAGACTGGCTTTGCTCCTGTACTTGTGTTCTAACCTGTGGCTGTGTCTGCTGAATGAGCGGACTAAAGCCGTTAATTGCTTCGATTCCCATAATCCTATACCTCCATGTCAGAATCAGGAAAAATCCTTATTTATACGTTGCTAGCGTTTTGTTGTATTAAATCTATGTGATGAAGACTGGGCTACATTTGTGCATAGCTAGCGTGCAGTCTTTCTTATCACATATATCGGAGATAGGGATTATTTCTTTATAGGATAAGGGATAAAAAAGTAAGAATTTATAGAAATTTAAGAATTGGATCAATGTTTGGGTAGATGATCCAGAGTAAATAATGTCAGAAAGTGAGTATTTGAGGAAGGAGCTTTGTATAGGCAAAGTTCTCCATGACTTTTTTTTGGCCATTAAGAGCTATAGCCTTGCGCTCCTCATCGTGCTCAAGGTAGTAGGCAGTCTTCTCCACCATATCCTCAGGTGTGTAGGCCATTACTAGATCCTGACCGTCAACGAAATACTCGGCAATCTCTTCCTGATAGTTGGTGATAAGAAATCCTCCTGCCGCCAAAACATCCATTACGCGTAAGGGTACTCCTGACAGAATAGATCTGAGAGTTATATTGAGGTTAATCTTACTACGACGAAAGACCTTGGGCATCTTGGTGTAATAGTCAGCAACTCCCATGTTGCAGACTCCGGGAATGTCCCTTGCCCCAGGCGCAGTATAAAGAACTGTCTCAAAGTGCTTACCCATCTGTTCAAGGATGTGGTGACGCTCATTGACAGTTACCTTCTTCCTGAGAATATCTCGGATCACATTATCATAGTTGATCTCATATTTACCAGTATCTTCGAACTTGATGTATTCCCTGAGCTCTCTGACATGGTCATCTGAAAAAATAGCATCCTCTGTAAAAAAGTCCGCACCAAAAACACGCTCCTGAGCTGCGATCACGGCATCAACATAGCCCTTGAGATAAGGTGGCAGAAACTTAACCTGATCATAGAAATTGTAGTCATTGTCGTAAAGACTTCCAAGAAAACATACGTCATGCTGATACACAATATTTCCGCCTGTCTCTGCATCAAGGTCTTGGCATAGCTTGGATAGCCTTTCTGCGTTGACTGCAAGGGGGGAATATCTGAAGGTAGATGTTCCATTATCTAAAGTTGAATCAGCATTTATACTAGCCTTTATTTTACTTGAGTTCTTCAGCATCTGGCTGAAAAGCTTCTTGTCAAAGAGGAATATTCGATTTACAGGATTATTGGCATGGTGAGAATCTATGGTGTAATGTGGGCAGTCGAATACCCAGGAAATATAAGGAATATTATGCTTCTGACAGAATTCTGAAATGTTGGGGAAGAAATCAAAAGAAAAGACCAGGTCATAGCCACTTTCAGCCACACCATTAGTAGTATTCTCAGCACTATACCTAATCCCAAGCTTCTCTGCAAAGGCCTGTTCAATCTCCGGTGTCAGTTCATACCCATTCATATTAACCTTTATGGTATCCACCTGATGGCCAAGCCTTACCATTGCATCTCTGCAATCTTCACCATTAAATTCGTCCCATGAATAATATAATATTCTCATCAATCTGTAATCCTGAATAAAAAGTAATCTGAAAACTTATTTTGCATCTATTTTTATATAGATAGCCATAATAGATGAAATTTATAAGACATCGTGAGAAGTGAGTTCATCAATAATGCAAGAATTTTGGTTATCGATGAAATACATGCACCTTCGGAGAAAGAATTAGCATCAATTAATACAATAATTCTTTTCTTCGATGCACATGGAAAAATAAAAGCATATAAATGGCATCGATAATAAACAAAATAGATACAATAGATGCTTATCAAAAATGCAATTCATGATTTGTCAATCATTTTCCATTCACACCACTTCTTTGCATCGTTATTATGTATATAATATCACAAAAAGCCGATACACACATTCGTGTACCGGCTCTTTAACCCCATCATATGTAGTTAAGCTAAATCAAAGCTACTCTTTCAAATTTATGCCTGTTTTAACTGAAGTTCACGGATATCTGCTGAATTCTTCTGAATTGCAAGTTTCATAACCTCAATATCAGTTATAGCATTGTCATATTTGTCAGCACTCTCCATATACCTCTTAGAAGTGTCTAAATAACACTGCTCGATAGTATTGAGTCTAGGAATCACGTTGTTCTCGAGAAGATCAATCTTAATCTCTTTGACATCCCTTTCAAGCTTGTCTAAGCGACTTTCGATTCCTTCGAATCTATTGTCGGATTCATCGAATCTTCTATCGACTCCTTCGAATCTTTCATCGATTTCATCAAATCTCCTATCGACTCCTTCGAATCTTTCATCGATTCCATCGAATCTTCTATCGATTCTATCAAAATCTTCTTTAAGAGCATTTTTAATTGCTAGTATATCCTGCTGTGTTAACATGTTATTTCCTCCATAATTCTGAGGTCCCCACCTTGTATATCTATACTAACATACACTTTTTAGCAAGTCATTTGTAACAATCTACCAAATATATTACCCTCTAAAATATCAACCTTATTGTAAAACTACATAAGGTTTTTACCTAAAAAACAAGGCAACTGCAAAATGCAATTGCCTTGTCCAATCTCTTATTATTCTCAATATTATCACAGCAACTTCTTGAGCTCTTCGATACCGGAAACATCTTCTGTTGCCTGCTTGTTCTCGTTCTGAATCTGGATGTAAACTTCTTTTCTATAAATAGGAATCTCCTTTGGTGCTGCGATTCCAAGTTTAATCTGATCACCCCTGATATCAAGAACTGTAATCTCAATATTGTTGTTTATTACGATTGCCTCATTCTTTTTTCTTGATAATGCTAACATTTGTCCTCTCCCTCCGTGGTTTAGCTAGTCTAGTTGTCTTACCCCGAACCTACTATTAATCATAATACATGTAATCACTAAATGGTACATTAATTATGAATTTGCTTCTTTATTTTTCTGCAAAATATCGTAAATCGGGAACTTTACTGGGTAGTCATCATTATCAATAATGGTCTGTGCGGCCTTTTTCTCTTTTACATTGATAATGAAAGGTCCCATGAGGTTTACAGTCATCTGCTTGAGGTCATGAGGAACAGTTACAGTAACGAGTACCAGAAGATCGTCATTCTGAAGATCGCCAATTTCTTCTGTAATACTCGCTTCTACCTCTGGTTTATAATCTGGGCACACAATAAGTGGATCCATTACAGGCATCGCAAAGGTTGGCTCGTCGATTGACTGAAGCCACTTGATTGTGTCTGATCCCTTCTCCTCATCAAACATAAGTGTGAATTTCTTGAGGTCAGGGAATCCGATTATACCATTAGGAAAAGAAATTATCTTGCTATCATCAATTTCAACTTCGCCAAAGATTCTAGTTGTTAGTTTCATTGCTTAACCTCCATCAACGATAATGATACCCATTACAAATTAATTATATACGTTATTTCGTCATATATCTATTAAAACTTTATAACCTTGCATACGTATATGTATATATATGATATACGGATTGCTTCACTTCGTTCTCGCAATCCTACAATAATTCGGAAATCGCAGTATTCATTTTATTCATACTGCTTTTTTCCTCATCATTGTTCGATTTGCAAGGTCATGCATAATAATGTGCAAGCACATCATATGCATGACTTTTCAAATCTATATCATATGAAATTTATTAGCGAACTCTGACTGATCTTACCTGTTGCCATAAGGCTGGCCTCGTAGGTTACCTGTGCTGTTGTGAGCTGGGTTGCTGTCTCAGCAAGGTCTATGTCCTCATTCTCAGACTGGAGAGTCTTGAAGGTTGTGGTCTGATTCATGAGTCTCTGGTTAACAAGATCAAGTCTCTTGGATCTGGTTCCGTTATTAGTAACAGCAATGTTTGCAACATCAAGTGACTTCTGATTGGAGGTGATCTTGTGCTCGAATTCCACCTGCATCTCATCACGAAGGTAATTGTATGCCTTCTGTGCTGAATCTATTTCCGCCTGGATGACTTCCTTAACCTTGTCGTCAGTAGCAGCTTTCAACTTATCATCAAGCGTTGTCAGGGTTCCTGATATCTGCTTAAGCTCGCTCAGCATCTTTGAAAGATCCTGAACATCTCTTTTAACACCGGTTGTGAAAACTTCGCTGGCAGTTGTGTTAACTATTACAGACTGTGCAAATCCTACGTCATAAGCGATGTCATGGCCGGCATTTCCCTTGTTGTAGAGTATCTGCTTGCCATTTTCATCAGTATATGTACAGTTGAAAAGATTCTCAGGACGAATATCGCCGTTAACCCACTCTTTTTTGTCATATACAACGTCAATAGACTTGGCATTGATAATATCTGGAAGTGTTGAAAGCTTGTCTTTTAGCGAATCACACAAAAGTATCTCACCAGTTGCCGCATTCAGAACTGCCATTGCCTCTCCATTAGAGAGCTTCTCATATGCTGCATCAATCTCGGATTCCTCGCTGGTAGAGTAAATGATGTTGTCATCGTCACTGGAAATCACGATGGTTGTCTCTTTATAGGAAGAGTTTACGCTGCCATTGGCTGTAACGTTAATAACAGTATTGGTGTAAGAACCATCAGAATTATTAACTGCATTCAGGTTCTTTACTGTGTAGGTTCCATCACTGTTAACAGTGGCAACATAACCATCCTTATCAAGTTCGATCTCGTAAGTCTGTCCGATTGCTGGTAAAAGAGGAAGTCTCACGCTTATGGCATTCTTGTCATCGTCGGTGTAGGTAAGTGTTGAAACCTGCTTGGTCTCTAAACTTGCAATTCCTGACTGGATGCTCATTGTAGGATCAAGCTCGCCCATTACGCCATCTTTGCTGACAGGAATAGTACCGATGATATTTCCTGATAAGTCTCTTGCAGTTACAAGATATGAGCCGTTTGCCTGCTCAACTGCTGTGTAAGATGCACCATCCTCTTCATTGGTAATCTTGTAATTGCCATTATTATCAATCGGGATAGTAGCCGATCTGGTAATTCCATCATAGGTCTTAAAGGTTACATTAATGACCTGAGTTGTGCTGCTAACACTGCTGGTTGCTGGCTGCATCAGGTCTTCTCTATATTTAAGCATCGCCTCGTTCTTAATGCCATTGGCATTATTAGGTGCAATGTAGTTGAGATTATCGTAAGATAAGCGAATTCTTCCGACTATACTCTCGACGATAGTGTTCTCATATACAGCATCTTCTGCTGACTTGTCCATAACTGTGGAGGAATCAAGCTTGTACTTACCAAGAATACGCTTGGATTCGCTTACTATAGAAGCATTAAACTCATCGTTGATTCCTGTATATGCTGCTGTTGTAGTCTTATCAAAAGTAAGTGGTGTATCTGTTCTAAATCCTGTAAATACATATCTTCCAGCGTAGTCTACATTACCAGTTGAATAATACTCTTTTGCCAATGCATCCATCTGAGTAATGATGGTCTCAAGGTCGTCTAAGGTCAGATCCTTGCTGGCGCCCTTGGTTGCCTGCTTAACAGAGTCTGTAAGGACAGCTGTGATGGTAGAAAGTGCATCCGCTGTAACATTGAGCCAGCTCTCTGCATCCTTGGCGTTCTTCTCATAGTACTGAGAGAGCTGTGTTACATTACTTCTAAGTCTTAGAGCTCTTATGGCAATAACAGGATCATCCGAGGGTCTTGTAAGCTTTTTCCCTGTAGACATCATGGTGTTGAGCTGATCCTCGGTAACCTTGTTGTTATTAATATTGTAAAGGGAATTATTCTGCATGATCTTGTTGGTGATACGCATATGAGATCCTCCTTATCATACGCCTGTCTGAAGTATCAATCTGTCGTAAATCTCTGTCAGAGTCTGGATCATCTTGGAAGAAAGGGCGTAAGCGTTCTGGTATTTAACCAGGTTGGATGCCTCTTCGTCCTCATCGACGCCAGAATCTGAAAGTCTCTGATTGTCGATTGTGTTCTCGAGAGACTTGTAGGTCTCTTCGAGAGTGTTGGAATTACTCTTATTAAGTGCGACATCTGCGAGAACCTTGGTCAGGAACTCACCGGATGTTGCGCCTCGGAAAATCTTCTTGGTATCAAACATCTCTTTTAACTTCTTGAGATTGCCAAACTCTGATTCACCTTCTGTGAGGTCAGCCTTAGTAGCTAGTCTGTCGGCGTTATCTAGAAGAACTGCGTTAACTGAGAAGTTTCCGGCAGTCAGGTTGTAATAGCCCTTGTTCTCTGAAAGAGTTGTCAGCTGCTCGTAGCTGTACTGGGCAAGGGAATTCATGTCCATCATACCTGTAAGGATGTTGATTCCGTCGATAGAATCTGAAGTGTAGCCACTTACCATGATCTCGTTGGTCGCATCTGAGAACTGGCGAAGCCACTCGTTCATCTGAGCCATGTAATATGGGATTCCCTGATAGCTGTTGGAGTAGCCGATCTTAACTGTTACGCCTGAATCCGGATAGGATGACAATGTCTCGTCGTCGATCACGAAACTATAAGTAGAATCGCCGTCGTAGCTCCAACTGTCGTACTTGTAATCCTTAGCTCCGATGTGGATGCTACCTTGAGCTGGAAGTGTGGCCTTAGTCATGTCTTTTAAGTATCCAGCCTCAACATCTACTGTAACGACCATCTTATCACCCACCCACTCTGCGTTTGCGCTCTTACCGTGGAAGTACTGGCCGTTGTTACCATCTCTCATTGCCAAAAGACCTTGAAGTTCACCACCAATGAGTTGTGAATCAAGGGCGAAGTCTGAAAGTTCGTTGACATTGTCGCCGTCCTTGTAGCTTCCGTAGCCCCATTTGATGTCGAAAAGACCTTCAACGTCGTTCTGATTGGTGCTGCCGTCTTTGTCTCTGGCAACGCAGATAAGTTTTCTATATTCGTAGGTATCAACCAGTTCGTATGCGCCTGCGATCCATATCTGGTATCTAGTTGCTCCTGTAACTCTGGTTGGATTGTTTTCATCAACGACAGGTGTTTCTTTTGTCTCTATTGAAACCATCTTGGACAGCTCGTCCACCATCACATCTCTTTTATCTCTGAGCTCGTTAGCCTTGGCGCCTGTCATCTCGATGACATTGATCTGCTTATTGATGCTGGCTATTTCCTGTCCGATGGCGCTGATTCTGTCGGCACAGAGCTTGATCTCTGCGTTAACATCAGCCTGTTCATTCTGAAGGCTTCCGTATACATTGTTAAAGTACTCAGTTACTGCCTTGAGCTGTGAAATATAAGTTGTCTTGGTCTCTGTTGTGCCAGCTGCTGTCATTACTGACTCAAGAGATGCTTCCATCTTGTTAAAAAGAGTTGAGAATCCGCTGCTTCCGTCGTCGTCAAGATACTTTTCAATGAGCTGATTGTAGTAGTTCTTTTGTTCTACATTTCCAAGGAGCTGTTCGTTGTTTCTGAATTTGACATCATAGAAGTTGTCCCTTACACGGTCAATTGCAAGGGTATCAACACCTGCTCCGGCGCATCCATATGTGGCAAATACCCTCAAGGCGTTGCTTGCAGCCTGTGTAACCTTCTGGCGGCTGTAGCCATCTGTGTTGGCATTTGCTATGTTGTTGGCAGTCGTGTTCAGGGAAGCATTAGATGCTCTAAGGCCTGAAGCTGCGATATTTAGTCCGAAGAATTGAGATGTCATATTATTTCTCCTTTATGAACCCAGTGTACTTACCAGGTGTTCCAGCATTTCGCTGACAACGTTGATGTATCTACTGGAAGCGTTGTACGCATTCTGGAACATGATCATGAATTCCAGTTCCTCGTCGCTTGATACACCTACAATCTGCTCTCTTCCTGAAGAAACGGCTGATACTGTTTCTTCCTGGGCCTGCTGGATTGACTTGTAAACGTCGCCCGAGTTGGCCACCTGGGAAACTAAGCTGTTGTAATAGGTGACAAAGCTGTTTCTTGTGGATACGTTAGGGTTAAGGATGTAATCTTCCTTAGTAAATGCCTCTTTTAACGCGGTCATGGTAGCTGTATCCTCGCCACCATCTATAGTTCTGAAGGTAAAAAGAGTTGGATCCTGGATGAGCTTTGGATTAACCTGAGTGTTCATGATTGTAAAACCAGTTGATATTGTTCCTGCAGGCTTCTCATCGTTGATGTCGTAGGTGAGCTGATCAGTTGGGTTTGCTTCTACAAAGAGAGCAAAGTCAGAAGGAAGACCAGCTGTGTTGTCCAGTGTTGCCGGGTTTGATTCTGCATTTATCAGAACATCGTTGATCGTGGTCATGATAGCGTGTATCATCTGATCGAACTCAGCCTGAACGTTCATGATTACTGACTGTGCGATGTTGCTGTTGTAGTAATTCTCATCTTCAACGATATCGTGGTAGGTTGCGTTGTGATCACCTCTAGCAAGGAGAACTGCTTTGAGTTTACCGATATCGGTGTTGGTTGTGGTTGAGATTGTTGTTTCAAGGTTATATAAGTGGCCGCCTGCAATTGATGTGATGACCTTGTTGCCATATTCATCCAACTCTGTCTTGGCTGCGTACTCCCAATATGGTGTAGCATAGCCTACAGGGCTCTCTGGTGGCTCAACGTGCTCTGTTGTGATTATTCCAATGTGGTTAACATGGTCAGTTGTTACGAAGGATGATCCTTCGAACAGAACTGTTATATTTCCAAATACGTCTTCTGTGTACTCAATCTTGCCGTATTCACCAAGCTTATCCAAAAGAGTGTTTCTCTCATCTCTAAGGTCGTTGGCTTTTTCCTGTCTGCCTGACTCTATATATACGATATCCTCGTTCAGCTGACGAATCTTGTCGCCGATTGAGTTGATATCTTTTACCATAATTTCTACTGTGGAATCCAGGTTCTCCTGATAAGCAACCAGTCCGTTGTATACGCTCTTTGCTCTTGTAAGGAACTCGTTAGCTCTTGTTACAAGTGCGCTCTGGTTAACTGCTGAACATGGATCCTTGGCCAGCTCCTGAACTGATACCCACAGGTTATTAAGGGAATCTGCGAACTCTGTACCGTTCATCTCCTGCAGCTGGTCTTCGATTTCCTCAAGTGCCTTGGTTGAAACGTCGTAAAAAGCCAATCTCCCGCTCTCCTGTCTGTAGGAGACATCGAGAAATTCGCTTCTGACCTGCTTACATTTGTTGTAGTTAACGCCTGTACCGATCTGCTTGGGAGCAATGCAGTCATATCTTTTCTCAAGAGTCTGATATGCTCTGGTTCCCTGTGACACCTGCTGCCTTGTATAGCCTTCAGTGTCCACGTTAGACATGTTATGTGCCGTTGTATTAAGGGCATTTTGTGATGTCTGCAGTCCGGATTGGCCTACATAAAGGTTCGCCATAAGTGACATTTGGTTTCTCCTTATTTATCCTGCGCCGGGGCTCTGGTACCCTATTTTTGGGCGCAAAAAAGACACTATCGGGAAATCGTCTATCCCGGGTGGGTTATCTACATGCTCGGAGCCTCTTTTTCTTTTACCAAAGAGGCTACTCACTGCTTTGCATCAAACCCGCCCGATGTGTAACCTAGACAATCGCCTGTAGTGTCTAAAGCTCTGGAATAATTTGCTGTCTGTGGAGCTCTTCTAGACGCCTGGATGATGTTCATCTCGAATCGAACCATTTCAAGGGAACTTCTCAGCAGTTCCTGGTTCTGTCCGTTTACACGCTTGACACTATCCACTACACCAACTAGTCGGTCTCGTTGTGTCGCCAAGCTTTTCTGATCCTGTGGCCTTTTTTCAAGTATCTCGATCAGATCGGTCAGTTTTAATGAATCAACATCCTTGTTGAGTACGCTGGCAATGTTCTCCATCGCCACGATTCTCTCTTTTTCAAGGCGCTGGATCTTGCCTATCACGCACTGCTCTTCATCCGTGATTTCCGCAAGTGCCTTAAGATCGCCTGATACGATAATAGCGGTCTTTCGGCTCGACAACCCCAGTAATCGCTCGTACATGGTGCACTCGTTATCGAGAACCTGCACCAAAGTCTCCATTAAACTAGCCACTGGAATTATCCTCCTTAAATATATTCAATTTGATATCATGGTTTTGGCTTGCTTATGCTAATCCTTCAGATTCTTCGAATTTAGCAAGAAGCTTGTCTGCAAATGCCTCTCCACTTACATCATAAGTTCCGTTCTTAATAGCAGCTTTGTACTTAGCTACAACGTCCTCCCTGACATCTGGAGCTGCGCTTACAGCCTGTTTAGCAACCTGAATATCTTTGCCAATTGAAGAGAATGATACAGTATCCCTGATATCATTTGTCTTCTTAGCTGGCTGTGCCTTACCCACTTTGTTGTTTGAATAAACTTGCTGAACCTGACTGTATGCTTCTATACGCATAATCTTTTCCTCCTTCCCTGGAGTATTTTTTTATCTACTTCATTTATCGGTAGATATTCACATTACTTTAGTCTTTTTGATTCTTTTCCTGAAAAATATCCCCTCTTTTTCCAGGCCGGTAATGTGCGCTCTCTCCAAGGATTTCAACACTTTTTATTGGTTTCCAATTTTATTATCGGTTATTCTTTTTAAAAACTTTAGAGTTATTTTAGAATTTTTTTTGTGAACTTTTCGTGAACTGATGAAAATTGATATCCTTTTTCGTGTCCCGCGGCCAAATGTCTTGTGACATTTAGCCGCAGAGCACACTTATCTTGTTTTGCGGCTAATGGAATTCAAATATCACAACAAATAGCTTTAGCCGAAAACTTCCTTTTTATGCTCTTGCGGCTAATGATCTGAAATCATGCCCACAAATCCATTAGCCGCATATCACTCTTAATACCATTTTCGGCTAATAGCCGCCAAATATCACAACAAATAGCTTTAGCCGAAAACTTCCTTTTTATGCTCTTGCGGCTAATGATCCGAAATCACGACCTCAAATCTATTAGCCGCATATCACTTTTCATCATACATGCGGCTAACGAACCTCAAAACGCCTCCCTAAACCTTTAGCCGCAACGTACACTTTACATCAATTTCGTACTATATTCTTACAACCTCGCCAGATCTACCTGGTGCACAGTTCCAACGCCGCCGCTTTCCCTAAGAAATAGTCCACTGGCCCTCATCATGGCTGCGGCGGCCATTCCAGCTGTCATATTGACCCCGGCATTGTCAATAGCACTACTTGCTGTGCCATTTCCATTCACTCTTTCACCACTACCAGGATTATCCATAAACGTGTAATCCGTTTCCGCACTTCCCAAGAATATTGCTCCAACATCCGCCTCCTGCAGCGACAACAACGTATCTACGCCGTCTTCTCCGCGAAGCCATACCTGAAGCTTGCCATAAATAGCATCGTTTTCATCTATCCAGCCATTTCCGTCATCATCGTACTGAGCCAGATCCCTGAAGCCGTCGCCACTCTTGGTTCCGAACAGCTCGCTGCCATCGTTGATCACGCCGTCTCCGTTCCTATCATAGGTGAGGAACCCTGTTCCAGGGCCGAGGCCCTTGATCTTCTCTTTCTCTCCATCGCAGTCCAGGTCAAAAAAGAAATTCTGGTCGCTGATGCTCGTTACGTCGCTCCCAACATTGATAACTAGCGGGTCTATCATGTTGACTGCCCTTGCCAGGCTGATTCCGGCGTACCTCGTAAGGCGCCTGGACATACTGAAATTCACATTGAAATCAATTGTCCTTCCATCCTCAGTCATCGCCATTCCTTTTCCGGAAAAAGATGTAGACTCCTCCTCCACATGGCTCATCTGAATCGTCGTCACTTTGACGAAATGACTTTCTATCACCAAGCTTGATGCTTCTTCAATTGTCTCCTTATAACCACTTCTCGAATTATCCCCACCTATCAGCTGAAGGAAACTTAAAAGACTCTCCAACAAGCTCGCTCTGATCTGAGCTATCTGCTCCTGAAGGCTCATCTCATAGGTACTGAGCGCCGCAGACTTGTGGGATTTAAGATTGTTGTAGGTCTCGCTTCCAAGAGCATCCTCAGCCTTGTTGCTATTGCCATTGCTAGTAAGATCGAGGTAGTCGGATAGCTTTAGCTGATTACTATTCTTGCTATCTGTTTTTTTACCTGGATCTTTCGCTGCAGCTACATTCTGCCCCTTCTCTGCTGCATTCTCCTGCTTCTGCAGATTGTCCTGAAACGTTCCCTTTGCCACTACCCCACTACTTATCGATACCGTATTCTCCTCATAGTAATGATTGCTCGACACTAGATTTACTTCACTTTGTGCAATTTTCATTGTGCCTCCTAGGTTAGCGAAGGTCTTCTGCGCATTCAAGGCAAACACCAGATGAGTTATGTTCGCCTGCTGGTGGTGAAAACACAAAAAACCTTCATGGTTAATAACAATCTTCCATGAAGGTTCACGCTTTCCATAGCAAATATTATATCGGCGTATGGGATTACCATATTAAGTTAAAAGAGAAAAGTCTAAATATTCAGATTATTAAATATCCCACATATTTTGTGGTAAATTAGTCCATTTTCACCGCAAATTTTGTGGTTTGCACAATCCCCAGTAATGCAAACATCATAGGTGTAGAGATGCATTGCTGGTAATTGAACATTCCGTGGACAATATAAGCAAGCACGGTTACTACGATAGCATACTCCAGATGTCTAATTATGCATCCATCAGATTTACCGGATTCTGTCATTTCTCCATCCGTACGGCTATTATTTCTAAGCATCATAAAGACTGCCACAATAAATACCGCCAAAT
Organism: Butyrivibrio sp.; assembly: GCF_017433805.1. Lineage (GTDB taxonomy): Bacteria > Bacillota > Clostridia > Lachnospirales > Lachnospiraceae > Butyrivibrio. The sequence goes on along the minus strand of NZ_JAFRGN010000033.1, from coordinate 6,602 downwards.
ACGAAATCCCCCCAACTATCCCTGATTCCACCAGCATTGTAAGCCACTCATTATGCGCATTAGCAAGCACAAGCTCCGTGTATCCGATTATACTTCCGTAAAAATGTCCCGGGCCAACTCCAAACAGCTTGTTAATAAGAGGTAAGTCTGTGTACATTTGAATGGTACGTGTCCAAATGAGGCCACGACCATTTCCCCAGTCTCGTCCCCAAGAGAAGTACAAATCCCCTGCACTCTTTTGGGCAAAAGAAATACCGACAACTGTAACAGCGACCACAATCATCACAAATATAAGAATTCCTCTTCCAAACTGCTTACCACTCTTAACATAATTCCCAAGCAATATCAAAAAAACTCCAGCAATAATACCTATCACAGGTAAATACCCCTGTGCCAGCTCAAGTGACAGATCATCAAGTAGAGGCATATGATCTTTAAATAATCTCTCCAACACACCTATACACAGTATAGCAACAGACATTATCACAACCGCCTGCCCATACCTGTTCAGCACATGCCTACTCTTTACCAATCTCCAAATACCAGTGTAAGCACTCTCTTCCCCACAACAATCCTTATCTGTCATCGCCTTATACAGATATGCCAGCATGATCACAAAGAAAGCCCCGTACGCCGTATCACTGTTCTGCGTGACAAACGTCGCAGCAGCCAAAAACAGAAAAGCACCCGAGATCACTCTCTTTTCATTATATAGATACGTATGTAACCCTAATGGAAAGATCACACACAGATACGCAGAATACCAGGTTGCCTGCCCAATTGTGGATAAAAACCTCACATGCTCATTCTCAGACAAGCTACTATATATTCCTATTGGATCAATTAGGAAACGATGAAGAATTCCAATGGCAAATACGACCATGGCTGATACCAGAATGATTCGGATCAGCTTCATATCAGGCTTAAGGAATCTGGAAACGCTGAAATAGATCAGCACTATGCCATATTGGAATAAAAGACTTGTATACCACCCTTCAGCACCTAAAAGTGCAAGCTTTTTATCAGGTGCAATAACAAAAGAAATTGTTTCAGCAAAAAGAAAAACAACCATCGAAGCATCAACAGCAGTCAGCTTATATTTGAAAACAAGCGTTTTTTTATGAATCACCAAAAAAGCTGCCTCGTACGCCACAAGACATATAGTCATTACAGCCCATATTCTGCATTTGAATATCCCCATGGCGTAATATCCCTGAATTGGTGAAAAGACAAGCGGATACAGCGAAAATAATAATGCGACGTACCAGTAATTCAGTACTGAAAGCTTCTCCGCATTTTCTTTTCTCCGCAAATAGACATAAATGATTAGTAAAAGAGCTGCAACTGCAACCAGAATCCTGTAGTTCATACCCGCGCACCCTCGATAGACTCGACCCTAGAAACAAACGCAATACATAATATGTATAATAATCATGTAACCCGAATACAATTCCCATTACATGAAAAGAGCTGAGAGACCAATTCTCCCAGCTCTTTAGTCTTCTATATTCAATTGTAATAAGATTTATTTAGCTTTGCAAATTGAAACAGTTAGCTGCTTAGCAGCCTTAGCTGTATCACTAAGCTGTGTCAGATCAACAGAAACTGACTTGCCATCTGCAGAAAGTGTAGCTGGAAGAACTTCTGTATTTCCGCCAGGTGCTACTACAACTACATTGTACGCTGTTCCACCAGTGAAGTTAGCTGGAAGACCAAGTGCAACTGTTCCCATAGATGTAAATGAACCATCCTGAAGCTTGTCTGCGCCCTTCTTCTGAACATAGATATCGATAACTGGTCCAGGTACAAGGCCATTTGCCTCTGCAGCATTATTTACACATGCCATAGCTGCTGGGCTCTTCTTAGGGTCTGTATCAAGAGTTGTAACTCTTGTTTCTGTAAGTGTAGATCCAGGAGCAGCCTGGAATGCAACACCATTTACTTCTGTAGCAAGATAAAGCCCATCAGCTGCTGACTTAGTTCCACCAACTGATCTGTTCTCAATCTTAGTACCCTCATTAACAATTGCCTGTGCCTGTGCTTCAGCAGCTACCTGAACTGGATCAGGCTGAGGCTCAGGAAGCCATTTTACCTCTTCTGAGGAATTCTTGACCTCTTCTGAGGAATTCTCGGAAGCAAACGCTGTTCTGGCAGCAGATGGTGCAAAAACAGCAACAAGTAATGCCAAAGCAGCAAGAACAACAACTACTGTCTCAATACTAAAACTTTTACGCATTAAAAACACCTCCATGTTGAAATAAAATTAAAACCGCTACAATTGACATCATAGATCACTGGATAATTCTTTACCATAAACAGATAAATAAAAATCAATAAACAATATATTAACCCCAGTTTTCAACATGGTTTTCGTTCAAATGATTTATAACGATTAAGTTTTATTAAATAGACTGCCGCAATGCACACTATACACTCATGAGAATCATCAGTACCTATCATGACTCAGAACATAGTACGAATTCTGCTCCAGGAAGACATACCCTGTCAGAACATTTGAATACTCGCTCCAAAGATTACTATCTAGAACTAAAAGTGAGTTCTCATCTGCAAGGAAGCCTTCTACCCCTCCGTCAACACACTCAAGTCCTGCATTGGCATTACCAAGGAATACGAAATCAAGCTCCCAGTGGCCTCTGTTGCCGACATGGCGCTCTCTGTCGTAGGCTATATAAGCTTTATAGCCATCGTATTTACCAGCCGTCTCTGTCCTGAATTCAATCATGTCATGCCCAAACTGCTCAATTGCACCTCCGCCAGTTCCAAGCCCCCTATACTGCCAAATTTGAAGGCATGCATACAATATACAAAACGCTATTACTCCATAGGGTAATATAACTCCCCATTTACCTATATAAGCCTTGAGCCTGTCAAAAGTATCAGGTGTCTCGATAGCGATGTAGCAAACCATAGCTATGTAAGCAGGATCGATATACCATCTCATGTAATGCCCAGCCAATGTGTAGAACACAATCGGCACTAATGCACCTAATATAAGTAAATATCTGCTCTTACAGTAATCAAAAAGATATGTATAAAGAGTTCTGAAAGATAGCCTCTCTGCGTCCTCTCTTTTATCAGTGGCAAAGCCCACAAAAAACAGAACTATTCTGGTAACAAGAACAGCTACAAGAACCCATGTCACTTTTTCCCTGGAAATATCCCTTAGATAATCAAATGTAATACCGGCTCTGGTCTGATCACCTGCTTCTCCAAGCGTAATACTCAGAATATACTTAAATCCATCAACAGGATACCTTGCAATAATCCATATAAAATTTGGTAAAAGACCTGCAACTATAGCCAGCACAATGTCTTTTGCCTTAAGTTTATGCCATATAACTGGGAGATACAGAATTCCTACAATCAGGAAAACTGTTACATGCATGCTCTTGGTCATAAAGCCAAGGCCCACAGCACAGCCATAAGCAATGAACATATGGGGTAAGCCCCTTGTTACTTCTGCAAGAGAGATTATTGCCAGCGCATAAAAGAAGCAAAACAGCGCATCCATATCCCCGGATCTATACATATGTAGTTCAAAGCACTGCCACAAAGCCGCAAACACAGCCGCTGCTACAAGCGCATTTCTAAGCCCGCATCTTCTAAGCAGATAAATGCAGATAAGGCAAATTGTCAAAAGACCTGCCACAGCCGAATACATTCGAAGTCCAACAAGATTAACTCCAAATAGCTTAAAGCCTATCAAAATCCACCATAGTCCCAAAGGCGGCTTGGAGGCGTAATCTACCTGATGCCTGAGAGTAGGTACCAGAAAGTTACCAGATTTAAACATCTCATACGCGTTTACACCGTACCATGCTTCATCTGTAACATTAAGGGCCCCATTCCCCAGCTTGTAAAATAGCCTAAACCCAACTAAAACTATTAATCCAACAAAAATGCAAATCTCGTAAACTCTTTTAATACTACGGTGCTTCATACCTGCTTACTACCTACTTCCAAATCCCAACTTACTTTTCTTCTATTACACTACACCGCCTACCCAAGGCAGCTCTTTTACTCTTCCACATCCCTCTCTCTGGCGCCGTTAACCTCGCCAGAAAGGAAATGTCTCCTGCAAACAGATACATAGGATTCGTTGCCTCCCATCATGATCTGCTCACCGCTTCTAACAATCTTGCCATCGTGAACACGAGCATTGAAATGCGCCCTTCGTCCGCACCAGCAAACTGTCGGAACTTCTTCTATATAATTCGCGATCTCCATAAGTCTCTTGGAGCCTGTGAAAAGATGACTCGTAAAATCTGTACGAAGTCCATAGCAGATAACTGGCAGATCATACTTATCAACCACAAGCGCCAGCATATCCACCTGCTCCTCAGTAAGGAACTGAGCCTCGTCCACGATTACGCAGTCAAGCTCTTTCCATGAATCAGACTTGCCTGTAAGCCAGTCATTTTGCACTGTTTCAAGGAATTCCTCTACAAATGTACACTCCGCAGATAACCCCATGCGGGATTTTACAGTCTTTTCCCCGTCTCGATTCTCTGTCTGAGGCTTCAAAATGATCGCATTCTGCCCCTTCTCATAATAGTTGTAACGCACCATCAGCGCGTTTGCTGTCTTGGAACTCCCCATAGCTCCGTACCTGAAATATAACTTTCCCATACATCCCCCAATACTTTTTATTTTATGTTAGAAATAATATCTGCAAGCTTATGCTGGAACTGCCCAACTGAGCACTTCTCCATTAAAAAACTGTTCAGCTTCTCATTACATTCCTTAGCCTTATCAGCATTATCAAGATAAAACCTGATAGTTTCCGTCCACTTGGAAACAGCCTCGCTGCAAAGAGCTCCGCGCCCATCAGAGAAATACTCCCTTGTAGTTACTGTATCTGAAGTAATTATCATCTTCCCCTTGGCTGTAGCTTCATAGAATACTAATAGTCCTGACGGAGACTGCGAATCCAAAGGCATTGCCACAAGTTCTGAACTTGCCAGCACTTTGGCGAAATCCCCACGCTTAACATCCACAGAAAGCCTTACATTTTGATTTTTTAGAACATCAAGCTCTCCCTTAAACTCCTGATATACCTCCCCTGGCATAACAAGATTAAACTTAACATCAGGCATAGCCTTGGCAATCTCAATTACCTTGGCCCAGTCGCGGCCGTTTCGTCCACCACAGAACACTGTACCCGGCTCTACAGGCTCTTCAATCCCCTGTAGCCACTTCTCCGGATTGTAAGCATCATGGAGAAGCTCATATTCCCTGTCAATTCCAAGAAAAGAATTAAGATACTTGCCATACTCAGGTGCAGTAACCGTAGCAACCAGATTCTTATCCTTAAGAGCGCTGCGGTATAATCGCCTGTAGATGCGGTTCTTGAGCGTCGCTTTTTCTTTTAACAAAATATTGATGGCAACAATCCTGACCTTCTTGCGCTTACAAAGATGCCAGCACAAAACTCCCATTAAATCCAGCCAGCAGACAATCACGTCGCCATCCTTAACTCTCCCCGCAGTGTCCTTGCAGCAGGAAAAGACCTTCATCAAAAACGGACCTTTTCTACCACCGATATTCATGACCTCATAAGGCTCTGTTATGGCATCCGTCACAAATGCAATCTTACTAGGATTGTCAAAAAGTACGTAAATCATAGGTTCCCCTCATCCCACTCATTTATCGCCGTTATATACAACCAACTTGTTGTATGGAATCTCAATTCCTGCCTCAGTAAATCTCTTCATTATCTCTACAAGGCAGTCAGAACATGCCTTAGGATTCTCTCTGAAATCTCTTGTCTCCACAAGAACACGAAGTGTAACTCCACTGTCATCGCAGCTCTTACACAAAACTGTAGGTCTCACTCCAAAGTGATTTGGATGCTGCTCTACCACGTCCGCCATAATATCCATTGCCTTCTGCATCTCTGTTCCATAGGCCACAGATACCGTTATAGGAAAAGAATAAGAGCGGTCCTGAGTGTAATTGATGACCGTAGCACTTCCAACAACTGAGTTGGGCACATATATTCTCTCATTCTGATAAGTCTTGATAACAGTGTGGCGAAGAGTGATATCCTCCACAAATCCAGGAGCAATAGAATCAATCGCAACTCTGTCTCCGATGTCGAAAGGCCTTGATCTTGATGCAGACAGCGCAATTCCTGCAAACACATTACTGAGCGTAGACTGAGCCGCAAGACCGATTACTACAGCGGCAATTCCTGATGATGCAATAGCCGTCTCCCAAGTCTTACTAAAGGCAGGAATTCCGCTAAGAGCAAACAGCGCAGCCACTGCCCAGAAAAACGCCATAATGATACCTTTTAGAAAAATAAGATGAAGCTTACCACGAAGCCTCTCCTTGCTAAAGAGTTTGTTCATCACTAAATTCAGAATATAAGCGATGACAAACGGCAGAATATACTTAAGAAAAAAATTCAATACTTCTAACATACTCTCTCCCAAAAACTTAAGTAAGTATAACAATTTTTCATTATACTCCTCTCCAGAACCGTACGTGCGCTATTAACGCATACGGCTCCTCACATTTCATTCTAACCACTTTATCGATAATACAAACTAACACGCATGCGTGGTTCAGCAAGCGGG
>NZ_JAFRGN010000032.1 GCF_017433805.1 Butyrivibrio sp. | reverse complement strand
GATGATGGCAATATCGTTGGATACGCCTATGCTTCATCCTTTAAGGGAAGACGCGCTTACGACTGGTCTGTGGAAATGACAGTTTATGTCAAAGAAGACTGCAAGCGCCAGAAAATCGGTCAAATGCTCTATGACGTTCTTGAAAAATCCCTTGCTGATATGGGAATACTAAATGCAAATGCCTGTATTGCATGCCTGAAAGAAGGCACTACAGATGAACACCTTACAAACGATTCCATGTACTTCCATGAGAAAAGAGGCTATAAGCTTGTTGGTACCTTCCATGACAGTGGATTCAAGTTTGGAACCTGGTATGACATGATCTGGATGGAGAAGATGCTTGGGGAGCACACCTCTACTCCTGCCCCTGTTAATTTTGGCAACTGGGAAATATAAATATAAAAAAATCTAAAAAAATTATAAAAAACCAGTATGAAGCACAATACGTATAATGCTATAATGAATGACGGAAAAAACGTTGGTCAGATAAATGGCCATCTATAAAAAGGAGAAAAAAGTATGTTGGAGAAGTTATTCAAACCTGAGGAACACAACACCACCGTCAAAAAAGAAATCATTGCCGGTTGCACAACGTTCCTGACAATGGCCTACATTCTTGCTGTTAACCCTAACATTCTGGGAACAGTTATGAATGCTAACGGCGTATTTGTAGCAACTGCCCTTGCATCTGCTATTGCTACATTCATCATGGCATTTCTTGCCAATTATCCTATCGGTCTTTCTGCTGGACTTGGACTTAATGCTTACTTTGCTTACACAGTATGTCTTGGAGAATTGGCTTCAGAGGAGAATCCTTTCACAATCGCTCTTACAGCAGTTTTTGTAGAAGGTATTATCTTTATTATCCTTTCATTTTTCAAGTTCCGTGAACAAATCATCAACAGCATTCCTCAGAATCTTAAGTATGGTATCTCAGCAGGTATCGGTCTTTTCATCGCTTTCATCGGAATGCAGAATGCTCGCATCATCGTAGCTAACGATGCTACTATCGTAGGTCTTGGAAGCTTCTCAGATCTTGATATGGTACTCGCACTTGTTGGTCTTGTTGTTATCGCTATTTTAGTTCATTACAATGTTACAGGTGGCGTTCTCATCGGTATCATCGCTATCTGGATCCTTGGTATGATCCTTCAGGCAGCTGGCATCTATACATCAGCTAACCTCTTCCCAGATTTCTCACAGGGACTTCAGCTTGGAGCTATCAGCGAGACAGCATTTAAGCTCAACTTCGGATGGGCTGCTTCTCATATCATCCAGTTCCTTGCTATCACATTCAGCTTCCTCTATGTTGATCTCTTCGACACAGTTGGAACTGTAGTTGGTGTTGCTGATAAGGCTGGCTTACTTGATGAGGATGGTAACCTTCCAAGAGTTGGTCAGGTATTCCTTGCAGACGCTGTAGGAACAACATGTGGTTCACTCCTTGGTACATCTACAATCACAAGCTTTGTTGAGTCAAGTGCCGGTGTTGCAGCAGGCGGAAGAACTGGTCTTACAGCTCTTACAACTGGTGTACTCTTCCTTGTATCACTTGTACTTAGCCCACTCTTCCTTGCTATTCCTTCATTTGCAACAGCTCCTGCTCTTATCTATGTAGGTATGCTTATGCTCATGAGTGTTACTAAGATCAAGTTCGATGGCGACATCGCTGATTCAGTAGGTGCTTACCTCGCAATCGTTATGATGCCACTTGCATACTCAATCGCAACAGGTATCATGTTTGCAGTAATCGCTTGGGTAGTTCTCAAGGTTTGCAGCAAGAAGGCTAAGGATGTTAGCCCAATCATGTGGTGCGTATTCTTACTCTTCGTACTGAGAATTGTAGCTCTTGTAGCTAACTTCCAGTAATGGAATAATACAACACATAAAAATAGCCTGGTGTCCACCAAAATGGTCACCAGGCTCTTTTATTATTTATTCAATATTTTCAAGCTTTACTTTTGGAAGATTCCATAGGAAGTGACGAGCAAGCACTCTTAAAATGATCACAAGAGCAAAGCTGCACAGCATCGCTGCATTCCATGTTCCAATAATGTCATGCATGACTACCATAAGAATTCCTCCTATGATAACAGGAAGTGCGTATACATGTTTAACAAATATCGCCGGCATCTGAATCGATAAAACATCTCTTATAACGCCTCCGCCAACACCTGTTATAAAGCCAAGGAACACCAAAAGGAACTTGTTATCCTCATATCCAAAATTGGCACCTATCATAACTCCATCTACCATGAAGGCTGCAAGTCCAAGAGTATCAAATATAAAGAGTCCTCTGTCATATAGTCCTGAAAATTTCTGAGGAATTCCCTTATGAAAATACATTATTCCAAAAACAATATTAGCAACTACCGCCGCCACAATAACATAAAACGGATTTATGAACATCTGTGGCGGAAAGTTACCCATGATAAGGTCTCTTGTCAGGCCACCTCCACAGGCTGTCAGAATAGCAAGAATATTAACTCCAAAAATATCCATTCTCTTCTGTATTCCTGTGATTGCTCCCGATATGGCAAATGCAACGGTTCCAATAAAATCAAATATTACAAGTAATGATAAAGACAATTTAGTTCACTCCAAAAATCTATTATTTAATGCATATCTTATTTTTTCCGCTTCCTTTAGCTTCGTAAAGAGCTTCGTCAGCACGTTGGAAAACATCATCAGCAGTATCGCCCTCCTGATACTCTGTAATTCCAACACTGATTGTTCGGCTTCCAACCTCATCATATTTCGTATCAGATATCTTTTGCCTGATCTCATCAAGAAGCTTGTATGCCTCATCAATCGAAACCTTAGGCAGCATAAAGAAGAATTCCTCGCCGCCCCAACGTCCTATAACAGAGCTTGGAATCTTATTGATCTGCCCTTTTAACATATCGCTGATACCTACAAGAACTTTATCGCCTTCTGCATGTCCAAAGGTGTCATTTATTGATTTGAAATCATCCACATCGACTATGCCAAGAGCTATATCAAGCCCCATAGTCTTGAATGGTCCAACTGCTCTTCTGACAACCTTATCTATAACTCGTCTGTTGTAAAGACCTGTAAGAGCATCTGTATCAGCCATCTGCTGAAGTTCTTCGTTGGCCGCGCGAAGCTCAGCTGCTGTAACATTAATGAAGGTCGCAAGTCTTCTGACCATGGAAATCTGGCCATGCATTTTCTGCTCTTCGCTCATCTCTATCTTCTTGTCACCAATACCTGTAGGCTGCGCAATAGCAGGCTTACCTTCTCTCATGCTGATAGCAATAAGTGTGACATGATGCTCTATGAGATAGCCATCCATACGCATGATCTCACCGCTGGAATAAAAACCACTAACAGGCGCTATCTGGCTAAAAGGTCCGGTTTCTTTATTGATAAGATATTTCCAATAAAGTCTTCTGACGCCGCAGGAATACAGGAACACAGCCTGAGGCGCAAAATTCCTCACATGTTCAGTAAGCTCCGTCACATCTCCTCTAATGACATCCGGATCACCATAAGAAAGATTGACCTTAGTTCCTTTATCCAGATCAGCAGCAAGAATAATAGAGCCATCCTCTGAATTACATGAAAACGGAAGTCTCAAAACATGCTGCCCATGCTGAGTAGACATGATCGGAAACTCCAATATATTGGAAAAGAAATCATCATTGGCCTGAATATCAAGATATTTACTATATATCTGAGTAGCCGGAACGCCGTCGAGTTCATAGAGGCGCTTTCCTTCTATTCTGGTAGCCGTCATATCTTTGCCCAGAGGCTTCCAACCTATGGCATGCCTGATATCTACAACTATGTCATCACCAGAATAAGTCACCAGCATTACGCCGGCATGACTGATCCTATCCTCATTCATGACACTGGTATAAGTCTCGCCAATATCCACGTTGGCACTACCACCGCCAAATATCTTGACATCTTCTCTGCACTTCTCAACCTCATTGAGTATCTTGTGAGAATTAATAGTCTTGAGCGTTATGAGAATCTCGGCAGCTTTGATATTATCCGTAGAATTGATAACTTCTCTGATCATAGTTCCAAGTTCAGTTTCGCCATCCGGCTTACAATCAAACAACTGAACCTCAACATCTGTCGACTCAAATACAGAAACTGCCATGACCATTCCATAGTCGGCAAGATGTCCATCACAGATATCGCCATTAGAACTGGTTCCTCCAATATGGGCATCTTCAAAATGCTCCAGTATGAGTTGCTGTACCTGTCTGATCTGATCATCAGTAAATACTATCGAATACAGATGGAAAAGAATTGATCTGTAAGGAGCCTTGCTGGTATAGCCATACAACTCTCCAAGTGCAGCCCTAACCTCTTCCGCATGTGTAAACTCGTAATTAAACTGCTTCATAAAATGTCCCCGATGTTAATCTCTTTTTCCCTCATTTCCAGCATACTTCGCCATGAGCATTTTAAAAAATAAAGGCTGGAATATAAAGATTAATACATATCCGACAATAAAGCAAATAATAAGTGATGGAAGGAACATTCCAAGGAAGTTTAGCTGAGCCATTCCGCCTGACTGTTTCATAGCCATCTGATAAGCTAGAAATACCATGCAGAAGGTCATTATAGGTGTGTAGATCAGATTTGATATAAAACTTGAAAAAAGCTTCTCAGGAAGTGTTCCCTGCTTAAGCCCAAGTTTACCTGACAATGCATTAGTAACTTTCCCCATAGGAATCAAAAATCCGATGATAAGGCTGATGATCGTACTGACTATAAAGCTTATGATAAAACCTGGAACAGTAAAGTGTCCTGAAGTGAGTGTTCCAACCAGTGACAAGCAAAAACTCATAGTCAATCCCATGCATATACTCATTCCACGTCCGATTCTCTTCATCATTTCTTCCATCTGATACCTCCATCATTCTACGTTGCAAAAATATCGCACCAATTGCACACAAATTAACTGTATTAAGTATATCATTGTTATTTAGTTTGAACAAAGCTTATAAATATGTTACTATCGTTAAGTTGTATAAAAGGTTTTCCATAACGCAGAAAGGATTTGCACAAATGAAAATTGCAGTAACTTATGAAAACGGTGAAGTTTTTCAGCATTTTGGTCACTCTGAGAACTTTAAAATTTATGAAATAGAAAACAATGAGATCGTATCTTCCAAGGTAATTGGTACTAACGGAACAGGCCATGAGGCTCTTGCAGACCTGCTTGCTGACGAAGATGTTGATGCTCTTATCTGTGGAGGAATCGGCGGCGGTGCTATGGAAGCTCTCGAAGCAAACAGTATTAACGTATGCTCTGGAGCTTCAGGGGATGCTGACGAGGCTGTAAGAAGTTTCCTTGCAGGTGCACTTGAGAGTACAGGTGTTAACTGTGATCATCACGATCATGAGCACGAGGAAGCTATTGATGATAACGCTGATAACAGCGCCGATTCAGAGGAAGAAGAATTCGGATGTGGCGGCTGCGGCGGTGGCTGCGGTGGATGCTCAGACGACGAGGAAGCTGGCTGCGGTGGCGGCTGCGGCGGATGTGGTGGATGCCACTCTACTCCTCTTTTCGAAGGAAAAAACGTTGGTAAGACCTGTCGTGCACACTACACAGGTACTTTCAATGATGGTACTAAGTTTGATTCATCCTACGATAGAGGCGAGCCACTTGAATTCGTATGTGGAATGGGAATGATGATCCTTGGCTTTGACAAGGCTGTTGCTGAGATGAACGTTGGAGATATCGTTGATGTTCACCTTACACCAGATGAAGCTTATGGTCCATTTGATCCTAACGCTATCATCAAGCTCAAGATTTCAGATCTTCCTGGTTCAGAGGAGCTTAACGTAGACGAGAGAGTATACCTTCAGGATGTTTACGGAAGACCAGTTCCAGTTAAGGTTATTGAGAAGACTGAAACAGATATTACTTTCGACGCTAACCACGAGATGGCTGGCAAAGAGCTCAACTTCAAGATAGAGCTTGTAGAAGTTAAATAATCAGACAAATAAAGCCTTCAGGAGTTATGAAATGATTCATATCCTGAAGGCTATTTTTAACTAAACATTAACCATTTTTGCTCTGTTAATTACATTCTGTGCAAGAGCACATTTGAGCAACGCCTTGAGCCAGCGCATTTCTTTGGTATACTCTTCGTCCGTAGGTTCACCACTACTATAGAGCTTATCTATCGCAGCAAAATCCAGATACTTTTTCCAGTAATCTCTATCAAGGCTATCAATGATTTCTCTTTTGCGCCTCGTGTATTCTTCAAACCAGTTTGCCTTAACCTCATTTTTCAGATTGCTAAAGCTGGTCACCTCTTTGATATTTAACTCATATAGCGATTTAGGCATAATATCCTTGAAGGCTTCTCTATAGATATATCGCTTGGTCCCCCCGTTAATATAAAGATATCTGGGAATAGATACCGCAAAGTCCATTACCCGAAAGTCCATAAACGGGGCTATATATCTTACGCCGCAGTATGCACCTAAAAGCGCCATATTTTCCAGTCTGTTACGGCTTCCGCCATTTTCTATATAGGCAACAGGATCATAGTCAAACTGCATGCTTCTTTGCTTTTTATCCAGGTACCCATAAGCAAAGTCTATATTAAGAAGCTCCGGAGAAGCATACCAGTTAGTATATTCTTTTTTCTTTTCCCTGTTTGACGTCACAATACCTCTGACGCCTTTTTTGAGAGTCCTCACTACGCGGTGTTTCTTCCTTGTCACAGACCACAGGTGCCTGAAGTAGCGGTAGTACTCATGGTGGTGGAACATCTCATAGGAGCTGCTCCTGTGGCTAATTCCCTCATCTCCTCCGTGACCTGTAAACATCACTTTAGCCCCATGTTCTCTGACATAAAATGAACCGTGAAGAAGTGTATACGTATTGGAGCTTGCTGGAAGTACAAAACGAAGATCCATCGAACCATCATTTGGAATGCTGAGCCCAACTCTTTCCATGCTCTTTGCAGCCTTTTCGGTACAGTCAGATTCAAGATGCATATAGTTGCAGGTGATGTTCTCCTGCTTGCAGATATCAGCAATGACCTTTCTCTCATCCCCCTCTGCCATATCAAGTTCATTGGGATCTAATGACCAGGAAAAGAAAACCGCCTCTCTCCCAAATCTGCTGATAAGAATGTCAATAACTCCTGAATCAAGGCCTCCTGATAGCTCTGCGCCCACAATTCCGGATACAGCTCCAAGTCTTCTTCTAACAGAATCCTCAACAAGTGTTCTGAGTCTTGCGCAATACTCTTCTTTGGAGGACAGTTTTATTTTCTTTTGCCCAAGCTTCCAATATCTGCTGGCTTTATGCTCTACACTATTCTTGCCAAAAGAAATCTCTATGAAATGCGCCGGAGTGACACACTTCACATTCTCATATGGAGTGTTATCCAGAGTATCAGCATCAAAACCTGCTACAGTCCTGTATATCCACTCATCATCTACCTTGCCACGTACATCCGGATGCGCAAAAAGGCCTCTAAGGTCTGTAGAAAAAGCTACTGTATTACTGTCTTCATAGTAAAACAGAGGTCTTATTCCCATGTGATCTCTAAATAGAGTTAGACTCTTTTTATTCTCATCATAAACAGCTCCAGCAAAATCACCATTAACCTCTGCAAGGCATGAAAAGCCAAGCTGCATAACAAGTTTAAATAAGAGCTCGGCATCGGAAGCATCGTAATCACAATCGCATCTTCCAAGGAGCTCATCTCTATTGTAAATAACTGCATCTATGACAGCGCAGCTGTGTCCTTCATGGAGTATCGGATACTCCTGTCTGTGTTTGTCTGACAGTTCCTGTACGCAGCAGCCTAGCGCAATATTTCCGTTTTTGTATGTACCCTCGCCATCTCCTCCATAAAATCTATTCCATGGAAGCATGGCATCTATAAGATCATCCTCTATGAGAACTTTACCCATAAAGCCAAATATGCTACTCATAATCCCCTCATTTCATGTAAAAAGGCTCTGTCGATCATACAATCAACAAAGCCTTATTTAGCTGATTCAATATGGAACAGTTATTCCTGAAGTTATGAATCAAGCTCTGTTGGATCTGTTTCTCCAGGTGTAAAAGTTCCTGTACCATGCTTGTTGATGTACTTGTTATACTCACCAGTAGCATCAACTCCATCGATACCTTCATACTTATGCTGAAGCTTACCATCTGCAGTAGCCTCAATCTCAAGCATTGCGATTTCTGGTCTAGTCCATTGTTTCATATTGGTCCCCTCCTACCATATATAAATTTTGGATTATTTATATATTAATGGTATTAGGGTATTGGTACACGGTCAACTAATCTATCAAAAAAGCAAGAACAATAAATTATTTATAAACTATCGTTTTAAAGGATATCAATATGCTCTCCTGCAAGGGCTTTGTTCATGCTGCGCACCGCACAGAACTTGCCACACATAGAGCAGGTATCATCAAATTCAGGAGCCCTGTCTGCTCTGATAGACTTGGCTGTTTCCGGGTCAATTGCACACTCCCACTGCTTATCCCAGTCAAATTCCTTTCTGGCATCTGCCATCTGGTTGTCGATATCCATAGCATGAGGAATCTTCTTGGCTATGTCAGCAGCGTGGGCTGCGATCTTGGAAGCAATAATGCCCTGCTTAACATCATCTACGTTAGGAAGAGCCAGATGCTCAGCAGGAGTTACATAACACAGGAAAGAAGCGCCTGCTGCCCCTGCAATAGCTCCTCCAATGGCAGAGGTGATGTGGTCATAGCCTGGAGCAATATCAGTTACAAGAGGTCCAAGTACATAGAAAGGTGCTCCCATACATATTGTCTGCTGCAGCTTCATATTGGCCTCAATCTGATCCATTGGCATATGGCCAGGGCCCTCTACCATTACCTGTACATCCTTTTCCCAGGCTCTCTTGGTAAGCTCACCAAGGCGCACAAGCTCCTCTATCTGACATACGTCACTGGCATCGGCAAGACAACCTGGTCTGCAGGCATCGCCAAGGGAAATTGTCACATCATACTCTCTACAGATATCAAGAATCTCATCATAGTACTCATAAAAAGGATTCTCCTGCCCTGTCATGCTCATCCATGCAAATACAAGAGATCCACCTCTGGATACAATGTTCATTTTTCTCTTATGCTTTTTGATCTGATCAATTGTCTTTCTGGTAATTCCGCAGTGAAGAGTCACAAAGTCAACGCCATCCTGAGCATGAAGCCTTACTACGTCAATAAAGTCCTTGGCTGTGAGTTCTGCCAGGTCTCTCTGATAATGAATTACGCTGTCATATACTGGAACTGTTCCCAGCATAACAGGGCACTCTTCAACCAGCTTTTTTCTAAAAGGCTGTGTATTTCCATGGGATGACAGATCCATAATAGCATCTGCTCCCATGTTTACAGCTGCCATAACCTTTTCCATCTCTATGTTATAGTCCTTGCAGTCTCTTGATACGCCGAGGTTAACATTTATCTTGGTACGTAGCATAGAGCCTACGCCCTTTGCTTCAAGACACTTATGATTCTTATTGGCGCAGATTGCAACCTGTCCCTTAGCTACAAGGTCTCTTATCTCCTCAGGAGTTCTATACTCATCTCTTGCAACCTTCTCCATTTCAGGAGTGATGATTCCTTTTCTTGCTGCATCCATCTGTGTTGTGTAATTACTCATTTTCTTTCCCTTTCACTTTTTCCATACTTATTGTTTTAAACTCTATGACACAAAGGGCCTCGTCCCTGCCCCAGATCAAGTCCTGCACTTATGCATTTTTCTATGTATTCTTTGGCTCTTCTTACTGATGTTTCCAAATCGTAGCCACCTGCCTGGTTAGCTGCTATGGCGCTTGATAACGTGCACCCTGTTCCATGAGTGTTTGGATTATCGATTCTGCTGCCCTCAAGCCAGATGAGTTTATATTCTGGCTGCTCTCCATTACCTTCATTACCGCGAATGCACAATAGATCCGACGATACTCCTTCCCTGTCAAAAGAGCTATGTCCGCCCTTTATCAGTACGCTGCATTTATACCTGGATGATAATTCAATTGCTGACTCTTCCATTTCATCTCTTGAGTTAATCTGATCAGAGCTTCCTACTGTCCCATCGCTTTCCTCCGATTTTAAGGCAAGAAGCTTCTCTGCCTCCGGAATATTAGGTGTTATGAGATCGCACCGGCAAAAGAGCTGCTCACTCATATATTTCATGGCTTCTGACCTTGTAAGCTCTGTACCTGAGGTTGAACTGAGTACTGGGTCAAGAACAATATTTCTAAGCTTATATTTATCAATCGTTTCGGCTACAGCCTCCATTACCTCTTTATCAGGAAGCATACCAATTTTGACAGCATCCGGCATTATATCTTCGCACACAGCTTCAAGCTGTCTATGAACAAAGCTCTTATCAACTGGCATAACTCCTGTAATTCCCATGGTGTTCTGAGCAGTGAGTGCCGTGATGACACTCATACCATATACTCCATGAGCTTCCATGGTCTTAAGGTCTGCCTGTATTCCAGCTCCCCCTGAGCTATCACTTCCCGCTATTGTCAGTACCGTCTTCTGTTTCATGTTGATCTCCCTTAACTCTGCACTAGCTCATCTACAGCCTTCCTAAGCTCCAACGCAGCCTCACCTGAATCCTCTGCCTTCATAATGGCAGATACAACGCATATTCCTGCAATTGGTGCTCCCCTTAGGATCTCAATATTGTCTTTATTAAGCCCTCCAATAGCATTAGCCGGAATAGTCACTGCCTTACATATATCTTTTAGCGTATCTACTGATGTTAGGACTGTTTTAACCTTGGTGGTTGTGGGATATATTGCTCCAACTCCAAGATAATCAGCACCCTTTTCGTATGCTTCTAGAGCCTGCTCTACAGTCTTGGTGGTCGCTCCAATTATCTTGCCTGTTCCAAGGATGCTCCTTGCTATATCTACCGGCATATCAGACTGCCCAAGGTGCACTCCCTCTGCATCTATGGCCATGGCTACATCTATACGATCATCTATAATAAGGGGAACATTGTACTTTCTTGTAATCTCATGAACCTTTGCTGCAAGCTCAATGTACTCTCTGGTAGACTTGTCTTTTTCCCTTATCTGAATTATCGTTACGCCGCCCTTTATGGCCGCTTCGATCTTAGCCAGAAATTCCTGTTCAACTAGTCCCGTGCTGTCTGTCACAAGATAAAGGCGTAAATCCTCTCTTTTCACATTCATCCTCCTTGTTAAGTATTGAAATGGCATCCAATAAGGCTATTAAAAAAGTACCACTACCTATGCCATTTTCTGCAGCTCTTTCGCCTGCCCTCCCCATAAATGAAGCAGCTCTGCAGGTTGCCATAAGATATTTATCCACGCTGGTGCTCTCATCCTTCTCATTCTCATCGGAAGCTGCCCATGCAAGAAATCTTGCGCAGATAGCTCCCAGCATACAGCCAGTACCAGTTATTGTTCCCAGCATAGGATCACCATTATCTACGTAAAAGACCTTGCTGCCATCTGTTACGATGTCTCTGGCGCCGCTTGCAAGGACTATCACTCTGCATTCTCTGGCAAGCTCCATGGCCTTTTGCGTGACAAGGGCAGTATCAAGATCACTTTGTGCATCAACGCCTTTTCCCCTATAGTCAGCATCCACCAGAGCAACTATCTCAGAATAATTTCCTTTTACAACAAGAACTTTGCCCTTCTCAGAACCTTCTTTTGTCTCATCAATGCCCCTGGACTTAGTTCCTTCATTCCAGCTCTCCAGTAGTCCAAGTGCATACTTCCTTCTAAGCTGAGAACATGCTACTCCAACAGCGTCCAGTACTATCGGGATTTCTTTTCCCATAGCAGTGTCAAAAGAAATGCTCATAGCCTCCATTCTGCTGTCTGAGATATTACCCAGATTCAGGAGCAGAGCTTGCGCTGTCTTAGTTATCTCTTTAACCTCCAAAGGGTGCTCAGCCATTATCGGCTTAGCACCCAGAGAAAGCACTGCATTTGCACACATCATCATTGAAATTGGATTGGTGATACAGTGAATTAAATCTGCCATTTATGCCACCTGATCAGCTTTAGATTCAATATCTCTAAGGCTATTCTGAATCTTGGAAAGAGCGCCTGCTGCCTTCAAGGTTCTAAGAAGAAGGTATGCAATAGAGCCCCCAATGAGCGTTCCGCATATGAATGATGGAACGTAGAAAAACCAGGTAAGGCCTTCTTTGCCCCACAGATAAGTCATAACAGGGTAAGAAACGATAGCTCCGATTATTCCTGTTCCAAAGACTTCACCAAGAACAGCAGCGATGAGCTTTCCTTTTGATAATTTGTAGAAAACACCGGACAATGTGGCGCCAAAGACTGCTCCAGTAAGAGCAAGTGGGGGAATTCCCATGATCATCATTCTGATGATACCGATGAGCACAGCGCACAAAAGCGCGTAGCCAGGCCCCATGAATACGGCGCAGGTGATGTTGATAAGATGTGCCATTGGACACATTCCCTCAACTCGAAGGATCGGCGATATCACAACGCCCAGAGCAACAAACATCGCGAGCATCACCATCCTCAGTAAATAGTTACTTTTTTTCATACTTTTCCTCTTTTCCCAGACGGAGGGCTCACTTTGGCTACGCACTTCTATATATGCGCACAAAAAGCGGAAGCCCCGACATGGTTGCTTCCGCGAATATACTCCTATTATCAGGCATCCCTACGTTGGCATTATCCAAATCAGGTTCTCGGTCGAAGGTCGCACCTTCCTCTCAGCCTGTAATACAAGCTCCCGTCTGTTTAGTTGTCTTAACCTTTATACACCTTTTAGTACTTTAACGCAATAACTTTTTTGATAAATCTTATTTGCCCTCGAGATCTGCAACTCTCACAGGCTCGCCATTTAACAGAATGTATCCTGGTGGAAGCTTGGATGCATCTGACATTGACCTGTATTTGCCAGTCTCATGGATATGTGGCTGAGCACCGGCAGTATTAAAGATTGACTTCTTATTGTAAGTCACGTGCTTGCCTGGCTTATTATAAGTATCATATTTACCAGCCTTCTTGTAGGTGTCGTATTTGACAGGCTTAGGAGCCTGCGCTCCTGTAGAGCTCAGCTTTTTCTTATTCCTTCCAACTGCAAATGCGATAATTCCGCCAACAATCAGTATATCTACAACTGTATTAATAAAATCTTCCATCCTGTCCTCCCGAAACAAATTATCTATAGACAAACAAATAGACTAATGTTATTATAGCAAAGTTGCACTCAGGAAATGATATTTATTTCCTAAATTTATAATGTCAGTTCGAGACCTTCCTGACACAAAACAAAACTAAAGGAGAATTTAATAAAATGCGTAACAAAAAGGTATTATTCATCACTCAGGCTGCAGCTATCGCAGCTCTTTATGTAGTTCTTACACTACTTGCAAATGCACTTGGTCTTGCTAACTATGCAGTTCAGGTTCGTTTCTCAGAGGCACTTACTATTCTGCCTTATTTCACACCAGCAGCTATCCCAGGATTATTCATTGGATGCGTCGTTGCCAACACACTTACAGGCTGCATGCTTCTTGATACTATCTTCGGATCACTTGCTACACTTGTTGGAGCACTTGTAACATACTATATCGCTCATGGCTTCAAGAAGCCTTCTGATGCTGGTTTTTACAATACCTCCAAGGTTAAGAAATGGTTATGTCCTATTCCTCCAATCGTAGCTAATGTAATCGTAGTTCCACCAGTACTTATCTACGTATATCACATGGAGGGAACACTTCCATTATTCATGCTCACAGTTGGTGCTGGAGAGGTTATTTCCTGCTTCATTCTTGGAATGATCCTTCTCTTTGCTCTTGAGCCTAGAAAAGACGTTATTTTCCGCGTTAACGACTAATTAAAAACGTATTCCTGCTGCTTTAGAAATAATCTGAGGTAGCAGGAATTTTTTTGATTTAAGGAAACTAAAAATTCTCACATTTTTTCTTTTGTCTGTGGTATGATACTTCCCGTAAACAATAATCTTGAATAATTATCCCGGATTATTGTGTGTTTAGTAATTGCACATCTATGAATACATACTTTAGGAGGAGTCCATGGGAGGATTTTTTGGAGTAGCATCTCGTGAAAGTGCAGTTTTTGATCTGTTCTACGGAACTGACTATCACTCACATTTAGGAACCCGACGCGCCGGAATGGCTGTCTACAGCAAGGAGAAAGGGTTCGATCGTTCTATTCACAACATTGAGAGGTCATATTTCAGACCTAAATTTGAAGACGATATGCTCAAGATGGAAGGTCATCTTGGTATCGGCTGTATCTCTGACTTTGAACCACAGCCACTTATCGTCAGATCTCATCACGGCACATTCGCTATCACCACAGTTGGCAAGATCAACAACATCGAAGAAATCACTAATCAGCTCTTTAAGGATAATCACTCACATTTCCTTGAAATGAGTGGTGGAGACATCAACCCTACCGAGCTGGTTGCATCTATCATCAATCAGAAATCTACTCTCGTAGAAGGTATTCGCTATGCACAGGAAGTTATAAAGGGCTCAATGTCGCTTCTGCTCATGACACCAGAAGGCATTTATGCAGCAAGAGATCGCTTTGGCAGAACTCCGGTTCAGATAGGCCAAAAGGATGATGGTTTCTGCGTATGCTTTGAGAGCTTTTCATATTTAAATCTTGGATACATAGCCTACAAAGAGCTTGAGCCTGGCGAAATAGCATTTATCACTCCTGAGTCAGTAGAAATTGTAGCTCCAGGTTTTTCAGAAATGCGTATCTGTACCTTCCTGTGGATCTACTACGGATTCCCAGCTTCTACCTACGAAGGACTTAACGTTGAGAATATCAGATATGCCTGTGGTGGCAAGCTTGCTCAGAGAGATATACAAAGAGGCATCCACCCTGATCTTGTTGCTGGCGTTCCAGATTCCGGTGTAGCCCACGCTATCGGCTATTCCAACACTTCAGGAATCCCATATTCAAGACCATTTGTTAAATACACACCAACCTGGCCAAGGTCATTCATGCCTACTGTTCAGTCCAGACGTGATCTTATCGCCAAGATGAAGCTGATTCCAGTTAACCAGCTCATCAAGAACAAGAGCCTTCTTCTCATCGATGACTCTATCGTAAGAGGAACACAGCTTCGTGAGACTACAGAGTTCCTTTATAAGAGCGGTGCAAGCGAAGTACACATCAGACCTGCATGCCCTCCTCTTATCTATGGCTGTAAGTACCTCAACTTCTCTCGTTCCAACTCAGAGATGGAGCTCATCACAAGACGTGTGATTGAGAAGCTCGAGGGCTATCCTTCACCAGACGAAGCTACAGTCAGAAAGTATACAGATCCTGATTCTCCAGAGTACGATGCTATGCTGGAAGAAATCAGAAAGGATCTTAACTTTACATCACTCCACTACCACAGACTTGATGACATGATAGAGGCAATTCCTCTTGAGCCATGTAAACTGTGCACCTACTGCTGGAGTGGTAAAGAGTAATCAACACTAATATATTCTATGGAGGTATCACAATGGAAAGAGTCGCTAAGTTTTTAAAAGACGCAGGAACCTACTATCTTGCTACTGTTGATGGAGATCAGCCAAGAGTAAGACCTTTTGGAACTGCTCACATCTTTGAGGGTAAGCTCTACATTCAGACAGGTAAGGTAAAAGATGTATCTAAGCAGCTTCACGCTAATCCAAAGGCTGAGATCTGCGCATTCATGAACGGTGAATGGCTCAGAGTTGCAGCAGAGCTCGTAGAGGATGACAGACTTGAAGCTCGCCAGTCAATGCTTGATGCATATCCATCACTTCAGAACATGTACAAGGCTGATGATGGCAACACAGAGGTATTCTATCTCAAGAATGCTACTGCTACCTTCAGTTCTTTTACACACGAGCCTGAAGTTGAGACATTCTGAGCATATTAGTTATATAACAATATAGAATATCACTATCACACTTACTGTGATAGTGATATTCAGATAATTTATTTACTTTACAACAAACATTCCATAATCCTTAGGAAGATCGATAACTCCGTTCTCTTCGTGAGCTCTAAGGACTTCATATATCTTTTCCTTAGGGAGTGTTCCAATTCCATGAAGTGAAGCAAGGCTTACTATATAGCCTGCAAGGTCATCAATGTTAGTGATGTGGAAGGAATCCTTGTATCTAAGTGCTGTAACCTCTGTAAACTCTTTTCCCAGATGCTCAGCTCCGTTATCCATAGTAAAGTTGTGGTTAGGCTTAAAGTCGTCGCCCTCAAGCTTGAACCAGTTTGCAAGCTCCTCTGTAAAGCCGCTCTCTCCGTAGGTTGAGCAGTAGAAGGTTCCG
The DNA here is from genome assembly GCF_017433805.1 of Butyrivibrio sp. Classification (GTDB taxonomy): domain Bacteria; phylum Bacillota; class Clostridia; order Lachnospirales; family Lachnospiraceae; genus Butyrivibrio. Next base: position 12,745 of record NZ_JAFRGN010000032.1, on the reverse strand, counting down.
CCATCTCTAAGGACTCTTCTAACCTCACTGATACCCTTGGCAAGATCAGGAACGTGGTACAGCATCGCATTTGCAATTACTATGTCAAAAGACTTATCGTCAAAAGGCAGGTTCTGGATGTCTGCCTGCATATACTCTACATTAGCTCTTTCTCCAAGGTTGCCCTTAATTGTCTCAAGCATGCCCTCAGAAAAATCAGTGAAGTAAAATTTCTCGCATTTATCAATAAGATTCTCATGACCAAGCCATGAAACACCTGTGCCACAGCCAATCTCAAGAACTCTTGCGCCCTCTGGAATCTCGTAATTAGATACTATCCAGTTGCCATAGCCCTGTTTGTTAGTGGAATACAGCTCATGGAATGAGATTCTCGTGCTGAGCCCCTTTGAGTTTGCGTACTGCTCTTTTACTGCAGCTGCGTCATTTGAACTACCAATATTCATGTTATGCCCGTCCTTTTCCAGTAAATTTCTTGAATATTATATAAATGCATTTAGCAATTATAATCAGCGAATCAAAAGCTTCCTGTATTCAAACAGTTTTTCTTCTATCAGCTGCTTGTTGCCTGTAAAATAATCCGCAACGTCTTGTGCAGTTTTCCTTGCAAGGTCGTAGTCTTCCTGAGTTATAACACCTGTCGCAAGGGCTTCCTCAAGCTCTTCTGTGTCGATCACCGCAGGAGTTCCATCCTCTGCTATAACAACGTCAAGGAGAAGGTCGTAGAAAACCGCATCTCCGTTATCAGCTATTTCATTTCTAAGGGTAATATCTACGTAGTGCTGGAATATCTTATCATCGTGGAACATGGATGTTATTACATAATTGCCGCCCTTAGGTGCAAGCTCAAGCCACTGATACCCCTTATCAGCTATGCAGAGCCTTCCGCTTGGTGAATCCACTTCGTCAGGTGCTGCTATTCCAGTAAAGGTCACAAGACCAATTCCTCCATCAAAGAAATCATCCTTGTGATATCTGCATGTAAAATCCCTGTCATTATCTGTGTACCACTCACGCCTGTCCAGGTTTTTCTTCTTAATTTCTACCAAAACTTATTCCTCCATATGCCTAATTATTTTCTAGCTCTTACCAGAAGGAAATCAGGCTTGTGGAACAAGTCGTAATACTCAGGGTATTTGGCAAGAAGCTCCTCGTCAGGAGTTGGCTCGATCATCTTCTCGATAACAAAGCCATTCTGTGCAAGCTCGTTGACAATAGTAGAGAACATTCTGTGATAAACAATGAAATTATCTACAAACCAGGTAGATGTTCTCTCGCCCTCTACGCCGTAATCTGCAAGGTTGATGTATATCTTTTTACCATTCTCATCCCTTGTCCATCTGGGAAGCTTGTTACTGTAGGTTGTTGTAAATGGATGTTCCTGGGAAAAGACGAATACTGCGCCCGCATTCATCTTCTCATAGATTTTCTTAACTACGCCTGCATAGTCCTCTACATAGTGGAATGCAAGCGAGCTGATAACCACATCAAAGGTGCCTGATACCTTATCAAGCTCCTCAATTGGAAGCCTTAAATACTCAATCTTAGGATCAGCATTTTCCTTACGTGCAACCTCCAGCATCTTCTCAGAAAGATCGATGCCTACTACTCTTTTGGCGCCTCTTTTAACATAATCGACGCAGTGTTCCCCAAAACCGCATCCAAGGTCCAGTATCTCTTTGCCCTCAAGATCAGGAAGAAGCGATGAAAGCGCTGGAATCTCAAATAAAATATTGGCATTTACTTCCTGGTCTCTGAGCTTCTTGTAGCCGTCAAAAAAGACCTCGTTGTCAAAAATATTCTGCTGTGCCATGTTACCCTCCCTTTATTCCCAACCAGGTTATTATTTTGTAGCTAAATCCTTAAACATTTCCTCATATTTATCGAGGACTCCCGCATCCTCAAATTTAATATCTCTATTATCCTGAGACTCCAGAGATATGAAGAACTGACCAAATTTATAATATCCACAAACGATGATTCCCTTATCATCAGGACCATATACAAGACACTCCTTGTACTTACCAAAGTCGCTGAGCTTGGGAAGTCCTAGTGGAGTATCCTTCCTGGCAAGTTTGTTGTATAGCTCTGCTATTGGAGTCTTGAGCCCGCTAATACGCTCTCTGTGAGTCATACTACTGCCCATTATCCATAGGAGCGCACTCTGAATACCAACCAGGACGAAGGTTCCAACCTTGCTTACGATATCTGTGCAAACATAGATAGCTCCACTTATGAAAAGAGCCAGAGCAACGATCCTGACGATTACTGATAAGGATCTGTCTATTTTAAGACTAAAGGTCTCACCAGCTGATGTTCCCATGATCACAAGGCCTTCCATCATCAGAAGGAAAAAGATCACCATGCTCTTTCCGTTCATGGATCTGCTATAAAGATATACAGTTCCAAAGATCATGCCTGAGATACCAATAATAACGCTAAGAGAATTGGTCGCTGCGTAGCCAATCAGTTTGGTAAGATCGTAAAAGATATTATTAAGTCTGCAATATCCTACTATAAACAAAAAGATTGATATACCAAGTATCACGTAGGATGTGACATTAAGCTCTCTTGGAAGAAAAAATAGTACCAGATATGATGCAATAAGAGCTAATGCATTTAAAATGTTGTTTTTCATATTTAAAAATCCTTTTTAGTTCTTTTCATAAAGTACAAGTCCGTACTTTTGTTTTTCTTTTTCTATGGCTTTGCTGATCCATTCCTTATCCATGATGTTGTCATAAGCTCCGGCAACAACGGATTCGTCAGCAAAGTTGTCGAATTCAATCTGCTTCTCTTCCAGAATCTGCATCATCTCTTCGTCTATCGTATCCGGGCAAAGAAGGTGATATACAAGGACGTTTCTAACCTGTCCCATTCTGTAAACACGAGAGAGCGCCTGGCTCTCAAGAGATGGCTTAATCTGAGGCTCGCAGAATATAACAATACTGGCTGCCTGTATGTTAAGGCCAATGCCACCAGCTATTATCTGGCTGACAAGCACGCTTCCATCTCTGGCCTCAGTAAACTTATCAACGATGAGCTGTCTGGAGCTGATGTTAGTATCTCCGCTTATTACGCCAACACATCTATCCCCAAGAAGGCTGCTTACTTTAGCGATAGTATCTCTGAAGAAAGAATATATAATGACCTTTCTGCCTTCATCAGATGCCTGTTCCAGGAGCTCCAAAAGCCTTATGCACTTTGAAGATTGGGTGAGGTCATCCTGAAGGAAGGATACTCTACGCATATCTGAAAAGTTTCCCCCAGCAACAGCCGATGAGTAGCATGCTCTGTCTATGTCTGTCAAGCTACACCATTCCTGTTCTTCATTTATCGGTGGAAGCTCAGTAAGAACCTGCTCTCTCGTCCTTCTGATATATACAGGAGCAAGCTTTTCTTTAAACTCAGGAAGATGACTTATATGCGCAAGTGACCTTATCTCTTTGGTCATGTCAGGACGTAAAAAATCTATAAGGTTGCACATCTCTTCAACTCTGTTTTCAAGAGGCGTTCCTGTCATCAAAAGGATACGTTCAGATTCATTATCAAGCCTTCTGATGTACATAGTTCTTTTGGCATCAGGATTCTTCATGTAATGAGCTTCATCGATCACCAGCATGGACAGATGCATGTGGTTGTCGATCTTATTTACAATCTTGCCCATGGTCTCATAATTGGTTATGGCTGCGCCGCCGCGTTCCTGCCATCTCTCAAGTGCATCATCAGCAGTTTGACCATGTACTATAAAGGCCTCTATCCTGCTAAATTTCTTGAGTTCTCTCGCCCAGTTAATGAGAACACTTGCAGGGCATACTATAAGATAATAGTTCTTTTTATTCTCAGTAGCCTGTATATGTGACATGGCAGCAATAGCCTGTATTGTCTTACCAAGCCCCATCTCATCACCCAGAAGAACCTTCCTTTGATGAAGGATATATTTGGCTCCAAAGGTCTGATAGGCTCTGAGCATTCCCGAAAACATACTAAGATCAAGCTTTGTTTCATTTATCTCTTCTGCTAGCTGCAAAGGAATGCTGTCATATAAGAAAGGTCTGTTACCCGTAACATTTCCAAGGTTCTCTAAAAGAGCGTAAAAATCAGCACTATTTCTGTTAAAGGCCGTAAGCGCAGTTTCTCCTGATGTGTGGGAAGCTTCCTGGTATTCATTGATAAAGCCCATGAGCCTTTCAAAGAAAGTACTGTTACAGAAATCATAAATATCTTCAGACATCTTTACAGTAGCCTGCTTGGATGTGCTAGAAGAAAAAATCCAGTGAACGCTATTTTTGATAATTCCACTATTTGCAATAGTAGTATCAAATGCATCAAGATTGTCAGAAGCTTCTTTTGCTCTGTTTCTGACAGCGTCGCTATTTATAAGGTTTGCCATGGCTGTAATGAGATCTATGCTTCTTTCTCTTTTATCCGGGTCACCTTCTGTATCTATTCTGACTGCTACCCTTGATGAGAGGCTGTTGGCAAACTCAGTAACGACGTTTCTGATGGCCTGTGTCTGCTTTTCACCAACGCCTTCTACTGCCTGAAGATCATAGTCTGTTGCGCTTGCTATATCAAAAAGCGTATTGTATCCTGCATCCATAAGAGCCTGAACTCTTATCCCCGCCTTGGCATTTTTGAGTTCTTCTACGGAGTAGCTTTTAAGCTCCTTCTTGGCCTCGTCACCGGCTATCACATTGCAATAATGCTTAACGTTGTTTTCCTGTATGACTCTATCGCTATAAAAGCCTTTAAATGCATCGTTTGTGTCATTAATGACTTTTATGAGTTTTTTGACATCTTTAAAATTTGGCTTGTTCATAAAAAGGTCTCATCTTTTCACACAATAAAAATGCTCAAGTTTTATCCTACTACACAAGCAAAGTGGCCGCAACAAAAGGTTTTTGGCATTTTTTCTTTACATTTCTTCTGGACAGGAAAGTCCTAAAAGGCTACAGCCCTCTATGATAATCTTCTGTACGACACTTATAAGATAGAGGCGTGAGTTCTTGATGTTCTCGTTTTCTTCTTTCAGAATCTTACACTCCTGGTAGAGCTTGTTAAAGGCTGTGCTGACATTGATGAGATAGCGGGCGATAATGGAGGGTTCATAACGCTCTGCCGCAGTGGTGATTGCCTTCTCATAGCCTTCAAGTGTCTTGATAAGTTCGAAGGTTACATCGTCTGTGAGGGTTGTACAATCTGCATGAATCTTACTGGTAACTGGCTGTTCTGAGATTGACTTAACTTCACTTGTCTGTACTGTGCTTGGTTCCTCTGTTGGTACTCCTGCCTTGCGGAGGATACTTCCTGCCCGGGCGTTGGTGTACTGCACGTATGGTCCTGTTGTTCCATCAAAGCTAAGAACTTCCTTCCAGGAAAAGTCTATGTTCTTGATTCGCTGGTTGAACAGGTCATGGAAAATAACTGCTCCTATTCCTACCTGCGCTGCTACTGTTTCTTTATCAGCAAGGGATGGATTCTTTTCCTCTATCAGTTCAAGGGCACGACTTGTAGCCTCTTTTAGGATATCCTCGGCGTAGATGATGTTTCCTGTACGAGTTGATAACTTTTCTCCCTCAAGACTTACAAGGCCATAAGGGACATGGACAAGGTTCTGATAATAGTCATAGCCCATAAGCTCTATAGCCTTGAATACCTGTTTGAAATGAAGTGTCTGCTCAAGTCCTGTGACATAAAGGCACTTATCGAATTTGTACTTCTCCTTACGATAGAGAACTGCTGCAATATCGCGAGAGTGATAGATTGAACTTCCATCCTTCTTGGTGATCATACATGGTGGCATGTCGTATTCAGAAAGGTCTATTACATTAGCTCCCTGACTCTCGATGAGAAGTTTCTTTTCCTTGAGCTGTTCGGCAAGTGCTGGTACTTTCTCGCGGTAGAAGCTCTCTCCTGTATATGAGTCAAAGCTTATTCCCAGCATATTATAAACCCGCTCAAATTCCACCATGCTGATATCCTTAAACCACTCCCAGATTGCCAGAGCTTCTTCATCTCCTGCTTCCATCTTAACGAACCAGTTACGTGCTTCATCCATTAGTTCAGGATGCTCGTCTTTTTCTGAATTGAACTTAACGTAAATATCTAGAAGCTCCTGAATTCCCTTCTCTTCCACAGCTTCCTTGCTGCTCCATTTCTTGTAGGCAACAATGAGCTTACCAAACTGAGTTCCCCAATCTCCTAGGTGATTGATTCGAACCACCTTATAGCCAAGCTTGTCATAGATCTTGTACAGAGAATTTCCTATGACTGTTGTACGAAGGTGTCCCACATGGAAATTCTTGGCTATATTGGGAGATGAATAGTCAATGCAGATTGTCTTTCCTGTACCAATCTGCTCTACTCCGAGGTTATCCTTTTTGAAGGTATCTAATACCTTCTGCACATAAGCTGAGCGGTCATAGAATAGATTGCAATAACCACCTATCACCTCAATATGACTGATTCCAAGCTCCTCCTTGTGGCTATCAAGTTTCTCTTTTACCTCAGCTGCTATGATAGCCGGGTTCTTGCGAAGTACCTTGGCAAAAGAAAAACATGGAATCGCCAGATCTCCCATTTTGCTGTCAGGCGGTGTCTCTAATACTTCCTGGATCTTTTGAAGGTCTGTGATTCCTACTACGTCTGCGATTACTTTACTTACTGCTTGTTTCATTTCTACTCTCCTTAAATATATTTTTGTAATTTCCAAAACTTGAACTTAATTTTGGATAAAAAAAGAACCGCAAGAGATTTAGTATTCTAAATCCATTACGGTTCTGCATATACCTATTAACAGCAACCGCACGGCAACAAGACATACGTTCTTGCAACCATGCGACTTATCTGCATTAGTTACAAGAACTTATGTCTTCTCTGTCTGCGTCTGATGCTGTTGTTAAACATGTTAACTGGTATCATATCTCTTTTCCTGAATAGTGTCCGCCTCGTGACGACTAGTATTGATAGTTATAATAAAGCGACAATAAATGTATGTCAATTACTATTATCATTCTATATTTTTAAGCGCCACATCAAGCGGTATTCTCTTGATCCTGAGATAATCCATAAGTGAAACGAAGCTGTAGCCAATGAGCAGATACAGTATCGAGAGAATCATAGACGAAACGCTCATGTAGAACCCGAAATATCCATCCATCTGTAGCATGAAGGCATGGAAAATCCAGATCATAAGATAGTACCCTGCGCCAAAGCTGATGATTGAAAACAGCACAACCACTATGGCTGTTGGAACAATGTAAAGTGATCCAATCTCTCCGTTCATAAAACCAAGAATCTTGACCATGGAGATTGAATGCTCATTTCTCTCAATGATGATTTTGGCCAGAAGATAGATAAGCGATGCTGCAAGGACAATGAGTGCGTATTTAAATACGTCCACAAACATTCCAAAAGAATGCATGAGCTGCGTAGTAACTTTGGTTATGTCCTCAGAAGTTATAACTGTAGCTATGTACTGCTCATCTATATCAGTGATCTCATTTCTGGAAAAATATCCGGAGAATTCATCATCAGCTACATCAAAGATATCCTTGAAACTGTCAGAATCAAGAAATACTGCGATTCCTCCGTCATAATCTATAATGCCTGTTACACTAAACTCATAGGATTTATTCTCGTATTCAGCATTTAGAGGAATGGTATCACCTTCCGACAGACCAAACTTTTTGGCAAAGGCTGTAGAAATATATGCTCCGCCATTATTCGTTTCTTTGTCCAATGTGATATATTCACTACCATTTTTGATTCCATAGACTGTAACACTCTCATCTCCGCCACTTCCCATTCCCTCGCGGAAAGTAGACTTCTTCTTGGGATAAAGAAGCTCAGTCATATTGAAGCGTTCTGCTGTTTCTTCAGAAGTATCTATGATTTCACCGTCTTCATCCTGATAGTCCATGAGCATGTACTGGTACTGCGCAAACATCATGTTCGGAGCTTCTTTCGCATAATGATCAAGAGAATCAGGAAGTCCGAAGGCAAAGCACAGCATAAGCTCAACTAAGATTACTCCGAATATCAGAATCAGATAATTAGGCATATTCTGGAAAAGAATTCGAAGTCTGAATCTACGTATAAATGACCACCTTGGAAGTCTTCTCGCCTTGGTTCTTTTAGTCTTAACAAGGTCATGACGAAGGAACTTCAAGGGACTAAGCTGCAATTTCCTGACTATTACAAATAAATTGATAAAGAACATCAGCATAAGCGGTATTATCGTAGTCTTAACAAGAGCCGCGTTACTCCATACTGCCTGACAGGTTGGAAGGCTATAGCTGTTGTAATACATGTAAACAGCAAGATTTTTAAAAGCTGTATATCCCAGAATGTTACCTATTACTGCTCCGATGATCGTCACTATTACTGGCATGGACATATAGTGAATAACAAGCTCTGTCCTGCTATAGCCGGAAGCTCGTAGCGTTCCTATGACAGAAGCTTCCTTATCGATGGTATTACTGATGATGATCGCAAAGATAAATGCTATTACTCCAATCAGGATATAGCACAAAATGCTGGCTCCTACTGAGTCTCCTTCAATATCCGATACAGCGAAATTGCTGGCCTGTCTGAGATATTCAGGAAGGTAGTCCTTGATTTCGTTGTCCTGAACAAGTGTCTGGGTAATGAGTGACTTAAGGAAATTCTCTGAAGCATCAGCCTTTTCAATCTTGGTCTCAGGGTTGTCTACATATATGAAGGCATAGCTATAGTGAATTCTTGATGTGAGTTTTGTAAAAGCCTCAGGCGTTACCATGGCCACATCAAAACCAAAGGCATCAAACATAAGGTCAGTATTGGATTCATGGAGAGTTAAGTAGTTAACATATGATAAAAGACCTACCACTTCAAATTCTTTTCCGCCAACAGTGATAGTATCGCCAATCTTAACTCCTACATTATCAGCATGCATTCTGTCGATTGCTATCTCATTGTCACTAACAGGAGCTCGTCCCTCGTTAAAAGAGGCTTTGTCTATCTCGGAATCGCTCTTATAGATTCTAATTGTGGCATCTTCTATTCCGTCATTGTTGTTATCTTCTGCTTCTTCTCTGTAGAAATGCTCATATATTGTAACGGGTGCAGGAACGAAATCTGCATCATTTAAATTGTATCTGTCTGCAACCTCATCCCACTCTTCGTCAACCTTCTTAATTACTTCATCATGTGCTTGGTTATAGGCATCCTCTACAGCTTTCTTATAATCATCAGAGTCTTTTGCTTCCTTAATTGCATCGTCAAATGAAGCTTCCATAGCTGCATCAATCTGCTGCTTGATCATATCTTCATCAGTTATTCCATAAGCAGCACACTGAGCGCGTACGCCGTCTTCTATAGCCTGCGTTACCTGCTCATTTAACTTTTCTTCTATTGCTTCAGCAACCTTTTTATCAGCTTCTTTATTGCCCTTTTCTATGTAATAAGCTCTGACATCTGCTTTCTCGCCAGTACTTATATTTTCAATCAGTTCTGGTGAAGCTTTCTTGGATAGTTCAAAGCTCCCATCTTCAAGATTAAGTTCTTCTCTTCCGGAATATACAGCTGACAGCATACTATCGTGGCCAACATACATACCTGAAATAACGCTGATCATGACAACCATGAAGATTATGATAACAAGATATTTATGCCAATCCGTTTTAAGTTCTCTGGGGATTCTTTTGATAAGAGGATTTCTCATAGTACACCCCCTTACCACTCAAGATCAGAAGCAGGAATCTTGTTTTCATTCATGTCGTTGTGACGTACAACGCCGTCTCTAAGCTTAATTACATGGTCTGCCATGTTCTTGATAGCTTCGTTGTGAGTAACCATGATAACGGTGTTTCCGTACTTCTTATTGCAATCTTCTATCAGAGCCAGGATCTCTTTAGACGTCTTATAATCAAGAGCTCCTGTAGGCTCGTCGCACAAAAGAATGTCGGGATTTTTGACTACAGCTCTTCCTATAGATACTCTCTGCTGCTGTCCACCTGATAATTGATTGGGGTATTTGTACTTGTGATCCTGAAGACCGAGGGTTGTGATGACTTCCTCTACATCAAGAGGATTATCAGAAAGATAGGCTCCGACCTCGATATTCTCTTTGACATTGAGATTCGGAATAAGATTATACATCTGGAAAACGTAGCCCAGGTGCTTGCGGCGATACATCGTAAGCTCTTTTTCACTCATCTCTTCAAGTTTATCGCCATTGATACTAACAAAGCCATCATCAGGCGTATCGATTCCGCCTATGATATTAAGAAGCGTAGATTTTCCGGAACCGGAAGGACCAAGAAGAACGCAGAACTCGCCTTTTTCTACCGTGAAGTTCATTCCGCGCAGAACATCCTGTCTGGCTTCACCAGTTCCAAAACTCTTTTTTAGATCTTTGATTTCAAGACACTCTTTTCCCATAAAAACTCCTCATCCGATTCAAATAAGCACTTTGTCTGTATCTGAATCAATTATAACTAGTATTAGTATAATTAGTACATGCACAATCTAGCAAAATAATGTTATCTATTTTTCATTTATGACATTTTACTAGTTATCTATTGCTAACAAGATTATATTACGCTATAATTTCGTTAGCAATAGCTAACCAATAAAAAAATGAGAGGGCATCATGAGTAACGAATATGTTATTTCAATTTTAAAAGACAAGGGATTTAGAATTACTAAACAAAGAAAACTTATAATAGACATCATCCTAAATAGCGACGGCGCATCCTGCAAAGAGATCTACCACAAGGTAGTTGCCAAGGATGACACCGTCGGTTCTGCTACTGTTTATAGGATGATCAGACTGCTCGAGGATATTGGCATCCTCAAGCATGTCGACATGATAGCACTACAAAATAAGTCTGTTAATCCAGCTTACTCTTCTATCTAACGCCTCATGAACTATTCTGCTATCAAGCACAACCTCAAAGCCATGGCATGCACCTGGAACTTCGTTTAGTTCAACAGGAATGTTTGCACTCTTTAGCTTTTCTGCAAAAAGAACTCCATCATCATGAAGGCAGTCAAACTCTGCAACTTCTATGTACGTACTTGGGAATTTATCAAAAGAATCTGCTTCCAAAGGTGATGCGTATTCAGGCCTCGTTGGAGTAGCATTTCGAAGATATTCATTCCAATACATTCCTGCAAGTTTAGAATTAAGTACAGGTGTATCGGTATATCTTTTCATAGATTCTGTGTTCATCCGCCTATCAAGCGCAGGATAAGACATTAGAACGCCTATCGGCATAGTCAAATTATTATCTCTAGCCATAAACGAAACAGCTGCAGAAAGCGTAGCACCTGCGCTATCTCCAGTAAAGATGATTCTGTTCTTATTTATCTGAAGTTCATCAGCATGATCTATAACCCATTCGTAGGTTCTATAGCAATCCATTGTCGCATAGGGATATCTATACCTTGGCATCAGCCTGTAATCAGTAATTACAGCCTTACACCTTGTCTTTTCAACATACCATTTTGCAAACTGGTAGTGTGCCTCGACAGCTTTTAGCATTATTCCGCCGCCATGGAAAAAGACTATGCAAGGCAGAATTCCATCAGTATCTCTTGGCTCGAGTATAAGTGTTTTTAACATATAATTATCATAGCCAGGAGTCTCATACTCTTTTACAACTACCTTATCATCTGATCTACAGGTGGTTCTGCCTATAAAAAGATTCACCAGTGGATATACATAAATGCATGGAAAGAGCTGCTGCCCTTCCATGCATTTTAATTCTTGGTCTAATGGATATTTAGATTTGCTCATTATTCTCAGCCTTATTCCACTTCTTATTCCAAAGAGTCATAACATCTTCCAAAACAGATTTACGAAGCAGGAATAAAACTAGTCCTATTTCAACTGCAAAAACAACAATATTACAAACAATATCTCTTGTTCCAAGCGCTTCTGCCATAATTCCGCTCTCGCTTACTGAATCAGCATTCATAAGCGCGTACACATCATACAGGAAATGAAGCATCATAGATGGAAGAATGCTTCCACTTCTAAGAAACAGTGCGCACATTACAGCACCTGCGCCAAATGTTGAGAATACCTGTATGAGAGTAGCCTGTGCATTAGCTCCTGCAAAAATATTGGTTGCATGGAACAGCGCAAAGATCAAAGTAGAGGTAACAAGAATCATTGGAATCTTTTTGGACTCTTTGATCTGTCTCATTCCATAGGAAACAGGAACTGCCCTGAATATAATTTCCTCAGTTACACCAGCCATCAGTGAAGTATGCAGGGTTGTAAGTGTTGGAGCTGCATAATTGCCCTTGGTCACCAGCATGATGATAATGTCTGGAACAATGATAGCCAAAAGGATGCCTAATCCGTTCAACAGCCATCTGCCAAGATTGTCTGTTCTGATATTGCTCTCAAATTCCGGATAGAACCATCTCTTGTGAATCGCCAGCATGAGAAATGCAGCTGCAGCGTACGCAACATATAAAATAGTTTCACTGCCAGGTATATTAAGTAGCCTTACAGTTATTCCTACTATTCCGCCAACAACAAAGCCAATGACAATTGACACCATGAGATATGACAGTGCCGTGAGAAGGACCATCCCCAATACTGTGTTACGGTCCAGGATACGATGTTTGATTACTTTCTTTTCTTTTTTCATAGTTTCTCTCTATACTTTCTTATATATTTTGCACAAAAGAACCAGTATTTAAGCCCTATGTGCAATTGGTTAATAAGTTACAAACAATGATAAGCAAT
>NZ_JAFRGN010000031.1 GCF_017433805.1 Butyrivibrio sp. | reverse complement strand
TTCTGTGTTAAATTCATTTTGAGAAACCTCCGGTTAGCATAAGATGTTTTTTCATCCGCCAAGATGAACACCTTTATCTTACTTTGAGGTTTCTTTTTATTCAATTGGCGTTATTTCTGAATTACAGGAATGCTCCTATTACATTCTCACTTGATTTTCTCAGCTGATACCCATATTATAGTTGGTATAAAAAGTATATCAAGTACGCAGATTATATGAACCTGGTAAGGAAAATGATACTATGAGTAAAATAGCGAAAAAAGAACCATTATGTGAAGAAATTGCTGGAAAAGGCTGTGGTCTAAAGAAAGTTTTGGACATTGTCGGTGGCAAATGGAAGATCATGATCCTGTGTGTCATCGATAACAAGGAAGTTGTGCGCTATGGTGAACTTAGCCGTGCCATTCACGGCATCACTAATACAATGCTGGCTAATTCATTAAAAGAACTAGAGGCTGATGGCCTTGTAGAGAGAAAACAATATAACGAGATACCTGTCAGGGTTGAGTACAATTTGACCAATAAAGCAAAAAGCCTCATCCCCATTCTTTTACAGTTAAAAAAATGGGGTGAGGACAATTTGTAATCAGTGACCTCCACGGTCTCTGTGTTCTTTTCTATTGCCAGATTTATCTTCTCCCGGACCGCCCATACCACCGCCCATGGAGCCAAGGTCTGACAATTTGATACTTGATGCATCTATAAGTGCATCAGAGTTCTCACTCTGCTCTGCGTCAGTTGAACCAATGCTGCCGTCAAGCTGACCAACAATACTCTGGCATCTGAGCTCAACGAATGTCTTCATTGTCTCAACGGCCTTCTCAAATTCTGAAGTTTCACAGAACTTGGTTGGATCTTTTTCTACGTAATCATGAATCATCTCATAAGTCGTACTGATGAGATTCTCAAGATATCCACTGGTATAGAACTGATCAATGAACTCCTGGAAATACTCGTGGTACTGCTCTGTATACGCATCACTTGAGATTATCCAGTCAAACATTGGCCTGTCTGTATCTCCATCTGTTATGTTCAGAGGATTATCTATCGGATCGTTGACAGCACTATCTGCATCATCTGCCTGGAATGTTCCATAAGCCAGGTTGTAATCCCAAGGGATCATGGTCATCTTGCCATCTTCCTCATAGAGGTAATAGTTATGGATCATACTGCCAGTATAACTGTCGCCGTTAACTACGAAGTTATGAACTACCATATATCTCATAAGTGCATCAACATCAACTGCTTCTGCAATTTCCTCGTCGTCTCCGTTTTCTATTCCCTCATTCAAAGCCTTGATAGCCTTAATAAGTCTCTTCTGATCCTGTGGGCTTGCTGCTGTCTTGGCACTGTTGAATATCGTAGAGTAGCTGTCCACGTCGTCATCGGTATATTTGATCTTGGCATCATCATTTCCAAAGCCTCCGAATCCACCTCCACCCGGGAAACCACCACCAGGGAATTCTCCCTTGTCGTCTCCTGAATCGGGGCCTCCTGGGAAGCCACCTGCAAAATCTTCTGAATTGAAATCACCTGATGGTTTGAAGTCATCCGATGGTTTGAAGTTTCCGAAGCCCGATTCACCAGAAGAATTCTCACCAGAAGCAGTTTCATCAGAATTGTCATTATTCTCAAATGGATTCTTCATGCCCATTTTGTCGAAGTCCATGTCACGCATATCGAAGTCGCCGCCGTTACCACGGCCGCCGCCCATACTCATGGTATCCGGCTTATACAGATCTCCGTAATTCTTGCCATAGTTTCTCTCAAGGAAGGACTCCTCTACTGCTTCTACAGCCAGGAACAATCCCCAGTCTTCGCCGTTTACAGTAACATAAGTGTAACTAACAAGCGGGGATGCCACGCCAAACTCATTCATGAGCTTGTAGGCAATATAATCCTTCATCATGGTGTAATCCTGGATAAGATTATTAAGACATAGCTTATCCAGTCCATAATATGTGTTATTAAGCTGATAGCTGTCAAATTCAATCTTTAAGCTGTATCTCTCACTACCTAGCTGCTCTACCGTTGAAAGAGATGTATTGCCCTTAGCTCTTAAGCCAACATTTTTAATAGTCTCTCCATCGATAGTTACGTTAACTGCTGTGTACTCCTCATTGGTAGCAGTCTCTAGAAACGCATCCCAGTCATCAATCTCGATATCAATGGAATGAACATAGCTGTCATCAAATAGCTTATCCTCATATCCCAGAGTCACCGAGTCATCTGCCACAATTCCCAGTTTACTGCCATTCATGAAAAGAGCTGTAACAAGCAGTGCAAGTATAGTGATGACGATACACACTCTGTCTATATTCTTGTGTGTTGACATCTTATCTCCTCATGTCATTTTAGTTGCTATATTTTGGCCATATACTATATCTTTTAGCCCATATACTCGCCGTTATAACTTACAAGTACTGCGCTGTTGACACCCTCAAGATCTGATAACTCATTTACAAAATCAGTATTATCTTCCTTAAGACGTACTTCGTAGTTGATCTCAAGATTGCCTTTCTGTGCGCTCTTACTCTTAACTACCATTCTCTGTGTCTTGGTCTTAATATAGTCAGATGCCTTAACTTCAGCATCGTGTCCATCACAATTAAGAACAATGATATAAGGCATAAGATGTGACTTCTTGTTCACAAAAACCAAAAGGAAAATACCAATAATAATGCTTCCGAATACTGCAAGAGTGATCATTCCAGCTGCAAGTACGATACCAACAGCAATTGACCAGAACAAAAATGCTATATCAAGTGGCTCTTTAATGGCTGTTCTGAAACGAACGATTGAAAGAGCACCTACCATACCAAGTGACAATACTACGTTGCTGGTAACAGCAAGGATTACAAGAGTTGTTATCATCGAAAGAGCTACAAGAGTTACTCCAAAGCTTGAGGAGTACATAACACCCTGATAGGTCTTTTTATAAATGAAGAATATAAACATACCAATTGCAAAGGCAAGAGCCATAGCAATAACCATGTCCAGAATACTGATGCTTGTAACATTCTCCAAAAAGCTTGATTTGAAAATATCTTTAAAAGTCATTTCTTTTTCTCCTTAAGTCTAATAATATTTTTGTCTCAATCGTAATATCCGCAATACCCTGGTTCTATCATTGGAAGCCTGCAGGCTTCATACTTGGAAAAAGAACCGGTTCTGGCGTGCGGAAGCTGTACCACATCTCTAATAATTCCAGGAAGATATTCATCCCACTTAACTTCCATGATGCGTATTCCCTGCGCTGCAGGAATAGTAATACATTCTGTATCAAGGAAATCTGTATTATTCAGCCCTGTCCTGATGTTGTAATCAAGTGTGACTCGCACATTACCAGGTCCAAAAATAAACGGCTCTCTGGTATAATCCACGATCACTTTAGGTTCAAGACGCTCTGAAACCATATGGAAATATAGCTCCCTAATAAGCTCTTTTTCCGAGTCCTTCATCCATCCTATATCGTCGTCCACAATCATCTTGGCTTCTGATTCAGATAAAGCTTCTGAAACCTTAAGACCAAGTCCCCCGACTTTGCATTTCTTTTCAAGATGGATTACAGACTTATCACCGTTATAGTACCTGATCCTAAACTTTGCTCTTCTGCTGACACCGCTTTGCTTTTCTATAAGAGCTTTATCACCCGGCGTATCAAAATACAAACTTCGTATCAGATATCTGCCATCTACAGCATGTTTATCAGCCTCTGCAACTGCCCGAAGCCTTTGCCTTATGGTGATCATATCCGAAATAGTGATGTCATGCTTAAGTTCATGTCGATATTTCACCTTGCTCTCCCTTCTTATAATGTCTTATCCGGACTTGTTCCTGTACAAGTCCTCTCTAGCTTACATAATGTTATGACACAAACCTAAATCAAGCCTAAAAACATACCTAAAAAATGTTTAAACAAAAAGAAACCTTCTACACTATGGCAGAAGGTTTCTTATTCTAAAAAGTCACTGTTTTTCTTCAACTATCGTGATAACATCGGATAAAATATAGTGAAATAGCGGATAAGATGTAGTCTCGTTTTCTACATAGCCTGTGCTAAGATCCAATGTATCTGAAGGATCTTCAGGGTTAACACCTGTATAATTCCCCCTGAAAACAAAACTATTATTGTTCTGAACGAACTGATCTATCGTTCCCTCCATAGCTTCCATGGTTCCCGGAGCTGCAACCTGCATGTTAAGGTCGATCATCTCAACCCATCCCTTTTCAAATCCTGCAGATATATCTGTTCCGTGAATATTGCCTTCCACAATTGTTTCTATAGGCTTATTTCTCATTACTGCATCCACTGCAGATAGAATATATGGTTCCCAGCATATTCTTGAAGTAACAAGGGAAGATGCCGGTGCAACCTCTGACATACTCTGATTATAGCCGACAAAATACACTTGTCTTCGAACAGATGCTTCTTCACAGGCAATTGCAGGGCCTATGGTATCAGTATGCTGAGAAATAATAACGCAGCCATCCTTTATAAGCTTCTGAGCGGCCTTTTTTTCATGCGCATAGCTACTCCAGGTATTGGTGTAGCTGACACGCATAACAGCATCCGGAACTACCGATCGAACACCCAGCAAAAAAGCTGTATATCCTGAAATAACTTCAGAAGTAGGGTAAGCAGCCACAAAACCAACAATAGCTTTATTTTCCGGGATTACGCCTTCAGAAATCATCTGCTTAATCTTCATTCCAGCTGCAATTCCACTTACATAACGTCCCTGATAAGCTTCACCCTTAAAGGTGTGATAATTCTCAGGAACCGTCTGATTACTCATATCCATGTAGGAGGTCTGACAGAACTGTGTATTCGGATATTCAGGTGCAAGTTTAACAACCTGCTCACTGTAGCCATTAAAGAAAATGATGTCACAACCTTCTGTTGCCAGCTCTCTAAGCGGCTCTTCCATCTCATCATCAAGTACATTGCTGCAGCTTAAGATTTCAACACGGCTTCCATACTCTTTTTCCAAGGCATCCTTTGCCAAAGAGAAATTGTAGGTGTATGGCGTGCTCTCATCATTATCATAGACGAATCCGATCTTAAGTGTGCTCTTACCACTGGAAGGATTAACAATCTTAAAGCATCCGAAGAAAACAGCCAGTACTACAATACAGGTTAATACTGTTGCGATATATATTCGCTTCATACCTTAGCTCCTTTCATCCGTTGCAGGTTTACTTTCTTTCTCTTTCATCTGCGCAGCCTGGATCTCTTTATCTTCCTTGTTTCTCCTATCAAGCTCCGCCTGTGCTTCCTTGCTCACCTCCTGAACCTCAGCCTGCTTCTGCGCATAAATTGCTTCCAGATCTATGACACCCTTATCAACCAGACGCAGGAACGCATCAAGTGCATCAGGATCAAACTGTGTTCCTCGGCCATTTCTCATCTCATTCATGACGTAATCTGTATCCATGTGATTACGATATACACGATTGGAGGTCATGGCATCAAAGGCATCCGCTACGCCAATGATTCTTGCAAAAAGAGGTATCTCCTCTCCCTTGAGACCATCAGGATAGCCTTTACCATCATATCTCTCATGATGGTATCTGGTTCCATCAACTACGTGATCAACAAGTGTAAAGTCCTTGAGGATGAAAGCACCACCAACGACATGGGATTTCATCTTGGCATACTCTTCATCTGTAAGTCTTCCAACCTTATTGAGAACGCTATCAGGAATACCGATTTTGCCGATATCATGCATCTGTGCAGCCTTGCGCAGATTAGAAAGTGCCTTATCTCGTTGCCACCACTTAAAGCAGTTCATCTCGCGGGCAATAAGAACCGAGTACTCAGCTACTCTCGATGAATGCTGACTTGTACGAATATCCTTGGCATCGACTGAATTAGCAATAGCCATAACTGTTTCGTTTGCCATATTGATCTTGATCTGCTGCTGATTAAGCTGTCTCTGGACGATAAGCCAGGTTGTCCAGATAAGAATCAGTGAAAAGATAACGATCATATAGGTTATAAAGCCTGGCTGCTCATAGAATTCACCAACTTTAATAAGCTCAAAGGTGCGCTCTTCTAAGACTTTTTCTCCAGCACTATCAAGGATTGCCAGATGGAAAGTATAATCTCCTGAAGGGACATTTAAGTAAATAATATTATTAAGACTGTTCTGAGGAACTATAGTCCACTGTGTATCATAGTCGTCAAGGAAATAGCCTACATTAGGCTCCTGAATAGTGTAGTTCAGGATTTCAGGTCCAAGTTCAATACGGCTTATACCGCGGCCAACTGTAATAGTTCCGGTTCTGTCCAGTGGCTGTGGAATGCCATCCAGCTTAACAGATGCAAGCTGCATTCTATAGGACCTTACGTCGCTGTTATATCTTTCTACATCAATGATATAAACTCCTGTATCACAAGGAAGGAATAGCTCGCCGTTACCATTGTAATAGTTCCAGGAATTAGCTGTAAGTGATGTTCCAAGACCTCTTCTGGCATCCAGAAGCTCCCAGGCAATCTCTCCGCCCTCAACGAGCTCATCTCTCTCTACTACGTAGATACCGGCACTGGACATAACAAAAAGTGTATCCTCATCCTTAACCCACATATCGTAGTTGTTAAAGTATGGGAACTTATCCAGTATACGAATAGTTCCATCAGGATCCATGTAGCACAGGCTGTTACTTGTTACAATAAACACTCCCTCTGACTTAGGGTCTTTTACCGTACGAAGGATAACTTCACTGCTAAGACCATCCTCACGTGTCAGCATATCTACAACCTTGCCATCCTTGAGAACTGCAATTCCATCACCATCTGTACCTGCCAGAATACTGCCATCGCTTCTCTCAGTCAGAGTCAGGATCATGGAGTTTATAAGGCCGTCCTCATTTTTAACAGTCTGTACAACCTTGTGATTCTTGATAAAGCTGATTCCTGTGTCTCCTGCTGCAAGGATTGTTCCATCAGAAATACCAGTAACGATACGAGAACGATTACCAAAGCTTCCATTCTCACTGTTGTATTCCCAGGAGGCTCCATTGGCAGCATACTCTATAAGTCCACTTCCATAGGTACATACCCAGAGATGATCATTATCATCTACATACATACACCTGATTCTTTTGCCCTCAAGCGCAGCTGTAAGATCATTTTCTATCTCTTTGTTACATTCTCTGTCTACAACATCAAGGCCCTTATCTGTGCCTATATAATATTCGTTTTGCCAGAAAACAATCGCATTAACAACGTTACGCTCCATACCAAGAGAACCGTATACATCCTTAAATGGAGACTTGGCAAGTCTCATAAGACCAAGTCTTGAAGATGTAAACCAAAGGTTTCCCTGATAGTCATAGAGCATATTGTCGATTGAGTTGTCAAACTCATTTGTATTAAGCTCATGGTAACCACCTGCATCAAAATATGTTACTCCGTTATCAGCGCAGACAAACATAGTCTTATCATCAACAAAGCATACATCGTTGATGCCCTGTGCATTTGAACTTGTTTTGACGTTTATGAGCTTAAGCTCGTGGTGTGTTACTTCGTAACTATAAATATGGTTAACTGAAGTGCCAACCATCAAAATACCATTAGGAGAAAATGTACAGCAGTTAAAGACCTCCTGCTCATCATTCATCGTAATTGAATCCAGAATCTTACCTTCTTCCATAAGGAAAAGGCGTCCATCCGAAGTTACGGCTGCCACATGTCCATCATCATCAGCTGCGATGCTGTCTGCATAGCTCACTTCTTCAAGAGTATCGTATGCTTTAAGTCCATTATTCATCTGCAGTATCTGAAGACTGCTGGTAGTACCAACGTAGTAGAAGCCATCAGCTGCACGAACTATACTTCGAACTGAATTGGAAGGAAGTCCGCTTGCTTCATCAATTACATTTACCACTTCCTCTCTAATTACGATAGAAAGGCCATTATCATTTGTTCCGATCCATAAACGGCCCTCTTCGTCTACATACAGACAGTTAACATTCTTAACTGATTCGTAGTCATCTATCCATCTGAATTCACGGCCATTATATCTATAAAGGCCAGCATAGGTTCCTATCCACAATACGCCGTCGTTGGTCTGGACGATATCGTTAGCTTCTCCACACGGAAGACCATTGTTACTACTATAGATACTCTGTACATAGTCGTTAAAATCAGCTGTATCCTGAGGTAATTCCTCTTTAGCAAGTGAATTAACCGGAGTTAAAAGACCTGTCAAAAGACACAGAATAATAATTGCTCCAGCAATACCACCCTTTCCCTCAGGCTGTTCTTCATCTTTCTGAGTCTTGTAAGCTCTTCGGATTACGATAGCAATATAGACAGCAGCTATTGTAAGAACCTTATCTACAAATTCAAGAAGAAGCTGTCCTAAGACACTACAAACAAAGATGGGCCATTCCCTTCCTAAAAAGTAGTTAATAACGCCATCTCCCCATTTATTTCCTGTATATCCATTGTCAAATATGATGTTTACCGGCACAGACACTATCAGCGCCGTAAGAACAGCAAAAGTAGCCGCTTTCATAAATCCATAGAACTGATCAAACCAGCCCTTTCTTGCTGCTCTTCCAATGATAATGCCAAGAGCTATGCTGGTGATTGAATAGGCTGCAGATAAAGGATTTATAAGCGAATACGCCAGATTACCTGTAAGGCCGACTATTGCCCCAGGTATTGGTCCGAGAACATACGCACAGAGCGCAGTTCCATAAGAATCCCCCCATATAGGCAGCTCAAGCCATGTTGTAAAGAATTTACCACCTATATTTATACAAAAGCATAGAACTACAAACAGTACTATTTTCCAGGTCTTCCAATCTTTCATACTAATATTTCCCCTCATGCAGATTAGCATATTAGAAGTACACAAAATATTTCTATACAATTAATTCTACGTTATTATATGTAAACAAATTATAAAATTACATTAATTTTTTATAACTATTTTATAACCTGGAGTCCTTTTTATGGCTAAATTTAGCCTTTTCACAATAAAAAGCAGACTAAAGCACTGCTTAAATGCTTTAGCCTGTTTATAATTACGTCTTTAATTGTTCAGATGGCGATATGTTGTTCGTCAAACGAGTCGAATAACCTCTTGCCATTAAACTTAGCATCTGTAACGTAGGTTTTTACGCCCTTTTTCCCAAGAACTTTTCTACCATACAAGACAAGATGAACTCTTTTATCCTCTGTCATGTACTCCTCTGTAACTTCATCCATGCTGTCACTCTTCTCAACAACACTTTTGAAATCAGACACAAAAGCCGGAATGATCACAGCTCCTATGCTCTGGCCCTGATTAGGACCATAAATCCCCATAATTTCGTGTAGCAAACGCATTCTCAGTTCGTCCATATACACACGCCCCCATTATTATATTTTTATACACGATATGCATGAAAAACCCGTCATTGATACTTCGTATCAAATCAGATTAATCATGCATATCATTGCATTTAAATACATATTACTGCTGAATTGTCTCAACTATGGAAGGAAGCAGCTGCTTCTTACGAGATACGACACCTGGAAGAACTGCACTATCGCCCTCTACATTAACTCCAAATGCAGAGCCAAGTGTATGCTGCGCCTTATTACCAGCAAATACGACTTCTGAAGATTCATCGATAATATTAGTAAGCATGAAGAACAGCATATCAAGGCCATCATCAGCTGTAACCTTTTTAAGTTCAGGCTGAATCTTCTCTTTGATCTCTGCAAGCTCTTCTGCGCTCATAGAATTGATCTGTCCAATTCCTATTGTCATATCATCAACTGTGAACTTCTTGAAATCCTGATGAAGAATTTCTTTAGCACTCTTATCACTAAGGTTTGATCCAGCATGGAACATCTCTTTAGCAAAAGACTCATATTCGACTCCTGCTATTTTCGCAAGATCTTCACCTGCTTTTTTATCGATATTGGTGCAGGTTGGAGACTTGAACATCAGTGTATCAGACAAAATAGCTGCAAGTAGAAGTCCAGCTATAGTCTTGTCAATCTCAACTCCGAACTCCTTGTACATAAGGTAGATGATAGTACATGTAGAGCCAAGAGGCTGGTTTCTGAAAAATACAGGACCGGCAGTCTCAATAGTACGAAGTCTGTGGTGATCGATGATCTCAAGTATCTCTGCGCTGTCAGCCCCGTTAACTGCCTGATTCTTCTCGTTATGATCCACCAGGATGAGCTGTTTCTTACGAGCACCGAGGAAGTTTCTTCGGCTGATCATACCAACATAGTGATCATCCTTATCAAGGACTGGGAAATATCTATGTCTCATCTGTGCCATGATTTCCTGAATATCTTCGATATAGTCATCCATATGGAAGCATACAAGGCCATCTTTTTTCATGACATGCTCGATTGGCATACTCTGATTGATAAGTCTTGCCACAATGAAAGTATCATGAGGAGTAGTGATTATCTTGGTTCCATGCTCCTGAGCCTGAATTCTGATAGTTCTGGCTACATCAGCACCTTCGCAGACAATGATACAGCCTGCATTCATCTCGATTGCGCAAAGCTGCATATCATATCTGTTACCAAGGATAACAACGTCGCCTTCCTCAATAACGTTCTCCATCATATCAGGGTTAGCTGCAGCTATAACAACTTTACCCTTTTCAAGAACGTCATCTATATCTCCTTCTATTAACTCTCCACCAAGAGTTTCAACAATATTTCTATAGCAGGTCTTAGCCTCTGAAAGAATCTTAGGATCGATTACATCCATGTAAGTCTCAACGATATCGTTGGTAGTAACAATACCATTAAGATCAGCGCCCTCTGTAACACAGAGAGTTACTACTCCTGCATCACGCATCTTGGACCAGGCATTCTTAAGAGAAAGGTTTCTGTCTATTCCATCCAGCATCCTTATCTCCATGTCTCTTACCTGTGTTCTGACATCCTTAACATAAGCAGGTGTTTCAACACCAAAGTGAGACAGTACAAACTGGGTCTCCTCATTGAGGTGTCCGGCTCTGCAGGCAATGTAATTGCCGCCTGTTATCTGTCTTTTCAAATTAGCATAGGTAATAGCTGCACAGATTGAATCTGTATCGGGATTCTTGTGTCCCATTACTATTATTGGTCTATCTTTATTTTCCATGAAATCTCCTAATACTCTACTCACTTCTACATCCTTATATCATATTAACGCATTAAGATGCAATTATGCCACATTTTTAAAAATATTTCCAACCTATGCAAACTGACTGTTATAAAGCTGATAGTAGAAGCCCTGTTTAGCAAGAAGCTGTTCGTGATTACCCTGCTCAAGGATATGTCCATCCTTCATAACAAGTATCACATCTGCCTCACGAATTGTTGATAATCTGTGGGCTACAATAAAGCTTGTTCTACCCTGCATCATCTTGTTAAAGGCCTTCTGAATTCTGATCTCTGTGCTGGTATCAATTGAGGATGTAGCTTCATCAAGAATCAACATTGGAGGAATGCTCAGCATAACTCTTGTAATACACAGAAGCTGCTTCTGGCCCTGAGACAAATTACCTCCGTTCTCGGAAATAACTGTATCATAGCCGTTTGGAAGTCTCTTTATAAAGCTGTGAGCGTGAGAAGCTTTGGCAGCCTCTATTATCTGCTCATCACTAAAGCCCTCTCTTCCAAGTGTGATGTTATCTCTGATGGTGCCGTTTCGAAGCCATGTCTCCTGCAGCACCATTCCAAAGTTCTCTCTAAGGTCGCCTCTTCTAATATCTCTGATATCATTGAGATCAACCTTGATGCTGCCCTTATCTACATCATAGAATCTCATGAGAAGATTAATAAGTGTTGTCTTACCACTACCAGTTGGTCCTACGATTGCTACTCTCTGGCCCTTCTTGATATCAAGGTTAAGGTCTTCGATAAGCTTTTTATCCTTGTCATAGGAGAAATCAACGTTCTCTAAGAGAACATCTCCGCTAAGCTTAATGTCCTGTGGCGCAGACTCTTTATCTGCTGTCTCAGGTTTTTCTTCTATAAGGCTGAATACTCTCTGTGCGCAGGCAAGAGCATTCTGAAGCTCAGTAATTACGCCTGAGATCTCATTGAAGGGCTTAGTGTACTGGTTAGCATAACTAAGGAAGATTGTAAGTCCTCCTATAGTCATTCCACCTGCGATGCAGGCAAAAGCTCCAAACAGAGCAACCGCGGCATAAACTATATTGTTGATAAATCTGGTTCCAGGATTGGTAAGTGAAGAAATAAATGTGGCTTTAATGCTGGCTGTTTCAAGCCTGTCATTGATTCCATCAAACACTTCCATATTCTCATCTTCATGAGCAAAAGCCTTAACAACTGAAAGATTTCCAACCATCTCGTCTATAAAGGAAGTCTGATCTCCACGTGCTTCACTCTGAACCTTGAAAAGCTTAAAGGATCTGTCTGCGACAAACTTAGCTACAAAAAGAGAAAGCGGAGTCAGCACAACAACTACGATTGCTATCTTGAAGTTCAGATAGAACATGAACACCAAAGTTCCAACGATAGTCACAACTCCTGTAAAGAGCTGAGTAAAGCCCATAAGTAATCCATCAGAAAACAGATCAACATCTGAGATAATCCTTGAAACTATATCTCCTGTCTGCTTGGCATCAAGATACTCGAATGGAAGTTTCTGAAGCTTCTCAAAAGCTTCTGTTCTAACGTCTCTAACTACAGAAAAAGTAATCCTGTTATTAGCTTTATTCATTATCCACTGACATATAGAAATAAGCGCAACACTTACTGCCATATTTGTCAGTATCTTAATTACTGTTTCAAAATCTACATTTCCCTGTCCTACAACATGGTCAATTGCACGTCCTGCCAGAATAGGCACATACAGTGACAAAAGAGCTGTCACAATGGCAAGTGTCATGGAAACAAAAATAAGGAAACGATATTTGCCCGCATATCTCAGGACTTTTTTAAGTGTACCTTTTTTCATGTCACGCCTCCTTCTTAAACTGTGAATCATAGATTTCTTTGTAGAGTTCACAGCTATCAAGGAGCTCTTCGTGACTTCCAATTCCGGCCACTACTCCGTTATCAAGAACAATTATTTTGTCACAGCCCATAACTGCTGAAGTTCTCTGAGATACTATAAATGTGGTCGGAGGATTATCCATACCAGCAATAGCCGCCCTGAGATTCTTGTCTGTGAGGTAATCAAGAGCAGAAGCGCTATCATCCAGAATAAGGATTTCTGGCTTTCTGACAAGTGCCCTTGCTATTGTAAGTCTCTGCTTCTGGCCGCCTGAGAAGTTTCTTCCTCCCTGGGCAACCATAAAGTCAAGTCCGCCTTCCTTGCCATCTACAACCTCTTTGGCCTGGGCAATTGTAAGTGCCTGATAAATATCTTCATCTGTGGCGTCAGCCTTACCCCACTTCATGTTATCTCTGATTGTTCCATGGAAAAGAACTGCCTTCTGAGGAACTATACCAATTCTCTCCCTGAGAACTTCCATGTTATATTCTCTGACATCCCTGCCATCGACTGTAACACTTCCTTCTCTTGTGTCATAGAATCTTGGGATAAGATTTATAAGAGAAGACTTACCACTACCGGTTCCACCAATGACACCGATCTTCTCACCTCTTTTAGCGGTAAAAGAAATATTCTCAAGTGAATCTGCACTGTCGCCCTCATAGCGCATGCAGACGTTATCAAATACAACGTGGTTTTCAGTAGTTTCAAAGGTTGTAATAGTTCCATCCTGCATGGATGACTTGAGCTCCATAAGCTCCTGAACTCTGTTACCGCAGGCAACAGCCTTGGTAATAGTAACTACAAGGTTGGCAAGCTTAATAAGCTCAACAAGAATCTGTGACATATAGTTATAAAGAGCTACAACCTGACCCTGTGTAAGCTCTCCTGAATTAACATAGAAAGCTCCTTTGTAAATAAGGTAAGCAATAGACAGGTTGAGAATAGCATAAGTAACAGGATTCATAAGGGCTGTTATGCCACCAACGAATTTCTGCATACCCATGAGAATATTACTATGCTTATTAAATTTGTCTTTTTCCTCTGATTCTAGTCCGAAGGCTCTGATAACCCTTACACCTGTATGATTCTCTCTTGTGAATCTAAGAAGCACATCGAGACTACTCTGAATCTTCTCATATCTGGGGATACTCCAGGCTGTAATAGATGCCACAACTATGAACAAAAGGACAATAGTCACAGCAAAGATAGCTGCCTGCCTTACATCGATCGTAAACGCCATAATAAGTGCGCCAAATACAACGAATGGCGAACGAAGCAGCAGCCTTATAGTCATGTTAACGCCCTGCTGTACCTGGTTCATGTCACTGGTCATTCTGGTGATCATGGCAGCAGTTCCTACTCTGTCCATATCAGAATAAGAGAGCTTCTGAATATTATCAAACAGAGCTTTCTTGGTCTTCTTGGCAAAACCTGCAGCGGCCTTGGCTGCAAAATACTGTGCAGTTACTGCACTGATAAAGCCCACAAAGCAAAGTAAAATGAGGATAAGGCACATTCTGATAACAAACCCTTTATCCCCATTAGCAATTCCCTTATCGATCATTGCTGCGATTACAAGAGGCACCATGAGCTCAAAGGATGCCTCAAGCAGCTTAAAAAGTGGTCCTAATATTGTTTCTTTTCTGTAGTCCTTAAGATATACTAATAACTTACGCAATTTACTAAACCCCTGAATCTATAATCTCCCTCATAAAGAAAATAGATCTACATCTAAATAATCAGTAATTAATTCTAAGTCCCTTTGGATAGTGATTCTTGAGCATGCCTGAAGCCTGCTTAGCCCAGCCGATGCTGTACTGTCCTACTGTAATAAGAGTCCACCCCTTTGCTGCACTCTTGTCACATCTAAGAGTCTGTCCATTGAGAAACTGCCTGATATCAGCGCTGTCCTCAGCAAAAGAAATAGTGTTCACTGCATCCTCACTTCTGATAGCAAGAGCTAGTGCATGTGATGGCTCGAATCTGTCTTTTTTGACAGTGCCAAGGTGAAGTCCTGGCCTCATGCACTTAAGGCCATTTATTCCAGGCATCCTGTCATCACACAGATAGAGCTGTTCTCCAAACATAAAGAGTGTGCCAGCAAGACTGATGCCACTTTTAAGCAGCATCTTATCCTTATCAGCAAACACAAGCGCTTCACTTGCAAACTCTGCAAAGAGCTTTTGGATTTCTTTTTTGGCTGGGAGGTTACGACCTCCAGGGACATAATTATCTTTTTCCCTGTCAAGGAGCTGTCCTTCCCTTTCAAGCACACATAAGAAATGGCCCTCTCCTCTTAGTTTGTGAGGCCATAGCCTTATTGAATCGCCTACTTCTGCAAGGATACGCTTTGACTCTTCCTCTGATAGTCCTGCTTCTGCAAGGCACTTATCAGATATCCAGGAAGGATTGCCATTTGCCATTCCCTCAAACAATTCCACCTTTTTAACATGGAAATCAGGGTGAGTTGCAAGGAATCTGAAGATAGACTCTTCATTTTCTCTGACTGCAAAGGTACAGGTGGAATACACAAGGCGTCCCCCTGGAAGCAGCATCATAGCTGCATGCTCCAGTATTCCTTTTTGCCTGTCTCCGCATAGTTCAACATTTTCAGGACTCCATTCAGAGGATGCGTTCTCGTTCTTCCTGAACATGCCCTCACCTGAACATGGTGCATCCACCAGAATCTTATCAAAATAACCTTCAAATACGCCTGAAAGGCTCTCTGGTGTCTCATTAAGCACAAGCGCATTTCTGATTCCAAGTCTCTCAACATTAAGCGAAAGAATCCTGGCTCTATCCCTGTTTATCTCATTGGTGATAAGAAGTCCTTCTCCTGCCATCTTGGTAGCAATCTGAGTAGACTTGCCACCAGGAGCTGCACACAGATCAAGAATCCTGTCGCCAGGCCTTGGATCAAGAAAGTGGACAGGCGCCATAGCACTTGGTTCCTGAATATAATACAGCCCTGCCTCATGATATGGACTCTTACCGGGAGTAGCTTCGCCTTCATAGTAATAGCCATCTTCTTCCCATGGGACCTGCTCTGTGCTGATTCCTATTGCAGCAAGTTCAGCATCTACAGCATCCCCGGCTTTGAGCCTGTTTATTCTAAGGGCATGGTATCTTTCGTCATTCTCACCAAAACTCCTGATGAAGCTGTCATACTCATCTTCACCAAGAAGTCCCTGCATTCTAATGCAAAATTGTTCTGGTAACATATTTACTGTTCCTTATGTTCCTTCATATACTTTTTAATTCCTCTGAAAGTCTCAGGACTGATGATGTGCTCGATTCTGCATGCATCATTCTCTGCAACCTCAGCGCTGACTCCAGCTGTCATCATGAGAAACTTAGTAAGGTTAGTGTGCTTCTCATATACATGCTTGGCAGTCTTAAGTCCTTCCTCTGTAAGAGTAAGCTCTCCATCCTGCTCAACTGTGATAAGACCATTCTCCTTGAGAATACCTACAGCCCTTGAAACACTAGGTCTTGAAAAGCCAAGTTCATTAGCTACATCTATTGAACGGACTGTTCCCTTTTTCTTTTTCAAAAGGTATATTGTCTCGATGTAATCTTCACCTGATTCGTGCATAGCATCTCCTCCATAATTATTGTATTAAGATTATATTATATTGCGTGCAATTTATTCTTTCAAGTGCTTAACTGCTCTTATTTATTGAACTAGCCCCATGTATTGATGTATCATAATATGACAAAGTCAAAACACTTGGAGTGATGTATGAAAAAAAGATATAACTTTATGAATATACTAAGAGTCTTATCAATGATCTCTATAGTATTCTATCACATGTTGATAACTCTTTATATATATGGAATCAGGCAGCACGAAAGTATTAGCTTTTTATTTGAAAATGCCAATATGCATATCGCCAAGATCGGCGTTGGTCTCTTCTTTATGTTGTCTGGAGCAGGCCTCATGCTTGCCACCAAGGACAACTTTAATATCAAGGACTTCTATGTAAAGAGATTTACCAAGATTCTCATTCCTTTTTATATTGTTTATGTCTGCTACTTTATCTTTTTACTGGGTATTGGTGATATGTCTATCAAAGCCCCATTCGGAGATAAAGTGCTAAAGCCCTACAGTTTTGTATTTACGCTGCTTGGTATGGACGCTTATCTAGAGAACTTTGGTATTCCTACGTGCTCTCTCGGAATTGGGGAGTGGTTTTTAGGCTGTCTCATTCTGATATACATTCTCTTCCCAATAATGAGATTCTGTATACTGAAAAACAGACTGATCACATTGACCACTTCCATAATCTATTTTGTATTTATTTGTATTTTTTATTTCTATGTTCCAGGCTTCATAGAAGTACCACCATATATGAATATGGCACTTAAAATCTTTGATTTTATCTTGGGAATGAACCTGGCCCTGACTATTTCAGACAGAAAGAAATATACGCCTTTTATAGCAGGCGCCATCTTCCTGTTCTTCCTCTTGTATCCTACAAGAATGGCAGGAACTGAAGATTTCCAGATTCCGATACAGTGCCTGTCTGTATATCTGATATTCGAAAGCCTTGAGGGTGTTTTCTCCAAAGCACCTAAGGTAATGAAGGTGGTTGATATTCTGGCATCCTACAGCTATGAATATTTCCTTATTCATCACGCAGTTATACTGTATCTATCCAAGCAGGGACTTAATTCTGCTTTCAGCAACGCTCAGGTTCTTCTTCTGTTTGTAGAAGAGATTTTGTTAACTACAGTTCTTAGCATACTTCTTAAATACATAATCAATCTAAAAAATCTTAAAAACATCAAAAAAGAGGCTATCCAATAAGGATAACCTCTTAATTTTTTACTTCGCGTAATCTGTTGCTCTACTCTCTCTGATAATATTAACCTTGATCTGTCCGGGATATTCCATCTCGTCCTCAATCTTCTTGGCAATATCACGAGCCATGAGCACCATATCTGCATCAGAAACCTGCTCAGGAACAACCATTACTCTGACTTCTCGACCAGCCTGAATAGCAAATGAGTGATCAACACCCTTAAAGCTATTGGTGATTTCTTCGAGTTCTTTTAATCTGGATGTGTATGTTTCAAGTGTCTCTCTTCTAGCACCTGGTCTTGCTGATGAAATTGTATCAGCAGCCTGTACAAGAACTGCTATAAGAGACTGTGGCTCTACGTCACCGTGATGAGCCTCAACTGCATTGATAACAATCTGTGATTCCTTGTACTTCTTACAGATATCAACACCAAGCTGGATATGTGAGCCTTCAAGCTCATGATCAACAGCCTTACCAATATCATGTAAAAGACCTGCTCTCTTAGCAACTCTCACATCAAGTCCAAGTTCTGAAGCAAGAAGTCCGCACAGCTGTGCAACCTCTACAGAATGCTTCAAACAGTTCTGGCCGTAACTTGTTCTAAACTTCATACGACCAAGAATCTTGATAACTTCTGGATGAAGTCCGTGAACACCAGCCTCGATAGCGGCATTCTCACCTTCCTCCTTGATCTTGGCAGCTACTTCCTTCTGTGCCTTCTCAACCATTTCCTCGATTCTTGCAGGATGGATACGACCATCTACAATAAGCTTCTCAAGAGCTATACGAGCAACCTCTCTACGGATTGGATCAAAGCCAGAGATAACAACTGCCTCCGGTGTATCATCAATAATGAGATCCACACCAGTCATTGTCTCAAGTGTTCTAATGTTTCTTCCTTCTCTACCAATGATTCTACCCTTCATTTCATCATTAGGTAGCTGTACAACAGATATTGTAGTCTCAGAAACATGATCTGCAGAACAACGCTGAATAGCGTTTACTACGATTTCCTTAGCTCTCTTATCTGCTTCCTCTTTTGCCTCAGCTTCCATGTTCTTGATCATGACAGCTGATTCATGTTTAACATCATCCTCAACGATCTTTAAAAGATACTCTTTTGCCTGCTCGGAGGTTAAGCCAGAGATTTTCTCAAGTTCCTGTAGCCTTTGTTCATTCAGCTTAGCAACCTCTTCACTCTTCTTGTTAAGCGCCTCTTCGCGAGCATTAAGACTCTGCTCTTTCTTCTCAATCGCTTCCGATCTCTTCTCGACGTTTTCCTCTTTCTGCTGAACTCTTCTCTCAGAGCGCTGAACCTCGTTTCTACGGTCCTTAACTTCCTTTTCCAATTCGTTACGTGTCTTTAACGCTTCTTCCTTGGCTTCCAAAAGTTTCTCACGCTTTGTCTCCTCAGCAGTTTTGAGTGCTTCGTCAATAATCTTTCTTGCCCTTTCCTCAGCACTTCCGATTTTCCCCTCAGTTACCTTTTTATGGTATGAGTTTGACAAAACCCAAGTTACAAGTACAGAAATGACAAGAGTTGCTACTACTGCAATAATAATACCTGGCATTACAGGAGCACCTCCTTATTCAATTTTCATTGTACAATATTTTGTATAGTGTGCTATAAAACACCCATAAATAACGCACATAAATACAATTTTACAACACTTAAATTTTACCTTTTATAAAGTGCAGTGTCAAGAAGATAAACTTCAATTAAAGAGATGGCCGCATTCCCAAAAGCGAGGAAATACGGCCATCTTCAGCATTCACACACAAGAAAATATAGAAAAAATCTATTCAAATGCCTGTCAGAATTTGAATTTATTAACCTCTCCATCAAGCTGCTGAGCAATCTGTGCATTCTCATTTACAACAGCTTTATTTTCCTTCATGTTATCTGACATCTCAGTAACAGCACCTGCTACATCTCCAATTCCCTTAGCACTTTCATCAACTGCTGTAGCAACATCGCTCATTGCCTGAGATACGAAATTCATTGAATTCTCGATGTTCTGTGAAGCATTTTCTACATTGCGGAGCATTTCAGAAATCTTTTGAGCATCATCCTGATACTGAACACCGGTATCCATCAGCTGCTGATATCCACCGATTGTCTTTTCTCTTACAAAGTCAACCATCTTGGTCGCTTCATCTGCAAGTTCCTTAACATTTCCAATAACTTCTTCAGAAATAACCTGAATCTTCTTGGCTGTATCAGCTGAACTTGTAGCAAGACTGCTGATTTCTCCAGCAACAACCGCAAAGCCTTTACCATGTTCACCAGCTCTTGCTGCCTCAATACTTGCATTAAGTGAAAGAAGGTTAGTCTGAGATGCAATCTCAAGGATTGTCTGAGTAAGACCACTGATCTGTTCAACGGCCTTAGATTTTTCAATCTTATCATTAAGACCTTCTGTCATGTTGTCAGCCGCTTCTCTTGCTGCATCTGTCTCTTCCTCAGCATGCTTTCTCATTTCCTTAGCACGCTCTTCCATCTCACTTGCGTAATCAGTGCCTTCACGAACACTACTGTACATTCCCTGTACATCTTCTTTAATCTTGTTAGTAGAACCCTGAACCTGTGCAAGTGAAGCTGCAGTTTCTTCCATTGCTGCACTCATCTGCTCCATGGTTGCAGAAACGCCATCAAGCTGATCGTTAGTTCTTACTGTAGTATCAAGTGCTGTTTCTACAGAGCCTGAAAGCTTATTTGAACTATCAAAGATAGAATGTACTACGCCTCTGATATATTCCAGAAGTTCATTGATACTATCTGCAATATCTGATACCTCATCATTACCCTTGATTTCAATCTTCTGAGTAAGGTCACCATTGTTATTAACAAGATCAGAAATCTTCTTATCAACAACGCCAAGGCCATAACCGATACCATTAGCCATGATGAATGAAATAACAGCGGAAATAACAGCCATTACTGCAGCAATGATAATGATCTTTTCAACTATACTCTTTAAAGAAGCAGTCAGATCCGAAACGATATAATCGATGCCAAGAACACCTACTACCTTTCCTGATGCATCCTTAATTGGAGCAAACGCTGTAATATAATCTACACCAGACGCATTTTTATCAACTGTTGTTGAAACATAGCCATCTGAACTCATTGCTTTGTTAATACTATCAGTATCAGCGCCATCAATTGGTGATCCAATTGAAATGCCCTCTGATGCAGGAGTTGACAGATAAACAAGTGATCCGCCTCTTTCTCCAGCAGTATAGATAGAACTGATATTAGCAGAATCAGCTACAACTGCCATATCTTCTCTCATAACAGTATTAGCATAGCTCTCATCGCCTCCAGTGTCCAAAAGGCTAAGCAGATTACCATTGATCTGTTTAGCTGCAATCTGACATATTGAAAGCGTATTCTTGGCAGCTGACTGTACGTAACTATCCTGTACTGAGCGGTAGATTGCAATACCCATTACTGTACATACGATAATATTGATAAGAACACTACCAATAAGAATTTTGGCCTTAATACTACATCTAAAACCTCTCTTGTTCTTCATCGATTTGCCTCCTTACTCAGCATTCAGTGAATCCACTATTGCCTGGGACATATATACTCCATTTGCTGCTTCGAATTCTGCATATGCTGAGTCCATATCAGCCCCGTCAATTACCACCTTTTTAACTAACTCTTTCTTAAGAGCCATCAGATCATCGTTATAAATAGAAAATGCTTCTGTACCATATGGAAGATCTGCCATAACACTATTTTCATTAAAGAGTTTCAAAGCTTCTGCCTGTTTCTCTGTAACCTTACCTGGGTCATTAGCCAGTGTTACAGTAGCGATCAAATGATCAATATGGTTTTTGGCATAACTGTCTGAAATAGGACTATAGGTCCAAAGGAGCTCCATTTCTCCGCCATCATTCATTGTCTCAAGGAAATACTTGTAGACACCTGATGGATTCTTGCAGGCTGAAGTAATGCACCATACCGGAGCTACTCTTTCAAGATATGCTCCGGTCTCTGCTATAGGAGGAAGTGCTACAAGTTCACTATCAACCTCTGCTTCTTTAAGCTTATTAGCAAGCGTCTGTGCCCAGTTACCTGCCCAATAAGTAAATACGCCGTATTCATTGGCATAGAACTTATCTCTACAATCTCCGGTGCCATTATCAACAATATCCTTATCGATATAGCCTTTAGAATAAGCATCGCGAATTCTTGTCAGAGCCGCTTTCATACTGTCTTCCATAAAGCCATCAACCCAGGTACCATCATCCTTCTGATAAAAAGATGGATATGCATCCTGGTAAAACTCTGGAAGATAGTTAGTATAAGGTGCCTCATTATTGATAATACCTGCAGCTGAAACGCCATAAGTATTGCCTCTAATTCCATCCCCGTCTGGATCCTCTTCAGTAAAGGCCTTCAGCATAGCAAGATATTCATCATAATTAGTAGGCGCACTCATTCCTACATTATCAAGCCAGGCTTTCTTAATATAGGTAATACATCCATTACCTCTTGTAGGGCTGATACCATAAAGCTTACCGTTGATCCTGATACCATCGATAAGGCTTTCCTTTCCTTCAGCCTGGATTCTTGCCTGAAGGTCAGAGCCCTGATAATAGGTGGATAAATCAGCAAGATAATTTTTTGCAGCATAAGAAGTGTAATATGTCGAACTCAGAAGTACTGCGTCCGGCAAATCACCTGATTCAAATGCTTTTGTAACCTCTTCGTAATATACATCATGCTCTGGCTGAATAATTATAAGGTCTATTCCAGTCAAAGCCTCCCACTGTTTTTCAAACTCATCTCTACCGTTTTCCTGTGTGACAAGCGTTCCATCTACCATAATTGTAATGGAAGAAGGCTTAGTATAAGACGCATTGCCACTGCCAATTACATCTGAGCCAGTCATGCCTACGCTGACTGTTGCAGCTGTAGTACTTCCACAGGCTGTTAAGATTCCTGCTAATAATACAGCGCAAATTATAGTCGGTCTCTTCCTATTCATGATACCTCCTAATAAATATGCAAAACATCAATTAAACAGTGCACAATTATTATCACGCTTTTGGGCATAGAAAAAAACCGCTTTTTCGTATATTTAATCCTTTTTTTACGAAATTGCGGTTTTCTTTATCTCTTATTTATAAAATCATCAATCGTATTGATTCATGGCTTTTCTAATGCTATCCATAGAGTACCCTCGTCTTAATAAAAAGCCCATAATCTTCTGCTTCTCTTTGTATTCCATGTCATCACTATAATGTTTTTTCTCAAGGAGTTTAGCAATCTGTTCCTGCTCTATATCAGTATCAGATGCTTCATTCGCCTGTTCATATAACTCTTCTATGATGGGAAGTATAACATCCTTACTAATTCCCTTACCTGTCAGATCCTGAATGATTCTGCTCCTGCTACGCATCTCCATGTGATAGGTAATATAGTCTCTGGCAAAGCGCTCATCATCAAGGTATCTGTAGGATTTCACATAAGTAATGGCATCATCAACAATATCTGAGGGGTATAATCCTTCATGAAGCTTGTCACGAAGCTGTTTCTCAGTGTAGTCCTTCTTTTGGAGAAGGTTCATTGCTCTTAGTTTGGCCCTTTTAGGTAAAAGGACTCCCATAATCTCTTCATAATTATGCAAAGACACCTCTGTATCAGCCTTAATTCCATACTCTCGAAGCTCACCCTTATATAAAACAAAGGCAAATTCGCCATCTATAAATATCTTGCAACGCTTCTTATCAAGTTCAGCTACATCTGTAACTATCATACTGTCTCCTATATTAAGGCTTTTAGTAAAAATCGGTGACCATAAGGTCACCGATTCATCAATTGCCGAGTACTATTATTTAGATGCTTTTGCTCTCTTAGCTGAGGATGTTGCTGGCTCATCAGCTTCATCTGCCTTAGCTGCAACAGCGCCGTCAACAGGAAGACCATAACGAGCTCTTACCTTGGCATCAATCTCTGTAAGGATAGCCGGGTTATTCTCGAGATAAAGCTTAGCATTCTCTCTACCCTGTCCAATCTTCTCACCTTCATACTGGTACCAAGCGCCGCTCTTATTGACAATATCAACGCCAGCAGCAAGATCAAGGATATCACCAGTAGCTGAGATTCCCTTACCAAACATGATATCGAATTCAGCCTCCTTGAATGGAGGTGCAATCTTATTCTTAACAACCTTAACTCGTGTTCTGTTACCAATTACTTCACCGTTCTGCTTGATGGCCTCGATACGACGAACATCCATACGTACTGAAGAATAGAACTTAAGAGCACGTCCACCAGTAGTTGTCTCTGGATTACCAAACATAACACCAACCTTCTCACGAAGCTGGTTGATAAATACTACAGTACAGTTAGACTTACTGATTACAGCTGTAAGCTTACGAAGAGCCTGTGACATAAGTCTTGCCTGAAGACCTACATGTGAATCACCCATATCTCCATCAATCTCAGCCTTAGGAACAAGAGCTGCAACTGAGTCAACTACTACGATATCAATAGCACCTGAACGTACCATTGTCTCTGTAATCTCAAGAGCCTGCTCACCACTATCTGGCTGTGAAATATAGAGGTTATCAACATCTACGCCGATATTCTTGGCATATACAGGATCAAGAGCATGCTCAGCATCGATGAAACCTGCAATACCGCCTCTCTTCTGTACTTCTGCAATCATATGTAAAGTTACAGTGGTCTTACCACTGGACTCTGGTCCATAAATCTCAATAATTCTGCCCTTAGGAATTCCACCAAGGCCAAGTGCAATATCAAGACTAAGTGATCCTGTTGGGATTGTCTCGACATTCATAGTATCAGATGAATCTCCAAGCTTCATAACAGCGCCCTTACCAAACTGCTTCTCAATCTGTCCAAGAGCTGCCTCTAATGCTTTTTGTTTATCTTCTCTTTCCATACTAATCTCCTTCCAAGAACACCCGTTCTGTATATTTAAAATAATAAAACAAACGTTCGGGTGTGTCAATATAATAATTTTAATTTTTTGAAAATTCCGGCAGAATCGCCAGACACAGCATTACACCGCAGTAATACTGCAAAAATCCCCTGTTAACATATACAAGTCATTGCCCTAATGAGCAATGACTTGTTAACGATACCATATTATTCCCCACCAAACAAATTAATATTTTATGTATGTCGCAATTATGTGTATCAATTAGCTACACAACATGTATTTTTAATTGATAATACTGATATTAAACTGTCTGCAAAGAGCTGCATATTCAGCATTGATAAGCTGAACCATCTCTTCATCGCCAGAAATATTATCAGGATGAAACATTTTCATAAGATCTTTATATCTCTTTTTAAGAGTAAGTGCACTGTCTACGCCTCTGAATAAAAGATCAAGAGCATCATACTCATTCTGTCTCTGGTAGGCTTTCTCTCTCTCAAGCCTCATGAAATCAGCCTCAAGCTTCTTTTTATCGCTGTTGAGCTGAGCAAAGCCATTATTAAGAATGCGAAGTCTCTGATCAAACAAAGCCTTGTCAGTATCCAGTTTCTTGGTAGCAGTCTCAAGCTTACGCTCAAGAGCGTCCATTCTCTCTTTAAACGCCATCTCATCCGCTTCTAATCTGGCATACTTGTCCTCAAGAGCACTCTCCTGATTCTCAAGTCTCACACTCTCTTTAAAGAGCCATAAACGGAGCTGTGCAAGATCATCCTCTGTTCCGTTTAAGATAATTTCTTCAATGTTTCTTCTTTCATCCATATGGATACCCCCTAAGAAGAGGCACAAACTATTCCTCGTCTGGGAAAGCTATATCTACCGCCTCATCATCATCCATCATGTTTTCTTTCTTGGCTGAAAAACGGTCTACAATATCTGGCACCATATCAAGTACCTTGGTAACAGCATCCTGGTTCTTGATATTAACAAGCTTAGTTGAACCATTCTTGATAACAAGAACTGCGCTTGGTGACATCTTTGCACCAAAGCCTCCGCAGCCGCCATTCTTCTTGTCGGCTTCTGAAGAACCTGCTCCTACTCCAAAAGATACATCAACAAGTGGAACAATTATTGTATCACCAACCTTGGTAGCCTCACCTACAACGGTCTTGGCTGCCATAATTTTGTTCATTCCTCCAAGTAAAGACTCCACAACCTCATTAAAATTACTCACTATACACCTCCAACGATTCCATCAAGAATTTAAAATCTTTTTAAATCTTTTGATGACTTTTTTCACATCTTTATTAAAGTAGCAGACGCACACACAATACAGTACTGTAAACAGTGTAATGTGCCCCTTAAAATGAGCATCTGCATAAATAACTTTCCTGTCAAAATCAGGTCTGAATGTTACGCTCTTAAAAAGGACAGGATAAAGAGCTCCATAAGCTGCCATGGCCTGCGCTGTATCTGCAGGATCTCCAAGTCCAAGCATCAAATCCACCTTGGATTTATCCGGTAAGATC
The DNA here is from genome assembly GCF_017433805.1 of Butyrivibrio sp. Lineage (GTDB taxonomy): Bacteria > Bacillota > Clostridia > Lachnospirales > Lachnospiraceae > Butyrivibrio. The sequence goes on along the minus strand of NZ_JAFRGN010000031.1, from coordinate 49,831 downwards.
ATCTTGATAAGTTTGATAAGTTTGCCCTTAACCAGCTCAAATGCCCGCTTGAAAATATCGTTTTCAAGTGTAGTTTTTATCATCCCTATCTTACCACAAACTCTAGATGTTGTATATTGGATTTTTCCAAGCACATTTTGTGGCGTTTTTAGAATATTTTCAACCTTTTCAATAATGTCCCATACAATTTCTATCAGCGCTTTATCTTCTGAATCGTTTCTAGTATTTGTATCGGATTCTGACTCTGATTCTTTATCATTTTCTGAAGCATTTTCTGTGTCGTCTGATTCAGTAGCTTCAGAATTCTGAATTACCTCATTCTCTGTATTTTCCCCGACAGTCTCAGTAGCTTCGACTTCTGTGGTATCTTCGGCTGCTTCTTCTATAATTTCTTCAGACTTATCCTCTTTTTTCTTTTTCTTGTCTTTCTTTTTATCAAGCTTCTCTTTCTTAGGTAAAATCTGCATTCCAAGAACCTTGACCGTAAATTCCTTTTTCTCAGGATATTCGATTCCACCGCTGACAAAATGAAGGAGCCAGGAGAATCTGGCAGAGCCTATTATCTTCTCCAGATCAAAGCCCTGCTCAAGGTCCGTTTCCGGAATGGTTCCATCAAGGCGATACCTGACAGGAACAAACAAAACAAGAATCAATATGAGAAGCACAACTGCCAGAATCACTAGCAGTGTTATTCCAATTATCTTAAGTACAGTTAGTATCCCCGTAAGCATAAACTGCTCACAACAAAATTATTCTTCTAAAAGTAAATAGTCCAAAAGCCTTCCATCCATTCCGACATTGGAAGCTTCCTGTGATATTCTCAGTACTATATCAACAGCTTCCTCATAGCTTGAGGCTATTCCATAGATCAAAACGGGATGCTTGCGATAATACTGCTGTTTGAGAAACGCACAATGAATAATATCAAGCTGGTCATTATCATCCATAGCCTTGGTGACGCAGTAGATATTGAACTGCCCACTTCCGGTATAGAGTTTCCACTTAACAAGCGTTCTCTTTTTGACATTATTACCCCAATATAAATTCCTGTAAAACTGGCAAAATCCGCCTTTTTTCATTACCGCTCTTCCCCATATAACTCATAAACGAAATCACAGCCCCAAAAGCATTTCTGTAATTTCATCATATTATCTATGATAACACAAAATTATTCGACACCGAAGTATGCATCAAATATTCTTTTTGCAATAGGTACAGCATAGCTTCCGCCACTACCAGCATCTTCAACTATGATAGTCACGCATATTTCAGGATCATCAGCAGGCGCAAATCCAGTAAACCAGGCATGTGAATCTGAAGTTGATGTGTTATACTCAGCAGAACCTGTCTTACCAGCTGCTGTATAGGAAAGACCTTTTAATTTGCTAGCTGTTCCTGACTGTACAACCTGCTCCATCATCTCTGTGAGAATATCAGACTCATTCTGTGAGATCAGTCTCTTGTAGCTCTCAGATGAGAAGCTCTTAACAAGCTTACCAGTATCACTTTTAACAGATGAAACAAGGTATGGCTTCATGAGTACGCCGTCATTAGCAATAGCACAGGTGATCATATTCATGTGCATTGGTGTTACAGTAGTTGTTCCCTGTCCAATAGAGAGCTGCATTACATCGTCAGTAGTTGTGGATGCATCATAAACAGCTGAGCTCTTTGAATAAAGAGTTGTAATGGGAAGCTCAGTGTTGAACAAAAGATACTTGAGTGTATCGTTAAAGGTAGATCTCTTTATATCAACGCCCATATTTGCAAAGGATGAATTACAGGATTTAGCAAAAGAGCTTGTGAAGTTCACTGCTCCGTGATTCTCACCATGGAAGCACTGAATCGTATTGCCTTCATAGGTGAATCTTCCGTTACAGCTAAATCTGTAGTCCTGATAATTGTTTGGATGATCTCTTAAATATGCAAGGGCTGTAACAATCTTGAAGGTAGATCCCGGAGGATATACCCCCTGAGTCGCTCTGTTAAGGAGCTTGGCATCAGGAGATTTATCAGCAATCAGGCTGTCCCAATCCTGAGCGATAGTGTTAGGATCATAATCCGGCTTGGAAACCATAGCCAGTACCTCACCAGTCTTGGGATTAGTTACAACAATAGCTCCCTTTCTGGCAGAAAGGGCATTAAATGCAACCTCCTGAAGCTTAACATCAAGAGTTGTATATACGTTATCTCCAGGATATTTGGAGCCTTGTGCATCAAGCTTAACCTTATCTTGAAGGTCAATACTGGTATTGATGAGATAGTAATTGGCAGCTGACTCTATTCCAGCCTTACCATTTGTAGAATATCCTACTACATGAGCAAATTCTCTTTCGTAGGGATATACTCTTTTATCCTTACCATCTTCTCCTGTAGTAGTATATGCAAGAACATCGCCGTCTCTTGAAAGTATCTGGCCTCTGTAGTTCTGAGCCAGAAGTATCTGCTGTCTTGTGTTATAGCTGTTATTAAGAAGTACCTGCCTGTTACTATAAGCATAGTTGCAGATATAAATAATAAGCGCAGCAAACAGCACTGAATAAAAGCTTCCCAGAACAATAATAGGCTTTGATCTTATTTTCTTTTTCTTACGCTTTGAATTATCTCTTTTATCTATTCTCGAAGCTCTGTCCGGCCTGTCTGATCTCTCTGGCCTGATCTGTTCTTCTCTCGTATCCCTTATCCTGTCCACGCCTCTGCGCCTCCAACTTTCTACGTCTCTTTTCTCTGGCTTCATAAATCTCGTCCTGCCTTATCATACAGACGCCTTCAGCAATCATGATCATAATGATCGTCACCAGTACTGAAGTTCCGCCATAACTTACAAGTGGCAGTGTTACACCGGTCAGTGGAATAAACTTGGATCCTCCGCCGATTGTGAGAAATGTCTGGAATATGTAAGCCACAGCTGTTCCTGTTATAACAAGTCTGTAGAATTTGTCTCTGATAAAATAGCCTTCCTGAAGCATCATAATAAAGGAGCTAACGCATATGAGTATCATCAGTACTGCAAATATTACGCCCAACTCCTCTGCAATTGCAGAGAAAATAAAGTCCTGCTCAACATAAGGAATGGACTGAGGTGAGCCACCGTATAGTCCTAGTCCGAACCAGCAGCCACTACTAATTCCAAACAGCGACTGTGACAGCTGATAGCCTGACTTTTCTATATCACTAAATGGATCAATAAATGCCTTAACTCTGACCTGAATATGGGAAAAGAGCTTGTAGGCAACAACACTCGCTATAGCTCCCGCCGCAAGGCCTATTCCCAAATATCCGATATTCTCAGTAGCAATATAAATAAGTGCCAGATATATCACAAAGAAAATCAGTGCACTTCCGAGATCCTTGGATAACACAAGAATAATAACGTGTGCTGCAGATATAACAGATAAAAGGAACAGGTCAAATAGTCCCTCCACCTGATTAAGGGCCGCAGCCATATAGAACAGAAATACTATCTTGACCACTTCTGAAGGCTGGAAGGTAATACCAGCAAAGGAATAATTGATCTTGGATCCATTGACGGTTGCTCCAAGTATCAGAACTATACCTATGGCAAGTATTCCAACACCTGCATATATCCAAGTAAACTTCTTGAGGAAATTGAACCTGAAAATCATCTCAGGCACAAAGAATCCGATGATAAATGAAGCTGTTATGATGAAGAACTGCTTCATTGCTTTGTCATAGGATAGTCTGGTCAGTATGATCATACCGATCATCAGCAGCATTACGCAGTTGTTCATTATCAGCTTATTACCATCTGGATAGATCAGATAAAAAAGTGTTATTGCAGATGCAAACACTATTATTTGAAATGCAAAAAAGAAAGCGTAACGAACCTTACCAGTTCTGGCAAGGATCTGCACAAAACAGGCAATCTGCACAGCAAACATGCAGATTATCTGCCTGATATATATCCCCTTTCTCTTTTCCTCCGTTTTCTTTGTAAAAACAAGAAACGCCTCCAGCGTATACAGGAAAAGAAAAAGAGTTATCACATATTTAGAAATTTCAGTCACATATAATTCCATTAGTCTATTCTACTTCGCGCTTAAAGTGACCTGTTGTATACCCTTTTTGTTCAATAGTCTCAAAAGCTTGTCTATCCCCGTTCAAAAAGGCCCCAAGAACTAAAGCACTCTCCTCCATACTTTCAGTTGTAAGATCAATCCTGAAATGATCAAACAGCTGCATATTCCTAATATTATCAAGTTTCTTGTGAAGTGATGTCGGATGAGCATTCCAAATCACATTCAGACAGTTCCTGCAATTGGTAGTTACAGGAAGTACATTCCCCATTCTGTCTACAAGCTTCATCTCTTCGCGGTTAAACTCATGCAACTTACCGCTGCATTTATCCATAGTTTTCTTGACACAGCCAGCACTCACCATCATAGGTGTTCTGCCGTAGATGTTATAAGTCCTTGGCATAAGGCTCTTGCTATCCAAAGCTTTAGCCAACTCTTTGGCTTCATGTATAGTCAGCTCAAGTGGAACTGAAGTCTCATCTATTGTAATGCCGTTCTCACTATTAAGCTCTGATAAAAGAGCTGCTGCATTCTGATTCCATACATAAACGCCGTAATCAAGAATTATAGTTCCCTTATATTCATGTTCCCTGATAAAACCAAGCTGTTCAAGGTTTCTGACCAAAACTCCGGTAAATCCCCTGGAATCTGCATTCTCAATAACATCAAGAATGTCTATGGTTCCATCAAACTCTTCTTCTCTAGTCACATATGGAAGTGCAACAATAAACTCCGCTCTATCTTCCCTGACAAAAGAAATCACCTTGTCAGCCAAAGAATCATCTAAATTAAAATACAGATCTGAGTCAACATATATTCTGACTTTTGCACCATACTCAGAAATGGCATTAAGAGCTGCCTTGAGTTGTGGTCTTGTATTAACAAGAATGTGATAGTCTCCCTTGCGCTCAGAAATAGCACCACCATAAAGCTTATTGTTCAATTCGTCGCTGAATGTTACACAAGACTCTTTTCCCTTACCTGCACTTCCAGCCACATCGGTCGCCTTAATAGCTTCAGCATCCTGTGAAAGTCTCTGCAGCATCTGTTCTGTCAATACTCTTCTAAGCTCATTAAGTTCACTTGCAGGAACAAATATGCCTGTTCCTGTTCCCTTGTCCTCTATAGTGACATTTATAGCTTCTGACACAAAAGGAGTATTCCCCAGCCTGTCCAGCTGCTTGATAACTGCCGCTTCATCCATTGGTCTCTTGGAAGCTGCCTGCACGTCACTTCCAGTAACAGTCTCTACAAGCTCCTCGCCATCTTTATTAACTGTCATAGTAATAACAGCTGTTTCGTCAAGGGTAAGATATGCATCAATTGTGCATTTAATCTTCTGTTCTCCCTGAAGGAACTTGTCCTTAACCATAGCCAAAACCTTGTCAGAGGTTCCGTTATATGCAGGTGATGAAATAGTCACCATATTCCTGCCATTATGCTGATGATAATAGCCTTCACTTATACCAGTTCTGAGATACAGTCCCTTAAGTATCTCCATATCTTCATCAGAAACCTTTATATCTTTTGATGGATCTGCGTAGTACATATCTATATATTTGCGATATAAAGCTGTAACTCCTGCTGCATACTCAGGCTTCTTCATTCTTCCTTCTATCTTGAAAGAATCAATTCCCGCCTTAATCAGCTCAGGAATCATATCTATAGTGCACATATCCTTAAGACTAAGAGGATAGGCTTCTACGCCACCTTTCCCTTGCAGCTGATATGGGAGTCTGCATGGCTGAGCGCATCTTCCTCTGTTACCACTACGCTCTCCAACCATACTGCTGAAAAGACATACACCTGAATAGCAGTAACACATAGCTCCGTGGATAAATGCCTCTACCTCTACATCAGCCTTTTCTCTGATAGCCTTCATCTCCATAAGGCTAAGCTCTCTGGCAGGTACTACTCGGCAACATCCAAGCTCTTTTAACAGTCTTGCTCCGTACACGCCTGTAACTGTCTGCTGAGTGCTGGCATGAAGTTCAATATTTGGGAACTCATCCCTTATCAGACGCATAACGCCATAGTCCTGAACTATTACACCGTCCAGATTCTTCTCTGCAAAAGGAAGCATAAAATCATACACCTGGCCAAACTCTTTTTCTTTGACCAGAGTGTTGACCGTCATATATATCTTCTTACCATGTAAATGGGCATAAGAAATAGCATCCAGAACCTGCTGGGTGTCAAAATTATCAGCATATGCTCTTGCACCAAATTTGGATCCACCAAGATATACGGCGTCAGCTCCCGCATTGAAAGCTCCCACCATTGTCTCATATCCACCAGCTGGTGCCAGTAACTCTACTCTTTTCTGCATTTCTTACTTCCTTATCTAAAATCTACAGAGGCTCTGCAATAATAAAGGCTGTCACTAGGACAGCCTTAAGAATCTTATTTTTTACTACCTGTTCCCTTGATCTGAGTCTCAAGCTGAATAATCTTCTTGGATGAATCATCAAGCTTGGTCTGAAGGTTCTTGCCATTCTTCTCAGTGTTCTCAAGTTTGATCTGTGTAGCGATCAGCTCATGTTTGAGGTCATAGAGCTCCTTCTCTTTCTCAGAAAGCTGCTCCTCCATCAGCTCAATCTGCTTCTTGGACTTAAAATAGTCATCTGCAATATTCAGCTGCAAAAGAACGTTCTGAGTATCAATCGGCTGTCTCTTGAACCCATCGATCTTGTTGTATTCAGCAATCTTGTTATTGATATAGGATGCTACCTTCTGAAGGTACTCCTCGCTCTCATATCCACTTAAGGTAAAAACCTTTCCCCCGATTATTACCTCGGTATCAGTCTTAGATGCCATAGTAAATCCCCTCTCAAATATCTACAACTACAACCCATTATACTTCACTAGTATCAGGCATTTCAAGCCCTAAATGATGATACGCCTGCTCAGTAACCACGCGGCCTCTGGGCGTTCTGTTGATGAATCCGTTCTTGATAAGATAAGGCTCATAGACATCCTCTATAGTGCCTGCATCCTCTCCGATGGCAGCTGCCAGAGTATCAAGACCAACAGGCCCACCTGAAAACTTACCGATCATCGTCATGAGAAGGTTTCTGTCAGTATGGTCAAGACCCATCTTATCTACATCCATAAGATCAAGGGCTGTAACTGCCACATCCTCAGTGATCCTGCCATCATACTTAACCTCAGCAAAATCTCGGACTCTCTTAAGGATTCTGTTAGCAAGTCTTGGTGTTCCACGGCTGCGCCTAGCCATCTCTACAGCGCCCTTTTCATCAACCTCAACTCCAAGTACACCTGCGGACTGCATGATAATCGTAGATAACTCGTCGATATCATAAAACTCCATCCTATGGATCATTCCAAATCTGTCACGAAGTGGGGCTGAGAGCATTCCTGCTCGTGTCGTTGCTCCGATAAGAGTAAAATGAGGAAGATCAAGTCTGATAGATCTCGCCGTAGGCCCCTTACCGATCATAATATCTATAGCATAGTCCTCCATAGCAGGATAAAGAACTTCCTCAACCTGCCTGTTGAGGCGATGTATCTCGTCTACAAAGAGCACATCTCCCTCCTGAAGGTTATTGAGAATCGCAGCCATATCTCCAGGCTTCTCAATAGCCGGTCCACTGGTGATCTTGATGTTAACTCCCATCTCTGCAGCTATAATGCCGGCAAGTGTAGTCTTACCAAGTCCGGGAGGCCCGTAAAAGAGAAGGTGATCTAGGCAGTCTCCTCTTTTCTTGGCAGCCTCTATATAAATCTTGAGGCTCTCCTTGATCTTCTTCTGTCCAATATAATTATCAAGACGCTTAGGGCGAAGAGATCCTTCTATCTTGGCATCTTCCTGATTAGCCGCCGTATCTATTCCCCTTGCAGTTGTGTTAATCTTTCTCTTTTCCATAGTAAGTTTCCGTTCAATCTACAATAATAGTCTATGACTTAGAACATTTCTTTTAGAGCCAGCTTGAGAAGCTTCTCTGTGTCTTCTCCGGCTGCTTTGTCAGAAGCAAGAACCTTTCTGACTGCCTTCATGGCATCAGCTGAGTTATAGCCAAGTGCCACAAGCGCAGCAACAGCCTCGTCTCTAGCGCTATTCTCGCCTTCTGATACAAGAGCATCACCAGAAGCAACAGAGCCTCCACCAAGAAGCTCATCCTCAGAAACCTTAAGCTTATCTCTGAGCTCAAGTGTGATTCTCTCAGCGGTCTTCTTGCCGATTCCCGGGGCCTTGGCAAGTGACTTACTGTCTCCAGCCATAATAGCAAACCTCAGATCATCAGGCGTCATAACAGAGAGAATGGATAGTCCCCCTTTGGGGCCTATTCCATTCACTGTTATAAGCATCTTAAAAAGATTAAGTTCATCTCTGGAAAGAAATCCGAACAATGTGAATGCATCTTCTTTGACATTGGTATATGTGTAAAGCTTAACCATTTCTCCAATACCAGGCATTCTATCCATTGTGGATCCTGAAATATTAACATTATAGCCAATGCCATTCACATCAATGACAGCATTGCCTTCTTCTAGATTCTCAAGAATCCCATTTACATAAGCGATCAAATTAAAAGTCCCCCGACTAAATACTATTTCAAACTCTTAATTATTTTACCACATTACGCTTCGAAATAGGGAACAGATGTTTCATTATATAAAAAAGCATTATCTTTGCTTGGAACCAGCTTATCCATAAATGCGAACGCCTCTTCAGGCGGTGTAACGCCTTCTTCTCTATACATGCCCTTCTTGATATCTTCCATAGTCCACGTATACTCTGTGTTCATGTTGAAGATGTCATTTATCATTTCCTCATATACCTTCTGAGTGACATCGCTATGGTCAATCATAGGAAGTGACTCAATAATCTCCCATTTAAGTGTAGCCATATGATCACGTAGCTCTCTAGTCAGCTTAATCTTATCTTCCACGCTATAACCTTCATAGCTGATGTTTTCGCCAATGCTTACATAATAGGTGCCCTTATCTTTATGTATAGCAATCGGAACTATTTCAGCCCCGCAAGTGATAGCCAGTTCAACTGCCCCAGGAAAAAGCTTGCCCAATAGCGCATTAGGGCTGATATTCTGCACGCCCTCAGGAAAAAGAAACAGATTCCCACCTTTTCGCAGTACATCAACCATAGTAGCCTTAGCAGCAGCTCTATCTTCCTTACTATCTACATCTACAGGGATAACTCCGCTTAGTTGCAGCATAAAGCCATCCATGGTTCTATACAATTCTCTTGGATCTCCTAATAGAAAGATACATGGTTCTTTTATTGCTATAAAAGACATTTCTACATCCATGCCACCTATATGGGTAGGACAAAAAATCTTTGGCTTATCAGTCTTTTTTCTACTATCTTTTACAATAATGAGCTTTTTCTTTTCCCCAGCTAAATATAGCTTAGTAAAAGGCACAAGTATCCTATGCGCTAAGTTATGAAGCGCAAGAAAGTTCATTCTGCCTCCATACTTTTCAAAGCGTAGTAAACGCCTTTGGCGGCAATATTCTTCACAGGATTTCTGACCCAAAGAAAGCATATGAATAAATGACTTTATAGCCCTTAGCATATGATGCCCTCAAAACTGTCGTAAAAACAAAATAGGTCGAGACTAACATCCTTCAATGCATGTCTCGACCCACCTAAGCTGTCAATATTTATTTAATCTCGTGAATCCATCCCTCTGGTGCAGGTACTGTACCCATCTGAATACCAGTAAGTGTGTCGTAAAGCTTCTTCATTACAGGACCCATATCGTCCATTCCGCTTGCAAAGCAGATTTCCTTGCCGTGGTCATTGATCTTGCCAACAGGGCTGATAACAGCAGCTGTTCCGCAAAGACCCATCTCTACGAACTCAGGAACCTCAGAAAGCTTAACAGGTCTCTCCTCTACATTGAGGCCAAGAATTTCTTTAGCTACATGAACTATTGATCTTCTGGTGATAGAAGGAAGAATTGAATCTGTATGTGACTTAGGAACTACAAGTCCTCCGTCCTTAGTTACGAAGATGATGTTAGCTCCACCAGTCTCCTCGATGTATGTTCTGCTCTCAGCATCAAGGTATACATTCTCAGCAAAACCTTCTTCATGAGCAGTCACAATAGCGTGAAGACTCATAGCATAGTTAAGACCAGCCTTGATGTTACCTGTTCCGTGAGGAGCTGCTCTGTCGAAGTCAGAAATCTTAACAACGATTGGCTTAGCGCCGCCCTTGAAGTAAGGTCCTACAGGAGTAACAAAGATTCTGAACTGATACTCATCAGCAGGCTTAACACCGATAACATTACCTGTTGCGAACATTACAGGTCTTACATAAAGTGTAGCACCACTTCCATAAGGTGGAACCCAGTCCTTATTAGCTGCTACAACCTCTTCTACAGCCTTGATAAATCTATCCTCTGGGAAAGGAGGCATCTCAAGTCTCTCTGCAGAATCAACCATTCTCTTAGCGTTGAGATCAGGTCTGAAGGTTACGATTCTGCCGTCCTCTGTCTCGTAAGCCTTAAGTCCCTCAAAACACTCCTGTGCATAATGAAGAACGCCTGCATCCTCACTGATAGTGATCATTGAATCCTCTGTAAGAGTACCTTCATCCCACTTACCATCTTTGAAATTAGATACATAGCGCTTGTCAGCAACCATATAGCTAAAGCCAATATTTGCCCAGTCCAAATTCTTTTTACTCATCTTCCTATCCCCTTCCAAAACCCGGATAAAATACCCAGTTTTTATTGTCATACTTTAATGCGTTGACGTACTAATTAGTATCCATTATAACCCTTTACTTATCTACGTCAAGCCACAATTTCAATACAATTACTTAGTTTCATCCTCTGTTTTTTTGTCATTTTTCTTGGCTTTAACATCAAAGTGAAACAGCTTTTTAAATGCAGAGCTGTTCTTTCTGGCATTATGCTTGGTATTATTCTTGTCACTAAGAAGCTTGTACTCTCCATCTTCTATGTACGCAAGATCCGCGTACTCATTGGTGCGCGTATCAAGTCCCCTCCTAGCCAAAAGAACATTAGTGATCCTTGAAACAAATGCATAGAATACAGCAAAAATAGGAACTCCAATAAACAGTCCAACAACTCCCCACAATCCACCAAACAGGGTGATTGCAAAGATAACCCAAAAGCTTGAAAGACCTGTTGAGTTACCAAGAATTGTAGGTCCAAGGATATTTCCATCAAACTGCTGCAGAACAATTACAAAAATAAGGAATACCAGCGCCTTAACAGGATTGATCAACACAAGGATCAAAGCACCAACGCCGCCTCCAATGTAAGGTCCAAAGAAAGGAATTACATTGGTAGCGCCAACAACAACTGAAATCAGCACTGGATATGGGATTTTGAGCATTATACAGCCAATATAGCAGATAACACCGATAATAAGTGAGTCTACAAGCTTACCACCAATAAATCCCTGGAATGTATAGTTCACAAATCTAAAGCCGCTGATGAGCTCATTTGCCGCATCTTCCTTGAGAACAGCATAAGCCATCTTTTTACCTTTTGTTGTGAAGCGCTCCTTGGAATTAAGGACATATATCGCAACGATCAAACCTACAACAAGATCAAAAACTATCTTGATACCCGAGATAAAGCTTCTGGAAGCATATCTGACAATAGTGTTGACGTTACCCGGAAGAAGCGGAAGAAGCTTCTGAGTCAGGTAACTACTAAGTGTTTCATAGTAATTATCAAGCTGTGAGTCAATGATCTGTTGAAGATCAGGATTATTTGCCAGGAAAAGATTGGAATAATCATCTATATTCTTGATATACATAGGCAGATTATTGGCAATTTCTCGTATACTGCTGACAAGCTGAGGGATAATGACTCTAAAAAGGCTATACAGCAAAATAAGAAATACTGTCATTGTGATAAGAATAGAAATCTTACGCATCTGTGATCTCTTTTTCTTATCTGCTGTCTTGGCGATAGATACGTCATATCCGTGCTTTTTATAAATTGGCATGAGTATTCTGTGTTCTACGCCTTCCAGGAGAGGAATCAGAATATAGGCGATAACAATTCCGATAATAATACCAGATAATGAATCGACGATATTCCCCAGGTTCCTGGCAATTGTCATTCCATCAAAAATGACATAGTATGCCAACATAAGGCATACGCATACCACAAAGATGGTGATTCCCCAAGTCACTTGGTTTTTCTCAGGTTTCATTTTCATACAGATTACCCCAATACTTTCTTTTGGTTAAAAGAAATTATTCCTCAGCACCAATCATTCCTTCAAGAACATATACAAGGCTGTCCATATACTCGTTCTCGATATCTTCAGCCTTACCAGCATCGCAAAGGCCAGCGATAGTTGGATCAAGAGGAAGTCTTCCAAGAACATCAAGTCCCTTGGAAGCAGCATATTTCTCGATTCCGCTCTCACCAAATACGTTGATTGGCTCTCCGCAATGAGGGCACTTCATATAGCTCATATTCTCTACAACACCAAGAACAGGAATGTTCATCATGTTAGCCATGTTGATTGCCTTCTCAACAATCATCTCAACAAGCTCCTGAGGTGTAGAAACAACGATGATACCGTCAACTGGGAGTGACTGGAATACAGTAAGAGGTACATCTCCAGTTCCTGGAGGCATATCAACAAACATAAAGTCTACATCGCCCCAGTTAACATCTGACCAGAACTGCTTAACAATACCTGCGATAACAGGGCCTCTCCAAACAACTGGATCAGTCTCATTATCCATCAGCATATTAAGTGACATGATCTTGATTCCACCCTCAGTAGTAGCTGGAATAAGAAGCTGATTCTCATCAGCATAGTTAGCCTTACCAATACCGAACATCTTAGGAATTGAAGGTCCTGTAATATCAGCGTCCATAATTGCTGTCTTGTAGCCTTTTTTGCTCATAGCTGTAGCTGAAAGACCTGTAACAAGGCTCTTTCCTACGCCGCCCTTACCGCTGACAATACCAATAACCTTTTTTACATGTGAATAATCTGAAGGAGCGACTTTAAAATTATCCTCCATCTGCTTTTTAAAGTCCTCTGGTTTTTTTCCGTGTCCATTTGCCATTTCTAAATAATATACCTACTTTCAAAATAATAATTTGTGCACACGCACATAAAGAGCACAAGTAATTACCTGTGCTCGTTATCTTTAAATATAGCTTCATCTTTTTCATCAGCTATATAAGATTCAATTATAAATCTTGGTCTGTTCTTGGTCTCAAGATATATCTTGCCAACATACTCACCAATAACGCCAAGAGAGATCATCATAAGACCTCCAATAGCCCACACAGAAATAACTGTTGTTGTCCATCCTGTGATTGTGTGGCCTGTAAAGTATCTCACCAGACTATAGATCAAAACCAAAATACTCACGAAGAAAATAAAAATTCCAAGTCCTGTGATCATCTTGATAGGCTTGGTGCTAAGGCTGGTAATGCCTTCGACAGCAAAGCTGAGCATCTTCTTAAGTGGATACTTGCTCTCACCTGCAAAGCGCTCTGCTCTCTCGTAATAGACAATTTCTGTATTGTAGCCAACCATTGGTACAATACCTCTAAGAAAAAGATTTACTTCGCCAAACTCAGCAAGTCCCAACAAAGCACGTCTGCTCATAAGTCTGAAATCTGCATGGTTATAAACCGTCTTGGCACCTAAAGCATTTACAAGCTTGTAATAGCTCTCAGCTGTAAATCTTTTAAAGAAAGTATCAGTAGTTCTCTTGGAGCGGACGCCATAAACAACATCCGCACCCTCAAGAAACTTATCAACCATTTCGTCAATAGCATTGATATCATCCTGTAGATCTGCATCCATTGATATCGCTGCATCACACACATCCTTAGCAGTTAAAAGACCTGCAAGAAGAGCGTTCTGATGTCCCATATTCTTGGATAAATTAATTCCCTGAAAAAGAGGATTCTCCCTGTGGAGCTCCTGAATCATATTCCAGGTATTATCTCTGGAGCCATCATTTACATAAACAACTCTGCTATCCTCTGAAATCTTGCCACTTCTGATAAGGCTTTCCATTTTCTCTCTTAGCCTTCTAGATGTTTCAGGCAAGACTTCCTGCTCGTTGTAGCAGGGAATAACGCAGAACAACCTATTCATTAAAAAAATCTCCTCCAAAAATTAGTCCTTAGCATTAATATAATTGATTAAGCCTTCAGAATCAATTATCTTCTGCATAAAAGGAGGAAAAGCCTGTCCCTGAAAACTCTTTCCAGTAGTTTCATCAGTGATGATACCGCTGTCAAAGTCTATGCTAACTGTGTCACCAGCCTTGATGGCATCAGCAGCTTCTTCGCATTCAATGATCGGAAGTCCGATATTAATGCTGTTTCTATAAAAGATTCGCGCAAAGCTCTTGGCTATTACGCAGCTGACTCCGCTTGCCTTAATAGCAATTGGCGCATGTTCTCTGGATGATCCGCAGCCAAAGTTCTTGTCAGCAACGATAATATCGCCAGTCTTAACTTTCTTGGCAAAATCCTTATCTATATCCTCCATGCAATGTGCAGCAAGCTCTGAAGCTTCTGTGCTGTTAAGATATCTTGCAGGAATGATTACATCTGTATCAACGTTGTCCCCATATCTGAATACTGTTCCTTTTGCAGCCTTCATGTCTTTATCCTCCTTATAATCCCAGCTCTGATGGCTGCGCAATCTTGCCCTTAACTGCACTTGCTGCTGCAACAGCAGGAGAAGCAAGGTAAATCTCTGAATCAATCGCACCCATTCTACCTACAAAGTTTCTGTTTGTAGTAGATACGCATCTTTCTTTGGAAGCAAGAACTCCCATATAACCACCAAGACATGGGCCACATGTTGGAGTAGACACAATAGCTCCAGCTTCAATGAAGGTCTTGATAAGTCCCTCTTCCATAGCCTGAAGATAAATCTTCTGAGTAGCCGGAATAACAATACATCTAACGCCATCAGCTACATGGTGATCTGTGAGAACCTCAGCTGCAATTCTAAGATCGTCAATACGACCATTAGTGCAGGAGCCAATAACAACCTGATCAATCTCGATATCATCAATATTATCAAAGGTATGTGTATTCTCAGGAAGATGAGGGAAAGAAACAGTTGGAGTAAGAGTACTAAGATCGATAGTGTACTCCTCATCATACTCTGCATCTTCGTCAGCTTCGTATACAACATATTTCTTGTTAGGAGCGTGCTCCTTCATATATGCGATGGCAATATCATCAACAGGGAAGATACCATTTTTGCCACCGGCCTCAATAGCCATATTGGCAATTGTAAATCTGTCATCCATAGAAAGGTTCTTGATTCCCTCTCCTACGAATTCCATTGATTTATAAAGAGCTCCATCAACACCGATCATACCGATGATATGAAGGATTACATCTTTGCCACTCACCCACTTGGATGGCTTACCTACGATATTAAACCTGATAGCTGAAGGAACCTTAAACCATGCCTTACCAGTTGCCATTCCAGCTGCCATATCAGTTGAACCGATACCAGTAGAAAATGCTCCGAGAGCGCCATAGGTACAGGTATGAGAATCAGCACCAATAATAAGGTCTCCAGCAACAGTCAGCCCCTGCTCTGGTAAAAGAGCATGCTCGATACCCATCTTACCTACTTCAAAGTAATTGGTAATCTTATTCTTAATTGCGAACTCTCTGACACATTTGCAGTTCTCAGCTGATTTAATATCTTTATTAGGAACAAAATGGTCTGGAACAAGCGCAATCTTATCCTTATCAAATACGCCTTCTTTTGTAAACTTATGTAACTCGTTAATTGCTACCGGACTGGTGATATCATTCCCCAACACCAGATCAAGATCAGCCTCTATAAGCTGTCCTGCATGTACCTCTGGAAGTCCCGCATGGGCTGCCAGAATCTTTTGGCTCATGGTCATCTTGCTCATACACTCATGTCTCCTTAATTAATATCAAAATAATTATAGCAAATATAACATAGTCATTTAATTAAAAACACATAACAAATTTAATCGTTTTTCTTGATGTTTTTTAACACAAGCATATGGAAAGCCAGAAGTAACAAGCCCATAGCACTCATGATCATGCCTGAACTAAAGCCTTCTGGTGTATAAGTTACCCTTATCTCATGGCTACCACCAGCTACAGGAATAGCCATAAGGCCATAATCAGCCTTTATTATCTCTGTATCTACGCCATCTACAGTGCAGCTAAAGCCTTCAGTATATGGAACTGAGAAAAAGACAAGTGTATTGTCCCTTAGCATTGCTGTCTTGGCAGTAAAACCATAAGTATCAGTAACAAACTCTGTGCAGGAGGTAGCTGCACGCTTAGTACACTCATCTGTAAATTCCAGATACGAAATAGGACTGGCCTCTATATCCTCAGAAGTCATCTCATTCATAATGAGTTTATCGCCATACTCATAAGCAACCTCATCTGGAATTATCAGAACCCTTGTAAGATCAAGGTCATGCTCTTTTGCCTCAAGATCCTCCCATTCTGACTCTGTGATGTAATAATCAAAGGTAAATCCCATAGGAATGAAGTTAAGGTTCTCAAATACGTCAAAACCATTCTCATTCTTGAGATAAAAATATCCATCTGTACCTTCGCCGTTGTGGAATACACGGTTCTTGCTGATCTCAGCATTTTCAAAATAATACTTACCTGACAGGATAGCTCTTGCTCCGCTTCTGTCTACAGGAAGATTGGTTTCTACAGTTCTTGTAATGCCACAGCTTCCTTCAAGGAAATCGAATATCTCTGATGGAACAGTACTAAGGAAACAGTGGATTGAAGGGATTCCCCATACCATATCGTAGTTGGTTGATGTGCTGTCTACTTCGCCCCTGCAGAAATCGCTCTGATCAACCTCTACCTTGTTAAAGAGCATCTGCTCCTGCCACATTGTTTTGCCTCTGTCGCTTATGATGCCACTACCGTTCTTGATCGGAACAAATGTAGAAATAATACAGCTGACAACTACAGCTCCTAAAATGATCTGGTCTCTTATGCCTCTGCCCAAATTCTTTTTGCCATTTTTATCTGTCCACTTAAAGTTCTTGGGCACAACAAAGACAACAAGAAGAAGCATCAGGCATAGAATCGCTGTTCCAAGTACATCCCTTAAGAAGATAGTGTTATTCTCAGTCATGTTGAACATGACTATTTCACCATCGTCATTCTTGGATGGAAGGAAATACACTCCAAGGAAGAACAGGAACATTAAAACTGCTGCTACAGCTCCCTTTTTAAGCTGAGGAGACTTGCCCCTCTCAGCTACCTGTGCAGTCATAAGGCACATGATAAGGATTGGCATGTAGTACCATCTTGCATAATATGATGAATTAAACATTGAAAACGCTGCATTGAGAACAGGCATAAATGCTGTCACAAAGCTGATAACCAGCATTGTCTTTTCCCAGTTTTTCTTTCTCTTATTGAGAAGGAAAAATGCTATAACGCCAGACATTCCAAACATAGGAATGTAAGCTGCAAGTGATGCATTCTTGACAGTTCCTGTGTAGAACAAAGTGCCCTTACCAATGATATCTGGCAGCATAGAAACACTCTTAACAATATCCCACAGAAGCTTCTCGCTTGGATAGATCAGCATATTGTAGCCGTTTATGAAGTTATCAAGTCTTGTGTTACCCTTGATGCCTGCATAAGCCTGCAGAAGGAAAAAGCCTGCGATCAAAATGCCGACTACTCCGCCCGCCAAAGCCTTGTTAAACATGATAAGCACAGTTGCAGGCTTATTATTTCTGGAATATCTGACCACAAAATATACAACAAGAAAGACAACCTGGCCAAAGAAGAAATAATAGTTAACTGTAGCCATAAAAGCCGTCATAACAGCAAATGCCACAAACTTCCAGCCAGAATACCTATATCCCTTCTCCTGCCTGTCATCCACTGACATAAGCTCTTCAAATGTTAAAAGATAAAGTGGGAAGAATGCCACAGAATCAGTAAAATGGTTAAATACAATGTTACATGCATTAAAACCGGAAAATGCATAAAGATAACCACCTACCATAGCATAGCTGTACTTATGTACATATCTTCTGATATACAGATACGCACAGGTAGCTGCAGTTGCATACTTAAGAGCCATCAAAAATGGCATAAGATAAGGAATCATGCTCTCATCAAAGAGCATGGTTATCCAAAAGAATGGACTTCCCCACAGATAAAAAGAAAAATCTCCAGCCATAGTGCCGCCGAGATCAATATTCCAGTTCCAGAAAAAATCACCGTTCTCTACTGCTCTATGTGCTGCAATATAGAATGGTATCTGCTGAACGTTATAATCTCCGTAATAAAAAAATGGAAGTCCTCTCTTTATAAAAATAGGCAGTACCGATATCACGTACATCAGGAATGCGCTAAAGAACACAATCACCGGTACATACCACTTCTTTTCATTTTCTCTATAATAAACCTTTGTATCAGACATTTTCTCACTTCCTAAACTGCATTTTTCCACTAGTACCATGATATCTCTATTACGTTCTTTTTACAACGTGTGGATTCATGCGAAGTTACGCCTGCTACAAAAAGTAATCCTCCCTGCACACCAGATACAGGGAGGATTATATGAAAAAAATAAAGGGATTATTACAAAAACGTAATTAGTTGTTGATGAGCTTATCTGACTCGTTGTTCCAGCTATAAAGCTTTCTGATCTCTTCACCAATCTTCTCTGCTGGATGCTCAGCATGAAGCTTACGCATAGCCTGGAAGTGTACCTGTCCGCCAGCCTCTGACATATCAAGAAGGAATTCCTTAGCAAATGTTCCATCCTGGATATCAGCAAGGATCTTCTTCATTGTCTTCTTGGTCTCTTCTGTGATGAGCTTAGGACCTGTTACATAGTCGCCATACTCAGCTGTGTTAGAGATAGAATATCTCATTCCAGCAAAGCCTGACTGATAGATAAGGTCAACAATGAGCTTCATCTCGTGTACGCACTCGAAGTATGCGTTTCTTGGATCATAACCAGCCTCAACAAGTGTATCGAAACCAGCCTGCATAAGTGCACAAACACCGCCACAAAGAACTGCCTGCTCACCAAAGAGGTCTGTCTCAGTCTCTGTTCTGAAGGTTGTCTCAAGAAGACCAGCTCTTGCTCCACCGATACCAGCGCCATAAGCAAGTGCAAGGTCAAGAGCCTTACCTGTAGCATCCTGCTCAACAGCTACAAGACAAGGTGTTCCCTTACCAGCCTGATACTCAGAACGAACTGTATGTCCAGGAGCCTTAGGAGCGATCATAGCAACGTCTACATCCTTAGGAGCCTTGATAAGTCCAAAGTGAACATTGAAACCATGAGCAAACATAAGCATGTTACCTGGCTGAAGGTTTGGCTCAATATCCTCTCTGTACATCTTAGCCTGCTTCTCATCGTTGATAAGGATCATGATGATATCAGCCATCTTGGCAGCCTCAGCTGTGTTGTAAACCTTAAGTCCCTGAGCCTCAGCCTTAGCCTTACTCTTAGAACCCTCATAGAGTCCGATGATTACGTTGCATCCAGAATCCTTTAAGTTAAGGGCATGTGCATGTCCCTGTGAACCATAACCGATAATAGCAATTGTCTTACCCTCAAGAAGTGAAAGGTTACAATCTTCCTGATAAAAAATACGTGCATCCTGTGACATTAGTTTTTCCTCCATTTGATCTTAATCTTATTTTCTGATTACTCCTCAATAATAAAAGACATATAGTCTGTTTATTCCATATCATTCATCCAGATAGATGATGTTGTCTGTGCCTCTTCCAAGGCCTGCAATACCTGTTCTGGCAAGTTCCAGTATCTCTCTGCCCTCTAAGAGTCTGAGGAAGGCATCAATCTTGGACTGGTTACCAGTGATCTCGATAATAAGTGAATCAGGGCTGACATCTACAATATTGCCTCTGAAGATATTGGCTGTTGCCAGAATACTCTGTCTGTCCTCTGCAGCTGCTCTGACCTTGACCATGGCAAGTTCTCTGTAAACGCTGTCCTCAGGTATGAGCTCATGAATGTCTCTGACATCGACAAGCTTGGCTACCTGCTTCTCGATCTGATCCAGTATCACATCATCACCAGAAGCTACGATCGTGATTCTGGTAAATCTAGGATCAGCTGTTACTCCCGCCGTAATACTCTCGATGTTGTATCCTCTTCTGGAAAACAGACCAGAGATTCTTGAAAGAACACCTGAGGTATTATCAACTAAAAGCTGAAATACTTTTTTCTGCATTTTTGCTCTCCTTTGAGCCGGTTCAAACCCAGTTATGAAGCTTGTCCTTTAGCGCTTTAAAGTGCTAGATTTTATTACATTGTCTCACTGAATTTTGAACCATTATTTTGTATATTAGTTACTGAATTTGAACTAATTAAATCAAATTATACCACTCATTTGTACCATGTCAACAAGAAATTCTTTTAGACTTTAAACTCGCACCATTTTACAGTGCTAAAGTATTCGTATTATAGATAAAGGAGCAGGGAAAAATCCACTGCTCCTGTCCTATTAGTATCAAAAGATCAGTCTTCTACCTTTTTAACAATGTGATCCTTATCCTTGAAGATATGATGATCCGGAATACATCCACGAACGCTTGAAAGAGGATAAACATTGCACCATCTTCCAATTACTGTTCCAGGATTAAGTACACTGTTACAGCCAACCTCAACATTATCGCCGAGCATTGCTCCCATCTTCTTAAGGCCGGTCTCAACCTGATCGTCAGGACCATTCTTAACTACGATGAGCTTCTTATCGCTCTTAACATTAGATGTGATAGAGCCAGCTCCCATGTGAGCCTTAAATCCAAGGATTGAATCGCCAACATAGTTGTAATGTGGAACCTGAACCTTGTTAAAGAGAATTACGTTTTTGAGCTCTGTAGAATTGCCTACAACAGCCCCCTTACCAACAATAGCGCTTCCTCTGATGAATGCACACTGTCTTACCTCTGCTTCCTCATCAATGATACAAGGACCGCCAATATAAGCTGAGTCAAACACCTTGGCACTCTTAGCTACCCAGACATTCTCTCCTCTTTTTTCGAACTTGTCAGCTGGAAGCTTGTTACCAAGTTCAATAATATAATCCTTAATTCCAGCAAGGAGCTCCCAAGGGTATTCCTTGGTTCTCATATAATCTGCTGCAATAGTCTCATTCAAATCATACATGTTAGAAATCTTAAATTCTTCCATTTCCATATCCTTTCTTTTTCTACCTAATGGACCGTGGGGACGGGGTTTGTGGTCCAATTTTTGGTCCCATATCCCCACCCCACTGATCCATTATCATTATATCAATTATCAAAATCGAAAACTATATTGTGATTTTCATTAAGAGTCAACCTTGCATCAAAAGTGCTGCCTTTTTTACTCATAAAGCCTGCGATCTTATCTGTCTTCTTCTCATTGATGAGCTTGGTAAAGTCTTCTTTACTAAGGGATACTCCAGCAATCTTACCAACAAAGAACTTACAGCCTTCATCGCCCTTCTTGTAATCCTCACAGCGATAGCCCATATGTCCCTTTATAATAGCTTTGCCACAGACAGGACACTTAACGCCTTCCATGACTTCATCTTCGCTTTCAAAGACAAACTTGATTCCCTTAACCTTACCTTCTTCATCCTTATCAAGTCCAAGTTTAGCTTCAAAGGTCTTGCCACTCTTGGATTTAAAGCCTGATATTTTGGAAGTTTCTCCAGTAAGGAGCAGCTCTTTTATCTGAGCATCCTTGAGGTTCTTGCCAGCGATTGCCCCTATATTGAACTTACAGCTGTTCTCAGGATCATCCTTCTTGTAATTGCTGCAGCCATAGCCAAAAGGTGTCTTAACAATCTCTCCTCCGCAAAGAGGACACACTACGTCTTTGACCTTCTTGGCTTCTACATTTTCAAAGTCAAAAGAAATCTCGCTTATGCCTTGCTCATTCTTTTTCATTACAAGACATGCGTCAAAAGACTTCTTATCTTTATTCTTAAAACCACGGATAGTTCCAGTTTTGCCCTCTTTAAGAAGTTCTATTACATTGGCTTCAGAGAGCTGCTTCTGAGCTATCTTACCAATAAAGAACTTACAGGACTGTGGATCATCAGCCTTGAAGTTCTCACAGCCAAAGCCAACAGTCTTCTTGATAATCCTACCTCCACAGTCAGGGCATACAACCTCAGGCAGATAATCAGGCTCGATTCCTTCAAAGTCAAAGGTTATCTCCTTCTTGCCATCCTCAGCTGTCTTCATGACCAGCTTAGCACTAAAAGGCTTGTTAGTCTTGGACTTAAAGCCCTTGATAGCCTCAGTTTCCTGGCCCGCAATGATCGTTCGAACCTGGTCCTCTGTAAGCTTTTTACCCGCAATCTCTCCTATATAGAAATAGCATCCGCCTTCTTCCTTATTGCGATTCTCACAAGCGAAACCATTGCCAGTTCTGATCATTCTGCCACCACAGGCAGGGCAATTAAGATTCTCAACATACTCAGTAGGAACATCATCAAAATTAAAGCTTATTGAATACTTACCTGCTTCATCCTTGCCAAGTACGAGGCTTGCCTTAAAGCTTGTTTTGTTCTTACCAGAAAAGCCTTCTAAAACTCCAGTCTTACCTTCTGTTATCAGCTGCTTAACTGTCTCTTCATCAAGATCCTTGCCAGCTATTCTCCCAACTGAGAAGGAACACTTTATCTGGTCATTGAAATAATTACTACAACCATAGCCAAAGGATGTGGTTGTTATATCTCCACCACATACAGGGCACTTAACACCAATAGGCTTTCTGGATGCAAGGCCCTTGGACTCTTTACCAGTAAACTGGTTGATGCGTCCAACAATCTCATGGGTTAAGTCTTTTTCTATAAGCTTACCAGTCTCTCTCCTGATATAGTCCTCAAGCTTTACTCTGTATTCCTTGCCATTAACAGAGCCGTTATAGATACCTTCAAGCCCCTTCTCCCAGCTGGCTGTCATCTCTGGGTTAAGAAGTGTAGGAACTGACAGATATACTACTTCGTAGATCATCTCTCCCAGATTTTCAGGAGTTATGATCTGGCTCTTACTCTGGCTCAAGTACTTGTTATCAATGAGCTTCTGGATAATAGCTGCTCTTGTGGCTGCTGTACCAATGCCCTTTTTCTTGATAGTCTCGCGAAGCTCCTCATCCTCGATGAGATTTCCTGCGTTCTCCATAGCAATTACAAGATCGCCAGAGGTATATCTCTTAGGAGGCTGTGTAGCGCCCTCTTTGAGCATAAAGTCATTGACGTTAATAACATCGCCCTGGTGAGCATTTTCCACGAACTTAAGGAACTCCTCTTTAGAAATTCCTACATCCTCTTCATCTTCTGAAGACGAGCCATCTGCCTCATTCTTTTTATCTTCTGTCTTCTTGTCACCTGGTATTCCAGCAACCAAAAGATATCCTGGCGCTGCGAGCACCTTGGCTGATGCAAAAAACTTCTCGCCGCCAACTGCAATCTGAAGCTTGGCAGTCTTGTACTCAGCAGATGGATAGAAAATAGATATAAATCTTCTGCAAATCAAAAGATATACATTCTTGGCCAGAGGTGACAAAGAGTTAATAGCTCCTGTCTGACCTGTAGGTATGATCGCATAGTGATCTGTAACCTTGGAATCATCTGTATAAGGAGACTTTTCTATACCCTTATACAAGCCATTCTTGAGTACATGCTCCACAAAACCTGAAACCTCATTTACTGCAGATAAGCCTTTTACATTTTTGTAAATCTCCTTGGCTACTGCAGTTGTGAGAACTCTGGCATCAGTTCTGGGATATGTAGTCAGTTTCTTCTCGTAGAGCTCCTGTGCTATTTCAAGAGTCTGAGAAGGGCTTATCTTGAAGCGCTTGGTACAATCCGCCTGAAGCTCAGTAAGGTTATACAAAAGAGGCGCTCTTTTCTTGGAATTGCCAGTCTCTATGCTGTCAATCACAGCCTCTTTTCCCTTGAGACTATCTATGAGATTCCTTGCGTCTTCTTCCTTTTTAAATCCATTTTCTTTGTATAAAAGTGGGGATTCGAAATAAGCCGAACCATTAACGGCCTTCCATTCAGCCAGAATATTGGCATCAGAAAAAGAACCTACAATTCTGTAAAATGGAGTCTTCTCGAAGTTCCTGATCTCTCTTTCTCTTCGAACTACCATTCCCAAAACGCAGGTCATTACTCGACCAATAGCTATAGCTGTGTAAGACTTGGTTGCTGCAGCATCGTTGATCAGCTTGCCATATTTGACCGACAAGGCTCTTGAAAAATTGATTCCAAGGCTGTAGTCCTCAATCGCACGCATGATACCTGACTCACCAAGAAGTGCATAATCTGACATTGGCTTAGCCTCTTCGATTCCTCTTCTGACCTCTTCGTCGGTCATAGAATCGATCCAGACTCTCAGCTCTGTCATACCATCTCTGACGCCACCATAATTTCTGATGTTCTCTTCAATGGTCTGTCCTTCTTTTCCCGAGTCTCCTGCCCAGTAAACCGTATCAATATCTTCTCTGTGGAGAAGGTTATTGATCAGCTTGTATTGGTCTGCACTATTTTTAATTACTCCATACTTATAATTGGCTGGAAGAAAAGGTAAATCTTCCAGCCTCCATTTTTTGTACTTAGGATCGTACTCTTCCGGATATACCATCTCTACCAAGTGAC
Organism: Butyrivibrio sp.; assembly: GCF_017433805.1. GTDB lineage: Bacteria > Bacillota > Clostridia > Lachnospirales > Lachnospiraceae > Butyrivibrio. The sequence goes on along the minus strand of NZ_JAFRGN010000031.1, from coordinate 25,135 downwards.
CAAAGCACCAGGAAATTACGTACTGGTCATTCTCGATATACCCGTTATTATTGCCAGAAACATTCAGAACTCTCGCAAAATCTCTTGCAACTGAAGGTTTCTCTGTGATAATCAGTTTTTTAGCCATTCGTTAATTCATCTATTCCAATCAACTTAAGGCTCTCTGATGATTTCATAGCTGCATCTGTTAGCCACGCATCAAAGCCGCCCGTTGAAAAGAGATAGATAACATCTCCCTCAAGTCTTGCTTTTCTTGCGTCAGAATGCAATTTAACATAATCTGCATGGGTTGCCTGTTTACCCCAGAAGCACATTGCAAGAGCAGTCTCTCCAGTATCGCTCTGAGCGATAATATCGATATTGCCTTCCTTGCCTATCCATTCGCCTTCTTCATCAATTTCGAATGGGAACTGACCCCGCTCTTCTAACTTGAAGATATATTCCCTACAAACCTCTTTGAAAGCTTCATGAACATAATCTTGCATTCCCGCAGATATAAATATATCATAAAATTTATCTTTGGACATCTGCAGCAGATTACTTTCATTAGGATAAATAAATCTGAAGAAGAAATTGACCATAGGGTCCTTGATCTTGTAAACGCCCTTCATGACGTTCTCTCGTCCAGCATTTCCAAAAGAAAATGCCTTATAAACAAAATCGTGATGGATCAAAGTCTTAAGGTATACAGAAATCTTAGCTCTTGAAAAGCCCGTTGCATGATACAGGTCATTGAGCTTATTAACACCTCTAGACATCTCAGATAAAAGCGTATGATAAACAGCTGTCTCTCTGAGGTTTTGCTCTGTAAGTCTGATAGCTTCTCCGTAAAGGAACGAATCATCATTCAAAAGATTCTTACAGATATTCTCCTTGAAAGAAAGATTGCCATCAAAGTACTTCCAAAGTCTCGTTCTGCCTCCAAGAACCGAAAATGCCATTACAGCGTCCTTGTAAGACATATTTGAGAAATAAGCTCTTACCTCAGCAAAAGAAAGAGGCTTAATCTTCCTAAAGTCTGCTATAGAAGCAGCAAGCTTGCCAAGATTAGAAACCATGCTATTCTCTACCCAGTTAATATCATGGCTCACCAGCAATACAAGAACCTGTCTCTGTTTGCCATATTGGTCAACAAACTCATTCAGTTCCTGCATAAACTGATCAGATAATTTTAAAATACACTCAAAGTTACGAATCACAAAAATTACAGAATTTTTGCCATTCAGATTAAGACAGGTCTCAAAAATCTCAGAATAAGAAGGATTCTGACTTATACTTGCTCCCTGATCTCTTAGTTCTTTCCCCCATAAAAAAAGCTGTTCCCTCTCAGAAGCTGACCTAGCAACATAGCTAGCGCTTCTTCTGTTCTCAATGAACCTATCAATAAGTTCACTATCTTCTATATTCTTATGTCCATAAATAACAAGAATATTAGATAGGCCACTTTCATAGTAACGGTTCAAAAAATCAAGATCTTTCTGTCTGGTTGCTTCCATAAATCCCCAATCAATAATTTGTGTGGATAAAACCTTTGAGTTTACAGTTACTAGTATTCAATTATATTTTACAACATTATTTTGCATTAATAAATCCACTTGCTTTAAGAAGTTCAGCACACTCAACAGCACCACCTGCTGCTCCACGAAGAGTGTTGTGTGAAAGTCCAACAAACTTCCAGTCATATACTGTATCTTCACGAAGTCTGCCGATGCTGACACCCATACCATTCTCATAGTTAACATCAAGAGTGATCTGTGGTCTGTTGTCCTCCTGCATGTACTGAATAAACTGCTTAGGAGCGCTAGGAAGTCCAAGCTGCTGTGGAAGTCCTGAGAACTTCTCAAGCTTCTCAACAAGCTCTTCCTTTGTTGGGTTCTTCTTAAACTTAACAAAAGCTGCTGCTGTGTGACCATAGAGCACTGGAATTCTGATACACTGACATGTGATCTTAACATCGTCAGCTGGAACAATAACGCCATTCTCAATCTTACCCCAGATTCTAAGTGGCTCTTTTTCTGACTTCTCTTCCTCACCTGAAATGAAAGGAATAACGTTACCTACCATCTCTGGCCACTCTTCGAAGTTCTTACCAGCACCTGAAATAGCCTGGTATGTTGTAGCTACAACCTCGTATGGCTCATACTCTTTCCAAGCTGTAAGAGCTGGTGTATAGCTCTGAATTGAGCAGTTAGGCTTAACAGCGATAAAGCCGTTTGTTGTTCCAAGTCTCTTCTTCTGGAACTCAATTACATCCATGTGCTGAGGGTTTATCTCAGGAATGATCATAGGAACATCAGGAGTCCATCTGTGAGCTGAGTTATTAGAAACTACAGGAGTCTCTGTCTTAGCATACTCTTCCTCGATGTGCTTGATCTCATCCTTGGACATATTAACAGCAGAAAGAACAAAGTCAACGTCTGCTGAAACGCCAGCAACATCAGTAACATCCTTAATAACAAGGTTCTTAACAGAATCAGGAATAGGCTCATCCATCTTCCATCTGCCACCTACAGCCTCTTCATAAGTCTGGCCAGCAGAACGTGGGCTTGCAGCAACTGTTGTTACCTCAAACCATGGATGGTTATTGAGAATAGAGATAAATCTCTGACCTACCATACCAGTTCCACCAAGAACTGCAACTTTTAATTTCTCGCTCATAATAAAACTCCTCCTTAATTATCATAGATATATCTTCAGCACATGAATATACATATAAACCTCCGATGATGTTTCACATCAAATCGGTTTATCTGTACATTCACTTTGCCAAATAATTACTTAAGTTTAAATGTATGTAAGAACTCGTCGCCAAGTTCTAACACCTGCTTCATAGCCTCTGGGCTTGGAGCCCCGATAGTAAGTCTCTTATTAACGCATGTCTGCAGGCTTATCGCATCATATATATCCGAATCGAACATCTCTGAGAATCTCTTAAGCTCTTCGATTTCAAGATCATCTATAGCACAATTCTTATCAATGCAGTACAAAACGAGCCTTCCGATTACTGAATGGGCATCCCTGAATGGCATTCCCTTATTAACCAGATAATCAGCTGCATCTGTTGCATTGGTAAAGCCCATCATCGCACTCTTTTCCATTGCATCTTTATTGAATTTAATAGTTGCAAGCATATCTGTAAAAAGAGTAAGGCAATTGGAGGTATTATCTATAGCATCAAAGAACGCTTCCTTATCCTCCTGCATGTCCTTGTTATATGCAAGTGGTATGCCCTTCATAGTAGTCAGAAGCGACATCAGGTCGCCGTAAACTCTTCCAGTCTTACCACGAACCAGCTCTGCGATATCAGGATTCTTCTTTTGAGGCATTATACTACTGCCTGTAGAATAAGCATCATCTATTGTTACGAATCTGTACTCATTGGAATTCCAGATAATAACTTCTTCTGAAAACCTTGAGAGATGCATCATTATAGTAGAAAGAGCTGACATAAACTCTATCAGGTAATCTCTGTCTGATACAGAATCCATGCTGTTTAGTGTTGGACCAAAGAAATCAAGAAGCTGCGCTGTATACTCTCTATCAAGTGGATAGGTTGTTCCAGCGAGTGCTCCAGCTCCAAGCGGACAATAGTTCATCCTGTTATAGATATCCTTCATCCTGAGGAGATCTCTTTTGAACATTTCATAATAAGCTCCAACATGATGAGCTAATGTAACCGGCTGAGCCTTCTGAAGATGCGTAAAGCCTGGCATATAGGTATCAAGATTATCTTCCATTATCTTATGAAGACACTTTAGCATATTCATAAGAAGCTCTGACATATGTTCCACTTCACCCCTGGCATAAAGCCTCATATCAAGAGCTACCTGATCATTACGACTTCGCCCTGTATGAACCTTTTTACCCGCATCGCCGATTCTCTCTATGAGATTAGCTTCCAAAAAGCTGTGAATATCTTCATATTTGGTTGTGATCTCAAGCTTACCATCAAGAACATCCTGTAAAATAAAATCAAGCCCTTGTACTATCTGGTCCTTCTCTTCCTCAGAAATAATGCCCTGCTTGGCAAGCATGGTTGCGTGAGCCTTGCTACCTCGAACATCTACTTCCAAAAATCTCTTATCAAAAGTAATTGATGCATTAAAATTCCAAGCTAGTTCATTTATACTTCCGGTAAATCTTCCTCCCCAAAGCTGCGCCATTATATAAATCTCCTATAAAAAATTAGAATTAGTTTAAATAAAAGCTGTGATTAGCGATAAATTATAATGTTAAGAAACTGGAAAATGTATATTTCTTGAATATGTCATGAATAACTAATGTATAATACAATCTCTGATGTATATATATACAGTTTAGCCATGCTTTTATAAGTTAAAGTCTTAAAAGATTATAATGCAAACTTAAGATATATAAAAGACCCTTATGGATTAAATATTGCACAATCTTTATTTGATAATTATGAATTGATTGTGCATAAAGACAAATGTCCGTATGACGCGGACACATTTTATCTTTTTGTAAAAAAATAACTGCCCTACAGAAATCATATCTATAAGGCAGTTATCTGATCATTCTAAAGCGTTAATCACTTACATTCTGAGCATCCGGAGTCTTTATGACAATTACAGTTGCAACCACCAGAACATCCAGAGCATCCTTTTCCAGCAAGTTCATTTTTAAATATCTGTACACATTTTCTTCCGCTAAAGAATAGCACAATTGCTAAAACTACTATAACTATAGCATTTCCAATAATAGGTGACATATCACACCTCCAAAATAAATCACACTAAACATCAAGCTGTAGCTTTTACAGAATTCATATTGCCTCTCTTGTCCTCTTCTGTTGCCTGATATCCATTTCTAAAAATGAGATATACAAGGCCAATTAAAAGAGCTATGGCAACAATAGTTCCAAAGCCAAAAGCAACCTCTCCTACAATTAAGCCTCCGAGGTTATAAACAATGAGAGCAAGTACATAAGCCCATCCTGTCATATAACCGATTGCTGCCCATGTCCACTTGGCATTATTCATCTCTCTCTTAATAGCACCAATTGCTGCAAAGCATGGAGCACAAAGAAGATTGAATATCATAAATGAGAATGCAGCGATTGGAGTATAATCTGCTGCTACTCTGTCCCATATCTGATCGCCATTTTCTTCCAGTTCCTCTGCTTCATTATCATAATTATATAGAACTCCAAAAGTTCCAACAACATTTTCTTTGGCTACAAGACCTGTAACTGTCGCAACAGCAGGTTTCCAGTTACCAAATCCAAGTGGCTTGAATACAAACGAGAATGAATTACCAATTCCAGCCAGAAGTGATGCATCCATAGGATTAACTTCATCTTCAGAAACATCCATTTTATCTGCCAGCTCAGTGACATACTCATCGTTTACAATACTTTCATCCTCAAAGAGGTTATCTACCAGCCCAAAGTGACCATTTACTGTACCAAAAGCAGATAAGAACCAGATAATTACAGATGCTACAACAATTACTGATCCAGCTCTTTTAATAAATGACCAGCCTCTCTCCCAGGTAGCGCGAAGAACACCAACAAAAGAAGGAACGTGGTATGTAGGAAGCTCCATAACGAAAGGCGCTGGAATTCCTGCAAATGCCTTAAACTTCTTTAAAATAATACCTGAAAGAATGATAGAACCAATTCCGATAAAGTAAGCTGATGTAGCGATCCATGGTGATCCGCCAAATACAGCACCTGCAATAAGTCCGATAATAGGAAGCTTAGCACCGCAAGGCATAAATGTTGTTGTCATGATTGTCATTCTACGATCACGTTCATTCTCAATAGTACGGCTTGCCATAATGCCAGGAACTCCACAACCTGTAGCAACAAGGCAAGGAATGAATGACTTACCTGAAAGGCCGAACTGTCTGAAGATACGATCCATTACGAACGCTACACGTGCCATGTAACCTACATCTTCCAGAATAGAAAGAAGAAGGAACAAAACAAGCATCTGAGGAACGAAACCAATGACTGCACCAACACCAGCTACGATACCATCCTGAATGAGTCCATAGAGAACTGTGTCCTCTTCAACATGAAGCGCACCAAGTATTGTAGCAAAGAAATCTGGAACCCACTCACCAAAGATAACATCATTAGTAAAGTCAGTAGCTCTTGTACCGATAGATACGCTCCAACCGCCCATAGCAACTGCATAAATAAAGAACATAATAACTACAAAGATAGGAAGACCAAGAATACGGTTTGTAACGATCCTATCGATCTTATCTGATGTAGAAAGCTCTCCCTTAGCTCGTCCTTTCTTGACTGCCTTGGATGTAACACCAGTAATATAGTTATATCTCTCGTTAGTGATGATAGACTCAGCATCATCATCAAGAGCTTTCTCACACTCTTTAACCACTGCATCGATTTCTGCCTTAGTGCTTGCAGTGATGTTCATGGTCTCCATGGCCTTTTCATCATGTTCGAAGGCCTTGATGGCGCTCCAATGAAGTAAACTGTCATCTACTGAGCCTTTAAGAATCCCCTCAATTCTTTCAACCGCAGAAGCCGCTTCTCCAGTAATTACCTTTTTCTGTTCATGTACCTTTTTATTCTTGGCCGCCGCTACAGCCTTCTTAATAAGAGTATCTGTTCCCTCACTCTTAAGCGCTGAAAGCTCAACTACCTCGCAGCCAAGAGCATCTGAAAGAGCCTTAACATCAACCTTATCGCCATTCTTACGAACAAGGTCCATCATGTTAAGTGCAATTATCATAGGAATATTCAGCTCCAGAAGCTGTGTTGTAAGATACAGATTACGCTCAATATTAGTTCCATCTACGATATTGATGATGGCATCAGGCTTCTCTGTAACAAGGTATGTACGAGAAACCACTTCCTCAAGTGTATATGGTGAAAGAGAATAAATACCAGGAAGATCCTGAATGACAACGTCCTTATACTCTGCTCCTTTAAGCTTACCCTCTTTCTTTTCAACAGTAACACCAGGCCAGTTACCAACGTACTGTCTACTTCCTGTCAGATCATTAAACAATGTGGTCTTACCACTATTTGGATTACCCGCTAATGCAATCTTTATTTCCATTTTTTCCTCCTGCTTCTTATAAACAATTATGTCCATGTTAGATGTAGCTAACATTTATTCAAAAAAATAATTACTCAACCTCAACAAACTCAGCATCAGCCTTACGTACTGTCAATTCATAGCCTCTTACGGTTAATTCAATAGGATCTCCAAGAGGCGCAACCTTACGTATGATAACATCCGCACCCTTTGTAAGCCCCATATCCATGATTCTGCGTCTTGTTGGTCCTTCCCCATGCAACTTCTTGATTGTAGCACTCTGTCCGATTTCAACATCTCTAAGTGTCTTCACTTTTCAAATCTCCCTTTCTACTTTTTATTATTTAGATAAAAATGCGATTAGCCAAAGTTTTGTCCAGCGCAATTCTACTGTCCTTAACATTGATGATAAGATTACCGCCATTCTTATTTACAATTGATACTTCCTCTCCAGTAACAAATCCCAGTTCAAAAAGATGCTGTCTGACTTCATCTGTACCAGCAATTTTCTTGATACTAACGATTTCTCCAGCGTTAGCCATTGATAAAGGCATCATGAATACCCCCTTTTATATTTGATAGGTTAGACATCGCTAACCTCGCTATTATAAATATGCGGAGCATTTTGTTACTCTCCGCTAACCGTATGTTAGTTTAGACTAACTGATAAACATTGTCAACGACGTATTTTACACAATTTAATATTAATTTCAAAAAGAGCATGCAAATTTTTCTTTGCATGCTCTTGTGATAATTCATCATTATTATTTACTTGCTACTATAACTCCAGCTCCAGGCGTTGTTCTCATAGAAGCACTCTCCCTTATCAAGAACGATTGTATCGTTTATATTAGGAAGAACAATCTTACCAGCTTTCTTGGACAGGAGCTGTTCTGGTCTGAAGCTATGAAGAGGAATAAGAGTTCTAGGAGCGATATCATCTACCTGTTTCCTGAGATAATACGGCTCTGCATGTCCGCCAAGTCCGCATCTTACTACATTCAATCCAGCAGCATTAAGGAGTGAATAGAACTTGGCATATGAAGGATCATAATCACCAAGTGGAGCTCCATCCATATGAAGGTATACAGATATTACATCTGCAAGCTCAAATAGCTCATAAGCATCCTTGTAATCCTGCTGAAGCACATACTTAGCTGGATCAGAAATAAGGTCTTTTCTGGTAACAACTGGGAAGTCACGTACAAGAGGTGCATTCACGCTTCCTCCATCTGGTACATAAACTGAAAACTTATCTTCCTTATAAAATGCAGCTACGTATTCAGCCTGAACTGGAGAAAGAACCAGTTCTCTTCCCGCTTCCTTTATTACAGAGACAAAGTTATGAATACGTTCTACATTTCTATTGTAATTATTGATTACAATAAGACCTTCTTCATCCTGAGCAAATCCCTTCATCTTCTCAAGAAGAGTATGCTCATTATTCTCTCTGACTGGACCTTCAAGTGAAAGTATATCAATGTCATTGTGACTTATTGTAACACCCTCACTTATCATCACATCAGCGCCCTTACACTTCTGTGCAAATGCAGCGCTTATCTCCGGATGATATCCGTGATATCTGTAATCTCCTGTATAGCAGATACTGCCATCAGGAGTCTGTATCATAAATCCACAAGCACCTATTACATCATGATCTACCTGTACACAGGTAATTGTAATATCTCCTACCGTAACAGATCCATCGTAATCAATAGGAATTATATTCTCATGCTCTCTTATCTCGAGCTCATCCATAACGCCAAGCTCATGATAAAGAGTAGCTGATTCTCTACTCATATACACAGGCATCTTCTGGTCAAGTGCACCAAGCCCGCCCATGTGATCTATATGCATATGGGATATAATAGCAAAAATTTCCTTATCAATCTCGCCAAATCCCTTGATTCCAAGTTTATGAGCAATATCTGGCTCATATATGCCATCTATCGAATTTAATACACCAAGCCTAACATAATCATAAGCTTCCAAACCTTTACGCAAAGGTATTTTACTATCAAGTCTATCAGCATAAGCAAATCCAAAATCAAACAAACAAATAGCATTTTCAGTCTCAACACCAATGACTGTTCCGCCTATTTCCTTAAGTCCACTGTAAAACTTCATTTTAGTCATAAAGACACCTCTAAAAAAAGTTTATAGACAAAATGAGTAGGGAAGATGAGTCTCCCCTACTCATTAATGAATCTCACCACTTTAAGATGTGATTCTCACCACTTAAAAATGATAAACGAATTACTCCGTTGCTTCGCAACTTTCGTAATTCTACAAGAATTCGGAAAACGATATACTCATTTCATTCGTATATCTGTATTCCTCATTCTTGTTCGGTCCTCAAAGTCAAAGCACTTAGTAAGCAAGCTTGCACGTGCTTTGGACTTTTAGTCCCTTTATCATTAATACTGAGCGTTAACAGCCTCAACGATTGTGTCAAGCCATGTCTGAGCATCAGCCTTGTCATATACAAGCTGCTCTACAGTTGAAGGAACTGTTGATCTGATATCATTAGAAGCCTCAAATGTAGGTGAGAAGAAGAAGTCCTTAGCCTGCTCATAGCATGCAGCAGCGCAGATGTTCTCTTCCATGTATGTCTTGTACTCAGCTGTCTCATAAGCTGACTGTCTGATTGGAAGGTATCCTGTACCAACAGCCCACTTTGTCATAGCCTCTGTGCTTGTGATGTACTTGAGGTACTCCCAAGCTGCAAGCTGCTTGTTAGAATCCTGAGCGAACATAACGATGTTTGTACCAGCCATGTTAGCTGCCTTCTTAACGTTTCCTGGAAGTGGAGCTACACCGAGTTCCCATCCCTCAGCCTTGATGTAAGAAACACCAGCTGAAGAACCAACGTAAGAAGCGATCTGCTGATTGCTGATTACGTTTGAGAAGTATCCATCCTCACCTACAAGACGAGCGTACTCGTTGTTGTAAAGGTTTGAAAGGTATGTGAATGTCTCAAGACCCTTCTCGTCGTTGAAAAGAGCGCCTGTAGCATCTACATAGTCAGCACCATCCTGGTGAAGAGAAGCCTCAACTACACCAGCAAGGTCATCATAACCGATGAAAGAAATGCCCTTAGCATCGTAAACTGTCTTAGCAGCAGCCTCAACATCAGCCCATGTCTCAGGAACAGAAATTCCGAGCTCATCGAACATTGTCTTATTGTAGAAAAGAACGTATGTTGACTTGTTGTAAGGAACAGCGTGGATGAAACCGAACTCTGAGCACTCATCACGATAAGCCTCAACTACGTCATCCCAGTTGTCAAAATCGTTAGCTACGAAATCATCAAGCTTAACGATCTTATCAAGGTAAGGTGTAAGCCAGTTGTTGTAAGCCTGTGCAAGATCTGGAAGCGCATCAGCTGCAGCACTTGCCTGAAGCTTTGTCTGAAGGTCGCCGTATGCACCCTGGTTAACAAGAGTAACCTTGATACCATACTCGTTTGAGTTGTTGAACTCGTCTGTGATCTCTGTAAGAACTGCCTCAAGGTTACCATTCATAGCGTGCCAGAATGTTACCTCTGTAGCCTCGATGTTCTTAGCTTCGCTAGCTGGAGCAGCCTCTTCTGTAGCTGTTGAAGCCTCAGCTGCTGGAGTCTCAACTGCCTCAGTAGGCTGAGTCTCTGCTGGAGCCTCTGTGCTAGCCTGTCCGCAACCTGCGAGCATTGATGTTGCCATAGCCATCGCAAGGATGCTTGCACCAATTTTCTTTAACTTCATTTCATAATCCCTCTCTTTCTTAAAAAAAAGCGTATATATCATAAAAGGCTGAAGAAACCTTTAATGATCATAATATGAGCTCTAAATCAGCCCTTTAGTATAACAAAAATTATCCCTTAAGTCCACTCCTTGTTACACCCTCAATGATATACTTTCTAAGGAACAGATAAATGATGATAATAGGCATAACCAGCATACATGAAGCTGCCATGATAAGCTCTGTAGATGAACCAGCCTCAGTCTGGAATCTTACAAGTCCGTTAGACAAAACTCTCATCTCCTGTGAGTTTGTTACAAGAAGTGGCCACAGGAATGCATTCCATGAACTGATAATGTTGAGGATTGCAATTGAGAAGATAGCCTGTTTGTTCATAGGAACCATGATCTTGATCATATACTTGAAATCTGAGCACTTATCTACCTTAGCTGCAAGATACAGAGATTCTGGAACCTGCATAAAGAAACGAGTTAAAAGATAGATATAAAAAGCACTTGAAATCCAAGGAATAATCATAGCCTTGTAGGAATCAATCCACTTAAGGTTGATGATTGTCTCATAGTTAGTGATGATAAGCATCTCACCAGGAATCATAAGTGTAGCAAGGAACAGTGAGAATACTGTCTTCTTTCCTGGGAAATTCAGTCTTGAAAAAGCAAAGGCTGAAAGTACTGTTGTTACAAGGACTCCACATGTTGTGCAGAACGTAACAATAAGTGTATTAACAAAATATCTTGCGAAAGGAGCTGCCTTCCAAGCCTCCTGATAGTTGCTCCACTGAGGAGTTTCAGGGAAAAGACTTGGTGGAATCTGTACAAGTTCTGTTGGTGTCTTAAGTGAAGATGAGATCATCCACACGAAAGGAAGGATTGTAAATACCGCACCAAATATCAGAACTGCATATTTTAATATAGTAGCTATGATATTTCCTACTTTTCTATTCTGTGACATCTTTATTTCCTCTTATTTTTTCTTCTTTTCACCTGTTACTCTCAGCTGGATCTGTGTCATTACAAGAATAATGATAAACAGTACAACTGAACCAGCAGCAGCTACGCCATACTTGTAACTATTGTAGAATTTATCATAAATGTAATAAACAATAGTCATAGCCTTGTTGGCTGGGCCTGCCTTGCCTTGGAAAAGTGAGAATACTTCGTTATATACCTTAAACGCACCGATCATACCGATAACGCTTGAATATACGATCATAGGAGCAAGCTGTGGAACTGTGATTCTGGTAAACACACGAAGCTTAGGTGTTGAATCGATTCTAGCTGCTCTGTAGAGGTCCTCTGGAATAGTCTGAAGACCAGCAAGGAAAATAAGGATGTTGAACGCCATGCTCTTCCAAATAGCGAAGATGATAAGAGCTGGCATAGCATACTCTGGACGATTCAGCCATGGAATAGGATCAATTCCAAAGAATCCAAGAAAATAATTGATAAGTCCATAGTTACTATTGAACATCCATCTCCATACGATACCAATGGCAATAACACTGGTTACATAAGGAAGGAAATATACTGTCTGGAAAAATGCCTTAGTCTTGTTACAGCTATTAATAAGTACTGCAATGATCAGTGAAAGAATGATTGATGCAGGTACCACGCATATTACATAAATAGATGTATTTCTAAGTGAAAGTGCAAAATCAGGATCAGCGAAAAGTGCCTTGTAATTGTCAAAACCAATTGATGAATATCCGTGATTGATGATGCTGTAATCACCTAAAAAGCTCATGATGATAGCTCTGATCAATGGGTAAATTGTGAAAGCTAACATGATGATTATAGATGGAAGGAGATATAAATATCCCTTAAAGCTCTTCTTATCCATTTTGTTCTCCCTTTTTCACCAATTAAAATCTACCAATAAGCTTTTCTGAAGAATCAAATACAAGGATATGTCCCTCACGAACAGAAGCCTTGATAACATCTCCCTCAGCCACATGCATATATGAGTGAACAAGAACACGAACAACTGTCTGACCAAGCTTAGTGAAGAGAAGCAGGTCACGACCTGTCATACGAAGGTTATCAACTGCAAAAGATATTCCATTCTCATCTACATAGAAGGATTCTGGTCTGATACCTGCATGATAATGACCATCTGCAAGCTTAGCACCAGTTCTAAGAACTGCATCGCCAGCTGTAATAACTCCATCCTTAACGTCAACTTCAATGTTGTTGATCTCAGGAGTTCCAAGGAAGTTAGCAACGAACTCGTTAGCTGGGTTAAGGTACATTGTCTGAGGTACCTCGTACTGCTGAAGAACGCCTTCCTTCATAACTGCGATACGATCTGAAATACTCATAGCCTCTTCCTGGTCATGAGTAACGAAGATAGTTGTGATCTTAACTTCCTGCTGAATACGTCTGATCTCTTCTCTTGTTGCTACACGAAGCTTAGCATCAAGGTTAGATAAAGGCTCATCAAGAAGAAGTACCTGTGGCTTCTTAACAAGTGCTCTTGCAATAGCAACTCTCTGCTGCTGACCACCTGAAAGCTCGCTAGGCTTTCTATTCATATATTGATCAATCTTAACAACTTTGGCAATCTCAAGAGCCTCTTCTCTGGCCTGAGCCTTCTTAACTCCACGGTTGATAAGTGGGAATGTAATATTATCCTCAACTGTCATGTGTGGATAAAGAGCATAGTTCTGGAAAACAAGACCAATCTCTCTGTCCTCTGGAGGAATTGATGTTACATCCTTGTCACCAAAGAATATCTTACCCTCTGTAGGTGTTGTAAGTCCTGACAGCATGAAAAGTGTTGTAGACTTACCACAACCAGATGGTCCAAGAAGGCCTACAAGCTCGCCGTCATTGATTCTGAGGTTCATATGATCAACTGCGTTAAGATTACCATATGTTTTTGTCAGATTCTCAATTCTAATGTCCATTTCTTACCCCTAATTCTAAATAAAATAAAAAAGTGTTAAAAGTCGCAAAGAAGATTATACTATATATCCCCAATTTGTAAAATATTTATTAACAAATTAACAAAGTGGCCAAAACGCCCATAAAATAAGGACGAAACCACCCTTAAAGTGGCTCCGTCCACACAATCACTTTGCAAAAAATATTTGTATCCTTAGAACATAAGTATAATCAGCATTATTACGTATTATTTTAAACTCAGTTTCCAAATATGTCAAAAATGTGTTCAAAATATAATAAAAATATTAGAAATTCTCCTTGTCTTTCATCCTATTAATTGCATCCATTGCAAGTTTACTTCTCTCACATTCTGAAGCAGAAAGAGAAATCTGCCATGCAAATGGGCTTCCCTTCATATGTTCAGATGCATAGGACAGTCCATTGGTCCTCTCATCAAGGAATGGTCTGTCTATCTGATTAGGATCGCCCAACAGAATGATCTTGGTATCTTTACCTGCTCTGGTGATAATTCCCTTGGCCTGAGTAGGTGTCATGTTCTGCGCTTCATCTATTATAAGGAAGGTCTTCAGAATAGATCTGCCTCGGATAAAGTTAAGCGCCTCACACTGTACGATTCCCCTCTCGAAGACCTCATCAGTCTTACCCTGCAATTCTTTTTCATCCTTGTAGCGCTCTTCCTCGTTGGAATCTATGAGCTGTTCTAAGTTATCGATAATAGGTCTCATAAGAGGAGAAATCTTCTCCTGCTCATCACCTGGTAAAAAACCTATATCATCATCAAACTGTGAATTAGGCCTGCAGACCAGAATCCTACGGTATTCTCCTGTTGGTCTGTTGATCATCTTCTCAAGACCTACAGCCAGCGAATAGAATGTCTTGGCTGTTCCAGCCATACCCTTGACTATTACAAGTGGTGCCACCTCTGCAGGCTGCATAAGCGCTTCCTGGAGGAAATACTGTCCAGCATTTCTTGGCTTAACACCATAGGGCTGGCACTTTTCATATTCGAGCTTCTTGATAAATCCGCCACTGACACGTCCCATCTGAGTCTTGTTGTTGGACTGGTCTGCTCTGATAACTACAAATTCATTCTCATATAGCTCTGGTGTATACTCGATACCCTCATCATCGCAGCAATACACTTTGCTAACTGGTATTCCTTTTTTCTTGAAATCCTTGAATACATCTTCAGGTGCATATACGGTAATACGGCCACTGTACTGCTCGCCCTCTCCTGCTACCTGCTCTGTAGTAAAGTCCTCTGATTTAACTCCCAGGATCTGAGCCTTAATGCGCATCAGAATATCCTTGGTTACGAGAATTACCTGTTCCTTACTACTATCACTAAGTCCCTTACAAACCTTAAGAATACGGTTATCAGATTTGTACTCTGCCATATCCTTTGGAAGTTCTACATCCTTGAAGTTCTTTTCAACTCTAAGGAAACCTCCATTGTCAAGTTCAACGCCCTTGACCAAATCCCCTGCGCCTCTTAGCTGCTCCAAAATCCTGATGGCCTCACGGACGTTTGCTCCTCGCTCGCCCTCATCCCTCTTGTGGCCATCGAGTTCCTCCAAGACTACCAGCGGAAGAACGACCTCGTTATCATCAAAGCACTTAAGAGCATGAGGTGCCTGAATCAAAACGTTGGTGTCCAATACGTAGATCTTCTTCATGCGTAGGTCCCCCTTATTTGTATGACTTATATGTTCATTATACCATATCTTGTGTTTCGAAAAGGCAAAAACTCTAAATATTAATTTACATCAATAAAGGAGATACCGGATAAAACCAGTATCTCCTCTAATATTCAATATTCTATATTAATGAAAATATGTTTACGAACAATAATACATCAAATCTCAGCTGCTCTCTTAAGCGCATCATCAATGTGAGGCTGGAAGTTCTCTCTACCAACAAGGTCAACAAATCCATCCTTTTCCATTGTGTTCATAGGCTGCTCATTAACATGTGAAAAGACAAGCTGAACGCCGTTCTTCTGACATCTCTCGTAGAGCTGCTCAAATGAGTGCATAGCTGTTGCATCAATTGCTGGAACACCACGCATTCTTATAACAAGAGCTCTTGTGAAGTCCTTGAAGCTGATAGCAGCAATCTGCTCAGCATCACCAAAGAACATCGGTCCACTGATCTCATAAACTCTTACGTGCTTAGGAATATCCTTAAGTCCTGGGCCGTCTGGATCATCCTCTGGATCATAGTACTTCCAACCACGGACTCTGGACTCTTCGCTCATTCTCTTCATGAACAGGAGGCATGCAAGAACCATACCAACCTCAATAGCTACAACAAGATCGAATACGATTGTAAGAACAAAGGTTGTAACAAGTACGATGATATCGCTCTTAGGAGCAGTCTTAACCAGATGAAGGAACGTCTTATACTGGCACATATTATAAGCAACCATGAAAAGAATAGCTGCAATAGTAGGCATTGGAATAAGTGCTGCATATGGCATGAGTACGAGAAGTACAAGTACAAGACATACAGAATGAACCATACCAGCTATAGGTGTTCTACCACCATTCTTGATATTAGCTGCTGTACGGGCAATAGCTCCAGTTGCAGGAATACCACCAAAAAGAGCTGAACCGATGTTACCAGCACCTTGAGCTACAAGCTCCATGTTGGATCTGTGCTTGGAATCGATCATGCTGTCAGCAACAACGCATGAAAGAAGTGACTCAATAGCAGCAAGGATAGCGATTGTAACACCATCTCCTGCCACAGAAGTAAGTGTACTAAAACTAAATTCTGGAATAGTAAGCTTAGGGAGCTGTCCCTTGATCTCATAGAGATCACCAATTGTATTAACATTCATGCCAAGGAACTTGACCATAAGAATTCCCACGATAACTGCAATAAGTGATCCAGGAATCTTCTTGTTAACCTTAGGCCATACAATCTGAATAACAAGACATACCATACCTACGATAAATGCCTGATAATTGAATGTTCCGATATTGCGTGCAATAGCAGAAGCCTTATCTACTGTCTCTACAGTAGCAGTTCCAGCCGGATAAGTAAGTCCAAGGAAGTCCTTAACCTGTCCGATAGCGATTGTAACAGCAATTCCGGCTGTAAAACCTGTTGTAATAGTATAAGGAATAAACTTGATAAGTGATCCAAGTTTGAATACCCCCATTAAGATAAGAAGAACTCCGGCAAAAATAGTTGCAAGAGCGAGCCCTTCCATTCCCTTATTAGCAACAATGCCGGCAACAATTGTCGCGAACGCAGCTGTAGGTCCGGCGATCTGAACTCTGCTACCACCAAGGAATGAAATAATAAATCCTGCAACAATTGCAGTGTAAAGACCTTCCTCTGGGCCAACTCCGGATGTAAGCGCCAGAGCAATTGATAAAGGAAGTGCAATGATAGCTACAATAATACCAGCTACTACATCCTGTGCCAGCTGCTTACGAGTGTAACCCTTGAGGGCTGTAAACAGCATCGGCTTTAATCTCTCGTTTTCCATAATATCCTCCAAGTATTTACAATAAACCCGATATAACCGAGCCAATTATCGGTTATAAAGCCTATGAAATTATAGTCCTATGTATGAATGCGGTCAATAAAAAAATACATCATTAGTTTTCAAAAAGTTATATCTCAAATCTCTAAATTGTCGAAATATTCTATCTTTATAAAAAAGCATTTGTTACTTTTTTGTTAGAATTCGATACATACAGAAACAAATATTGTATATTACATGAAGTCGGGAATATTTTTTATGATTATTAAGGAGAAAAAAAGGTATGAAAAAGTGGAATAACGCAGAGATCGTTGCACTTGATCTCAACAAGACAGAGAATGGTTGGCATGAATTATGGACAGAAGGTGAATGCATTTGCATCCCTTGGCCACATCAGGCAATAACTGGAGATATTCCAACTCAGACTGGCAATGAACCACAGACTACAGGTGATCAGCCTACAGGCGATTCTGGTACAACTACAGATAGACTTTCATAATAGATACTATTTGTTAGAAACTAGTTTTCATGTTAATATCGAGGATGTGTAAACTTATGGTTTACACATCCTTTTTTACTGTTCTTTTCACTATGCAAGGAGAATTCTACATGAGTGGAATTTATGGAATAATCAACAAACAATATGATCAGCCCACAACAGAGACCTGTTTGAATTATTTATCTAGTTGGAACAAGGCTTATGGAAATAATACAATCAATTCTTACTTTTCTCCTAATCTGGGAATAGGAATCAGTACTGAACATATCACTAATACTCCAGTCAATCAGACCCCCATAATAAGTGAGAACAATGTAACAGCTGTAATAGATACGATTATATATAATAGAAATGATCTTATATACAAATACAATCTTTCTTCCTCTTATTCAGACGAAAAATTACTCTTTGCATTGATTACTAAATATGGATTAGATGAGCTGAGACATGTAAATGGTGATTTTGCAGGAGCATTATACGACTCGCAAGCGAAAACTCTGGTTCTTTTCACCGATCATATGGGTATTCGTCCCTTATATTATTATAAGTCCGATTCTTGTATCTCTTTTTCAACCGACATACGCGGACTCATAGCGCTCCCTGATATAAGCGCTGATATTAATCCTGAATATCTATTTAATATGATCAATGGTTATACTACAACATCACACAATCAGACTGAGTATTCCGATATATACATTGTTACACCTGCCACATATTTTACAATCGATATATCTAAAGACATATACAGCTACTCCGAAAAATCGTATTGGAAGCTAGGCTCTCATAAAATCAAATACCTATCCAACAAAAAATACATTTCAAAAATGAGAGAATTAATATCAGGCTCAATACGAAAAAGACTAGAAGTTTTTCCTGGTCTTATCGGTGCAGAGTTATCTGGAGGGCTTGATTCTGGAGCAATAGATATTCTGATTAACAGATTTGGAAGAAAAGCGGTTTTCTACTCCTGGTCATTTGATACCAATGATGTTCCAATTGTTCCAAATGATGAGCGTCTCATCATCCAGGATATCTGCGATCATGAAAATATATCCTGTAATTATAGAAGAAAGAAATATAATTATATGGATTCCAATTTATATAAAAGTCATAAAGAAGCAGGGCTATCAATTAATCCCAATAGCAACTTTGTTGATAACTGTGCTCTTCCACTTTTTATAGATACTCCTGCTCTATCTCAGACCGCACAATTCATCAGCGAAAGCGGTAGTAACGTTGTTTTCACGGGTCATGGTGGTGACGAAGGAGTAAGTCACAGAGCTGATTCTTATGAGCTTTTATACAATAAAGAATATTTCCATTGTCTTAAATGCTTGTATGACCAGACAAAAGGGCAGAGCAACCGACTAATTAAAACCATAAAACAATTCAGATATAAAAAAGCGCGAGGTTACAGCTACCAGAACGATCCTTACAAATCATACCTTAATGCTCCAGATATTTTGAGACAGGATTTCAAAGATAAATACACAGACTATAAAGCTACACCATTTTATTTTCCCTTTGATGCCATCAGTTACATTAACTCAGGAGCCACTCAGGTAAGAATACGAGTCGCTACTTTATTTGGTGCTTATTCCGGAGCGAGATATATCTTCCCTTATTTAGACTACGAAGTAATAGATTATGCTGTCTCTATTCCGCGTCATATGTATATAAAGAATAACCAGAACAGGTATATTTTCCGCCAGGCCTTTAAAGATATTTTTCCAAAATCTCTTTATGAACTTACATCCAAGATAAGTCCCAGTACTGACGTCCCTGTTGATGAAGAAGATGAACAGGACAATGGTAAGGACAAGGATTGGTTTGAAGAACAAAAAAAATCAGCAGAATATCTATGCAACAGAATCGACAGAGACTTTTGGGGTAGATTCCTTGATTTTGATGTAATAGATAAATTGAAAGAATCAGATATGCCGACAACTAACGAAGATATTATGCACTATCAAAATGTTTTATCACTTCTTTCAAAATGCTACCAGTTTCAAAATACTGTAAAAAAGATCAAAAATTTATAATCTGTTTATTATTGTTACAATTTTGATAGAAAGGTTTACGTCCACGCGTTTTTATCAGATAATGTTTCTATCCAAGATTTTATTATGAAGGGAGAGATGCGGTATGAAAAATTGGACAAAGCCAGAAATCAACTCTATCAGCATCGAGAACACAGAAGTGTTCAAGACACTTGAGAAGATCAGTCGTCCTGATCCTTCTACTGCTTTGGATGTTGTAGTTGTTAAATCAGAGGGATCATCAGATATTGAAATCCAGTCATGATCGACATCTAACATGCAAATGATAACAGCCACAGGAATTTTCCTGTGGCTGTTTTATTATACTTCTTCGCCTCTATAAATTTTCTCAACTATATCTGCTATTTTTTCCTGAGAATTGCCTTCTATTGGTCTGGCAATCAGATATACCGGACAGTTAGCTGCAACCTTAAGGCAGAGCTCACTATACTCTTTACTATTCTCCCAATCTCCCTTAAGTCTATGAAGAAAAACATTCTGTCTGATAGACAACAGCTGGTTAAGGCCTGTCATCTTCTGAACTTCTACGTCATCAACATTAGTGGCAACCACCAGAAAAATGAGGAATTTAAGTTTCTGCGGATCTGATACAAACTTATCCTTAACTGGGACAAGAAACTTATCTTTTGCCTCATCAATATAAATGAGCTCATCCATGTTAAAGTTTCTACTCTCAACTTCATTTCTGCAAAGCTTCTGATATGGAAATGCCGGATATACAAAAGCGTTCTCTTTATCCTCACCTGGAGCTGTCTGTAGTCTGACAGCTGCTACATCATCAGCCATGATCTTGAAGCCTCTCTCGAGCATTTTCCTTGTAAGAGATGATTTACCTGCTCCCATCTCTCCAGAAATGAGGAAAGCACCATTTTCGCCAGATACTGCGCTGCAATGAATGGCAATTGTTCTTCTCTCATATAAAAGAATAGCCATGCAATATCCCAGAAGCCACGCTGATACTGTCTGTGGCATATAGCCCTCTTTGGTCTCAAAAATTATATCTCTGCCATTCTTGATTGCATAAAAGCCTCCCTTGTTAAAAAAGTATGAGGCTTCTGATGCGATATGATATTGCTTATCTAACGCATCTGCCTTGGTAATAACATCCATCACTTCATCAGAGCACTTTTCCTGTTTGATATAAATAGTATTATCTAAAGAGCCTTCATCCTCTCTGGCTCTTTCCAGCTGAATAAACTCAACTTCCGATTCTACTATAAGTCCATAAATCCTATATCTATTCACATTGACCCCCGAAAGCAAAATAGTCATATAAAGTATAGCAAAAAATGGAATACGGAGAAAGCCGAAATGACAGCTCTCTCCGTATTCTGGAAAATGTTATGTTAAGAAAATGGTCTAAGTTATTATGCAAAAATCGCCATGGATTTCTGCTGCTCGTCTTCCTGACGCTGTTTCTGAAGTACAGCCTGATAGGAATCAAGAGCCTGTTTGGTCTTAAGTTCCTGAAGAGCTGCTGTTGCATTGTCCTCTTCTTTGTCCATCTGATAACCATTGAGCTCCATAGCGGCATGCGAATTATATGAAAGCGCATGCTCAACGCCGTTTGTCTGAGCTCCAGTTTCAGATCTCTGACCAGAAACCTTTTCGAGCGCCTTATCTATAACGCTCATATCGAAATCGCCTGTTACATCATACCCTGTAATACCAAGCGCATCTGTTGTAGCATTATTTGTTGAAACAGTCTCTGTTGAGCCATTTCCATCAGAAGCAACCTTTAGAGAACCATCATTATTAGTAAGGTTCTTTTCATTATAGGTTGTACTCTCTGCTGTCTCATTGATGCCCTTTAAGTATTCTTTTATCTGAGCCTGAATACTCTCCTTATCATCTTGTGAAAGAGTTCCATTCATTGCCTTAACAGATAACTCTTTAATGGACTGAAGATAATCTTCAACTCCTGAAAGAGCTCCCTCTTCTATATTAAGTGCTGATTTTGCTGAAGTGAGATTTTCTGATCCGGCATCAAGTCCTTTAACCTGGGACTGTGTCTTTTCCTGAATTGCGAGACCTGCAGCATCTTCCGCTGCTTTATTTATTTTGCCACCACTGGCTATTGTAGAATATGCGGAATAATCTTGATATCCGCCTACAGAGGATATACTACTCATAAAGACCTCCTAGATTCCTTGCATCCCTGCAAAAACAAACCATCCATGCAACATGCTTCCCTGCATAACTTACGCATCCATGCTGTGCATCCCTGCAAAAAACCTAAATGGCCTCCATGCCATTTCTTGTTAAGCTCATCGTAGCACCATGAAGTCCAAAATATTATAAAATAAGTATTAAATCAGGCCTAAAATGGAGCTCAATTTCACTGTTCATGGGCATGTATTGTAATTAAGATTCACTCAGACAGCCTTCATAGAATGTATGTCGATTTTTCACATTTTATAATAATTTTCTTCACTTTTTGAACACAATTAGGGTTTAGTATAATAACCAAGTTAGTGATGCAGCTCGGTTCACGAATCTATTCGGAACCTAATCACTATCTCCCCCTCATAAGAAAATCGCAGGCACTCACGTCCCCCCGTGGGTGTTTTTGCGTTATAGGAATAAATATATTAAAAATGCCGATGACCAGATTAATTCTGATCATCGGCATTCATATTTATATAGAATAAAAAGATCTAATTAATTACCATACTTACCATATAACTCCGCCAGCTGTGCAAGCTCTTCCGGTGATAGATTCTCTGCAGCATATTTCATAAGGCCGTCTTTATCTCCGTCAGAAACATATCCCATAACTTCAGAAACAGACTCAGCATCCATATGATTCTCTACAATCTCAGTAACTACTTCTTTATCTTCTTCAGATAAGTTCTCCAGAATCTGCGTCACCTGAGAATCTTCTCCTGCAACTTTTACTGCATTCTCAGTCAGAACTTCTACTGTTTTTTCTGCTGCAGCTTTTTTAAATGAACTTTTCAACATTGGTAAAGCGTAATTTATGAACAATAAAACGACCACACCCAAAATAACAAGTGACATCATCAGCTTTCCAAAACCGCTGTTTTTATGGGCCTTTGCAGTGTTTTTATGTGTTTTATTTCGATTATTTTTTGACATTTTTTCTTATTCTCCTATAAATAATTTAGAATAGGTCATACTTCTTTTAGAGTTCAGTCACAATTTGGCAACAGTTACCTTGTAATATATACCTATCAGAAGGACATACCTTCTGAACCCCCAACAATACTTTTTTTCATACACGGGTTGTCTGGTTCCCCACTAGGCAACCCCTCCTCCCAAAAATCCACCACCTTCCGAGGTGGTTTTTTTATGGAAAAAAAGACTTCATTTTTCAATGATAATCCTCATAAGTACCAATTTCAACTAATATCATATGGTTTTAAAAATATGGAAAAAAAATGTTTTTCCTAAAATATTTTTAGGTATTTTTAAGGTTAACCATCTATATTTATATACAGAAAGGATAAACACTTTCATAACAACTTTTTTACACCAGCCGGAGTAGAACCTCATACTACTCCGGCACTCCCTATTAATAGAGATTTTCTCGTGCATAAGTACTTCAATCCCGCTGTAGCCGTGCTATAATTGTCTTTAAGAGTGTTAGCCGACTTTTTCGGCGGAATGGAGAAAGGTATGTATAAAGACGGGAAAATTTGGGTAGCTAATAACGAAAATGGGGAAAATGTATTTCTTTTACCTAAGATGGCAAACAGACATGGTCTTGTAGCTGGTGCAACAGGTACCGGTAAAACTATCACACTCAAGGTTCTTGCTGAATCCTTCAGTGATATGGGCGTTCCAGTATTCCTTGCTGATGTTAAGGGTGATCTTTCCGGAATGGTCAAGGAAGGTGTAGATTCTGAGGATATGCAAAAGAGAATCCAGAAGTTCGGCCTTGACGAAGCTGGCTTTAAGTATCAGAAATATCCTTCAACTTTCTGGGATGTCTTTGGTGAAAATGGTATTCCACTTCGCACCACAGTTTCAGAGATGGGTCCACTTCTTCTTGCAAGAATCCTGGGGCTTAATGATCTTCAGAGTGATATTCTCACAATTACATTCAAGATTGCAGATGACAATGAGCTGCTCCTTGTAGATACCAAGGATCTGAAGGCAATGCTCAATTATATATCTGAGAACAGCAAAGAGTTCGCTGCTTCCTATGGTAATATCAGCAAAGTTTCTATTGCTGCTATCGTTCGCGCTATCGTTGCACTCGAGATGGCTGGCGGCGACAAGTTCTTCTTTGAGCCTGCTCTAAATATCAAGGACTGGTTCACAACAGGCGAAGGCGGTAAGGGAATGATCAACATTCTCGACAGCACAAGCCTTATCAATAACGGTAAATTATACGCCACTTTCCTTCTGTGGATGATGTCTGAGCTCTTCGAGACACTTCCAGAGGTTGGTGATCTCGATAAACCTAAGATGGTATTTTTCTTTGACGAAGCTCACCTTCTTTTTGATGATGCTCCTAAGCTTCTCATGGACAAGATTGAGCAGGTTGTTAAGCTCATCAGATCCAAGGGCGTTGGTATTTACTTTGTAACTCAGAATCCAAGAGATATTCCAGACGGCGTACTTGCTCAGCTCGGTAACAAGATTCAGCACGCGCTTCACGCTTACACTCCTTCTGATATGAAAGCTGTTAAGGCTGCTGCTGATTCCTTCAGAGAGAATCCTAATTTCAAGACAGCTGATGTCATTCAGGAACTGGGCGTTGGTGAAGCTGTATGTTCATTCCTTGATGAGGCCGGTACTCCAACTGTTGTAGAAAGAGTCAAGATTCTTCCTCCTCAGAATCTCATGGGCGGAATTGATGAAGCTACCAGAGAAAAAGAGATCAAGCAGAGCGTACTCTACAGCAAATACTACGAGCCAGAAGATCCAGATTCAGCTTACGAATTCCTTGAGAGAAAGGGAATCGCTGATGCAGAAGCTGCTGCTAAACTCAAGGCTGAGGAAGAAGCTGCTAAGGCTAAGGCAAAAGAGGAAGCCGCTGCTGCAAAGGCTAAAGCTAAAGAAGAAGCTGCTGAAGCTCGTAAGAAGAAACAAGCTGCCAAGACAGTCGGCAACGCTGTTGTTGGAACCGTCGGCCGAGAAGTTGGTAAAACCCTTGGTGGCAAATTCGGTAAGTTCGGTAAGACACTTGGTGGAAACCTTGGTGCATCTCTCGGACGTGGAATTCTTTCAACATTCTTCAAGTCATAATATAATCAGAAAACTAAAGGAAACAATTAAGAGCCAGGAGCTTGAACAGGGGTCTGTCAAGTAAACAAGTTAAATAAACAAATTAAGCATAGAAAAAAGGTGATCACTTCATAGGATGTGGTCACCCTTTTTGATTATCGAGATTATATTCAGCTTGCAATGATGACGGCCTTAGCTGTCAC
>NZ_JAFRGN010000030.1 GCF_017433805.1 Butyrivibrio sp. | reverse complement strand
TGGATAACAAACAGCTTACTGACAAGTATTCCAAGGGTGAGTCCAAGGAAGAGCTTCAGAACTTCTTGGACAATGCTACAGGCAAGCATATAGAGTTTGAGACAAGATATCTGGAAGCTCAGCAGACCTTTGAAGAAAATTTTGTTGACCTTCAGGCGATAAAGTTTGATATAGTAACTGAAGATAGTGAAACGGAGTAATTCGTATATCTATATATTTTTTGTTTTTTGAAAAGGAGAATTAAACAATGGCAAAAAGAGGTGGATTTCCAGGCGGCGGAATGCCTGGCAATATGAGCAATTTAATGAAGCAGGCGCAGAGAATGCAGCGCCAGATGGAGGAGAGCCAGAGAGAGCTCGAGACCAAGGAGTTCACAGCTAAGGCTGGCGGCGGTGCTGTAGAGGTTACAGTATTTGGTAACAAGCAGCTTAAGGCTGTAACTATTTCTCCAGAAGCTGTTGATCCTGATGATGTTGAGATGCTTCAGGACATGATCGTAGCAGCAGTTAATGAGGCAATGAAGCAGGCTGATGAAGCTAGTGGAGCACTTGTTAATAAGATGACTGGCGGACTTGGCGGAGGATTTCCTTTCTAATGGAGCTATACAGCGGACATATTAATAAGCTGATAGATGAGCTGTCTTCTCTTCCTGGAATCGGCGGCAAATCTGCACAGAGACTGGCTTTTTATCTCATTGGACTTCCCAAGGACAGAGTTCAGAGACTGGCAGATTCCATTGTTAACGCAAGGGAGAATGTACATTATTGCAAAGAGTGCTGTACTCTTACCGATGATGACATCTGTCCTATCTGCAGCAATACCAGCAGAGACCACAAGACCATTATGGTTGTAGAAAATGCTAGAGATTTAGCAGCATATGAGAAGACTGGTAAGTTTGAAGGTGTATATCATGTATTGCATGGGGCTATTTCCCCTATGCTCGGTGTTGGCCCTGGGGATATCAGGCTGGCAGAGCTGATGCAGCGTCTTCAGACACAGGAGGTAGACGAAGTTATAGTGGCTACCAATTCAAGTCTTGAGGGTGAGACAACTGCAATGTATATCAGCAAACTCATTAAGCCAACGGGCATCAAAGTAACCAGAATAGCCAGCGGAGTTCCTGTCGGAGGAGATCTTGAGTATATCGACGAGGTTACTCTTTTGAGAGCTTTGGAAGGCAGAACTGAGCTGTAAGATTTTATGTGTGTTGCACAATAATCATTATTTGAACAGTAGACTTGATGTTTTTTTCTAGGAGGAAGATGAAATGGCAGTGACAAAAGAGTTGTTTGGGAAGACACAAAACGGTGAGGAAGTATTTGCTTACCACATTTCTAACGGTAGTGGTGTAGAGGCAGTTATCCTCAACTATGGATGTACCATTAAAAATGTATTCGTTCCTACTAAGGACGGAGGCAAGGTTGATGTTGTTCTTGGCTATGATACAGCTGAGGCATATTTCGACAATGATTGCTTCCTTGGATCAACAGTTGGCCCAACAGCTAACAGAATTGCTGGTGCCAAGTATTCTATCGACGGAAAAGAATTTAATCTTCCAGTAAATGATGGTCCTAACAACCTTCATACAGATATGGCTATCGGATTCCATAAGCGTATCTGGGATGCTAAAGAGGGCGAGAACTGCGTAGAGTTCACTCTCAGATCAGCAGATGGCGATATGGGATTTTCTGGAAACAGAGTATTTACTCTTACATACACTCTTGATGAGGATAACAACCTTGAGCTTCACTACCATGCAACAAGTGATGCCAAGACTCTCATCAACATGACTAACCATGTATACTTCAATCTTAGTGGACATAATGCAGGTAGTATCCTCGACCACGAGCTTACACTCAATGCATCCAAGTTCACACCAGTTATCGACAGAGCAGCTATCCCTACTGGAGAGCTTGCAGATGTTGCTGGAACAGTTTTTGATTTCACTAAGGCTAAAGAGATCGGGCAGGATATCAACGCAGATGTAGAGCAGCTTCAGTGCGTAGGTGGTTATGATCATAACTTCTGCGTAGATGGTGCTGAGGGAACTCTTAGACAGGCTGCTTTTGCTAAGTCACCTAAGACCGGCATCACACTTAAATGCTCAACTACTCTTCCAGGAATCCAGCTCTATGTTGGTAACTTCTTAAAGAGCAAGGTTGGTAAAGAAAACACAGAGTACAAGCCAAGAGATGGCTTCTGCCTTGAAACTCAGTTCTATCCTAACTCAGTTAACCAGGCAGGCTTCCCAGATCCTATCTTTGGACCTGACAGAGAATATGACTGTGTGACTGTATATCAGTTTAAATAATTAAGTACTATGAATACAGTGCTGTTGATACTTTTAGCATCAACACACTGTATTTACATTATTGGAGAATAAAATTGGCAGAAGT
>NZ_JAFRGN010000029.1 GCF_017433805.1 Butyrivibrio sp. | reverse complement strand
CAAGCTTGGCTTTTTGTTCTGTCCGTTATTTACTAATCTTTGTTCTGAATAATTCTCTTGGAATTTTTCAGGGTTGCATTACTGTTTATTTGTCAAGGTTCTGTGTCGCTGCCCTCACAAGCAGCTTGTGTAGATTATCATAGTGCAATAGGAGTGTCAACACCCTTTTTTTAAAAAATTTTGCAATTTGCGATAAAGCAAAGCACGCTCCATCGGAATGTCGATAAAGCGTGCTTCAAAAATCCCATGAATACTGGGTTCTATTCAAATATAAAATCCAAGAAAAATTTTTAAAAATTTTTTTAATCAGGGTATATTTGTGATTTAAATCATTAATTTCACCATAGGTTTCGTTCTTTTTTAGCATCAATCTGGCAGTTAGATAAGCAGTAGGTATGTATGTTAAACGCTTTAGTTATCAGCTCATCTCTGAGTTCAAAGGCATCTCCACCATAATATACGCGCTTGTCATTTTTGAGGTAAAAAGCATCATAGCGACGTTTTTCCTCATCATATTCTGGTGAATCAGGATCCACAAAATCATAGGAAAAATGATATTCTGCTCCGTCCACACCTCTCACTGTATAGTCCTCAGCTGTACCAGTTACGGAAATTCCTTCTCTCTGCAACAAATAGTATAGATTTCCTATAGGGATACCTATGCAGTCATGAGCTACAAGATCAGGAATAACCTCTTTTTCCGCATTTTTCAGATCATCCTCGCTGCCACTTCTCAATATGATTATTCTTCCTGTTTGTGATTCATTAAATACATATGCTTTATCTTCATCTGTCATAACAGACATGATTTCTGGAAATTGATATTTATATCCAAACTGGAAATATTTATTCTTAGTCCGCTCGTACACCTTATCCTCTGTGATATCCGTGTTATCGTACCTTGTGCAATAGTCTGCCCCATCCATTCGAGCTTCTGTATAGGTACCTTTATATCTTTTAACAGGGGTTCCACTATAAGTAGCATCTATCCAAAGAGTGTAATTGGGAAAAAGTTCATTCAAGGCGTTGGTATACGTAGCAACTTCATCGCATTTTTTCCTTAAATCCTCCAAATCTGTATATTCGAATTCCAGGCAGCATTCATCGTAAGTATGCTCACACTGAGGAATAACAGTAATATCTTCATAGGCAGGCAGCGTATCAGCATATTTTTCAAGCAATTTAGCCAAATAATTGTTTTCAAGCCTATTCACAGGAGTTTCCATTCCCCACGATTCCACGTCCATAACATTGAAAACCACGTTATTATGGGCATCATAAACCGTCCAAACAAGATCAGAATAATCCCCGCTTTTGGTGACCCCATAGTTCTCTGATACCAGGAAATTACTTAATCCAAGAGTTCTCTTGACGTATTCTTCAATTCCCTCTCTGTCATATCTTTTAACGCATCCTGTACATAAAAAGCACACCAGAGTCATTAATAAAGCTATCTGCACACTTTTTTTCATTACCCCAACCCTCTCAAATCATCATAAAATCTACATAAGTATACTGTTTACAGTAAAATAGCACCACCTATTTATTGCTACGTTGTTTACTTCTATCTAATATACAAATAACCATCACAAATTGTGTCATACAACATAAAAAGAGTCATCTAGCGGATTTACGCCAAATGACTCTTTGAATATACTCATATAGTTTAGTAGCTATTTATCAGCCTACATATGGCTCATTGTCTGCAGTGTACATCTGCTCTGCAATGGCCTGGATGTCAAATCCATCGAGGTCAGCATCTGATACTGTAAGAGCATATGCAATGCCTATTTCAACGTCGTACCAAGTGATCAGATCAATATATTCTGTGTCAGTAATAGCACGATAGGACTGACCAGCCATGTGTCCTTCGCCCCAATTAGCAAGTGTACAGTCCTCTGGGCCCACAGTCCAATCTACATAAAGACCTGTAATATCTGCATCTTCTGCAGCGCCCTGCTGTGCTCTTGCAGTAAACTCTCTTCCATCAAGTTTGAAATCAAGCTGAACTAAAGGTCCGAGAAATTCATCAGGATTACCGAGGTTTTCGCACTTCCTCCAAACAACGTCTGTTGCTCCTTCTGGAGCCTTGAACAATCTGGTGCAGCTATTAACTGCTTCTTCCTCAGTGATTTCTACCCAAGGATTTGCGATCTGTACAGCTTCCTCCTCTGCTTTAGAAGTTTCAGCCACAGCCTCTGCTACTACCTCTTCTGTCTGGCTGGCAGTTTCAGAAGCCTCCTGAGCGCTTCCGCATCCAACAAGAGCTCCTGCCACCATTGTTAAAGCAACAATAAAAACAGATAGTCTTCTTCTCATTTTTTCCTCCTCGTAATAAACTACCTTCTTAATGGTACTCCATTTATGTACCAGAAATAATTAAAAAACTATAAAACCGCAAAAAAGCGGCCTACAACCTATGAAGAGATTGTAAACCGCCTTGTATATTACCTTTATAATTACTTAGATGCGTTCTCTCCAGCTATTCTGCCGAATACAACGATATCTGCTACAGCATTTCCACCAAGTCTGTTTGCACCATGTATTCCACCTGTAACCTCACCTGCTGCATACAGTCCAGGAATAGGATTTCCTGATGTATCGATTACCTGCGCCTCAGAGTTAATCTTGACACCACCCATACAGTGATGGATTCCAGGGCCTACATTAACTGCATAATATGGACCAGATGAGAGGTCTGTTAATGGTGTTCCGATATCTCTAGAGAAATCTGCATCAGTTCCGGAAGCTACATAAGATGACCAGGTCTCAACCGTCTGTAAAAGAGCTGTTGTGGCATTTGCATCGAATTCCATGGCCTTAGCCAGGTCTTCTAATGTATCGCCCTTAACAAGATATCCGCTCTTATCAAGCTTCTTGATTACTGCTGATCCCTCGTACATCTCCTGGTTGGCAATGAGCCATACATTTCCGCCGGTCTGTGCTACTTCAGCGGCTGAAACAGCATCTCTTGTACCAGTTTCATTAGTAAAACGTACACCTTCTCTATTAACGAGAATAGCACCATCACCTCTAAGAGCCTCACCAACAAGTGCTCCATCCGTAGGGATAACTGTAGGATGAAGCTGAATCTGCTCCAAGTCTACAAAATCTGCTCCAACTTCTCCGAGAAAATCAATGGCATCGCCACTGGCTGTAGCTACGTTAGTTGAAATGTAACCTGCAAGATCAGGTCGAAGCTCTACGATTCTATCCATATTGCCACCAAAGCCTCCGGTAGCAACTATAACAGCATTCGCATGAACAGTGATGTTTTCTCCATACTCACCAACTCCGGATACGCCTGCTGCTTTGCCATCTTCCATTATGATCTTATTAATGGTAGCGCCTGTTATTATTTCTACGCCCAGTTCATCAAGCCTTACCCCCAATGCAGATACCAGATAGTTACCTACTGATGTAACATTACCTTCTGCATCTGTAGGACGGTGGGTTCTCTTTGCACTAAGACCTCCCATAGTTCCAAGAGGACCAGAAAGAGGTGCATTTTCTTTATCCAGCCAATCTATGGCATCAGAAGTATTCTCAGCAAGTGTTCTTACGAGCTCAGGATCGTTTATCTCTTTTCCACTCTTCATAGTATCTTCTATAAAGAGTTCGACTGAATCTTCGATGCCCTGTTCAGCTTCGTAATGAGTTTCTGCTGCGTTCATTCCTGAACTTGCTCTACTTGTATTACCGCCAAGAATATCACTTTTTTCAAGAAGGATAACCTTCTTACCATTCTCAGCAACGGTAATTGCAGCTGTCATTCCAGCGCCGCCACCACCTACAACTACTACATCTGCTGTAGACTCGTAATCTTCAGTAGCAACATTACTCTTATGGCTGCCATCTGCGACAATTCCAGCTTCTCCAAGAGCAGCTTCTACAGCAGCAAGGAATCCCTTAGAACTGTAGGTTGCACCGGAAATAGCATCAATATTCGTATTTTGTGTTTTGAGGATTTTGGTTCGAAGCGCTCTGATGGCGCTGACACCTATGGATGGAGTTTCTCCATCAGTCTGGAATGTAATATCTGTGATAGTGTCCCCTTCAACAAAGACCGATACTTTGATATCGCCGGCAAAACCTGCGGCTACTCCATCATACTGGTGGCCTTCGCGTTCTACCACATAGGTACTACCCCAGATACAGAACAGAACTAATGCCACACATGCAATGCAGGAGCAAATTTTCTTTGTAAGATTATTCATGTATCTTTTCCTTTCTACATACATAAATTTACAAACGAAAATACATCTACATATTAACTATAATACATATCGGCATTTATTTAAAGATAATAAAACTATTGATTACAAGTCTTTTAATCCCTCTAATCTCATCATAAAGATAGAATATTCATCATTCTGAAAATCAAGATCCGGAGAATTCTCACCGCCACCGTTGGTACTGCGCTTGATCTCCGCATAGAATTCTTCTCCTTGATTGACCATGTCCATTACAGACATTGGAAATCCATTATCACTAGCAATAGAACAAAACTCCGCAAGCTGATTGTCGGAATTTCTCGTGTTAAGGAGCTTATCTCTGAGCACATGGTCTTTGGCTGCCTTTTCTAATAAACCATCAAGTTTTTCATTCATTCCCATACAACTGTACTCCTTCTATATATAATGATATAACGTCTAATCTTACTCAGATGCCACTGGATTTTCTGCTATATACTGCTCCAGTATTTCTGCCGCATCTCCGATAATCTCAGCGCAGGGGCGCTTTTTATAATATTCGCTTGTCCTTGCTTCCGGAGTTGGCGCGTCATGGCGAACTCTAAGTCCCAACATTTCACGGCATACTATCGTGCCATGCTTTTCCTCGAATCTGCGTGCCAATTCCTGAATTCTTGCATAATGATCTGCTTTTATCTGGCCTGTTTCAGGTCCATCATAGCCATATAAAAGACCTGCTATCATGAACATTCCACTCACTGAGCCGCATACTTCACGAAGTCTGCCCATTCCGCCGCCAAATGAAGATGCCAGCATAGATATCTGCTTCTCATCAACTGGCAGCATATCTGCAAATGCCAGTACTATGGACTGGGAACAGTTATATCCTTTCATGAAATTTGCCATTGCCATTTCTCTACGCGTCATTGATTTGTACCTGTTTCTATATATATTTGTTTCTTTTACTATATCTTACCATCGCCCAGGTATCAATTTAAATAACGCTGTATTCTTATATGCAATCGGGCTGTCATATTCAAATGCGACGATTGCATCTTGTGAAGCCTTGACCGTCTGTAATATCTCAGAGGTGTAGGGATCGGTAATATATGCAAGAACCTGCCCCTTCATTACGTTGTCTCCAACTTTTACCAGAGACTCTAGGAACCCTGCTTCATTGGCTCTTATGCTCAGAAACTTCTCACTCTCTACCACTCTGGATTTATATCCGGCAAATCCGTGATACTCTACGATCTTTTCCTTGGACAAAAAAGAAAGAACTGCATTTACACCTTGTTTGGCACTGATCTTATCTATCTTTTCTGTGCTAGATGTGTAAATTGAAAAAGCATCCGTCTCCCAAATCTGCCAGTTGTAGTTCAAAGTAGCCGTATCAAAAGGCCTTGGCTTATGAAGTACTACAAAAGGAAGTCCAAATTGTCTGGCCAGTTCCACATTTTCATTGCCTGTTTTCATCATTCTGACCTGAGGAACAAAGTAGCCTGGCATATAAAAGGAAGCAAACTGAATTCCGTACTTATAATCTTTTATATTTTCAAATATTCCAGCTGCAATTCTCTGAGTAGTCTCACCCAGATCATATCCGGGAAACATTCTATTAATATCGGTATTATCTATACTCCAGAAACGTTTCTTGATATTTACGGAATAGGGATTTCCGCAGGGAATGACCATTATCGAATGACCCTTGACAAGTTGCCCGTTAGCCTCGATCTTTTTAAGCTCTGATATCAAAAGACTGCAGACATAAATCTGCTGATATTCATTTCCACGTAAACTTCCGAGAATACAGACTGACTTTTCACCTTCTCCGAATTTGTATCCCTTTACCCTGAAATCGTCTCTATATAATCCTTTGAACGAATATATCACTTCTTCTGTCATGTAAGGTTCTCCATAAATACTTTTTCCCTGAGGATTCTGCCCATAAGAGAGCCATCTTCTACAACAGGATATTCCCTGACTGTAAAGATCATCCCATCTTCTGGAGCTTTTATTTCTGCCATAACCTCTCCGCTAAGGGGATTGATGATCTTTCCTACGATTTCATCGCATTTCACTTTGCTGCCATGGTGCTTTTCTTTTATATATATTCCAGAGCATGGGGCATTCAGATAGCACACGTCCTCTCCCTCTGCATCATAGGCTACTATAGGCTTTCTGACTGTAGGCGCTTCACCTGTCCAAATTCCCAGTTCCTTCATTAATGAGAAAAGACCATCTGTCAACTGCTCACCGTACTCCTTGGTGATTCTCATTCCCACGCCCATTTCAACAACAAGCGTGTTAGTCTCTCTGCTATTTAAGGCATAAGCAAGGGTAGATTCCAGTACAGTGCTGGCTCCGTGAACCCATATAAGATCCATGTTGGCATGCAGGGCTATAGGTACAAGAGTATCTGCGTTAAGCTCATTTATCCTGATCTGAGGGATTTCGGTTAAAAAAATATTGCTGGCATGAATATCTATAACAAGATCCGCTCCCAGCAATTCATCCACTATCCTTGAAGCCATGTACTCATTCATGTCTCCATCCATGTTTCCAGGGAAAATTCTGTTCATATCAAGGTCAAAGGCTGGTATTCCTCTGGTGATAGAATCAATACCAAAGGGATTCATGGCAGGATAAATGTCTACAATTCCTGATAAACACTGAGCTTTTTCTCTGATCCTTCTGGCCAACTCAAAACACACATATTGGCCTTCAAGCTCATCCCCGTGAATTCCAGTGACAATGCAGATTCTCTTTTGCCCACTGCCATCAGAACTCTTTAATCTATGCTTTCTTATTACATATTCTTCGTCTACAGGAAGTGGTATACGCACCACATCCTCAACAGACTCAATCAACTCACTCATCCAAAACCTCTTCTACAATCACGCTTATTTCCTGTGTCTGCGTCACATTACCGGTAAAAATCCCCTGATTCACAAGGCAATCAGCTGAATCTCTTCCGTTGGAAATCTTGATGTAATCATCATCCACAAGCCTCTTGTTGGTTGGATCATAGCCAATCCATTTTTCTTCATCCCATACTTCAACCCAGGCGTGGGAACTGCCTTCTCCCATCATCATTCCAGCTACGTATCTGCAGGGGATTGTTTCCATTCTGCACAGCGACAGCATTATGTGAGCGTAGTCCTGGCATACCCCCTGCCCTCCTGATAGTGCCTGCTCTGCAGTAGTTTCCATACACGTATAGCCCTGGCCATATTGAAAAGAACTATATAGTTCCTCCATTATGCGCAGGGCCTTTTCTCTGGTACTCTTTAATTCAGATAACTGCAGACCGGAATAAAAATAACGAATGTTATCGCCAGGTCTTGTTATAGGTGTGTGATATCTGTACATACCGACTTTATGCAGTTCCTGAGATTTCTCACTATCAGCCAGTCCTGTTGTGGCAATCCCAGTCACATCAAAACCAAAGCTGTTGTGATATTCATTTGTGTATCCAAAGAGTGTTATGTTGCCGTATGAATCTGTGTTTTCACTTATTATATGATCTGGGTATACAGATACAGACAGCTCTTTTATCTGCTGCATATCTGTATCATGCGGAATACATTTTAGCGAGAAGCGGTGATTATTAACTGCTCCGCTAAAAGACAGCTTCATGTGATACCCAAATTTGAGTTTTTTCACAAATTATCACCTACCAATTTCTCTACAGATTCGATAAGGGTCTCATAAGGTACCTCATCCAGCTGTACAAGATAATTTACATGGGCCAGTGTCTTGTGGCTGTATCTCATTGTGCTCTTATCTATTCTGTTAGTAAGCCTTCTGGCTTCTCTTCTGATCCGCTCTGGTGGCTCCTTGAGACGGGCATACAGATCGATTCTCTCAACCAGCTTGCCTACTTTTATCATGTTTCTTATCTGAGATTCATCAATGTCATCGTCTGCCATTCCCCAGAAAGCTGCCAGATTATCTGTAACCTTCTGTAGGCCTATAAGGGGCGCTCTTGAAATCGCTGCCTGATTCATGGCATATATTGCAAGCTGTATGTATGAAAGCGTGTCACTACCTATTTCTTCCCTCAAAACTATCGCATTATCATAAGCTCTCATGAGATTGGAAAAAATAGAGTTCTCATCCTCCAGGGAAAAACAGTATCTTCTACTGAAATCCTCCCTTGATTTGTACACATTAGGAATGTCCTGACTCTTACAAAACTCAGAATATTCCATTTCATCCACGTCTATCATAGAGTCGAATCTCGTCTCAAAGATCTTGATCGTTGAATAAACGCGTTCTGTATATCTTCCTAGCCAATATAATCTGTCGGTGTTTTCTACTGAGATAATACCCATGTGTCTTTGAAACCTCCTCCCTGTGAAGAATTAACTATGAATGAATCCGGATTTCTGGAAAATCTGGTCAGGCCACTCTTCCACACCATTGGCTCATCTGCCATGAGGACAAATGCTCTAAGGTCTGCTTTTCTTGGAAGGAGCTGTCCCTTTTCCATAATGTCTATATCCAGGAAATCAATTACCTCCTGAGCTATGAATCTTCTTGGCTCATTACGCAGCATTTCCTTGAAGTTTTTCTTTTCCTCAGAAGTCATCTTATTTCCAAAGACAACGCCATATCCTCCTGCTTCTGCCACGTCTTTTAACACAAGCTTGTCAAAATTCTCCATGACATACTTCATATCTTCTTCGTAATATGGCAGATAAGTAGGTGCATTGCTCAGGATTGGCTCTTCTCCCAGATAATAGCTGATCATCTTAGGAACAAAGTAGTAAATTCCCTTATCATCTGCTACTCCGTTACCTGGAGCATTTATCAGTGCTACATTTCCTTTTCTGTAGATGTCAAAAATGTGAGGAATTCCAATAACAGACTCTTTATTGAAATTCATTGGATCAAGATATTCATCGGAAATTCGCCTGTATACGGCGCCTACCTTTTCTTTTCGTCCCGAATAATCGATGAAATACAGATGATCATTTTCTACTATCAGCTCATTTCCTGAAACCAGGTGCGCTCCCGTTTTCTCTGCAAGATAGGAGTGCTCGAAATATGCTGCATTATATCTTCCAGGCGTGAGAATTACTGTGTGACCACCAACATTGACGTGATCCATGGTACGCCTCAGTAAAGACGCATAATTTCTGTTATCTTCTATATGTTTGCCTGTAAAAAGATCTGGCGAACTCCTTCTAGATATCTGCCTGGCAATCATCGGATAAGATGCCCCTGAAGGAATTCTGAGATTATCCTCCAGGATGTACCACTCTCCATTTTTGCCCTGTACAAGATCGATTCCGGATATATGGGAATATATATCTTTTGGCGGCTTTATTCCTTCGCACTGAGACAGATAGCCACTTCCAGCATAGATAAATTCCTCTGGAACAACCCCATCTTTTACAATCTTCTTATCCCCATATATGTCTTTGATAAAAAGATTCAACGCCATAACCCTCTGTTTCAGGCCCTTTTCAAGATAGCTGAACTCTTTACCATCAATTACTCTCGGAATCATATCAAAAGGAAAGAGCTGTTCCTTAAATTCATTGTTCTTATAAATTCCAAATTTTACGCCGTACCTGGCCAGTAACTCATTGACATCCCCAGCACCAGCATACAGCTCCATATCCTCAACCCGCTCTTTTTTACTGAAAATATCCGTATAGGTTGTCATGCTTTTGTTCTCCTTCCCTTCTGTTCCCCTAATAAAATACTAGATCCATTATCCTGATTATCAGACCGCATATCGCTATAAATAAGATCCGCGTTTAGCACAAGCCCCACAAATATGCCAATGAGCGTATCAAGCGATCTGTTAAGTACAAATAAATATGGATTTTCATCCATAAGATGATTGACGACGATACTGAGGAACACAACACAGGAAAAATACGATGCCTTTTTCTGATCGATCACTACAGTAGAATAGATAAGCGGTATAAGCGTTACGGATATGATCGCGTAATGCAGATAGCTGTCTCCTATAATAAGAAGATGTAATTTGACGAGAATATAGATAAGTCCAAAAACTGCACCAATAAAAGTGCCTACAGTGCGCTGCAGAGCGTTCCCTACAGTATTGCTGGTGTGGTTCTGTATACACCACAACACCGCCAGCGCCGAATAGAACGGTGTTCCCTGCTTACCTCTAAGAAAATAGATTGTAAAGCAGATCAGCACTCCCAGTGCTGATTTGATTATCCTCATTCCTATCCGTGGAAAATGTATCATACCTTTCTTATCGCCTTCCCCAGATGCAAAAATGGCGCTTCGGAAAAAACCGAAACGCCATTGTCCCCATGCACCCTTTATATGAAAAAAATGAAAAAAGAAAAGGCGCTCTGAAACACTGAGTGAATCAAAACGCCTTTGTTTGTATACAAGTATACGGACGTGTTATAAATCTGACAATTGTCATTTTTTCACAAATATTATTACACAAAACGCTGAAACTATCATTATTATTGCTAAACTATAGCCCTTATTTCCTCTTACCCAGCTCTCTTACGCGCTCGCGAAGCTCATTAGTAAGGTGTACCTGCTTGGGGAACTCAACCTTCGGAGTATACTTCTTTATTCCAAGAAGAATTCTCTTCTGGTTAAAAGAGAGTCTCTCAGCATATTCGCTTACCAGCTGATCATACTTAAGCTCTGCCATTTCTCTTTCAACCATGATCTTCTGCTCAATCTTCTTAGGTGCATCCACAACCTTCTCATATCGAGCCTGAGCTTTGATATTAAAGTCTTCATGCATCTTCTCAACATCTTTAAGAAGAGCAGAAAGACTGGCCTCTGTCAGAGCGAAATCCGCGCCAAATATCATAGCAAATGTTATTGCAAGAATCTCATAAACAATCATAGGTACTGCTGAATGCATTCCCTCGATAAAAGGAATCAGATATTTAACTATCAAAACGCCAGCAGCTCCAAAAGCGATACTAACTGGAACGCAGATTCTGCCATTGATGTTAAGTGGCACATTACTGTAGTCCCACCATCTAGCATGGAATCTCTTTTCCAAAACCCATGATGTACCGTATTCAGCAATAGCGCTTCCGATATAACAAATAATGAATATTCCCCAAACAGGGAAATCTGGTGATGATAAGAAGTCAAACATACTGAAAAGAGCTGATGTAGCTACAACACAGCTTCCATATATGGGACATACAGGGCCAAAAAGAAATCCTCTGTCCGCCCACTTTTTCTCTTTTGCCGAACAATATATTGATTCCCAAACCCAGCCTAGAAAACTATATAAAATAAACTCAACAAAATACTGTGCGATCATAACAGCCTCCTAATCTCATATAGATAGCATACAACATACTTACTTATGATGCACTAAAAAAGCCAGCAATTTCTTACGAAACTACTGGCTTTCAAGCTTTATGCTAATAACTCAAGATTGAAAACTGAGATAAGATCCTCGTCCTTTTTGCCAACACCACTGATAAGTGAGTTGCCACCCTTAAGGAAAGGTGATGGATCCATAATCTCTTCGTCTGGTATTGCTACAACTTCCTTAACCTCATCAACAATAAGTCCAACCTGCTTATTGTCCTCAATCTCTGTAATGATGATTCTTGAAGCATGTGTAAAAACATCATCCTCAAGGCTCATCTTACGACGAAGACTGATTACAGGAATTATCTCACCTCTAAGATTGATGATTCCTCTAAAATGCTTGGGTGCTCTTGGAACATTTGTTATCTGAGGCATTTCGATTATGGAACTTACTGAAGATATATCAATTCCATAATTCTCTTTGCTTACATTAAATACAACGTACTTCTTTTCGTCTTTTAACTCTTCTCTATAGATTGCTAATTCTTCCATTTCTGACCTCCTTAAGCTACCAATGAATCAAGATTAAGGATAAGAGCTACATCATCAGCATCTGGAAGAAGTGAAACACCTGTAAAAAACTCGTTATCGCTGAGAATTCCAAGTGATTTGCTCTCTATCTCTGCCTGTCCAAAAAGCTTGTCTACAACGATTCCTACGTTTGAATTATCCTTGGCGCAGACTACAACATTTATAGCAGCCTTATCTTCGCCTTTTTCTTCAAGTTCAAAAACCTTATCAAGATATACAAGAGGAATAACCTTTCCTCTGCAATCAATTACATCTTCACGATCAACAAGCCTTACATCAGCTGCCTGAACATTCTCTATTGCAAGTACAGATGAAAGAGGAATTGCTACTACCTCACTTTTTACGCCTACTAT
The DNA here is from genome assembly GCF_017433805.1 of Butyrivibrio sp. GTDB lineage: Bacteria > Bacillota > Clostridia > Lachnospirales > Lachnospiraceae > Butyrivibrio. The sequence goes on along the minus strand of NZ_JAFRGN010000029.1, from coordinate 52,121 downwards.
AAGAGCCTGTGCATTATTATTTACTTCACTGTCCTGATTAAGCACAGCTAACTGATTTGATACCATTTTGTTACCTCATTCCAATATCTTTTGAATAAAAATTAAAGACACAGTTTTTTAGTTTTATCACAAGAATATACATGAGGTCAACAAGTAATTTTCTTTTTATCGCACACTCTAAAAATGAAATAAATTTACGTACTATTTGCTCAGGTCTTTTTAGCCAGCGCCATTGCTCTCATATAGCTTACAGCTGTAAGTAATGAGGCAATTGCAATGAAGATAAGTGCCAACAGTGCATGATTTATGCGCATGCCAAGGAATACAACGCCTACCACAAGTCCCATAACTACGAACATATTAGGAAGCATATACAGTGCTACTGCTGGTCCCTGCTTGATAACTTCAACCTCGTTCTCCCAGTCCAGACGCATATGCTTGATACCACATGCACATCCCCATGCAGTAGAAAAGGCACAGAGCACAGAGCCAAGAATCAGGTACAATACAGTATTGATCACGGGCACTTTTGCAGAAAAGCATAAACACAGCACACCTAAACACATAAATGGAACTGTAAGATACATGTTAAATAGCATCTTGCCCTGATATATCTGTTCTTTCCTAATAGGAAGACTCTGTAAAATCCAATACTGCTTACCTTCAAGTGAAGGTGAACAGGTTGTAGAAGCCATCATTCCAACAAGGAAATAGATGATAAAAGGAATAGCTGGCTGAAGTACAGCAGAATCAAAAGGTGCATTCTGAGTTGTTACCTTGACTATACTATCGAACCCGAAAATCAGTGTAACAACACTAAGGATCACGGCTAGAAGCTCACCAATTGCCACATTTGTTATATATGTGGTTGAGCCTGTCATTCTCTTGAATTCCTTGTAAGCTATTGCAGTAACCACGCTATGTTTTTTCTGCGACGTCATCTTGTAGCTTTTGGATGCACTATGGGATTTAAGTGCAGAATTGATCTGCCTGTAGGATCTGCCAACAATATGGAATACTACTGAGAACAATAGCACCGTTACTCCTACTAAAAGAAGTGCATCGGATATGCTGCCATCTACAATTGCACCGGCAAACCATTTAGCAGGCAAATAAGTATTTGCAGCGTTCTCAATCGCCTCATAGGAGGCTTCCAATGTCTCCTCCACGTTACCATTTCTGAACATTGCTTCAAGAATGTATCTAAAAGAGAAGCAGAAAATGATGAACATGAAAGTAAACAATGTCTGGATAATGTTGTTCTTCTTAAATCCTACACTTGCTCTTGCAATAAGAAATCCAAAAAATGACGCGATAAGCATAGGAATTATAGGCACGAGCAATGATAAAATCAGCCACTCGATCAATACATAAACAGGAGCAAAAGCAAATATTTCATATCCTATCATCATGGCAATGGTAATGCTAAGATACCATGGCAAGCTCTTTATATACATGTACAAAAACTTACAACCTGCAACAGTCTTGGCTTCAAACGGAAGCGACATGAGCATGTCATATTCTTTAAAGTTGAAAAGATACCCATTAGTTTTAAAGAATGTAAAGAAAAATGCCAGCGCACTTATAGTAAGGACGCATATCATAGGAATCGCCTGAGTAAGCCCTATTGCGCCGTAGCCCAGAGTAGCAGCAAGGCTATAGCCCAGAATCATGGCATATATGATAAACATCCCGATGAAGGACCATACAATCTTGCGCTTTTTCTTTTTATCATCACAATGCTTGTAGGTATTTACCAAACTCGTTGATAATAATAATGTTTTGAGAAGTAAAATATTATTTTTCATTGTTATCTGTCTCCAGGAATGTTTCCTCTAATGAATGACCCTCTGTAAGTTCCTCCATAGTTCCTGATGCAATTATTTTTCCCTGTTTGATGATGGCCACTTTGTTACACAGTTTCTCTGCCACATCCAGTACATGAGTTGAGAAAAAGATGGCTGTTCCCTGATCGCACATTTCATGCATGATCTCTTTTAACACGAAGGTTGCCTTAGGATCTAAGCCTACAAATGGCTCATCCAGAACGAGAAGCTTAGGATTATGTATAAGCGCTGAAATAATAGCCACCTTCTGCTTCATTCCATGGGAATATGAGCTGATCTGATCGCCAAGAGCTGGTGTGATCTCAAAAAGATCTGCATATTTCTTGATACGCTCCTCCCTTTCCTCGGCACTTATATCAAAAACATCTGCTATGAAATTAAGATACTGGATACCTGTGAGATTCTCGTAAAGATCTGGATTGTCAGGAATATACGCAGTCACACGCTTACATTCCATCGGCTCATCCTTGACTGAATGTCCATCGATCAGGATCTCGCCCTCTGTGAAATCAAGGACTCCTACGACTGCTCGGATTGTTGTGGATTTACCTGCGCCGTTGTGGCCAATAAAACCAAAGATATCGCCACTTTCAACTGTAAGTGATACGTTGTCAGCAGCTTTTTTGCCTTCCCTGTAAGATTTGGAATAATTTTTAATCTCAAGCATTTCTTTATACCACCTTCCCATAATTGGTAAGTAAATCATATAGCGTTAATGTTTATACTAATATAGTATTCACTGATATTGCCGTGTTAAACACTGATTATGGCAAAATAGCCAGCTTTAATCTTCTTCCCTTTTGTAATTCTTCCCGAAGTGCTTTGGCCATTTCATTTTCATCCTGAGAAACCATCACATTATCGCCGTTTCCATAGATGCTCCTGTAATAGACGTCAAATACCGCTTTTACTGATGCTTGATACTCTGTTGGAGCTATTTCCACATAATCAGATAAAAGACCTCTCTCAATAAAATCTCCGGTATATTGCTGCCTTAGGAGCTTCTTGATAGACTCAACATCCATGGCGAGCTTCTTTTCCGGTGTTCCATGCCTGTATCGAAGGCTCCTTATGGCGATAGTTCCCAGTATCAAAAGAACTATCAATAAAACTACGCTGAGCGAAACTATAATTACTACGCTTAGAACCTGAGTTGTAGTTTGAGTGTTATCCTCTTCTTCCGGCTCAGTTTCCTCCACTTCGGGTATTTCAGGGATATATTCTTGTTCTTTTGAAACCGTTTTCTCAATTACAGTGTCTGCTTCTTTGGCTTTCCTATGCCATGTAAAGTCAGTTGCAGTCATATATGCGCTTGTTGGCTCAAAAGGAACCCATCCGATATTCTCAAAATAAGCCTCAGGCCATGCATGAGCACAATCACTTCCTACAATATAGGAATCCTGCTGTTCAAAGGGATATGCATATCTGTAGCCAACAGCCACCCTGGCTGGAATTCCAGCGAGCCTTAGCAGCATTACCATGGAAGAAGTATAGTGTACACAGTAGCCTTTTTCTGTTTCAAAAAGGAATCTGTCGGCTATATCAGCCATACCCTGGGCTGTGCTCATATCTGAATCCGGGTTATGACCTCCAACAGCATCAGTACTATAGGGATATTGCCTGAGATACCTCTCGATAATCCTGCATTTCTCATAGTTACTATTAATTCCGGATGTCAGCTCTTTTGACAGCTCTATCATCCTGTTAGTTGCACCTGAAGTATCGGTATAAGCCACTATATTCCTGGGCTCTGTCTCTAAGAATTCCTCATAATCCTGCTCACGAATAACTCTGCTCAGCTCAATCCCATAAAGCTCCCACATGTAGCTATCTGCCTCGGAGTATGACATCATAAGCGCGTTATCTTTTCCCTGCGCCTGCTCTATAAGGTCCTCAAAGTAGGGACTACCATAATCAATATCGAGGAAGGATGCATCAATAACATAGCCCTTCTTGTGCTTGGACTTACTGACGCCTCCATCCACTCTTTTACCGCCACTAGAGAGCATTATGGAGTTGTTTGGCACAATCTCATCCGCAGTATCCAGATATACATATTCAATATTTACTTTGGAAATTTGTGAGAAAAGAGCTGCCTTTTCCTTATCCACGCCCTGCTCATGCATGAAGTTTAGAAGGCTAACAAGGCTCTCATATTCGACACCTTTGCCGCCTGAAAGATAGATGTTTCTACGCATCTTCATATTGGCACCGGTTTCATCATCCTTGAAAACAAAGTATGGCTTTTCGCTGGTACGAAGGATCAGCTGGGTTTTGTCGGATTTGCTGACTCTTTCTCCATTTACGTTAAAGGAGCTGTAACCTGCAGAATATGAGCCATCCTGGAACATGAAAGACAGATAGTACGAAGCATTGTCAGCAACGTCCCTTACTCCAGAAACAAGCCTTTCTCCTACAGCTATTGCTTTCGACCAGTCGATAGGCTCATCTCCCATAGGAAGCGCAAAGACTAATACCGCGATAAGCGCAAAATAATAAAACGGGAAAGCTGCGCCACTTCTATCTCGCAGCAGCTTTTGAAGCGCCGATAAAACCAGTACACTTAAGTCTGCAAATAAGAGCTTATCTGTTATCAGATGACCTGAAAAGCCATTCCAACCAAGGCACAGATAAACTGCCCCTGCCGCCAGAATAATGCCAGTCCAGTCAATAAACGCTTCTTTATGCGCTGCAAAAGACAAAAACAGCCTTACAAGCGCTGCAATAATGACTGGAACTTCCATATGCGGCAATGTCTCTATATCTTTTAACAAAAAACTCAAGATTGCTGCCGGCAAAAGCAAGGCTAAAGCTGATGCCCTGCTACTTGCAAATAGTCTGAACACATATTCCAAAATACTAAACAGGAAAAAGAATCCAATTACAGCCAAAGAAAGGACGTCTCTATAATCGTCCGCGTTTTCCTCTTTTGCCAGAAAATAGATCTCTGCAAAGACCGAAAACAGGGCAAATGCAAATAAATGTAACCTGATTTCAGCCGCAAATAAGGTAGTAATCCTCTCCCGGCTCTGGATCTTCTCTGATGACAATCCATGTATCCTGCCCATACACGCTGTTCCTCACATCAAATACCATGCTCTGCAATTTCTTAAATTCCTCATCAGAGCTATAAAAAATGCTGTCTGCAACCACACTATAAAACTCTAAAAAACTCTCGTATGAATCAACTAAAGACTCCGAAATCTTCCCCGATGGATAAACGATTCTCACGGGAACGCCCTGTTCTCCAAAATGCCAGGCTGCAGACACAGCAAACTCCAGGAAAAAATCTCTCTTTTTGAGGAATTCAATGTCCTGATCACGCTCCGGAACATTCACTGCCTGCAGTAAAAGAGTTACTGTCCTCTTCTCCATTTTGTCTGGGATTCTGGAAATCAGCTCAGATAGTCTTGCTGAAAGCTTCCAATTTATAGAACTAAGAGAATCGCCTCTCTGATAGGGCCTGAAATCACTTCCCGGCGTATTCTCAGATAATCTAGGGCTCTTAAGACCTGTATTATTGAAGAGATTTTCGATATCCAGAACTCTGTCCGCCATATCTGTAATGCGTGGACTTACTATTGCCCTGAAGGAATATGGAATGTCAAGTGTTACCGTATAAATCCCGAAGGGATCTGCAAAAGCAACGTTCTCTATACCGACATTATAGGTTCCGGAATATCTACAATTGATCCCGGAAGACAGCTCTTTTTTCTCATGAATATCCAGAGAAAGCTCCTCACCGTTTCGAAGCTCATACAGCTCACATCTGTCTTCATATAGGAACAGCTTCATTCTGTGGACAGGAAGGAAGCCCTCATTGTCTATAGACACTCTGTACTTGTGCTCTTCGCCTTTGGTGAGTCTGTGAACCTCAATCTCCTGATAAATACGTAGAAAACTATTGTTAATGAAAATATAGATAATCGAAATAGGTATCAATAAAAGCACTACGTAGAGCCACGCAAAAGAGACCGGGCCTCCGTAAAAGCTGGCAAATACGAAGCTCCCAATCAGAACTATCACATATATAATGAATTTCAGTTTGTTAACTGTAACCTTCATGACACCTTCACTTGCTCAAGTATCTTTTTTACCAGGTCTTCTCTAGTAACTCTGCTGAGTCTGGCCTCTGTAGTAAGGACAAGTCTGTGTGGAATCGACAGTCTTGCAGCCTCCGCAATATCCTCTGGCACGCAGTAATCACGACCGTCCATATATGCAATAGCCTGGGCACACCTTAGCATTGCCAAAAGAGCTCTTGGGGAAGCTCCGCATGAAATCTCCGCTTTGGTCCTAGTAGCTTCCACAATGTTAACTGCATAGGCCCTCAGATTCTCATGAATAGTGACCTTCTGAGCCTCTTTCTGCATGGATATAACCTCTTCCCCAGACAAAACAGGCATCGTCTTATCGTGAAGGTCTCCTTCAAGGAATCTCCTAGCTATATCCTCTGAAGCCTCTGTGTCTGGATATCCAACAGAAAGCTTTATCATAAATCTGTCCAGCTGGGACTCTGGAAGCGGATATGTTCCACCCATTTCCGCCGGATTCTGAGTTCCTATCACCATAAATGGCTCAGGCACCTTGTATTCCTGGCTATCTATGGTCACTCTGTGCTCTTCCATTACTTCCAGAAGTGCTGACTGCGTCTTGGGCGAAGTTCGGTTTAGCTCATCCGCCAGAACTATGCTGTTCAGAACTGGTCCGGGAACTACCTGAAAGCTCTCCTTAGCAGGACTATATATAGAAAGGCCTGTGATATCTGCAGGAGTTGTATCAGGTGTACACTGGATTCTTGCAAAAGAAACAGAGATTGAGTCTGCTAGCGCCTTGGCAAGGGATGTTTTACCAACACCAGGAACGTCCTCTAATAGTACATGTCCTCCAGCTAATAGGCAGATGACCACCTTGCGGATAACATCATCTTTTCCTATAAGCCTTTTCTTCATATTTTCAGTTAATTCGGTGATTTTTTGATTTGTATTTCCCATAGAATCCCCCAATGAATAGAAACTTCATACTAATAACTATACTCTAAATCCATGCAAATAAGCAGAATATTTTGCATAATCCGCGAAATATTCTGCTAATTTTTTCTACAATTTATATATATTCGGTATTGCGTTTGCTATAGAATAATATCATCAACAAACAGTTGATAACATATATAGAAAAAACATCTTGTTGATTGAGAAAGGAGATCAAAAGTATGGAAATTACATTACAGGCAGTAGAAAAGGTTATGGAGGAGACAGGTGTGGATTTTAAGGTTGCAAAAGAGGCCCTCGTCAAGACAGACGGAGACATCGATGCAGCAATAAAGCTCATTCAGCCATCATCTAAAGATATAGGCGATGATATCAAGGAGCTTATAGATAAGCTTAAGACTAAGGTTGAAGAAGGCAATGTTGATAGAATCCAGATCAAGAAAGGCGAAGAAGTAGTATTCAGCGTTCCAGTTAATGTTGGAATCGTTGGCGGAATCATCGGACTTGCAGCAGCTCCTTGGGCACTGATCGCTGGATCAGTTGCAGCATTCGGAATGGGATGCAAGCTCGAGGTTGTACACAAAGATGGTACAATCGATGGTATTAACTAATTAAAACGTAAAGACAGCCTCAATCCTGGCTCAGGGTTGGGGCTGTTTTCATGTTCACTGTACTATATTCGATTGGTTATTCCTGTGAAGCCAGCATCTTATCTACCAGTTCCACACACTTGTTGAATTTAGTGAGGTAATCACCTTCTATGTACTCAAATTTCTTACCATGAGATTCATAGATATCTGCTATCATCTTGCGATATTTATCGCGATTGTCCCTTATCTCAGTGCTCCTGTCTCCATCCTGAACCCATTTAACATCAGGTGCCAGGAAAAGAACCAGATCATAACTGTTAAGGGCATCAATAGCGTCAGAAAGCTTGATGTTCTCTTCGTTACCACCAAGGAATTTTAGGAAAAACTGAGTTATAAGACAGTCCGTGTCGCAGAAAAGAATTCTGTTACTCTGCTCTACCGCCTTCATCTCATTGAGCTTCTGAGTGAGTAATATCTCAGTGAAATCCTCATCTAGCATCAGTGTGTCGGTGCCAGATTTCTCAGACAGATCTCTGCCAGCTTCCTCAATATAATTAGTATTGTAGTAATTGGCCAAATTCACGGTCATTACAGATTTACCAGAGCTCTCTACGCCTATCAGTAACACCTTTTTGACATAGTAAGGTCTTACAAAGGTTGGAAGCCAGTCCCAGTGGCCATAAAGATCCTTGCGAATAGCCGTTGAGCTGATATCATTGCGCTCAAATACGTAGAATTCGCTATCTGGGTAATTTACGTTCCAAAAGCTCTCTGCATCGTAGTCAGATCCACAGAATACTACATCTATTGGCTCTCCGATATGTTTTTTAACATATTCAGAATCAGCCTTAGACGCTTCCAGAGTGTATTCCTGCTTGGTTTCGCAATCATCTGATATTGTAAAAATCTCGACGTTTCCTATATGTTTAGTAGCCTGATATAGCCATCTGTAACGGACTCTGTAATCCACTTCGTCCCTGTTATTTCCTATGCTGAGCACGACATAGAGCTTCTCGCACATGCAAGCAGCCTTGATGATGCACTCCAGATGCCCATTATGCATAGGATTAAAGGTTCCGCCATACATACCAATCTTGTACATATTATGCCTCTTTTGTTGTCGCATTAACTCTGGTATCTGAAATCCATTTTACCAGCATTATTATGGCATTTATGAGATAAATGCTCCACATAAGAACTGTTGCCATGTCTCCTGTGCCAGTAGCAAAGGCGTAAACCCACATGATTACTGTAACAACATCAACTACTACCCAGAGAACCCACTGCTCCATGTATCTCTTAACACAAAGGATCTGAGCAAATATTGAAAATACTGTGCTCATAGCATCAACAAATGGAAGTGTGCCATTCATCATCTTAAGTACATATCCGTATGCTACAGTTCCAACTGCAACAAGAAGATAAGCGATAAGACTGCCCTTAAGAGTCATTCTCTTTTTGACTACCTCTTCTGTCTCACTGTTCATGTTCTTGGACCACATATAGAGTCCCACAAAGTTCATAGGAACGTAGTACAAAAGATTGAGCATTACTTCGCCCCAGTATCTCGCTCTCCAGGCTACGATCGCATAAAGAATCGTATTGATAGTTCCAAACCAAAAGCTTGAAAGCTTACCTTTTCCAGTTAAAATAACGCACCAGATACCTGTAACAGCCGCCAGAATTCCAATAAGAGAATCCTTCCAATAGATTGAAAGTCCCAGAATTACTGCCGTTGCCAGAACAATCCAGGCAACTTCCCACTTTTTCCAGCCAGCAACCTCTTTTCTAATTGCCTCTTTTACCTTTTCCATACCAAATCTCACTCCATTAAAACATGTAATAATTTCTGCCGATAACCGCAGAACATTGCTATTATAACAAATAACAACTCATATAGAAATAAAGTGGCATGGTATGCTTAGAAAAAGATTTTTAGCCGGCGAAAGTATTGATTTCCTTACAGAAAGGGCATTTTGCTTCGGAAACATCTACATTGATGCGAATTATCTTTTTACAGTGAGTGCATGCAACCTTCATAAACTGAATCTTACGAGCGCCACCTGTAACAGTCTCAAGTTCGCTGTCCAAGAGCACCTTTTTAGCCTCTAAACTCATGATTTTATCTCCCTTCTTAAATACTTTCCTCATAAAAACACTATTATTTAATTATACGAACCATAAATATTTATGGCAAATAAGCGCAGATATCCTTGTATCCGTGTTATTATGTCATTGTAAGTATTGATTGGTAGGAGGTTTCACATGTTTTTTCTTATAAAAAACGCCCTGGAGGAATGTAGTGCAGAACAGTGCCACGACGCAGCTGAGCCATATGTAGCAGTACTTACTCCCGCTCAGTGGGCAGCACAAAATGAGAATTTTGACATGGGTATGGATTTTGACCTAAACGGTGAAGAAATATATACCACCAAGGCTGAGGTTAACTACGATTCATTAACCGGTACTTTTTTTATTCCTACACAGTCATCGCATTCTACAGAGCCACAGAAGTTTTCTTTTGTTTTGGATGAAACAGGAATTGTCTTCATCGACGAAGGAGATGAAGCTTTGAGGCTTGTTAAAAGGATTCAGCACTATAAGAAATGGAAAAAGCCATGTCTTGAGCGCTTTTTATACGATTTCCTGGAACTTATCATTCATAACGATCTCAGAATCATGCAGAAATACGAGCTTGAACTCGATAGTCTGGAAAAAGAGATAATGTCAAACGCAGAGACAGCCCACATGGAGCGCAACAACGATATCCGAGGCGATATAAGAGATCTGCGTATACACTACGAACAGCTCCTTGACCTGGGCCAGGAACTAGAAGAAAACGAAAATGGCTTCTTCAAGGAAGAAAACCTTAGATATTTCCACATGTTCTCAAGCCGTGTAGACAGGCTTTACAACTCCGCCACACACCTTCGAGACTATACCATCCAGCTTAACGACCTTTATCAGTCACAGCTTGATGTACGTCAGAACAGAATTATGACTGTCCTGACCGTGGTTACAACGATCTTCATGCCTCTGACTTTAATAGTTGGCTGGTATGGCATGAACTTTAAGTACATGCCAGAGCTTGAATCCCGTCTGGGATACCCCATTGTTATCGTTCTGAGTTTATTCATCGTTGTGGGAAGCCTGATATTCTTTAAGATTAAAAAGATATTGTGATAAAACCAAAAACAGCTATCCAGTTGATTTACCGGATAGCTGCTTATTTTTATAGAGGCATTGCCTTGCGACGTCTAAGCCCCATCTTGGCTTCAGTTGCATGCTGAACATAAATATCAGCATTTTCCATGATTCTAAGCTTGTCCTGATTTTCTACTGGTCTGATAACCTTAGCTGGATTACCATAAGCTATCATTCCGTCTGGAATTACGGTATTCTCTGTGACGAGTGCTCCAGCTCCAACAATACAGTTGTTGCCTACCTGAGCACCATTCATAATGATTGCTCCCATTCCTACAAGAACGTTATTTCCTACAGTACATCCATGCACTACAGCACTATGGCCTATAGTTACATTATCGCCAACAGTCAGCTTATATTCCTTGTCTACATGAAGAACTGCCAGATCCTGAATATTAGTACGCTTTCCAATCTGAATTTCCTTGGAATCGCCTCTTATTACAGCGTTATACCATACTCCGCTGTCACTACCTATGGATACATCACCAACAACCTGTGCTCCTGGTGCTATAAAAACGCTTTTGTCTATGTTTCTCATACCGGTTCTCTCCCCATTAATGAGCCAGATCTTACGATCTGGCTCTGAATTAGTCTTATGAAATTCTCTCTCCAAGCCATCCATTGATGTCTGATACGCCATTAAGCTTCTGGAAGCCTTCTTCATTCTGTACAATAAGTGTTGGCGCCTGCATTACATTGTACTTCTCAACAAGCTCTGGATTCTCATCTGCATCAAGAACCTTGTAATTAACTCCAGCCTTATCAAGCATCATTCCTGCAATCTTGCAGTTAGGACAGGTCTGAGTCTTGAACAGCATTATCGCATCATCTACATTGAATGCATTGCTGTTGGCATCCTTATTGGATTTCTTGACAGCAGCCTCTACAAAACTTGGATTCTTGGCGCTTCTCTTAAGAGTTGAATGGCCAATGTCGTAAACTTTTCTATCCTTGTATTCCTGAGCCTTACCATCATTCCAGTTAGCTACAGGACGATAATAGCCAGTAATTCGGCTGTATACTTCTGTCTTTTCACCGCAGTGAGGACAAACAGCCTGTTCTCCTACAAGATATCCATGGTTCTTACATACTGAGTATGTAGGAGACATTGTGTAGTATGGAAGCTTGTAATTCTCAGCAATCTTGCGAACAAGACTTGCTGCAGCCTGCCAATCAGGAAGCTTTTCTCCAAGGAACGCATGGAATACAGTTCCTGAAGTATAAAGAGTCTGAAGCTCATCCTGAATATCAAGAGCAGAGAAGATATCCTCTGTATAGCCTACTGGCAGGTGTGATGAATTGGTGTAATATGGTGTACCATTCATATTCGCTGTAACAATATCAGGATACTGAGCCTTATCATGCTTAGCAAAACGATATGTTGTAGACTCTGCAGGAGTAGCCTCAAGGTTATAAAGGTCTCCATATTTCTCCTGATAATCAGAAAGTCTGTCTCTCATATGAGTAAGAACTTCCTTGGTAAATTCCTGAGTACGCTCATCAGTCATATCAGCCTTTATCCAGTTGGCATTAAGACCAACTTCATTCATACCGATAAGGCCGATTGTTGAGAAGTGATTAGCAAATGTTCCAAGATATCTCTTGGTGTATGGGTAAAGCCCCTGATCAAGAAGCTTGGTTATAACTGTTCTCTTAGTCTTGAGTGAACGAGCTGCAATATCCATCAAATGATCAAGTCTCTTGTAGAAATCAGCTTCATCCTTAGCAAGATAAGCAATTCTAGGCATATTGATAGTAACTACGCCGATAGAACCTGTTGACTCTCCTGATCCGAAGAAGCCACCGGATTTCTTACGGAGTTCTCTAAGGTCCAGACGAAGTCTGCAGCACATAGAGCGCACATCACTTGGCTCCATGTCAGAATTAATATAGTTAGAAAAATATGGTGTGCCATATTTAGCAGTCATTTCAAACAGGAGCTTATTGTTCTCTGTCTCGCTCCAATCAAAATCATTTGTTATTGAATAAGTAGGGATAGGATACTGGAATCCACGTCCGTTGGCATCTCCCTCGATCATGATCTCGATAAATGCCTTGTTGACCATATCCATCTCATGCTGACATTCGCCATAAGTGAAATCAAGCTCCTTGCCACCAACAATAGTATTGAGATTCTTGAGGTCATTAGGAACTGTCCAATCCAATGTGATATTGGAGAATGGTGCCTGTGTTCCCCATCTGCTAGGAGTATTAACGCCATAAACAAATGACTGAATACACTGTTTAACCTCTGCCTGAGACAGATTGTCCACCTTAACAAAAGGCGCAAGATATGTATCAAAGGATGAAAAAGCCTGTGCTCCAGCCCATTCATTCTGCATAATTCCGAGGAAATTAACCATCTGATTGCAAAGAGTTGAAAGATGGCATGCAGGTGAAGATGTGATCTTACCTGGAACTCCGCCAAGTCCCTCCTGAATCAGCTGCTTAAGACTCCAACCGGCGCAATAGCCGCTGAGCATAGCAAGGTCATGGATATGGATAGCTGCGCTTCTATGAGCAGATGCTATCTCATCGTCATAAACCTCTGAAAGCCAGTAATTAGCTGTAATCGCACCAGAATTGGACAGGATAAGTCCACCGATAGAATATGTAACCGTAGAGTTTTCTTTGACTCTCCAGTCGTTGATCTTAAGATAATCGTTAACGATATCCTTATAGTTAACAAGGGCAGAGTTAACGTTACGAACCTTCTCACGCTGCTTACGATAAAGAATATAAGCCTTGGCAACATCAGTATATCCCGCTTCTGACAGCACCTTCTCAACGCTGTCCTGAATCTCTTCTACAGTGATCTTGCCGTCTACTACCTTGCTCTCAAAGTCAGAAGCGACTCTAAGGGCAATAAGATCTATAACACTTGAATGATAGTCCTTCTCAAGTGCCTCAAAAGCCTTGGTTATAGCTGCTGAAATCTTGGAAATGTTAAAATCTGCGATCTTGCCATCGCGCTTTACAACCTGATACATAAGAACCCCCTATAAAGAAATACATAAGAAAATTAACTATGATAAAGATAACATTAATACAGATTTACGTCAACATATAGATATGGTCTAAAAACCGACCACAATATATTGTGGTTTGATCAAACTCCCCTTATCTCCGCGGTTGGAACATATCTCCTAACTATATTAATGTATTTTTCTATAGTTTCACGGCTCGGTGCCTCCAAAGAACAGTCTGGTACTGTATCTCTGGCAACATACTGCTGTAAAAAATATTTTGAAGTTCCGCAGATCCATTTGCCAATTTCCTCAAAATCAGCTTCATCATGGAACTGCTCCACTACTGTAGTCCTAAATTCGTAGTCTATCCTGCCCTCCAGCAAAAGAGATACCGTCTGGCCAATGCGCTCTAAATCCACTTTATCAAGGCCTGCTGTCATAGCATACTTGGCTGGTGAATTCTTGATGTCCATGGCTACATAGTCTACAAGACCTGCATCCATGAGCTCTTTTACCATGTCAGGATTACCACCATTAGTGTCGAGTTTGACCTTATAGCCCATTTCCTTGATCTTTCTGATGAAATCGGGAAGATTCGGGCGAAGACAGGGTTCACCACCAGTTACACAAACACCATCCAAAATACCCCTTCTCTTGGACAGAAAATCAAATAATTCGTCCTCTTCCATTACAGGCTCAGCGCTTCCATCCACAAGCTCGTAATTATGGCAGAATCTGCACCTGAAATCACACCCGCCAAGAAAAACCGTGCATGCTACATGCCCCGGATAATCAAGTAATGTCATTTTCTGAAGACCATGAATTTTCATAGTAAACTCCCGCTTTTAACATCAATACTCAAAAGCACCATGTACAATCATACCACTATTGATGCCATTTTAGTGCTATCATTATTGATAGAAATTTTGTTTATTCTTTGGGGGAATTTAATGGCTAAAAATCCACATTTTAACCGAATAATTGCCTGTCTATGCGTTATTTGCAGCATAGGATTTACTGTGGGGTGCGGAGCTGAAAGTGCCTCAGATGCTGCTATTTCAACTCTTAGCATAGAAATGATTTCAGATATAGAGACTGGTACAGATGACCTGGCGGTTTCAGAAAGCTCAACTGCTGACATAAATTCTGAAGAAGAACAAGACGATGCTTCTGCCGACGTAATTCTTTACGGAACTCTTGAAGAAGCCGGAATTCATCAGGAGTGCATTGATCTTATAGAAGATATAATAACAACAGATATTGAATATGGCTTTACAAGCGCACAGATATCAATAATTCGCGATGATAAACTTGTTTATGAAGGTGCTTTTGGAAACGTTAATTCCTATAATCAGGATGGTTCTCGTAAGACTGATTCTGCACCTGTAACTACCGATACTCTGTATGATCTAGCATCCGTCAGCAAGATGATAGGCGTTAACTATGCCCTTCAAAAGCTAGTTACAGATGGCGAGATCAGCATAAATGACAAGATTTCTGATTATCTGGGACAGGAATTTATTGATGATACTATCTTCATCGACTATGCAGATGGATCTCACGAGCCTTTGGAGACTATCAAAAATTGGAAAGGAGAGCTTACCATAGCTCATCTTCTCCGTCATCAGGGTGGCTTTCCACCAAGTCCCAAGTACCACAATCCTACGATCAATCCTGAGACCTTTGAATATGACCCAGAAATAGAGAATCCTCTTTTTTCCTCAGTATCTGCTGATGAAAACGCCAAAGAGGCCACAATTAAAGCCATATGCATGACTCCACTAATGTTTGAACCCGGCGCCAAGGTTCTTTATTCTGACGTTGATTACATGATCCTTGGCCTGATTGTAGAGGCCAAAACAGGAAAAGATCTTGATACCTACCTTAAAGAGACATTCTGCGAGCCTATGGGACTTACACACGTTACATATACGCCTCTTGATCATGGTTTCACCAAGGACGACTGCGCAGCTACTGAGCTTAACGGCAACACAAGAGATGGCTATTTAACCTTTGATGGCATTAGGACAGATACTGTTCAGGGAGAGGTTCACGACGAAATGGCCTATTACTGCATGGGCGGTGTTTCAGGACATGCCGGAATCTTTTCAAACGCAACAGATCTGGCCAAGCTCGGAACCCTGATGCTTGACGGAACCTACGGGGATCTGCAGTTCTTTTCACCGGAAGTAATTGCTGAATTTACAGCACCTAAGTCTGAAGATTACATGAATTGGGGCCTTGGCTGGTGGCGCCAGGGAGATATACAGAGAACCAGCTACTTTGGCACCAGATCCTCCACTCGAACCTTTGGGCATCAAGGCTGGACGGGAACACTTCTCATGATCGATCCGGACAAAAATCTGGTAATCGCTATCCTGACCAACAAGATAAACAGCCCTGTTACTAACATTGTCAAAAATCCAAATAAATTCAATGGAAACTGGTATACTACCGCAACTCTTGGATTTGTACCTGAAATTCTGTACATAGGAATGGACGAGAATATTGATGTAAATGCCGATCTCCAGATCTACCTTGAGGAGCTTACAGACAGCTGTGACAAAGCTATCAAATCCAGCATGCCTGAAGATCATCCGGCAAGATTAAATGCAGAAAGTAAACACGCCCTGCTGGCCAGAAGCCAACGGGGCGGTTGATAGGATCATTAATAATCTTTCATATATTTAAGTGCTTCATCATCCGCAACTAGCGTAAAATCTGGATGAAGCTGCAAGATAGAAGCTGGAACCTCAGGAGTTACCTCGCCTGTGAGCGCCCTCATAAGGACTTCAGCTTTTTTCTCGCCATCTACTACCATCAGGATCTTCTTGGCCTTCATAATCGTGCCAATTCCCATGGTAATAGCCTGTCTTGGCACCATAGATGCATCCTCGAAGAATCTCTTGTTAGCTTCTATTGTGCTCTCAGAAAGGTCTACAATATGAGTCTTTCTGGTAAAACAGCTGCCTGGCTCATTAAATCCGATGTGTCCGTTTGGACCAAGTCCCAAAAGCTGCATATCTACGCCGCCAAGAGCATCGATGGCTCTCTCATAGCTAAGACACTCGCCTTCTACGTCTTCATTTGTTCCCTCAGGCACATGAACATTGTTCTTCTCAATGTTCACCTTGGAAAAGAGATTCTCATTCATGAAATAGTGGTAGCTCTGAGGATTATCTTCTGAAAGCCCCACATATTCATCCAGATTGAAGGTCTTAACCTTGGAAAAATCCAGATCATCCTTTTTGTACCACTCTACAAGCTGAGCATATATTCCAAGCGGCGTTGAACCTGTAGCCAAGCCTAGAACACAGTTTGGCTTAATGATAATCTGAGCGGATATGATATTGGCAGCCTTGCGGCTCATATCGTTATAATCATGAGCTCTGTAAATTTTCATCATTTGATTTCAAACCCTCTAAGCTTCAATTCCTCAGCATAGATACATGAAGCGAAATGTCCTGGCTCAAGTTCCTTATACTCAGGAGTAAGCTCTTTACACTTTTCATTACAGTATCTGCATCTTGTATGGAAATAACATCCACTTGGTGGATTAGCAGGGTTAGGAATCTCTCCCTTAAGAGGAATTCTCTCCTGCTGATAAGTAGGATCAGCAACAGGTACAGCTGACATAAGAGCCTCGGTGTATGGATGTTTGGGCTTAGTAAAGATCTGCTCTGTCTCACCATACTCAACCATCTTACCAAGGTACATAACACCAACCTTATCAGAAATATGCTCTACTACTGAGAGGTCATGTGAAATGAAGATATATGTAAGCTTCATCTCTTTCTGAAGGTCCTTGAGCAGGTTGATTACCTGGGCCTGAATTGATACATCAAGGGCTGATACCGCCTCATCACAAACAATGATCTTGGGCTTTAATACAAGTGCCCTTGCTATTCCAATACGCTGTCTCTGTCCACCAGAGAATGCGTGTGGATACCTCATAAGATACGCAGGGTTAAGTCCTACCTTCTCGGCCATCTCCTTGGCCAGTCTGTCCATCTCTTCTTTGGGCATCTTGGGATAATTAGCCTTGAGAGGCTCCTTGATGATGTCCAAAACTGTCATTCTGGGATCAAGAGATGAATATGGATCCTGGAAGATCATCTGAATCTCCTTACGGATACCCTTCATCTTCTTTTTATCTACCTTGAGGAAATCTACTTCCTCGCCAGCTTCTGTGCGATAGAAAACCTCGCCCTCTGAAGCATCATAAGCTCTGACAATACATCTTCCAAGGGTTGTCTTACCACATCCGGACTCACCAACGAATCCAATGGTCTCACCCTCTTTTACCGCAAAAGAAACATCTGTAACAGCCTTAACTGTGACATTTTTAGAGGTAAAACGCTTGTGAAGATGCTTTACTTCAAGAATATTATCTTTTTCCACGCTTCTTACCTCCTTCCTCTACTGGTCCTCTTGCTGCCTCCTCCGCAAGTCTCTTCTCAACTTCCTGTCTGTGAGCCTGACATGCAGGGTTATTGCAGTTAAAGCATGCGATCTTGTGACCTGGCTCGATCTCAACAAGTTCTGGCTCAGCCTTATCGCAAAGTCCCTCGATTCTGCAATCGCATCTGTCGTAGAAACCGCACTGCTTGGGCAGGTTCATGGCAAGAGGAACTGTTCCCTCGATAGAGAAGAGTCTCTCGTCCTTTCTGCCACCGATCTTGTGAACAGAACCGATAAGTCCTCTTGTATATGGGTGCTGAGGATTAGCATAAATTGTCTTGGAATCGCCTGTTTCTACGATTCTGCCAAGGTACATAACAGCAACTCTGTCGCACATTTTGGCTACAACGCCAAGGTCATGTGTGATGAAAAGAATCGCCATATTGAACTCCTTCTGGAGTTCCTTCATAAGCTCAAGAATCTGAGCCTGAATTGTTACATCAAGAGCTGTTGTAGGCTCATCTGCAATAAGAAGCTTAGGATTACATACGAGAGCCATAGCGATAAGCGCTCTCTGAAGCATACCACCTGAGAATTCATGAGGATACTGATTGTATCTCTTCTCAACGTTGGCAATACCAACCTTTCTCATTACCTCAAGAGAGATCTCTTTGGCCTTCTTCTTGTCCTTGGTAATATGCAGAAGTGTTGCCTCTGTGATCTGGTTACCAATTGTGTACATTGGAGAAAAGGCTACCATCGGCTCCTGAAAGATCATGGAGATCTGCTTACCTCTTACATTACGGATCTCCTTTCCCTTAGGATCCATCTTGAGAATATCAACCTCTGTGTCATCCTCGTTTCTGAACATGATCTCACCGCGAGGAATACACTTCTTCTCATTGATCGCAAGAATTGACTTACAGGTAATGGATTTTCCACAGCCTGACTCTCCAACAAGTCCCAGAGTCTCGCCACGCTTTATTTCAAAATTTACGCCTCTTACAGGAGTAAGTATTCCTTCCATCATCTTGATGTCGATATGAAGGTCCTTAACTTCCAAAATATTGTCTTTTTCCATAGAAAACTCCTAAAAATAATTACTTGTAAGGATCTGCAGCATCTCTCATTCCATCGCCGAGGAAGTTAAATGCCAAAACAGTAATTGTTACAAAGATAATCGGAATCAGCTTGTGTGGGTTTGCAGCTACGTCTGTAACTGAGCTTGCTTCCTGAAGAAGTACTCCCCAGCTGGTTGCAGGTGATTTGATACCAAGGCCAAGATATGACATTGATGTCTCACCAACGATTGATCCAGGAATACCAAGTGTAAGAGATACGATAAGGTAACTCATGAAGCCTGGTACAAGGTGCTTCCAAATGATCTTCCATGTGGAAACGCCTGATATTCTCGCTGCCATTACATAGTCTTCATTCTTAAGTGACAGGAATTTACCACGTACTACACGTGCCATTCCAGTCCAGTTGATGAAGGACAGGATAATTGTCATGTAAAAATACATCTTAACAGTTGAGATTCCTGCTGGAATAGCTGCTGAAAGTGCCATCCAAAGTGGAATCTGAGGAACAGCTCCGATAACCTCGATGATTCTCTGAATGATCATGTCCAGAACGCCACCGAAATATCCTGAGATTGATCCGATCGCTACGCCCAGGAAGAAACTGATAATCGCGCTGGCAAATGGGATAGACAGAGAAATTCTCGCTCCCAAAAGTACTCTTGAGAAAATATCTCTTCCAAGTGAGTCTGCGCCAAACAGGAAAATCTTGGCTCCTGTGCCACCCTTAGAACCTTCTCCAACACCAAAGAGATGAAGGTCACAAGGGAAAAGACCTAAAACCTTGTACTCTGTACCGTGTACAAAGAACTCAATCTTGTAATACTCTGATAAATCAGGCTCAAGAGTAACTTCAAAGGTCTTCTTGTTAATGCTCTTCTCGAGCTTGTAAACATGTGGTCCCACATGCTGATCTTCGAAAATTGTGTAAATCTTAGTTGGTGCAGAGTTTCTGTAAAGTCCATCGAACTCATCCAGTCCGTATGGTGCAAGGAAATCTGCGAATAATGCTGAAATATAAAGTACTGCCAGAATGATAAATGAAACCTGAGCCAGCTTGTGCTTTTTCAGCTTTCTTGCCATCAATGTCCACTGGGAGGCAAGATAATAATCTTCTTTTGATTTTAACTTTTTAGCCATTATCTGCCACCTCCTGAGTAACGGATTCTAGGATCAAGGAATGCAAGGGCAATATCAGAGAACAGCACACCAATTACAACCAGTACTGCCTGAACCATAACGATAGCACCAGCGAGGTACATGTCCTGTGACTGAAGAGCCTTATAAAGTACAGGTCCCTGAATCTGCATGTTCAGAACCATAGCTGTAACAGTTGATCCTGAGAAAAGACTTGAAAGAACTCCGCCAAGTCCTGATACTGTAGGGTTGATAGCTGCTCTGAAGCAGTATTTCATAATGATCTTACCTTCAGAAACACCCTTTGCTCTTGCTGTAAGTGTGTACTGCTTGGCAACCTCATCAAGCATCTGTGCACGAACAGAACGGATGATTCCGCAGGTTCCGCTGGTACCGATAACTATGATAGGAATGATCATTCTCTTTAAGAAATCACCAAAATTATATAAATGAATGCCGTTTTTAAGCATCTCCTGTGTAAACAGACCTACGTTAGCATTGCCAGTCCATTTATAGGAAAGATACATCAGCACAATAGCCAAAATGAAGTTAGGTATCGCAGTTCCAAGGAAACCAATAATAGCAGAGACATAATCTCCTACCGAATACTGGTGTGTACTAGCGTAAACCGCTATAGGAATTGATACCAGATATTGAAACAGCATGATAATCGCTGTAACACCTATGGTTAGTCCAAGTCTGTCATTAACAACACTCCAAACATCACGACCATAGGCAAAAGAATACTTCCAGTTATGATGTGAATGATACAGTCTGTAATATGCTGTGTCAGAAGGTGTCCAGATTATATCCTTAACCCATTTAATATATTGCTGCCATACAGGCAGATCCAGTCCGTAGTCCTCTCGCATTGATGCAGCATAATCAGCATCAACCAGCTCTCCTTCTGTTGCAAGCGCAGCAATATGCGCAGAAACATAATCCCCCGGAGGAAGCTGTATTACGAAGAAAACAAGTATTGAGATGAGCAGCAGTGTAGGAATAAACCACAGTATACGCTTAAAGATATACTGAACCAGGTCTCTTCTAAAGAACTCTTTTAAGTTCTCTACAAAGCTGTTTTTGCTTAATTTTTCCTCCATCGATAAATCCCTTCCTATAAAAACCGGAGACGTGGAAACCCCCTCACGTCTCCGGCAATCATAATTCAATACATTATATAACCTTTGTTATTTTAATTACTCTGCCTTAAAGAGCACTTCATAGTGTGTCATGTTAGAGTACTGATAACAGTCTGCAGATACAAGATTGTCTGCATAATTGTGAAGCTTGGATGTAATAAGCTCGAAGTAACCTTCTGCCTTAAGGTAAGCAATTGACCAGAGGTTTTCCTTGTGGATCTTGTAAATCTCAGCCTGGTAATTGTCTCTCTCTGTCTCGTCAGATGTAAGTCTCCACTTATCATAGAGCTCTACGAGCTTAGCAAGATCTCCAGTTGGCTCAACACCCTGAGCACCCTTAGTTGCATAGTATGTACCATATTCGCCATACCACTCAGCTGCCTGTGCGATAGGAACAAATGGAGCTGCTCTATCCTTAAGTGAAGCACCGCCAACAGCTGTGTGAGGTCCCATTACTGCAACCCAGTCATTGTTATCTACTGCTTCATCAAATGCTGCAACCTCGAGGTTCTTGAGTGCGCAGTTGATACCGATTGCCTTGTAGTACTGCTCGAATACTGGATAAGACTCGTCAGCACCACCGTCATATGCAAGGAATGTAAGCATAAGGTCTGAACCATCAGCGAATTTGTAGAATCCATCAGATCCCATTACAAGTCCGCAGCCTTCAAGGAGGCTCTTAGCCTTGTCTACATCATACTCTGTCCACTTAGCTTCCCAGTCAGGATCATATCCAACGTTGCCCTCTGCAGGTGCACACTGTCCTGGCTCAAGGAATCCATCTGTAAGAAGCTCAGATACCTGCTCTCTGTCTACGCCGATTGACATAGCCTGACGGAAATCAGCATTAGCAAAAAGATCTGCATAGTTCTTATCAGGATTTGTATAGTTGAAAGTTACCTGGTAGCTACCCCATGCTGTTGATCCCCACTCACGAAGTGAAGCAGAGTCACCAAGGTCTGCAAGTGTAGCTGCGATATCCTTCATTGCTACTGTGATAACATCAATCTCTCCTGAACGGAACATAAGAAGATCCTGTCCATCCTCTGAAGTCTGATTGAAGTGAAGTGCATCTACATATGGTAGCTGATTGCCTGCTGCATCAACTTTCCAGAAGTATGGGTTACGATCCATGATGCAAAGTGTATCGTCCTTGGAGCTGTTTCCAGGAACTGTTGAAAGAACGAATGCGCTAACTGTAGGTACTCCTGCTACGTTCCAGAAGTTGTAAGAAACCGCCTTACCAAGATCCTTAACAGTAGCTGCATCGATGTTCTTCTTCTGAGCGTTAGCAAGAACTTCTTCCTCAGAAAGTCCTGTTGACTGCCAATACTCATTCTCTACATAAGGATAATCCTCAGAATCAGGAATAAGATCGCTTAAGTAATGAGCTGGAGCCCAGCACCATTTGAAATCGCCATTTTCAATGAAATCTGCAGGGTACTTAGGGTTAACGAATGTCCATGTTACAGTGTAATCATCAACCTTCTTAAGTGTTGCCCATGCATCCTCGCCATCAACTTCTTCCTTAAGAGCAGCCCAACTCTTCTTGCTATCGTAGTTGGTGAGGTGGCACATGTAATACCAGAATGTAATGTCGTCAGCTGTGAACGGCTCACCATCTGACCACTTCATGCCTTCTCTAAGATTGAAAGTCCAAACTGTGTAGTCATCGCTGTGCTCGAATGACTTAATAACGTTTGGATAGTATGAACCATCTGTGTTGTATCTGATGATAGACTCAAGAGATGGTCTTGAAAGTCCCCAGCTTCCGCCTGCTGGTCCAAGATTGATAACCCCGCCATATGTACCAATCTCAAGTGGAGCACCAGTAGCATCTACTGTCTCTACAAATACATTATTAGCATCAGGTACTCTCTCTTCTACTGCAGGAAGTGTACCAGCTGCAACCTGATCTGCAAGCATTGGAGCCTCTGCAAATCCGTCTACTTTAACCTCCTCCATGTTGGAAGCGATATCTCCTGTCTGAGTTGCATCAGCTGTCTGCTCAGTTGCTTCTGTAGCAGCAGTCTCTGCACCAGTATTGGATGGAGTAGCTGCTCCGCCACAACCTGCAAGCATTGTGAATGAGGTTGCTGCAGCCAAAACCAGTGATACTGCTTTTGAGTTAATTTTCCTTCTCATAATTCCTCCTTTGTCGCTTTCGCTATACCTTACGATATTCATATTTTATCAAACCGCCAATCCTTGAAATAGCTGATTTTTTTGCTTATTTGCAAAAAACATTGCATTTTTTGTCATTTAGAAAATTGACTACGCATATTTCGGATGGTGATGGTGTGATCAAAACCTGTATAATCAGTGAAATAGACTGTTGAAGAGCCCGAATTAGTAAGCTCAGAGTCCTCTTTACCCTCCATGAATCTATGAGTTCCAAAAGCAGGGCCTACAATCAGCATATCCTTGCTGTTAGAGAGCTCAACATAGTCATCTTTGGCGATAATAGTCTCGTTACCTTTAAGAGTAGTTGCAAGATGGCCATTTTCCATGAAGTTTGCTCCAGTCAGAGACATCTCGATTCTCCAAGGAGCACCTTCTACGCCACTTGTCTTAACTCTTACATCTATTCCGTCTTTATCAGCACTCTCTTTTACCCACACATCGATGTTCATATCAGGGCCCATCTTCTTGTCTCTTGAAGCATTGTCCATCTGCCACCAGTCGTTGGTCTCAGGAATCTTGTCTGCGCTCCAAGGCAGGTAATACCAGCCGTGCATTGTCTGATGAAGATGCAGTCCATCCTCGGTTTCTTCCATGGTCTCTGACTTGAAGGCTCTATGCTCGCAGAAGCTTCCAGCAACCTTCATCTCAAGCTTGATAGTTCCATTGTGAAAGTACAGGAAATTGGACTTTCCATTCATGACTGTATAGGTGTATCTTCCAGTTTTACTCCTGGAAATACCGGAATTCTGGTAAAAGACCTTATAATCCGGATTCTTGTATAAGCCAGCATGCTCAATATTTCTCCACTCCGGGTACCACATGAAGTAAATCAGGCAGTCAGGGCCATGAAGATTACGCCTCTTGCAAATATCGATAATTGAATTGGCCATCTCGTAGAACTCGGTAATTCCATGCCTCTGAGCCATCAGCATGTACTCAGTATAGTAATCTGTCGGATACATGAGCCTGTCTTTATCAAATCTTGTAGAATTGGCCGTAAATACTGAATCGTCAGGCTCCCAGTAATGAAGCATCATCCTGAGGTTCCTGATAACGTGTTCCTCGTAAGATGCATCTCCTGTAGCCTCCGCCAGAGTGATCATGGCATCATTATTGACTCTGTTATAATTACCAGCAGATTTCTCTGCATATTCTCCGTCTTCGTTGCAATCTATGCCTTCTGCAAGATATCTTTCAGCGCATTTCTTCATTTCTTCATCGCCGTAAATCTTATAGCATTCCATCAGAGTTGACGCGATCGCCCATCTGTGATTAGGGGTATGAAAACCACCTGTTATTATTCCTTTAGCGGCCCTGCCTATGATTCCGTCGATGATTTTGAAGATTACTTCCTCTCCGGAATTTCTCTTTTCCCCTCTGATATCTCTCAGGTAAAAGAAAAATGGCATGAGCTTTTTGATACAAAATGCTGTATCAGGTGCAGAGCTGAAGTTACAGGTAACATAATCAAAAAGCCCACTATCAAGCTGCATTTTCTCAGTAAACTTAAGACCTGCAATTATCCTCTTATAGAGCTTTTCATCCCCATAGAGCTCACCGTCTCTGTTGCAGAAAAGAGCTATCATAGAAGCCGTGCGATATATGGTAAATTTCGCATCCAGGATGTGATTATCATCCAAAAAGGCTCCATAATTCTCATTTTCCTCATCCATTATCTGTCTGCACATAGACTCATAAACCAGTTCCTGTGTGTCATTCAGAATAAACTCATAATGCTTTTCCATTTCTGTCCTCCGTCACATCTTGTAAATAAGAGCAGCGCCAATTATTCCAATATCTCCGCTGTCTGAAATGCCCTTAGACAGCATGATCTCTGTATTCTTACTGCTATTTCTCGAATAAATGCCCTTAGCCACTAGCTCTTTTAACCTATCAAGGTACAGATCTGCAGCTTTTGTAATACCACCGCTGAGAGTCAGCACATCAGGCTGGAAGATGTTGATAATATTGATGATTCCTTCTGATAAATAGAACAGATATTGCTCCAGAACCTGCGCAGCTACCTTATCCCCGCTTCTCACAGCCTCAAAGAATATCTCTCCATCCAGCTCTTCCCTTGATGAAACCCGACTACTTAGCATACTCTTTTTGCCCTCAGGAGAAGAAATTGCCTCCCAGGCTAAATTCATGAGGCCTTCTGCAGAAGCATAATCCTCAAAGCAACCTTTTCTGCCGCAGTTGCAATCTACGCCATCAAAATTGATGGTCATATGGCCAAACTCAGCTGCTGCGTAGTTGCATCCCCTAAGGACACGGCCATTTATGATAACTCCACCGCCAATTCCGGTTCCGATTGTCATCATCACAAAGTTCTTGGCATGATAATCCCCAGTTATATACTCACCGATAGCCGCAGCATTTGCATCGTTATCAAAGTAAATCTTGTCTGCAAGTATGTCCCCAAGTGCCTTTTTAAGCTCAGATAAAAATGGCACATCCTCAAAGCCAAGGTTGTTGGCATACAATACCTTACCCGACTCCGGATCCAGCGTTCCAGGAACGCCTACGCCGATAGCTGTGACCATCTCTGGCTTAACCTGAGCAGTCCCCATCAGGTCTTTGACCAGCTCTGCAATTGCACCTATCATTTCGGATGGAGTCTTGGCATCTTTGGTCTTTATGGATTTCTTTTCCACAATCCTGTAGGACTCATCCACTATTCCGGCAGCAATATTGGTGCCGCCTATATCTACCCCTATTCTGAACATTCTCTACCTCAAACCTTTAATATTTCCAACAAAAATAGCATTGCCAGCGCCTGACCATATGGCATTGGCTTAATCTCAATTCCCTTGTAGAAATCCTTGGATTCTCTTCCCATTGGAGTTCCATAGGACACCTGATTAACAGTTCCGTCCAGATCTATGAGCTTCATCATTGGCTCAAGAGCCTTCATGCCCACTTCTCTGTACTTTTCATCTATAAGTCCCAGGCGAACAGCCTTGAGAATTCCATATGCAAATCCGCATGTAGCACTGGCTTCCAGATATGAAGATGGGTCATCCACAAGTGTGTGCCACATTCCCTCATCCTGATATTTCTCAAGAGCCTTAACCTGCTGAAGGAACGCCTCAACGAGGAATTTCCTATCCGCGCCTGTTACATCAGCTATATCGAGATATTCGGGGATAGCAATAGTAAACCAGCAGTTTCCTCTGCCCCAGAGGGCCTCTGCGAAGTTATGATGCCCCTCAAAGGTCCATCCATGGTACAAAAGACCTGTCTTGTGATCCACAAGATATTTAATATGGAGAAGGAACTGGTATCTGGCCTCTTCCCTATATTCGTTGTTATCCTCAATCTCACCCATAAGAGCCAGGAACATTACTGTCATAAAAAGAGTGTCATCCCAGAGCTCCCCTGTATTCTCACTATCAGAAGTTCTATGCTGAATTCCGCCCTCTTCTGTTCTGGCAAATTCGTGCATTATAGCCTCAGCCCACTCGTGGCAGACCTTTCTATACTCCTCTTTTCCTGTATCTCTTAAGAGAAATCCCAGAGTTAAAAGAGGTGCACAGGTATTTACATTCTTGGCTGGAAGTCCTAAAGAGATTTCCTTATCATAGAAGCTCTTAAGAAAATCCAGATAATCCTTCCTATCGAGCTCATATGCCAGCTGATAGAGACCATAGAGTCCAACTCCCTGAGTCCACTCCCAGTGCTGATATCTTGAAACATCATCCCCTGCAAGGTTCTTGGTCTTCATATTCTCCAGAAACTGTTCATCGTCCTCATACAGGAACTTCTGAAAGCTCTGAGCCAAAACCTCTAATTTAGGCATGATTTCATTTTTAACTACTACCATTTGCTACCTCTTTCTATTTCATTTATACTTATCTTATGCTTATAAACGACAATATTTATTACGAAGACAACCATTACATAATCATCAACAACATCCCTAATAACATCTATTATTATTTCGACTACGATAAAAGGGATGCCTCGGTTAATATGGAATTCCAACATTTGCATCCATATTACGAGATCTTGTTCCTGCTTGCGCCTAACGCAACTCACCTGATTGAGGGTGTTCCCTACAACATTCACATGGGTGATTTCGTGTTATTGGCGCCTTCTGTTATGCACAAATCCGTTTACTATAAGGGAGATCCCAGTAAACGTCTCATCATAGATTTCATGTACCCTCTGGATAAACCTGAAAGTGCTGATGCTTACAAGGAAATCTTAGCTCCTTTCCATGTAGACAATCCTGTGTACAGGTTCAGCTTCCAGGATCAGCAGAAACTGATTGATATTCTAAATAACCTATTTATCTTTTCAAAAGAACATAAATATTACGGTAATCCTGCTGATGAATTTTATATTCACAACAAATTCCAGGAATTCCTCTATACTCTCTACGAATTAAAGGACAGAAACACCTATTCCAACGATCAGAGCTACAACTCCATCGAGCAGAAAATATACGAGGTTTCTTCATATATTCACACTCATTACGACGAAGACATCTCACTTGATACGCTATCCGAGCAGTTCTTTATAAGTACAAGCTACTTATCAAGGGAGTTTAAACAGGTAACTGGCTTCAACTTATCCAATTACATCCAGCTCACCAGGATCAAGAACGCTCAGTATCAGCTGGTATCCAGCAATAAAAAGATTTCTGCAATCGCTCAGGAATGTGGCTTCTCCTCTTTCTCTCAGTTCAACAGAATCTTTAACAAGATTTCCGGAACTTCTCCGAGAGAGTATCGCCAGAGCGCAGTTATCGGCAAATGATTACCGGATTGGTTATGGCAAGGTTTGTACAATCATCCTGTGCCATAAAGTACAGATAGTTACCATCAGGAATGGCTTCCTCTATGTCCATACTATAGTCATAGAAGCCATTCTTTTTTTCTGCACAAAGAGGAATCTCTTTGACTACGCCGTTTTCAGTGCATATCTTAAACTCCTTAAGAGGCCTGTTTGCAAGAAGTTTAACCTCTACTGAAAGCTTATCTATCTTCTTTTTACCCTCCGAAAGCCTTACATTATGTCCCGGAATCTTGCCATTTACCTTAGTCAAAAGAATAGGTCCATTGGTCAAAAAGCTTCTGCCAAGGCGAAGTCTGTTCATAATGTACTCAGGGTTATGAGTGTTTTCCTTGGATTCTGTGACATCAAAGTTAATATATGTTCTGACACAGCCACTTGTAAGATTTGTCTCAGCCCACTTCTCCAAAATAGGAAGGAGCTTATCACCAATCTCTAGCATTACTCTGGTTTCATCGGCATACTTATCAGACAGCTCTTTTTCATTAGCCTTAATGGCATCTATGGTATCCATCACATCGTCAAACAGAACGTGATAGTCGTCAGCGCATATATTGTGGGTATCACTTCCTGTTGTCGCTGGCAGGAAAAGACCTCTCTTCATGCATCGATTCCACAGATCCATGGCTGCATCATTGGTAGAGCCTGCCATCATAGGATTGGAGCCATTCCAAATCTCCATTGTCTCGAAGATATCAAGCATATCTTCAAAATCAGGATTCCAGGAAATAGACTTCTGAAGGTCTCTTGGATGATTGATCTGCGCAAGACCACCATTTTCCTTGATCTCGTCTGTAATCCTCACAAATTCGTTTCTAAGATACTCATCAGTACGATTCACATCATCAGGAATCGCGTAAATTACATCTATTGGCACTCCCATAGCCATTACATGGCCGTTAGAAGTCGAAATCTCTTTAGATATGATCGGTACAAAATTATCTCTCTTATTGGCCTTCCATGCTGGATGACTGAGGATAATGTGATGATCAGAAAGTGCTCCATAAGCAAGGCCCATGGCCATCATGGAATTCGCAACCTGTTCAGGGGTCTCAACAACGTCGTCGTCTCCGCCAAAAACAGGACTTGAATAAACGCAGTGGTGATGAAGCTCTCCGGAAATCCATCCCTCACCCTCAAGATTCACAAATCTGTTCAGGTCATAAGATTTATTTGTAAATTTGCCTTCTGTAATTTCGATATCATCTGTTAGTATTTCGCATTCACAGCCCTTGGATACTTCAATGACATATTTACCGACTGGAAGCTTTCTGGAAAGGCATCCATCAAAGCCTGTCATATCGCGGATCATGGTGATCTTACCATTTACTCTGTCGAAGTTTGCAGCTTCCTCGCCCTCAAGGAGCTTGAAAAACTTGACCTGAGCAGGTGTTCCAACGCCGCTAAATCTGGTCTCTACAAACACATTTCCCAATGGCACATCCGGGCTGATTATTCCATTGTTATGGAATCTGTTCCTGTCATTTTTAGCAGAATAATCTACTTCGTTGGTGCGCTTGTGAGCCGGATCAACGTATTTTTCATTAACTACTCTTACATATTTATAGAGTCTGTCCGCATCCATGGCGCTGACCACCTTGTCAGATACGCCTTCCTCTCTATATATTCCCTGTAAAAGACCTATAGCAATACTCAAAAACTTGGTTTCTTTACTCATAATCTTCTCCTAAAAAAAGAATGCATGACATAGATTAACCCTATATCATACATTCTATTTTCTTATCCGCGCATTATCTACGCGGTTTTTATGTCAAATCCACAAAAAGATTGCATTTTTTGCGAAAGTGGTTCTGTTTGCTATTTTCATCCCATAGCTACGTGTATTGTTCTGATTTCAAAAGGTTTAAACTCAATTCTGAGCTCTTTTGTCGATGGATCATAGTTCATAGTTCCGCCAGTGATGCGGTTCTCAAGAAGATCACATTCGTAAACATCAGTGATACTCTTATCTACGCCCTTCAAAAGTTTCGCTGATACGCTATGACTCTGGCCATGACCCTCGTACAGTCTGATGATAATACCATTACTATCTTCTGCAAGCTTTATAGAGCTAATGTAAACTCCCTTTTCTCCAGATAGATCAATTATTCCATCGGACATATTCTTCATAGCTTCAAACCACTCAGAAGCTGTCGCCATTTGCTCTGGCACATACCTATGCTCTAAGAGATTGAACTTCTCCGCCTCTTCTATAACACCACCTTCTCTGTAATCACCCTTATGTGGTAAAAGAGAATAATTAAACTCGTGGAGTCCCTGATCGGCATCAGGATTAGGGAAGATTCCTGACTTGATAAGTGTAAGCCTCATAAGCTTATCAGAAGAATCGTAACCATATTTACTGTCATTAATAACAGCAACGCCGTAGCCACCCTTCTCATCCGAAATATCCATCCAGCGATGAGCACAGCACTCAAACTTAGCCTTGTCCCAGCTGTTTTCTCTCTTAAGATTCCTTTTTATGTTACCAAACTGAATCTCACAGCTGATCTCATCGGCTTCAACATCCACTGGGAAAGCTGCTTTCAGCAGAATCTGATGCTCGTGCCAGTCGGCTTTTGTTTTGAAATCAATTCGCCTTGAATCATTATCAATTACTATAGTCTGCTCAATAGTTGAGTTCCTGAACTTTCTCCTGATGCTGATTTCTGCCCTGTGTCCATCATTGGATAACACTTTTAACTCTTCCAGCTCAGTAATATCCCTGCTCACATCTACAAAATCTACATCAATATTCCATGCATCGTACTCTCTTGGCTCATCCTTAAAGGCAATCAGACGGTTAAGCGGCCCCTGAGACTTATCACAGACTTCTTTATTCGCCTCTTTATCAATAAGGCTCACAATCTCACCGTTCTGGTCAAAAGAGATTGTATAATATGAAGTTTCAATTACAAGCCCATCTTCACTTTGACTAGTCTTTATTCCTGATGTGCCCTGTTCGCCGCATTTATCTGACAGATGCTCACTTTTACCAGAAGATTTTGCCAGAAATTCTCCAAGATATTCTGCTTCTGCATCCGCTCTAACAGCAGTGTCTATCACATCTTTAACAATATCAATCGCTTTTTTATAATTCTCTTCAGAAACCTGATATACTTCTTCAATTGAAGATCCCGGAAGGATATCATGGAACTGATTGAGCATAATTATCTTCCATGCATCAAGCAGCTCTTTTCTCGGATATGGCTTACCTTCCTTGATGTAAGCCCATGTACATATTGCCTCTGCTTCCTGCATCAGAAGCTCAAGCCTTCTGTTATATCTCTTGTTCTTGCCCATGGAGGTATAGGTTCCTCTGTGGAATTCAAGATATAGCTCATCATCCCACACTGGAACATCACTATTATCACTGACTTTCTCAAGAAGTCCGTCCATAAACTTAGATACAGACTTCTGAATAGTCTTGGGACAACCAGGAATGCCCTTACGAAGCCTTCTGTCCATTTCCAGCATCTCCCATGTAGGGCCACCACCGCCATCACCAAAGCCATAGCAGGTCAAAGTTTCGTTGGTTATGCTCTTTTCCCTGAAGGCTCTCCAAGTGCCCATGATCTGGCTCGCATCCTGTCTGCCGTTGTAGGTATAATTCAGAATTCCGCCCTCTCTCATAACCTCATCAGCCTTGGGCAGATCGCAGGTTGTGATTATATATGTAGGAACCTCCGTTCCATCTATGCCCTTCCACATAAAAAGATCGTGTGGGAGCCTGTTTGTATCGTTCCAGGCAAGCTTTGTTGTCACAAATGCCCTGATTCCACTCTTTTTGAGAATTTGTGGCATTGCTCCACTATACCCAAAGACATCCGGGAGCCAGAGAATATCACTGTCTACACCAAACATCTCCTTGAAATATCTTTTACCATATAGAATCTGCCTGACAAGGCTTTCACCGCTTGTAAGATTGCAATCAGCCTCAAGCCACATAGCTCCCTCAGGCTCAAATCTGCCCTCTTTAACTCTCTCTACTATTTCCTCAAAGAGTTCTGGCTCATCTTCCCTGACAAATTCGTACATCTGAGGAGTACTTGCCATGAAAAGATACTCAGGATAGTGCTTCATAAGCTCCATAACTGTGGAGTAGCTGCGAATGACCTTCTCTCTAGTCTGTCTCACAGTCCATTTCCAGGCAACATCAATATGAGTATGTCCAACGCTGGCTACTGTAAGACCAGTATCACTCTTTCCATAGAGGTTTTCCTCCAGAAATGCTGAGATTTTTGCCACTGGAAGCTTGCACGCCTTATCAAGCACCGATAAGATCAGTTCTGCGCCCTCTTTATCAACCGGCTGAGCACTATTTACCGCTGCTTTATCGCTCAGTAGGTCAATGGCATTTTTTCTGGAATCCAGGCCCAACATAGCCTTAGCTCCATCAAAAGGCACACACATATCAAAATATGCTGCTTTAGCCACTTCGTCGCAAGCTGCAAGCTCCATTTTAAGGTAATTACCATTAACAGATAGATTGGAATAGGCATAAATAGCGATGTCTACAGTTCTATCTGTATTTTTTCCCCAGTCATCAATACCATAAATGCTGACACAGTTGTGGTTCATGTCCATGCCACTTCGCCTGATTCCATTTATATACACCAGCATCTGCGGATTATCTGTATTCCAAATGTCATCCGCACCTGTAGATAGGAAAAAGAAAACCTCTTTTCCCGCAAATCTCTCAGGAACAGTGACAGTTACACGGAAAAACTCATGTCCATCAGGCTCGCCCCAGACAGAGCCAGCCTCGAAGCTATCCCAATCAGAACAGTCCCCCAAAAGCTCAGCTCTATGGCCATATGGAACTTTTTTGCACCTTATTCCATCTGGTGACATAACTTCAGTAATATCCGCTCTATCACCAAACATCTGGCTTTTTAAGCCCTCTATGATGCTATTGATTTTCTCTAATCTGTCATCCATAAACAATCCCCAATCTGTCCAGTTCTGCCTTTAAAAACTCCGGAATCATCTCATGTAAAGCATCCAGTTCGACATAATCTTCCCTGGCTATATCACACTTTTCAAACTCCATTGATGGAATAAAACTGAAGTTGTCCCTTATATAAGCAGCAACCTTTCTGTTATCCTCTTCTGAAATATGAATATCTGCAAGATATCTCTCAGGAGCGTCAAGGCCATGAATTCCTGCAAATCTATCACATGCCTCAAAAAGCTCAGGATATATGCTCATAAGCTCTTTAGACGCCAGCATCGCATGCTTACCTGGCTGAGAATACATCACAACATGTGATTCATCCTGAATCTGCGCGCAAGTCACAGCATTATCAATTTCCTCTGGTCTATATGCATTTAGAAATCTGCCATGATAGCTTCCTTCTGCACCTACAACTGCACCATCTTTCCCTATATATACCCATATGTGCTCAAGATCGTACAAATGCTGAATATCATAATCGAGATAGTATACGTATTCCAGCACTCTATCCGCACCAGGATAGTTACCAAAATCAAATACCCTGTTAAAAGAGTTACTCCTGCAACCATCCTCTGAATACTCAAAAAAGCCAACTTTCTTGATTTTAAAGGGCTCTTTTTTATCCATTAATATCACTGGTTCATATTTATATGCATCCTGATTCACTTAATTTACCTCAAATACTAACCTGTATAAAAACCGCGCGGGTGCTACTTTTATAAAATAGCACCCGCTTTTAATAATTATAAAAGCTTAACCTTAAAACAAAGTGGCATATCAGATTTGAAGGAATCTGAAGCCTTAATTGTCATACCTTCATCATCTCTTTCGAAGGTAAGCTCTTCTCCTGTTGATAAAAGAGATACGCTATCGATGAGAAGCTCTCTGATAGGCTCAGTCTTAAATGCCTTAATCTTCACGTCCTGAACTGCTGGGCGCATCCAATATGCATATACATAACCAGCCTTATAAGTAAATCTGAAGTCAGAAGCTGTGTAATCAACCTCTCCGCCGTCGTTGAAGGATCCGCTGGCGATAACAGTGTCGCCTTCCTTGTACTGGCTCCAGTAATGAGAGCCATAAATACCTTCTCCGTTAACTGAAAGCCATGCACCCATCTCTGAAAGCGCCTTCTCATCCTCTGCAGTGAAGGTTCCGTCTGATTTAGGTCCAAGATTCAGAAGGAAATTACCATTTTTACTAACAGCATCAATCAGGTCACACACAAGCTTGTATCCACTCTTGTACTCATTGTCCTGAATGTAGCACCAGGATCTGTTCCCAATAGCTGTATCTGTCTGCCAATATCTTGGTGAAATCTCTGATAATGCGCCTCTTTCCACATCAAAAGTAGCAACATCTGGTGGAAATGCGTGGTGTTTGTAGCATATTGTAACTTCTCTGCCCCACTCTTTAGCGCGGTTATAGTAATAAGCACATATCTTTTTAAGGTAAGGCTTAAATGCCTTGTTCTGGATCCACCAGTCAAAATAGAGCATTGCAGGCTTATATCTGTCGATGATCTCTGCTGTACGTACAGTCCAGTCCTCAAGCCAGTCCTTATCAGGGCCCTTAGAATCAGGATTCTCAGTACTATTAGTAAACAGCTCATCCTGCCACTCCGGACAAAGAACTGCCGGGCCATAGAAATCACGATAGTTGTCATCATTAACGTCACTATCAAACTCTCTTCCAAGATTCATAAAGAAATAGTGCTCTGCTCTGTGAGATGATCCGCAGAAAGTAAGTCCCTGCTTGTCACACTCCTCTTTGAGCATTCCAACAATGTTCTTCTTGGGGCCCATATTAGCTGCATTCCACTTGTTAAACTCAGTGTCATACATAGCAAATCCATCATGGTGCTCCATTACAGGAACAACATACTTAGCGCCTGCCTTTTTGAAGGTATCAATCCATCTATGAGCATCAAAATTCTCAGCCTTGAACATAGGAATGAAATCCTTGTATCCAAACTCACTCTGAGGACCATAGGTCTCTATATGATGCTTGAATTCTCTATTGTTCTTGTTATACATATTTCTGGAATACCACTCGTTGCCGTATGCAGGAACACTGTATACGCCATAATGAATGAAGATTCCAAACTTGGCATCTCTAAACCACTTAGGTGTCTCATGCTCTGATAATGAACCCCAGTCCTCTTTATATGTACCGGCTTCATTTACCTTTTCAATCTCTTTTAAATATTCTTCTCTTGTCATTTACTAAACCCTCTAATTCATAGATTACATCCACAATATCACCCCTATTATACAATTTATGATTTTCTATTAGTACGCATTTTTTGCCCTCTTTTGCCAAAAAGATATCGTTTATGACACTAAAAAGCCCACTGCCTTGAGAGAGGGCTCCAGACAGTGGGCAAAACAATAAATATGTTATATATCTTATATAATTACTTCTCTGTTGCTACAGTTACATCTGCGCCTGTAATGTTCACGTTCTTATTAACCTTAGCATCATAAGTATTAGCTCTCATGATCTCAGCAAAATCAACACCTGTTGATTCGCTCATGGTATCAAAAACCTGTTTCATTACGATTGGCATATTTCCTGAGATTCTTGAAGCACCACTCTCGCCACCTTCACCAGTCTCATAGATATTGATCTTATCAATCTGGGAAAGAGGTTTCGCGATCTCAGCAGCGATCTGAGGCATTACCTTGATCATCATCTCAGCCATAGCAGCGCCGTTGTACTTCTTATAAGCTTCTGCCTTTTTCTCCATTGCTTCGGCTTCAGCAATACCTTTTGCTCTGATAGCTTCAGCTTCTGCTAAACCTTTTGCAGCAATACCAGCAGCCTCAGCATCCATTTTAGCTTTAATACCTGCAGCTTCCTGCTCAAGAGCATATTTCTCAGCTTCAGCCTTAGCTTTCTTAGCATCAGCATCTCTTTCCTGCTCATACTTAGCAGCTTCAGCTTTTCTCTGTCTCTGGATGAGCTCTGCTTCAGCTTTTTTCTCAGCCTGATACTTTTCAGCATCAGCCTTTTTCTCGATCTCAGCAGCAAGTTCCTGCTGTTTTACAACAACTTCCTTCTGTCTGAGTTCTGCTTCGCGCTCAGCCTTAGCAATCTGAGCATTTACAGTAGCTGTCTCAATGGACTTCTGCTGTTCCTGCTGCTGAATAGCATATGCTGCGTCAGCCATAGCGTTTGCAGTGTCAGCCTGCTGTTTAAGTTCTGCCTGCTTAATAGCAAGTGCGTTGTTCTTTTCAGCAATTTCTGTCTGTGCAAGTACTCTTGCATCATTAGCTGCCTTATCTGCCTCAGCCTTTGCAATTGCAACGTCTCTATCAGCCTGTGCCTTAGCAATAGCTGCATCTTTCTTGATCTTAGCTGTGTTGTCCATACCAAGATCACTGATAAGACCATTTTCATCAGTTACGTTCTGGATATTGCAAGATAGAATCTCGATACCGAGCTTATTCATATCCTTTGAAGCTTTCTCCATAACCTGATCTGAGAAGCTATCTCTATCGGTATTGATTGTCTTAAGAGCCAATGTACCGATGATCTCACGCATGTTACCCTGTAATGAATCCTGCAGGTCTTCTGTGATCTGCTCTGGATCTTTGTTAAGGAAGTTCTTGGCAGCCAGCTGAATAGCTTCTGGGCTTGTACCAATTCTTACCTTAGCAACAGCGTCAACATTTACATTGATGAAATCGTTTGTAGGAACTGACTGCTCTGTCTTAATGTCTACAGTCATCTGTCCAAGATACAATTTGTCGACTCTCTCGAAAAATGGAATTTTAACTCCAGCACGTCCAATAAGAATTCTAGGATTTTTTCTCATGCCCGAAATGATATAGGCTCTATCTGGAGGTGCTTTTACATACCCCGCAACTATGATCATAATAACTACTAAAATGATCGCAAAAATTGGAATTAACTCGTAACTCATACTGTCCTCTCTTTCTTTGGGTCCTTGCCCAA
The DNA here is from genome assembly GCF_017433805.1 of Butyrivibrio sp. Lineage (GTDB taxonomy): Bacteria > Bacillota > Clostridia > Lachnospirales > Lachnospiraceae > Butyrivibrio. Next base: position 14,860 of record NZ_JAFRGN010000029.1, on the reverse strand, counting down.
GCAAATGTGATTAACACATTGATTATGTAAAAATAGTACCAATTCCCACAACCACCTGCATTAGCAGGGTTAACGGTTTATATATCCATATTTCGAAGTTTTTGCGAAAATTACGGGGTGATTTGCCTAAAGTATTTATCTTTGTTACCATATTTATGTAGCAATATATTTAGAAAAGAGGTTTTATATGTTAGAAAAAGAAATTCTGATCGAGGCTATTGGATACCTGGGATCAACACTTGTACTGGTTTCATTCCTTATGGCATCAGTTTTCAAGCTCCGCGTAGTTAACACAGTAGGAAGTGTTATCTTTACAATCTACGCATGTATTATCCATTCATATCCAACAGCGATCATGAATGCCTGTCTTGTAGGTATCAATATTTATTACCTGATCAAGATGAGCAATACAGACAAGTCCTATGATCTGGTAAAAGCTGATAGTGATGATTCCCTTCTGGATTATTTCATCCATCAGTACAGAGACGACATTATCAAGATTTTCCCTGGTATAAACATGGACTTTTCCAATGCAAATGCAAGCTATGTTATATGCCATGAGGGCAAGCTTGTAGGAGCTATGCTTGGCCAGGAAAATAACGGCGTTATAGAAGTTTTACTGGACTACACCGTTCCACAGTATAGAGACTTTTCAATTGGTAAATTCCTGTTTGATAAATTGCAGGAAGAAGGTATTAAGTCCCTTACTTACCGTGGATCTGATGAAAATCACAAAGCATATCTTGCCAAGACTGGCTTTGTAAATAAGGGCGGCTATTACGAAAAGACATTTTGAAAATGTTAGATAGCGCATAAATAAAAGGGTTCATTGATAACATCAGCTATCAATGAACCTCCTTTTTACTCATTTTTGGCATTTTTCATCATGTTTATTGTCTCAATATCATTGGCAGTAAGCTTAATATTGGACTCAAGCACTTTTCCGTCAGGTGTTGTAACCTTAACAGCAAATACAGTGCCTTCTACTACACCAACATTCCCAACAGCCTGCATAAATGGCATTACCTTGGGATGATCTTCCTGAAAAAGACTAAGTCTCTTCTGAAGCTGCAAAAGCAGCATTGGATTCATATCCATATCTCAAATATCCTTTCGAAAATAATAAGGATATTCTACCATATTCCCCATAAAATGTAGCATAGTTAAAAAATAGTCAAACTATATAAATTAGTTAATAAATTATCAAAGATTTTTATTGAATTTAACCATATTTTTATGTATAGTTTGACTGAAATCAAGTTTTTTTGGTTTTCCTAGGACTATAATGCCTATTGCGCATAAAAATGTATGCGCTTACATTTTACAATTCACCTGTTTATTAAGGAGGACAAATACATGTACGGATTCGGTGATATGATCGAAAAACTTAAGGCTAACCCTAAGACAATCGTTTTACCTGAGGGTTCAGACCCAAGAATTCTTGAGGCAGCTTCAAGACTTCTTGCTGGTAATTTCATTAAGCCTATTCTTTTAGGTAATGAGGAAGAAATCATCAAGTCAGCAGAGGCAGCTGGTTACAACATCAGAGGCGCTAAGATTATCGATCCTGATAACTTTGATCAGTTCGATGAGATGGTTGAGCAGTTCTGCGAGCTCAGAAAGAGCAAGGGAATGACTCCTGAGAAGGCTATTCCTATGCTTAAGCAGACAAACTACTTTGGAACAATGCTCGTTAAGATGGGTCTTGGCGACTGTCTTCTTGGCGGTGCTACATACTCAACAGCTGATACAGTTCGTCCAGCTCTTCAGATCATCAAGACTAAGCCTGAGAACTCAATCGTTTCTTCTTGCTTCATTCTTGTTCGTCCAGCAGCTACTGGCGAGAACGAAGTTATCGCTATGGCTGACTGCGGTATCAACATCAATCCTAACGAGGATGAGCTTGTTGAGATCTGTGGCGAGACAGTTGGCTGCGCATCTAGATTTGGCGTAGATCCTAAGGTTGCATTCCTTTCATTCTCAACAAAGGGTTCAGCTAAGGATGACACAGTAACAAAGATGCAGAACGCTACAAAGAAGGCACAGGAGAAGTATCCTAATATTCCTATCGATGGTGAGCTTCAGTTTGATGCTGCTGTATCTCCACGTGTTGCTAAGCAGAAGGCTCCAGGATCACCTGTTGCTGGTCATGCTAACATCTTCATCTTCCCTGACATCAACGCAGGTAACCTTGGATACAAGATTGCACAGCGTATGGGTAACTTTGAAGCTTACGGTCCTATCCTTCTTGGACTTAACGCTCCTATCAATGACCTTTCACGTGGATGTAACGCTCTTGAAGTTTATTCAATGGCTATCATCACAGCTGCTCTTGCATAATCTGATTTTCATAAATATTAGTAATTCCGGCCATCGTATTTTTTAATACGATGGCCTTATTTTTACCTAATCACGGGAATCTCAATAATAGCACCAGTTATGTCAAAAACAGACACTAACTACTCTTGCATTAATGTGCTAGTATATATTGTGCAAAATACAATATATTTTATTCAGAGGTTTTTTCATGTCAAAATCATCAACAATGGACATGACACAAGGATCTATCCGAAAAGAGCTTATTCTTTTTGCGATACCTCTTCTTGCAGGAAATGTCTTCCAACAACTATATAACACCATTGACAGTATCATTGTAGGACAGGTAGTTGGTCCTGATGGCCTTGGTGCTGTAACTAGTGTCGCTCCTGCTATAAACACGCTTGTAGGCTTTTTTATGGGCTTTTCTGCCGGTTCAAGTGTTGTAATAAGCCATTACTTTGGAGCCAAGAATTATGAAGGTTTAAGACGTGCTGTGCATACTTCAGTGCTGTGTACCTTTATTTTAGGTTTGGTAATGATGGTGGTAGGCTTCTTTATTACTCCTCCACTTCTTGTTTTCATGTCCACACCTGAATCCGTTATGCCACTGGCTACTCAGTATCTGCAGATATATTTCCTAGGCATAATAGGCCTGATGCTATACAACATTGGTTCTGCTATATTAAGGGCTGTAGGCGACTCTGTAAGGCCGCTTATTTTCCTTATCATAACTTCAATACTGAATATCATTCTTGATCTGTTCTTTGTAATAAACCTCAAGATGGGTGTTGCGGGAGCTGCATACGCAACTATTATTTCTCAGTTCATTTCAGCTATTTTGACCATTGCTGTCCTGTTCACAAGCAAAGAATGCTATAACCTGAGGCTTAAAGAATTTGCCATTGATCAATCAATTCTGTCTCAGATAATCAAGATTGGAATGCCTGCTGGTATCCAGATGGCTGTAATTTCCTTCTCTAATCTCTTTGTACAGAGTTACATTAACAGATTTGGAGAGAGTAGCACTGCCGGATGGGGTGCTTATGGACGTATAGATGCCTTTGTAATGCTTCCTATGCAGAGTATCGCACTTACTGCTACGACCTTTGTAGGTCAGAACGCTGGTGCTGGCAATGTTGATCGTATCAAAAAAGGCATAAGAGAAGCTCTTTTACTGGCTGCTATATGTACAATAGCTCTTGTAATACCTGAGTTTATTGCAGCACCTAAGATAGTATCAATGTTCAACACTGATCCAGAGGTAATTCGTTACGGAACACTTTTTATCAGAATGAACTGCTTTTTTGATATATTGTGCTGCAGTAATCAGACACATGCAGGTGTTCTCAGAGGTGTTGGAGATGCGAAGGCTCCAATGTTTATCATGCTCAGCTCTTTTGTAGTTTTCAGGCAGATATATCTTTTCATAGCCTCACACCTCACATCCTCCATATACCCCATTTCTATCGCGTATCCGATGGGATGGCTCGTATGTAGCATAATAATGCTGATATACTTTAGAACAAGTAATTGGGAATTAAAGGTAGATGCTTCTTATCACAAGCCTGCTATAAGCTAACAAATAGACCTATCACAATAAAAATGTGATAGGTCCTTCTTTTTACCTGTCTCCAGATCTTCTTCTGTTATTCTTTCTGTAATAATTGGCCTTATCTTCGTACATGAGCTTATCAGCAGTCTTCATTATCATCTCTATTTCTGCAGAGGTTGTACCCCATTCCCAGCCCATTGCAACGGAAATTCCTTCGGCTTCCTCAAAGTCTTTTTGCAGAGCGTGACATATATCAAGGAAATCCTGTCTTTCCATCTTAGGAATGGCTATGACAAATTCATCACCACCGACACGATATACATAGTCGCGATTTACGCGAAGTTTCATAATGGTGCTTATTTTCTTAAGAAGCTCATCTCCGGCTTCATGTCCCTTGGTGTCATTTATCTGCTTAAGGCCATTAGCATCCGCATATATGATGCCAATGCTGTAATTTCTCTTTTTGGACTTTTTAATGGTCATCTCCATTGCACTACGGTTCTTAACACCACAAAGACTATCATATATACTCTTATTTTCCAGCTCGTGTATAAGTCTGAGTCTGCTGAACTCTGAAGCAAGGAAATAAGATACTGCTTCCATTAGCTCTTTTAAATCCAAATTCCTGATCTGACTGTAGTTTACTCCTCCGAAATAGCCGATAAGAACGCCCTCATCATAGATTGGAATCTCTATTATTGATTTTGTATCGAATGCAACGAGCTTGGTATATAGCCCGTAATGAGTATCCTTGATACTCTCCACGTCGTCAATTACAAGACTGAAGGCTCCAGGGTACTCTTTTTCCCAGTTCAATGCATTCTCACCTTCAATCTGCGGAGCTCTGTCCATAGCAGAAGGTACATTATCGTTGCACCACTCATAGGTTGCTCTATACTGATCATCCTCGACCTTCTCAACTATATATATTCTATCTGCCCCAGCAGCCTCTCCGACAAGCCTTATTACCTGATTGATTGCTACTTCATGTGGAAGTCCGCTGTGAAGCATCTTGGTACAACCGATAATAAGGTCATCTGTACGCCATTCTCTGTCCATGAACTCGCTAGTTATATGTTCTTTGGTCACATCCTCCATGATAATTGCGCATCTTCCAGTAGTAGCCGCCTTGTCTACAGTTATGCTGATCCATTTTCCTGTACTACGTGAATGGTAAGTAGTTTTGCCGTTGATACCTTTAAATGCTGCATTTCGCATCATCTGAATAACATCTTCATGTTCCTTGCCAAATTCAGGATATATATCATAACCAACGATATGATTGGCATTTTCCCCCATCATCTGAGCAAGTCTGTTGCTGACATAAAGACATATTATTTCGTTTTCCTTGCCTGGAGTCTCATTAAACTGAAGAACTGCGTAAGCCAGAGGAAGATCGTTGAACAGCTTAACATAATCGTTTTTGATCAGAATATGTTCCGTCTCTGAATCAACGTCTCTGATGCAAGACAGATATTTTCCTGCCTCTGCAAAAGATGGTTTAAGAACAATATAGGCTTTCCAGGAATAATCTCCATCCGGCATCTTGGTACGGAAATAAGACATAGCAAAGCTCTTTTTATCTGTTTCCAGACGTGTCCTGATATTCTCAGGATCTGAAAACTCCTTGTAGGCTTCCACATCTTCCGGATGAATAAAATCTCTGGAAATATTCTCTATATAATCCAAAATACTGGTATCGTCATTAAATATATAGTCGCCCTTACCAGTATACAAGCGTCTTAGTGTCAAAGTATTAAGGTCCAGCAAATTTACATGGTCATAGAGGCCATACAGAGTTCTTAAAACCTCATCATGGTCGTCGTTAAACGCTGAATCTTCAGATAATAACACATTTCTACTCCGACTAATCATACACTACCTTTCGCAAGCTCATCACGCATTAAATATCATGTGTTATGTCTACGCTCATGGGTCTTATAATACTCAGCTTTACTACCATACATCGCCTGATCTGCTTCTCTGATGCTAGTTTTGATATTGCTGGAGTCATTTGACCAGACATAGCCTACAGAAACAGATACATGCTTAAGCTTCGCCTTTACCTTAGTTACCAGGGCTTCAAAAATATCTTCATCCACCTCTGGCATTATTACGATGAACTCGTCACCACCAATTCTATAACAAAATTTCTTTTTGAATACTGTTGCAAAGATTTCTGCCACCTGCTGTATAAGCTTATCGCCTGCCTCATGCCCCTGTTCGTCATTAACGGCTTTGAGTCCATTGATGTCTGAATAGCATACTCCGACAGTCGTTGACATCTCTGTAAGAAGCATAAGTGACTGATTAAGTGAATGTCTGTTTCCAAGCCCAGTAAGTGAATCATGGCTTCCCATATACAGCATCTCATCAGTAAGTAACTTATTTCTCATCTCTGCTGCAATGAAAATGCCGACAGTCTCCATAAGATCTGTAATATTCAGATCTAAATCATTAGAATAGTTATCCGCAACAAGATATCCTAATCTGTTTTCTTTATCCATCAATCTGACAACTATATATCTCGAAATAGTTCCAGCCAGAATATCGTTGTAAATATCCTCTTTTTGCTCATAAATAACTGCTGTATCATTTATGACTACAACATTCTTATTCTTAAGCTGGCTTTCCCACATAGAAACAATATCGTATTTATCAAAAGCCTTTTTCGACGGCAGATTTGAATTTCTAGCGCTATTAAGCCACGGATGGATATCAGAAAAAGCAGTAGCATCATCTGGCCAAATATATACTCTGTCTGCGTTTATAGCCTGCCCTAGTATCTTAAGTGCCTTCTTGATTCCTTTGCCAAACTCAGCAGAAGAAACAGCTGTAGCGCAGTCTATAACAAGCTTATTTGTATTTGTAGTTAGTGTTGAATTATCTTCGGATCTCTTGGCTGCAGTGACATCATGAATGATAAATGCGCAGAAGCCCTTTTGAAATACAGGAACTGCCCAGAATTCAAACCATTTATCAAAAGAAGAGTTATATGTTCGCATAATGCTGGACTGGCGCAATATAGCTGCCTGATAGCTATACTTGATCCAGTCTTCGTCTCTGTTAGAAACAGTTGTGTGATATGTACTTCCGATAAGTTCAGCAGATGACTTACCAACCATCTGAGAATATTTATCGTTAACAAAAAGAAACAGCATGTCCTTAACTGTTCCAAAAGGATCTGTTAGTACTTTAAAAATACAGCATGCATCCGGAAGATCTTTAAGCATATACAGAATGTCGCTAGCAGAAAAATCTACCATTGCCGAGTATCCAATTTTACCGTCATAACTCTTGCTTTCCATTGTCGTATTCTCCGTATTAGAAAAAAATCCTTATAGTAGATTATACAACAAATACGCCATATTATGAAGCATTTTCACATTATATCGTTGGCTTACCCAAATATTCAGCAATCTGAACCTTGTCCAGATTCTCACCTATAACGATCAAAACTGCCTCTGTAGCATTGACCTCTCTAGTCATCTTTTCGTTACGAGTGGTATTTATTTCGTAAAGCGCGCCATTGCTGGCTTTTACGAAGCCCTTAATACGATGGACATCACCACATTTTTCATCTGCGAAGATATGATTAATTTTGTCTAGAAGTATTTCCTTGTCCATCGCAAAATCAAAATAAAATATGGTTTGAAAAGAATCTTCTGTCTCCAGTGGCATCTTCTCGTATGCACTTCTATTAAATCCAGATTTAACTATTCGTGCAAGCCACGATGTATCAGTGCTTTCCCAACTAGCATATTCGAGGGTCTTTTTGTCCAATTTACCGCTGCATTTGAACTCATTCATAACAGCTTCTATGAATTGAACCACCTCTTCAATTTTTTCTTTGGTAGTATCCTGCGTTCTGCTAAAGACGATAGCTCCAGCATCAGCTATCTCAGACATTAGTATATATCTGGCTTGTTTGGACATTTCGGTCTGAAGCTTGGAATCTACGATAGCTATGACATTAGAAGCTTCATAGAATCTATCTATTGGCTCCTCATACAATAGATCAAAGAATTCATCTACATCAAAAATTCCTGATGGTTCAATAATTACTCTGTCATACCCCATCATAGCCATGGAAATAAGCTTAGTTTTGAGCCTTCTCTTGTGTGCCTCTTTACCATCTCCGCCCACAACCATTTCCAGATTGACTCCATCCTTCTCAAGCTCTTTGAGAATAACCATATCTACATTGATGGCTCCGAAATCATTTTCTATAATACAAATCCTCTCTCCTAATTGAAGCAGGTATGTAACATACTTTTTGATAAAAGTTGTTTTACCTGCTCCGAGAAAGCCTGTTATAAGGTCTAGTTTAATCATTTTTCCTCTATTTCTTTTCTAAGCTCGATTATGGACTTACCTGTCCTTCTCGCTATGCCAGCGAGATCTTCATACTCAAGCTTGGATCTGGATACATTATATCCATAAGCATATTTCTTCCTGACCTCTCCGTAAGGAGTGTCAATTTTCTTGACTTCGCGGGTCAAAATATATCTGTTACATACATTTTCTCTTACGCCAAGAGTGGTTGTATATTTGAAAATCTGCTCGAGAATATGGTCTCTGATATCCTGACTGCAAATACAATAAAGTACTGTTCCAGGTCTATTCTTTTTCATATCAGCTGATACCGTATAAACCTCGACAGCACCTGCATCGAAGAGCATCTCAGTAGCAAATCCAATCTCTTCTGCAGTCATATCATCTATGTTACAAACCAGCTCAAGAACCTGTTCTGAATCGTCCTCAGTCTCACCCTGGATGACTCTTATCACATTTGCCTGTGGAAAATCCTTATTACCAGTTCCATAGCCAATTTTCTCTACTGCCATTACAGGCTGAACAGAGAATTCATCCGCAAAATACTTGATAAGGGCTGCACCTGTTGGAGTACAGAGCTCAGATTTGATCGTCTCACTCTGATAACTAGGTATTTCCTTGAGCAAAAGAGCTGTAGCAGGCGCTGGAACAGGAAGAATTCCATGTGAAGTCTTAACAACGCCTCCACCTACATTTACAGGTGAAACCACGATTTTATCAGGCGAAAGCTTATGGATCAGGTAACATACTGCTGTAATATCTGCTATCGCATCCATATTGCCAACTTCATGGAAATGAATCTTATCTACAGGAACACCGTGAACTTCACTCTCTGCCTCGGCTATAAGCTCATAAACCTCTCGTATATCACTCTTAATATCCTTGGCAAGATTCATATTCTCTATGATATCTTCAATTTCATACATGGTTCTGTGAGCATGGTGATGTTCTGCTTCCTCATGATCATGGGAGTGGTTATGAGAATGCTCATGACTGTGCTCATGCTCTGCCATATCTTCATTATGTGTATGCTGTACTTCTTCTGGCAGCTCCTCTACTCCATTAACCATAACTCTCAGATGCTTACCTGTGATTCCGCACTTAATAGAATCCTCAAGCACGTACGTAACATCCTTAATACCAATGGCGTTTAATTCCTCTACCACTGCAAGCGGATCATCAAATAGACTTAATAAAGCTGCTCCGAGCATATCTCCAGCAGCACCCATCTTGCATTCAAAATAGATTGTTTTCATAAATCCTCCAATTATAAAAAGAAAAGTAGCTATATATGTTATATAACTTATTCATCTTCTATAATGATATTCTTCAATACTACGCCTTTTCCCTCGATAATATGTGCTTTTCTGCCTCCACAATGAGGACAAAGATATCTATTATCCCTATTCGGATAATATTCTTCCCCACATTCCTCACAAAGAGCCTTTACATCAACCTCTATACATTCGAGCTCTGCATCTTCCAAAAGGCTTCCTTTTGATGCTTCTGGGAAGTATTTGTGCATATAATAGGGCATTACACCACTTGTCTTACCAATTTCTACAACAATCTTTTTAATCTCTTTAGCCCCATTTTCTCTGGCTATTTCCTCCGCTAAATTTACCATTTTAGCGATATAACTCATTTCATGCATTCTTAAACCAACCTGAATTCATTTATCTAAATTGTATTTTATACTATATATCTTAATTATCCTATTATTTTTATTATGATTTTATGCTAATTTAATTGATTCTGCCTTCTCATAACACAATAATGAAATAGTAGAATATATCTCTTTTCCCGTAAAAAAGGAGTTCTTATGGCCCACAATATCGAAAAAACCTGTATAGGATGCGGTCGAACCTTCATAGCCAGAAATAGCGGAACTCCCTTCTGCTGTAGAGCCTGCAAACTCCGCTACTCCTATCATTATACATTCCGCTGCAAAGACTGTAGAAATGCTTCCTGTGAAGTAAGAAACGAGAACTTGCAGGGGTGCGCTAATGATTGCCCTAATCTCAAATGGGATCCTTGATTTACTGCTCACCAATCATGTGATTAACAAACTGTCTTGCTGTTCTGCCTGATATACCACCATGATTAAGTTCCCATCTATCCGCTTCTCTTAAAAGCTCATCCTTTTCAAAGCTGAGCCCTTCTTTTTGTGCAAGTTCCAGTACAATATCATAGTATTCCTGCCTTGAAGGCTTATAATACCCGATTGTAACACCAAATCTATTAGCCAGAGAAAGCTTTTCTTCCATAGTGTCGGATCTGTGGATATCACCATCCTGCTCCACGTCTCGCCTGTCTCTCCAGGTCTCTTTAATCAGATGACGCCTGTTGGATGTAGCATAGATCAGGATATTGTCAGGCTTAGTCTCTACACCGCCCTCAATTACTGCCTTGAGGAACTTGTAATCGGATTCATCTTCCTCAAAAGAAAGATCGTCCATATAGATGATAAACTTGTAATTACGATTCTTGATCTGTGCTATAAGCTGAGATAAAAGTCTGAACTGATGCTTATATATCTCGATCATTCTGAGTCCATCTTTGTAGAACTCGTTGACAATAGCCTTGATGCTGGTTGATTTGCCTGTTCCACTGTCTCCAAACAAAAGGACATTATTTGCTTTTTTACCTTCAACAAAGGCCTTAGTATTGGCAATAAGCTTCTTTTTCTGTAATTCATAACCCACAAGGTCATCAAGAACAACTGCATCCATATTGTTGATAGGATTGAATTCTACCCTGGAACCATCTATTTCATGTATTCTGAAGGCCTTGTTAAGTCCAAACGCTCCAACACCTATATCTTTGTAAAAAGATGTAACCTCGTCAAAAAAGGCCTCTACTGAGTCAGTATTCTCAAGTGCAGCGCTAAGTCCTCTTACTTTCTCACTAACATTGCCATTATACATGAGCTCAGGCTTATCAATGGCCTGATAATTAGTGATACAGGTGAAACAATCTACATCTAAAGCCTTCTCAAGCTCACTGAAATCATAGTCAAAAAGCTGTCTGAATGCTGCAAAATCGTTCTTGGCAAAATGATTTACACTTCCATTCTTACTTCCAACCTTTTCACAGGTCAGACTGAATGGATTCTCATCCATGATGAGCAGATAAGTCAGATAATTATGCCACAAATTCTTATCAAAGGCACAAGATGTCCCCAGTACCAATATTCTCTTTATCTGCTTGTAAACACGCGCTGTCAGGTCCTCTTTGCTATAATTTCCGCTGTGAAGATCCCTGCAAACATATGCAAGCTGCATGAGTATTGAATCCTCTGGCATATCACCATACATCAGTAATTTGGATACTATTCTTTCCATAAGTCCTCCTAATAAGCAATAGAGCGATATATGTTATATAACATATATCGCTTCTATATCAGTTATCCAGCAATAATTTCTCTAATTCTTCAAAATTGTCCTGATTCTGCTCAAAACTATTAAATGTATTCTTTTTAGGATACATTGGCTTAGCTTTATTAGCATAATACTCATTCTTGATACATTCCTTGATAAAAGCTATTGGAACATCAATTGTCTTATCATACGTGAGCATGTAATTATAAGCATTCCGTACCTTTTCAAGGTCATATTCTGCAGCTTCTGCTATCTCTCTGATCTCCTTGAATTTGAAATCATCGTGAAGAAGATCCATGAGCTCATCTAAAATCTCATCCTTGTTAATAACAGGCATCTTTTCCTTAGGAACAGCACTTTCCTTTTGATTAACAAAAAACCTGATTCCAGCAGTCTTCCTACCACATTTGATAGGCTCATAATCAACTTCAAGGCTTGTTTTCTTATTGAGCTCATCCTTGGCCTTACTGAGTACATTTCTATTGAAAATCTTGTACTCCTTGTACTTATTAAGGTCATTTTTATCAGCAAGAGCTTCTATCTTGTCATAATCTGGCAACTCTTTTTCAAGCTCGTTCTTGATTTCTTTAACACCACCAGATGTAATAATACCAAGCTCCAGCTTGAGCTCTGTAAGATTATATTCAAAAGCCTGCTCTCCTGGCTCTTTGGTCAAGTATTTCTTGTAATCATAGGCTGATTTGAGCATCTCATATAAACGCAGCGAATATACACTCTTAAGGCTCAGTGTGTCAGCCAAACTAAGTACAGTATAGTTCTTCTGCAGGTTAACAATCTTATCAGTTAAGGAGTTATTATAACGTAGCGTTAACGTTCCATCCTTAAACGAAGCATCTGTAACTACCTGATGAGCCTCAATCTTACCATTTTCCTTATCCTTCATGAGAAGATTCCAGTCAAAAATGGTCTGACCCTTAACCTGTCTGTCACATAATGCCTCAATATGTTCATATAATGAACCAGAAGTAGATTTGAACATCTTACGCAGTTCAGATCCGTATATAGTAGCAACAACATTATTGGTGTTATCAACCGTAATGTTCTGCATTCCTATAGCAAAAAGCTTCTGGCTAAGAGCAGTTCCTTTACCCATTGCATTGATCAGCTCGTTGGACTTCTTATAACTCCTGCTGACAATTAACTGTTCTCTTTTTTTATCTGCCATAAATCCCCCACAAATATCAAATTCCTTTTTTGTACACCTTTAAATAAGGAACCTGATTCCTTTTCTGTACACCTTTAGTAAACATATAGAATAAATAACATTCCCTTTTTATTTACTTCAATAATATTATATTCCCTTTTTTGTCACTTACAAGCTAATTTTGCCTATATTTTGTGGGTTTGTCAAATTATTAATACTACAAATTGTTGACCGTTAAGGTCGATAAAATATATTCCCTTTTTGTGCACCTTTCGAATAATGTACGCCCCTTTAGCTATCTTTTAACCAATATGGTTAGACTATAATAGTCATTTTTAATCCCTTTTTAGTCACTTTTTGACCCCTTTTTATATCTTTTACTCGTAAAAATTTATTTCCAGCGTTTATCCGCAGCTATAATACCTTATATTCCCTTTTTGGTCACTTATACGTTCCCTTTTTGTTCACCTTTATATAAATATAATGGGCTTAAAATGTCTAGAATAAGGCTTTTCTTGTATTCTGCCATGGTTAATAATTTGGCTGCGCCCTTTTATATCACCATTCCCTTTTTAGTCACCTTTAATGATCTCTTAATGGTTTCTCTATAATTAGACATCAGATCTTATCATCCAGTTCATTAATCTAAATATTCTTTTTTCTTTTTATATATTTAATTATATTTTTTGTGCCCGGACTATTTAAGAAATATCATAAAAAAAGAAAATATAGGCCAAATTTCTATATTTTCTCCTGTTTATGGATATTCTCTTATGCTCTTTACATATATTAAGGATATAGGCCTTATAATGCACCTATTTTTCATGCCCTTTTTGTTCACACTCGGTTCCCTTTTTGTTCACCTTTTGATTTTAATTCCCTTTTATGTCACCTTTCGCGCCTTAAAGTATCTCCTTTAGTCCCTAAAATAGTTACTTTTGGTGTTTCATAGATAAGCCCTTTTTGTATACCTTTTATCCCAATTAATCTTACCCCTCATTCCCTTTTTTATAACTATATAATCCCATTTTAGTCACTCATAAATACACAAATATAGATAAATACTGAGTTTCTCTCAGGTATTAATTAATAACAAATTGTAGTTTTATTTATATATAAAAACAACCTTATTCGTCGTATAAAGAGAAAATTATCTTCGATTGCAATTATAAAGATCAGGTGAATATAAACGTAATTCTTTAATTTATCAGATTGTAGCATAAATCATTTTTATTTATGAAAGTAACCAGGAAAAAATATGAAATATTTCTTGCAAAATAATATTTTGATGGATTAGAAAGAAGAATTTATTGGAATTATGAATATTAAAAGAATGTAAAAATTATTAAGAAACTATAAAAAGTGATATGGAAACATACGATATATAAAAATATATCAAAATATAACTATATGACATTTACTCGATAAATACCGTATTATATTAACTCTAGCAATTGTTGTATATCAATTGGCCAGGAAATAAAAAGTTTAAATATATAAAATCGACAGATATTAAAAGCTATTATATTTGAGATGCTGGAGATCAAGAATATTGTCAAAATTGACCGTTGTGGTTAATTTAATTTAATATGAATATTATATTTTAAAAAGATAACATATAATATCAAAAGAAGAATTAATAATGTATGTAAATAGTGATAAAAACTGTAAATATCATAGTTATTATAAAATGAAAATTTATTGCGCTTTTTATATAAATGCAAGTAATTATGCATACATTAATTATTTATATATCATAAATATCTAAAGATATCAATAAATGGCTCAACTAAGCGCTTTTATAACTTGCAAAATATTTATATTAAAATTGCACTTCTCTGGTAGCGAATTTTATAGATATTTTATAATTTGATAATTCTATTTTTAGAACTTTGCAACGACAAATTAGTCCTCTGATTCCAAAATAACGCAAAATAAAGAAAAATGATTAATAACACTACATTTATTGATGTAAATTAATATTTATAGTTATCATATACCTGGCTATTATTCTATTTACCATTATCGGATATAAATCTGAACTTCCAGATCATAAATGCATGATATCTATTGAATTTTATCCTATATGATATATAAACTATATATAAT
>NZ_JAFRGN010000028.1 GCF_017433805.1 Butyrivibrio sp. | reverse complement strand
GAGACTAGAAATGTTACATTGGAACTATTTACTTATCATCTGCATCGTATGTCTTATTCTGTGCGCAGTAGGTTTCTACAAGTATGTATACTTCATGTCAATCGGATATGGCTTTGCTGTAGCAGGGGGCGGTGTTTGCGCGCTTATTATTGCACTTAAGAATGGCTGGACAGATGGTATTTTATGGCTTGCAGTTTTACAGACTATTCTTTTCATTGCATATGGTGCAAGACTTTCAGGCTTCCTTCTCTACAGAGAGATTAAGAGCTCTGCATATCAGAAGACCATGAAGAATGAAATTGGTTTAGATAAGAAAATTCCTGTTTTTGTAAGCATCGCAATTTGGGTATTCTGCGCAGTTCTTTATACTATGCAGGTTAGCCCTATGTTTTACAGATATGCTAACGAGTCCAAGGACGTAGTTCTTCCAGTTATCGGAATCGTGATTTCAATTTGTGGACTTATCCTTGAGTCAGCTGCTGACAAGCAGAAATCAGCTCAGAAAAAGGCCAATCCAAACATGGTAGCTACAGAAGGCCTCTACAAGATTGTAAGATGCCCTAACTACCTTGGAGAGATCACATTCTGGACAGGTATTTTTGTAAGTGGAATCACAACTTACACTGGAATTGGACAGTGGCTTATTGCAGTACTTGCTTACATTGCAATTGTATATATTATGTTCAATGGCGCACAGCGTCTTGAAAAGAGACAGATGGCTCGTTATGGAAATGATCAGGCATATAACGACTACGCTGATAAGACACCAATCATCATCCCATTTTTACCTATCTATCATTTGAATAAAAAGGGTTGATATCCAAAATCGATTTTTGTTTATTTTTATGAGGGAAAAATAATAAGGTAAATTTGGAGGTTTTATGAAAGACTATAGCGTTTATATGGCGCTCGCAGATTTCCTTCCTGTATTATTTTTCGCAATAGCAGCTGTAAAATTGCAGAGGGATCTGTATAACAAGATGAGCAAAGGTGCATTTGCGCTTTTTGCAACTGGAACAATAGATGTAGTTTTTGCCGGTTCAGCTAAGGCTACTTACAAATTACTGTACGCTGCGGGTGTTTGTGATTTTGAATCACTTAATAACCTGTATTTCCCAGTTATTTCTGTGGGATTCTTATTATCTGGTCTGGGACTTGTAGGAATGCTTAATCACAAGCAGACAGAGAACGCAGCACTTTGTATTGCTCCACCTGTATTGTTTAAGGGAACACCAATAATGATCAGCTTTATGATCATTGGACTTGCTATGATCTGTTATGCTCTGTGCGTAATTGCTCATAGACTTAAGAAATCATCAATTATAGCACTATTTGTAATTAATTTTGTATGCTCTCTTACTATGGGTTACCTTGCTTCCAAGGATTTTGATGCAGCATTTTGGAACTGGATAGCCGAAGGAGTTAACATATTAGGCCAGGGAGCCTTCCTCCTTGGAGTAGTAAGACTTAGAAGAGCAGGACTTACTCAGCTAAAACTAAATAAATAATCGTAAAAAGCAAGCGGCTGACCAGTATAACTGATCAGCCGCTCGTTTTATACATAAAGTGTCGTTGCGTTAGAAACATGCAAATCTTATGGAGATTAGATAAGAGATGCTACACACTCAGCAACCTTTTTCATATCTGCTGTAGGCTCGAAGCGGGCAACAACATTACCCTCACGATCTACAACGAACTTGGTGAAGTTCCACTTAATATCAGGATTGTTCTTATAATCCTTATCAATTTTCTTGAGCATTACGCCCATAGCAAGAGCAGCTGGTCCCTTACCGAAGCCTTCGAAGTCCTTCTGCTCCTTGAGGAATTTATAGAGAGGAAGCTGACCATCGCCGTTAACTTCTGACTTGGTCATCTGTGGGAACTTAGTGTTGTAATGAAGCTGGCAGAACTCATGAATCTCGTCGTCTGTACCAGGTGTCTGTCCTGCAAACTGGTTACAAGGAATGTCGAGAACCTCAAGTCCCTGATCATGATACTCCTCGTACATAGCCTCAATATCCTTGTAGTGAGGTGTGAAGCCACATCCAGTAGCTGTGTTAACAACAAGAACAACCTTGCCCTTGAAATCAGCCATAGAAACTTCATTGCCCTGAGCATCAGTTACAGAATAATCATAAAATCCCATCTTGGACCTCCATTAAAATTAAATACAAATAAATTGGTTACAATGTTTGATTTATACAAATTATATTGCGCACAATTTAAAATGTCAAGAACAAATTTTGAAGAAATATAATATAATAGTAAATATGAAGAATTACATTGTTTTTGACCTGGAATGGAACCAGGGAGACGCGCCGGTAACAGAGAATGATAAGACACTTAATTTCGAGATCGTTGAGATAGGCGCAGTTAAATTAAATGAGAATAAAGAAAAGACAGGCGAGTTTTCAAGACTCATCAAGCCACAGGTCTATAAACAGATGCACAGGATCACAGGTAAGCTGATACATCTGACCATGGAAGATTTAGAAAATGGTGGTTCGTTTCAGGAGGTAGCCAAAGAGTTCCTGGATTGGTGCGGAGAGGATGCTGTTTTTTGTAGCTGGGGTCCGCTGGATCTTACAGAGTTTCAGAGAAATCTGGACTTTTTTGGAATGCCTCTTTTGTCCGATAGACCTATAGCCTTCTATGATGTTCAGAAGCTCTATAGCCTTGCATTTGATGATGGCAAATCCAGAAAGGCACTTTCAACTGTCGTTGATGAGATGAATCTGGAAAAAGATATTCCGTTCCACAGAGCGCTTGCTGATGCCGAATATACAGCTCGTATATTTAAAAAGCTAGGTGACAAGGTGCTTCAGAAGGTTTCTTTTGATACCTATGTAACGCCCAAGACCAGGAAGCAGGAGATCAAGATTACCTTTGATGATTATTTTAAGTACATTTCAAGGGAGTTTGATACCAAGGAAGATATCCTGGAGAATATAGAGATCATGAGCACCAAGTGCTATTTGTGTCATCGCAACATCAGGCGCAAGGTTAAGTGGTTTTCTCCTAACAGTAAACACTATTATTCTGTGGCCTACTGCGAGCTTCACGGCTTCATGAAGTCCAAGGTGCGCATCAAGAAGGCAGAAAACGGAAGATTATTTGTTGTTAAGACCTGCAAGTTCATTCAGCCAGAAGACGTTGAGGCAATGAAGATCAAGCAAAGAAAAGTCAAAAAGAGACAGAGCGATTAAGGATAATAGCAAGAAACCTCAGTATTCACAAGGAATACTGAGGCTTTTTTATTATTTAAACTTGATCTTACCTTTTTTAAATTCTTTTTTACGGCGTCTGTATCTAAGCCTGTCACTCTTACTGGAGTAGCGCCTGTTGGTAGCTATTCTCGAAGAAATGGAACTGCCTATGGTCATTATAAATACAAAAGCTACAGCTCCAATAAGAATATAACCTACATTGATATAGGTGGTGTGAGTATGGGCTGAGCCACCGTAGCTTCCGTTACTGCGCTGAGCAGCATAGCATAAGAGAGCAGTTCCTATTGGAACGCCGTTGTAGGTATAAGATACCTTGGCTATGGCATTGGCAGCAGTATCCAGATCATCCTCTGAGAGCTCATAGGATACAGAATAGTCTGTATCATTAATAGATGAAGTCTTGGGAAGGATAATGGTGCTAGCCTTGTTAAGGCTCAGAATAGTGCCTGATTTGCCAAATACGTCATGCTCTGATTCAAAGAAAAGGGAATCATTAGGCATGTATCGCTTATCGGTGTCAGCTACATTTATCGATGCAAAGTTATTAAATCCATAGTTGAAAAGAGTGACTGTATCAGTGAACTGAGCTGGAGATTCTTCCTTGAGAATGACACATATCAGTTTGACGCCATCTCTTTCTGCACAGGTGACAAGGGTTTCTCTTGCCAGATCTGTGTAACCGGTCTTGCCACCAACGATTCCGTCGTATTTGATCTCTCCTGAGATAAGCTTGTGTTTATTATTAAGGTAGAAATCATCTGGCTGCGTTGTGGTTTCTGTGAAGTGATAACGAGGGGTGTTGCCGACCTTACACAGGAGCTCGTTATCAAAAAAGGCTCGGGCTATTAGTGCAAGATCATAAGCACTTGTATAATGAAACTCATCCTGAAGACCATTGGTATTATTGAAGTGAGTGTTGGTACATCCCAGTTCTGTGGCGCGCTTGTTCATAAGGTTTACAAAACCATCTATACTGCCACTTACATGTTCGCCAACAGCATTGGCTACTTCGTTGGCACTTCCTACCATGATTCCGTAAAGTGCCTGCTCAAGAGTGATAGACTCGCCAACATCCATACCTATTGAAGAACCATCTCTCGGAACACTAAATACTGCATCATTAGAGAAGGTTATCTTGTCACTAAGACTGGCATTTTCCACGGCCAAAAGACAAGTCATGATCTTGGTGGTACTGGCTGGGTAGAGCTCCTCGTGAATATTCTTGGCATACAGAATAGTTCCAGTGGAGGCTTCCATGACGATGGCTGCCTCAGCACCAATCGCTGGTCCTTCTGGCCATCCGGAGGTGCTGTTGCTCTGGATTGGCAGCTCTTTACGCGCATCTGCCTCTGCCTGATAGTCTACAGTGTCGGCAAAAGAGGTAACGGCCTGGATATGGAAGAACGCCAAAAAAATGAGTGCACTCAAAGCCGCTCTATATTTGATTTTCCTTATATTAAAGAAATCAGAATGTCTCATAGTATATAGATAATACACTACTTTCCAAGTGCTCGCAAATGTTGTAAAATTCTAATATAAGAAATATAGGTAGGATGAGAAATGCGTTTAAGAAACATTGCAGGTTCCAGAGAAGTAATTGCTGACAGTAAGTACACTGTCAAGAATCCCGAGACTATGAAGGGACTCTGGAAAAAAGAAGTATTTGGTAATGACAATCCAATCAGAATCGAGATTGGAATGGGTAAGGGTAGATTCCTTATGGATTTGGCAGAGCTTAACCCAGACGTCAATTACGTAGGAATTGAGAAATATTCCAGTGTACTTCTTAGAGCAATTCAGAAACAGGAGCAGAGACAGCTTCCTAATGTAATATTCATTAGAATGGATGCTGAGAACATCGCAGATGTATTTGCTCCATCAGAGGTAGATAGAATTTACCTCAACTTCTCAGATCCGTGGCCCAAGGACAGACATGCCAAGAGGAGACTTCCATCAAGAGAATTCTTAGGAAGGTATGACAAGATTCTCAAGCCCGATGGGGTTGTAGAATTCAAAACAGATAACAAGGATCTGTTTGATTTTGCACTTGAGGAAGTAGAACCAGCTGGATGGACTTTGGATGCTTGTACACGTGACCTTCATAATGACCCTGTCATGAACGAGGGCAATGTAATGACGGAATATGAGGAGAAGTTCTCATCACTAGGCAATCCGATTTACAAATACGTTGTGAGCAGAAAGGGGAAGTAACTAATGGACTACAGTTTGAACAGTCAGAATTTCGAAGAAGAAGTATTAAAGAGCAAGATTCCGGTACTCGTTGATTTTTCCGCAGATTGGTGCGGCCCCTGCAAGATGATGGCGCCTGTAATCGATGAGCTCGCTGGAGAGTATGAAGGTGAGATGAAGATCGGTAAGATCAACGTTGATCAGTCTCCAGACATAGCTCAGAAGTACAATGTCATGTCAATTCCAATGTTTGCTTTCTTCAAGAACGGGGAAGTTATTGAGACAGCAGTTGGAGCACTGAACAAGGCTAAATTACAAGGAATAATTGATAAAGTGCTGGCCTAACGGTCAGCATTTTAGTTTTATAAAGGAATAGGTACAAAACGTTGGCGGATAAGATTACTAATTTTGAAGACTACAAGAAAAAAGGCAACGTCGAAGACACAACCGATATAGATATTCAGATTGTAGATCCTTACAACTTCTTTAACGAGGAAGAAAGAGAAGAATACTTCCAGGAGAGGCAGAAAGAACTGGAGAGGGAGAAAGAGGCTGTCCAGGAAAAAGAAGAGCCTGTGTCTGAACCAGTAGAGCCTGAACCTGAGGCCAAAGAAGTAGTAGAAGAGGAACCGATCAGGAGAAGACGATCTCGTACAGAAGAAAGGTACGAGGAAGAAGATTATAGCGACGATGACTACGACGAAGAAGAGGAAGATGAGGAATCTGAAGGTGGATTTCCAATTGAACTCTTCATCAGGATATCTTCAATAATCACAGGAATACTCATTCTGGCGATTCTGGCAATTGTTTTTAAGGTCAAGGTTTATGACAAGTATCTGGCACCTGATCCGGATCAGGCCCAGGAGGTTCAACTGGCGCTGCCAACTGGATATATTGAGAAGAATGACACAGTTGTCGTAACTGCTGAGAAGCTCAACCTTAGAACTGTTGATAATTCTCAGAGCGACGCAACTATAGTTACATCTGTCCCTAAGGGAACAGAGCTTAGCAGAATTGCTGTTAATGAAGATGGAACATGGGCTCTTGTGGACTATAATGGATCAAGAGTTTATGCTTCAATGAAGTATTTATCAGAGAAATAAAAAAGTAACCATTCATTACTGAATGGTTACTGATTATTTACTGCGTGTATGTAGCCAGGTATAAAATTTATCAACTGCGACAGAAAGTGACTCGCTGGATCGTGCATAGGAATCCGCATGGTTTAGGACTTCCTCAAGTGTAGTGTCTTTTGCATGATCAGCTATTTTCTGACCACAACTCTTTTCAAGAGTGCGATAATCCATATTGATTAAAAGAGTGTTGTGCATCCCGCTGACGGAGCTATATAGATCGGGATATTTTTTTTGCACAATAGACAGCTCATCGAGGATCTGCTCGCGACTCTGGATGCAGAACAGAAGATATATTGACTCGACTATCTCTGGTGGTTCGATCTCATCCTGATAGGAATTGTCTTCATAGTCGTCCTGAGTCGCATAGTACTCACAGATTTCCTGGACTAATGAGCCGACCTTGGAATTGTCGTATAATTTATGCAGTTCTTCAAATTTTTTCTCGCTCATAAATTAAGATTAATCATTTTATTATGAAATGTAAAGATAGGAAAACATATGAAAATAGGAATTTTTGACTCGGGAATAGGTGGATTATCCGTATTACATGAGGCTTACCACAGATTGCCTGGGCAAGAATACATATTTTATGCGGATACAGAGCATGTTCCATATGGCACTAAGA
Organism: Butyrivibrio sp.; assembly: GCF_017433805.1. Taxonomy (GTDB): domain Bacteria; phylum Bacillota; class Clostridia; order Lachnospirales; family Lachnospiraceae; genus Butyrivibrio. The sequence continues at coordinate 50,451 of NZ_JAFRGN010000028.1, read as the reverse complement.
CTCCGGAGGAGATAATAGGGTTTGCGATTGACAATACCCAGTTCCTCATTGAAAAAGGAGCCGAGGCCCTTGTTGTAGCCTGCAATACAGCTACAAGTGTTGCCATTAAGGAACTAAGGAGCAGATTTGACATTCCGATCCTTGGAATGGAACCTGCTGTTAAGCCTGCAGTTGAGGGCACAGACGATAAGAGGATCATGGTAATAGCTACTCCTGTGACTATTCGTGAGGACAAACTTAAGGACCTCCTCCACAGAGTAGACGGGGAGCACAGAGTAGACCTCATGGCCATGCCAAGGCTAGTAGAATTCGCAGAAAAAGAGGAGTTTGACACAGAGGAAGTAGTGGGTTATATTAGAGGTCGTTTTGCTGATTTTGACCCGGCAGATTATTGTGCGCTCGTTCTTGGATGTACGCATTTTAACTACTTTAAGCCGGCCTTACAGGAATTTTTTGGCAAAGATACGCTGCTTGTGGATGGTAATTTTGGTACAGTTCACCATCTGGCAGATGTTCTTGGTTTGGAAATGAATACAGATCAAGATACAGAGGTATTTTTTGATGACTACCACAAGATATTGGGGTTAGTCAAAACGGAATATTATTTTTCTAAAAATTATATTTCGGATGCCAAAACGCTGGAACACTTGAAAAGACTGCATAATCGCCTCGAACAGGTGAGAAAAATTTAATTTTTAAAGGGCTTGAAATCAACAAAATATTGTATTATTATTTAAATGTAACCACAAGATGTAGTGATAAAGAGTAAAAAAAGAATATGGTAGCATGCTTGCATGCCAGCCATATTTTTTGTGGCTCAAACAGACATATAATATATCTATTTTTCAAGGGGGATCCTATGAAGATTATCAAGAGAAGTGGCAAGGAAGTTGCTTTTGATGTCAGCAAAATTTCCGCAGCTATCGAGAAAGCTAATAATGAAGTAACTGAGGAGAAGAGACTGACACATGGTCAGATAATCGACATAGCTACTGGAGTTGAGAAGCTTTGTGCTACGCTTACACGTGCAGCTAGCGTTGAGGAAATCCAGGATATGGTTGAGGATGGACTCATGAGAGCTGGCAAGTTCGATGTAGCTAGAAAGTACATTACCTATCGTTACAAGCATGCTCTTGTCAGAAAGTCCAATACAACTGATGAGCAGATCATGTCTCTTATCGAGTGCAGTAACGAAGAGGTTAAGCAGGAGAACTCCAACAAGAACCCTACTGTTAACTCTGTTCAGAGAGATTACATGGCAGGTGAGGTTTCCAAGGATATTACCAGAAGATTTCTTTTGCCTGAGGATGTTGTTAAGGCTCATGAAGAGGGACTTATTCACTTCCATGATTCAGATTACTTTGCACAGCACATGCACAACTGCTGTCTTGTAAACCTTGAGGATATGCTTCAGAACGGTACAGTTATTTCTGAGACCATGATCGAGCGTCCTAAGAGCTTTTCAACAGCTTGTAATATTGCAACACAGGCGATTGCACAGATTGCCAGCTCACAGTACGGTGGACAGAGTATCACACTTTCACACCTTGTTCCTTTTGTTGATGTCAGCAGACAGAAATTCCGCAAGGAAGTTGCTCTTGAGTTTGAGACTGCAGGCGTTAAGGTCAACAAGAAGCAGGTTGAAGAGATCGCAGAGATGAGAGTTAGAAAGGAAATCGAGAGAGGCTGCCAGGTTATTCAGTACCAGGTAATCACTCTTATGACTACAAATGGTCAGGCTCCTTTCATTACAGTATTTATGTATCTCGATGAGGTTCCAGAGGGACAGCAGAGAGAAGACCTTGCAATGGTCATCGAGGAGATGCTCAAGCAGCGTATCCTTGGTGTTAAGAATGAGAAGGGACAGCTCATCACACCAGCATTCCCTAAGCTCATCTATGTTCTTGATGAGGACAATATCCATGAGGATTCCAAGTATTGGTACCTCACAGAGCTCGCAGCTAAATGTACAGCCAAGAGACTTGTTCCTGACTACATTTCAGCCAAGAAGATGAAAGAGCTCAAGAAGGGCGATGTATATCCATGTATGGGATGCAGATCCTTCCTTACACCTGATAGCGAAGAGAACGCAGAAGGTCTTTGCAACAAGGGCAACAAGTCACATGCTCTTAACTATGAGGATGGCAACCACAAGTACTATGGCCGTTTCAACCAGGGCGTAGTTACTATCAACCTCGTAGACGTTGCTTGCTCATCATTTAAGGATGAAGAGAAGTTCTGGGCAATTCTTGAAGAGAGAACAGAGCTCTGTAAGAGAGCACTTATGTGCAGACACAACAGACTCCTTGGAACTCCTTCAGATGTAGCTCCTATTCTTTGGCAGAACGGAGCACTTGCAAGACTTCAGAAGGGCGAAGTTATCGATCCACTTCTGTTTGGCAACTACTCAACAATTTCACTTGGCTACGCTGGACTTTGCGAATGTACCAAGTATATGAAGGGCGTATCACATACAGATCCTAGAGGAAAAGATTTCGCTCTTAAGGTAATGCAGTTCCTCAATGATAAGTGTGCTAAGTGGAGAGCTGAGACAAACGTAGCATTCAGTCTCTATGGAACACCACTTGAGTCAACAACTTACAAGTTTGCTAAGTGCCTCCAGAAGAGATTTGGTATTATTCCAGAGGTTACAGACAAGAACTACATTACAAACAGCTATCATGTTCATGTAACTGAGCAGATTGATGCATTTACTAAGCTTAAGTTTGAATCTGAGTTCCAGGCTCTTTCTCCAGGAGGAGCTATCAGCTATGTTGAGGTTCCAGATATGAACAGCAACATCGAGGCTGTAATCTCAGTTATGAAGTACATTTACGACAACATCATGTATGCTGAGCTCAACACCAAGTCAGACTACTGCCAGTGCTGTGGTTATGACGGAGAGATCAAGATTGTTACAGATACAGACGGTAAGCTCATCTGGGAATGCCCTAACTGTGGTAACCGCAATCAGGACAAGATGAACGTTGCACGTCGTACATGTGGATATATCGGAACACAGTTCTGGAATCAGGGACGTACACAGGAGATCAAAGAGAGAGTATTGCACATGAGCAATCCAAAGCTTTAATGGCTTTTGAATTGATAATTACAGGTTCGCGTAAGCCTACTTGTAGGGGGTTATGAAATTGACATATAGCAGGAGCCGGGATTTATCCCGGCTCTTGTGATACACAAGGAAAAATCAGGGCAAAATATATGAATTACGGACAGGTTTATTACAACGATGTAGCAAATGGTGTAGGATGTAGGACTGCCTTCTTTGTAAGTGGCTGTACACATCACTGCAAAGGCTGCTTTAATGAGATGACATGGGACTTTAATTATGGAGTTCCTTATACCAAAGAGGTGGAGGATGAGATCGTCGAGTCTCTTAAGCCTGATTATATTGCAGGACTTACTATCCTTGGCGGAGAGCCTATGGAAATCGTTAATCAGAAGGAAATCAGACCTCTTTTGGAGCGAATAAAAAAAGAAGTTCCTAAGGCCACAATCTGGATCTATTCAGGCTATACCTGGGAAGAACTGACAGACAAAGATAACAAGAAATGTTACGGCGAAGATACAGAGGCTATTTTGTCCATGACTGATGTTCTTGTGGACGGAGAATTCATGCTGGATAAAAAGAATATCATGCTCAGATTCAGGGGATCAGAGAATCAGAGAGTAATTGATGTAAGAAAGTCTCTTGAGACAGGGGAAATTGTCTTATCCAAGTATAATGACAGGGATGAATCAAGACTTAGTTAATACTTTCGTTAGATTTAGTTAGAGTTTTTTTAAATTTTTTCGGGGGGGGGGTAGTGCTATAATAAATAATGTAGACGTTTAACCGATTATAAGTATATTGTCATTGGGAAATGAAGAAACTTAACAATGCAACTAACTATACAATATTCAACAGCATTGGATTAGCAATATTCAATGTTATCTTTGGTTATGTCCTTATCAGTGAATCAGCGCAGGCCATGAGAACTCAGATAAATGAGCGTATGCTGGATATTTCTAATACAGCAGCAGCCATGCTAGATGGCGATGAACTGGCGAAGATTACCGCTGACGATATTGATTCTCCCGAATATCAGAAAGTAATGCACACCCTTACATATTTTCAGGATAATATTGAGCTCGAGTATATTTACTGCATAATGCAGGTAAGTGAAAGAGAGTTTGTTTTTGGCGTTGACCCTACAATAGAAGATCCGGGAGAATTTGGAGCTCCTATTGTATATACAGAAGCACTATATAATGCCAGCCAAGGAGTTGCCGGAGTAGATGACGTACCTTATGAGGATGAATGGGGTACTTTTTATAGTTCCTATTCTCCAGTATATGATTCTAAAGGAAATGTGGCCGGTATAGTAGCTGTAGATTTTAGCTCTGATTGGTACCATGATAAATTAAAGCATCTATTCATAATCGTGGGAACTTTCTTGACTGTTGCACTTGTCTGTGCCAATACTCTTGCTATTCTTATAACCAGACAGTATTTCCGATATTTTAAAACCCTTATTGATAAGATGAATGATCTTTCAAATGGAGTTGAGACGCTGATCGAAGAGGTTGCTTTTGATAACGACAGCTTTGACTTCCCAATGTACAATGATTCGGATGATGCCAGGGGTGTTACGGATATCATTGACTATATGGGAGAAAGGCTCATCATTATGCAGGCAAGGCTTGCAAACCAGATTGAGATTATACGTTCCCATGCATATATTGATGGCCTTACAGGAATGAACAACAGAACTTCCTACATGGAATATCTGCAGATTCTGGAAAAGAAAATGAAAGAGAATCCAGAGATTGTATTCTCTGTTGTAGTATTTGATATCAACCAGCTAAAGATCATCAATGATGATTTTGGTCATGATACAGGCGATAAGCTTATTATAGAAATTTCAAAAGATATAAGAGATGTCTTTGGAATGAGCAGAATATACCGTATTGGTGGAGATGAGTTCGTGGCTATTCTTGATGATCCGGATCCTTCAGAACAGATCAAGGTACTTAAGGATATTATCAGCAGGAAGAATAAGGAATCACCTATTTTCCATGATCCTAGCGTAGAAGTTGGCGTTTCAGTAGGCTTTGCAACCTATGATCCTTCCGAGGATAAAGAATATGTGAGTGTATTTGACAGGGCAGATAATGCCATGTATGCGGACAAGCGCCTGTTCTATCAGACTCATGAGGATCGAAGAAAAAGAAGTAAATAACACGTTAAAGGACGGGATAATTGTCTCGTCCTTGTTTTTTGCCGGTGAATGTTCAGAATATTCCATATTTGGTGCGATGTAAGCACTTACACAAGAATATCTTTTAATCTATCATATCCATTGTAAGCAATTGATGTTTAGCAGTATTGATAGGTTATATGTTATGCAAGGAGGCCTTTATGGGAGACGGACGTTTTGATCTTTTAACCTTTGGCGAGATAATGCTCCGCCTTTCACCACCTAATTATGAGCGCATGACAAGAGGTGATGTGTTTGATAAGAGGGCTGGTGGCTCCGAGCTTAATGTAGCTTCCGGAGTAGCTCTTTTAGGGCTTCGTACTGGAATCATTTCAAGACTTCCACAGAACGCTCTTGGAACATTTATTAAGAACAGGATTCGTTTCGAGGGTGTATCAGATGACTATCTTATTTATGATGAGTCACCTGAGGCAAGACTTGGTATCTACTACTACGAGAATGGCGCTGCACCACGTAAGCCTTCAATTGTTTATGACAGAATGAATTCATCCATCACTAGGATTTCACTGGATGAGATTCCTGAGGATGTGTACACTTCCACCAGAATGTTCCACACAAGTGGTATCACACTTGCTCTTAACAAGAACACCTGTGAAGTTACTACTGAGATGATCAGACGCTTCAAGGAAGGCGGAGCAATGGTATCTTTTGATTGTAATTACCGTGCTAACCTTTGGAGTGAAGAGGATGCGAGAACTGCTATCAAGAAGATTCTCCCTTATGTGGATATTCTTTTTATATCAGAGGAGACTTCCAGACGCATGATGCAGAAGGAAGGTGACCTTGAGGATATTATGAAGAGCTATACCAAGGAATATCCGGTCAAGGTTGTATGTACTACTCAGAGAGAAGTTATCAGCCCTCGCAAACACAACTTTACATCAACAATTTATGATGCAGAGCGTGATGAATTCTACACAGAAAAGCCTTATACCAACATTGATGTTATAGATAGAATTGGTTCTGGTGATGCTTATGTGTCCGGCGTTCTCTACGGAATGCTCAAATATGGAGATTGTCAGAAGGCCCTCGCCTATGGCAATGCCACATCAAGTGTCAAGAATACTATCCCTGGAGATCTTCCAGCAAGTGATCTTAGAGAGATAGATAGTATTATCAGGAACCACCAGTCAGACGGTCCTACTAGCGAGCTTAACCGCTGACTCATTCAAATTGCCGATTTACGTTCGCCATAACGTATTTCCTTTATAAAAACCTCTAATAAACAGAAAAGACTGGATCCCCCAGTCTTTTTTGTTTGGTAAAAATATACCTGTGGCTATTAAGGTTTTCGCCCAAAATGTCGATATAAAATGTGATAGGGCTACTAGGCCAAAATGGATTTGTATCGGCGTCATGGAGGATGCGAAATGTCTGTAGGTATCAATACAAATTTGTGTATGAACATATACAGAAATAACAATTCTCTGTGGGGCAAATCTGCGTCCAAATCACCGTATAGTAACGACAATATTGGTAGAAGTGAAGAAACCAAGGATACTACGCTTGACAGGCTTTTTTATGAGCAGAGGCAAAGTGAGAAAAAGAGTAGCGTAGTAGATCAGGCTGTTAACTATGCTAATCAGCTGAAGGCTTCGCGTACCAAATCTAAAGCAGCATCGCTTGAGAAAAAGAAACTCCAGTATAATTTCAAAAAGATATCTTCGCAGGTAGTTCGCAGTAAGAATTCTGTAAGTGTAAGGAAAGCAGTTCAGGCAGCGAAGCGTGAGATCATGCGTCTAAAGCGCCTTAAGGGCAACGGCGAGTACGATGATGAAGAGCTTCAGCTTGCAATAGATCACGCTGAGTCAATGGAAAAGGTGGCCAAGAAAAAGGCAATTCACCTTGAGCAGGAAGAGATGGTTGAAAGAGCACACAAGGGCTTTGGAGCAGCTCTTGAAGAAATAGAAGAAAAGAAAACAGACGATCAAGAGGATGAGGAAAAACTTGAAGAAGAGGAACTCATTGATCCAATGCAGGAGCTGGATGTAGATGATGAGTTCCGCCCAGAATATGACTATCAATATGAACTACAGATTGCCATGGAAGAGTATCAGCAGATGATGCAGGAAATAAGTGAAGAAATTGCAGATAACACTCAGGAAACAGCTGTTTCTGCAAGTGATACCATGTCAGAAATGATGGATGAATTTAACCAGGAAATGGCAGAAATGATGGAAGACATGGATCTTACAGAGCTGACAGAAACTCTTTATGCTCCTGACCCTAACATGTCCGAAGAAGACCTTAAGATGCTCAAGATCAAGCACAGGGCTAAAGAAATGAAAGAGATAGCGGAAGCAGACAGAGATTATCTTAAAGGAATGATAGAGCACGAGAAGAATAAGGCACAGGCAGCAGCTACAGGAGCAATGTCAGGTGGAAATGCTGGTTCAGCAGTATTTGGCTCATCAGGCGGATCTGATACACAACAGATGACAGTAAGGATTTCAATGCCAGGTGCAGCAGCGGGTGTAGCTGGCACTACCACTACAAACCCAGGCAGCTTCAGCGTGTCAGTGTGAGGGTTGACAAGCGACAGAATAATCAATAAAATCATCTTTAAATATATTTATAGACGTAGAAGAGGAATAGTAACTGCGTAACACATCTCAGAGAGAGAGCCATTGGTGCGAGGCTCTTATGTCTAAACAGCGAACCTGCCTTGGAGTCCTGTATGAAAGCTCTTTTTACTAAGTGGCATAAATACAGCGTTTCCCGCGTTAAGGGGTAAGTGAGAGAAGTCCGGTTGATTATTCCATATCCGGATTTAAAAAGGGTGGTACCGCCGATGAACTTCGGTCCCTGATTTGGGATCAAAGAGCATCGGCTTTTCTTTTTGCATAAATGCTTGGAAATCCCTTAGCACAAATCAAAAAGGAGAAAAAGAAAATGGCAGACAACAAGAAACTCGTAGCAGAAATCACGTCCATGGATGAGGATTTCACACAATGGTACACAGACGTGTGCATCAAGGCTGACCTTGTTAGCTACTCTAACATCAAGGGCTGCATGGTAATCAAGCCTGCAGGTTATGCAATCTGGGAGCTTATCCAGAAGCATCTTGATGCAAGATTCAAGGCAACAGGAGTTCAGAACGCATACCTTCCAATGTTCATTCCTGAGTCACTTCTTCAGAAGGAGAAGGATCACGTTGAGGGCTTTGCTCCAGAAGTTGCATGGGTAACACACGGTGGTCTTGAGCCACTTGCAGAGAGATTCTGTGTACGTCCTACATCAGAGACACTTTTCTGTGATTACTATAAGGGAGAGATCCACTCATACAAGGATCTTCCACAGGTTCTCAACCAGTGGTGCTCAGTAGTTCGTTGGGAGAAGGAGACAAGACCTTTCCTTAGAAGCCGTGAGTTCCTCTGGCAGGAAGGACACACAGCTCACGCTACTTTCGAAGAGGCAGAAGAGCGTACACAGCAGATGCTGAACGTATACGCTGACTTCCTTGAGAACGACATGGCTATTCCTGTTATCAAGGGTCAGAAGACAGATAAAGAGAAATTTGCAGGAGCAGAGGCTACATACACAGTAGAAGCTCTTATGCATGATGGACGTGCTCTTCAGAGCGCAACCAGCCACAACTTTGGTGATGGCTTTGCAAAGGCCTTCGGCATCCAGTATGCAGGTAAGGACAACCAGCTCCACTATGTAAACCAGACATCATGGGGACTTACAACACGAACAATCGGAGCTATGATCATGGTTCACGGTGACAACTCAGGACTTGTTGTACCTCCTAAGATTGCTCCAATCCAGGTTGTTGTTATTCCTATCCAGCAGAAGAAGGAAGGCGTTCTCGAGGCAGCAAATAAGATTGCAGAGAGTCTTTCAGCATTCAGAGTTAAGGTTGATGACACAGACAGAACACCAGGATTTAAGTTCGCTGAGCAGGAGATGAGAGGTATTCCAGTTCGTGTTGAGATCGGACCTAAGGACCTTGAAGCAGGCAAGTGCGTACTTTGCCGTCGTGATACAAGAGAAAAGATCGAGTGTGCTATTGAAGATGTTCCAGCTAAGATGGCAGAGCTCCTTGATCAGATTCAGAACGATATGTTCCAGAGAGCTAAGGCACATCTTGAGGCACATACATTTGCAGCTCACAACAAGGACGAGTTTGCAGAGAACTTCAAGGAAACTAACGGCTTTGTAAAGGCTATGTGGTGCGGATGCCGTGAGTGTGAGGACAAGATCAAAGAAGAGTTCAACGTAACAAGCCGTTGTATTCCATTTGAGCAGGAGAACCTCTCAGATAAGTGTGTAATATGCGGACAGCCAGCCAAGAAGATGGTTTACTGGGGACGTGCTTATTAATTCACTAGTAGCTACATAAATTACAAATAAAATGACCCTGCAAAGGAATTGTTGTTCCTTCGCAGGGTCTTATAGTTTGATCATCTGGTAGATAAATGACTATAGTATTTTCTCTTAAACTCATACATTCTCTGGTCAGCCAGCATAAAGACTGTATGAGTATCATGATCCTGAGTTTCAAAGCTGTAAGCGTAGCCGTAAGATACACTGTGGTTGGCCTCTGGATCCTCTTCGTCAAGCTTTAAAAGCTTGGCTTCAAGTGTCATCAGCATCTCATCTAATACCTCTTTTTCAATACTGGTGAAAAGAACTGTGAACTCATCACCACCTATTCGGAAGCATTCGCCTGTTCCTTCAAATACATCTCTAAGAGCGCCGGCAAAAGACTTGAGCAGCCTGTCTCCAGCTGGATGACCGGCGTTATCATTAACTTCCTTTAGTCCATTAAGGTCAAGGCTCAGGATACAGTAGTTACTTGTGGATTCAGCCAGTTCTAATAGCCTCTTATCACAGCTTACGCGGTTAGGAATCTCAGTCAGGTTATCCACATAAGCAATCTGAGTAAGTGAAGCATATTCTTTTCGCTGAGCAAACATTCTGGTCATGAAGATAAAATGGTTGAGCAGCTGTGTTACAACAAAGAACAGGCTTCCAAGAGGAACAAGAACGCTTAAGATGATTGCCTGTCTGTAGTCTACGAAAAGCTTGAATATAGCAGAAATCTCATAAACTGCAAGAGAAAGAGCCAGTGCAGTAAGTCCCATCATCAGAATACGATTTGAGTTATTCTTGGATTGCTGCTTTAAATCAAAGTAGTCATATACTAGAAGAATAATAAGTGCTATTACAGACATTAAAAAGTATGGTGTCTGGAAATGATGAATATGAACAATATTGAGCAGGTGAAGCACGATAAAAAGCGCAGCAAAGCCTATGCTACAGTAGCTAAGGAAAATGATCACATTGCTGTTATGCCTCTTGTGAAGATTGTGAATCAGGATAAACATAAGGGGCACTATCATATACATGGCGCTATATTCTATAAATGTGGCATAATGCGGCGAAATAAAGAAATCTATAGCATCATAGAAATTGAGCATCCAAAAGCCCATGACGGTACTGAGAATGGAGCATATTACCTGGGAAGATACACCCGACGATTTCATAAAGAAAACAAGCGAAATGATCAGGAATACGAATCCAAAAACAATAAGGAATATTGCTGTGAATGCAGGAATTAGTACGTCATGAAGTACGTTTCGATACAGATCATCGAAATTTCCAAAAAGCGGAGTCACAAGATCTGCTCGGGTGTTATTTTCCGTGGTGTATAGCTTAATAGACAGTTTTTTGCCGGCATAATCAGATGGGAGGCTGATGGTGTTGTAACCAATGCCCAGGAACCTTATGCCAGAAACATTGTCCATGTTTTTCTCATCAAATAGTTCGTTGTCCAGGTAAACCTCATAAGCACTGTGCTGACTTTTGAAGACAACAGCAGGGAAAGGAACGCCTATATCTTCAAGTGGCGTAGTGAGATTAAGAGTTAAGGTCTCTCCGCGGGAAAGCGTTGTACCAATGTCATCACTTAACCGCTCCAGATTGACGTTTAAGTACTGGTCATTCTGATATACCAGATTCCAGCCCGTGTCTAGTCTTTTTACGGGATAATCCGGAGTAAACAGGAAAAGATAATGAAGGCTTCCGCCGATTAAAATGAATATAGCAAAAGCAAAGGCCAGGAAATAGGAAGTTTTACGCATGATTAATCACCTCCTGACCAGATTCGTGATGCTCACGTTTCATCTCATACATTCGGCTATCTGCAAGCATATACACTTCATTTGCAGAACCGTTAGGAACCTCGTAGCTGTAGGCATAACCATAAGAAGCACTGTATTTAAATACCTGCTCTTTGTGATTCCAGTCATTTATTATCGAATACATCTCATGTATTCTCTTGGTCAGATTGAAGGTACGGTCTTCAAGCAGAATAACAATGAATTCATCACCGCCCATTCTGCCTATAAGATTGGCATCCCAGAAACAATCAGAGAGAATAGTGGCAAAACCCGTAAGAAGTCTGTCACCCTCATGGTGTCCAAGATTATCATTTACATATTTTAGCTTGTTAAGATCAAGGCTAATGATGGCATATACACCATGTTCTTCTGAGATCATCTGCATCATTTGCTCGCAGCGAGCCCTGTTTGACAGACCTGTAAGTGCATCTGTATAGGCCAGATCCACGATCTTGCTCTGCATGGATGCAATGTTTGAACTGAAGATGTTGTAATATAGATAACTGATCAGCAGACAGGTGACGAATATAAGAGCGCCTATTGTAAAGCCAATAAGTGTTGCATTAGTTTCGCCTGAGCTTCTGCCATATTTATAGAAATTGTATCTGACTACATCGACAATAGACAGGGTCATGAATGCCAGAAGTCCCAAAACGAAGATGTTATCAGTGGAATAAATATTTCTGATATTAGTTTTGGCGTTTGCATGTATGTCTTTGGCAATTAGGACAACAGAAATGACAAATTCTATTCCGGCTACGACGTGCAGAATGGCAGTGAAGTCAGAAAATCTGGCAAAATGAGACATATGAAGGCCTATTGAAGCCATGAAAAGACATACGTCAATGATAAACAATGCAGTGAAAAGCTTTCTGACATTCTTGGAATACACGCACATAAGGTATCCAACAATAACTGTTGGGATACTATAAAGAGATGTGTATTCCAGGATAGTATTGAGCAGACTATTATTGATAAGAAGATCAAAGATGCGATAGTAGGCCATAATATATATGCCCAATAAAAGAGAAATAAGTCCGCTAAAGAAAATACGAAGATCTTTGTTGTGATAGAAAAACAGGTACGGGGACAAAGTGATCAAAAGAAGTCCCAGTACAAATAAAAAACCACCAACTAAAAGAGCAATTGTGCCATTATAGAGATCAAGATTTAAAATATCAGTTCTTTTACCGATATAGATCACTGGTATTCCTGAAAAAGAGGAATCTCTTGAGCCAATAAACTCGATCTTGAGAATTTTGCCGGCATAAGAATTTCCAAGAGGAATGTAGTGGGAGCTCTTGGGGACAATGTTCTGTGCATCATAAAATTTTTGTCCATAGGAATAAACCAGCTCATCATCAAGATAGACATGAACTATGGCATGAATAGAAAAGAATGAAAGGCATGGATTATCAAAGCCCACATCTTCAATGATTCTAGAGATAGAGACTGATTCCAGTTCATTGATAACTCCAATGTCGGCCAGAGACACGTCGTCACTATAAATCGCTTGGCCTTTGCTTATTATCGTCCAGTTGTCATTTATTTCAGTGACTGAATCACGAGACAGAACAATCTGGTTGCCCTTTTTAACAGCAATTACCAGGACAATTGAGAGTATAAGCAGAACAACAGCGAATATTGATGCTCTAATGCGTTTCTGATATTTCATGCGAAAATCCTCATTATTACATATATTTAGTATACTTCTTATAGTAGAAAATGCCTAGTAAATTATTCACAAGATAGGTTGTATGGGCTATTATTTAGATATGAATATTAAATTACCAGACAATGCAAAAATAATTTTAGATACAATCCATGAGGCTGGATTCGAAGCCTACGTGGTTGGTGGCTGTGTCAGGGACGCTGTTCTTGGCAGAGTTCCGGGAGACTGGGATATAACCACAAATGCCGTTCCTCAGGATATCAAGAAGCTATTTAGACGTACCATTGATACAGGAATTGAGCACGGAACAGTAACTGTAATGATGGGAAAAGAGGGCTATGAAGTCACGACCTACCGTATTGACGGCAAGTATGAGGATAACAGACACCCAAGCGAAGTAACTTTCACTAAAAACCTGACAGAAGATATGAAACGCAGGGATTTTACTATAAATGCCATGGCCTACAACGAGGAAGAAGGTCTGATAGACAGATTTGGAGGCTTGGAGGATATAGAAAAAGGCCTGATCAGATGCGTTGGAAATCCTTATGAGAGATTTTCTGAGGATGCCCTTAGAATTATGAGAGCCATCAGGTTTTCGGCTCAGCTAGGCTATTCCATAGAGGACAAGACCTGCGAAGCGATAAAAGAGCTGTCTCCAACTCTTGAGAAAATAAGCGCTGAGAGAATACAGGTAGAGCTGGTCAAGCTTCTTTTGTCAGATCATCCGGATAAGATAAGGCAGGCCTATAAGCTTGGCATTACCAAGGTAATCCTGCCGGAGTTCGATGCCTGCATGGAGACAGAGCAGAACAATATTCATCACGCTTATTCAGTAGGAGAACATATCATACAGACCATGCTGAACATAAGGCCAGACAGGGTGTTAAGGCTTACAATGCTGATGCATGATATGGCAAAACCTGCTACAATGACAGTAGACGAAGATGGAGTGAGCCATTTTTACGGACATGACTTAAAAGGCGCTGAGATGGCCAGAGTTATATTCAGAAGGCTCAAGTTCGACAGGGATACTATGGATAAGGTATGCAATCTTATCAAGTATCACGACTATAGATTCCCTGCAGAGGCCAGGAGCGTCAGACGCGCCATCAACAAGGTGGGAGTTGATGCATTTCAGGATTTCCTGGAAGTCAGATATGCAGATACCATGGCTCAGAGCGACTACCAGAGGCAGGAGAAGCTACAGCAGATAGAAGATATCAGTGCTATTTATGAGGAAATAAAAGTTAAACAAGAGTGTGTAACGCTTGGAGACCTTGCTGTTAACGGAAGAGACCTGATCAGTCAGGGAGTAACTCCAGGCAAAAAGATAGGAGATGTACTAGGGAAGATGCTGATGGATGTAATAGACAATCCAGAGCATAATTCCAAGGAGTATTTGCTAGAGCCGGAGCGCCTAAGTATTTTTTTGAAGGATCAATGAGGGGTAAGATCGTGAAAAAAACAAATCTGCGTACAAAGCTATTGCTTGCTCTTTCTATGGCGGGAATAATGGCTTTTCTATCACCTGTTTCGTATGCTTCCAGCGGGCTTGGAACTGAAAAGGTCAATGTTTCTTTGCTTGGAAGATACGATTCTGCAGATGTGGCAGCTATCAGAGCTGTAGACGTGGACAGAAAAGAAATCAGGTTCAGAAATCATTCAACTGGTAAGACCTATACACTAAACTATGATAATACCAGCATGATGTACGATATCTATGGGGATGTTCTATCACCAAGGCTTCTGTCGGATGGACAGATTGTCGAGGTGACCTTCTTAAAGAGCTCCAAACATATCACAACACTTAATGTGTCCAAGGATGCCTGGGTTATTGGCAATACCAGAGATCACAACCTTGTCAGAAACGATGGTACAGCCATTGTTAATGGCGATGTCTACAAGATTGATTCAAGGACACTTATCATGGCCGAGGAAAAACTGGCACTAGCTGAGGATATTCTTTCTACAGATTCTGTTACAGTAAGCGGAATCGGTCGCGATATTTACAGCGTTGTTGTGCAGAGCGGACATGGCTATGTTAGCCTTTCCTCTGAGACAGTTGAGAACCAGAGTCTTGTAGGTGCATGGCTTGAGCTTGATAACGAAGTAATCCACAAGATTTCTCCCAACATGCTGCTGAGCGCCCCTGAAGGCGATTATACTCTACAGATACTGGGAAATGGCGCTAATTACCAGTCTCAGGTCAGCATCAATCGTAACCAGGAGACAGTAATTGATACCAGTGATGTTACCATATCAAGGCCAAAAGAGGGCCTTGTAACCTTTGAGATAGATCCTGATACTGCTGACGTATTTGTAGATGGCTCCAGAATGCTTACGGGAGTTCCTCAGACGATTCAGTATGGTTATCATAACCTCAAGATAATTGCTGACGGCTACATTACACAGACCAAGTACCTCAAGGTTGGAACACCCAAATCGGTTATCAGCATAACTTTGGAAAAAGATGAGTCTGCCCAGGAGGCAAGCACAGTGGCATCTTCAGCCGCTTCACTTCCTCATAAGGAATCATCAGATGCCAGCTCCAAGGCATCAACCCAGGAAAAGAAATCTAATAAGAGCTCCAATTTTGCATCTGCCGTATCATCAGGTTCACTTAGCTCCAATTCTTCTGGTAAGAGCAGTACTGGCGTTACCAACAAAGTAATTGAGGGCTATAGAATCTATATTGATAAGCCAAACGGCGCAGAGCTTTATTTTGATGGCAATTATATAGGACTTATCCCATGTAGTGTTGCCAAGATTTCAGGTAATCACGAGATCATAGTCAAGAAAGAAGGCTATGAGACAAGAAGCTACAGAATAAACATTGATATGCAGGAAACAAATCTTAAGTATGAGTTCCCTGACATGGTCAAGATTAAAGACGACACAGATTCTGGCAGTGACAAGTCTTCAGATTCTGCATCAGAAGCATCCACAGCAGCTCCATCTGAGAGCTCCACAGAGGCATCCTCTGCGCCTTCAGAAAGCTCAACGGAGCCATCCTCAGAAGCGTCATCCGCTTCGTCAGAGGCTTCAGATGGCAGATCTTCCGACGAAGGCGGAAGTGGTGAGAGTTCTGGAGATTCATCAGGGGATTCATCCTCTACAGATGGTCACGGCTCAGAGAGCAGTTCAGAAGTAAGCGATGCTGCGAGTACAGCATCAGCATCATCAGGAGATTAACAATGCGATTAGATAAATATTTAAAAGTAACAAGACTTATTAAGAGAAGAACAGTAGCTAACGAAGCCTGCGATGCAGGAAGAGTAACAATAAACGGACGCCCAGCCAAGGCTTCTGCAGAGGTTAAGGTTGGAGATAAGATAACCATCGGCTTTGGTAATAAGGATGTCAGCGTAGAAGTGCTTGATGTCCAGGAAACAATTCACAAAGAAGATGTAACTCAGCTGTATCGTTATATTTGACACGGGGCGGATTGCAGTATTATTATAGGTTTAGGGTATTATCTAAATTTTGTCTTAATTTGAGGGGTATATCATGGCAAGCAGAGCACGCTATAAGCGTCGTCGCTTCCAGAATGCAGCAGGTATTATCTGGGCAAGCATCGTTGTGCTGATCCTGGTTTCTGTAGTATCGATAAAGAGTATTGGACTCATGAAGAAGGCTGATGAATATCAGACCAGAGAGGAAGCTCTTGTATTGCAGATTGAGCAGGAGGAGCAGAGAAGCTCAGAGATAGCTGAATTCGAGAAGTACACGCACACGCGTAAATACATAGAGGATACAGCAAGAGATAAACTGGGACTGGTATATCCGGGAGAGATTATCTTCAAGAATGAAAGTAACTAAACGAAAGTAATTAATTGTGAGCATAGCGCAGGCATCAATACGAGGTACGTATGAAGTCTGCGCTTTGATTTTTACAAGGTGATATGAATAGTTTCGAGAGCAGAGTTTTAGATTTCATAAGAGCAAATAATATGATTGAACCCGGCAGTACAGTACTGGCGGGTTTTTCAGGAGGAGCTGATTCAACAGCTATGATGCTCACACTCTGCAGCCTCCGTAAGGTCCTTGATATCAGGCTTATCGCGGTCCATGTCAATCATGGAATCAGAGAAGAAGCTTATCAGGATGAGGCTTTCGTCAGGGATTTCTGTAAAGAGCATGATATAGAGTGCTTTTTTTACCAAAAAGATATTCCAAAGCTTGCCAAGAAATGGAAGATGACAGAAGAGGAAGCCGGAAGACGTGCCAGATACGAGGCCTTCGTTGAGACAGCCGATCAAAATGGCGCAGCTACCATAGCAGTAGCTCATCACCAGAACGACGTGGCAGAAACTCTTCTTATGAATCTCATAAGAGGAAGCGGGCTTCATGGAGCAGGAGCGATCAGACCGGTCAGAGGGAATATAATAAGACCATTTCTGTGCGTTGACAGGGATGAGATTGAGAAATATCTAAGGCACAAGAGACAGCTCTTTTGCCATGACAAGACCAATGATGAGAATATCCACACCAGGAATATTGTGAGAAACATTCTCATTCCCAAGATGGAAAAAGAGGTCAACAAAAAGGCAGTTGCGCATCTGTGCAGGGCTGCAATAGAGTTTGCCAAGGTAGATGAATACATACAAAATGAAACAGATAAGAGATATCAGGCGCTGGTCAAAGAAAAAGAAGGCTGCGTCGAGATTGATCTAAAGAGCTATAGAGGCGAAGACGATGCTATTAAATCGGCGATCATCCTAAAGTGTCTTGAAAGTCTGACTCCGAGCAGAAAGGATATTACCTCTGCTCATGTGGATTCGATACTGGCTATTGCAGAAGGAACGGCAGGCACAGCATCTATCGACCTTCCATATAATCTGGAGGCTGTCAGGAGCTACGATAGTCTTACGATCGGGGTTAAAGACACAAAAAATTCATCGAATGCGGCCAAAGAGTATGAAATACCGTCAAATCTGGCTGTGGGCGATGAACTGGAATATGAGATTCCAAATTTGGGTATAGCACATATCAAAGTATTGCAATATAATGGTGGGAAACTATTTCCGTCCTCAGCGTATACTAAATGGTTCGATTATGATAGAATACAAAGAGCTGTATTTAGGCGCAGAAAGGCAGATGACTACATCCTTTTAGAGCATGTGGAAGGCCTTCATAAGAAGAAAATCAGTAAGCTTATGACGGATGAAAAGGTTCCCAAGGCGGTTCGGGATGATGTTTATCTTTTGACGGATGGCAGTAATGTCTTGTGGGCTCCGGGCATCAGAATGAGTGGAGCTTACAAAATAGGCGATACAACGGGCAGAATATTAGAAATCAATATTGATAATGGAGGTTTTTGTAATGGCTGAATCAGTACGTGTACTACTCAAGGAAGAGGAAGTAGATAAGAGAATTCAGGAACTTGGAGACATGATTAGCAGAGATTATCAGGGCAAGTCAGTTCACCTTGTTTGTGTACTTAAGGGTGGAGTTTTCTTCATGTGTGAGCTTGCTAAGAGAATCACTGTTCCTGTAACTATGGACTTTATGTCAGCTTCCAGCTATGGTAGTTCAACAAAATCAAGCGGAGTTGTTAAGATCGTCAAGGATCTTGATGAACCACTTAAGGATAGAGATGTTCTTATCGTAGAGGATATCGTTGATTCAGGAAGAACACTTTCATATCTTATCAAGATGCTTGGAGACAGAGGACCAGCCAGCATCAAGCTTTGCACACTTCTTGATAAGCCTGAGAGAAGAGTTACAGACGTTAAGGTTGATTATACTGGATTTGAGATTCCAGATGAGTTCGTTGTTGGATACGGACTTGATTATGATCAGAGATATCGTAACCTTCCATATATTGGAGTTGTTGAGTTTAACTAAGCAGTAGTAGTTTGCTTCATAAAAGGGGGCAATGGGGAATTTGAATAAATCTAAGAATTTTAACTCTATAATAATGGTGGCGATGATACTTCTGGCATTTGTAGTGGTCATCCAGTACAGTAGTAATCTGTTTTCATCTGGTGCAGATGTTTATAATGTATCTTCCCTCCAGAAAGATATAGAGGCAGAGCGAATTAAGAGCGTTGTGATCATGCCAAACGCCGAGACACCGACCGGTGCTGTAAGAGTTGCATTTACAGACGGCAAGAACGATGTGGTTTTTTATTCCACAGATGTTACGGTTATTGAGTCTTTGGTCAATGATAACAATGTCAGACTAGAAGTTAAGGACATTCCTTCAGAGAATGTTCTGATAAATGGTATTATTCCTATTATTGTGGGCCTTGTAGTCATGGTTTTCATGTACACCATGATGATGGGAATGCAGTCTGGTGGCGGTGGCAGCTCCAAGATGCTCAATTTCGGCAAGAGCAGAGCCAAGATGTCTACAGCTGAAGATAACAAGATCAAGCTGGATGACGTTGCCGGACTTAAGGAAGAAAAGGAACAGCTTGCAGAGATCATTGAATTCCTCAAGGATCCTGGTAAGTTCACAAGAGTTGGAGCCAGAATCCCTAAGGGAGTACTCCTCGAGGGAGCACCTGGTACAGGTAAGACTCTTCTTGCCAAGGCAGTAGCTGGTGAGGCTGGAGTTCCTTTCTTTATCATTTCAGGTTCAGACTTTGTGGAGATGTTTGTTGGTGTAGGTGCATCAAGAGTAAGAGATCTCTTTGCAGATGCCAAGAAGAACGCTCCTTGTATTATCTTTATCGATGAGATTGATGCAGTTGCCAGAAGACGAGGCACTGGTATGGGTGGTGGCCACGACGAAAGAGAGCAGACCCTCAACCAGATGCTCGTAGAGATGGATGGTTTCGGTACTAATGAAGGAATCATCGTAATGGCAGCTACTAATAGAGTAGATATCCTTGATCCTGCCATCATGAGACCGGGTCGATTTGACCGTAAGATCACTGTAGCAAGACCTGATGTTGGAGGCAGAGAGGAAATCCTCAAGGTTCACGCACGCAATAAGCCTCTTTCAGAGGATGTTGACCTTAAAAAGGTTGCTCAGACAACAGCTGGCTTTACAGGAGCTGATCTTGAGAATCTTCTTAATGAATCTGCTATCAATGCTGCTATGGACAGCAGACAGTTTATCAAACAGGCTGATGTTGAGAAGGCATTTATTCAGGTTGGTATTGGAACCGAGAAAAAGAGCCGCATCATCTCAGACAAAGAAAAGAAGATCACAGCCTATCACGAGGCAGGACATGCGATTCTGTTCCATGTTCTTCCAGAGGTGGGCCCAGTTCATACTATATCTATTATTCCTACAGGCCTTGGGGCAGCAGGCTACACAATGCCTCTTCCTGAAAAGGATGAGATGTTCATTACCAAGAAGAGAATGCTTGAGGATATCATGGTATCACTTGGTGGCAGAATTGCTGAGGAGATTATCTTTGGCGATATCACCACAGGCGCATCCAGCGATATCAAGAAGGCTACTTCAGAAGCCAGAAATATGGTTACCAAGTATGGTATGTCAGAAAATCTTGGTGTGATCAACTATGACGAGAATGAGGAAGATGTATTTATCGGATATGATATTTCTCATTCCAAGAAACACAGCGAATTCATGGCGGGGGAGATCGATAAGGAGGTTAAGTCCATTATCGATAAATGCTATGCAAAAGCTAAAGAAATTATACTTCAGTACGAGGATGTCCTTCACAGCAGTGCTGATCTTCTGATCGAGAAAGAGAAGATTGGCAGAGAAGAGTTCGAAGCTCTCTTTGAAGGTAAAGACATCGTTACGGATGTAGAAGTAGAAATTTGATTGTGAAAAGTGCACAAAAACATACAGCTGTTTTTGACAAATTTGTGAAGTATTAGTCTTTACGAGGGTTTGGGGGGATGTTAGTATAATATGCGTAACCCCCCAATACATTATATAGTTTTTTGCTATACCCCATAAGAAAGAAATACCTTCTCTAAAAAGACAGCATCGTAGCTGTCTTTTTTGCATTTAAGGAAAGAGAATGAATACTAAAGCTTTATTTCATGACATGACCCTGGACTATTTAAGACCAGCGGAACCAGACAAGAATAGAAAAACGCAGGTAAGATTCAGATGCTCCAAGGATGATAGAGTGGATGTTACGCTGGTTTGGGGAAACGAGCGTTACAGCATGCGTTATACAGAAACAGATGGGGAGTTTGACTATTACGACGTAGGCGTCAAGACAGGAAGCGGAACAGTTCCTTATTATTTCGAGATAATATCAGATGATGGTAACTGGTTTTATGACAAGAGAGGATGCGGTAGAACTGTTCTTGATAGCATGAAATTCAGGATCTTTCCTGGATTCTTTACTCCAAACTGGGCCAAGGGTGCAGTAATGTATCAGATTTTTGTAGATAGATTCTGCAATGGCGATAAGTCCAATGACGTTAAGACTGGCGAGTATTATTACAACGGACACAAGAGCGTTCAGGTTGAGGACTGGAGCCAGTATCCTGATGCCAATTGGGATTTTGGAGAGTTCTATGGCGGAGATCTTCAGGGAGTCCTTGATAAACTCGATTATTTACAGGACCTTGGAATCGATGTTATCTATTTTAACCCTATTTTTGTATCACCATCTTCTCACAAGTACGATACACAGGATTATGATCATATTGATCCACATTTCGGCGTGATCGTAGAGGATGGCGGAGAACTTAATACAGATGGTCAGGACAATACCAAGTCCACCATGTATATTAACCGCGTTACCAGCAAAAAGAACCTTGAGGCAAGTGATGCACTGTTTGCCAAGCTTGTAGAGGAAGCTCACAAGAGAGGCATCAGAGTTATTCTTGACGGTGTATTTAACCATTGTGGTTCTTTTAATAAGTGGCTGGATAAAGAGTGTATTTACGAGAATTCCAAAGATAACTATGAGAAGGGCGCGTATGTATCCGAGAACAGCCCTTATCGTAATTTCTTTTCATTTAATAACGAGAACTGGCCATTTAATACATCCTATGATGGCTGGTGGGGATATGATACTCTTCCCAAGCTGAACTATGAAGGTTCCAAAGAGCTTGAGGAATATATCCTCAGAATCGGACGTAAGTGGGTTTCAGCTCCTTACAATGCCGACGGATGGAGACTTGATGTGGCAGCAGACCTTGGCCATTCAAGGGAGTACAATCATTACTTCTGGAACAGATTCAGAACAGAGGTAAAAAAGGCTAATCCAGATGCTATTATCCTGGCTGAGCATTACGGACCAGCTGGAGAATGGCTTCAGGGCGGTGAGTGGGATACAGTCATGAACTATGACGCATTTATGGAGCCTCTCACCTGGTTCCTCACTGGAATGGAGAAGCACTCAGATGAGTTCCAGCCTACACGTGTGGGTAATGCCCGAGAGTTCTTCGATACCATGTCATATTGTGGCGGCGAGAATTTCAGCATGTCTTCACTGTATACAGCGATGAACGAGCTCTCCAATCATGATCACTCCAGATTCCTTACCAGAACATCGCAGAAGGTAGGCAGAACAGGAAATCTTTTGCCTGAGTCTGCTGAGACTGGTATCAACAAGGGCGTCATGAGAGAAGCTGTTATTGTGCAGATGACATGGCCTGGTGCTCCAACTATTTATTATGGAGATGAAGCAGGCGTCTGTGGATTTACAGATCCTGATAACAGAAGAACTTACCCTTGGGGACATGAAGACAAGGAAATGATAGCTTTCCACAAGGATATGATAGCTATTCACAAGACTTGTCCTGAGCTTATAAGTGGTTCTATTAGAGAGCTTCTTGCAGATCACAATTTCATTGCCTATGGCAGATTTAACAGAACTGCAGCTGTCATCGTGGCAATCAACAATAATGATTTCGAGGTAACCAAAGAGATAGAAGTCTGGCCAACAGGTATTCCACGTGATACCAAGCTCAGCACTCTTATTACTTCCGATTACACAGGCTATAACACAGATGGTTCAACAGTCAGAGTTAAAGATGGTGTGCTCACACTGACTCTTTCACGCAGGTCTGGAACTGTACTCAGGTACAACAGCTTTGCACCTGTGACAGATGACGAGTTCTGGGCAGATAACTACTTTGATTTTGCCTGATGCTTGTGAAATGATTAACTTTATTTTTTCAGGCAACAAGTATATAATGGAAATAACCATCAATACTACATAAACAAGGGAGAAAAACAATGTTAGTATCCGCAAGAGACATGCTTGTAAAAGCAAAAGAAGGCCACTATGCAGTAGGCCAGTTCAACATCAACAACCTGGAGTGGACTAAGTCAGTACTTCTTACAGCAGAAGAGCTTAAGTCCCCAGTTATCCTCGGTGTTTCAGAGGGTGCTGGTAAATATATGACAGGTTTCACAACAGTTGCAGCTATGGTTAAGGCTATGGACGAGAGCCTTGGAATCACTGTTCCTGTTGCACTTCACCTTGACCACGGTACATACGAAGGATGTTACAAGTGCATCAAGGCTGGTTTCACATCTATCATGTTCGATGGTTCACACTACAACATCGAAGAGAACGTTGCTAAGACATCTGAGCTTGTAAACGTTTCTCATCAGCTTGGTCTTTCTATCGAGGCTGAGGTTGGTTCAATCGGCGGCGAGGAAGACGGCGTTGTTGGTATGGGCGAGTGTGCTGATCCAGACGAGTGCAAGAGAATCGCTGATCTTGGCGTAGATATGCTTGCAGCTGGTATCGGTAACATCCATGGTAAGTATCCAGAAGGATGGCCAGGACTTAGATTCGACGTTCTTGATGCTATCCAGCAGAAGACAGGAGCTATGCCTCTCGTACTTCACGGCGGCACAGGAATTCCTGCAGACATGATCAAGAAGGCAATCACACTTGGTGTATCCAAGATTAACGTTAATACAGAGTGTCAGCTTTCATTTGCTGATGCAACTCGTAAGTATGTTGAGGCTGGTAAGGATCTTGAAGGTAAGGGCTTTGACCCTCGTAAGCTTCTTGCTCCTGGTGCTGAAGCTATCAAGGCTACAGTTAAGGAGAAGATGGAACTCTTCGGATCAGTTGGCAAGGCTTGATGCGATTTGTTTTAGGAGTAAATTGGGGCGAGGCCGTAAGGCTTCGCCCTTTGCTGTTTATATATACTTAACTTTGTTATGGGGGAACACCAATGAACAACGAATTAACCAGAAAAGATATTGAGGACATGGAGGCAGAGATCGAACACCGCAAGGTTGTTGTCAGAAAAGAGCTCCTCGAGCACGTAAAAGAAGCTCGTGCACAGGGAGATCTTTCTGAGAATTTCGAGTATTACGCTGCCAAAAAAGCCAAGAATCAGAACGAGAGCAGAATAAGATTCCTTGAGAGGATGATTAAGACTGCCAAAGTTATCGATGATAACACAACAGAGGATCAGGTAGGAATGAATAAATCCGTAACTGTTCGCATTGAAGAAGATGGCAGTGAGGAAACCTACAAAATAGTAACCACAATGAGGCAGAATTCCCTTAAAGGCCTCATCAGTATTGAATCTCCACTGGGCAAACAATTACTTGGACATAAGGTAGGAGACCGTGTTAATATTAAAGTAAGCGATAATTATAGTTATGAAATAACGATAACCAAGATTGAAAACACAGGACTCACAGAAGAAGACAGAATTAGAGATTTCTGATGTTTTTTCGGGATTTACGGAGGTAAATATGCGAGTATTTCAGGACTTTAAACCAGAGGATGTTGAAAACGGCGCTTACGTTTTTAGCGGAAGGAAATTTCTGGTAACGGCAGGAGATGAAACAAGGGTTAATACCACTGCGGCATCAAATGGCGGAGTTGGTCAGATGTGGGGCAAAAGAGTTACCTTTATCTGTGTCCGAAACAACCGTTTTACCAAGCAGCTTATTGATGCTGCTGGAGAATACTCGCTTAGTTTTTTAGATCACGAAGAATTTCGAGGTGCTATCAAGTACCTTGAAGCTGTATCTGGAAAAGATGAGGACAAATTAAAGGGTGCAAGACTCAATGTGGGATATTATGAAGGGGTACCATACATTGAGGAAGCTAACAATGTTATCGTCTGTAAGGTACTGTATAGGAAGGAGATAGGTAGGGACGGCTTTATAGAGAGCATCTTACCGGAGGTTGAAGCGAAAGAAGTTAATGATTATGTGATCTACGTGGGAGAGATAAAAAAGGTATTATTGCGATAAGTTAGTACAAAATGTGCTTATGAGGGGCATATGAGAACTAAAAGACCTAAGAATATCTTTTCCTGTGTGCTTAGCACGATTTTATTGGCGGTAGGCGTGTTATCTGGCTGCGGAGAGTCAGATCCACGCTCTGATAAGTATACGCAAATTTTAGAGGAATATGATAACAATGTTTCAGAGGAATTAGAATTCTATGACTCTGCTTCTACTATAGAGATTTCAGGATGGCTTGATGAATCCTGCGTCAAGAATCTCATGGCATTTCTTGCCGATGAATTCCCAAAATATAAATTTAAATACAGATACATATCCAAGGATAGCTACGAATCCATAATAGATGCGGAGCTTTCGTCACAGATAGCCACAGAGATTGTTATGATGACACCATCTATGGCTAAAAAGCATGCTAAAAACAGGTATATCGAGGATCTGACACTATACTGTGAGAATTTCACAGATAAGGGAAAAGAGGCCTTTATGTACGGAACCAAAATATATGCGGTCCCAAGTACCAGCGATTTTCAGTGTCTCTTTTACAATAAAGATATATTAGAGCAGAGCGGACAAAAGGTTCCGTTGTCATATTCAAGCCTTGTTGACCTGTGCGATTACATGCGAAACAACATGGAAATAAAACCATTATCTGCAGGTCTTAAGGATTCTGATAAGGTTGCAGATACAGCGCTTGCCCTTCTTTCATCAGGTTACTTTAATACCGATCAGGGTAAAAAGTTTGGAAGCAAAATGGCCTATGGTCAGACTACATTTTATGAAGAAATAAGGCCATATATGCATAAATGGCAGGATATGTGCATCCATAAGATATATACAAGGGATATGTGTATTATGGATGAAACAGCAGCAATAGAGGAATTTGCAGCTGGTAAGAGCTTTTTGTATCTGGGCGGATTATCAGATTATAACCGAATCAAAGAAAAGAACCCGGACATAAGACTGGGAACAATGGCTCTTTCAAGCGACAGTGTAGGAAAGGCTGTTCTTATAGGCGGCTGTAACTGTGGCTTTGCAGTTAATTCTTTTGACCCTAATAAAGGCTTTGCTATGGCTGTAGTTGGCAAGATAGCAACGGAAGAAGGACAGAGAGCACTGTGGTCTGACAGACAGGGAAGTCAGACCTATCTGAAAAATGTAATATTTGATAATCCGGACGAGTTCGACGAGATCAGGGCACTTACCAGTACAGACAGGGTAGTAATGCCGTGGAATCAATGGGGTAATAACAGTAGTCAGATTTATGAGAAGTTTGGATATGAGCTTCAACAGGTGGTACTTGGAGAAAGGACAATAGAAGTGGCATTTCAAAATATAGATGACGAAGTGAAGCAGCTTCTAAGAGAAGATTAAGAGGAGCGTATATGGGTGCAAAAGAAAAGGGACAATGGACATATAGTATCAAAACGCAGCTGAGGGTAATACTGGCTGTGCTTATTGTTACGCCTATCGTCTTTCTGGGAATTTACATGTATGTTGTAGCCAGAAAAAATCTGATTCAGCAAACGCAGATTGCCATGGAAGGTAATACTGATGTTATTGCCAATGAGCTTGAAAGCAACTGTAACAGAAAGTCAGATATCGTCAAGTTTTTTACCTATGAGGAGAACCTTAGAAAAACGCTTGAACACGCAAACAGTAATCCATATGCCCTTTCATCTGAATTAAGCAAAAATATCGAGCCTCTTATCTGGTATTACCTTAGTAGTGATACGAGAATTGAATCCATAAATATTTATTCTGAGCTTATATCAGAAGATCACCTTGGCGACTTTACGCACAGGCCAGAGACTGATCTGGAAAAGAAGTGGTATGAGCTGTGCTCCCAGGACTATAGCACCATGTGGGTTACTGATGGACAGGGTGGTGTTTATGTTATAAAGGCGCTTCTTGATATTGGAAGCTCATCTAAACTGGTCGGTGTCGTTGTCCTAAAAGTTAAGAATGAGACTTTCTTTTCATCTATTAGCAGTACAGGATATCTGGATAACGGAATTCTTATTGTTGATGGAGATGGAAATATTGTAATCCACAAGAGAATCGCAGATAAGGCACTTGATACAGAAATCTGTAAAGTTGCCATGGGATATGGCATTGATTTCATGAATAATGCCTTTGCTGAGGGCAAAGGTTATTTCCTGTCCTCATCCAAGACATTCGAGAATTCCTGGAAGCTCTTTTACTACGTAGATAGAGCTGAGATTACAGCAGATGTAATGTCGATTCTGCTCTCAGATACAGTAATTGCCATAGTTCTTTTTGCTCTGGCATTCATTGTTGCGTCGTTTTATGCCGGAAGATTCAGTAACAGAATCAGCAGACTTAATGACATGGCCGAGCAGGTAAGGAAAGGTAATTTTGATATTCAGGATAAAGACAAATATAAGGACGAGATTGGACAGTTGTCCACAGCCATGGTAGGAATGGCTGGTCAGCTAAATGCTATGGTGCAGGAAATCAATGAGCGTAACGAGAAGGATCTTCAGCTCAAGGATAACGATATCCACTATAGAGAGTGGCTGTTCGATTTCGTGGTTGAGAGAAATAACGATATTCTGGCAGTTGTGGATGGAGATAGTTATGTTCCAAGCTTTGTCACCTCGAATGTTGAGGATGTGCTGGGAATTCCATTAAATGATGTTAAGGAAGATATCAGAGCCCTTAACAGAGTACATAAATCAGAGGAAACTGACGGTATAACGCTTGAACATGTATTTGAGACGTGCAGAGATACTGGCGAGGCGTTCATACAGGATGAAATTCAGCTAGAAAATGTAAGAACCGGTGAGCATCTCTACTATCGTGGAATTACTGTTACTACTATTGATGACGGTGGTAAAAGAACTGCCATTGCGCTCTATGACAGAACTCAGGAGATTAAGAGAAATCATCAGCTTCAGGAAGCTCTTAATGCCGCTGAGACAGCTAATAAGGCCAAGACAAGCTTCCTTGCAAATATGTCTCACGATTTCAGAACTCCTATGAATGCCATCACAGGCTTTAACCTTCTGATAGACAAGCATGCAGACGAACCTGAGAAGGTAAAAGAGTATACGCATAAGATCAGCCTTGCATCGCAGAATCTTTTATCTATGCTCAACGATGTTTTGGATATGAGTAAGATCGAGAGTGGTAAGACTACTCTGGATATTAAAGAAATGCCAATAGGTCTTTTGCTGGAGGAAATTAATTCTGTTATCAGCTTCCAGGCCAAGAATAAGAACCAGGAGTATGTTGTGACTGTTGGAGGCCTTCAGCATGATATCTTCATGGGAGATAAGCAGAGGATCAATGAAATCCTGATGAATATTCTGGGTAATGCGATCAAATATACTCCGGAGGGTGGCAGGATTGAATTCTCTATTATTGAGTCTTCATCTTCATCAGAGGGCTTCCAGAACGTTACCTTTACAATCAAGGATAATGGAATTGGTATGAAGCCTGAATATAAAGATAAGATCTTTGATGCATTCTCCCGCGAAGAGAAGGGGGCGACCAAAACCATTCAGGGAACAGGTCTTGGAATGGCTATTACCAAGAGTCTTGTTGAGCTCATGGGCGGTACTATCAGGGTTGAGTCAGAAGAAGGCAAAGGAAGTACCTTTATTGTTAACCTAAGACTTAAAGCTATTGAATCAGACGTCGATTTCTGGAAAGCCAATGGAATATACACGATGCTTGTGGTTAATGGAGACAAGGCAGAAGATGAGAAACATCGGAAGGCATATGCCAACGAGGATCTGGATGTTACAAGGGCTTTCACAGGAAGTGAGGCACTTAAGTATGTTGATGAAATGCGCTCGGATAATAAGCACTACGACTTCATACTTATTGATGAAACTATCGATGATACCACGGTGGTGGAGCTGGTTAAGAATATCAGGGCAAGGGACAACAAGAATAATAGCCTTATCTTTGCTGTTACTGATAATTATGAGATGAACGCAGATGCTCTTAAGGCAGCAGGCTGCAATGATATTCTGCAAAAGCCTGTATTTGTCACGAATCTCAAGCAGGCAATTGAAGATGTGACCAAGATGAATGCCGAGAAGGAAGAGGAGCCTACAAATCCTCTTGAAGGAATGCACTTCCTTGCAGCGGAGGATAATGATATCAACGCAGATATCCTTATTGAACTAATGGATATGTTCGGAGCAACTGTAACAAGAGGCGTAAACGGACAGGAAGTTGTAGAGCTGTTTAAGAAGGCCAAGGAGGGCGATTATGACATGATCCTCATGGATATTCAGATGCCGGTTATGAACGGATATGAGGCAGCAGCTGCCATCAGAAGTATCCAGACAGACTGGGCTCAGAGAATACCTATCATAGCTATGACTGCTAATGCATATGCGGATGATGTGCAGCTTGCTTTTGATGCTGGAATGAATGCGCATGTGACAAAGCCTATTGATATCAAGGTTGTTGAGAAGACAATCCTTGAGTTTAAGAACAAATAAGGTTTATTTTATCCGTATAATATGAGAAAATAGGTTATTAATGGAGGGTAAAACGTGAACGGAGTAAAGAAAGTAACAGACGGAATATTTTGGATTGGTGGAAGTGACAGGAGACTTGAGCGTTTTGAGAATATTTTCCCGATTCCTGAGGGGGTTTCCTATAATAGTTACTTCATAGACGATGAGAAGACAGCTGTATTTGACACCGCAGATATCAGTGTGTCAGATCAGTATCTTGAGAATCTCAAGGATTGTCTTAATGGCAGGAAGCTGGATTATCTGGTGGTTTTACATATGGAGCCGGATCACTGCTCACTTATCGGCACAGTTGCAGGTCTTTTCCCTGAGGTTACTGTTGTTGGTAATGCCAAGACTTTCCAGATCATGGAGCAGTTCTTCCCAGAGGCAGCAGGCTTTAATAAGCTCGAAGTTAAGGAAGGGGATACGCTTTCTACAGGAAGCCATACCTTCCACTTTGTGACAGCGCCTATGGTGCACTGGCCAGAGGTATTATTTGCTTATGACGATGCGACCAAGGCACTTCTTTGCGCAGATGCTTTTGGAACCTTTGGAGCGCTCGATGGAGGTCTTTTTGCGGATGATTATGATTTCGAAAAAGAGTTCCTTAATTCTGCAAGGCGTTACTATGCAAATATTGTAGGTAAGTATGGAATGCAGGTTCAGGCAGTCCTTAAAAAGGCGCAGGGACTTGATATTCAGATGCTTCTTCCTCTTCATGGACCAGTTTGGAGAAAAGATATAGCGTGGTTTATCGATAAGTACCAGAAATGGAGTACTTACGAGCCTGAAACAGAGGATATTGCAGTTATCTATGGAAGTTTGTACGGCCATACAGCCAGCGCAGCAGAAGCTGTGGCAGCCAGCATAAGGGGCAAGACAAAAGCTGGTGTTAAGGTGTATGATGTATCAGGTACAGATGTTTCATATCTTATTGGAGAAGTTTGGCGCTGCAAGAAATTAGTTCTTATGTGCCCTACCTATAACAATGGTATTTATCCGCCAATGGAGAGCTTTTTAAATGATATGGCTGCTCTTGGTGTTCAGAACAGGACTTTTGCCCTTGGACAGAACGGAACATGGGCTCCTGTAACAGTTAAACTTATGACGGAGAAACTTCAGGCACTTAAAAACGTGACAATTCTCGAAGAGAGTCTTACAATAAAAAGTGCATTCCATAAAAAAGATACTGACAGCCTTGAAGCATTTACGGATGCTATAGTCAAGGCATAAAAATTAGTTTTTCGGAGGTTGAGTGTGAGAAAAGGAACAAATGTAATGAAGAAGTTTGTTGCCGTAGTAGCTATGGCAGCAACAGTTGCATGCGGTGTTTTTACATCTCATGTTGTAACTGATAATGCAGGAGTTGTAGCAGAAGCTGCTGGCAGACCAGTAACTATCAATTCTTGTGTAATACAGGGTGGCAACGTAGTTGCCAACGTTTCCTGCAAATCAGTTCCAGCTTCAGATGATGGTAAGTTTTATCTTTTTGCTGATGAAGTATATCAGGATGGTACAACAGGTAAGGTAGTTGCTACTGCAGACAGAGGCACAAGTGCTACATTTACTTTCCCTCTTGGATATAATTCAGGCGATTCTAATCTTTCAAGAAAGTTTTTGGTTGCTGTTAAGAGCGGTGGTTCAATGGTTCAGGTAAGTGATGAGCACTACATCACAAACCCAGAGGGCAATGCTTACAAGACAGTTGCCAGAAATGATCACGGTATCAAGGGAATTCTTCCTACTAATGCTGATGCTGCTACATTCAAGGATCTCGGTGTTGCTCAGATGGTTTATAACCTCTACATGGGCGATATCGTATGTGATGCATCAGTTCCAGGAGCAATCCTCTTTAATTACAATGGAACAGATTATTACTTTAACCCAGCAACTCTTGGCCAGTACGATGCCTTTGTTCGTTGGTGTCATGTGAGCGGATTCCAGCTTACAATGACAATCCTCAACAACAAGACAGAAGCTGGTGCGGACCTTATCCATCCTCTTTCAAGAGATGCTCATGTTTGTCCTGGTTACGCTATGAATACCAAGGAAGATGGCGGTACACAGCATCTTAAGGCTATCGCAGCTTTCCTTGCTATGAGATATTCAGGCGGAGCTTATGGAACAATTGATAACTGGGTAATTGGTAATGAGGTTAATGCCAGAACAGAATGGTATTACATGAGCTCAACAAACCTTGAGCTTAACGTAAGTGAGTATGTTAAGGCATTCCGTATTTTCTACAACGAGATCAAGGCTGTTAATGCTAACGCCAAGGTTTATAACTCAATCGATCAGGAGTGGCAGAGAAAATCTAATCCTGGATGTTCTCTTTCCAAGGACTTCCTTGATAGATTCAACTACTACATGAACAGAGAAGGTAACGTAGACTGGGGACTTTCAATCCACCCTTACAACGCACCTTTGTTTGATCCATATGCTTGGAAGCAGCAGGCTCAGTATGTTAGCAATGATGTAACAAGTAAGTACATCACAATGGAGAACCTGTATGTTCTTACAGATTACATGTGCCAGGCTTCATTCCTCAATCCTGCAGGTAAGGTAAGAGATATCTCTCTTTCAGAGATCGGCTTTACTTCAGACTTCGGCGAGGAGTATCAGGCAGCATCTATCGCATATGCTTACACAATGGCTTCAACTAACCCATACATCAAGAGCTTCATTCTCTTCAGAGAGACAGATGATGCTCACGAGATGGAGAGCCATATTGCACAGGGACTTAAGAATCTCGATGGTTCTCACAAGATGGCATATGATTACTACAAGGCTATGGGAACAGCTCAGCAGGAGACTTACAAGGCTAAGGCTTCAGCTATCATCGGTTACGACATCAACTCACTGGTTGCTAACCGTACATTCCTTTCCAGAAACGGCTGGTTTTTAAATGACTAACTTAGATAAAGAATTA
Source organism: Butyrivibrio sp. (assembly GCF_017433805.1). GTDB lineage: Bacteria > Bacillota > Clostridia > Lachnospirales > Lachnospiraceae > Butyrivibrio. The sequence goes on along the minus strand of NZ_JAFRGN010000028.1, from coordinate 17,826 downwards.
GAAGCACTAAATAAGATTACAAATATGCAGAAGAATCTTCTGGGCAGCATCTACGGAGATTTCTTTTCATCAAGCAGCAGTACAAGTGGTTCAACAAGCGGAACATCTAATGTAACTGGGAATACTGTTAAAGAAAAAGATCCTGAGAAGCTTGAACAGGAAAAGAAAATTGGGGAAGCTGCTGATTCACTTGGAAACGCCATCGACAATGCTAACGCAGCACTTGGCGAAGCCAAGGACCTTCTTGCTAAGGACCCTAATATCAAGACTACAGCATCAGAAACAGAGGAGAAACCTGAGGAACCTGAAGAGGATCCGATGGAGTCCCTCGATAAGCTTATAGGACTTACTTCTATCAAGGATGATGTGAAAGAACTGGCTGCCTTTGTTAAGGTTCAGAAGGCCAGACAGGATCAGGGACTTAAATCAGTTCCAGTATCACTTCACCTGGTATTTACAGGTAATCCTGGTACAGGTAAGACTACTGTTGCCAGAATCATCGCAAGGATTTACAAGCAGATCGGAGTATTGTCCAAGGGTCAGCTTGTAGAGGTAGATAGATCAGGGCTTGTAGCTGGCTATGTTGGTCAGACAGCTATCAAGACACAGGAGCAGATCAAGAAGGCTAAGGGTGGCGTTCTCTTTATCGATGAGGCTTATGCTCTTTCTCAGAAGGATGATGCTTTTGGTCAGGAGGCTATTGATACAATCCTCAAGGCTATGGAAGATAACAGAGACGACTTCGTTGTTATCGTAGCTGGATACACAGAGCCTATGAAGAAGTTCATAGAGTCTAACCCAGGTCTCAAGTCCAGATTCAACAAGTATATCGAGTTCTCCGATTACAACATCGATGAGCTTGAAGAGATCTTCTACATGAACTGTAACAAGTACGACTACAAGGTTGATGAGGATGTTAAGCATCAGATCAGAGCTCTTATTACAGCCAAGAAGATTGAGAACATCGATAACTTCGCTAACGCAAGAGAGGTTAGAAACCTCTTCGAGGAGATCATCACTAACCAGGCAAGACGTATCTCAACTCTTGAGAATCCTACTGGTGATGATATGATGACAATCCTCCGCGAGGATTTGGAAGATCTGTCGGTTATTGCGGGAAATAAGGAAGAGGCTGCTGAGAACACCGAAGAAACCGCGTAAGTTTGACTTTTTCTCAATATCATAATAAAATCGATAATGTTGCTGATGCGTAATATACGCATCAGCAGCTTTATCTTAACTGTATCAATATTGTTTATCGAGGCGTGGCTCAGTTTGGTAGAGCGCTGCGTTCGGGACGCAGAGGTCGCAAGTTCGAATCTTGTCGCCTCGACTTTAGTGGAACTATAAAACAGGGTTTGCAGATTTGCAAACCCTGTTTTTACTTTAGTAAGCGAATAAACGATATTTTGACAACTGATAGCTAATCTGAGAAAATTATAGTTGATGAATGAAGTTGAAATGACGAGATTAGCGAGGGCTTGCGATGAAAAAGGTATTATCGGTTTTACATACTTGTGATGAAAAGCTGGGTTCATTTTTCTCTGGTACTGCTGTTGGACAGATAATCATTGCGATCATACTGGCTGCGGCTGTAGCATGTGCTTCAAGTATCGCTGATGGGTTAAAAGCAGAATACGCAGAGCGGGATTTCTATAATGAAATTGCTATAGCAAATAGCCAGGTCTATATAGAAGATGCAATAGGTCATCCTAGGTATGTGAGTCTATATACAGATACCAATATCACAGATGCCAGATATTTTACCAAACATGGAATGATAAGAGTCTTTTACAAAGACGAGAGCGTAATAGCCTACTTCATAACATCCAAGGACAGGTCCTATAAGCATATTGAACTGCCAGAGTACTGCAGCACAGGAGGAAAGCCACTTGGAAGTTTCACTTACGATATGGTCGAAGGGACTCTGGATAATGTTGCTTACGATCAGGGGTTATATGATCTGGAAGTATACTTTGAGCAATACAGGTTTGACGGTGATCGCGAACGTAATTATCATTACTTCATGTATGTGGATAAGTATGGCTTTGAGAAGAATGAATTCCTACCAGAGGATCAGACACCAGATAGATCCAAGTCCTATCCGAATACCTATGGAGTGTGTACTATGGAAGACACGCTAGAAGTCGAAAATTATATATTACATACAATAAATTATTGAATACGAATTCAAATCAAAAGGGGCAGCTCAGATAGGAACTGTCCCTTAATTATTTACGTATATGAACGATTATTATTTTCTTTTGTATATTGCATAGCTATCATTCTCAGCAATGACCGTCATATTACTCTTCACATACTCTATCATCTCAGGACTATAGCCATACAGAACAGGCCATTCTGGAACTTCGTTTTGTGGATCAGTAAACTCAGGACAGGCAATCACGTAGTCTGCGGCTTCTAATGTGTAAACCTCGTTTGGAGTAGTATCGTAGTAGAATTTAATAACATATTTCTGATAATCATCGAGGTAGAAAATGTTGTCTATGCTGGCGGGATCGCCCATCTGCGTAAGAACATCAGCTATCTCGTTTTCTCTTGTGGCGAGCGGTCCTCTGTAAAATGGGCTTACACAGCTGGTAATTGCGAGGATAATAGTCAGAAAGGAGAAACAAAAGCCTGCCTTGGTAGTAATACTGTCCTTGGAAAAGAGCTCCAGTCCTTCGGAAATACAGTAGATAAATCCAATAGCAAGGAACACAGCCAGGAAGCTCAGAACTCTAAGGTATGGATGAACACTTTGGATCATCAGAATCACAGGAACAAGGACCATTCCACAGCTGATAAATAATCCTAAAAACGAATTGTTTCTGCGTCGTATCTTAATAACTGTGATAACTATAGAAAGCAGCATCACAACAATATACAGGATAAAGATCAGCAGTCCAGCCTTGTCGTAGAAATTTCCAAAAAGAGAAATGAAGTACTCGGGCATGGTCTTAATGCACTGAAGTCTGTCGATACTCTGAATATAAGGAGTAGCTAGCATGTAGTCGATACCTGTACCGGCGGCAGCAAATGGAGCTTTCAGGATGATCTTGACCTGAGAAATGCCGTAATAAACGCTAGATGCATCCTTGCTCAGAAGGTTGGCACCAATAGCAAGCCAGATCAGCAGATATAAAAACAGTGTCGCTACAGCGGCAATGACTCCGGATAGAACAAGATTACACAGGTCTCGATATCTCTTTTGCAACAGGAGATATAAACCGCCGGTTATGCACACTGGCATAACCCAGTAGATGGAACTTGGAACGATATAGAGTCCGAGGGTCAGAGCAGCAGCGAAGATGATATTGTTTCGGATCCTGCAATCACCAAGAGCAATTCGATAGACAGCAAGTATTGCCACCAGAAGGCAAGTGGTTGAAAGAGTATAGCCTCTTCCTTGGAATGCGAGCCTGAAGCACAGGTATGTTCCAGCATAAAGTGCCATGGCAGCAGTAGCGAACCACTTATTCATGAACTTAATTGCAAGCTTATACACAAGAACCAGATTAGCTACAGCAGCGATAACTGAAACGCCTCTTAAGCCAATATAAGGATTTCCAAGATAATCAAGAAATGCAGAAACTACAGAATAGCCCACGTGGTTGTTGGGAACAGGCCAGTGGATAGCTGCGTATATGGGGCCTCTACTGATGAAAAAGTAGTAGGTATATAGTTCGTCGTACCAGGGTTTATTGGTAAACATGTTATAGATGTACACAATCGCCATGAACAGTATGAGGAGTACAGCTACAATATGTTCTTTGATGAAATCTGCAGATACTTTTTTAGTCATTATCTAACTCCGAGTTTATACACATTTATCCAGTATCTCTCGATCAGGATATTATCAAGTAATTCATTGCTGATGCCCAGCTTTTCCCAGGATGCGACAATCTCTTCTCTAGAATTAAAGCTTCCCCAGAAGTAAACGTTCTCAGGGTTATCTTTTACCAGGTTCTGTATGTCTGAATCATTCACATTGTCTGTGATATTTCCAAGCATGTCAGGTAGAAGCTGATCGATTTCGCCTTCGTATAAGAGCACGCTGCAATCAGGCCTATAATAGGACATTATAGCGCATACGTGATCAAAATTGGTGATAATGACAGAGTTTTTGGGGACTTCTAATACAACATCATAGGAATGGTCGATGTTGTAGTATTTATTTCCTTCTTCGTCCACAGTACCTTTGATATTAAGAATGGAAACAAGAAGAATAGGAACCAAAAGCAGCAAGAGATAGTTTTTATCTATAACTTTTTCTGCCATCAGTGCTACTAGAAGCCATATTCCACCAAGGGTAGGAACGAGATATCTATATACAAATATCGGAGTTCCAAGGGCGGACAGAATAAAACCACTCAAAACAACGATGAATGCAGGCATCAGGCAGCAAAGTGCCATTACGAAGTCATCTCTTTTACCCTTTCTGATAAAAAGAACCGTCAAAATAGCGATACCGATGAGCAAGAGTCCAGCAGAAATCTCAGGCATTTTGCCAAGGTATACAACAGGAAGAACGACAAACTTAACACAGCCGGCAATACTCCTAAGAGTCAGAGGTTGAATCCAGTATTTGCCGGAAATATTCTCAATCTGAGCTTTCAGAACAGGAAGCCATGGAAGGTAACATACAACTGACAAAACGCTGCAGATAGCAAGGCGTATCAGATTGGCGGATTTCTTTTGGCCCTTGATAAAAAGGAGGCAAAGAAATACGGCGATGTAAGAGCCGATAATCGCTATGCACGCATAATACTGAGTGTAAGCAGTAAGGATTCCTGTGATAAAGAATAAAATCCAGGATAGATTATTATTTTTATCTGTGTTGGTAAGAATGTGAAAAGAGATAAGAATCTCCGCAGTGATAAACAAAAGAGCCAGAGAGTACATCCTGATCTCAAAATAGTAGGATGGAAGCTGTGGCATGACTGTTACCATTAAGGAAAACAGACCAAAGGTAAGTATTCCAAATCTATCTTTGATGTATGTAGAGCTAATAAGAAAGAGGAAACCCCAAGGAATCAGGGATGCAATTTTGCCAATGATTATCATTGAGTATTGCCCTGTAATAGAGCTGACTATAGAAGTAAAAGCCTTGAGATAAAAATAATAGAGTGGAGGATGGACATCGCGCGAAGTCAGAGCGGTGATCTCGTTAAATCCGTGCTCTGCAAAAGACAGGGAAAAGACTTCGTCATACCAGATGTCGTTTCCCTGTGCATATCTATTCCAAAACGTGAAAACAATAAAAGAGATAAGTGCAAGTACAATTCCAATGTAACTTTTAGGCTTTTCGCAATTATTATCCATAGTTAATTATTTTATTTCCTTCTCCTGTCATGACCGGTCTGTTTGTAGTATTGTTCCTTGCTGTCGTACATTCGTTTATCGGAAATTCGCTCCAGTTCGTCGATGGTAGCATCAGGAAATTCTTTGTGGCTGGCACATCCAATGGATATAGAAATGGAATCTATGTATTCTCCGTGCCAGGACCTTGCTCTGGCTGCGATTTCTGCGATAAGCTCCGCATAGTCGTCCAAATGTACAATGGCGATAAATTCATCGCCGCCAGTACGGTATACTTTACCGTTTTTGCCAATGGATACATGTAGGCAATCAGCGGCGCCTTTAATAAGCTCATCGCCTGCAGCGTGACCTTTGGTATCATTGGTTATTTTAAGCCCATTTACGTCTGCCGACAATAGGATAAAGTCATCATCGAGGCCTTTTTCACGATAAACAGCTATGTCGTCATCGTAGCTTCTACGGTTGTATAAATGAGTAAGTTCATCGGTCATGGCTATTCTGATGAGCTTTTCTTCTTTACGTTTGTCTTTTTCAATATTCTGGACAGTGAAAATAATGGTTACAGGAATTCCATCCGGATTCTTTTCAACAGTGATGTACTGGGCTCTGAACCAACCGGTGGTGATGTTGATAAACTCTGCAGAGATAGATTTTTTCTCTAATAATCTCTCTCGGAGGGTGGTCAGGTTTGTAAAACTAAGGAATGCATCCATCTGCTCAGGCACGATATGGCTCTTCATACTCATGACCATGCTGGTGTGGTCAAAACCTTCTATGCTTGTTGGAGGTTTGTTGGCGTTTTCGTCAGTGAGTGGCTTTTCAGTCATATTGCGGAAATTTAGCAGATTAACTCTGTCGTAGATACCAGCCATGGAGGACAGCGTATCGATAGATTCAGAAACCTGCTGTTCGCGGTAACTTAAGGTCATGTACATTTCATAAAACTCACGGACATATCTGTGAGAAGTCTTGAGAATTGCAATACCTACGATGGCCATCAGGATCATTTCGATAGTAGTGCCACTGATATAATTGTAAAAGAACTGTACTGAGCTATCATAGTCAGAACGAACGCTGGTATAAGATGGCGAAGTTATCCAGACTGTCATCAGCATTGTGAGGTAATTTATAATCAGCGACATAATATAAATTCTGTAGCTACAGAACAAAAGAGATAAAAGCGGCACAAAAAACCATGTAAGTCTGAGATATATGTGGGAATATGCCATATAGGCTAAAAGAATATCCAGGATAAATAAGGCATAAATGCTGGTGAATTCAGACTTGGGGAAGTACTTAATGAATAATAAATGAGTTATTGTCAGCAGTAGTACAGCGGCAGAAAGAAGCAGACATACGGAATAAGGCACTCTTTTAAAAATGCCCGCAGCAACCCCTATTGCAATGGCAGGACCTGTCAGAATGCAGAACCAAAGAGTACGGTTCATGTACTGATTAATCTTGGCAATGTTTTCTACAAGAAAATCCTCGTATGTATCCGGGGCCGATATTTTATTCTCTGGCAGTTTTAAGAATATAGCCATCGATTATCCTCATGTTTGCAAGGGTATACTAAACTCATGATACCTCATATACCATTTTAACATGCGGCATAGCGTGTAATTATTATCGTTTAGTTAAACTTCTATAAACTGCGATGGACCAGATAATGAGGATGTAATTGCGTGTCATGGGGCATGCACATATAATCAATATATGAAAGTTACATATAATAATTGAGGTGTGAGGGTTATGAAATCAACTGCAGAAGTTAAGATCATAGGTGAAAGATATAACGACAAATATACATGTGGTCTGTCTATGCTTGGAAGTGGCTCAATGGACGACTTTGAGCTGGTAAAAGATACAGAGGAAGTTGAAGAGCTCAGAAGGCCAGACGGACTTGTGCTCAAAGTTAGCAATACAAAGAGTAGCAGGGCTGACGTAACCGAGGTTGTAACCAAGGTTGCTAACGAGGGAAAAGATCCTCTGACAATGGAAATGCTGACTTCCGTTCTTCTTAAGAAGATTAAGGCTGACAAGATTCACAGACTTTTGTCATTCTGGAGCGCAGAAGGTAAGCATAAAGTAGATAGTATAAAAGAGCTTGATATGGAGCATTCCTGGAGTAATCACGGAATTCGTGTCCTCAAATTTGGAAATCTGGGATCTATGCCAGTAAGGCAGTTCTTCCCATTTGTTGCAGTTGAGGATTCTGAGACAGGGAAATTTACTGGGGTTCAGCTCTATGCACCTAGCTCATGGCAGATAGAGATATTGGTTAAATCGGGAGATGTTGTTACGATTGCCGGAGGAATTGCGGATAGAGACTTTGGCCATTGGACCAAGAAGCTTATGCCAGGTGAGGAGTTTGTTGCGCCTAAAGCTCTTGTGGCCACAGGCAACTCTCTTGAGGATGTATGTGATAAGCTTGTGAAAGCCCAGAATCCGGATATCAGCCCGGTTGATAATGAGATGGGTATCGTCTTTAACGAGTACTGTACGACCTGGGGAAATCCGACAATAGACAATCTCAAGAAGCTTGCGGACAAGATTGCAGGAAAGGGTATCCAGTACCTCGTCATGGACTCTGGCTGGTACGGCAAATGCGGTAACTGGTGGGATTGGCGCGGTGACTGGACTATTAACACCGAGAGATTTCCTAATGGCCTCAAGGAGCTTACAGATTACATTCGCGGAAAGGGCATGATTCCAGGTATCTGGTTCGAGCTTGAGAATACATCTCAGGAAGCACCATCTTTCTACGAGACGAATCACCTTGTAAAAAAAGACGGAGTGCCACTTACAGTAGGAAATGTGCATTTCCTTGATATGGAAGATCCTTGGGTTATTCAGCACCTGGATAAGTATGTTATTGATAATCTCAAGGATAATAACTTTGGCTATATCAAGATTGATTATAACGACACTATGGGAATGGGCTGTGATGGCCCAGAAGGAATGGGAGAGAATCTCAGGAAGAAGGTTCTGGCGACTCAGGACTTCTTTAAGAGAATGAAACGTGAGATCCCTGAGCTTGTAATTGAGAACTGTTCAAGTGGCGGACATCGCCTTGAGCCATCCTTTATGGAGCTGGCTTCTATGGCAAGCTTTTCTGATGCCCATGAGTGCGCATCACTTCCAATCATTGCCGCAAACATGCACAGAGTGATCAAACCTTCCCAGAGCCAGATATGGGCTGTTATGAGAGCAAAAGACAGCGACGAGCGAATCTGGTATTCAATCTGCTCAACATTCCTTGGCAGAATGGGGCTTTCCGGAGATGTTTATGATCTTAGCGACCATCAGTGGGAGCTTCTTGATCAGGGAATGGATTTCTACCGCAAGGTTTCAGATATTATCAGAGATGGTAAGACGACGGTCCTTGCTGCCGATACGGACAGCTACAATGAGCCTACCGGCTCACAGCTCGTGATCAGAGAGTTGGGCAATAGAGCACTCGTTGTGTATCACAGATTTGGTGATTCCGTAGATCTGGAAGAGTATGCTAAGGGTCTTGGAATAGATATTAGTAGCTACAAGATTTTAGAAGAATATGGCGAAGCTAAGAAAGATTTTTCTGCTGAGGCACTTTTGGCAGAACTGTAAAATGGCATAAATACTGGCGTCAACAACATTTTTAAAAAATCTTAAAAATGTTGTTGACAAACATATATCACTAGTGTATTATTTATTTTGCTGTCGCGAAAGCGACTTTACATATATGCGATAGTAGCTTAGTTGGTAAAGCGCCACCTTGCCAAGGTGGAGACCGCGGGTTCGAGCCCCGTCTATCGCTCTTTTTATTACTTAAAACCCCAGATCACTGATCTGGGGTTTTTTGTTGTATCTGACTGTCTTTGCTATTTCTGGTGTCTCTTTCGTCTTATGTCTAGGCTGCTACTGGCTGATGTACTTATTCCTGCTTTATTGTCGCTTGCGGATGCTACCGACTACAATTTCTGCTGTTATTGATACAGTGGTCTGCCTAAAATGGGAAAATCAAGATTTCAGCAGTGAAAAATTGCTCTTTTTTACCGCAATATCGATAAAAACAAGCTTGAAACCAGGATTTTTGATTAAAAATCAATATAAAAAATGCAATATGACATAATTCCGTAAAAAGAGCCTGCCTAAATCTCTAAATTCCCAATTTCAACAGTAAGCCCCTCAGGTATGTTTACGAAATATTAGAAGAATGCAGGCTTTAATGGTTGGGAAAAGCCTCTCGATTAAGTATAATGATTCAAGTAAGGTGATTTTACGAATCTAAATATCTAGAAACCTTTATAAATTTAGAAACCTTTATAGAAAACTTGAGGAGACCAAGTTGTATGAGATCTGAGGCGGAGATAATAAGACAAATTGAAGAGTATGCTATGGCTGAGCCCTCTGTCAGGGCGGTTATCAGGACTAATCTCATGCCTAAAAGAGAATATCAGCATTCCTACGAATTCTTCTTTGTGGTCAACGATCTTCAGAAATATGAGGATGATTTTTTTAAAGATAGCTTTGGAGAAAGAATCCTCTTATATCGCGGTGATAAGAACTATCCTGAAATGTTCCCTGGTACAAAAGCACATCTGATGTTATTTAAAGATGGCATTACGCTTGTGATAGATGCGGCTGATAAAGAGTCCTTTTTGTCCCGTTACAATAGAGAACAAGCTCATGAAAACGTTTGGATTGGGGATACTTACCAGAAGCTTATAGATAAAGATGGTATCTTGCCAGAGATTGAGCGCCTGGAAGAAACACAGACTCTGTTTTCAGAGGCACCTTCAGAGGATGAATTTCTTGGAACATGCAACGAATTCTTCTGGGTTCTCAAGACCTTTTCAGAATATACACTTAGAAAAGAGCTCCCATCTGCCATGTTCTATCTTAATATCGCAGTGCGCGATCTCCTGAATAAGATGCTTCGCTGGCATATTTATCTGCAGCACGGCGAGCCTGTGGATATGGGGATTCTAGATAGCAATATGGAAAAGCTTTTGGAAAAAGAGCTGTTTGATCTGTACAAAAAGACATATCCTAACTCTGAGTACGAGCAGATTTGGGAAGCTTTCGACGCTGTGATCAAGCTATGGCGCAAAGCTGGTAATTTAGTGGCAGATAAATGTGGGGTTAACTATTCTGATGCAAATGAAAAAGAGATGTTGAATTTTATTGATAGCCTTAGAAGTAATGCATTTAAAGAATAATGTAAGCAGAGAATAACGAGTTCAAAGAATAATGCTATGAGAAAGTAATGTAGCTTTAAATGTTTATCTGATGATAGGAAGGTGTTGTTGTGGGGACTTTTACATGGTTTAAAGCACCTGGCCCTGATGATTTAGAGGTCAGGCAGGTTTATGGAATTGTCTTTTCGAATGATGGCAGAGTTCTCCTTAGGATAGAGGATGATAAATACAAGCTAACTGGCGGAAAGCCAGAAAAGAGCGAGTCATTTGAGGAGACACTATCGAGGGAATACATCGAGGAACTAAATACTGTAATAGAGGATATCCATTACCTGGGCTATCTGCTTGTCGAAGAGGATGGAAGTCAGTACGCTCAGGTTAGGATGATTGCACGGATAAAAGATATACATGAAATCCAAGATGATCCTGCTAATGGGAAAAGGTATGGTCGTAAGCTGGTTAGCATATCGAAAGTAAAAGGGTATCTGAATTACTCCGATGAGGCCGGAAATCAGATGCTTGATGATGCTATTGTTCTGGGAAAAGAAAGATATAGCCTTGACCATGATTTTGATGAAGACAACGATATGATTCTTGTGCTACCCTCAGAAGAAATGGAAAAAGAAGCCCTGGAATATAAAGAAGAACACTTCAGCGCTGGTGATACTCAGATCCATGGAAGCGGCGGATTTGCTTTCTATGATGACTATGGCGAATGGCTTAGCCATATAGATTCCATAAGGCAAAAGAGCCATGAAAGACCAATTCAGACAAGCACATTCTTTTCTAAGCGTATATCTGATGGCAAACTGATTGGATGCATCAAGATCCATCATTCATTAACAGATGACCTTCAGAGCGGCGGACATATCGCATATGGTATAAGACCATCTGAGCGAGGCAAAGGCTATGGCAGGAAACAGCTTCAACAGGGTTTAGCATATGCAAGACAGCAGCATCTGGATCAGGTTATCATTGCATGTGATAAGGACAATGCTGCATCAGCCGCAACAGCAAAGAGTTGCAATGGGGTGCTGGTTAAAGAGTTTGAAGAAGATGGAGTGATCAAGCAGCATTACGCCATCAAACTATAAATGTGATCAGGGATGTTTCTATGACCAGAGTTTATTTTGTAAGGCATGCAGAGCCGAACTACGACAATCATGATGATTTATCGCGAGAGCTGAGTCCACGTGGGATGGAGGATAGAAAGCTTGTTACAGCTTTTTTATCAGATAAGGATATAGACGTTGTATTATCCAGCCCATTTAAAAGAGCTATCGACACTGTGGCAGATTTTGCTAGGAAAAAGGGCCTGTCTATAGAAAAGATAGAAGACTTCCGCGAAAGAAAAGTTGATAGCTGCTGGATTGAGGATTTCACAGAGTTTACAAAGAGGCAGTGGAGTGATTTTAACTACAAACTCTCAGACGGGGAGTGCCTTAGTGAAGTACAGGACAGAAATATAGCAGCATTGAGCAAAGTATTGGAGAAGTATCGAGGAAAAAATATCGTGATTGGTAGCCATGGAACGGCACTGAGCACGATAATCAATTACTACGACAAATCATTTGGATATGAAGAATTTGAAAAGATAAAATTTGTCATGCCATGGATTGTGGAGTTCGTGTTCGGCGCAGATAGGAAGTGCATTGAGATTAATAAGTACATTCTGAAATAACTGGCTGTAATCATAGCAAAAGAAAATGATAATCATACGAATGCAATGGAACATGGGAGAACATAAATGGGAAGAACTGAAACGGTAGAACTTACCGTATTATGCCTCATTCAGAATGGGGAAAAGATATTACTACAGAATCGAGTTAAGGAAGATTGGAAAGGGTACACTCTTCCAGGTGGTCATGTTGAAATTGGCGAATCCTTTGTGGACGCAGTTAAACGTGAGATGAAGGAAGAGACAGGTCTTGATATCCTTGATCCAAGGCTTGTGGGAATAAAACAGTTTCCTATGAAAAATGGAAATTATGAAGAGGGACGATACGTAGTACTGCTATTCAAGGCTACTGAATTTACGGGAGATGTTGTCTCTTCTGCAGAAGGCCAGATGGAATGGATCGATTACAGTCAAATTACTGAAATTGATACTGTCGATGACTTCCAAGATCTTCTTGATGTATTCAATAATCCAAGTCTCACCGAGTTCCAATACCTTGTAGAGGGCGATAATTGGAACGTTTCAAAGAGATAACGCTACCAGGACAGGAATAAAGAAACATAGAGAGAACAATCAACCATGACCTTTATAGACGCAATAAAAAGTGAAAACCTAGATGCGATCAGAAGCTTCCCCAAGGCTGATCTTCACAACCATTTCGTGCTCGGGGGAAGCAGAGAATATATCCTTGAGAAGATAGGCTATGAAATAACTCCCATTTCCAAGACCTTATCATCCATGAGCGAGATGGATGCCTGGAGCAGCAAGTATATCGGGAATCGTTTTAACAGTCTGGAGGGAAGGAAACTGCTTATCGAAGCAACCTTTGAACAGGCCAAAAGAGATGGAGTCACCATTTTGGAAATTGGCGAAGACGTATGGGGACTTGGGGAGTTTTTTAATAACGATATAGAAGAGCTGATTGACGCATTCCAAAAGGCAAATGCGGAGTTTGCTCCTGAGATAGAACTTCGCCTACAGATCGGTTTATCCCGTCATTGCCCAATTGATTATCTAATGGGATGCTTATCTCATTTCTGGGGACACAAGGAATTTTATTCTATCGACCTATACGGCGATGAAATGGCACAGCCCATAGAGAACTTCATTCCTATATATGAAAAGGCAGCAGAGAACGGTCTGGTGCTGAAAGCTCATGTGGGAGAGTGGGGAACAGCGCGGGATATAGTTACAGCAGTTGAGGCTCTTCATCTTAATGAAGTCCAGCACGGAATTGCTGCCGTACAGGATGAGAGCGTAATCGATTATCTGATAGACCACAAGATCAGACTGAATATCACGCCGTCCAGTAATGTCCTCCTTGGCCGCGTGCCTAATATGGCGCAGCATCCAATAGCGCAGCTTTACCACAAAGGCGTGGATGTGACCATAAACTCTGACGATGTCCTTATCTTCGATTCGGATGTTTCCAAGGAATACCTTCGCCTCTATCAATCAGGCTGTCTGACCGCCGAGGAATTGGATGACATCAGGCTAAACGGATTAAAAAGATAAATACAAAAAATTTGAAAAGCATTGTTGACTCTTCCCTTAGGGAACCCCTTAAGGTGGATTTCCTTATTTCCATGCGGTTCCCCAAACTTTATTACAAAGATCGACACAATACTTTCTAGAAAATGATGAGTCTTGCGCAACAATCTCGTTTTTGTTCCCGAGTTCATCAGTATATTCTGAGAGTGGATATACCGAAACGCCATTCGGACCTTGTTGAAGGTGGCAAACCAGTGCTTTGATGCCATGATCTTTTATCACGACTTCTCCTTTTGAATCGCGGCCTATGGTAATCTGTGCCATTCCGCCAACGCACCTATTGGCAATACCTGCGCCACTTGAGGAAGTCCAGTTAACGAAGTTGCCGAGTGAGTAGTATACGAGCATATCACCATTACCTTTATTATTGGATATGCCAGCAATGCTATCCTCAAGCATTTCAACAGGTTCTATTACATGTGGGTGAGTTCCAATTACAAGATCTGCACCATATTTCCTGAATCGCTTAGTCCATTCTTTCTGATATGAATCTGGATTAAGGACATATTCTGTTCCCCAGTGAGGGCAAACAATAGTAAAATCAGCATTTTGCTCAGCGTAGGCAAGATCAGATTTTACTTTTGATACTTCTAGAGTATCTACAGCATGAGGCATGTCGGAAGGAGCCTTGATTCCGTTAGTTCCATAAGTGTAATTGAGTATTGCTATGCGAATGCCATTTTTCTTGATGATATTTATGTTTGAATATTCAGATTCTGTCTGGTTGATTCCAACTACAGTTATTTCTGGATGAGTCTTTTTCCAATAATTACAGCTGTTAACAATTCCCTTTTTCCCTCGGTCAAGGGCATGATTTGTTCCGTGGCAGACAACGTCAAAACCTGCCTTTACAAGAGCATCGCCAACCTGGTAAGGAGCGTTAAAGTTTGGGTATCCGGAAATGCCAAGCTCTTCGCCGCCTATAATGACTTCCTGATTAACGATTGCAATATCAGCTGTCGAGATGTCTTTTCTGGTACGGTCAAATATAAAATCGAAGTTGTACTCACCACTTTCATTTACAGCTGCTTCCTCAACAGGACTGTGGAGAAGAATATCTCCAACCATGATGATATTTACATCATTGGTATTAGCTGCAGAAACAGGAGAACTGGAGGCAGTAAATAGTAAGCTGGCAATAATGATGCCTACAGAATATTTCTTTATATATGAAATTGTTCTTTTTGAACCTTCACATATTCTCATTTTGATATTCCGCCAAATAATATGTCTTTTACACTATATTATTATAGCAGAAGAGCTGCTCAATCGAGCTGGCTGTAGAAATTATCAATATTCTCGGCTGGAAGTTGAACTGGAGGCCAGCCATAATCCTGATACTGAGTGATATTAAGGTCATTTGCTGCTACATAGTTAGCAATGATCTGAGCTCTTGTGGCTTCTCTTGCATCCTTATCAAGTGAAAGTGCAAGGAGTTCGTCGTACTTATCACCGAAGATTGCTCTTGCTGTAGGTTCGAAGTTGGAACCATCACCTACAAGATCCATACCAGTAATTTCATAGCCGTCTTCGCCGTTCTTCATGTGGATGAGTCCAGCGTAGCTTCCGCCTGAAGTGAACATCAGAGTATCACCCTCAAGATTGTAGTTGTAGATCCAGAAGTCGCCATAAACCTTGATGTCGTCCTGATCAGAATCATCAATCTCGATAATATATGGTGTAGGAATGCAGACATCATAGTCTGAATACTGCTGACCATATTCGTCTCTCAGGAAATCATAGAGAACTGTGTAGAAGTATTCTGGGCCAGGATATTCATATCTTGGAAGAGGAGAATCAACATTCTCTGCATCAACCAGAACTTCGCTGACATCTGTAGCTGACTCATCTATGATAACCTCAGGCTCTACCTCATCAAAGAATTCAACCTCAGTTGCATCATTACTTGCACTCTGGATATTTTCTTCTAACGCTTCAGCGTTAACGCTCTTTGATCCACAACCAACCATAGCTGCAATAATAGTTGTAGCAAAAAGTACATTTATAAGTGAAGCGGCTTTGTTTCTGTCTCTCATAATATCCTCCTCGGGAAAAGATAAATCCCATATATAAACTATTATCGAAAGCTCGTATCTGTTTCTTTAAATATTTATACGAAGGAATATTTTTGATGGCAAAAAGAAAAACCTCAGGCACAAAAATGCACCTGAGGCCAATAGTTTTTTAATTTGCTTTCTTAAGATTCTTAATAACGAACAATGTTCCAAGCATCAATGCTATTCCAACTACAAGGCAGATCATCCAGTTTCTGACGAAACCTGAAATGATATATGCGGCAAAAGAAACAGCGGCAGCGGTCATTGCATATGGAAGCTGCGTAGAAACATGCTTGATGTGGTCACACTGAGCACCGGCACTTGCCATGATAGTAGTATCTGAAATAGGAGAGCAGTGATCTCCGCAAACAGCACCAGCCATACAAGCTGAAATAGCGATTATCATAAGCTCGTTATTCATGTTTGAACCAAATACATTAACTACGATAGGAATAAGGATTCCGAAGGTTCCCCATGAAGTACCTGTAGCAAAAGCAAGGAATGTAGCAATGATGAAAACAAGTGCAGGGATGAAGCTCATAACAGCGCCGTTGTCAGCAAAGTTCTCAAATATTCCAGCTACATAATTAGCTGCGCCAAGAGAATCTGTCATAGACTTAAGTGTCCATGCGAAGGTGAGTACCAGGATAGCTGGAACCATACTCTTAAAGCCTTCTGGAATAGAGTTCATGCAATCCTTGAAGCTCAGTACATTAGTAAGCAGGAAAAAGACAATTGTAATAATAAGTGCTGCAACAGAGCCATATACAAGTCCTACAGAAGCATCTGAACCAGAGAAAGCATCAACAAAGCCTGTTCCCTCAAAGAATCCGCCAGTGTAGATCATTCCGATTACGCAGCAGATGATAAGAGAAACAATTGGGAATATAAGATGAATAACTTTTCCCTTCTGAGATGTTGGAGGATGTGGCTGGTCGCTGGCACCAAGAAGTCCTTCACCATCTCCTACAGAAGTAATAAGGTCTTTTACCTTGATATGCTCTTCTGCCTGCTTCATTGGACCATAATCCATCTTCATCAGAGTAAGGCCGAACATCATAACAATAGTAAGGAGTGCGTAGAAGTTATATGGAATAGCTCTTACAAAAAGAGTAAGACCATTAACACCATCTACGAAACCGGTAACAGCTGCAGCCCATGAAGAAATAGGAGCGATGATACAGATAGGAGCAGCGGTTGCATCAATAAGGTATGCAAGCTTTTCTCTTGAAATCTTGTGCTTATCAGTTACTGGGCGCATAACTGAGCCAACAGTCAGACAGTTAAAATAGTCATCGATGAAGATAAGCATTCCAAGAACTATAGTGGCAATCTGAGCCCCGGTTTTGGTCTTAACATGCTGTACTGCCCATTTACCAAAGGCAGCGGAACCACCAGCTCTGTTCATGAGCATTACCATTGTGCCCAGGACAACCAGGAAGATCAGGATACCAACATTCCAGGAATCTGAAAGCTGGCTGATCATACCATCAACAAAAACATGCTCGATTGTTCCTGTAAAACTAAAGCCGGAATACAGCATACCACCGACAACAATGCCGATGAACAGGGAAGAATAAACTTCCTTAGTGATAAGAGCCAGTGCTATAGCGATGATAGCGGGAAGCAGGGACCAGAAAGTGTCGACAAACATACCATTCTCCTTTGCATTAACGTATTAAAGTATACTCTATTATTTTACTAAGACACGGGTGTTGTCAATGCATTATTGGTGTCGAAATTTTGTTGATGTCGTTATATAATATATTTGCAAACGTATAACTATATATAAATAAGAAACTACAGAATGTGATGGCAAACGCATAGGAGAATAGACGGTGGATAAGGGAAACGTACTGGTAGTTGGTTATGCAGGTGTTGGAAAGTCAACTTTGATAAAAGCTATTTTGGGTGAAACGGCCATGAAGAAGCCTGTACCATCCAAGACAAAGAATGATGCGGATTTTAAGGTTTACGAGAACAAAAGTATCCCATTCAGATTGATTGACACTGTTGGCATTGAACCAGGCGTTTT
>NZ_JAFRGN010000027.1 GCF_017433805.1 Butyrivibrio sp. | reverse complement strand
TTCTCAGCCTATATGTTTATCTGAGCATTTTCATCTGCATAGTATCCGGATCCTGCGCAAACTGAATTGCCATTTCTCTTGAAATCTTCTGAGCTCTGTACATCTCCATGATCGCATCATCCATGGAAATCATTCCAAGCTTACGGTTAGTCTGCATAACAGTAAGAAGCTGATGGGACTTACCTTCTCTGATAAGGTTTCGTACAGCACTGTTAACATGCAGAACCTCAAAGGCTGCAACTCTGGAAACACCGTCTGCTGCCGGAATCAGCTGCTGGGAAATGATGGCTTCCAGAACGCTTGCCAGCTGTATTCTGATCTGTTGCTGCTGGTGAGACGGGAATACATCAATAAGTCTGTCTACCGTATTGCTGGCACCAATTGTATGAACTGTAGAAAGAACCAGATGTCCTGTTTCAGCCGCTGTTATGGCAGTACTGATAGTCTCAAGGTCTCTCATCTCTCCTACAAGAATAACATCAGGGTCTTCTCTAAGCGCTGCTCTTAAGGCATTAGCATAGGAATTGGAGTCCGTACCAATCTCTCTCTGATTAACGATAGACATCCTGTGCTGATAGGTGAACTCGATAGGATCCTCAAGCGTGATAACATGAGCTTCTCTATTGTTATTGATGGTATCAATGATTGAAGCCAGTGTCGTAGACTTACCACTTCCTGTAGGGCCTGTAACCAGTACCAGTCCACGTTTCTTTTTGTATAATTCGCTTACTCCCTCAGGGATTCCCAGTGACTCTATTGATGGAATCTCAGAAGCAACAACTCTGAAAGCCATAGCAATAGAGCCTCTTTGCTTGAACACGTTAAGTCTGTATCTTCCGACTCCGCGGATAGAAAAAGACATATCGTGCTGTCCGTTCTCTTCAAGCTTCTCAAGCTGTTTCTCAGACATTATCTCCTGGGCAATAGCCAGAGTATCTGGAGGCAGCATCTTATTGAAATTCTCCATCGGAACAAGTTTACCATTAAGTCTCATCTTGGGAGGAAGACCTACAGTAACGTGAACATCTGATGCACCATTATCTTTTGCTTCTCTTAAGATATCTTCAATAATCGACATATTCTGTTCCCCTCATATAGTTTAAACAAAATAACACATTAATTATGACGGCAAAAGAGAAAAAAATCAAATTTTATCAGGTCAATTCATCAAGAGTATTTCCGTAAGAGGAAAGGAATTCATTAACAAAATCAAGCACCTCAGGTAGCTCCTGATAGAGACTTCTTACTGCTTTACCAGTGCTCTCTTTAGCTGTTCTGAACTCTGTGTTTCCAACATTTACCTCGCTGATGCACTTTATAAGCGCAGAGAGCTTATCTGCTGCCTTAACAAGCTTTCTGATATAGCGCTCTTCCTCAGAATCACCTGGAACAAAAATTTCCTCATAAATTGGTCTCATATCATCAGGAAGCTTTTCAAGGAGCTTGCTGTCTGCAAGCGCCTCTACTTCCTTGTAAGCGTGCTTTAAATCTGAATTAAAGTACTTAACAGGAGTTGGCATGTCACCTGTGATGATCTCTGAAGCATCGTGGTAAAGACCGATAAGCGCAGCCTTATTGGCATCAAGATGCTTGCCATATCTCACGTTTCCAATAGTACAAAGAGCGTGTGCGATCATTGCAACCTCCATTGAGTGCTCACACAGGTTCTCCTGTCTTGTATTTCTCATAAGTGCCCATCTGTCGATGTATTTCATTCTGGATATAAGGGCAAAAAAGTTGTAGTTCATGCTAAATCTCCCATAAGAGTTTCAATCTCATCAATGATGCTTCCGATGTAGTCAATTGTATCAAGAAGAGCTGCGTCAGTTGTAACGTCAACGCCTGCCATCTTGGCAAAGCCAATAGGATCAACGCTTCTACCTGCAGCAAGAGTCTTCTTCCAATCCTCTACTGCTGTAGCGCCTTCTTTCTGAATTCTCTTCATAACCTGAGTAGCAATTGTCAGGCTGGCACTGTAGCTGTAGGAATAAAGTCCCATGTAGTAATGTGGCTGACGCATCCATGTAAGCTCGCAGCCTTCTGTAAGCTCAACCTCATCTCCCCAGAACTTCTCGAGAACCTTCTTGTAAATGTCACACAGTGTCTCTGCTGGAACAGCCTCTCCCTTATCAGCAATCTTGTAAACCTCTCTCTGATAAGCAGCCTCAAGAAGGTGAGTTACAAAGTTGTGATAGTAAGTATTAGAAATCTGTGAAGCCAGTACCCATCTGCGGAAGCGCTTGTCATCTCCGCTCTTTGACTTGAGGTACTCAGCCATGAGAAGCTCATTTATTGTTGATGGAGCTTCTACCACGTAGTTAGAAACTGACATTGAATCAAATATGCTGCGGGCTTCACCACAAGCATAGAAGTGACCAGCATGTCCAAGCTCGTGAGCAAGGGTAAATACGTCGCTCATTCTGTCATTCCAGGATAAAAGAATATATGAACCCTTTCTGTATGGGCTAGCGCAGAATCCTCCTGTTGACTTACCAATGTTCTGAGCAAAATCGATCCATCTCTCATCGTAAGCTCTTTTCAGCATCTCGCCGTACTCAGGGCCCATAATTGAAAGCCCGTCCAGAATGTATTCCTTGGACTTCTCGATTGTAACCTTAGGATCATAGTCAGGATCCAGTGCGATCTTGAGATCAGCATAGGTCATCTTATCAAGACCGTTAGCTTTTTTAAGGAGTCTTGCAAACTTGCGCATATGTGGAGCAAGCTTATCCATGATGATGTCGATCTGGCGATCATACATTTCTCTTGTAACATTCTGACTCATCAAAAGAGAATCAATAACATTATCATAATGGCGAAGGTCTGAAATGATCTTCTCTGTACGAACATGAGCACCATACTGAGCAGCTGTTGTGTACATATATTCATGAAGCTTATTTGAAAAAGCCTTGAAGGCAGCGCGACGCACCTTGGTATTTTTTTCATATTCATAATTATCCTCGAAAAGAGAATAACCAAGAGGATAGCTCTTGCCATCCACCTCAAAATCAGGGAACTGAATATCTGCAAGCTTGGTCTGCTCGTACATGCTGTATGGAGCACTGAAGCTCTCACTAAGTGCTACAAGAGTTGCCTCTGTCTCTGCTCCAAGTCTGTGAGGCTTGTATCTCATAATATCTTCCAGATATGATCTGGCATCTGTAGCCATTTCAAGTGCTTCTGCGATAACCTCCTTAGGAGCATCAGATATCTCGCTGTCGATAAAAGAGAGTCTGCTGAAAGCCTGCATATACTCTGCAGTTGCCATTGAATCAAGTCTTGTATTCTCAGCATCTGTATGATCTACAGACAGATTAAGGCTTGTATAATTGGAAACATGGTCAATTCCTTCGTAGAACTTACCATATTCAGCAAGGCACTCATTTATGATCTTGCCGTTTGTAAGCTTCCCTTTGTACTTTTCTTCAATCTCTTTGCTGAGTCTTGTACACTCGTGAAGAGTATCAAGACATTCCTCTTTAGTCTTAAAAATTCTGGATGTATCCCATGTGAGATTCTCCGGAATCTCACTTCTTTTCTTAAGTGTCTCTGCCATGTTGCCATCCTCCATTAATTCATTATTTAGATAACAATAGGCTTCGCCCGACATATGTCGACCTAAGCCTATCTATTTACTAATCAAGCAAAAAATCTGCCATCACCGTATTGCTGACATCCATTCCCTCATCTGAAAGAAAAAGATTATCACCGTCCTTAATGAGGAGGCCTTCAGCAATGTATTTCTCTATTATTTTACCATAAACTTCATCTATGTCCTGCCCAAATTCTGCCTTAAAATCAGAGCAGCAAACTCCGCTCGTAAGGCGAAGGCCCAGGAACATGAATTCTTCCATGCACTCACTTTTCGTAAGGCTGTGAAGCTCTTTTTTATTACTCTCATGAGAAAGATACTCATTAAACTCTTCAGTATTCTTCCACCTGATATTATCAACCATACTGGAAGCCCCAAGTCCCAGGCCAAGGTAATTACCTCTTTTCCAGTAAACCTTGTTGTGGTAGCACTCGTAGCCATCCCTTGAATAGTTGGATATCTCATATCTGTGATAACCGTGCTCAGAAAGGAAGCGCTTAGTCTCGTGATACATTCGCCTGTCCTCTTCTTCATCAGGAAAATCAAGCTCCATGTCATAAAAAGGAGTTCCCTCCTCCACAATAAGGCTATAAGCAGAGATGTGTTCAGGGTTAAGGTTCACCACCTTGGACAAGGTCTCCATATAGGAATCCATACTCTGACCAGGAAGGGCGCTCATGATATCCACGTTAATATTATCAAAGCCTGCTCTTCTGGCATTCTCAAAGGTCTCACGAAACATATCCGCGTTATGAGCTCTGCCGATTCGCGCAAGCTCCTCATCGTTAAGAGACTGTGCTCCAATGCTGATACGATTAATTCCAGCCTCTCTGTAAGCCTGCAGCTTATCATATATAGCAGATGCAGGATTGCACTCTATACTAATCTCCGCATCATCCGCTACGTTAAAGTTCTCCCTGGTGCATTTCAATGTATCGCAGATGTGCTCAGCATCCACATAGCTTGGTGTTCCGCCGCCAAAGAAAATGCTCTTCACCTGTAAATTCCTAAAATCAGCCGATTTCTCTTTTACCTCAGTTAAAAGAGCTACGAAGTAATCATCAATAGCTCTTTTATCGCAGTTAAAAGACAAAAAGTCGCAGTACAGGCACTTACGCACGCAAAAAGGAATATGAACATATATGGATAAACTATCTTTATTTATCAGCATATTCGTTATCAGTCTGTGTTATCAAGCTTGAGAACGCTAAGGAATGCTGCCTGTGGTACTTCAACGTTACCAATCTGGCGCATCTTCTTTTTACCCTCTTTCTGTTTCTCAAGAAGTTTCTTCTTACGGGAAATATCACCACCGTAGCACTTAGCCAAAACGTCTTTCCTGTAGGCTTTAACTGTCTCTCTGGCAATTACCTTGCCACCAACTGCTGCCTGGATAGGAATCTCGAACATGTGCCTTGGTATCTCATCCTTGAGCTTCTCGCACATCTTACGGCCTCTCTCATAGGCACCATCCTTGTGTACGATGAAGGAAAGGGCATCAACCTCTTCTCTGTTAATGAGAATATCGAGCTTAACAAGCTCTGATCTCTCGTAGCCCTTGAGCTCGTAGTCAAAAGAAGCATAGCCTCTTGATCTTGACTTGAGCGCATCGAAGAAGTCGTAGATAATCTCATTAAGAGGAAGCTCATACTTGAGGATAGCTCTGGACTGCTCGATGTAGTCTGTACTAAGGTACTTGCCTCTTCTCTCCTGACACAGCTGCATGATCGCACCTACATAGTCAGTTGTAACCATGATCTCGCCGTTAACAATAGGCTCTTCCATGTATTCGATTTCAGATGGATCAGGAAGGTTAGTTGGGTTTGTAAGGTCAAAGCATGTTCCATCTGTCTTGTGAACCTTGTAAACAACGGAAGGCGCTGTAGTAACAAGGTTAAGGTCATACTCTCTTTCAAGTCTCTCCTGAATAACTTCCAAATGAAGAAGTCCAAGGAAACCTGCTCTGAATCCAAAGCCGAGAGCCTGTGAAGTCTCTGGCTCATAGAATAAAGATGCGTCATTGAGCTGAAGCTTCTCTAGAGCATCACGAAGGTCTGAATAGTGAGCAGAATCAGCTGGGTAAAGGCCGCAGTAAACCATAGGCATTACCTTCTTGTAACCAGGAAGTGCCTCTGAGCATGGATTAGCAAGGTCTGTTACTGTGTCGCCAACTCGTGTATCCTGAATATTCTTGATTGAAGCAGTGAAGTATCCTACATCACCTGCTGAAAGCTCATCACTGGCAATAAATCTTCCAGGGCCAAAGTATCCAACCTCTACAACATCAGCCTCAGCATCAGTTGCCATGAACTTAACCTTCATGCCCTTTCTGATAACGCCATCTCTTACACGAACAAATACGATAACACCTCTGTAGGAATCGTAAATACTATCGAAAATAAGCGCCTTAAGAGTTCCGTTTGGATCTCCTACTGGAGCTGGAATCTTGTGTACAACAGCCTCAAGTACGTCCTCGATACCAATACCATTCTTGGCTGAAATAAGAGGTGCATCCTGAGCTTCGATTCCGATGACATCCTCGATCTCATCCTTAACCTCCTGTGGCTGAGCACTTGGAAGGTCAATCTTATTGATAACAGGGAAAACATCAAGGTCGTGATCAAGTGCCATATATACATTGGCAAGAGTCTGCGCCTCAACACCCTGCGTAGCATCTACTACAAGGATAGCTCCATCGCAGGCAGCAAGAGATCTTGAAACCTCGTATCCAAAGTCAACATGACCTGGTGTATCGATCATGTTGAAGGTATATTCCTCACCGTCCTTGGCCTTGTAGATCATACGAACAGCCTGAGATTTAATGGTAATTCCCCTCTCTCGCTCGATATCCATGTTATCAAGGACCTGATTCTGCATCTCACGAAGAGTCAGAACACCTGTCTTCTCAATCATTCTATCTGCAAGTGTTGATTTACCATGATCTATATGTGCAACAATACAAAAATTCCTAATTTTATCCTGATTCACTTAAAATACCTCATTTATTTTTTTAGTCAGCATCCTTATAATAACATGTAAGAAACCAAAAATCTATTGACAGTATATAGATTTTATTCTAAAATATAATCCGTATGTGGCATTAACTGTCCGTGTCCGGCTTAATGCGCACACGAACATGAATTATAAACAATTTGTAAGCATATCGGAGGTAATTATGGCAAATATTAAATCCGCCAAGAAGAGAATTTTAGTAAACGAGAAGAAGGCTGCTAGAAACCAGATGATCAAGTCTGCTGTTAAGACTGAGGTTAAGAAGGTTCGCGCTGCTGTTGAGGCAGGTAACAAGGAAGAGGCTGCTAAGGCACTTCTTGCAGCTACATCAGCTATCGATAAGGCTGAGTCAAAGGGTGTTTTCAAGAAGAACACAGCTTCTAGAAAAGTTTCTCGTCTTGCTCAGGCTGTTAACAAGATGGCTTAACTTTTACTTAATAGATAAATACGTAATAATAAAACCTCGCATCTTCTCACCGATGCGAGGTTTTTTGTTATACTTTTTTCTTATCAGTCCTCATGTCTGTTTCTTCTGGATACTCTCTCTTTTACTTCCTCAAGACTAAACTTAAATTTCTCAGAGTACATGGTTGGGTTACCCATGATAGTGCGCTCTTTATACCATTCAAAGAAGTTCTTAACAGGACTTGGCGTTACTCTGTCCATGATAATTCTATACTTGGCATAAAGCTCAGATACCTCTTCTCTTACACCCATAACATAATCTGAAGGATTGAGCATTATCTTTTCCCTGATTGTAGAGAAAGACTTCTCAAGAGAAGAGCTAAGGACATCAATTCTGCTGCTAATGCCGTTACTAAAGCCCTCTACCCTGCTACTGATTCCGTTACTGATGCCTTCAACTCTGTTGCTGATACCAGCACCTAACCCTTCAATTCTATTGCCGATACCTTCCACAGTATTTCCAATGCCTTCCCTTACATCTTCTCCCCTAAATGCCACTAACACATCAAGGCGCTTTTGCATCTTGCGCATTTCTTCCTTGGCTCTATCCATATATGCAAGGACATCGCGAAGTTCAAGGGCTGTCTTAAACGCGATCATGAAATCGCAGCTGATAAGAGCCGTCAGAACAGTTGTCGCGATCGACACAAATCTCATTGGAAGCATTAAAAGAATTTTCTCAATAGGGAGTTGCAGGAAATGAGAAAAGACAACTGTACATACTCCCCAGAACAATGAAGACTCAAGGCAAATATAGCCCTTGTAATTAAACTTCTTGTGGTCATAGGTCCAATATCTCACTTTAAAAAGAGTCTCCATGAGAACTCCGGTCAGATATTCAAGGACAGTTGCTCCTATGCATCCTGCGATATAGACTAGCAAAAGATTATCATAGAACGGTTTGGATACGATCAGCATCATTGTTCCGCCGCATCCATACAAAGGTAAAAAGGGGCCTCTCATAAAGCCCCTGTTCACAAATCGTTTTTTTAAAATCGATACATAAGCTGTTTCCCAACACCATCCACAAAAACTGTAGAAAAAGAAAAGAAAGAGCCACTGTGGTGGATTATAGTTAAACATTATTCCCCCCTACCCCCTAGGCAACTAATTACTGTTCTGGATTAGAGAAATCAATTACCTGATTCTCAGGCGCATTTGTCTTCTCTACAGAAATAGCCTTGAGAACAGGACCCTCACCCTGATACTCAGGCACATACTCTTTAACTACCTTGGCAGTTACAAGAACCCAGTCCTTCTCAACAAGTGACTTGGTATCCTCGTACTCACAGGCAAATCCAAGGAACTGCATATCCTGTGCACAGCAAGTCATAGCCATTCTGCCTGGAACGAATCTGTTCTCAGGGAACTCTTCTGGCTTAAGAACCATCCCCTTGAATCTTACTGTCTTGCCCTCATATCTCTCAACATGATCAAGAGCATCAAGGTAGAACATTCCATAGCCGTAGTTATTAAGGTCAATAGGGTTAGCATTAAGGTCAAATGGAAGATCCTCATCAAGAGTTACATCCACTTCGCCATTTTTGTCCTCGAAAATAATGTCAGCCTTCTGGTTAATAGCCTTAACATTTCTCTTATAAGAAGCAAGGTCCTCGATTCCATCACATCTGTTGAAAAGGATCAGATCAGAATTACGGATCTGCTCTGCAAGAAGTGACTTCATGTTGCTGAAATACAGCTCAAAGCTGGAAGCATCAATAACTGTAATCTGCTGCTCAAGATTCCACATTACTGGAAGTCTCATGTTCTTGAAGTTCCACATACCGTTGTACTCAACAAGAATACGCTCTGGGTTATGCTTGGCATCAAGAGCTACAAGAGCATCAGGATTAAAGTCCTCTTCATCCTCGATTCTCTCTACTACTGTATTGGTTGACTTAAGGAGCTTCTCCTCGTAATCATTCTCACCATCCTCACAAACAATGAGAAGTGTCTTGCCCTTTGTTCTGAAATATGGCTGTGCAATTGTGTAGCGGAAGAAGTCTGTCTTACCGCTGTCAAGAAATCCGTTAATAATATATACTGGTTTCAATTTGGCTCTCCTAATCATATAAAACACCGAATACCGTCACATCCGGTAAAAGACATGACGGTATAACTATCTACTAAATATTTCTTACAGTCTTCTGAAAAGCTTCTCAAGATTCTCTTCCTTGAGCTGAGAACCGATTACGCAGAACTTACCTGTTACATCTGCAGCACCGTCTCTGACATCAGCTTCTCCTGGCACATAGTCAAATTCAATCCACTGACCATCTGCTGTAGGAACAACACCCTTTGTACGAAGAACGATACCAAATCTCTCCTCGTCCTCAAGCTGACCAAGCATCTTCTCGATCTCATCCTTAGTGTACTTAAGAGGAGTCTCCATACCCCAGCTAACGAATACGTCATGGGCTGCATGATCATGGTCATGATCGTGGTGGTGATGATGGTGATGCTCATGCTCATGCTCGTCATCATCATCGTCGTGGTGATGGTGGTGGCAGCACTCATGCTCATCGTCATCATCGTCGTGATCATGGTGGTGGTGATGGTGATGCTCGTGCTCATCCTCGTCATCGTCATCATGATGATGGTGGTGGCAGCACTCATGCTCGTCATCATCGTCGTGATCGTGGTGGTGATGGTGGTGCTCGTGCTCATGCTCGTCATCATCATCGTCATGATGGTGGTGGTGACAGCAGCACTCATCCTCATCCTCATCCTCATCGTCATCATCATCGTGATGTGCCTTGTATACCACAGAACCATCCTCATTAACAACCTTGTGGCTTCCATGGTCATGGTGATGATGGTGGTGATGCTCTTCCTCTTCCATTACCTGCTTAAGAAGCTCTGCCTCGAGGTCGTTGTTACCCTCGAAGGTATCAAGGATCTCTTTACCAGTGATCTGATCAAGAGGAGTTGTGATAATTGTAGCCTTAGCGTTATGCTGACGGATAAGCTCTACTGCCTCCTCGATCTTCTTCTGATCTGCCTTATCTGTTCTGGTAAGGATAACAGTTCCAGCGTTCTCAATCTGGTTGATGAAGAATTCACCGAAGTTCTTGATATAAACCTTAGCCTTGGAAACATCAACAACTGTAACAGCGCTGTTGAGCTCCATCTCTGATGAACCCTCAGCGATGTTCTGAATAGCTCTCATAACATCTGAAAGCTTACCAACGCCTGATGGCTCGATAAGTATACGCTCTGGTGCGTACTGATCCATAACCTGTTTAAGTGATGTCTCGAAATCACCAACAAGTGAACAACAGATACAACCTGAGTTCATCTCTGTGATCTCGATGCCAGCTTCCTTGAGGAAGCCTCCATCAATACCGATCTCACCAAATTCGTTCTCAATGAGAACTACCTTTGTTCCATTTAACGCTTCTTTTAAAAGCTTCTTGATGAGAGTTGTCTTACCAGCTCCCAAAAAGCCAGAAATAATATCTATTTTAGTCATATTATGCTCCAATCTGCACATAATTCTGTGCTATATACACTACAACAAACTACATTGTAAGCATCGGCTAGCATAATGTCAAGAAAGCCAGTTTTATGCATATTTAGCGTTTTAATATGTTACTTCTGCAGCGATGACCTGGCCTGCTACTCGTCCACAGGAAGCTCTGTAGCCTATGATTCTCTGGTTATCACATCTACCAACTTCTCCGATACCGTTTGCCATAATTCCGCCTCCGCAGGAAGTGCAGTTACCAACGTAAAAGATATTCTGATCAAGTACGCCATCTCCATCTACGTCAAAGTAGTATCCGCCATAGTCAACAGAGGTTGCCACGCCGCTTCCTCCACATGGTCCATAAATAGGCTGACCAAAGCATCCTCCAGATGAAGAGCTTGTCTCAGAGCCATAAGCACTTCCTGATGAAAAAGAGCCATCTACAACTCTTTCATCAGTACTTCCATTACTATGAACATGATGAGTATAAGTAATATTAGCCGGGAGCAATGAAACATCCGCTGTGACTGTGATGCTGTCATAGTAGCCTCCTTCCAAAGTCTGTGTATTATTTTCTCTTGAAAGAGCTATGTTGGCAGATCCGTGATTAGGCATAGTGCCTATTACCATTTCGCCGTTAACATATGCGGTTTCTCCAGCCAAAATGTGCTCTGCAGATGCTGTAGCATCACTTGTAGCTGTTCCAGCTATTTCTTTATCGTTAACTATTACTGTCTGCCCAGCCATTACCTTTTCTGGTGTAACAGAACGCTCTGCATTCTCTGTTTTTCTTTCTGCATCGAGCATTCTGTTTCCAAGTTCCTTTATTCCTGTGTCGATATCACCGAATGTAGCATCCTCTTTTACGGAAACTCCGAATGTGAGCAATGTGGACACTAACTGCTTTTTGCCATTACTCACACGCTGAAAAACCGAGTCAAGCTTACTGTTGATACCAGCGGCTGCAGAATCAATATAGGATTTCATATCTCCAAAGCCGTCACCTACAGACTTGTTGATCGAAGAAAAATTATTGCTGACTGTGCTGTTTACTGTAGAAAGCTCTGAATTGATTTCCTCGAACTCTTTCGACATCTGTTCCTTATTATTGGCTTCGCCCTTTTCAATCATAGATTTCAGATTATCAATCTGTGAAGTTGTACCATTAATATTTGTGTGCACTTCCTTAAGCTTACTATCAAGCTTACTATCGAGCTTGGTAACTGTTTCATTGATAGTCTTAGACTCTTCAGAATTACTAGTCTTTTCACTGATTGAATTAAGACTCTCCTGATTGCTGTTAACTGCCTGATCAAGTTTATTCAAATGCTCGCCTATCTCTCCAAGCTTATCTGCAGTATCCTGGTTAGCCTGTTTCTCACTCTCAGCAAGCTCTTCAGTAGCTGTCGATGCAACGATAGGTGTGCTTATGTAGATAAGGCCACCACTTAAGATAAGCGCAATAATAACCGCAATAGCTACAACCTTGGTATCATGTCTCTTTAGCTTCTTGAGTAATTCTTTGACAGAATTATTCCCTTTTTCTTTCTTTTTAAATAAATTCATTTCCTTCTCCTTTTCTTTTACGCACAAAAAGGCACAAAAAGAGACGAAATGAGATCCCAGTAGTAGCCTTAGGGCGCTTACTAAATATTTGTTAGTGGAATGATCTACGGAAGATTTTCCGCGATCCTTTGCCGACTGAATGTCGACGAAAATTCATTATACAGAAAACATATTAAAAGACAAGATATTTTTTTGTGAATAATTTGTGAAACGATCTTTAGTACAGATATATTCTGATTTGTAATAGGTCAAAAATCTACATGATTGATTTTATCTAGCCTGGCACAGATCATACCACCGATTATGCCGACAATTACTCCGCTGAAAATACCAGAAAACCACAGAATAGGAAGATACCATGCTATCGCTTTTGTGTTCATGAAAATCATGGCAGCAATTATCTGGCCAATATTGTGTGTTATGCCACCTGCTGCGCTGACGCCGACTATCTTGAATCTGTTTGTCTTTTTGAGAATTATCATGACAATGGTACTGAGCATACCACCAGTAATGGAGAACGCAAAGCTCATAGCAGTTCCAAAGAGCATTGAAACTACTATTATTCTGAGTATATTGATACCCATAGCACTTTTCGCATCAAGAATATAAAGAGTTACCAGAACTACAATGTTAGTAAGGCCAAGCTTCATTCCAGGGATAGCAACAAACGCAGGAATCTGTGATTCCACGTAGCTAAGAATAAGAGCAAGGGCTATAAGAACTCCATATAATGAAATTTTCTTAGTGTTCATAGTCCCCTCCGCCATACATTTATATCAGTATTAATTATGGTAATCTATATATCCCGTAGTCTATCTATATCAGTCACTTCTTACGAAACGGTGTCGTATTCTGTCTTTGTTTTCCCATTGTCTCTGATCTCGACGATCACCCTGTTAGGCAGGCAGATAATGGATTGCCCAGCATGACTGATCTTCCCCATCCCCATGCACAGGTGATCCGGGCATGATGCATCTGACATATAGGCTTCCCCATCCCGAATAATGAGTGTATTGTGACCCTCATCATATCCAGATATCTCGTACGTCCTGTCCTCATCAAGCGGAAAGCTGGCCACTTCTACACCATCTACGCTAACTACAACCCGTTTGCCGTCCTGCTCTTCAGTAAGCTTTCTTGCAAACAAAGCTCCAACCACGATCAGGGTGCTCAGAAGCAGTATCAATATCAATTTTATGTCATTTTTCCCAAGGAATTTGTTCATAGACTAGTAGAATCCCCATGTATTCTCTTTTTCATACCCATTTTATTATAGCATAATAGCCTACTTAGTATTTCTGCTCAGTATTTCTTCATAGTATTTCTGCTTAGTATTTCTTCATAGTATTTCTGCTTAGTATATGCGCTATCTTCTATGTAGTTGCCATATACGCTAATGTCTTACATGTATTTTGCCACATAAGAGGCCACAACGCCATACAGTTTGCATTTTGTCGGTGTGACATATACCTCTTACTGCTAATATCAACAAATCCTCCTTTCAGCCGTAGCCTATTTTTTTCCTTACGGCTGAATTCCTTATTTTTCAATTTTTATAGTAGTCAGGAGAAAAAAAGTGACCCAAAATCTAAACGTGCCTACGTCTGATATGGGATTATCTTTATTCCAGCCGTAAAACCAGCTTTTATGAAGGAATTTTCTTGACTTCAATCAAGTTTCAAAAGCATTTTCTTACTGCTCGGATCAGCTTTTTTCATTTTCAGCGGTAGGAAAAAAATAAGGCTACCCCCGCAGGATAAAAACACAAGATATAGACGTAAAAATATTCTCATATATGTCTTTTTGAAATCGCAATATCGAATCCCGAATATTATTCCCAAATCTAAGCCCATAAAACAAATACCACTTGTCTTACATATTATTCAAAATCCATGTTGTATGCTGTGGTCAATGCTCATCAGATTAGATATAATCATTATTGTGGCTCGCAAGCCAGAACCCTTGAATTATCAAGCATTCTCCTCTCTCAACCAGCAGTTGGTTTGATAATTCAGAGGTCATTTGGGTAACTCAACCAATGGTTCGTGTTCAAAATCCGCTCTTAGAAATAAGCTATAGCATGAAGGAGGCAAATTTTAAATGGATCAGATCAAGACAGGAAAGTTCATTGCCGGTTTAAGAAAAGAGAAAGGTTTAACCCAGGCTCAGCTTGCTGAAAAGCTTAACATAACCGACAGGGCAATTTCCAAATGGGAAACAGGAAAAAGTATGCCGGATTCATCTATCATGCTAGAGCTTTGCAGCATCTTAGGGATTACGGTCAACGAACTATTAAGCGGAGAGAGGATTGAAATGAACAACTTTGAAGAAAAGGCTAACGAGAATTTACTGGAATTAAAACGTAAGGATGAAAAGAACTTTAAACTAAACACAGTAATGTCAATAATTTACACTGTGGTAATACTCACAAGCATTGTAATATGTGGTATCTGCGATTTTTCTATATCAGGAAGCTTTACCTGGTCACTGATTACCTTTGCAGCAATCATTTATGCATGGCTTATCTCTATTCCGATGATATATCTAGGCCAAAGAGGTGTTAAAGTATCACTAATATCTACTAGCATATTCACACTTCCATTTTTGTATGTACTTAGTGTTCTTATACACACAAAAGCTTTATTTAGTATTGGCGCTATTATGGCGATTATCGCAATCGCTTATCTATGGATTGTGTATTATCTTTTCACACGATTCCAGAATCGCAAGTTTCTTGCATGTGGAATCACTGTTTTAACTGCAGTTGCAATAAGTATTATCATCAACATAATCCTATCCAGAATGCTTGGCGCACCTATATTTGATATCTGGGATGCACTATCAGTAGTACTTCTCCTGATCACCGGCCTGGGGCTTATCTGGGTCGATGCTAAAATAAGAAAAATCCCACCATCATAAGATGGTGGGATTTTGTATTTAAATGAATTTGATTCAAACAGCTTTAATAGCTTTCTTAGGGCACTTCTCTACGCAGGTACCGCAGTGTGTGCACTTATCCTGATCAATGTGTGCCACATTGTTCTCTACAGTGATAGCGCCGGCTGGACAATTCTTCTCGCAGATGTGACATGCGATACAACCAACCTTACAGTAGCCGTTAACAAGCTTACCCCTATCCTGAGACTTACAGGCAACTGACTGTTTAGCGTCGTAAGGAATAAGGTCGATCAGGTGGCGAGGACAAATATCGATACACTTGCCACAGGCTTTACACTCTTCCTTGTCTACAACAGCGATGCCATTTACAACGTGGATAGCATCGAACTGACAAACTGATACGCAACTTCCGCCGCCGAGGCATCCAAATGCACAGGTCTTGGATCCGCCGCCTGGAGCCTGCATCTGAAGTCTACAATCTGCAACTCCGCTGTACTCGTACTGCTGCTGTGCCTGTTCACAGTCACCACCGCAGTGTACATAAGCTACCATTCTCCTGGAATCACCAGCCTCAACGCCCATGATCTCAGATATTGCAGCCGCAACCGGAGCGCCACCAACAGGGCACTGATTAACTGCTGCTTCACCCTTTGCAATGGCTGCTGCACAGCCTGAACATCCAGGATATCCACAACCACCGCAGTTATTACCAGGAAGAACTTCTAAGATAGCTGCTTCCTTTTCATCTACATCTACATGCAACTTCATGTCTGCTATGCCAAGGATTATACCAATTACAATTCCGACACCAGCAACAACACAAGTTGCAATAAGTATTCCAGTAAATATTCCACTACTCATTGTCTTATCTCCTTGTAATCAGTATTTACTTTAAAGCTGAAAATCCGGTAAAAGCTATAGCCATGAGACCTGATGTAAGAAGTACCAGAGGCATTCCCTTAAATGGTGCAGGAATATCGTTGTACTCCATCTTCTCTCTAAGACCAGCCAGGATAACAATTGCGATAGTAAATCCAACTGCAGTAGCAAATCCGCAAACTACGCTCTGAAGAATTGTATATCCATCTGTAACGTTGTTAAGTGCTACACCAAGAACTGCGCAGTTAGTTGTGATAAGAGGAAGATATACACCAAGTGCCTGATAAAGGGATACGATGTATTTCTTGAGAATCATCTCAACAAACTGAACCAGCATGGCAATTACAAGGATGAATACAATTGTCTTAAGGTAAGACAGATCAAGCGGATTCAAAATGAACTTGTAAATGATGCTACATACAAGTGATGCAAGTGTGATAACGAAGATACAGGCGCCTCCCATTCCAAGAGCTGTGTCTGTTTTCTTGGATACACCAAGGAATGGACAAAGGCCAAGGAACTGGCTCAGTACTACGTTATTAACAAGTGAAGCTGATATCATAAGGCCTACTAAACTTAAGATTGTTTCCATAATTATTCAGCCTCCTTTCCTGCAATAATCTTATCAGCAGCTGCTTCTTCAGCAGATGAGCAGCATCCGTTGCCGAACTTGGAAACGTCCTTGCCCTTCTTGGCCATGTTGGACTTGATCTTGTTCATGATGGCAATGAGGAATGCCAGAACAAAGAACGCACCAGCCTGCTGGATGAAGATACTTACTGGCTGATAACCTGAAAGGAATGCTCCTACAGGGCCAGGTACAACAGTTCCTTCTCCAAGGATCTGAACATCAAATGCTGTTCCAGCACCGATAAACTCACGGATAAGACCAATAACAGTAATAGCGCAGGTAAATCCGATACCCATACCAATTCCATCAAAGAATGAAGGAACGATGCCATGCTTACTAGCATAAGCTTCTGCTCTACCAAAGATGATACAGTTAACAACGATAAGAGGAATGTATACGCCAAGCGCCTTATTAAGTGTTGGCACATACGCCTTCATCAGAAGTTCAACCAGTGTAACGAAAGAAGCGATTACAACGATGAAGGATGGAATTCTGACCGTTGAAGGAATCACCTTACGAAGTGCAGAAATAACTGCATTACTAAGTGCCAGAACGAATGTGGTTGCAAGTCCCATTCCAAGGCCGTTAATGGCTGAAGATGTAACCGCAAGTGTAGGACACATACCGATCATCAGAACCAGCGTTGGGTTCTCAACTACAAGTCCGTTAAAAAATCGTTCTGCAGGAGTATCCTGTTTAAAGCCCAAAGCGCCTTTTTTTGCCTGAGTGCTCATATCAGTTTCCTCCTTTCAATGCTTTTTCAAAATATGTAACAGCGCCGTTAACGCCTTCTGTAACTGCTCTTGAAGTAATTGTAGCTCCGGAAATAGCTTCTATCTGAACATTTGCATCAGTAAGCTGTCCGTTCTTAACTACAGTAAAGGTAGTAGCATTCTTATTCTCAAACTGAGGTCTGATAACCTTGTCTGCATTCATACCAAGACCAGGAGTCTCAGCAATTGAGATGATTGAGATGCCATTTATAACGCCTTCATTTGTGATACCAACTGTATACTCAATGAAGTCTCCGTATCCCTTGGACTTAACCTGGATAACGTAGCCAGCAGCATTGCCGCTTCCGTCAACAGCTCTTTTTACACTCTCAATAGTAACTCCAGGATGAGCAGCAGAAACTGCCTCTGCTACTGCAGCGTCGAGCTCCGCATCCTCAAAGGTCTGAGCAGTAGCGAAAACTGACTGATTAGCCTTGTCTTGTGCCAGCTTATCCTGATAAGCGATTGGTTCCTTGGTAACCTGGTAAACCAGTCCCAGAAGAACACCTGCCACAAGAGTAATTGTGAAAAGAATTAGGGCGTTTTTGATCATGCTTAATGTATCGTTCATGCTTTCTTCGCCTCCTTCTTAACAGATTTCTTAATTCCAAAGGCTCTAGGAATAGTGAACTTCTCAATAAGTGGCACCAGAAGGTTTGTAATTACGATGGCAAAAGAAACACCCTCTGCGTTAGCACCGAAGACTCTGAATATTCCTGTCAAAATGCCAAGGATAAGACCGTAAATTAATCTTCCCTTAGGAGTGATAGGGCATGTAACATAGTCAGTTGCCATAAAGAAGGCACCAAGCATAAGTCCGCCACCTGCGATGTGTGCAGAAATATATGACCAGTTAAATCCGTATCCGCCGAAAAGAGCTACAAACAATGCAAAAGAAATAATGTAGGTGAATGGGATCACATAATCAATTATTCCAACTGCAAAAAGGATAATTGCTCCGATTGCGATGCAGAGCATTGATGTCTCACCGATAGTACCAGCAGTTCTACCAATGAGCATATCCATTACGTTAACCTCAACACCGTTCTTGAGATTAGCAAGAGGTGTTGCACCTGTGTAAGTATCTGTCACAAAGTTTGTCATAAGGGCCGGGAATGAAATTACCAAAAAGCATCTTCCGCCGAGAGCTGGGTTCATGAAGTTCTGTCCCAGTCCGCCAAAGAGCTGCTTAACCATTATGATTGCGAAGATACCACCCAGAACCGGGATCCACCACGGCACTGTAGATGGCAGGTTCATTCCAAGTAAAAGACCTGTTACAACCGCGGAGAAATCTCCGATAGTTACCGGCTTTTTAAGCGCCTTCTCATAAATAAACTCGGAGAGTACGCAGGAAGCCACTGATAATAAAAGAATAATTAGTGCATCTATTCCAAAATTGTAGATACCAAAACCTGCAGCAGGCAGAAGTGCTATTACTACCCACATCATGATATTAGATGTTGTGGTCTTGGATCTGACATGTGGATTGGACGACACTCTTCTAAGATCGCTCATCTTATCTTAATCCTCCCCTCACTTTTTCCTCTTGCCGAGCTGAATCTTTCTCATACCTTTGATCAGCTGAGTAAGCTGACGTCTGGCTGGACAGATATAGCTACAGCATCCACACTCACAACATTCCATTCCGTACATATTAAGGAAAGTCTGCTCGTCATTGTGTTCAACAGCATCTGCAAGGTTCTTGGGAACGAGTCGCTCCGGACAAACCTCGACGCAGCGTGCACAGTTAATGCAGGCACTTGGCTCCATTTCTGAAACTGCGTCCTGTGAAAATGCTGTAATAGCTGATGCAGTCTTGGTTGTAGGCACATCAAGATCAAAGATAGCAAAGCCCATCATAGGACCACCAGAAATGATCTTGGCTGGCTCTGTTACAAAACCACCTGCTTCATCTATAAGCTCTTTATAGTTAGTACCAATTCTGACCTTATAGTTCCTTGGATCTGCTATGCAGTCGCCTGTAATGGTAACGATTCTCTCCATGAGAGGACGTCCCTCTTTGACAGCTCTGCAAACAGCGCAAAGAGTATCAACGTTATCAACGATACAACCAGCATCAGCAGGAAGCATTGAAGAATTGATCTCTCTGCCAGTGCAGGCGTAGATGAGCATTCTCTCAGCGCCCTCAGGATACTTGGTCTTAACAGCCTTAACGCTGATCTTATCCTCGTTCCTTGTAAGCTCCCTGAACTTGGCAATACAGTCAGGCTTGTTATCCTCAATTGCAAGAATGCCTCTTGCATTAGGGAATATGCTGACAGCAACCTTAAGTCCTTCAAGGAGGAGCTCAGGCTCTTCTATCATTCGTCTATAGTCAGAAGTCAGATATGGCTCACACTCTGAACAGTTGGCGATGACATAATCAATCTTGTCAGGTTCCTTTGGCGCAAACTTAACTGCGGTAGGGAATCCTGCACCACCCATACCAACAACTCCAGCCTCACGCACTGCTGCGATCTTATCCTCTGGAGTCATCTCTTCATACGGCTTGGCAGGCTTAAACTCCACCTCTTCATACTTACCATCGTTTTCAACGATGATACTGTCGCACATAGCACCTGTAGTAAGACGACGTTTTTCAATTGCTTTAACTGTTCCGGAAACTGTTGCAAAGATATTAGCAGAAACAAATCCGCCTGCTTCTGCAATCTTTTGACCGGTAAGAACGTGATCACCAACAGCCACTGTTGGCTTAGCTGGCGCACCGATGTGCTGAGACAGAGGATATACCAGATCCCCTTTTGGTAGCACTGATTTGATGGGCTTATCCTTGGACAATTCCTTGCCTTCATATGGATGGATTCCGCCCGTAAACGTACCTCTAGCCATTTCCTACCCTTCTTTCAATTATTTTTTGAAAATATCCCAGATAGAACATCCAGGAAGATTTTCCCCAACATCTTTAGTATATCCATTTTTAGCCAAAAATGCCATATATGTATCAAATATTTGTTCATTAATGCTCACAAAAAAGATAATGTAATGATATTTTTTCTAAAGAATATTTTCCAGCATGATGATATAATACATATAGCGTGCAATATTCCCGTGTTTATGGGCTTTTCTGTTATAGTTGCAGCAAAAAATCCTACGTAAAGCGAGCATATCATGATTAAGACTACCGAAGAATTCAAGCTACCAGATGATCATATTGCAGAATCGTTACATATAGCGCTTGGCTGCCGCCCTGACGAGATTCTTTTCATAGATATCGAGACAACAGGCTTATCTCCCAAGACTGCTGATCTGTATCTTATTGGTGTATCATATCGCCAGGGGAATACCTGGCATATTGTCCAGTTCATGTCAGAATCCATTGACCATGAAAAAGAAATCCTTATAAATTTCCAGACTCTGTTAAAAGACTTCAAATATGTGGTTCACTTTAACGGAAACCGCTTTGACATACCATTTCTTCAGGAGAAATTCTCCAAGTATGGATTAAATGATGCATTTGAAAACGTAGAGTCTTTTGACCTGTACAAAAAGATATCACCCTACAAACTACAACTGGGCCTTCCTGACTGCAAGCAAAAGACTATCGAGCTCTATCTTGGAATAGACAGAGAGGATAAATACGACGGTGGTAAGCTCATCCCTGTATACAAGGAATTTGTAGAGGATAAAGATCCTGAAAAGCTTAGGCTCCTCCTTCTTCATAACTTTGAAGATGTTAAGGGAATGTTCGAATTGCTGCCAATGATGCGATATCTGGAGTTCTTTAACCTGTTCAAGAATATGCCCAAGGTTTCTATCAGGACCGATGAAGAGATTGATGATAACGCCTATGACTACGAGCTTCCTGTACGCGCTAGAAAGGTTCAGGCCAACTATTACAAGGATCTTGATGGTACACAGAAGCAGGAAGTATACATGAAGCTGTCTCTTCCTTTCGAGCTTCCATCTTCGCTTAGTGGAAATCTTGATAACTGTTATTTCAAGATAGTCGGAAGTGAAGCAACTCTTCGCGTTCCGCTATATGAGCAGGAGCTCAAGTACTACTACTCCAACTACAAGGATTATTATTATCTGCCAAAAGAGGACATGGCTATCCACAAGTCTATTGCTGAATTTGTAGACAAGGCATACAGAGAAAAAGCCACTCCCGAGAACTGCTACACCAAAAAGGCTGGACAGTATCTTCTTGAGTGGGATCTGGTATTTGCACCATTCTTTAAAGAGGATTACAAAGACAAACGTTTCTTCTTTGACCTTAATGAGAATCTGAAAAAGAGCCGTTTCGCCATGAGTCTATATGCTTCACACGTTATAGCTCATATTCTTGAGGGATAAGATATTTACAGCAAATAAAAAGAAGTTTTTCCAAGATCTTTCAAGGTCTCAGAAAAACTTCTTTATTTTTCATTTAGTTATTACTGTGGTTTCTCGTAGTAGAAGGAATTCTTACGAACAAAGCCGATATCCTTGTAGTTTACGATCTGCTCTGTACTTCCGATAAAGAGGATTCCTCCTGGAACAAGGTTGGCATAATATTTTCTGAAAATGTCATCCTTGGCTTCCTCTGTAAAGTAGATAAGCACGTTTCTACATACAATAAGATGGCAATCCTTTGGATAAGGATCACGTAAAAGATCTGCCTGTTTAAAGGTAACTCGCGATGTAATCTCACTTGAAACCTTCATTTTACCATCAGGAGTCTCTGTGAAGTATTTCTTTTTAAACTCCTCAGGAGTGTTGGCAATCTCTTTTTTATCATAGATAGCTGCCTTAGCCTTAGCCAGAACAACTGCATCAAGGTCTGTTGCATATACATTGATCTGATTAAGAGGCATATGCTTACTGAGCATCATAACGATCGTATATGGCTCATCACCTGTTGAGCAGGCTGCACTCCAGATCTTCAAGTTCTTACCAAACTTACTCATGAGTTCAGGAACCATCTCTTTATCCATAAGGTTCCACTGATCCATGTTTCTGAAGAACTCAGACACGTTGATAGTCAGATATGTAACAAAAGAGTCAAGCGCCTCTCTGTCTTTCTTGATAAGAGCAAGGAATCCATCATAACCCTTAACATCATACTTACCGATTAGCGTATCGATACGTCTTTTCATCTGCTTTTCTTTGTAAGCATTAAGATCGATCTTGGTCAGGTCATAGACACCCTTTTTAAACCACTCATAATCGTATTCCATGTAAGCTTTACCCTCCTATCATGTAATAAGCAATGGCGAAATGCCGTAAAATCGGCACATATGCCACACTTATATTTTAATGGAGCGAAGATTGTATGTAAAATTAAATAATTATAAATAAAATATCGTTTAGTTTAATACTTCCTCGATTCCGCCGCCCAGTGCATTGATCCTGAGGGTCACAGCTTCTTCCAGCTTTCTGTCAGCCTCGATCTTATGAACAACACCTGACATAACAAAGGTCACACCGTTGTACAGCTGATCAGTGATAGTCGCTGTAGCGTTGTTACTGTTATCTATGGCAACATCCATGGTCTTGAGCTTTTTCTTGAGCTCCTCTATCTGGTGTTCCTTAATGCTTGCCGCTGCATTGATCTTGATCTTCCACTGCATCAGCTCTCTGTTGGCAATAGCACCTATTTCCTGAAGCCTTTCTTTTTCTGTATTAAGAGTGTTGTACTCTTCCTCTTTACGCTGGAGGTCTTTTTGTATATTTCTATAGTTGGTCTGGAATTCAGTAGACAAACCGAGGTTTATAACTGTCTTAGTGCCACCTCTGCTGCCAACGTTTGCAGCTTCAAATCCGAAACTACTCTGTATATTTCCGCCGTAAATAACGCCATCAGCGCCTACGACCTTAACCTTCTCCTTGGCACTGATCTCACAGTTTACCATAGAATTGGCATAAACATTTCTGGCGCTGACCTTGACTCTCTCAAGGTATCTGGCGGATACGTCACCAACTGCCTCTATTCCACCTCTGACAGGACAGTTCGCACCACCCTTAATGATAACGTTGCCTCCGCTTGTGATCAGAGAACTTGTCACATGTCCGCTGATTATGACATCACCTGTTGCATGAATCTCAGAACCCGAGTCCACATCTCCCGTCACAAGTAAAGTACCATCCACTCTCACTATCTTGTCTGTGAGCTTGACCTCAGACATAACAGTCATCTTGCTAATATTGATCTCACCCTCATAATATGAAAGAGCACCCTTGTACTTGGCAACATAGGTCACTCTGTCGCTCATTACCATGAATCCTTCTCCCTTCAGGATAGGGATCTCATGACCTCTTTTGGCAGTAATGACGTTACCAAATATGTCTCTTCCATCAGTACCAGCTGTAGCCTTGTGATATACAGCTACAACGCTTCCAGCATTTACCCTGATGATAGAATCCATGTTGGAGAAATCTATCGTGCCATCCTCATTCTCAATAAATCCATGAGAATTCTCTTTGTCAAAACAGTATTCATAATAGCCATTTGTTCCGTCTACTGCATCAACACCGGATACAACAAGTATCTTCTCTCCCGGGTGATTGATAAGCTCTACGATGGCGTCTGTATTGATGCCAGACTTAATATTACATCTTTCCAGGAACTTCAGGACCATCTCCTGTGTATATACATTCTTTTTGGATTTCGCTGGAAGTGTGAGATATCCCTGCATCTGACC
Source organism: Butyrivibrio sp. (assembly GCF_017433805.1). Taxonomy (GTDB): domain Bacteria; phylum Bacillota; class Clostridia; order Lachnospirales; family Lachnospiraceae; genus Butyrivibrio. Next base: position 73,027 of record NZ_JAFRGN010000027.1, on the reverse strand, counting down.
GCATTCAACAGAAAGATAATTCTTTTTGCTTGCAAGCATTTCACTGAGGAGCTTTGCTGTCTCAGTGTCTGCATCTACTTCGTTTTCAGTGTACTCGTTGATAAATCTCTTATCGTAATACTCGCCGGACAGGAGCTGTCCTCTGATGCGCCTCATATCACGAGCAGTGTACATAAGAGAAGAATATAGCCTGACATCAAGACCATCCTCGAGGCCAAGTCTTATCTCTCGCATCTGATCCGCCCAATACAAAGGATTGCAGTAGGGAGCTATATTGATCTGGTTCTCAAGTCCCAGGCGCATCTCGTGCATCTGCTGCCAGTTGAACCTGGAATCTGCATACTCTGCAACTACCAGTCCCTTCTCAAGTCCAATCCTTATCTCCCTGATGGCATCCGCACGCATTTCAGGAGAAATATATCTTTCTATCTCAAGCTCTTCTTTTAGGCTGATACTGATTTCTTCAAGCTGCTCAGCGTCGTAGCCCTTGAGGATATATAGATTTATATTGATATTTTCTTTAAAGGCATTGTGGAGCTGATCCAGTATTCCATAAGGGTATTTGCGGATCTTGTTCTTTTCAAAATAAAGTCCATCCTCCGCACTTTCTCTTATGACGCGCATCTTCATGTAAGGTACTTCAACATAGGCGTAATCAGATACATCAAGCTGTGCCTCAAGACCTTTTCTTATCTCCCTCATCTGCAGATAGTCAAATGCCGGGTCGAGATAGAAAATAACAGGAAAATCAGGAGATACAACAAGACCTTTTCGTATCTCTCTCATCTGCTCAGCCAGGTAGTCCTTTTTTGCAAAGATAGATACATCTACGCCACTAACAAGTCCCTTTCGAATCTGGAATACCTGCTGTGTATCAAAACCCTCTTCCCTATACTTGGACATATCAATGCCTTGACGAAGCTCCAGACGCATCTCTTCCATATCAAGCCATGATAATTTGGGATTAAGGTACTTCCTGACATCTAACTTGTCAGCAAGTCCCTTTCGTATTTCTGCAAGTTGCAGAGGATTATATTCGTTTTTAAACTTATGAACATCTACTCCTAATTCCAGTAGCTGCTGCGCCTCTCGTTCAAAAGAATCCTTATCAAAAGAGTCAATGCCGGAATAAATGCTGAACTCCTTCTTTTTTCCAACTTTCCCATTTGTCATTTGTCTTGCTATCATAACCACCCCTATATTTTTCACAAACCACCAATGTAATTTTAGTTTAATACAAATGGGCGTTCAATTAAGTGAAGATTAAATGCACTTAAAAAAGTATATTCTAGCATTATAATTTTTTATTTTTATTTTATTTGACATAAAAAAGAGCTGATAGCCTAAGCCATCAGCTCTTAATAGTCATATAATTAGTTCTCTTCGTTCTGCTCAGCGATAACCTTGTCGATATCAACAGATACTACATCGCCTTCCTCTGCAGGAGCTTCCTCTTCCTTCTCAGGAGCGAACATAGCCTTGATTGAAAGAGAAATCTTCTTCTCATCCTCGTTGAAATCAACGATCTTAGCTTCTACTTCCTGGCCAACCTTGAGTACATCAGCTGGCTTCTCAACATGTTCCTTAGCGATCTGAGAAACATGAAGAAGTGCATCGATACCAGGCTCAAGCTCTACAAAAGCACCGAAGTCTGTCATTCTGGCAACCTTACCCTTAACAACGTTGCCTACAGCATATTTCTGTGTAGCATCCTTCCAAGGGTTCTCATCATCGAACTTTCTGGAAAGAGCGATCTTGCTGCCATCGATTGACTTAACAAGAACCTTAACTGTATCTCCAATCTTGAAGACCTTCTTAGGGCTCTCAACACGTCCCCAGCTCATCTCTGAGATGTGAAGAAGTCCATCAGCACCACCGAGATCGATGAATGCGCCGAAGTCTGTAACATTCTTAACTACGCCGTCAACTACGTCGCCAGCCTTGATTGTATCAAAGAGCTTCTTAGCAGCCTCAGCCTTCTCAGCTGAAACGAGCATCTTGCGGTTACCGATATATCTACGTCTCTTAGGATTATACTCAGTTACAACGAACTGAATCTCCTGATCCTGATACTTGGAAAGATCCTTCTCATAGCTATCAGAAACAAGGCTTGCTGGGATGAAGATTCTAACTTCATCTACAACTACTGTAAGGCCACCCTCGAGTACCTGTACAACCTTAGCTGTAAGAACTTCCTTATTGTTGAAGGCTTCCTCAATTCTCTTGTTGCCTCTGTCGATAGCAAGTCTCTTGTATGAAAGAATAACCTGTCCGTCAGCGTCGTTGGTCTTAAGAACCTTAACATCCATTGTATCGCCAACTTTAACGGCGGTTGTAAGATCAATACTATTGTCGTTGCTGTATTCGTTCTTAGTAAGAACACCATCGGACTTGTATCCGATGTTGAGGATTATCTCATCAGGCTTAACGTCAATAACAGTTCCCTCAACAACCTCCCCTGTGTGAATTGTTTTGAACGATTCGTTAAGCATCTGTTCAAAAGTTTGTTCTGACATAATTCTGAACCTCCTCGATAATGTTCTTTGGGGTCGATGCCCCGGCAGTAATCCCTACGAGCTTGACATTTTTTGTCAAATTTAAATGCAAGTCCTCAAGGGTCTGAATAAAATATGTATCAGCACATTTCTCCTTGCAGATTTCATAGAGTTTCCTTGAATTCGAACTGTGCGCGCCACCAATCACTATCATGGCATCTGCCTTGGATGCAATTTCCTCAGCTTCTGTCTGACGTTCATCAGTCGCATTGCATATAGTATTCACAATATTAATATTGTAACCGTTATTTTTGAAGATTTCAACGGTTTCTTGAAATTTCTTCTTGTTGAAAGTAGTCTGGGCCACGAGTGTGTAATCCAGTTCCCTGTTCTCATCGAATTCTGCTGCACTTTCGGGACCATCAATCACATAAACTTTTCCATCACCGTAGCTTACGATACCTTCAACCTCTGGATGATTGGCGCTGCCTACAACTATGATACTCTTTCCCTTCTGACTCTCCTCTGCAACTACCTTGTGGATTCTCTTTACAAAAGGACAAGTAGCATCGATCACATCAAAGCCAGTCTTCTCAATAAGAGTCTGAACCTGTCTTGTGACACCATGGGATCTGATCACAATAGTTCCAGCTGGCTGCTTTTTAGAATTATCCTTATTTTCAGCCACCAGTTCCTCAAGCTCATCAATATCATTGATAACCCTGACGCCCTTTTTCTCAAGATCGCTTACTACGGTCTCATTATGAATAATCGGGCCATAAGTATAGATATAACCTGAAGTTCCCTTGGCTATCTGTTCATACACTGTGTCCACAGCCTTGGTTACGCCAAAACAAAAACCAGCATGTTCTGCAACTATAACTTCCATATTACTATTTACTCCAAATATCATATTACCAAATTGAATTGTAACAAATTGATTTTTATTAATCAATTTCTTTCTTTATACAGCTGAATTATCTTATCTGCAACTTCCTGAATAGTCATATCAGAAGAATCAACAAGTACAGCATCCTCAGCCTGCATGAGCGGTGAATTCTCTCTGTGCATGTCTCTGTAATCCCTGTCGATGATATCCTGTTCAATTACATTTATATCGCACTCTACGCCCTTAGCTGTGAGCTCTTTGAATCTGCGCTCTGCTCTTACCTTGGAGCTTGCTGTGAGATAAACCTTGAGAGAAGCATCTGGAAGTACTACTGTTCCAATATCTCTTCCATCCATAACTACATCTGTAGTCTTGGCAAGCTTCTGCTGAAGCTCTACAAGCTTCTTTCTCACATCGCCATTTACGCTGCTGGCAGAAGCCATATTACCAACTTCCTCAGTTCTGATCTTACCATTAACGTTTTCGCCATTAAGATATACAACCTGCTCGTTGTTCTCATACTTGATAGTAATGTCAGCGCTCTGGCATGTTGCACTGATCTTCTCAGCATCATCTGCGCTTACTCCGTTATTCAGCATATAAAGAGCCATTGCTCTGTACATTGCTCCTGTATCAACGTACACAAATCCAAGATCCTTGGCTACCATCTTGGCAATTGTGCTCTTACCTGCTCCAGCAGGTCCATCTATTGCGATATTTCCCATTTTTCATAAACTCCTTTTGGTATTTCTTTTATTCCTGAGCAGCGCTTGCTCCAGCAAGATGCCCTGTTGACCAAGCCACCTGAAGATTAAAGCCTCCGGTTTCTGTGTCAACGTCGATAACCTCACCAGCAAAGTAAAGCCCCTGTACCAGCTTGGATTCCATTGTTGATGGATTGATCTCTTTGGTGCTGACTCCGCCTCTGGTGATAATAGCTTCGTTAAAGCTTCTGGTTCCAGTCACTGTCATAGGCAGGTTCTTGATCAGCTTAACAAAAGAACTTCTCTCTTCCTTGGTGATCTCGTTAACTTTTTTCTCCGGATCAATTCCAGAAAGTCTGATCATAACAGGAATAAGCTTAGATGGGAATAGCCCACCCAGAATATTCTTAAATGATTTATTGAGGCCTTCCTCAAAGTCCCTTAATACCCTCTTATCAAGCTGTTCCTCTGTAAGAGCAGGCTTAAGATCAAGAAGAAGTCTGGCTGTTTTGGAAGGGTCATAGTGACAGCTTGCTGTGAGAACAAGAGGTCCACTAACTCCAAAGTGGGTAAAGAGCATCTCTCCAAAGCCATCATATGCTGGCTTTTCTTTCTTTTTCTTACCCGCCTTGTTATCTTCGGTTCCAGCTTTGCCACCAGCCTTATCCTTGGCCTCAAGGAACATCTTAAGGCCCACATTTCTAAGTGATAAGCCCTGCAGGTCCTTGCACCAGTCCTCTTTAATCTCAAATGGAACAAGTGAAGGAAGAGGTGTTACAACGCTGTGTCCAAGTTCCTCAGCAAAAGTATATCCATCTCCTGTTGATCCTGTTGATGGATAAGAAACTCCGCCTGTACATACAATGATGCTGTCAAACTCTTCTCTTGTAATAGGATCATCATCCTTACTATAGGTGACAGCAGACACAACTCCATTAGATGCCTCAACTGACAGCACCTTCGTTCCAAACTGTACATCTACGCCAGCCTTAACAACTGCCCTGTACAAGGTATTGATGATATCGGATGAGTGGTCAGATACAGGGAAAACTCTGTCTCCGCGCTCTATCTTGAGACGGCAGCCGTTGTTCTCAAAAAAGTCCATAACTGCCCTATTATCATAATCATAAATTGCACTGTACAAAAATCTGGGATTTCTTTTAACGTAGTTAAAATAATCCTCTACCTCACAGGCATTGGTCACGTTACATCTGCCCTTACCTGTGATATAGATCTTCTTGCCAGGCTTTTCATTCTTTTCAAAAATAGTGACGCTTCCGCTGCCTTCTGCAGCAGCAAGCGCCGCCATCATTCCGGCCGCACCGCAGCCGATAACTGCTATTTTCTTCATTAAGATGTTTCCTTATTTCTCGTAAGTGGATAACCTATCATTGGCGCATCAGACGCAAAGTCAATCTCGTCATTGATATACACCTGATAATTATTCCAGGTTTCCTCCAGCATCTTGAGGTCTGCCTGAACTTCCTGAGGCTTCCTCATACAAAGCGCTACAACAAGCGCATTTATAACACTAAGTGGTGCTACCAGTGAATCTACGATTGAAGCCATCTCACTCTTAGCAAGAAGGTTACAGGATGAATAGAGATTCATTGGTGAATGCACTGAATCGGTTATAGTAATAACCTTGGCATTCCTGTCATTGGCAAATTCCATGCACTTAAGTGTTCTCATGGAATATCTCGGAAAGCTGATACCTATGATACAGTCCCTGTCACCGATTCTGATCATCTGCTCAAACATCTCGCTGATACTGGTAGTCTTGATCAGAACATTATTACCTCTGATGATATTAAGATAAAAGTGTAAAAAATCTGCCAAAGGCTCGCAGGACCTAAGTCCCACTATATACACTGTTCTAGCCTTGAGAATAATATCAACTGCTGTCTTGAAGGCAGCAACATCAATATTGTTGATAGTATGTTCAATGTTACTGATATCTGACTGAAGGATAGCTGATAATATCTCTCCTTCATTACTCCTGCCAAATCTACGACCAACCTTCTCTACAGAACCAAACTTATCACTGACCCACGCTGCCAGTGCCTTCTGAAAGGCAGGATATCCGTCATAGCCAAGACTCATTGCAAAGCGGACCACAGTGGACTCACTCATTCCAACAATCTTGCCAAGTTCAGCAGCAGTCATAAATACTGCCTGCTCGTAATGATCACAGATATATGTGGCAATAGATTTCTTGCCCTTACTCATTCTCGAGTAGCATTCATTTATCCTGGTGATTACGTCAACACCCTCATCAAACTTCATACTGATTCCCCATATCAGCCAAGGCTGAATGCCTTATATGCAGATTCGAGCATTGCTACAGAAGAAGCCTCGTCAAGATCATAGTCGCCTGTAACTGCCATGCAGCCTGCGCCATGGATAAAGATCCACATCTGCATAAAAAGCTGTTGTGCATTTCTGGCTCCTCTTGCAGAAGCCTTGCTGATCTCTTTAACAACATTCTCTGTAGAACCATTTACAAGGTCATACATGCTGCGTCCGCCTGTCTCCTGTCCTGAAACGAAAAGAAGGCTGAAAAGGTGTGGATATTTCTGGGCAAAACCAATATATGCAAGTCCCAGATCTACAAATGGAACATCATGAGTCTTGTTGAACTCATTGTAATAATCCTCATAATAAGCTGCTGCTTTATCATAAACGTCCTTTTTAAGGCCGTCCATGTTCTCATAAATACGGAAGATAGGCTGTGTTGAGCATCCTGCTGCAGCTGCAAGCTTTCTGGATGTGATCTGCTCGAAGCCCTCCTTCTTGGTTATCTTAAACGCTGCATTAACAATTTCTTTTTGTGTGATGGTAGCTTTTCTAGACATATTTCCTCCCCGATGTAGTAGATATACAGATATTTAAAAAGCACGCGTTATTATTTTACAAAATACGCCAGGCCATGTCAATGCACAACATCGTTAATTACCTATATTTGTGTTATTATATTATTATCACAATATCAATTATATATTTAATAATATATCAGAGAGGTATGTTGATGGAGCAGATCAGATTCTTGGGTGAGGAAGGATTCCTGGCCGCAATGGAAGAAGAGAATAAAAAATGGCGCAAGCAATATGTCACCAGAGGCTCTCTTCGCAGTTTTGATGGTGCCAAATTAAACTACTACGTGGCTTCTCCGGAAAATCCAATTGCAAGTGTTACTCTTGTGCATGGCCTTGGTGAATTCTGGGGTAAATACCACGAATATGCATGGTATCTGTTTCAGGCCGGCTACAAGGTATTTTTTGTTGAGCATCGTGGCCACGGCTATTCTGAAGGTAAGGTATCTGACCCGCAGCTTATTCACATAGAGAATTACAATACTTATGTTGAGGATTTCCTAAGTTTTACTGAATCAGTGGTTGTTCCTGAAAGTGCCGGTCTTGATATGATGCTTATCGCCCATTCCATGGGAGGCGCCATTGCCACTTTGTTCATGGAAAAGCATCCTCAGTACTATTCAAGAGCTATCCTTAGCTCTCCTATGCTTAAAATACAGGTTTCCAGCAACTCACCTTTAGTAGCGCTTACTATAAGTCTTGGTAACATTTTCTTTAGAAGGAGCAAGCATATAGCTCCTAATCAAAAGAGATTCAGTCCCAATGCGCCTTTTGAAACAAGCAACGCTGCTTCAAGACCACGCTTTGAATATCAGCTAAGACTTCGCAGAAAAGACGAGCACTATCAGACAAGTGCTGCTACTATAGGCTGGGTTCTGGCCAGCATCAGAGTTCACAGAGAGATTTTCAGGCGCATTTCTAATTTAAAAGTTCCGGTAGACCTCTTCACAGCGGGCAAAGACCATTTGATAGACCCCGCCGGCTATGATATGTTTAAAGAAAAGCTTCCCGGAACGAGAATTCATGCCTATAATGAATCAAGACATGAGATATTCAACGCTGATGAAGCTTCTCGAAAGCGCTATTACACTGAAGTTCTTGAGGTTCTAAATGGCAAATAATTCACTGGATAATTCTAAAAACGGATTTGTAACCGCCTCTGGTAGGCGGTTCATTTCTGATGTGCAAAAAGACTTTCACTATACATCCTTTGAAACCAAAAAAATTCTAAAGGAATATTCTCCCGAAAGCAGTGGTCCAATGCTCTACAAGAAAACTTCCACTGTTAATCTGGAACCACACGTTACTCTAAATCGCGATAAATTATCTATAACTTTTAACATATACTCTGGTACCACAGGACACAGCTATGTACTCAAAGATATTGCTGCTCTTCTAACCGCAATTGATGAAAGAGAGATTGTAAGCTACGGCAAGCACCTGGAATTCACTCATGATATGTCTGCTTTTTCTGAAGAATCCCAGAAAATCATCGCATTCCTTAAGGACTTCTTTAGAGGCAAGCAGCTTGGAGATGCTTTTTCTGCCTATTCTTCTTCCTACTCCTATGGCAAGGGCCATAGCAAGGAGTTAGAGCTGTCCGGTCATGAGATTGATGAGTTCTTTGCGTCTGTTGGCACTGTTTATTTCCTCAACACTGACTTCAGATCCAGATATAGCGAAGAAAGGCCTGTAGAAATCGTGCCAGTTTTCCCTCCAATCGATCTTCACATTGAAAAGACAGCCAATGGTGTTAACTTTGAAGCCAGCTCTTTTACCATGTTCGAGGGTTATTCAAATATTTATTTTGAGAGAAGACGCAAGATTCATATGATCTCCAGAAAGGAATGCGAAGCTATCTTCCCATTTCTTAAGTTCTTATCTGCACGCAGAACTGAAAATGAGCTCTTCATTTCCAACAAAGATCTGCCACTATTTTCATCAGGACTTTATCCGATACTGGAAGAATACTTCAACGTAAGTAATGATGGCTTCTATCCATCCAAGTATTCACCGGATATTCCTAAGTTTAAAATATTCATTGATATGCCTGATACCGTCACAATAACTTGCGATATACAGGCTACTTATCATGAAGGAAAACCTTCCGAGCAGGTAATTCATTTATTCGAAGGCCCAGAAGCAACGGCGGATTCTGCTTTAAATAATGAATCCGAGGTTCTCATCAAGAGAAACTTCCATCAGGAGAGCACTATCATCAAGCTCGTAAGCCAGCACTTTGATACTCTGGATCAGCAAAAGGGCCTCCTAATCCTTAATGGAGCACAGGATAACGAGGACAAACTCTTTTTATTTATTGCAGATGATATTCCAAAACTGGCAAGGCTTGGGGATGTTTACTTATCAGATTCCATCAAAGCTGTAAACATAACATCTGCTCCTACTGTAACCATGGGCATCTCCGTAGTTTCAGACCTGTTGGAATTATCTATAGTACCAACTGATATTTCTGCAACCGAGCTCAACAATATCCTTAGCAGATACAAACAGAGAAAAAAATATTTCCGTCTGTCCTCTGGAGATATTATTGATCTTCAGACCAAGGAAATGGAGCTTTTATACAGCATAAATGAAGGCCTCGGACTCTCTCCCAAGGATATTCTCGCAGGCCACGTTTCTATTCCCAAATACAGAGCACTATATCTAAATGAACTTGCTGACAACAGCGCTATTATAAGTGGTGCCGCCATTGGTAAAACCAGAGAATTCAAGGAACTCGTAAGTTCTTTTGCCACCACCAAGGATAACCTGTTCTCAGTTCCCAAGTCACTTGATAAGGTAATGCGTGATTACCAAAAGGACGGCTTTGTATGGCTTCGTACCCTTCGCCACAATGGCTTTGGAGGAATTCTGGCCGATGACATGGGTCTTGGTAAGACTCTGCAGGTTCTGTCGCTCCTATTAAGTATCAAAGAGGAATCTGTCAGAAACAAAAAGAAAAATCGACCATCTCTTGTTGTATGCCCAGCATCTCTGGTCTACAACTGGCAGCATGAAATAAAGAGGTTCACTCCTTCCCTTAAATGCGAGCTAGCTGTTGGAATCAAGCCCGACAGGGTAAGGGTAACATCAGAAATCGACGAGGAAGAAACAGATGTGCTCATCACTTCCTATGACCTTCTACGCCGCGATATTGATCTGTACAAATATATTGATTTTGACTGCCAGATCATAGATGAAGCGCAGTTTATCAAAAATCCAACCACGCAGGTAGCCAAGGCTGTTAAAAGTCTCAATGCTTCCTTCAAGATAGCCCTCACCGGAACTCCTATCGAAAACAGGCTCAGTGAGCTATGGAGCATATTTGACTTTTGTATGCCAGGATATCTGTTCAATTACAGGCATTTTAAGGAGTCCATAGAATCTCCTGCCATCCTTGACGGGGATGAAGATGCCATGAAACGTCTCAAGAGAATGATTTCTCCATTTATACTAAGGCGACTTAAGAAGGATGTACTTGCTGATCTTCCGGATAAGCTTGAAGAAAACATCTACGCACCTATGGTAAAAGAGCAGGAGGAACTGTACAAAGCTCATCTTCAGCGCATCAAACTCATGGTTGATTCCAAGAGTGAGGATGATTTCAGACGCGACAGAATCATGATCCTGTCAGAGCTTACAAGACTTCGTCAGCTATGCTGTGATCCGGGGCTTATTTATGATAACTATGAAGGCGGAAGCGCCAAGGCAGACCTGTGTCTTGAGATGATCAGAAGCGCTGCAGAAAGCGGCCATAAGGTTCTGCTGTTCTCACAGTTCACGTCAATGCTGGACAGACTGACTGCGCTTTTGAAAAAAGAAGGAATTAAGCACTATCTTCTAACAGGCTCTACCAAGAAGGAGGACCGAATCCAGATGGTTGATGCCTTCCAGGAGGACGACACTCCGGTATTCTGTATTTCCCTTAAAGCAGGAGGAACCGGACTTAACCTTACAGCTGCAGATATCGTAATCCACTATGATCACTGGTGGAATATAGCTGTAGAAAATCAGGCAACCGACAGAGCTCACAGAATAGGCCAAAAGAATGTGGTGACTGTTTATAGGCTCATTATGCAGAACACAATCGAGGAGCGAATTATTCTTCTTCAGAACAAGAAAAAAGAGCTGGCTGACCAGCTTCTTAACTCAGATTCACTAAGAAATCCTACCTTGTCCAAGGAAGAGCTACTGGAAATATTGGGATAAGTTTTGTGGCAAAATCAAAGCCGGTGCAAATGCACCGGCTTATGTTTATTCTGATACTATCAGATTTCCTCAACGTAGCTTACAAAATCAAACTCATTGAGCTCAGTTAAAAACTCTCTGTGAGAACGCTTCTTGTCGAAATCCACATCTACAATAAGGGCTACATCAGATGAATTAAGAGTTTTCTCCTTGGACTTGGCAAGACTGCTTGTTGTATAGCCCTGCTCATTAAGCCACTTGGACAGTTTCTTAACTCCTCCGTTCTTATCAACCTCGATAAAGATACTGATGTACTTACTGTATTCCTCAACAACCCTGCTGACATTCATAAGTACCACGTTGGCAATCATGATAAGGGCAAAACAGGCAATACCAACAATAAGATAGCCACCGCCAATAGCCATTCCCATACAGGAAGTAACCCAGAGAGAAGCTGCTGTTGTAAGACCCTTGATCTGCTGACGACCTGTTACAAGGATAGTTCCAGCACCAAGGAAACCGATTCCGCTTACAACACCTGCAGGAATACGGCTGACATCCGCATTAAGGCCAGGCTCCATAGCAAGGAATATGTTAAGAGCTGTAGCTATGGCAGATCCAAGACTTACAAGCGCAAAGGTCTTAATTCCTGCGCTATGTCTTTTGACAACTCGCTCCCATCCTATAAAGCTTCCAAAAAGCGTAGCTATCACCAGTCTGATAGCAACTGCTATATCAGTAGGCCCTTCCAAAAATTCTATTAGTGTTTGTGCTCCCATAGGCACCTCCTAATAATCTTATTATAGTGCGTAAAGAGTGTTGTCCTCGAAATTCAGAAATACTTCGTCACCTACATTATATATCTTCTTATTCTTAGGATTATACTCCTGAATCTTAACAAGTGCATCTGCTACCTGAATATGGTAATCCTGATAAGCTCCCATGAAGCATGAGTACATTACTTTACCACGGATAGCGCCGTTATCACCAAGGAAAGCTCCCTCTGGTCTAAGAACTACGCTACACTGAGCACCTGGCTCCATGCTGCCTGTAGAGCACTTAACCTCCGCCCCATCGATAACAACAACGTCCTGAGACTTAACTGTTCCATTAAGGAAGTTCGCTTCGCCAATGAAATCAGCAACAAACTTGTTGTTAGGATAATAATATGCTTCCTGAGGTGTAGAAATCTGTTCAACAAGGCCCTTGTTCATGATGATAACCTTGTCAGAGATAGCCATTGCCTCACTCTGATCATGAGTTACATAGATAGCTGTGATACCTGCTTCCTGCTGGATTCTTCTGATCTCAGTACGCATTGATACACGAAGCTTGGCATCAAGGTTAGACAAAGGTTCATCAAAAAGAAGAACTCCAGGCTCAATTACAAGTGCTCTTGCAAGAGCTACTCTCTGCTGCTGACCTCCAGAAAGCTGGTTAGTCATACGGTTCTCCATTCCCTCAAGTCCAACGAGCTTAAGGATATCTGTAACCTTTTCCTTGATAACTGACTTATCAAGTTTACGAAGCTTAAGTCCATAGGCAACATTGTCAAAAATGTTGTAGTGTGGAAGAAGCGCATAGCTCTGGAAAACCATGGCTGTATCACGCTTATTAGGTGTAAGAGCGTTGATAGGCTCATTTCCAAGATAAATCTCACCCTCATCAGGGCTCTCGAAACCAGCTATCATTCTAAGAGTTGTTGTTTTACCACATCCTGATGGGCCCAGAAGTGTTACAAAGCTTCCTGGCTCGATCTCAAGATTAGCATCCTTAACTGCATAAAAATCTTTTCCTGTCTTAGGATCTTTATAAATTTTTGAAATATGTTCAAGGCGTACGCCCTTTTTCTCTTTTGCCATTTTTCATTCTCCTCATTATTCTTCTATTGTTACCTTACGACTTGTTCCAAAATGCTTGATGATCAGATTCATGATAAGAACTGAGCTGTAAGTGATAAGGATCAGGATTGAAGCAAAGGCACATGCTATACCATAAGATCCTTTCTCAGCAAACTCATTGATCTGAACTGTAATAAGCAGATACGAAGGTGTAACCAGAAGGATGATCGCACTGATAGCTGTGATGCTACGTACAAATGATGTTACAAAGCCTGAAAGGAAGCTATCCTTAATAAGTGGAAGTGTAACAGTCATAAATACTTTAAAGCTGTCGGCGCCCATGTCGTAGGCAGATTCCTCAATGCTCTTATCGATCTGCCTGAGTGCTGAAATACCGCTTCTGGTACCTGTTGGAAGGCTTCGAACAATGAAGACGATTACCAGGATTGCTCCTGTTCCATACAGTCCCTGCAGAATTCCTGAACCAAAGAGACCTCCTGAAAAGCCTCTGATATATCCGATACCAAGAACTGTTCCAGGAACTGCCATAGCCAGCATTGAAACTGCTTCTATAAAGCCCTTGGCCTTGAATTTTCTTTTAACAACAAGGTAAGAAATGATCATGGATAAAAGAGCTGTTATCGGAGCTGAAATAAGTGACAGGATAAAGCTGTCCTTGAAGGCTTTAAAGCCCTTGTACTTGGTGAATACAAGTCCAAACCACTTGAAGGTGAGATGGAAATCGTAGCCCCAGGTTCTGAACATAGCTCCGAATGGAACGCAGATATACATGATGATTACGAATAAAGCAAGTGCTGAGCACAGGATTGTAAGAGGAACTGTAACACTCTTATCAGTAATGAGCATACGCTCTCTTGAAGCTTTTCCTGAAAGTGTTGCTGTACTCTTGGCCTCCAGATAGTACTTCTGAACAACGAACATAAGAAGTGTTATTGCCAAAAGAACTACCGCCATAGCAGCAGCGCCCTGCTTATCATAAGCACCTGTGATCTGCAGATATATAGTTGTTGCAAGTGTATCATATGAACCGCCGATGATCATTGGGTTTGCAAAGTCTGCACTTGACTCAATGAAAGTAACAAGGAAAGCATTTCCAAGTCCTGGCAGTATCAATGGGAAAGTCACTGTCATAAATACCTTGAATCTTGAAGCGCCCATATCTCTGGCAGCCTCTTCAAGGGATGGGTCGATATTTTTAAGAAGACCCTTGAGCATCATGTAGCAAACTGGGAAGAAAGTAAGTGTCTGAACTATCGCAATTCCCCAGAAGCCATACACACTGTTGTCATAAATGTGTAAAAGAAAACGTGTAATGATACCAGCTTTTCCGAAAAGCATAATCATTGAAAGTGAAAGTACAAATGGAGGAGATACTACAGGCAGCATTGATACAACCTTGAAAAGTCCCTCCATGAACTTGGTACGAAGCTTGACATAAACTTCTACGTAGGCAAACAACAGACCAATAAGTGCAGATGCAATACCTACTAAAAAGCCCACCTTAAGAGTGTTGGAAATAGCTCTTCTAAAGTTTGGAAGTGCCATTACTCTCTTAAAGGTATCCATTGTAAAATGTCCATCCGTTAAAAAGCTGTCCACAAGCAGAATTGCCAGTGGATATAAGATAAATACCGTCAAAAAGACGATTAAAAGAATTATGGTGGTGACCATAATCGGATCCGCCAAAAGCTTTTTCCTGTCAAGGCTGGCGCTCTGACTCTTTGCCATCTTAGATTTCCTCCGGTTTAATATACATGGAGCGGATGAGGTAGTCATCCGCTCCAGCAAGTATTACTATAAAACTTTCATTACTCTGTCTTGAAACGATCATCAGCTGCACTTCCAAGTGCTGTCATAACTTCCTCAACATACTTGGTTGTGTTCTCTTTTGCATCAGCAAAGTCATAAGCCATAACGTTCTCTGGATCAAGACCAAACTGAGCTGCAACCTCAGGCTGCTGTGCATTATCAATAACAAGGAACTGGTAAGAACCGTTCTGAGCTGCAAGTTCTACGCAATCAGGGCTAAGAGCATATTCGATCCAAAGCTTAGCAGCGTTTGGATGAGCACATCCCTTGAAGATAGCTGTAGCACCAACTTCGAAAGAAGTTCCGGATGAAGGAATGATAAGTCCTACATTGCCATATCCGTTATCAACGATCTGTGTAATACCATCGTGAAGGAATCCGATACCAACTACGCACTCACCTGTACCAACGTTCTTGGATGGGCCAGAACCTGACTTGGTGTATACTTCGATGTTCTTATCAAGGTCAACAAGGTACTGAATGCCTTCGTCGTGACCATACTTCTGAATCATTGTGTTAACAACAAGCTTAGCTGTACCAGCTGTGTTGTAGTTTGAAAGCCATACAAGACCTTTGTACTTCTCATCGAGAAGATCCTGCCAGTCAGCTGGCTCATCGATACCCATACGGGAAAGCTCATCCTTGTTAACCATGAATCCAAGGATTCCCTTATAGATACCATACCAGTATCCGTCAGCATCACGATACATATCGCTGAGAAGATGGCTTGCATTCTGAGCCTCGTAAGCCTCAAGAAGTCCCTCACCTGCTGCTACATTGTAAGGATCAGTTGTGCCACCGAACCAAACGTCACCAGAAGGATTTCCGTTCTCTTCTTCGATCTTACTCTGAACTTCACCAGTTGAAAGTCTCTGATACTGAACCTTGATACCATACATGCTCTCAAAGTTCTCACATGCCGCTGCTAAATATTCCTCCTCACAAGAACCGTAGACAATAAGTTCACCCTCTGCCTTAGCAGCTTCAACGAGCTCTGCAAGAGCATCTGTTTCCTGAGCCTGTGGCTCTTCTGTTTTAGCTTCTTCTGTTTTTGTTTCTGTCTGTGCTTCTGTTGTTGTAGTCTCTGGAGCAGGCGCTGCTGTATTTCCGCATCCAATTGCGCCAAGTGTCAAAAGACCTGCCAATACCAATGCTAATTTCTTTTTCATTTCCCTTCTCCTTTCAAAATGTATAATAAACATTTGATAAAAAAATGATAAAAGAAATAGCAACTCTTCTATACCTATTTTTCTGTTTTATTATCCGATTTTCTGAACTAGTTCATAAATTCAGAGGGCGCCACATTTGTATAGCGCTTAAAGACAGTATTAAAGTGCTTGTAATCAGTAAAGCCCGTCATATCCGACACTTCATAGACTTTATATTTGCCTGTTTCCAGGAGTTTAACCGCCTGCTGTACTCTATACTTATTAAGAAAATCCAGATAGCTTGTGCCGGTGGCCTCCTTGAATTTCCTTGATAAATAGCTGGCAGAAACACCCATTTTGTCTGAAAAGGCTTCTATGCTGATCTTCTCTGAATAGTGTTCCTTGGTAAAATCCAGTATCTGCTGGACATAATCATTTTCTTTATCCGATTTTATGAACAAGGCTTCTGTCTCTTCTGCCAAAACCTTTTTCTCAAGAAGCTCGTCAAACTGTTTTTCTTTTTCCAGCTCTGTAATAATCTTACTGATAGCGCCAGCCAGTTCCTGCTCATCTACTGGCTTCATAAGATAGGCTGATACATCAAGGTCGATAGCCTTTTTGGCGTAGTCAAAATCAGCGTAGCTGGTGAGGATTATTGATTTAAACAAAGGCATGCTCTCATCAGCCTTGGCTGTCCTTATCATC
Source organism: Butyrivibrio sp. (assembly GCF_017433805.1). Taxonomy (GTDB): domain Bacteria; phylum Bacillota; class Clostridia; order Lachnospirales; family Lachnospiraceae; genus Butyrivibrio. The sequence continues at coordinate 56,354 of NZ_JAFRGN010000027.1, read as the reverse complement.
TCAATCCCATCCATTACAGGCATCATAATATCAGCAAGCACAATGTCAGGAGACAGCTCTTTTATCTTATCAAGACCTTCACTTCCGCTTGCTGCCTCTCCAACTATAGTACAGCCCATGCCCATCCAGTCCATGGTGTAGGCTATGCCTTTTCTGATAATATCTTCATCCTCAACAATTAAAACTCTATACATATAAGTTAACTCCTAGTGCTTGGGAATAGTAAGTCTGACCACAGTGCCCTCATTCTTTTTACTGCTGATATCAAGGCCGTAATCACCCTTGTACATCAGCCTTATTCTGCGATGAATGTTGTAAAGGCCATAGTGGGCAGTGGCATTGTCTTCTTTCTTGAGATTTTCCTGTATCTCACGCAGCATATCCTCTTCTATGCCAGCGCCGTCGTCCTCGCAGACAAAGATAAGATTCTCCTTCATCTGATAGCCGCGAACATTTACTGATAATTTCTCCTGACCGTTAAAGCCATATTTGACAGCATTCTCCAAAAGTGGCTGTATAAGGAGCTTGGGGATAAGGTACTCCATAATATCCTCGGTCACATCGATTGAATAAGCAAAGCGCTTGTTGAATCTTATCTGCAGGATATTGAGGTAATACTGGAGGTTTTCAAGGTCCTCTTTTACCGTAACCTCTTCACGCATCTCCCTGATACTGTAGCGCAACAGTCCTGACAAAGAGACAATCATCTTATCTGCTGCCGCCGCATCTATCTTGGCCATAAACCTTATGTTATCAAGGGTATTAAAAAGAAAATGCGGATTAAACTGGCTCTCCAGCTGCTTAACCTGAGAAAAAGCCGCATGTTCAGCCAGCTCTTTATTCTGCTGAATCTGGTCCTTAAGGCCCTGTAACATGTCATTGAAATCGTCGGCAATTATCGTAAACTCAGTACTGCTGTTAATATCCAGCTTGGCATCAAGGTTACCATTCTGTACCTCTTCAAAAGCATCCTCGATTCTCCTGATATCCTTGGTATATTTCTCAGAGCTCACCTTGGTGCTCCTGATGGTAACCAGAGCAATCGCTCCAAAAATAACCACAATGATAGCTATCAGGACATAGATCAGATGAACGCTTCTGCTGATGTCATTTATTGTGTAAACCACAAGGCCCTTATCTGTATTGTTCCTGTTAGCATAATAAATGTTGCCATCATATCTGATATAGCCTGATCTCTCAGTAAAGATCTGCTCCACCTTGCCATATTCATTCTGAAGCTTTTTGGTGTTGCTTGCATATACCCATCCATTTTCATCTGTAATTATCACGTACCTGGCCTGAGCACTTATGTTTGAAGTGATAGCTTCGCCCGGAATAGCATAGACAACAGCTACTTTCAGATTGCTTCCTTCATATAAACCGTAGGTCACATACAGATTCTTGTTGTAGAGAATGGTATTGACGCTGTTTTTATTCTTGTAGATCTGATGCCAGATTCCCCAGTCATAGCTCTCCCTGCCCGTGAGAAATCTCGGTACAGAATTCTTACTGGAAAAAAGCGTCTTGTGATCCGATGACAGGATGATGAGATTTCCCATCTCTCCAAAATCAGCAGTACGCTTATATAAAACAGCAAATATCTCGCTGTCCTTGACCTCAAAATCATTATCCACAAGAGAATCTGCCACATCTGACATCATCTCATTACAGATGTTCATGGTCCTTGTAATCTCAGATACAATTGACTGATTTTCCTGCTCATTGAAATGTGCCATGAACACTATCCATGAAAAGACAAACAGAAATAACGCTACAGTTACAATAACCGCAACGGGTACAAGCGAATACTTTATGAATGTTCCTCTTATGTTTTCCTGAAAAGAACCAGTTTTTTTACTCATGATTCTTCTCCCCATACATAGCAGAAAATCTGTCAGTCCACAGTGACTTGCTGTTTACTACTCTGTCTTTTTTAACACTTATGGTGTGTATCTCATCATCAGCTATAACAAGGCTTGATGGCTCCACATCCTTGCGGACAGAGCGTCTTCCAAGCTCGCTGGCCATATACACCTGAGTATTCTTGGAAGTCATGAAATCCACAAACCTCTCTGCCTCTGTGAGTTTATCCGTATTCTTGTTGATATAAATGCCATCAGGAGTTGTTACTACGCCTTCTTCCATGTACACGATCCTGATATGTTTATCATTTTTAAGCATGGTTACAGCAGCTTCTTCAAAGGTAAGGCCAACCTTGTACTTGCCATTAGCTACTCCCGTATACACCTCAGATGAGCTTGTAAGAAGCTTACCATCAAGCTGATCAATGAGTTTACCAACATACTCCCAGCCATCATCAGCATTACCATCCCCCATGGCATATAGCATGTTAACTAAATGCTCAAAGGAAGATGATGATTTAGCAGGATCAGCAAAGGCAATCTCACCCTTAAGCTCAGGTTTTAACAGATCTTCGTAGCCTTCAATGATAGTGTCACCTATAATGTCTTCATTGACGATCAGGATACTTGGAACATCAGAAAAACAAGTAAACTCATCGTCTACCTTTTTATATTTCTCTTTATAAATTGCCCTGTTAAGGCTCACATATGGGTAAAAATAGTCCTTGTAGGGACCAACAGACAATATAGATCCGCCCCACAGAGCATCCACATCTTCGCCATTTTCTATGCTCTCAATGGCATTTGATGTACCGCTACTAATGATAGTAGTCCTGATGCCAGTTTCACTCTCAAACTCCTGAATAAGCGGAATCATGAATTCCTTGGGATGAGGAGACACTACCACCAGGGTCTGTGAGGTCTCTATATCTTTATTAGATTTGGATATCACAAAAAAGCATATACCCGATAACAGCAATGCCGCTATTACCAGAATCGCCCCCACTTTTTTCTTCATACTTTTCCAGATAGCCCCTTCATAAGAATGTTACGCAAAAGTCATATTAAAATTAGGCAAGTGCTGCCAAAAGATCTGCCACAACCTCTTCCATTGTCTTGCTGCCTTCGTCAATTACGATGTCAGCATACTTCTCGTGAAGAGGAGTTCTCTCGTTGTAGAGAGATACCAGTGACTGTCCCTCTCTCATAACTACTCCGCGCTGCTTAACATCACTAAGACGCTTAGTGAGAACATCCATGCTGACCTTAAGGTAAACAACTCTTCCAATGTTCTTGTAATGATCCATGGCTTCTTTGCCATATACAGCACTTCCGCCAGTTGATATTACAGATTTCTCCACTTCTATTTCTGAATTGATCTTATTCTCTATATTGATAAAGCCGTCAATACCCTCTGTTTCTATAATCTCAGCAAGCTTACGACCTTCTTTTTCCTGAATCACTATATCTGCATCTATAAAATTGTAGCCAAGAATCTTAGCAAGTATTACGCCAACGGTACTCTTTCCTGATGCAGGCATTCCAATCAAAATGATATTATTTTTTTTCATAATAACTCCTAAAAAAGGCCCCCTGCCTAGGCAGAGGGCCCACACATTTAATTAAGCATTAACGATCTGGCCGAAGTCTGGCTTCAAGCTAGCGCCGCCGATAAGTCCACCGTCGATGTTAGCCTTTGAAAGAAGCTCTGCTGCGTTACCAGCGTTCATTGATCCGCCGTACTGGATGCGAACTGCATCAGCTGTAGCCTGATCATAAAGCTTAGCAATAAGCTCACGGATAAGTGCACAAACTTCTTCAGCCTGATCAGCTGTAGCTGTCTCACCTGTTCCGATAGCCCAGATTGGCTCATATGCGATTACAAGTTCTTTAACCTGATCAGCTGTTACGCCATCAAGATCCCATGTAATCTGTCTCTCGATCCACTCCTTGTATGTGCCAGCCTTACGAAGTGTAGGTGACTCGCCACAGCAAAGGATTGGCTTAAGGCCAGAAGCAAATGCCTTCTTAACCTTCTGATTGATAAGGATATCGTTCTCACCGAAGATATCTCTTCTCTCTGAATGTCCGATGATGATATACTCAACACCAGCATCCTTGAGCATAGGAGCTGAAATCTCGCCTGTGAAAGCTCCCTTGTCCTCGATGTAGAAGTTCTCAGCACCAACGTGTACGTTTGTGCCCTTAACAGCCTCTACTACAGGAACAATATCGATAGCTGGTACGCAGTATACTACGTCTACAGCATCGTTCTTAACTAAGTCTTTAAGCTCTGCGCAAAGAGCTACTGCCTCGCTGGGAGTCTTGTTCATCTTCCAGTTACCGGCGATAATACGTCTTCTTGCCATTACTAATCTCCTCTCGTCATTGAGCGAATACGGATTTCTTCGCTTCGCTCTCGAAATCCTACCGCTTTCGCAATATCTATTCCGTGCATTGCACGGGATATTGCTCAACCGGTTTATTCGTCAAGGTTGCGCCATTCTCTGCAAGCAGAAATGTCGCCACTTTGACTCACATATTACGCTCTGTCATCAGCTGCGTAAACACCAGGAAGCTTCCTGCCCTCAAGGAACTCAAGAGAAGCACCACCACCTGTTGAGATGTGGCTCATCTTATCAGCATAGCCGAGCTGGTTAACAGCTGCTGCACTATCACCACCACCGATGATTGTTGTTGCTGCTGTAACTGAAAGAGCCTTAGCAACTTCCTTTGTACCGTTTGCAAGAACTGGGTTCTCGAATACGCCCATAGGTCCGTTCCAAACTACTGTCTTAGCAGACTTAACTGCCTCAGAGTAAAGCTCGATTGTCTTAGGTCCGATATCAGCACCCTCTTTGTCAGCAGGGATCTTATCAGCATCAACGATTGTTGTTGTGATGTTAGGGTTGTCGATAGGATCTGGGAAAGAATCGATACATACTGTATCAACAGGAAGAAGGAGCTGCTTGCCAGCCTTCTCAGCCTTTTCCATCATTTCCTTACAGTAATCAACCTTAGTCTCATCAAGGAGTGACTTACCAACTTCATATCCCTTAGCCTTAAGGAATGTGTAAGCCATACCACCACCGATGATAAGAGTGTCGCACTTGTCAAGAAGTGTGTTGATAACGTTGAGCTTATCAGCAACCTTAGCGCCACCAAGAATAGCTACGAAAGGTCTAACTGGATTCTCAACTGCGTTTCCAAGGAAGTCGATTTCCTTCTGCATAAGGTAACCAACTGCATTGTTGCCGCCTTTTTCCTTGATATACTTAGTTACAACTGCAACAGAAGCGTGTGCTCTGTGAGCTGAACCGAAAGCGTCGCATACATAGTCATCAGCAAGATCAGCAAGCTCTTTTGCAAAAGCCTCACCAGCCTCTTCAGGCTTAGTCTCCTCTTTGCCTCTGAAACGAGTATTCTGAAGAAGGATAACGTCTCCTTCCTTCATAGCCTCTACTGCACCTGTAGCAGCAGCGCCTGTTACGCTGTAATCGTCGATGAACTTAACGTCCTTGCCAAGCTTCTCTGAAAGTCTCTTAGCAACTGGTCCAAGAGATTCTCCCTCGTTAGGGCCATTCTTAACCTTTCCAAGGTGTGAGCAAAGGATAACCTTACCACCATCCTTAACGAGCTTCTTGATTGTAGGAAGAGCAGCTACAATTCTTGTCTCGTCTGTGATCTCGCCGTTCTTAAGAGGTACGTTGAAATCGCAACGAACAAGTACGCGTCTGCCTTTTACATTGATGTCATCTACGGACTTCTTATTAAGTGCCATATTTTTTTCCTCCTGGGATTTTTGTTTGAAAGAAATAAGGTCCGGTCCATATGGACCGGACCTCATCAAAAGTCTATTTGATATTAGAGGTTAATCAACCAAGCTCTGCAAAGTACTTAATTGTTCTAACCATCTGTGATGTGTATGAGTTCTCGTTGTCATACCATGAAACAACCTGTACTTCGTATGTATCGTCATCAACCTTGTTTACAAGAGTCTGAGTAGCATCGAAGAGTGAACCGAATCTCATACCAACGATATCAGATGAAACGATCTCGTCTGTGTTGTATCCGAATGACTCTGTAGCTGCTGCCTTCATAGCTGCGTTAACAGCTTCCTTAGTAACGTCAGCCTTCTTAACTACAGCGAAAAGAAGTGTTGTTGATCCTGTAGGTGTAGGAACACGCTGAGCAGCGCCGATAAGCTTTCCGTTAAGCTCAGGGATAACAAGGCCGATAGCCTTTGCAGCACCTGTTGAGTTAGGAACGATGTTTACAGCACCAGCACGTGATCTTCTAAGATCGCCCTTTCTCTGTGGTCCATCAAGGATCATCTGGTCACCTGTGTAAGCGTGGATTGTGCACATGATACCTGACTGGATTGGAGCGTAATCATTAAGAGCCTTAGCCATAGGTGCAAGGCAGTTTGTTGTGCAAGAAGCAGCAGAAATGATCTTGTCGTCCTTTGTAAGTGTCTTGTGGTTTACGTTGTAAACGATTGTAGGAAGATCGTTTCCAGCAGGAGCTGAAATAACAACCTTCTTAGCACCAGCGTTGATGTGTGCCTGTGCCTTCTCCTTTGATGTGTAGAATCCTGAGCACTCGAGAACTACGTCTACGCCAAGCTCTCCCCATGGGCAGTTATTAGCATCAGGCTCTTTGTAGATCTTGATTGTCTTACCCTTTACTGTGATTGTGCCAGCCTCGTCATCAGCTGTAACGTCATCCTCGTGACCTACTTCTACGTAACGTCCCTGTGATGAATCGTACTTAAGAAGATGAGCAAGCATCTTAGGGCTTGTCAAATCATTGATAGCTACTACTTCGTAGCCTTCTGCACCGAACATCTGTCTGAATGCAAGACGACCAATACGGCCAAAACCATTAATTGCAACTTTTACTGCCATTTTAAGTTCCTCCTAAAATGAATTTTATATTGATTGCTGTTACTATATCATTTGAATTGATAATTTTTTATCAGCAACTCTAATTCTAATAGACTTTCTGCTATAAATCAAGTAAGAATATATAAAAAACATGATATTATTAATTTTGCGAGGTGAAGTTTATGACTAGGAAATTACTACCATCTGATTACCATATGCATACTCATAATTCGGGAGATTCTACAGCCCCCATGAAAGACATGATTGAAAGCGCCATTTCATGCAGCCTTTCAGAAATATGTTTTACCGAACATATGGATTTGGATTTTCCAATAACTGAAAGTGTTCCCGAGGGAACTTTTACATTAGATATTCCATCTTATACAAGAGAACTTTTTTCCTATAAAGAAGAATATAAAGAAAAGATTTCTATCAAATATGGAATAGAGCTTGGCCTTCAGACTCAGATAGTAAAAGAAAATACTCAGATCCTTGCGGATAATAATTTTGATTTTGTCATTGGCTCAATCCACCTTCTCGACCACGCAGACCCTTTTTACCCTGACATGTGGGAAGGACGCGATGAGGAGGATATCATTCGCCGCTATTTTGTTGCTACCCTTGAGAATATCAAAGCATTTACTGACTTTGATGTTCTGGGACACCTTGACTATATTGTCCGCTACACTCCAACAAAAGGTGCTGGATATTCCTATAACAAATATAAGGATGAGATTGACGCCATACTCACCTGTCTTGCAGAAAATGGTAAGGGCCTTGACCTCAACACCAAGTCTCTTACAAGGGGAGGTAGTCAGCCAAATCCTAACTCAGAAATTTTAAAAAGATTTAATGAATTGGGTGGAAGGATCATAACCTTTGGCTCAGATGCCCATAATCCTGAGGAAGTTGCAGGCTGCTTTGATAAAGCCCGCGAAATTGCTCTTAACTGCGGCTTTGATTCCTACTACACTTTTGATAAAAGAGAGCCTTTAGCCAATCCACTTTAAAAAATGGCCTTTAGCCAAAATTAACTAAATATAGTATAATAATTTCGTATATATTCATATAAGCCAATTAGTCCGGAGGTCAACTGATGAAATCCGATTATCCTGATAAGAGCAAAAGATCCAGAATATATGGCTCTATTATTATCTATAAAATAGTATCTATGGTGATAGTCATCATGCTTACTGTCGTGATGACCTTTACCTTCTTTGTAGAAAGATCCCAGTTTGAGAATCTGGAGGGTGCTCCTGCCCCAACCATATTCATAATCATGGGCTTCTGCATTTTGTTTTTTCTCATCTCAATAATAATTGACTTCTATATTCTTCACAGAACTATATCTATAGGAAAAAAATTAAATCGTCTTGCTTACATTGATAAGCTGACGGGTATTCCTAACAGATATAGCTGCGATCTTCTCTTCGATAACTTCAATAGTCCCGAACTACTACCTGGCGCTGGATTTCTTTTACTAAAGATCAATAACCTCGTGGCTATAAATAAGGATAAGAGCCACAACAACGGAAATTTCCTCATTGCTGAGTTTAGTTCGATACTCGAGGATGTCAGTCAGGAATATGGCTACGTTGGAAGAAACGGTGGAAACGAGTTCGTAGTAATGATGGAGAACTGTGACAGCACCAAGCTCGAGATGTTCCTGATGGATCTCACCAAAAGAATTCACGGCTACAACGAAATGAATGTGGGTGACCCTCTGGAAATAGCCTATTCCAAAGCTCTCAATCATGATGAGCACAAGGAAAAGATATCCGAACTCATTTCTCTTGGATATAAAAGACTAAGAGCGGTTCCACAGATTTTGTCATGATAAGTAGCAGGTTTGACCTGCACCTTCGGAAAAAAGTGCGTATGCAAAAAATCTTAAGAAAAAAACTATCTCTTTTGTTAATAGTAGGTATTACCGCGTTTTCTCTTTGTTCATGCGGTTCTGCGGGTGAAAAAGACTCTGTTTCCACTAAGACTAAGCCTTCCGCCGCAGAAGAGCCAGCCAAGGAAGAAGCTCCTGCCGCTCCACGTGAAAAAGGAAGTCGCGACAACACCTCTGTTTGTCTTGTCCCGGAAGCTTCGGGTGTTACAGTCTATGAAAACGAATATGCCAGCCTTGATGCTTCCAATATTTCGGAAGGCTATCTTGTCATCAAGTATACCGGCTCCTCTGGCAAGGTTAAGCTTCAGATCACAGGCCCTAACAGTATCACCTATACCTACAACCTGACAGTCGGTAATCCCACTAACGAAGTTTTCCCTTTGCAGTTTGGCAACGGTGAATATATGGTCAATGTATTTGAGCAGCTTGAAGGAACCCAGTACACAACTGTTTTCTCCCAACTACTGGATGTTCAGATAGCCAATGAGTTTGGTCCATTTCTTTATCCTAATCAGTACTGCACCTTCTCAGCGGAGAGCAATGCGGTAAAAAAAGCTGCCGATCTGGCCTATCCTTGCAACAATGATCTGGACGTTGTCTCCGAAGTCTACAACTTCATGATCGACAACATCAAATATGACTACGAAGAGGCTGAAACTGTTCAAAGTGGCTATCTTCCTGATGTGGATGAAGTTCTTTCTACCAAAACAGGTATCTGCCTCGACTACTCCGCTCTAATGTGCAGCATGCTACGAAGCCAGCGAATACCTACCCGAATGGAAATCGGCTACGCAGGAACTGCTTACCACGCATGGATCAGCACATACATAACTGATATTGGCTGGGTTAATGGAATGATCCAGTTTGATGGAAAAGAATGGTCGCTGATGGATCCCACTTTTGCCTCCAACACTGAAGAAAAGTCTCTTCAGGAATTTATTGGAGACGGTGAGAATTATTCTGTTAAGTATATCTACTAATCATTTGAGAAAGGTGTCATATGATCAAGAAAAGCTCAGTTGTTCACTTATCAAATTATGAAATCTCAAGTTTTTGCAGACAGATGTCGCTCTTGATAAAAGCCGGCATTTCCCCTGCAGAAGGAATTGAGATTCTAAAGCAGGATACGCATGATTCATCTGCTCAGAAACTCCTTGACTCAATCAGCCAGGTCCTGATGAGCGGTGAAAAATTCCATATAGCTCTTGAGATGAGCGGTGCTTTCCCTGAATATCTGATCCACATGGTGACAATCGGTGAAGAATCGGGAAGCCTTGATACAGTTATGAACTCACTTGCAGAATACTATGAGCGAGAGGAAAATATCAGCTCCAGCATAAAAAGTGCTGTCAGCTACCCACTTATCATGGTATTTATGATGCTTGTGGTTGTTGTAGTTCTCATCACCAAGGTTCTTCCTATTTTTGAGCAGGTATTTGCGCAGCTTGGAACTAACATGAGTGGTTTTTCACAGTCGCTTCTTGACTTCGGAAATCTGCTCAACAGATATTCAATCATCATGGTGATCCTTCTTGCAGTCATCGCCCTTCTGTTTATCTTTTTCACAAGTACAACAAAGGGAAAAGACCTGTTTAAGTCCTTCCTTGGTAAGCTCCATATCACCAAAAAGCTCATGCAGGATCTTGAAAGTGCCCGCTTTGCAAGTGGTATGGTTCTGACTCTATCAAGTGGAATGGACACCTATGAAGGCCTTTCTCTTGTTAATAAGCTCGTTGAAACTAATGAAATGAAGGAAAAAATTGAGAACTGCAGAAATCTTCTGATTGAGGGCGACAGCTTCCCAGAAGCTCTGGCAAAGTCAAATATCTTTTCATCCTTCTATTCACAGATGGTTTCAGTTGGATTTAAATCCGGTTCCATGGATAGTGCAATGCAGCAGATAGCTGACCGTTTTGAAAAAGAAACAGAGAGAAAGATCTACTCTCTCATCGCCATTTTAGAGCCAACACTTGTAATTGTTTTGTCCATCATCGTAGGAATGATTCTTTTATCCGTAATCCTGCCTCTTATGGGTATCATGACAACTATCGGATAAAACCTTTGTTTTAGCAGGTATAGCGTATGAGCAACAGATTCGAGCAAAAGGGCAATCAAATATTCAGATTATCTGACGGAGCATACAGATTTATTTCCATTGCTATCTTCGTCACTATTGCTGTGCTGTTTTTCTTTGCTGTAGATGCAACAGGTAAGAGCTCCATCAGCAAACAGCAGGAATCTCTGGAAAGCGCTCTTGCACGAGACATCGTTCAGTGCTACGCCATTGAGGGCAGATACCCTCCAAACATTGATTACTTAGAGCATCACTACGGCCTGACCTACGATAAAACTACTTTTTTCGTTGAATATATGCCTATAGCATCCAATCTTTACCCGGATGTAACTGTTATCAAGATAAGGAACAACTAGTATGAATCCTGGTTCTGACAAGCGTCATGTAATCGATACTGTTTTCGTAATATGTCTGCTGCTGCTATTTTTGATATCTGCACTGACTGTCATTTCCATCGGTGCAAGTATCTACAAAAAGAACGTGGAGCAGACCAGTGAAAACTATGCCCAAAGAGTATCGATTGCCTATATAACTGAAAAAGTCCGCCAGTCTGATCTGGAAGGTAATGTCTTCGTACAGGAGCTCTTTGGCTCAAACGTACTTGTTTTCCAGGAAACAGTAAACGGCGATCTATATAACACTTATATTTACAGCTATGATGGATATCTGATGGAGCTGTTTGCCAGAGCCGATCTTAATAATTTCTATCCTCAGACTGGTCAAAAGATATTAAAGCTCCACTCATTCGATGTAGAAAAAACAAACGATAATCTCCTGAGGGCAAAAGTAACCGAAGACGATGGTTCCGAAGAAACCGTTTTTATCTCCATTCACAGTAAATAAGGAAGAAGGATGACATGAGCACCACTACCCACTCCAAATCCAGCTTATTTCTAATGGAAATCATAATAGCCATATTTTTCTTTTCCCTGGCAAGTGCTATCTGTCTGAGACTCTTTGCATCAGCTCACAGTCTGTCAGACCACGACAAAAATCTGAACAATGCACTGCTTTGGTCTCAGAACCTGTCAGAGAGCTTTTATGGCTGTGATGGCAATATTGTGCTGATCAAAAATCTTTATCCAGACGCATTTCTTGCAGCCGGAGAAAAAGAAAGCGATGGCACCATCACAATCTTCTTTAATGAAAAATGGGAAGTAATTGATAATTCCCTGGGTGATGCAGCCTACGAAGCAATTCTTGATGTCAAAAAAGATTTTGCTTCCAGCGTATATTCAGATGTTAATGATTATGGAGTTCTTTTGGACGGAGATGCAATCGCAGGTAATATCGCAATTATTGATATAAAGAACCGAAGCGAGGAATATCTTACAATCCCGGAGGATTCTGAAGATGTGATCTTTAGCAATAAAATAGATGTTTATATTGGTAAATAAATGATTTAATGAGAAGGGCCACGATATGGAAACACAAAAGCAAAAGGGAATAAATGTAGGCAGCGCCTCTATTCTCCTTATATTCACAGTGTTAAGCCTTGTTTCTTTTGCCACCTTGACACTTGTCAATTCCAAAGCAGATTATAATTTGAGCCAGAATCTGGCAGAAAGACAAAGTGCTTACTACAGTGCCTGCCACAAGGGATATGCCTTTATAGCAGCCGTTAATTCTGGTTATGAGGCATCTGAAGAAAATGGTGTCATAAAGAAAAGTATACCTATAACTGATAATCAATCGCTCGATATTGCGTTAATGTCAAATATTGGGAACAACTCCGTCAATTCATCAAATAAATACACAATATCACAGTGGCAAATCGTCAATTATGCCGATAATGACTATGATTACACGCTTCCGGTATACAAATAAGAGGTAGAAAATTTTAAAACAATTTCCCTAAGACTTTATCAAATTTTAATTTTTTGCATAACGATTTAACGCTCATATTTGGAAATCCGTGTTACAATAGATTATGTACTGAACAACAATTATTTAAGAAAAGAAAAGAAAATTGCATTTATTTTCTTAGCAACTAAAACTACTTATTGGAGGTTCAATATGGGAAAAAGAGTACTCATTACTGATGACGCCGCTTTCATGCGCATGATGCTTAAGGATATCCTCTCCAAGAATGGATACGAGATTGCTGGCGAAGCGGAGAACGGTAAAGTCGCAATCGAAAAGTATAATGAGTTGAAGCCCGACCTTGTTACTCTTGATATCACAATGCCCGAACTTGATGGTATCGGAGCCTTGAAGGGAATCAAGGCTGCAGATCCTAATGCAGTTTGCATTATGTGCTCTGCTATGGGTCAGCAGGCAATGGTAATTGAATCTATCCAGGCCGGAGCTAAAGACTTCATCGTTAAGCCATTCCAGGCAGATCGTGTTCTTGAAGCGGTTAAGAAAGCCATTGGATAATTATTACTGATGCGAAAAAATAATGCGCAGCTCTCGTTTGAGGCTGCGCATTTTTTGTGTTCTCATATTGTTACTATATTACATTACTTCTTAGGCGCTCTTTTTGGCAAGTGTGGGAAAAAGATTCGCCTTATTAAGTGCTGGACGAAGTGCGTTATAGATAACTACTGCGAGAATTGAATTGATAACCGCATTGATGATAGTTGCATAAGTTGTTACAGCAAGCAGTGCACTGATGGCTGACGCAGCTTTTTCTGCATTTGGAGTAAGAATTGTGAACCACACATACTTAAGTGCTGGTTCGAATACGCAGTTAAAAGCAAGTCCTGCTACAGCAGCTATTGCAGACCACTGAAGAATATATCCCTTTTTGTGATCTTCTGAAATCTTGGCAATCTTGTGAGCAACAAGACCAACAATGAGGCCAATTACAAGCTTGCAGATAAATGTTCTGGGAGCCGATGCTGTATAACCAAGTGTAATATCAGCAATTGAAAGACCTATTGCACCGGCAAGTCCGCCGTATAATCCGCCAAGAAGCAGTGCTCCTAGTACTACAAAAGCATTTCCGAGGTGTACCTTAGTGCCAGATGCATTGATTGCAGGAAATACTGCATATCCAACATAGCAAAGAGCTGCCATAAGTCCTGCATAAGTGAGTTTTCTTACGTTGTCGTTTTTCATAGTCTCCTCCTTTGAGTCTCGCGTAGTGTTTTCGTTCTTTTTGATTTTTTAAACTTTACACAATATAGCACCAATCTGATAATATAAAAAATACCAAAACAGTGTTCTTTTATATGACCAGATTCTTTTGGATATGAAATTTTCTATTGTCTATCAGGCTTACATAGAAAAAGGTTTATGACCTGTATGATCATAAACCTTAGAAATATCTCATTATTCCTTATATCAGATCAATTCTCCAAGCTCTTTTATGGCATTGTTCATTGCTGAGCTCACCTTCTCATTCATGTCATCAGACAACTGAATATGGAGCATATCTATAACACGATTATCTATTGAATAGCCAAGTCTTGTAGCATGATCCTTGAGCGTATCCTGATGATTAAACTCATAGCTGCTACGCATGTTCTCGTTCAGAGCTCTTGTAGCCATCATTGAATCGTAGGCTTCCTCAAACTCTTTTCCAAACTTTTTCCTGGTCTCATCATCTATAGACTGCACCTGAGAAAGAGCCTTCTCAGCTGACATCTGATTCAAATATTTGCTTGTAATGCTATTTGCTGATGCAAGGAATCCAAAATCCATTTACAGACCCTCCGACAAAAAATAGTTTTCCCTTTAACCATTTTCTATATCGGAGGGTCAGATTGAAATAATTATATCCTAATTCTAAAATTTGCTTATTACTCCTGCGCCGTAGGCAGCAAGCTTGCCAGGCTTACCTAGTGGAAATTTACCATCTGTCTTCAAAAGAACTGTGCATTCAGCTGCATTATCCAGTACAAGTGCGCGATGCTCTTTTTCGTATTGCTGCATAATTCCTCCCCTCAAAATATGTTTTCACTTCCCCGTAAACTCGTTTACTATTTTGGGATACTCCCTAATCTCACTGTCATCATGAAGCGGATTCCATACCTGCGCAAAAAACTTGTCTTTTTTGGCTCTTATACCATAGTTCCATGACTTTCTCTCACATTCATCGCACCAGTGTCCGCCCTCCAAAATAAGCCTGGGGCTTCCCTTAAAGTGATGACCAAACTGACAGGTAAACTCAAGCAGTGTCTTCCAGTCGCCCTTCGTCATCTCTTTTGAATCACAGAAACCACCTCTAAACTCGGCAGCTCCCTTCATATCTTCCAATGTAAGCTCTGACTCAGGTTTACTCTCATCATATCCATGATCTATGTGCACTACCTTATCCCAATCCGTAAATGCCTCCATCTGACTGAGTTTGTCTGGAATCATGTCATATGCTTTTTTGCTTCCCCAATATGCTTCTATGTGGTCTTCTATATTCTCATCTATCCAGCGCTTAGTACCATGTTCAGAAACAAGGTCCTTCTTGGAAGACGACTTAATAATATTTCCCATAAGCTTTTGCCCGCCAGGCAACTTGGTGATCAGCTTAGCCGCCGTAACAGCCCCTCCAAGTTCCTTAAGGTAAGCATCATACAAATACTGCATGGAATCGCTTCTAAAGTGAAGATACTTTTCAAGCTTGTCAGAATCAAGATAAAAATGACCATGGAAGTTCCTGGTAGCATAAACTTTAGGATCCACAACTGTGTCACGACTCTTAAAGCCCAGAATTCCGTACAATTCCTGATACATCTGGAAGGTGCTGACTCTGCAGCTCTTTCCGCCTCCAACGTTATAGATATGACACCAAAAATCTTCCGGGAGACTTCTATCCGCATCAAACGCGGCCAGATTTCTCATAGCTCTTCCACTGTCTCTGTCGGAAGCATACTCAAGCACATTAAACAGGCAGTTATGAAATTGTATCGCATTGCGAATCTTGGCCATTGCCGGGCCTATGATCCCAGTCTGCCTGAGTGATACCCAGTAGGATAATCCGCTCTCTATCACATAGCGCTCTGCTGCAACCTTGGAAACTGCATAGTAGTCAAACATGCTGGGCTTTATTGGATCACCTACTCTTCCCCAATGAATAGGCGGCATTCTGTCTCCAGTCTCTGCAACCGTTCCTATGTATACAAATTTATAGTTATCCTGCTTACCAAACTTTTTTATGGCATTTATTATGTTTACTACTGAGCCATAATTATTCTCCATAGCTTTCTTTGGGTAATAATCTGCCGCAGGCGAAACAAAAGCAGCTATGTGCAGAACCATATCGGACATGGACACGCACTTCTCCACATCTTCCTGATTTAGAAGGTCTCCATAAACTATCTTCAGTCCCTGAGTCTTCTCATATCTATCAAAAAGATCATGATTCTTTTGACTATCTCTTACAAGAATAACAAGGTCATAAAGGTTTCCCAGATCTGGAAGCATCTGCCTAAAGCTCTCAGAACCCATTCCGCCACCAGCACCTGTCATGAAAACGACTTTTCTTTTCATAGACATTGTCATTCTCCTCTCATTCCGATAACCTCCGCCTTGCCATCAATTACATCAATGCAAAGCTTTATTGAATCACCAATAGCCGCATCTATATCATCTGGTGTAACTTTCAGTTTGTCACATCCAAGTTCCTTATCTATAAAAAGCTTTGCACATTGAAGGTCCGTAAATTTACTCAGGTTAAGACCACCTTCAATCCCTTTTTTCTTTTGCTCCTTAAGAATATTTCTAATGCCTATAGCGTACATCCATGTGGGAATAGTAATAATCTTTTTATCTGGACATCCCATGTACTTATGCACGATTCCAAGCATCTCTTTCCAGGTCATGTTGTAATAGCCTATAGGATAAGCGTTACCACCCTTGTTGTACTCGATAGCCCCAGCAAGAGCTTCGCCAACCTGGTGAACAGTTACCATTGTCGTACCGCCCTTTGGATAGAAAGTAGCTCCTTTCATTGCACGAAGCTGCTCGACCAGGAATACCCATACCGGCTTTCTTCCAGGCTGTGTTCCAAATATGTAAGGAAGCTCCAAAACAGCCACATCAAAATTATCATCAGCAAAAGAAAGTGCTGCATTCTCTTGATCTATACGGCTTCTAATATATGGATGCCACTTAGTCAGTTCCAATTCTTTTCTGGCTTTGGCAAAGTAAGCAAAGTATGAGCCACATATAGCAACATGTTTGACACCACACTCTTTTGCTATTGTAAGAAGCCTGTTAAGCGGATCGATATTATATTTTTTGAACAGATCATAGATAGGCGCCGGTCCTTCTACTCGCTCATCTACTCCTGCTGCAAATACAAATCCATCGCAGCCCTGCATATATCCTCTGATATCATCGTCGCTCATCTCAAGGTAGTTGCCATACTCTATTTTCATTTCTGGCGGAAGGACTGCTCCCGTTGGCAATGGAGGAAGAGCCACGCTCACTACTTCGTGGCCTCTTTCAATAAGCACCCTTGCTGCCTCGCTTCCAAGGAGACCTGTACCCCCTATCATAAATACTTTCACTTTTACTCCCCCTGTCTCAAGTCATGTTGCCGTTACAAGTTATAGATTATTTCAGTTCCAGTAACTGTGTCAGGATACAGTGAGCTGCATCATTCTTACTCATCAGTTCCAGCTCAGTTTCTTTTTCTTTGGTGATGATAGTAATTACGTTAGTGTCCACACCAAAACCTGCGCCTTCAACCTTAACGTTATTTGCACAGATCATATCGAGGTTTTTCTTGGCTAATTTCTTTCTGGAATTCTCCAGCATATCTCTTGTTTCCATGGAGAAGCCACAAAGAAGCTGATCCTTCTTCTTGTGCTCACCGAGCCATGCGAGGATATCCTGAGTTCTTGCAAGCTTAATAGAAAGATCACTGTCATTATCAGATTTCTTGATCTTATCATCCGCTACTGTCTCAGGAGTGTAATCAGCTACTGCAGCGGCTTTGATGATGATATCCTGCTCATCAGACCTTGTTGTGACAGCATCAAACATCTCTTGAGCTGATGATACTCGCACAACACTCACATATGATGGGATATCTATATCAATAGGTCCTGCTACCAAAGTTACATTAGCACCTCTACAGGCTGCAGCCTTGGCAAGTGCCACACCCATTTTTCCGGTTGAATGATTGGTGATATATCTGACAGGATCAATCGCTTCTCTCGTTGGGCCAGCTGTCACGAGAACATTAAGTCCTGTCATATCCTTGGGGCATGCGATCTCATGAATTATGGCATCAACAATGTTAACCGGCTCTTCCATTCTGCCCTTACCAACTGTTCCGCAAGCAAGATAGCCATCTCCTGGAGTTACTATAATATAACCAAGTTCCTTAAGTGTATTGAGATTTCTCTGTGTTACAGGATTTTCATACATCTTGGTATTCATGGCTGGTGCTATTATCTTAGTGCAATCGCAGGCAAGCGCTGTTGTTGTCAGCATGTCGTCTGCAATTCCACAGGCAAGCTTGGCAATACAATTAGCTGTAGCTGGAGCTATTACCAGTGCATCCGCTTTATCAGCAAGGGCAATGTGCTCGACTTCCCATGGGTGATTTCTGTCGAAGGTATCTGTGACACATCTGTTATGAGTAAGAGCCTCAAATGTAAGTGGCGTAATGAACTGTGTTGCATTCTCAGTCATGATCACATCTACATTTGCATGCTGCTTGATCAGTTTGGACGCAAGATCAGCTGACTTGTAGGCAGCTATTCCACCTGTGACTCCCAGTAATATATTTTTTCCTTTCAGCATTGTATTACCTCTTTAATCTATATATTAGTATAAATCTATGTTTCTGTGCATTTCTATGTATTGGGATATTCCTTCAGCTGTATTTGTTCTGGTTCTGCATCAATTTTCCCATTTTGCTCATAATCGATGCTCATTTCACAGCTTCATTTTTATCACATGCATCGAATAACCAACTTTTGATCTTATCGATGCAATTTCTCTTCCAAAACGCGGCTATGCTGCATCAATAATCAGCAACTATCACATTATCGATGCACTCACTGCCAGTATCGTCTATATATATGCATCTATAATTGCTATTTCTTTAAAATTCGATGCAAATAAGATGTCACGCATTCGTCACGCATTTCATAAGTAAATAATTCAAGAAAGTACAATAATATTCTCTTTCCAATTATCATTTTCAGCTATTGCAGCGATAAATCTCGTAGAGTCCTCGCAGGAGCAGATCCTGCTCGTAATGGACTTCTGCGCTGCACTTGATCCATGGTATTACATATTGGGCAAGACCTCCTGTAATGACCACTTTAAGATCAGGCAATGTTCTAATCTCCATGCCTGTGTAAGTTCCATCCTTAAGCCTGTCAGCCAGCTCAGACAGCATTAGTCCTGTGGCAGCGACTGCTCCAGACATCATATTCGACGCTGTATCTTTTCCCAAAAGAGAATCCACCTTGCCGGCAGTTAGCTGCGGAAGCTGTGAAGCACGCTGTGCCTCAGCATCAAGAGACAGCTGCACTCCAGGGCAGATCATTCCGCCTATAAGCTTGCCCATATATCTCTTGCCTGATTTATCATATCCATCATCTGAATTCATATCTTCAGAATCTAAGCCCCCTGCCACAGTGATGGTGGTGCAGGTTCCAAGGTCGCACACCATGACTGGTGCGCCGTACATTGCAAGGGCTGCAGACAGATCTACTATCCTGTCTGTTCCTATAGCTCCAGGGGCATAATCAGAAATATCCACCCCTGTATGAAGAAAAGGCCCCATTAATAGAGGCCTCTTCCCTGTAATTTTTTCTAGTGTATTAAGTGTTACGTCAGTTATTTCAGGCACAACAGAAGACAGAATAGCCCCCTCAAAGGCGCAGGCAAACTTATGATCATCAGATTTCTCATCGGTATCTGAAGTCATATTCGATTGGATGTCACCGAGTAACTCCTCAAAAGAAGTCATAAGTTCATCCTCAGTATAGTCTCTTCTGGTCTGTATCCTGCCTGTAAACTGTAGGGCATCGTTATCCCAAGCCCCAATTACGATATTCGAATTTCCAATATCTACGGTTAATACCATTTTATAAATCCTATTATGCTCTCTTAAGTACCTTAGAAAGAACAACACCAAGTGTTCCAGCAAGGAGGCATCCGATAACAGCCTCTACAGTAGCCTGAACGCCAACCATAGCGATTACGAATGCAAATGGGTTAGTTGCGTTGTACTTGGCAACAAGTCCCTGTACATAGTCTGTGTTATAGAAGAACAGGCAAAGTGAGCCCATGAAAAATACTGTGTTGAAAAGTGGCATAAGAGCGCCAGTGATATAATAAGAAGCCTGCTTAAGTCCAGCCTTCTTGAGAGCCTGGAAAACAAAGCTTACTACTGTAGCGTCAAGAAATCTTGCTACTACTGCTGTGAAAAATACGCCTGCTGGGCTGATTGTAAAAAGTGTTGAAAGCATTCCGCTTGCTCCTGTAAGAGCGCCTGCAAAGCTGTTGAAACCAAATACGATACCGCAGATGATTCCTGCAGTTGGTCCAATAAGCATTGCTGCGAGAGCAACTGGAACGGTTACGATAGAAACCTTAAGAAATGGTGTAGGAATAGTACCAAGTACTGTATTGCCCATAATCAGTACGATTGCGATCATGAGGGCAGTCTCCACCATGTAACGAGTTTTGCTGCTAAGTCCGGCTGACTTCTCTTCAGTCTTGCGGCCAAGCATTGTCATGTTATCCATATTCAATTCTCCTTTTGAATAAAAAAGCTACCGTTTCGAACTATTTCGAATACAGTGCATCAATAATATATCAATTACCCTTCGATATTGCAACAAAAAAATCCGCGCCACATATCATATGCAGCGCGGACAATTTACATTTAATTCAGTTTTACTTGTAACTCACCAAGACGTTATGCTACTAATTACATCAACATTCTGAACATCTCGATAACCTGCTCTTTGGTTGCTTCTCTTGGGTTTCCAGGATAGCAAGCATCTGCAAGAGCGTCTGTTGCAAGCTGATCAAGATCCTCTTCGCGAATCTTCTCGTTCTTTTCTGGGATTCCAACATCCTTGGAGAGCTGCTTAACAGCGCCTATTGCTGCGTCTCGATACTCTTCCTGAGACATCTCATCAACGCCCTTAACTCCGAGAACTCTTGCAATCTCTCTGTACTTCTCGCCTGTGAAGTCACGGTTGAATTCCATGGAGATTGGAAGGAACATAGCACATGCAACACCATGTGGTGTATCGTAATATGCTGAAAGAGTATGAGCCATAGCGTGGTCAATTCCAAGACCTACATTTGAGAAGCCCATTCCTGCGATGTACTGAGCCATAGCCATTCCTTTTCTTCCCTCTGGCTTGTTCTCAACAGCATCACGAAGGTTAGCGCCAATAAGCTTAATAGCTTCAAGATGGAACATATCTGTAAGTTCCCATGCGCCTCTTGTTGTATAGCCCTCGATAGCATGTGTAAGAGCGTCCATACCTGTAGAAGCAGTAAGTCCCTTAGGCATTGAGCTCATCATATCTGGATCAACGATAGCAACTTCTGGAATATCGTTGGTGTCTACGCAAACGAATTTACGCTTTTTCTCCACATCTGTGATAACGTAGTTGATAGTAACCTCAGCAGCTGTTCCGGCTGTTGTAGGAACTGCGATTGTAGGAACTGCATGATTCTTGGTAGGAGCAACGCCCTCAAGAGATCTTACATCCTCAAACTCAGGGTTTGTGATGATTACGCCAATAGCCTTGGCTGTATCCATAGAAGAACCACCACCGATTGTGATGATAGAATCTGCTCCGCACTCCCTGAATGCCTTAACACCACTCTGAACGTTCTCAATAGTTGGATTAGGCTTAATGTTGGAATATACGGTATAAGGAATCTTAGCCTCGTCCAAAAGATCTGTGACCTTAGCAGTTACCCCAAACTTGATAAGGTCTGGATCTGAAGCAACAAACACATGCTTAAATCCCTTGCTCTGTGCAATACCAACAATCTCCTTAATTGCCCCTGAGCCGTGGTATGACACGGTGTTTAATACGATACGATCTGCCATTTTGAATTACCCTCCTTTAAACTTTTTGCATACCCCTGCAATAATAGTTGTCTGACAATTTCATGTCAGTTCTATTATTGTACATCACTATCAAACGTATTTCTCGTTTATCAGAAAGTATTTCATAGCCATTTCGATCATTTAAACTAATTTCTCACATTGCTGCATCAATAATGCGGGAATTGTTGATTATTGATGCACTAAAAATGCATATTAGAAAAGAATTCTCATCAATAATACTATAATCCATTTTTTTGATGCCTAAGGCATGAAAAAAACATCTAAACTAGCATCTATTATGGACAAAACAGAAAATTCGATGCAAATCTGGGAAAATACATTGATAAAATAAAAAAATCCGCATCAACTGCGGATTTTTAATAACATGTTACATTTTCTATTTAAACGGATTATAGAACCTGCTGCCGTTTATATGTGTAAGCGTAATTGATGCCACTAGTAGAAGTGCACACACAATCATACTCACATAGTCCAGCGCTTTGAATTTCTGGGCCATGTACCAGGTTCTCTTTTTATTCTTACCAAAGCATCTAAGCTCCATAGCATTGGATATTATCTCGATTCTGTCCATACTGCTGAGGATAAGTGGAACCAAAATCGCAGAAGCCGACTTAAGTCTGCTTACAAGAGAAGCTTTTTTACTAAGCTCAACGCCCCTTGCCTGGGATGCCTGGCTGATCTCGTGATACTGCTTCTGAATATCAGGAATATAACGAAGGGCCAGAGCAACGGAATAAGAAACAGAATAGCTCACTCCAATCTTATTAAGAGATGCTGCAAATTCGCTTGGATTGGTGGTGCAAACAAACAGTAGCACAAATGGAATAGTCGCGAAGTACTTGAGAATATAGTTGAGCTGGAAAAAGAGCTGCTCAGCCGTCGGCGCAAAGTGTCCTGAAAGTCCGAACAGATAGGTACAGGTCCCATAAACCTCCGTTCCATGCTGAGGCGAGAAAAGATACACCAGCACTGTGTTCAGCACCAGGAATACCAGAGTAAACCACAGCATAAATGACACATCCTTAACTCCGATTCTGCCTATAGGGAAAAGAGCTATGCCAAGAACAGCCAGAACAAGAAGCAGTCTGGTGTCATAGGTTGTCATAGCTGCAAGACTCCATAGAAGCAGGCATACAAGCTTGGTAGCCCCTGTAAGTCCATGTATAGGTGATTCTTTTTCTATATAGTTAAAGAGATTATTCATTTCCTGACGTTTTCCCTCTCGTAATCAATAAAGCCCTGAACAAAGGCTGTTCCATCGGATATTCCGCAGAGCCCTGCAAGGTGATAAAGGCTGGTTTCCTTAAGGCTCGCCTTGTCGACAATATCTGTATCTGTCAGAACCTTAGCACAGCTCTTATCTGCTATTATCCTTCCCCCGTTAAAGACAATGCTCCTGTCCGCATACTCCAGCATAAGGTGCATGTCATGGGTGATCATAACAATGGTAATTCCCCTGTCATTGAGGCTCTTTAGGAATTCCATGATTCGTGTATAGTTCCTATAGTCCTGACCTGCTGTAGGCTCATCCAGGATCATAAGCTCCGGCTCCAGCACCAGAATAGAGCAGATTGTTACTCTCTTTTTCTGGCCATAACTAAGAGCTGAAATCGGCCAGTTGCGCATCTTGTAAAGGCCACAGATCTCAAGTGCCTTCTCAACTCTGGTCTTAACCTCATCCTCAGGAACTCCGCGAAGTCTAAGGCCCATGGCAACTTCATCAAATATCATAACCTTGGAGATCATCTGATTGGGGTTCTGCATGACATAGCCCACATGCTCGGCTCGCTCCTTGATGGAAAGATTCCTGAAATCCTCACCATTAAAGAGAATTTCTCCGCTGTCCTCTTTTTCCATTCCGCAGACAACCTTGGAAAATGTGGATTTACCGGCGCCGTTAGTGCCGACAACAGCCACCATCTCACCCTTTTGGATGGATGCTGCTATATCCTCAAGAGTCTTTTTATTTGTCTTTTCATAGGTAAAAGAAAGGTCTCTGACAGTCAGAAGCTCTTCGCTATCCGCCTTTTCTTTTACCTTATTATTCTGCTCAAAAAATGCCCTGATCTTGCTCTTATCAGCTTCAGATAAAGTAAGCTCATCCAGAGATGCCGGGTGCATTTCAGCCTTTATATCTACGCCGGCATATTTAAGCGCAGTTAGATACAGAGGCTCTCTAACACCACAGTTTGCAAGATTCTCTGAAGCAAGCAGCTCATCAGGAGTAGTATCAGAGACAATTCGTCCCTCATTCATGAGAACTATCCTGTCAACAGGCCTGTGGAGCACATCCTCCAGGCGATGCTCGATTATGATAACCGCAGCGCCAGTCCTCTTCTGAAGTTCATCGATAAGCTCTATTGCCTGCTTGCCAGTCTTGGGATCAAGATTAGCCAGAGGCTCGTCAAACAGGAACAGCTCCACATCACTGGCCATAACTCCACCAACTGATACGCGCTGTTTCTGTCCACCGGACAGCTCTGATGGAGCATGGCGAAGCACGCTGCCAAGATTCAGAATCTCCGCAACCTCTTTTACCCTGTTCTTCATATTGTCCTGAGGAATACAGTCGTTTTCAAGCGCAAAAGCAAGATCCTCAGCCACGGTCATACCAACAAACTGGGCATCACTATCCTGGAGCACTGTTCCCACGATATGTGAGATATCAAACATGGACATTTCCCGAGATTCTTTTCCTTTTATCAAAAGAGAGCCTGTAATCTCTCCCTTGTAGGAAATTGGAATAAGTCCGTTAATAAGACTTGCCATGGTAGATTTGCCGCAGCCTGATGGGCCTGCAATGAGAATCTTCTCGCCTTTTCTAACTTTCAGATTAATATTATAGAGCGTAGGTTTTGCCTGCGCTCTATACTGAAATCCAAGATCATTAAATTCAATAATTACATCGTTCATAAATAAATCGCTTAATTTTCCTCTTTAAGACTGCCCTTCTTAGGAATAGCCTTGGAGTATGCAAGGCATACAAGTGTTCCAACGATTGCTGTTGTGATGATGTTGATGATAGCTCCTGTAACGCCCTGAAGGAATACCTTGTTAGCTGGCTCCTGGAACATAAGAATATCAAGAACAGGTGCAACAACAACCCATGAGATCAGGTGTGCAATAGCCTGGCCTACGTTAAAAGTAATGATTCCCTTAGTGCCGAACTCGCCCTCGTCAATCTTAAGGCGCATTGTAGCAACGCCCATAAGGCATCCAAATACAGCAGAAGCGATAACCCAGCTCCACCATACTCCCCAACCATAGCTGAAGTCGATGAAGAAGTGACCGATAAGTCCTGCAAGTGCACCAGCAACAGGTCCGAATACAGCTGCGATAAATGCAAGAAGACCATACTGGATTGAAATATTAGTATTAGGTACAGGACTTGGAATAGCTACAAATCTGCCAAGTACAAAGAAAAGAGCTGCACCGATACCAATTGCAACAATTGTTTTTACTGAAAGTTTTTTCATACAAAATTCCTCCTATTGTCCCCTACGTTGTGAATATGTTTATCTTCGCATGTGTTACCTACACAATACACAACCATTATACAGCCATTAAGAGGCAGTTGTACAACAAAAAAGAACCTCACAGATAAAAATTATCTGTGAGATTCCTGATTCTTTTATGCTGTAACTCCCTCTTCCTTCATGCCGGTATAGAGATGGTAGTATCTCTGCTTCTTGGCGATGAGTTCGTCGTGAGTTCCCTGCTCCACAATGCGTCCCTGCTCAAGAACGATGATGCAGTCACTGTTGCGGACTGTTGAAAGTCTGTGGGCAATAACGAAGGTTGTTCTGCCCTTCATGAGCTTGTCCATACCATCCTGAACAATCTTCTCAGTTCTGGTATCGATTGAAGATGTAGCCTCATCAAGGATCAGAACTGGAGGATCTGCGATGGCTGCACGAGCAATTGCAAGAAGCTGGCGCTGTCCCTGTGAAAGATTAGCTCCATCACCTGTGAGCATTGTGTCATATCCTTCAGGTAGCCTCTTAATGAAGCTGTGCGCATTAGCAAGCTTGGCTGCTGCAATTACCTCATCATCTGTGGCATCGAGCTTACCATATCTGATATTCTCCATAACCGTTCCTGTGAAAAGATGTGTATCCTGCAGAACGATACCAAGAGAACGACGAAGGTCTGCCTTCTTGATCTTGTTGATATTGATATTGTCGTATCTGATCTTACCATCCTGAATATCATAGAATCTGTTGATCAGGTTGGTAATAGTTGTCTTACCTGCACCAGTTGAGCCGACAAAGGCAATCTTCTGACCTGGATGAGCATGAAGAACGATATCATGCAGAACCATCTTCTCATCTGTATATCCGAAGTCTACGCCATTGAAGGTAACATCACCCTCCATAGGCTGGTAGGTTGTTGTGTTATCAGCCTTGTGATAATGCTTCCATGCCCACTTTCCTGTGTGGTGGTCAGCTTCTACTACCTGTCCGTCCTTCTCCTGTGCGTCAACCAGCATTACATAGCCTTCATCAGTCTCAGGCTCCTCGTCGATGAGCTTAAAGATACGCTCAGCACCTGCAAGAGCCATGATGATTGAGTTAAACTGCATACTCACCTGGTTGATAGGCATTGAGAAGCTCCTGTTAAAGGTCAGGAAGCTGGCAAGCGCACCTACTGTAAAGCCAACCGCAACGCTGTCAGAAAGAGCAATGGCTCCACCGATCATAGCGCAGAGTACGTAGCTTGTGTTACCAAGCTGAGCATTGATAGGTCCAAGTGCTCCTGAATATGCATTAGCCTTAAATGCGCTCTGGAACAGCTCTTCATTGAGTTCATCAAATCTCTTGATGCTCTCCTGCTCGTGGTTAAAGACTTTGACAACCTTCTGGCCTGTCATCATCTCTTCGATGAATCCGTTAAGAGCTCCGATATTCTTCTGCTGTGCTACGAAGTTCTTACCAGAAGAAGCTGTAGCCTTGGCTGAGCAGAACAGCATAACTCCAACCATTGCGATTGTAACGATTGTAAGCGGAACACTCAGAACCAGCATTGATGCAAATACGCTCACGATAGTGATCGCAGAGTTAAGAAGCTGAGGAATACTCTGGCTGATCATCTGTCTCAGGGTATCGATATCGTTAGTGTATATTGACATGATATCGCCATGGGCGTGAGTGTCAAAGTACTTGATAGGAAGGCTCTCCATGTGCTCAAAGAGCTCTTCACGAAGTCTTTTCAGTGTTCCCTGATTGATAAATACCATAACTCTCTGCTGTGTAAATGCAGCGATGATACCAATAGCATAGAACACCGCAACCCTTGCCATCGCTCCAAGAAGCGGGCCATAATCCGTGCTGTGACTATCAAGCATTGGTTGGATATAATCATCAATAAGTGTCTTGGTAAAAAGAGTTCCCTGAACACTTGAAAATACAGTTATAAAAATACATATTACGATTGTTACCATGTGCACTGGATAAAACTTAAACACATAGCTCATTATTCTTTTAAACAATTTCCCAGGATTCTCTACCTTGGGCATTGGTTTTCCACGTCTATTAAACTTTTCTGCCATAATCTATCACCTCTCAGCCCGCCTGATCAAAATCAGCATCGCCACTTGCACCAGTCTGTGACTCGTATACCTCGCGGTAAATGTCGTTACTTGCAAGAAGCTCTTCATGAGTTCCAAATCCGTTAATCTTACCATCATCCATGACAATTATGCGATCACATCCCTGAACAGATCCGATTCTCTGAGCAATGATAAGCTTGGTTGTTCCAGGTATTTCCTCTGCAAATGCCTTTCTGATCTTGGCATCTGTACTAGTATCAACAGCACTTGTTGAATCATCCAGAATGAGGATCTTAGGCTTTTTAAGAAGCGCTCTGGCAATACAAAGTCTCTGTCTCTGTCCGCCAGATACGTTGGCTCCGCCCTGCTCGATCACAGTGTTGTAGCCGTCTGGCATCTTATCTATAAATTCATCGGCGCAGGCCATCTGGCATGCACGTTTGCACTCTTCCTCTGTGGCATTCTTGTCACCCCAGCGAAGATTATCAAGAACTGTCCCTGAGAAAAGAACGTTCTTCTGAAGAACTACTGATACCTGATCTCTAAGAGTTTCAAGATCATATTCTCTGACATCAACTCCGCCAACCTTTACAGAGCCGTTTGATACGTCGTAAAGTCTGCTGATAAGGTTAACCAGTGAAGACTTGGCAGAACCTGTTCCTCCGATGATACCAATGGTCTCACCTGACTTAATCTCAAGATTTATGTCTTTTAATACAGGTTCCTCTGAATCCTCGTTATATGCGAACTCAACATGGTCAAAAGAAATGCTTCCGTCCTTAACTTCCATGACAGGATTGCTTCCGTTAGTGATGGAGCTCTTTTCCTCAATAACTTCTGCGATACGCTTGCCACTAGCTGACGCCATTGTGAGCATTACGAAGATCATAGCAAGCATCATCAGGTTCATGAGGATTGTCATGCAGTAGGTCAAAAGACTCATGAGCTGACCAGTTGTGAGTTCTCCGCCAACGATCATGTGCGCACCAACCCAGCTCACCAGAAGAATACAGGTATAAACTGTAGCTGTCATAAATGGGCTCATGAATACTACGTTCATCTCGGCCTTAACAAACATGTTGTAGATATTCTCGGCAGCTTTTTTGAACTTCTTGTTCTCGAAGTCCTCACGAACATAAGCCTTAACTACTCTGATAGCTGATACGTTTTCCTGAACGCTCTCATTGAGCTGATCGTATTTCTGGAATACCTGCTTGAAATATCTGGTTGCTCTTGTCATAACGAACAGCATAACGATCACAAGGAAAATAACCGCAACAAGGTAGATACTTGCGATCTTGGCGCTGATGGTAAATGCTGCAACCATGGCAATTATAAGTGATGCAGGCGCTCTCATAGCCATTCGAAGTGTCATCATGTAGGCATTCTGTAGGTTAGAAACGTCTGTTGTAAGTCGTGTTACAAGACCTGAAGTCGAGAATTTATCAATGTTAGAAAAAGAAAAGGTCTGAATATTATCAAACATTTTCTTTCTCAGATTCTTGGCAAAGCCGGCTGATGCATTTGCCCCGTAGTATGCACCTCCAATACCTGCCAGAAGGCCAAATATGGCGATTACGACCATCATTCCGCCTGTTCTGAATATAACTCCCATATCCTGTCCATAAATACCATAATCGACGATTCTGGCCATTAAAATGGGAATTACCATCTCACATAAAACTTCACCAATCATACACAGTGGAGTCAAAATAGATGGCAATGTGTACTCTTTAAGTTCTTTTAATAATGTCTTAACCATATATCCTCTCTCCTAGATTTTATAAATTGCGTTCCTTCTCTTCAGGCAATCTCATCGCCTGAATTCATGCTGGCCATGTTATCTATAACACGGTCCAAAAGACTGCGCAGCATTTCGACTTCCTGCTCATTCATTCCATCTACTAAAATGGCATTCATCTTATTTCTGCGCTCTTTGTTCATTTCAATAAACTTTTCCCCCTTTTCAGTAATGGCAATATTGCGATATTTCCTGTTCTCAGGATCCACCACAATCTTGACCATTTCTTTTTCCTCAAGCCTCTTCAAAAGACCTATTGTCGTAGGATGCTTGATGTGAAGTGCCTCGGAAATATCCTTCTGTGTCACCTTCTGATCACGTCTCTCCCACAAAATTGATATGACCATAAGCTGTGAAAAAGTCATATCATCTTCCCTTAACTGCCTGTTGAACATGTTAGCAAAGGCCTCATGAATGAGCTTGAATTTAAAACTAGTTGATTCGTGTTCCTTGTCCCTTTGGAACTCCACCTTTTTGCTAATACAAGTCATTCTCTACCTCTCGTATTCTGTGAGCATTTACGCCTGCCCACGTGGCATATACAAACAAATCACATAAAAAAACAATATGTAGCTAATTACATATCCTATGATACGTAGCTAACTACATATTGTCAATAACGTCATAAATATTTCACAAAATAAAAAAATGGACCAGGAACCCCGTCCCCATGGTCCATTTAGTTGCCCATAGAAGCAATGAGCGCGTCAATCTCAGCCTGTGAGAGCATCTTACCGGAATCTGCCGGAGCTGCTGCCGCTGGCGCGCCTGTAGCTGCAGGCTGAACCTGTGATGGAGAAAATCCACCGCCTCCGCCTGCCTGTGAAGATTTACCCATTATGCTGGCAAGTAATGCCTGCTGCTCAGCATTAAGTCCATTAGCATCCATACTTTATACCTTCCTCTACAAAATATATCGAAGAAAATAGGTCAAAACTTAAGTATTATCAATGTCTTTGTCTTATTTTATCTAGGTATTTGCTACACGTCAAATCGTAAACAATGTTCTTTTTTTGCTTAATATTTCCCCAAACACAGGTATATGCTATTATATAAGGGTAACAACAGTTATTCATGTTTATTCAAATTTCATAAACTTAATACATTATTTCAGGAGGGGAAATGACAAAAATAGTTAATCCTGAGCAGTATGCTCATTCAACAGAAGCAAAAGGACAGCTTTGCTATAACGAGAGAAAAAGACTTCTTTTCCTTGGTCTTCCTTGGACTTTTACCAAATATGAGATCAGGGAGAACATTCTGACTATCATCAAAGGCTTTTTCACAGTGACAGAGGATGACTGCTACATGTACAAGATCACTGACGTTGAGATTACAAGTACTCTCTGGCAGAGAATGGCTGGTCTTAGCACCATCACTCTTTTCACATCAGATGTAACTGACAAGACAATTGTCCTCAAGAACATCAAACACGGCAGAGAGATCAAGGATTTCCTCTTCCAGGCATCAGAAGCTGCCCGAATCCGCCGCAGAACCGTTAATATGCAGAATATCGGCTTTGATGCTGACGATAACACAGATATTGATGATATGACCTGAAACTAAGGTTCAAATTACATGATCATAAAAAATCCGCTACAAACAAAATGTAGCGGATTTCTTTTTGCCTTATCTTATATTATATTGTAGTCTTGATAGTCAGTTTCTGAGGTTTAACCTGTCTTGCTTCACCCTTTCTGCCACGGCTTACTATGCTATCACCAAGATTGATCATCTGGGCATTAGCAGCCATTGCAGCAAGTATCTGTTTGACAGCTGCCTCATAGTCATTAGGATCCATTGGAATTACGTAGTCATGGTTGAGATGCTCTGTGGAAAGAATAGCTGCTCGATATCTTGTATCATACCTGATACCATAAAATGTACTGATCTCAGTATTGAGTGTTCCGTTACTATCAGCTGTCTGCATTGCTATATACATAGAGAATACCTCGCTTTCTCTTTATCATAGTCATGTATATATTTATATATCGGCTATATTTTCTCAATATTATGATAACTCATATCGCAAATATTAGCAACCAAGCGTTTTTGAATTAATTCATAATCCCTTATCCAGTAATTCCTTATATTCCTGATAAGTTATCCGCTCTCCGCCCATACTTTCCAGATGATCTGTATGAAACTGGCAGTCTATAAAGACATAGCCATTTTCAGCAAGTATCTGCGAAAGTCCTATGAGCGCCAGCTTGGAGCCATTTTCCATATCTGAAAACATGCTCTCACCAAAAAAACATCTTCCAAGGCTCACGCCATATAAACCGCCTGCAAGCTCCCCATCGATAAAAGCATCAACGCTTAGAGCCAGATTTTTAGCTGCAAGATCAGCGTAGGCCTTCTCCATATCTGTTGTGATCCAGGTGCCTTCCGCAAACTCACGCTTTATCCTGCATCTGTGCATGGTATCAGAAAAATCCCTGTTAACCTCAACCCGAATATCATGCTTTCTCATGAATTTTTTCATGGAATGTGATATATGAACATTGCCTGGTCGTATGATATAGCGCTCCTTGGGGCACCACCACATTATTGGCTGGCCTTCGTTATACCAGGGAAATATACCGTTGGAGTAAGCCAGAACAAGCCTTTCTCTGGATAAATCTCCTCCTACAGCCAGAAGTCCGTCATCCTCAGCAAGCTGCGGAAGTGGAAAAGATATTTCGTTTTCATTAAGGGCAAATACAGGCATATTTTTATCTCGTATTATTTCTTACTGGTTTCTATGACAAAGTCCTTATTTCTGGTCGTAAGCTTGATCTTTCCACCATTTTTAAGCTTGCCAAATAAAATCTCATCAACAAATAATGGCTTAACATCATTTCTAATGACACGATCGATTTCTCTTGCCCCAAACTCCTGGCTGACACCTTTGGTCTTAAGAAGAGTTTTGGCCTTTTTATCAGCTGAAAGTGTGATCTTCTTGGCCTGTAGCTGTTCAGAAAGCTCTTTTAGCTTCTTATCAACAACCATAGAGGCCATGTCATCGTCCATGCTGTTAAATACAACAATCTTGTTAAGTCTGTTCCTGAATTCAGGCTGGAAAGTGTTCTTGACAGCTTCTGTAAGTACGCTCTCATCCATGCTCTCGCTGATAAAGCCTATTCCGCTCTTTCCAAGTCTGTTAGCGCCGGCGTTAGAAGTCATGATAACTACTACGTTTCTGAAATCTGCTTTTCTGCCCTGATTATCAGTAAGAGTTGCATAATCCATTACCTGAAGGAGTACGTTATAAATGTCAGCGTGAGCTTTTTCTATCTCATCCAAAAGAAGTACACATGAAGGGTTCTTCCTGATGGCTTCTGTGAGGATCCCCCCTTCTTCGTAGCCGACGTATCCAGCTGGAGATCCGATCAGCTTGGCAACAGCATGCTTTTCACCATACTCACTCATGTCAAATCTAATGAGTTTAACTCCAAGCTCATCTGCCAAAGTCCTTGCTATCTCTGTCTTGCCGACACCAGTAGGGCCTACAAACAATAAGCTTGCAAGAGGCTTACCATCCTCGATAAGTCCCGCTTTAGAGAATTTAACTGCATTTACAACCTGCGATACAGCCTCGTCCTGACCAAATATTCTGGTCTTAATGCGCTCTTCAAGTGTTTCCAGTCCAGCTGCATCGTCAGTATCAACTGTCTCTATCGGAACTCTGCAAACGCCTGTAAGAATCTCATTTATAACTGATTTATCTACTGTCTGAGTCTTTTGAGAAAGGGGATGGAGTTTCCTATAGGAGCCAGCTTCATCGATAAGGTCAATTGCTTTGTCAGGAAGGTATCTTTCGTTAATAAATTTGGCGCTCATATGGGCTGCATATTCCATCAGTCCCTTGGCATATTTAACCCCGTGATACTTCTCGTATTTGGCCTTTAAACCGTTTAAAATCTCGACTGTTTCTTCCTCGGTAGGTTCTTTTATCTCTACGTTCTGAAAACGCCTTACAAGGCCTTTATTCTTCTCAAAATACTTCTTGTACTCTTCAAAGGTTGTAGCACCAATAAATCTGATATGACCGTCTGTAAGGTAAGGTTTAAGCATGTTTGAAGCGTCAAAAGAGCCTTCTCCTACTGCCCCGGCGCCAGCCAGATTATGAATCTCATCTATGTATATTATTGGCTTTTCCTCTTTGCCAATCTCTGTTAAGACCTTTTTAAATCTCTTTTCAAAATCGCCACGGTACTGAGTTCCAGCAAGCATTCCACCAAGATCAAGTGAAAAGACCTTGGCGCCCTTTATAGCATCAGGTACATCGCCGCTTTTAAGGCGCTGTACAAGGCCGTAGGTTATAGCCGTCTTACCAACGCCTGTTTCGCCGATATGAAGCGGATTATTCTTATCTTTTCTACAGAGTATCTGAATAGTTCTCTCCAGCTCTTTTTCCCTGCCAATAAGGGGATTAACATCTGTTAATACATCGTTAAGGCACGGAGCATAAAGGCTAAGGCCAGCTTTATCCTCTTTGGTCTTAATACTGCCATCTATGTCCTCAGAAATAGCTTCTGCCGCATTTTCATCCTCGATTATGGCCATCTGCTGGAGTACATCCGCCTCTGTGATATCCTGCTGTTCCATGTAGTAAACAGCATAGCTGTTCTCGAGATTCCAGATGGCGTGAACAAGGTGGCGGACATGAATCATGTCACTTCCACTGCTATATGCACTCTGGCCCGCGAAATTCAGGACAAAATTAGTACCTGTAGACAATAAAATCTCCTTATTATCTATCTTATCCACGTACTCAGAAACATATTTCTGAAGGTTACTGCTCAAAATAGTAAGATCTCCTCCACACTCCTCAAAAGCCTCAGCGAACACGTCATCATCCAGGATCATGAGAAGGATCA
The DNA here is from genome assembly GCF_017433805.1 of Butyrivibrio sp. Taxonomy (GTDB): domain Bacteria; phylum Bacillota; class Clostridia; order Lachnospirales; family Lachnospiraceae; genus Butyrivibrio. Next base: position 22,416 of record NZ_JAFRGN010000027.1, on the reverse strand, counting down.
TCTCAGGAGTCACATACTCATATTTGTATTTATTGGCATAAGCTATGGCATTCTGAAATACTAAAGATGCCTCTTTTGAAAGATCCATATTAAGCCTCCTCTACTGTCATCCTGAAGGGAAATCCCTCTTTTTTGGCCCTTGCAAGAGCATTATTGACCCTTGTAACTGCAATGTCATAAGGGTACTTACCCACAACCGCCTGGCCGCTCTTATGAACTCCCAGCATTATTGCCTCGGCGCTTACGGGATCCTTATGAAAAATATCCACAAGAACGCTAACTACAAAGTCCATTGTAGTGAAATCGTCATTTAGCATTATCACGTTGTATTGTCTGGGCTCTTTGATCCTGCTGCCCGTTTTTTCTTTGGTCTGACTTCCTGTTGCCATAATGTATCCTCCATTCCACAGATATAATTATAGCAGAAAATGGGGCAGGCCATGTGGCCTGCCCCGTGTGGAAATTATTCAGTTTTATTTATATAAATCTTTACTGCTCCTCTTCCTTTCTTCTGAAGCTTGCGAGAAGTGCTGCCAATATTGCAGCTGCTGCGATGATTGCAAATACTCTAGGAATTGTATTTGTTGCATCCTCTGTCTTTGCTCGTCTTGCTCCGAGAACTGCTGCGCCTGACTGCTGTCTTGTTGCTCCAAGAACCGCCGCATCAAGAACTGGTGCTACAGGTGCTGTTGGTGCCAGCGGTGTTGCTGCATCAACAATAGTTGTTGTAGGAGTAGTAGGTGTTGCAGGAGTAGGTGGTGTTGGTGGTGTAGGAGGTGTTGGGTCGTCACCTGGTGTTGGATCTGTTCCTGGAGGTGTAACTGCTGCAGTTACTGTAAGGTCTCCAAATACTGTATCTACTATGTAGTTCTTTTCAAGATCTGTACCAGCTGCAGGAACTAATGTAAATGTGTTCTTGCTTGTACCCTGTTCAGTCTGAGAACCTGTGATGTTAAATCCAACTGCATCTCCTGTTCCCCATGACTTATCAGTTGTAATTACACTGCTTGTAAGAGGATTTCCATCATAAGGTTTTGTAGCGCTTCCTGATGTTACTGTGATGTGTCTCTTAGTAATCTCAAGATTTCCTTCATTTACTTCGAGTGTAAACTGACCTGTCACATCCTGTCCGTCTTCATCAAGGACAACCATTGATCCTTTGATTGTAAGAGGATATGTTCCAACGTCTCTTCCTGATGCATCAACATAGAGTCCAGTTACTGTGTACTTAACTCCATCGACGATAACTGTAGGATCTGTAGTAGTTCCATCGTCTGCTGATGCCTTGATAGGTCTGAGAATTCCGCTAATGAAGTTTACTATGTTAGCTATAGCATTGCCTTCCTGATTAACCTTCTTGCCGCCCGTTACGCTAAATCCAAAGCCTGAGTAAACCTCGCCGCTATACTCTCTTTCTACGTCGTTTGTTGTTGCTGTGATAATATACTTCTCTGCTCTGTCTATGATGTGAAGAATACCATCTTCTATAACAAAGGTTACATTGAAGTTATCATCATTGTTTGTGAACTGCTCCGCTGTAAGGTTCATGTTGTAATCGCCTACGCGCTTACCTTTTGCCTTTGCTTCGCCTGTCATTGTTACGTTACTAAGGTCGTAAATGTCACTTGTTGTTGAAGGTGTATAGCCTGTGATCTCCTGTTCTTTACCGTTGTATTCAAGAGTATCTTCTTTACCAGTAATAGTTACTGTAACATCAGCTGGATCGATGATAAGGAATCCATCGGCGTCGATTGCGAAGGTTACACCTGTAAAGTTAGGATCATTATATGAGAACTTGGTTACATCCAGTTCCATATTATATGTTCCAACATCTGTACCCTTAGCTTCTGCAGTTCCACTGTATTTAACCTTAGTCTGGTCAAAGAAGGTGCTGTCTGATGTTGCTACAAAGCCTTGTGCCTTCTGCTCTGCTCCAGTGTACTTAAGTGTGTCATTATTACCAGTTACGGTAATCTTCATTGCTATAGGATTGATTGTCAGAGCACCCTGCACTACCTCGAAGGTTACGTCCTTAAAGTTACTGTTGTTGTTAGTGAACTTAGTCTTGTCGATAGCAGTGTCGTATGTGCCTGCATCTGTTCCCTTAGCAACAGCTTCTCCGGTGTAGCTAAAGTCTGCCTCTTTGTAAAGAGGATCGCTTATTGCTACTGTGTAGCCTTCTACCTTCTGCTCTGTTCCATTGTAATCTACTGTAGCTTTTTTACCTGTAATGGTTACTACTACCTTACCCTTAGGAACGATCTTTATGAAGCCATCAGTTACGTTAAATTTTACATTCTTAAAGTTATTATTAACGTTTGTGAACTTTGTCTCATCAATTCCCATATAAGTTGTGCCTTCATCTGTTCTGGTTGCTTGCTGATTACCTGAGTAGTTGAAGTCATTTCTCTTATAAAGGGTGTTACTGTATTCGTAGTCAATTCCAGAAACTGTATGGCTATTACCATCATAGGTCTTAGTGTCATTTCGTCCGACAACAGTTACTGTTACTGATATAGGTTCAATTACCAGTGAGCCGTCTGTTACGTCGAAGGTAACGTTTGTAAAGTTGCTATTAGTGTTAGTAAACTTATCCGCTGCAAGCCCCATTGCATATGTGCCTGCATCAGTTCCGGATGCCTTTGCAGTTACTGCAACAGTGAAATCTGCCTCAGTATACTTACTGTTACTAAATGCTACGCTGTATCCTGTTACATACTGCTCAGTTCCCTTGTAGTCAACCTTAGCTGTATTACCTTTAATAGTAACTGTTACGCCGTCGATAGGACTGATCTTAAGTTCGCCATCAGTTACACTAAAGGTTACTGTTTTAAAGTTGCTATTAGTATTAGTAAACTGAGATGCTGCAAGGCCCATTGGATATGTTCCAGCATTAGTCTGTGTTATGCTGTCAGGTCCATTAAATGTGAAGTCAGCTGTTGTATAGAGACTACTGCTTATGGACTTAACATCATATCCAGATACCATATGAGGATTTCCGTCGTAGGTTACACTGTCCTTATGGCCTTCAATTGTTACTGTTACATCGATAGGATTAACTGTCTGATATCCATCTTCTACTGTGAAGGTTACGCTGGAGAAGTTTGCGTTTTCTACGCTGAACATCTCAGGTGTAAGTCCCATGTTAGTTGTACCTGCATCTGTTCTGGATGCTGAAGCACTTCCGTTAATCTTGATATCAGCCGTTGTCAAAAGAGATCCTGCTGGAAGTTCAACATCATAACCAGTTACTGTATGCAGCTGTCCATCATAGTCAGTAGTATTATTGTGGCCAATAATCTTGGCTGTTGCTGTAACTGCTGTGATTACCAGTGAACCGTCATCTATAGCGAATGTAACTGTACCAAAGTTAGGATTGGTATTAGTAAACTGTGTTGCAGAAAGTCCCATAGGATATGTTCCTTTGTTGGTTCCCTTTGCAGTAGCATCTCCGCTAAATGTAAAGTCTGTTTTCTTGTAAAGAGAACTACTGATTTCGCCAACTGTATATCCTGTAACGCTCTGCTCTGATCCGTTATATGGCTTCTCTCCCTTATTACCTATGATATTTACTGTTACGTTAATTGGTGTAATTTCCATGTAACCATCAGTTACTACGTTAAAGGTTACATCTGTAAAGTTATCATTAGTATTTGTGAACTGTTCTGGCTTAAGTCCCATGACTGTTTTACCAGCATCAGTTCTTTCCGCAACCTTACCTCCTGAGAATGAAAAGTCAGTTTCTTTATAAAGGTCACTACTGATTTCCACATCATATCCTGATACGCTGTGGGATTGTCCGTCATAAACCTTTGTATCGTGATGACCAGTAATGGTAACTACTACTGATCCCTTACGAGTGATCTCCTGATAACCATCAGTTACATTAAAGGTTACTATTCCAAAGTTGCTATTCTTATTAGTAAACTGAGAAGCTGCAAGGCCCATATTAGTGGTACCCTGGAGTTTTCTCTCCGCATATGCAGTTCCTGAGAATTCAAAGTCTGCTTCTTTGTAGAGACTATTCTGTATTTCTACTTCGTAACCTGATACGCTATGCATCTGCCCATCATAAGCAGTTGAATTATGATGACCTACAATGTTAACTGTTACATTTATAGGCTTAATTGTCATGGAACCATCAGATGCTACTGTAAAGGTTACTGTAATGTTAGGATCGCTGTAGGAGAACTTCTCTGCAGAAAGTCCCATAACTTTTGTTCCAACATTTGTCTGCTTAGCAATGGCCTCTCCGTCATATACGATCTTGGACTCGTCTATGCTGTCACCTGATACTGTATATCCGGATGCTGTATGCTCTGTACCATCGTAATCTGCACTCTTTTTAATACCTGTAATGGTAACAGCTGCTGTCTTGGCATTGATCTTCAGCCATCCATCATTTACTACAAATACTACTTCTGCGAAGTTTGTATTATTGTTTGTAAACTGTGAAGGTGCAAGGCCCATCTGGTATGTACCCTTATTTGTGCCCTTTGCAACCGCTTCGCCTGAGAATGTGAAATCTGATTCGCTGTATCCGCCACCTTCAATTGGGCTACCATTTGCTGAGTATGCGATTGCAACTGAGTATCCAGTAACACTCTGCTCAGATCCGTTATAGTTTACTGTATCTGTATTTCCTGTAATAGTTACTGTAACCTTAATATCCTGTTTCCATACTGCGTAAAGGATATTGTGATCAGGATCTGGAAGATTATCTGCTGCTATAAGTGTTCCTTCTGTTACCCAAGCAGTAGTTGCATCTGCACTCTTTGCCCATCCAAGGAATGTATATCCTGAGCGTGAGAATCCTGAGTCAGCAAGTGTAAGTGCGTTAAAGGCTTCGTTCTTTCTATATGTGAAAGTCTTAGCTTCTCCTGTTCCACCATTTGGAACATATGTAACAGTGGTGTTCTCAGTTGATGTTCCACCTGCGCCTTTCTTCTCATATATAGCAATCAGCTTAACTTCATTGCCGGATATAATTGTAGTGTCAATATCAAAGCTGTTATTTGGATAAAGAGGATCTCCTACTCCATTTACCTTCCAGCAAATGAATGTATATCCTTCCGCAATACTTGCAGGCGCTCCTTTAACTATTACTGTAGAATTCTTGTAGTAGTCATAATTATCTACTGGAGGATTTGATCCAAAGTCGCCAGCATAGTACTTAACATTTACTGTACCAGGGCTTCTCCACTTAGCTGTAAGATTTACATTGCTGGTTACAGCGCCGTAGCCATATGCAAATCCTGTTGAATCATCAAACCATCCAACTAGCTCATAGCCTGTCTTTGTGGTCTTATCAAGTGATGATTTGCTGATAATCTCGCCATAATCCAGATCAAAATCTTCTTCCTGACCATCGGTAAGAGTACCACCGTTTGGATTAAGGTGTACGTGGTACTGAACCTTCTCATAATGTGCATACAATACCTTATTGGCATTAGGCATTGTGCTGTTCCAGTTAAATGGTGCATTACCATTCAGGTCTTCGTACCAGCCTTTAAATTCGCAGCCTTCCCTATCAGGAAGTGTTGGTGCCAGACTCTTGTATGATGATAAGTTCTTACCATACTGAATCGATGAGAAACTACTATCTACACCTGGTACATCAGATGTGATTCCATTGTAGTTATCTTTAAAGTCAATTCGTTTCGTTACTCTCTTGTAATAGAAGTTTATGGTTCCACTCTGATTAACAAGAGCCCTTCCAGATGAATTAAACGAAGGATTTGATCCAAATCTATCAAAGCCTTCAAATAATATGAAGTCTTCATCATAAGTTACAGCGCCATAATGAGCTGTTGCTGTCTTATAAAGGTTAAAATGAAGTCCTCCATAAGAGTGAGTATAGCTTTCACCCTCAACAGCCTCCAGATAATAATTCATTATCTGTGTATAGTTGCTATTACTGTGCTTTTTAAATGTAATGTTTTCTGCAGGCATCTTATCAATAACAACTATCAAAAGACCTTTTTCATAGGTCTGAGAATTGCTAGTAACCTCCCATGAATTATCATAGGTGGTATTTCCTACCTTAATTGGGAAATTACTTTCAATATTCTCACCATATCTGGCTGTTATTGTCTTTACTGTTGAATTACCATTCTTAAAGGTCAGTGTAAAAGTCTTTCTGTCAAAATACAGATTAACAACTGTATCACCTTTTGCTCTGATTACAGTAGTTGTCTTTTCATCTGAGCCATAAACTATTCTCTTCTTGTCGCTGTTATACTGGAATCCTGTTGCAGGATTATTGGTATAAGTTCTCAGCATGTTGTCAGTAATTGTCGCATTGGTAGTACCTGTTACAGTATGGCTTTCAACGTAATCATACGCTGAAGCATTCTCTATCTGCTGCTGCCAGATAACTACTGTGTAATTGGTAGTAGTTGCTGCTGTCCACTTAGCATAGAGAGTAACATCTGCATTAAGATACTCATTCCAGTTAAATACTGAAGATTCAACTACTCCGCCATCCTGACCATTGGCCTGTTTGTACCAGCCACCAAATTCATATCCTGGTCTTGATGGATTTGCAGGCTTAGAATCAATTGGATACTCACCTTCCATAACTGCTACTGGTCCGGTATAGCTTGCACCACCGCCAGAGCCGCCATCATTTTCATCAAAGCGAATCCAATGTCCACTAACTATTACTGCATAGACAGTCTTATCAACTGCTGCATCAACATAAGTAACAATCGGTCTGGTATCAGGAGTTGGCTTATTCTTAACAGTTGTCCAGCCCTTAAATACCTTTTCTGCACTATCAGGTGTTACATAAACGTCTGTGAGTGTTACATTAGTATCGCCACCATCTTTAACTGTCTTTTTCTTAACCTGAACGATTTCTTCGTCAGGTCCTACCATTGTTACATAATATGTAGTCTCAATATCTGCATAACAGTTAAATACTTCCTGTGGCTGAACATCTGTAGCAGGTTGAGAAAAATCAATGGCAATCTTGTTAGTACCTACTTCGCGGTACCATCCAAAGAATTCCTGATCCTGTGTAAGACTTGGAATACCAGGTGTATAAATTGTTTCACCTTCTTTTACAGTCTGTGTATTTAAAGGTGTTGAGTCTGATTTTGAAGCATAGAAGTTATAGGTACGTGTTGCAACAGCTTCAGGATCTTCCTGACCTTCACCTGCTACGATATAAACAGAGAAGGAGTTTGCATCAAATTCTGCTCCACTTTCACTTGCAGAACCTACAACTGATACATTATCGTTGTCATCTTTATGTACTACGCTAAAGGATTCACCTTCAAGACTATCTGCAATGCTAATTGATACGTGAACGTATTTAGCATTAGCTGGCTCAACCTCTTCGCCTTCTGCGTTTCTAAATGTAATATCTACACCCTTTGCAGATTTAACATTATCTCCAAGGGCGTCCGTAGCTGCTGCCATAGCTTCATCGTCGCCAATAGCAGTAACTGTCATTGTTGTTCCCTCTGGGAAAACGCCATCATCTGCTGATACTGATACGTTCATTCCGCCTGCACTTCCTGAGAAATCCTGTGCCGGCATGTTTGAAAGCTTCTCGAATGTAGCTGTAAAAGATGTATCTTCTTCTACTTCAGCTGGAACAAAGGTTGCTTCTGTAGAAACTGTGTTTCCATTCTTATCAACCCATGCCATGAACTGATAGTACTGATTTACAGCTGATGCTGTTGAACCTTCAAACTTGGCATTCTTATCATTAATGTCGATTGTCTCGGAAGCTTTTGAAACACGTCCTCCGAGCTGAGCTGAATAAGTAACTGTTACAAGTTTTTCTTCAAGCTCTTTCTCTTCTTCTTTTTCTTCCTCTTCAGATGATCCAAGTGCTGCCGCATCATCCTCTATTTCTTCTTCAATAGAAGAAGCGAGTGTTGCTGCATCATCATCCTCAGCTTCGTTTTCTTTTGCCGTTCCATCACCATCTTCTGGAAGCTCAGCTGGATCTGTTATACCAGCTGTTGCTTCATCTACAGCAGTATCTGCTGGTGGTGTCTGAGGTGTTTCTGGCTCTACATTTGCAGTATCTTCATTTCCAGGATTGGGATCATCGGCTGGAGCTGGAGTATCTGCAGGTGCAGGCTCTTCATACGTAGTTTCTGGTTCTGCCGGTTCGCCCGCTGGTTCCGGGTTCGGATCAGATTCAGGTTCTACTGCAGGCTCTTCTGTCTGAGCTGGTGGATCTGCAGGAGTTTCTACAGTATCTTCACCTTCAGCAAAAACTCTGATGCTTGCAAGATTACTATGAAAAGTGGTTGCAATAAGAGCTACTGCTAATAGAAAAGCTAAAAAACGGTTCCATTTTCTTAACATAACATCTTCCTCCTCATAAGTATTTGACTCGTTTGGAGTTTTAGGTGCCGGTTAGTAGGTACTTCTGACTGATTGTAATGATTGGGATTTTTTGATGATCATCTAGTTTTTAGATTGCCGATCATTCAGCAAGAATGTGAACTTCCTGGCCCTCGCCTAATGCCTCGTCCATTAGTCTGATCAGCTCAAGGGCACTTCTGAACCTTAGAATTTTATTTTCCTCGGCCCATATTACTCGGCCTTGCCAGGTATTTCTCTGACAATAGTCGACCCTCACGATGAAGGTTCCTTTGTTTCTTTCAGGATCTGGATAATTTGTCTTAGATGTTCTTCTCTTCATGGCAATGTATCCTTTCTTGTATCCTCTTTTAAAATCATGATACAGGCGACTTCATCATAAAGTGCATCATACAAAGCCCCTAAAATTGCGGATTCCGCTTAAAAGAAAATGAACATAATGAATGCAAAATAAAGCAAACGTTTGAAATTATACATAGAAAATTTAGATATTTTATAATTGCCAACCACAAGATATAGTTGTTGGCATAAAAATAACGGTTGATGCTAGACAAATACTGTCTTTTCATCAACCGTTTATAAATTTTATAATTAGAACCTCTCTCTAATCAAACCACTCTCATATGCCGATAATAATTCTTTGAGGTCTTCAATCTGTCTCTGTAAGCCCTTTCCGATATCTGTGTCTTTCACAAGAATCCTCTTTTTGGTCTTCTCTGTGATCTGAATCGCAGGCGTGTTCTCCTGTCCCTTAACAAAAGGTTTGTGGGCAGCAAGAGCAAGATGATGAGAATTAAAAATAAGTGTGTATCCCGCAATACCCGTCTGCTCATGATATGCCTTGGATATTCCGCCATCTATGATATAGAGCTTACCGCCAGCCTTAACGGGACTCTCTCCCTTTTTGGTCTTAACAGGTACATGGCCATTTATGATATGCGCCCATTCAGGATCAAGTCCAAATTCTTTTATGAGTTTGTCTGCACACTCCTCTTTCGCAGAAAAACTGTAATATGGATTGAACTTCTCAACGCAAAGGTCTTTTTCCTGACTCAAAAAGAGATGCTCAAAGGTTGTCATTTTGTCTTTTCCAAAAAGAGGTGACCTGGGGCCACACCAGAGATACCACATGAGATCAACTGCATCCTGTTTTTTGTCTGCATCATCTCTTGGATCAAGGAAAAAGGCATCATGAATCTTAACATTAAGGTAATCCATAAGCTCTTTCCCTGCGTATTTGCCATCTCTGGTTTCCATGCACATGAACTCGCCCTTATCATCCATGGGAATACAGCCATGATATAAAAGGTTATTGTTAACAGTCCGGTACATAGCGCCGTGGGAATATAGAAACTGAACATGCTTAATAAGAAGCTGCGAATGAATAAAGCTAAAGCGAAGTGTTCGCATAAGCTCTTTTTCCTCATCTGTCAGTTCATATGGATTTGCAGGATCTATTGTCGGGAAGTTTGTATCCTTGAGCTGATAGGTCTTTTTACCTATAGTAATGGTTCCCTTTTTGTAATCCACCTTATCAAGAAGGAGTCTGTTATCAAGCTTATACTCAGGGTGCTTCCTGATAAGCTGTCCTTCTAATTTGAACTGGATAATAGTGATTGCCTTACACATTTTGGCTGCAAGCTCAGGGTTAACTGAATCATATTTGTTCTCGTCCAGAAGATGTGGTCTAAAGCACGTACAAGGGTCACCCCCATAAACCTCTGCAGCAAACATGGAAAGAGGGCGAAGGTTGATCCCGTAACCATCCTCCAGCGCATCAAAACAGTTATAGCTGGTTCCTATTCTAAGTACATTGGCAATACAAGCCTCATTACCACAGGCTGCTCCCATCCAGTCTATATCATGATTGCCCCACTGAATGTCAACATCATGGAAGTTCATGATTTCTTCCATAACAAGATCAGGTCTTGGGCCTCTGTCGAAAATATCACCTATAATATGAAGAGAATCGATTGTAAGGTTCTGGATAAGCTCGCAAAGCGCGATAATGAATTCATCTCCAGAATCTATCTCTATGATTCCGCTAATGATCTCATTGTAATAGAGCTTCTTGTTGCCGTCATTTATGTCGAGATGCAAAAGCTCATCTATGGCATAGGCGTAGTCCTGAGGCATCTTCTTGCGGACCTTGGACCTGGTGTACTTAGAGCTAACAACCCTGCAGATTGCAATGAGTCTGTTGATGGCTATCTTCTGGTACTCATGAAGAACCTTGGCATCAGTGTTCTCGTCGTGCCTGTATTTACTGATTGCTTCTCTTGGATAGTATATGAGATTGGCAAGCTCAAGCTGCTCTGCCTCTGACATCATATTTCCGAAGGTCTCTTCAATCTTGGCTCTTATGATACCGGATGAGCTTCTAAGAAGATGTGAGAAGCTGTCATACTCTCCATGAATATCTGAAAAGAAATACTCTGTTCCCTTGGGAAGGGCACAAATAGCACGCAGATTGATTATCTCTGCCCCTGCCTTTCTTGCATTTGGAAATTCTTTGCTAAGAAGTCGTAAATATTCGATATCTCTCATTTTTCCCCTAACTAGATGAAACTGTGGTCACTGGTTACTTGGTTGTTTTCTTTATAGTTGCTTTTCCCGTTTTGCATATATCTTTGAGACAGCATCTGTCACAGTCTGGCCTTCGTGCAACACACACTTCTCTTCCGTGTGTTACGAAACGGTGACAAAGTGCATTTCCTTCTTCTGGAGGGATGATCTTCCATAGCTCTTTTTCCACCTTGCCTGGTTCCTTGATGTTATCAACAAGGCCAATAAGATTACAGAGTCTGATACAGTGGGTATCTGTCACTATTGCAGGCTTACCATAAACATCACCAAGGACAAGATTGGCGCTCTTCCTGCCAACTCCAGGGAGTTTAAGAAGTTCCTCCATAGTATCCGGTACTATTCCGCCGTACTCATCTCTTAGCATCTTCATGCATGCAGAAATATCTCTGGCTTTGGAATTACCAAGACCGCATGGGCGAACTATCTCTTCGATCTTGTCCACAGGAGCATCTGCCAAAGCCTCCAGGGTTGGATACTTCTCATATAGTAATGGAGTTATCATGTCTACTCTTTTATCAGTGCACTGGGCAGCCAGACGCACGCTTACCAGAAGCTGCCATGCCTTGTCATAAGCCAGCGTGCAGACTGCATCAGGATATTCTTTTCTTAGTCTCTCAATTACTTCTAATGCAAGCTTTTTCTTGGTCATGGTATACTCCTTGAGGGTGGAAGTTGTATTGGTTCTACTATTATATTAATACATATTCCGATTTAATATTCGCTTATTTCTCTATAAATTATTGATTTTCTTGTTCTTTGGGAATGGATGAATATATTTTCTGGGGCATAAATGAGTTTGTTACTATCAAAACTCAAAAAAGACAAATCTGGCAGTAACCAATAATTCAGGCTACCGCTGGATTTGTCTTTTTCTAAAATCAGCAGTAAAAATCATTTGCAATACAGATAACTCTTAGCTGCAATATCGTAACACTCCAATACCAAAAGAAAAACTCAGAAAATTCAGAGAAACTCAGAACATCATCGCATCACCAATATGTTCAAAGCACATATCTGCTCCGGCCATTCCCATTGCGAAGAACACAATCACTATCATCAGAAAGATTGCTGCCTTGTCGTACACAATCTTATCTGTCATAAAGTTTGAAATGAGAAGCTCGATTCCAAGACCAATTATCATAAGTGGCCACAGTCTGAAGATCAGCTCGTAGCTGACTATGCCAAGGAACAGGTGAAGAAGAAATGCTACACCAATAGCTATCATTCCCAGGCCTGTGGTGATAGAGCCTACTCTATGTACTCTTATTGTATTATCCATAGATATAATTCCTTCCTTAGTATCTGTTAACCTAATTAATCAGTCTTAACATCCTTAGCTACGAAGACCTCTGTAGCTACAACATCTGCTGCATTCTTAGGAATTGCGAGCTCTTTTTTCTTGCCGGAGATGAGCATAACACCAAATGCAATAAGAGCAATAGCGATCACTACGCTAGGAATATTGTAAATAATAGGATACAGATAATCCCAATATTCATTAGGAATAAGCATAATAATTATTTCACTTACATAGTTCCAGATAATGCCAAGACCAACAAAGATAAGTACAATAGCTGCACCAATTCTAAGTTTATCTGCTGGAACATTGATAGCTCTTTTTGTGTCAAATTCTTCCCATACATAGGCATCGTCAAATGCGGCAAAGCTTGCATCATCAAGTTTGGCTACATTTCTGGCATGGAAGAAGCCATAGCACCAGATCAGAAATACGATTGGCATCATGAAATCTGCTCCTGCCACACACAGTGCACATGCTCCCATGAATATGGCAAGTATGCTGAATCCATTCTTCATAAAGCCCATATACATCTCAGCTGCTCCAGGAAGGAATGAGAATATAAAGGTAAAAAAGTTATTTTTCTTAGTTGGTTTCATAATATGATCCTCCGCTTATTTACTAATAGGTAAACTGTCAAACCATGTCTCAATATCTGTAATAAAATCAGGGGCTTGCGTTTGCTTATTCAAAACTTCTTCTTTTGATTTCACTGGTTTTTGAGAAACCACATCCTCTTTGGAAGGAACTGAAATCTGAGATACAATCTCTGCTCTGTCCGGAACCCGCTCAGCTCCTCTGATAAATGGAACCATCACCATGATAAGGATTGCTGCGGCTATTGATCCAAAGACCTTGAGGCAATAAATACTATAATCAAGAATATTTCTATTACTTGGTCCAGGTACAGCTGTAATTCTGTACTTGTCTATTTCTACAATGTTGTCCAGAACTTCAGTCATAAAATCTTCCGGAGCATTTACAATACCTTCCGCCTCTACGCTCTCAATGAGACTATTAAGTTCCTGATCAGATAAATATTCATAATCCTTACTCATGCCAGCAGATCCTCCTTTCTCACAGTTTTCTTTAGCATTTCCCGGGCTCTGTATATCTTTGTTTGTACTGTTTTAACAGGAATGCCCATCTTGTCTGATATTTCCCGGGCCGACATGCTTCCCATGAAGTACATTCTCGCTATCTCAGCGTAGCCTTCAGGAAGGTCCTTGCATTTGCCCTCTACTTCCTGTAGTACATCTCTGGTAGCGAAGACTTCCGGTGGACCGTCCCTCGTACTCTCCATTAGAAGTGTTTCCTCATCGGAAGCCGGAACTGCGCGCCGCTCTGCCGCCTTGAGATAGTCGATACACTTATTACTTGCAATTCTGCATAGCCAGGCTTTTTCCGAAGTTCCATCAAACTCATCAAGATGTTCATATGCCGAAATGAAGGTTTCCTGGGCTATATCTTCCGCTGCGAAATAATCACCTGTAAGCTTGAGGCATACAGAGAACACAAGATTCTTATATGAGTTCATCAGCTGTATTAACTTTTCTTTAGAATCTGTATTCCCCACTGTTTCTTCCTTTCATAGATTATTCGCCAGCGAATTTTGCCCAGGTACAAACTTATCAACAATATGGAATAAGTCTGTACTCTTGCCCCTTCATTAGATATAACGAAATAGAAATAAAAAAGTCTTCAACATTTTCAAAATTTTTTGATAAAATATTGTATACACACCTAAACTGCCTATTTTAGGTATGTTCATAATAATTATATCAATGTAAAGGAGTATTTACACATATCATGCTGCATTTAACTACATTAATCGGTATCATTGCTACGCTGGAGCTGCTTCTTGCTGCGACACTTCTTAAGAGATACCTTCGCACTAAAAGACCTATGACTCTTTGTGTGTTACTGATCTGTATCGGACTTTTTATTGATGCTTTCTTTATCGCGATCGGTGCTCCTTATGGTGGTCTCCCAGAGAACATCAGCAGAATTCGCTTCATAGCTCACGGAACACTTATTCCGCTGCTCATACCTATATGTGGCTATGGTCTAAAGGCTAAGCCTCGCACCATGAAGATCATCTGGGCCTTCACTGCAATTGTCATCGCCCTTGGCCTTGCTCATGCTTTTGCCTTAAAACTCGAAGTAGTGCAGTATCAGGATGTCATGAGACACTCAATGTCCCATTCATCACCAACCTGGGCAATTATAGTATCTGCCTTACTTTCCTTTGGAACAGTTATTCCAATGATCGTGTGCGGAATCATAGCCTGGAAGAAGCAAAAGAATCCATTCCTGTTTTTATCAGCATTTTTGATGTTCTTCTTTGCCGGCCTCGGACCTGCAATCGGACGAAAAGACATAATCTTTTTTATAAGTATGTTCGGAGAGTTATTCCTGATAGCCTTCGCTCTTCTGTACATAATAAAGGACGAAAAAAAAGACGCTTAAACAAGCGTCTTTTTTAATATCATTATTTAAGTCCGTAGGTATCCTTGAGTGTTTCACTCATCTCCTGGCCCTTTAGCATGTCATTACCCTTCTGGATAAGTTCTTCTACAGTATAATGCCTGAAATATCCTACCCTTGACTCCTTGATAGTATCGTAGGCATAAACTAGAAATGTATCAGTAGGCTTGTGATATGCAAGCTCTGAATTCATATATGTGATCAATTTCCAGCTATCAAGATCAATAAGGCTAAGGAGTGAACCAAGCTTCAGGAACAATACATTCTGCTCATAGTCGAAGGTAAATGATGCATTATCATAAACCTTATTATATGCAAGTTCAGACCTTCCGAGATACTCACCTGTCTCTGCATCATATCTGTAGATATCACCATTTCCATATGCTGCAAGGAATTCTGTTCTGGAGCCTTCCTTTTTAGGAGTATATATGGTCATACCATATACTTCTACGTTAGGAGTACGCACTTTAAATATTTCATTGCCTTCAAGATCAAGCATCTGAACGTACTGATTGTCTGATACCATAATTCTCTTATTCTGTGAATCTATGGTAATACATTTAGTTTGTTCCCAGTCCGCTGAATGAATGACCTCGTAGTTTTCATGTGTCTCAAGGTCGATCACAGCATCAAAGGCTTTAGTAGCAACGTAGAGAAGATTTAACTCCTCGTTATATCCCCAGCTGTATACAGTTTTCTCAATTCCGAAGGTATCCTCTTTTCCAGTTTCCATATCTTTTACAACTATGGACATTCCCTCTATAATTGGATTTCTGAAGAAGATAAGCTTCCCATTTGAATAGATCGGATCCACAAAAGATAAAGAGTAATCTTCTTCAATCGTTGTCTTTTTTACCTCAAGAGTATGAGCATCTATTTCAAGAAGTACCAGACTATCATCTTCTTTATGGGTAACTCGTGCTATATCATCCTTAAGGCCCACCAGTTGAAAACTGTAGGTATCATCACCGCCTATCTGTACCTGGCCCATGAACTCTTTGGTTGCAGCATTAAAGAATGCCATCATTGTCTTGCTTCCATCAGTTGTAGCAGCCAGAACTGCGAGCACGTCACCCTCAAGACGGTAATCATTATCTAAAATGCTCTTAAACTCTGGGGTATTATCAAAGTCTTTATACTCACTATCATGAACGCCCTGCTCATAAAAGATAATAGTGCTCGAATTGTCGGTATTTACATAAGCTCCTTTTCCAAAAGCAATCATTTCAATTCCACTTGTAAAGGTATCCTGTACAGCCATGTTAGTAAGGCCCTGAACAGTGATCGGATTGCCCATTTTACCACTTCTGGTAATAAAACTTGGATAATTGCCATCATGTGAATCAGCTACGCCAACAATACTCTCGTTGACATTGAACTCTTCATGGAGTTCTCCTGTATCCTTATCCCACACACTGATCATGTTTCCGCAGCAATAGCAGATCTCATTAGAGTTATACAGATCTATGAATCTTGAGCCATATGGAATAGCATTATAGCTAAATACATTTGTCCATTTTAACTCGAACTTGTTGGCATCAATGCAGTAAATTGTCCTATAGTTCGTAGTCAGAACATCCATATCAAGGAAGCCATAAGAGCCGTAGCCTTCTGTAGTATCCACAACCAGCATGATATTGTCTTTATCAACATAATCATATCTATCAAGATAGTAGCCAGACTGCAGAACACCTGCTTCTACAAGGTCAACCGTGCGAAGCTCCTTTGTTTCCAGATTGTAGAAGATGATCTTTGTATCAGAATAATGATCATCCTGTCCCTTGAATATAATGTTCTTCTGGTCTGGAGACAGCTTAAAACCGTCAAATTCTACACTAGCAGTGTATTTATCAGCATCTTCAGGCTCAATAATATATCTTTCCAGAATCTCACCTGTTTCTGCTGATAGCTTGAACAGTCCATCATCGTAGGTTCCTATAAGAACACTTCCATCCTCCATAACAACAGGAGATTCCGTGATAAGCGTTGCTATAACGTCATCCCCACCAAGCTGTTCTTTTTCCCACTTAATTGTACCTGTAGTCACATCCACAGCCTGCATATACTTGGAACTGCAGATAAGAAGCAGGTCTGTTGCAATATACGCATATGACTGAGCTTCTTTATCAAGAGATGTGTATTCATATAAAAGCTCATGTGTATCCCTGTTCCAGACTCTGATATTATTTGACTTATCCATGGCAGCAAAAGAGCAGCCAAACCTATCAATATAGTAGTCCTTGACCAGATCCTGCATATTGTAGTTCCAGGTCGCAGAAATGCTGGAGCCTTTTGTAGCTGTATAAGCAAGTGATGCCTTGGTAAGAGCACTCACAGCCTCAGGGATAATCGGCCTGTCCGGGTTCTCTTCATTAGGAAGTGCAGCCAGTGCAAGGTGAAGCGCATCTATTCTCTTGTCCGCATTAAGAAGCTGACCTGAAGCATTTGAAAGATATTTGGACTGACTGATCAGTGACTGGGTGTAGTTCTCGTTGATCCTTGCGTTACTATAGAGCATGTATGCGCCAAAGCCAACAGCAAGTGCCATTGCACCTGAGAAGATCGCTGTAAGTCTCTTCATCTTGTACTGACGCTGTCTATTCATAAGCTCATTATAAGAACAGCCAATAAGAGTTGCTGCAAGTCTTGGAAGCTCTACGCTCTTAGCTTCTCTTCTTGGAAGACGATAGTCACAGGAAAGTGGCTCAACTGGCACAAGTTCTTTGACCAGTTCACCCTTTTCATTATATTTCTCAACCTCTCTGTTCTGGAGAATCTGCGGAATTACATCATGTGGCTCACCGTCAACTAAGACAGTAAGCACATTTTCCTGAGGATGATTTTGTAAAAAGAGCTTAATCTCTCTCTCAACCCAGGTGGATAAATGTGTGTTTGTAGAACACAAAACAATAAGGAAATCCGAATTAAAAAGTGCCTCCTCAATAGTATTACTAAGGTCACTTGTAATAGGGAGTTCATCCTTGTCTCTGAATATCCTCTCTATCTTCTTGTAGCCTGTCTTTTTCTGTATTTTTTTAGGAATGTGGTAGTGCTCAAGATCCCACTCAATAGCTGCCGCCACCTTGTTGTCAAGTTCAGCATGCTTATAGGAAATAAACGCGTTATAATGTAAACTCATTTCTAAAACCTCAAACCTTATCCGGATCTTTATTTTCCATGTTTTCCTCAATATACTGTTCCCAGAGATCTTCAGCCTCATTGTCAAAACTGAACATACTCTTTTCCAGCCTGTCAAGTCTAATAGAGAAGACTGCTGCCGCCTTCTTGCAGTCAATTATCGAAGCTCTGTCCAAAAGGTCATTAAAGCTGTATATCTCCTCTTCGAGGAACTGTCTCTGTATCTGATTGCCCTCTTCGTACAGTCTCTGTGCCTTCTCAAGAAGATACTTGATCTCCGGAATTTCTCTTGGATCCTGCTTAAGCTCATCCATCCTGAGCTTGATATTCATCAGCTCATCCTGATCAATTCCATCCTGAGCACCGCGGCTTCTGTGAATCTCAGCTCCATTTGCAGGGCAATAAATGTCGATATCAAAAATACCATTAAGATCATAAGAGAATCTGACATTTGCAAAGACTTCTCCCTTGGGCCTTGGTGGGACATCCAGCACGATAGTATCAAGCTTAAGGTTACTTGAAGCCTTGAGCTTCTCGCCCTGATAGACATTAAATTCAATTTTCTTTTGCATATTGCTGACAGTATAAAACTTGTTCTGCTTACTATAGGGAAGAATCTGGTTCTTAGGGATAATGACTGCCATTTTATCGCCTATTACTTCTACTCCAAGGGAAAATGGACAAATATCTGTCATGACTATGTCTTTTACTGACTCTTTTCTCAAATTGATACCTGTCACAATTCCTGCGCCTCTGCAGATAGCCACATCCCCCTGAGGATCAACCATGATCTTGCCCGGGAAAAGAGATTCCATATAGGCTCTGACACTTGGCATCTTGGAAGATCCGCCAACCATGATAACTCCGTCAATATCGTCAGTCGATAGACTGGCATCATTCATGAGCCTTTTCAGAACAATAGTAAGCCTTCTGAATACAGAAGCAGAAATATCGATAAACCTTTGCTGGTCAAGTTCGTACTCAAATTCATCCCCTGCTGCATTTACAACTGTTTTGGTAGTATCGCTGTCTGAAAGCCTGATCTTGATACTCTCTCCGCAATTTATCAGAACAGCTTTATTCCTGTTATCAAGTTTATCCCAGTTTATGCCATGGCTCTTGCAGATATCCAGAGCTATGATCTCGTTAAAATCCTTGCCTCCGAGTGCATTGTCACCAGAAATATTGCAGATCTCAACCATATTATCAAAGGCCTCAACCAGCGTAACATCCAGCGTTCCGCCTCCAAAGTCAAATACTATAAACTTATCATCCTGATCCATGTTGTCATAGTGATAGGATAAAGCCGCTGCTGAAGGCTCATTAACAAGCTGTGTAACCTTAATTCCTGCCTTGATTCCTGCCATTCTTGTAGCCTCTCTCTGATGATCATCAAAGTAGGCCGGAACACTTATTACGGCAGAATCCACCTTTTCCCCAATATACTTTTCTGCATCAGCGATAAGCTTTCTGAGTACTATCGCAGACAACTCAACCGGGGTAAAAGAGCGTCCAAGTCCAAGATTATATTTGACATCTTTTCCCATCTGTCTCTTGAACTCACTTGCTGTCTTATCAGGATGAGTAACAAGCCTTTCCTTGGCTGTCTTACCCACAATGGCCTCTTTTCCATCAAAAGAAACAACTGAAGGGGTAAGATATTCTCCGAATTCATTAGGAATTAGTGTAATTCCTTCATCTGTCCAGGCGCTTACAAGTGAATTTGTAGTACCTAAATCTATTCCAACTATCATCTTTTTTCACACTTCCCTCATTATAAATTTAATTATGCAGTCTTCTTAGTAAGCTCAACGTAATGCCCCAGTATCTCATTGATGTTTTGAGCATTGATCCTGGCTTGTACGTTTTTGTTATTTCCCCAGACGTACCCTTTTTTATCTGTTGTCTGTATTCTGATCACGGATTTCCCGCCAATAACTTCTTTGCCTATTGCTACAATATCGTTATATGGAATGATTGTAAGCATCCACTTATCTATTGATACAAAATAGTCTTTGAGTACATATATTCCGTACACTTTGTTGTAATAAGATGGCATATGCTTGCACTGTATTCCGATGTTTATAAGAAGCTCGGATGAATATCTTCTAAAACTCCAAATCGGAATAAGGCTGATAAGTCCTACCAGGCAAAATAGTACGGCAGCTGCTGCCTCTCTATAAAACAACATTCCTTGATAGCTGCGTGACCCAGCATTAGCATAATCTAGTACAGCAAAAGTTGTAGCAGCTATAGCTATAGGAATAACAGCAGCAGCCATCTGGTAGGTGTCCCTCATGTTTCTGTCAAGTAAGAAGGGACTAAGAAATGGTCTTATTTTACGGGCTTTAAGACGTTCATACTTTCTCTCAAGTGAAGGAGACAAAAGCTGCTCTTTTATAGCGTGCAGTCTTTCCTCCAATAGCATATACACAGCCATGGCAGGTGTATATAATCCAGCAAAAAAGCTCTTGCTGATCCCGATTGTAGTATTGCAGGTAATAGTAGCTTGTCTATCCGGACTTTCAGGTTTGGTCAGATTAAAAGACATGATCTTTTCTATAGGAAGTACCTGATAGTGAGAACCGGCTACAGATACTATATATCTTTTAAAAATAAACACTCCGGCGCCTCGTTCATACACGGCATCTCCATTTTTAATATCCCGCAGCATTTCTCCAATCACAGGAACAAAAAAGATCATGCTTATCAGATATACTGCTGAGGATAGTCCGGAAATCGCACATAGTGCAACAGGTATCCAAACTGTTAATAAGGAGACGAATATCACGAATACCCTTATAGCATTAAGTATTATGTTTTCAAAATCGGCATTCATTGTTATAGAGAAAATACTCAAGATCAAAAAAGCAGTAACAAGGGATATGGCAAACATCTTGAACCTGCTCGTAAAATATACAAATAGCTTGCCTGCACTGTTTAATGGACTGATAAACGTTTTTATGTTTATACTCTCTTCGCTAATAACCTTGCATCCGTATTCAACAAGATGGCTGCACAGGAACTGATAATCTTTATGTGTAGCAGGCACTTTAAGGATTACCTTGTTAACTGCATCTGTAATAGTGAGCTCATCTGTCTTTTCATTAACCCTCAATGTCAGATCTTCAATGAAATAATACTCATGCCGCATTCCCACAAACAATAAAATGTTTCTGACAGGATATACTGTTCCCTTTAATAAGGGCTTGATCTTTCCTTCAGGAATAACATATTGAAAGCTGCTCGAATGAGTCGCAGTTTCGGTGTACTTTATCAAAAAGTTTGTTATATCATTCCGCTCCGCTTTGTCTTTGTAACGCTTAACATTAGGGTTTTCTATCAGGGAAGCCTTGAATCTGGCACGAAGCTCATCATATTCACTTCCGCTTTTATTACCAAATAATGTATTCTCTATTACCTCTATGGCCTGCTTGTCAAATCCGCTTACAGATCCCAGCATGTCAATGAACAGTTCAATAAAGGAAGGCGTTATTTCACCTGCATAAGGCTCTTTATCCCAGTTATAGAAAATAGCCTCTGCTATCTCCCTGCAACCATATTTTTCAGGTTTTGCCGAAGCCGCAAAGAGCATCTCTCCCGCAAAATAAAGCATTCTGCTTTGTCTTGCTGACAATCTGTCTATGCCATCAATTTTGCTAAAATCAAGTCCCGGCTTTTCCGGCTCCTCTACAGTTTTTCCTATCTGCTCAAAGTCAAATTCCTCCTGTTCTTTCTGTTCATCCATTTTAAGAGGATTTGTTGCATTTGAAATCTGATCAAAACTCAGACTTTCTTTTTCAGCCTTCTTAAGGGGATTTTCAACATTTGATATATTGTCGAATGTCAGATTGTCTTTTTTATCTTTAAATGCTTCCTTGGCCTGCCTTGCTAAATGTTCTTCTATGTATGGGCTTGTGGCTGTACCCTCGTTACAGCCCTTTGCATATTCCATAGCCTTTTTATAGCTGTCACGAAGCAGTCTGAACTCCTCCGGATGCTCAGCCGGATGATACTTCTTGGCAGCCTCTGAATAGGCCTTCTTAATTTCACTTATATTGCCTGTCGGCTCTATTCCGAGCCATTCCCAAATACTTTTGTTCATATCTATACTCACCCCAACACAATATGGCTTTATAATAATTCTTTCGACACCATATTATATACATTAACATCTATTAAGATGCTGCAATTTTATTTACAAACCCGTTAATTATATCACATCGGATTGCCTCCTGAATACTCTCCCAAAAAGTCCCCAACTGGCGCGAATTGCTGGTCTTTGTTCAGATTTCATCATCTCTTTCCCTGTATCTGCATCAATTTTATGGCCATCTAATTGAAAATTTATGAAATGAGAGTTCATATACTTAGTCTTTTCCTGTGTCTATATACTAAAAAAGCCATAGCTCATAAGCGAGCAATGTCATTAAGTTAGCATTGTAACATGAGGGAAAAGTTTTAAAGAGGATGTTGGAATTGTTCCAGCATCCTCTTTTTCCATGGTTATTTACACAACAAATAGACGGATGGAAATCCGCCTGCTGAGCACGTGTAAAATC
>NZ_JAFRGN010000026.1 GCF_017433805.1 Butyrivibrio sp. | reverse complement strand
GGACTGAAGCTATCTGGCGGTGAGAAGCAGAGGTTGTCCATTGCGAGAGTTATTCTCAAGGATCCCAAGATTCTCATACTGGATGAGGCTACGAGCGCCCTTGATTCAATTTCTGAGACTGCCATTCAGGATGCGCTGGAGCTTCTCATGAAGGGACGCACCAGTATTGTAATTGCCCACAGGCTTTCGACAATCCTCAAGGCGGATTCAATTCTTGTAGTCAAGGATGGTGTTATTGCTGAACAGGGAGACCACGACTCGCTATTGGCTCTTGGCGGTATTTATAAAGAACTGTATGAGACTCAGTTCAGACAGGTGCTTGATATGGAAAGTGGTCAGGATGCTACTCAAAAGTCAGATTATTGGGGAATTGTAGAGGAAGACTCTATAGGATTTTAATTAGAAATAGAATCTTAGATAGAAACTCCAGCTCTAAAGAGGTCTATGATTGAAACTCCTCCTCTTGTGTATGGGAAATATTAAGAAGTGATGATATTGGAGCGAGGAATCGGTTTGCCAATTGTTTTTTATTGCTTTAAAAGAGATTTTTACGTCTGCTTTTGTAAAAATTGTTTTTGGACAGTAGCCCATTTTTTTCTTTACTGCTGATATTCATAAAACTCCAATCTAGCAGTAAGAAAACACTCTTGAAACTTGATTAAAGTCAAACATACTCATGAGATAGAGTGAATTTTACGGCTGCAATTGAAAAAATGGAATTATGGAAGTAGACACGCTTAGATTTTTACTCTTTTTTTGGTGCTTCACTACTATCAAAATAGGAAAAAGAGAATTTTGGCCGTAAGGAAAAAAATAGACTACGGCTGGATAGAGAGTTTTGGAAAAATAGCAGTAATAAGTGTTTGATATAGTGACGATTTGATGTCGTAATAACACAAGCGGTGTTTCTGAAGTTCTTATCTCGAAAAAGAGTTCAAAGTACATAGTTGAGAGAATTCTGCTGGCTCAAGATTCAAATATTGTTGCATGTGCTCTATAATATAGGTATGTGCGCAAGATATTATTTTTGGAAGAAAACTTCAAAGATGGTGGAAGAGGACCTGGAGCTTGATATGGGCTCGTTTGATATGTTAGAGGGGGACTTTACACCTGCCATGGCTCCAGTAGTACTCACTGCAGTAAGGAACAGTGCAGGTGAAGAGGATAGAGATGCAACTGGAGAGGATAAATCTGCTGATCAAGGTAATGGAATCCGCGTGACTAATATGTTCTGGGGACTTGAGGGCAAGGATAAGAAGCTTGTGATCAATGCCAGAGCGGAGTCTGCGCTGGATAAGCAGATGTTTGCGGACAGTATGGCACACAGGCGCTGTGTTATGCCTGCTGAAGGGTTCTATGAATGGGACAGGGACAAGAATAAGGTGACTTTTTACAGAAGTGATAAGCGCCCGATTTATCTGGCTGGATTCTATGGAATGTCCAATAACAGAGATTCTTTTGTTATACTGACTACGAAGGCTAATGAATCTATGATCAAGGTTCATGACAGAATGCCTCTTATGATAGAGAAGGGGAGAGTCAGGGACTGGTTGTACGACATAGATGCGGCCAAAGAGATGCTGGCAATGGATATGCCACTTTTAGAGAGCAAAAGAGAATACGAGCAACTCAGTCTTTTCTAATACTAATGAGACGATTAGAAAACAATGTACAGAATATAGAATAAGAAAAATAGTAAGAATAGTGATAGGAGAGATGATATGGAAACCTGGTTTTATGTAGTAGAAAGTATTGACGGCGACTATGCTAATTTACGCAGAACGGATATTGAGTCTGATGATCTTAAGCTTGTTGCGAGAGCTCTTTTACCAGAGGGCATTGCTGAAGGTACTCAGCTTAAGTATGAATTCATGCAGTATTCTATAGTGTAAATATATGTGCGTGCATCAATTAACAATATTTTGAGAAAAAGTACTTGCAAATTATTGAAGATGTGATACAATCGAATTGTACAAAATACAATTCGATTTTTTCTTATTTATGGTTTTTATGAAAGGACGCAGATAAGCGTATATAGGTGAAGATTATGGAATACAGATTTACAAGTGAGAATTTTGAAGCAGAAGTTTTGAATAGTGATGTACCAGTACTTGTTGATTTCTATGCTGACTGGTGCGGACCTTGCAAGATGATGGGACCAGTTGTTGAAGGGCTAGCAGAAGAGTTTGATGGTAAGGCTAAGGTTGGTAAGATCAACGTTGATGAGCAGCCTGATCTTGCTGCCAAGTACAATGTAATGAGCATCCCATTCTTTGCATTCATTAAGAATGGTGAGCTTGTAGACAGCGAGATGGGCGCAGTTCCTAAGGACAGACTTGCTCAGAAGCTTTCTGCATTAACATAAATCAATGAAATACTGATAAAAAGTATCTTTGATAGTGTTGACGCGGCGGAACGACACTCATATAATTACTGTATAGCGACTATTTAACGGGTATTATGGAGGGTTAGGATATGCCAAGAGTTAATTTGTCAATCAGCCAGTCATTATATGATCAGATCGAGAAGGCTGCCAAGAAAGAGAATGTAACTGCTAACTACTACATCTGCGAGATGTTGGAGGAAAAGTTTGGTAAATCAGTAGTTTATGATTACGGAGCAGCTATTTCCAATATGGTAGATGAAGGAAAGAAGATGGACAAAGAATTCACTCTTGCTGATCTGCCAACCTTTGCAGACGTGAATGTTGTTATCAGAGATTATAAGATCAAGGAAACTCCTGCTCAGGTCAGAGCCCGTCTTGGTAAGATGTTCAATGAAGCTGTTCGCAATGGAACAGCTAAGGGAATAGGAAGAGCAGTTATTAAGAGAAATGGAAAAGATGAGCTTAAATTCTCATCCAGAGCTGCAGTATACGTTAACACAACTAGTAAGTCAAAGAAAAAGTAAGTAAATTAGCAGTTTTAGGCATATGGCGCAGGAATGCTGCTATATGCCTTTTTTCATGGATGAAAGGTGGATATATGTTTACAGGACTTATGTGGCAGATACTTTTAATACCATTTATAGGAACTACACTTGGTGCTGCAAGCGTCTTTTTCTTTAAGAATACAATGGGAGAAAAGACACAGAGGGCACTTACAGGTTTTGCATCCGGCGTCATGGTCGCAGCATCGTTTTTTAGTTTGCTTCTTCCCGCGCTCGATCAGACAGCGGAGATGGGAAAGCTCGGTTTTATTCCTGTAGCCATAGGCTTTGGAATAGGAATGGTATTCCTTCTGGTGCTGGATATGGTTACTCCACACATGCATTTGGATAAGCTGGAGGAAGGCCCAAGGAGCGGACTTAAGAGAACGACCAAGCTTGTTCTGGCAGTGACACTTCACAATCTGCCTGAAGGAATGGCTGTTGGAATAGTATGTGCCGGATGGATGTATGGAAATGAAGCGATTACTTTTGCAGGCGCTATAGCTCTTTCACTTGGTATTGCAATCCAGAACTTCCCAGAGGGAGCAATTGTTGCCGTGCCTCTCCTTGGTGAGGGTGTACCTAAGTGGAAGACTTTTGTTTATGGCATGCTGTCAGGAGTAGTTGAGCCTATTGGAGCTCTTTTGGTAATAGCAGCTTCCAGTCTTCTCATTCCTACAATGCCTTATCTTCTGAGCTTTGCGGCCGGGGCCATGATCTACGTTGTAGTCGAGGAGCTTATCCCTGAAATGTCAGAGGGCCAGCATTCCAATATTGGAACAATCAGCTTTGCACTTGGATTTATTCTGATGATGGCTCTTGATGTGGGTCTTGGCTGAGGGATATACTGTTTTTATAGTAGTTAT
Source organism: Butyrivibrio sp. (assembly GCF_017433805.1). Classification (GTDB taxonomy): domain Bacteria; phylum Bacillota; class Clostridia; order Lachnospirales; family Lachnospiraceae; genus Butyrivibrio. Next base: position 9,255 of record NZ_JAFRGN010000026.1, on the reverse strand, counting down.
GAGGGTTAGCGGATTATGATGCATTTATATCACGCAGGCTACGATGTTATAGAGAAACCTGATGTCCACCATGGCAGGAAAAATGCCGACTTTGGACAGGGGTTTTATACCACTGATGATCAGGAATTTGCCAGCAGATGGGTCAGGGAAAAGACAGGTGCTGACATTATAATTAATCAGTACGAGCTTGATGACAGTGATCTCAAGGTCAAAAAGCTTGAGAGAAACAAAGAGTGGTTTGAATATATTTTTGCTAATAGGCGCGTGAGGCCGGATGTCTACGCGGATTATGACCTTATAATCGGGCCGATTGCAAATGATACTATATATGAGACCTTTGGAATCATAACCAGCGGATTTCTCAGTGATCAGGAGGCTATGAAGCTTCTGATGGTTGGAGGCAGTTCTCAGCAGATAGTGCTTAAGAGCCAGAAGGCAGCAGATAATCTTAAGTTTTTGTCCTCTGAGATTTTGTCAAAAGAAAAGATTTTATCCTGCAAGCAAAAGCATCTTGAGGAAAATGAAAAATTCCAGGAAGAGTTTGCTAAAGCTATGCAGGAAATTGAAACTTAATATAAAAGGAGAATTACAAAATGAGTAACGCAGCTATTGTTTATGCTTCAACACATCATGGCAACACCAAGAAGGTTGTTGACGCTATTGCCAAGGAGTTCGATGTAGAGCTTATCGACGCAACACAGGTTCAGGAAAAAGACATGTCTGGCTATGATCTGATCGGCTTTGCCAGCGGTATTTATGCAGCTCAGTTCCACCAGCAGGTTAAGAATTTTGCTCAGAAGAACCTCCCTGAGAACAAGAGGATTTTTTTCATCATGACAAGTGCCATGAATAAGGATTTCTCAAGATCCATGGATGATTCTATAAAGGGCAAGAATGCTGAGGTAGTAGGTAAGTTTACCTGCCACGGCTACAATACTTTTGGACCATTCAAGCTTGTAGGTGGTACCAGCAAGGGACATCCAGATGATAATGACCTTGCAGATGCAGTTGAGTTTTATAGAACTCTGATCAGAGTTGGTAAGGCTTGAGAATTGCGATTATTGCATGATTATAATGCGATAATAGTTATACAAAATAAAGTTTACATTATATAATGGTTCTAGGGCGTGTATAAGTATTGAGGGGTAACTATGTACGACATTCTATTTTCACCGATGAAAATTGGAACCATGGAAGTCAAGAACCGGATAGTCATGTGCGCCGCGGAATTCAGTCTGGGTGAGCCCAGTGGAAAGGTAACGCAGAGACTATCCGATTATTATGAAGAGAGGGCCAAAGGTGGTGTTGGCCTTATTATTCCTGGAATATGCAGGGTTAATGACATGGCGGGAGCTGCGACTTATACGCAGCTTTCTATGAGCCATGACTATCATATTGAGCCTATGCGCCAGTTAGTAGAGCGCATTCACAGTCACGGAGCTAAGTTTGCCATTCAGCTCCATCATGCTGGAAGACAAGGTCTTGCCAGTTCTATTAATTCTTTGCCCTTGGTTATCCCAATCGCAGAACGTTTTCCCGGATTTATGAATTTAATGTATAAGTGCACTCCTGTGCTTCTTGGCATGGAGGAAAAAGGGATCAGTTTCTCTGTTCAGGCACCTTCTAACTGTCCAAAAGCACCTCATGGAGCCACAAGGCTGCATGCCATGAGCAAAAAAGAGATTAAGTCACTTATAAAGGATTTTATAGATGCTGCAGAAAGATGCAAAAAAGCAGGTGTTGATGCTGTTGAGCTTCATGGAGCCCATGGCTATCTTATTCAGCAGTTTCTATCTCCCTATACGAATCTAAGAAATGATGAATATGGTGGCAGCTTTGAGAACAGAATGAGATTCCTTGAAGAGATTGTTGTGGGAATAAAGCAGCGCTGTGGCAAAGATTATCCGCTTATTGTAAGGCTCACTGTAGATGAGATGTTCGCAAGGATTGGAAAGCCTGGCGTGGGCTATGATCTGGAAACTGGTAAAAGAATTGCAAAACGCCTTGAGGAGCTTGGAGTTGATGCCATAAATGTCTCAAGCGCCAATTATGATGTCTATAACGGATGGCTAGAGCCAACGACCTACGAGCCTGGCTGGCGCAAGTACCTGGCCAAGGCTATCAAGGAGACGGTTAATATCCCTGTAATTGCTGCTAATGTCATCAGAACACCCGAGCAGGCTGAGAAGCAGCTTGAGGAAGGAACGCAGGATTTCATAGCATCTGCCAGAACCTTTATATGTGATCCTCATTGGGCAAGGAAGGCCATGGAAGGGCATCCCGAGGATATCCAGAGGTGTATTGGATGCCTTAACTGTATCAGATCCTTTATGAACAATGCGGGCAGAGGAATGCCTGGAGAGTGCGCTCTTAACATGTCTATAGCTAATGAGAGAGCCTATTTTAACATGCCAAAGGATGGCAATGGAAGAAAGATTGTAGTTATAGGAGCCGGACCTTCAGGCCTTACAGCCGCCAAAACTATGGCAATGAGAGGCTTTGATGTTGAGGTTTACGAAAGGGCAGATAAGTGCGGCGGTCAGATCATTGCTGCGGCAGCAGGACCAGATAAAGAAAGGCTCTACTGGTCTATCGAAGACCTCAAAACTGCAGCGGAAAAAGCTGGAGCAAGGCTTCACCTTGGAGAAGAAATCACAGAAGCTACTGTATCTAAGATAAAAGAGCTAAATCCAGAAGCTGTCATTGTGGCAGCAGGCGGTCGTCCAATACGGCCTTCCAGTATCCCTGGAATTCATGAGAGAAATGTAATAGAAGCGCCAGACATTCTTTTGGGAAAAGAAAAGGTGCAAAACTCACAGGTTGTGGTAGTGGGTTCTGGAATGACAGGCCTTGAAGTTACGGAGGCGCTTTGTAACGCGCAAAATAAGGTGACAGTCCTTGAGATGGCACCAGAAATAGCACCTGGAGCGTGGTTTCAGCTTGTGGATGATGCCATGGAAAAGATAAGGCCTTATGAAGCTCTTTTCCTGACGAGTACCAAGCTGTGCTCGATAGAAAAAGATGGCGTATCAATAGAAAATCTGCGGTCCCATAAGAAAGAGAAAATTGCCGCAGATTACGTAGTCCTTGCTATGGGCGTAGCACCCAATAATGAGGTGGCAAGGGCGCTAAAGGAAGCTGGAATCAGCAATGTGTACTGCACAGGAGATGCTAAAAAGAGCGGAAATATCGCAAGTGCCTGCCATAGCGCTTATGAGCTTGTGATGAAAATAAAGTAGATAGGAGCGGAGTAATAATGGTTGTTGATAACAAGGTTACAGAATTTAATCTTAGAAAGAAGATGAAACATCTGTCAGGTAAATGCATAGTCATTACAGGTGCTTCAAGTGGAATAGGCAAAGAGGTTCTGGATAGGTTGTGTGATCCGGCCAAGAAAAATCGCATTCTTGCCTGCAGTAGAACAATAGAGAAACTAACGGGCTATGATAAAAATGTTACCTTGTTTAACTGCGATGTCAGCACAAAGGAAGGTGTCGACCAGATGATGGAAAAGGCAGAACAAGTGCTGGGCACGATAGATGTGCTCATCGCAAATGCCGGCGCTCCTTACTATGAGAAATTTGATTATGTTAACTGGGAGAGAATTCAGAATATCTTTAACCTGAATACAATTTCTCCAATTTATACCTACACCAAGTACCTGAAGCACCTAAACGGAAGAGAAGGCCACATGGTATTTACTATTTCTGCGATGGGTGAGATGGCGATTCCAGGGTATACACTTTATGCTGCGACCAAGTTTGCAATGAAGGGCTTCCAGGAGGCAGTTCGCCTGGAGGCACCCAAGAATCTGAAGCTTACTGCTGTTTATCCTGTTTCCACAGCTACGAACTTCTTTAAGGTTGGTGCAGGAGAGATAGATGTAGGACATCCTTTCCCAATACAGAAGGCGGATGTGGTTGCTGAGCGAATGATAGATGGAATAGAGAAAGCCAAAAAGCATATTTATCCATGCAGAGTATTCAAGCCTTCCAAACTTCTCATGAACACAATTCCTCCTATAAAGAGCGTGTACTGGGGAATTGAGAAAAAGAGACTTAAGAGATTCCTGGAGAAAAAGGCAGCTCTTGATCTTAAGCTTGCAGAAAAGATAAAGGTATAAAGGTAAAAGGGGATTTTTATGGCGAATATACATGACATTTCAAGAGATCAGTGGATGCTAAGAGGTCCACTTGCAAAAAGAGGCTACGACTGGTGGTGGCATTCAATGACTGCAGAGAACAAAAAGACAGGAGAAAAGAAAGCCTTTTATGTTGAGTTTTTTACCTGTAATCCAGCTCTTGCAGAAAAAGAGCCAGTGATCGTATGGAACGATAAGGCCAAGCAGAAGGCAGGTGTAAGACCTTCCTATCTCATGGTGAATGCGGGCTTCTGGGGACAGGAACATGGTCAGCTACACAGATTCTTTTCACTTAGAGATGTGAAGATTCACGCTGATGCACCATATAGTGTCAAGGCGGACGATTGTGAGTGTAGCGAAACACACACAAAAGGAAGCATCAAAGTCACCAAGGAAGAAGTGGCAGCCCATCCAGAGTGGATGAGCGATGCAGGTGAGATCAGCTGGGATTTTGATATCAAAAAAGAAATAGCCTTCCATGTTGGATACGGTGCTAACAAGTTCTTCAGAACGATAAATGCCTTTGAGATGTTCTGGCATGCGGAGGGTATGAAGTCTGTGTTTAGCGGAACCATCACTTTGAATGGTGAGAAGTATATCCTAAAGCCAGAGACCTGTAATGGCTACTCGGACAAGAACTGGGGCGGTGATTTCACAAGCCCATGGGTATGGCTTTCATCCAATGATCTTACCAGTAAACGCACAGGACAAAAACTTAAAAACAGCGTTTTCGAGATTGGCGGTGGAAGGCCCAAGATCTTTTTCCTGGCACTTAACAGAAAGCTTCTGGGCGAGTTCTACTACGAAGGTAAGGACTATGACTTTAACTTTGCCAAGTTCTGGACCTTATCCCGGACCAAGTTTGACTGCAGAGAAACGCCTGATGAGATACATTGGCATGTTGTCCAGATTACGAGAAATGCCAAGCTTGAAACTAAGATCAGATGCAAAAAGAGCGAGATGCTTAACATAAGATATGAGGCTCCTACAGGTCTTAAGAGACACAACAGATTGTGGAACGGAGGAACAGGTGAGGGAGTACTTAAGCTCTATAAGAGATCACTATTTGGATTTAAGGAAAAACTGATCGATGAGGTTTACGCAAGAGGGGTAGGCTGCGAGTATGGAGAGTATGGAGACGATTAAGCAAATTGTAGATAACCAGCGCGAATACTTTTTGTCTGGGCAGACACTTGATCTGGACTTTAGGATCAGGCAGCTAAAAAAACTAAAACAGGCGGTACTTGATAATCAGAAGGAACTCGAGAGAGCGCTTTATGAGGATCTTGGCCGTGCACCACTTGAAGCTTATTTCTGCGACATTGGAAGTCTCATTCAGGAAATGAATGACATGATAAAAAAGCTTAAAAAGTGGGCAAGACCAGAGACGCATCTGAGTGGAATACACTGTTTCCCTAGTGTTTTCACCAAGGTCTACAAGATGCCCTATGGAGTTTCGCTTATAATCAGTCCGTTTAATTTCCCGGTATTCCTGTCCCTTGGAGTACTGGCCATAAGTCTGGCTGGTGGAAATACAGCCGTGATCAAGGCAAGCTCCAAGTCCAGCCACTGCACAGCGGTAATGAAGAAGCTGATCAATGAAACATTTCCTCCGGAATATGCAATCCTGATAGACGGAGGACATGACATTGCAGATATGTGTCTTGCACAACCCTTTGACAAGATATTCTACACAGGTTCAACCAGGGTAGGTGTTCATGTTTTGGAGTGTGCTGCCAAGAATCTTACCTCTACGTGCCTTGAGCTTGGCGGAGAAAACGGTAACTGGTGCATTGTCAGAAAAGATGCTGACCTTAGAGATGCGGCCAGGAAAGTAGCCTTTTTCAAAGCGCTTAATGCTGGGCAGATATGCCTTGATGTCAATCAGGTGGCTGTTGCAAAAGAGGTATGTGATGAGTTTATTACATATTTAAAAGAGGAATTTGTAAGACAGCTCGGGCAAAGTCCTCTTGATAATCTGGAATATCCTCGCCTTATAAATGAGGGAGCCTACAGAAAATGTGAAGGAATTGCAGATGAGTATCGTTCAAGAGTAGTCTTTGGGGGCCATGGAGATGTAGGAAGTCTTAAGTTTGAACCTACAATTATTTACCCGGTGACTGTTGATGAAGACATTGTTCAGAAAGAGCTCTTTTGCCCGCTGCTTCCAGTGGTTCCATATGATGAGGATAAGATAGATGACCTTTTGAATATCATCAATAGAAGGGAACACGGATTATCTTTTTACATATTTACCAAGGACGTACGCTGGGCCAAGAAGGTCATGCAACGAATGCAGTTCGGCGGTGGATGCATCAATGAAGTGTGTCTTCACATGATGGTCAAGAATGCTCCGTTTAATGGCGTTGGCCACTCTGGAATGGGAGCCTACCACGGCGAGTGGGGCTTTAAGGAGTTTACCCACACGACTACGGTTCTGTTAGGCACAAACAGGGCAAACCTATCGCTTCGAGAGCATCCGTACAGTAAGAAATGGAAAGAAAAAGTGATCAGAGCAGTAGAAAGATAAAATCTAAATTAAATAAATCATAAAAGACAGTAAAAAGTAAACTTAAAACCGTTCGTATGATAATTATTATGATTATCTGACGATATAATTAAAAATAGGAAGACAGATATTATCTGGGAGAGGTGAAAAAAATGTTAGAACGTAGAACGATCAATCGAGTAGAGTTTTTGGCAAACAGCGTAATTGTTGACAAGGAAACACTTAACAAGTACTACGGACAGGTTAAAAATATCAGTCCTCTTGGTATTGCGATAACTGTAGATAAGCGCATTCCCAGTATGGTCGGAAGAGACGTGATTGTTGTAGCAGAGACGATGATAATGTATGCGGAAGCAGTTCGTGAAGATAAGGAAGAGGATGGCAAGAAGTCTGTAGCGTTTAAGGCCAGAAAGTTCACACCAGACGTTCTTCAGTATTTATTTGAGCATATAGGTCTTGATGAAGCGTAATGAGCAGAGAGGAGTAGCTTATGAAACGTAGTGATCTATCAAACAAAAAAGTTGTATCGGCGCTTATGATAGGTATTTCGGCGATGATGGCGCTTCAGACGCCAATTACAGCTTATGCCAACGATAATGCTGGCGAAGTACCTGAAAATAATAATGAGCCTGAGACTACACAGCAGGCAGAAGCTGTGAGTGAGTATCAGACAGTGACAGATGAGGCACAGCAGCAGGCTGAGGTGGCTCAGGATGCGTGCGTAGAACCTGCGGCTGAAGAAAACAATGCATCTCAGGAACAGGCGCCTCAGGAAACAGCGGGCGAACAGGATAATCTTGCAAGTGCTGCAACAGAGGCGGCTGAGGCTGCTAACCTTATTCTTGAAGGTGATGTTACACAGAATGTAGCTCCGGCAGCTGCTACAGATGCGCCTAATGCCACAAACGAGGTACAGGCAGTCATAGAGGCAGCAGAACAGGTTGTTAATGATACAAAAGAAGCTGATGGAACTACGGTAACTGCGGCTACAACAGATTTGCAGTCTGCAGCAGATAGTATAGAAGATGTTAAAAAAGATCTCGTGGCAGCTGAGGACGTTAATAAGCAGTTTGAAGAGAAATATGAGGTTGTAGAGGAAGAGGCAAAAGAGGCTGCAGAGGATATCAAGGGTATCGCAGAACAGTCAGGTGTGATGAGCACTGTAACACAAGAGGCGGGAAAAAAGGCAGCAGAGCTTGTTGATACTATCCAGAATGCTGATACCAAGGAAAGTGCAGAAACTGCATATAAAGACCTTGAGAAGCTTGTAAGTGATACAAAGGCTGATCTTGAGACTAGAAAAGCTCTTTATGACAGACTGGCTTCTGAGTATGAAGCAGCTGTCAAGAAACTGGACGAAGCTCAGAGTGCACTTGAAGCTGCTGAGCAGAAGTTTGACAGCAAGATAGAGGATGCGACCAAGAAGACAGAAGATGCTGCGGCAGATGTTACAGCAGCACAGCAGAAGGTTGATAATCTGGCTGAAGCTCTTGATATTGTCGAAGACAATATTGAGAACGAGGTTGAAGCTAATAAGCTGTCATCTACGCGCGGCAACAACTGGGATGGAAAGCTTGGAAATGTTGATAAGAACAGAGCTGTTATGAAGCAGGTCATCGTCAACTATTACATGCCAGAGGTTCTTGGAATAGACATTTTGGCGGATCAGGTTAATTACGAGACAGATTTTGTTTCTTTAAAGGGAGTTGACGGACAGGAGTACAACTACAGTAAATTAACATATAAATACAAAGATGCAGAAGGTAATATTCAGGACGGAGTTAAATACTTTAACTGGGATTCACTTCTAAAGCTGTCGCCAAGTACGACCAATATTAACACTGGCGATGGTATGGTAATCTTCGAGAAATCCCTTGAAGAGATTGAAGCAAATGATTATGTAAAGAAATATTATACTGAAAAAGACTCTAGTAAACTCGGGAATGGAACAAAGTGGAATGCTTATCTGGCAGGAGAGTTTGATGTATTTACTTATACTGATAACGACGGGGTTAAGCATTATGTGATCCGGGATGAAATAGAAAATCCTGCTGATGGCGTAACGATTGAGAAGGATGGTACAACTCCGACGACCTATAATGGCTATGCACTGACGCAGGTAATACAGAACAAGAATAATCTCCTTCATGATGCTGACTGTCTCATCATCGGTAAGAACGAAAAGATTGATAAGTACACTCATAATAACAATAATACTACGGCTGTATATAAGCAGGTAGTAAATAAGCTGTCGCCTGAAACGGTATCTGCTGTAGTTGAGCGAAGCAAAGCGCTTAACTCGTTCATTACAGAAAATGCCCAGGTTCAGCATAATGCCGCGGCTGTAATGTCTCAGTATGCTAAATATAAAGAGGCTACGGTGGAGGCTCAGAGAGCTGTTAAGAATGCCAACGATCAGGTAGATAAGCTGGCTGATGCGATCGCAACAGTTAAGACTCAGACCCAGAATACCAGAAAGTCGCTCAAGGCCGTAGATGTACTTGGAGTTACAGATATCGCAGGCTATCTGGGACTTAAGGTGGATGAAGCTGAGGCTGTGAGATTAAATGGCCTTACTGTTTCTAATCTGTTAAAAGAGCTGAAT